>NZ_RBJB01000001.1 GCF_003634635.1 Marinobacter nauticus | reverse complement strand
GAAATGTTGCTAACCTTCTGATAAGTTTGAAAAGGAATATCGGGGCGTGCGGAGTTATACGCCCCCAATCTGGAGCAGGGGTGGCTCAAACACGGGCGTATAACTCCGGCGGTAGCCGTGGTGGGTTCAGGTAATTTGCTGATTTTATTAGTGAAGCTGGGGTTTGTTCGGGCCGCGATTTTTGGAGTTATACGAATGCGTGTTATACGAACGGGTTCGTATAATTAGCTGTTGAACTAAACCGCTCCGCGGTAGCGGTGATACTGAGAATCTCCCCGGAATGGAGGTGATTGGAGGATACTTTTGAATGGCCCAAGTGGGCTTTTCAAAGAGGAGATGCCGCCATGACCCCCTTACGTCAGGCTATGATCCAGACCATGCGTCAGCATGGTTTTTCCCCGCAGACCCAAAAAAGTTATCTCTATGTAGTCGCGGATCTGGCTCGATATTATCGTCGATCCCCGGACCAGTTGGAGGTCGGGGATCTGCAGACCTACTTTAATTACCTCGTCCAGGAACGTTCCCTGGCGCCGGCCAGTTGTCGGCTTTACCTGCATGGCATTCGGTTTTTGTATCTGCAGGTGCTGCATTGGGCAGACTTCGACGTGAACCTGGTGCTGCCCAAGCGACCACAGCGCATTCCTGAGTTACTGACTCGTCAGGACGTTGCAAGGATAGTGGGAGCCACCAAGAACCCCAAGCATCGGGCCTTGCTGTTGATCACGTATGGCTGCGGCTTGCGAGTGAGTGAAGCCGTGTCATTGCAAGTGAAGAACATCGACGGGGAGCGCCACCTGCTTCACATCCATCAGGGCAAGGGCGGTAAGGATCGCATGGTGCCCCTGACTGACGTGCTACTCGATGTATTGCGAGCGTATTGGTGCCTTGGCCGCCCCGTACTCTGGCTGTTTCCGAGTGAAGTACTGGTTGGTCAGCACCTGACCGCCACCACGGCCCAGAAGGTTTATCGTCACGCCAAGCGCCTCAGCGGCGTGCAAAGACGCGGAGGGATACACGCACTGCGCCACGCCTATGCGACCCATCAGCTGGAACATGGTGTACCGCTCAACGAGTTACAGAAATATCTTGGGCACAGTGATCTGCGCACCACGGAGCGCTACCTGCACTGGTTGCCGGGAATATCCTCACAAAACCGTTCGCCTGCGGACTTGATCGCGGATCTGGGGGGTGCGTGATGGCCGGTTCAGTTACGGTCCAGTCGGCACTGACCCAGTTCCTCTCGACCGACTCATTGGACCGCCACCGTCGCAAGGTGTGCAGCCGACTGATGGATTGCCGCACAGCCCGGATGGGCGGTATGGAAATGCGTTGTGATCACTGCAAAGCACGAACCGTGCATTACTACGGTTGCCGGGACCGGCATTGTCCGCAATGCCAGAGTCGGGCTAGCCAACAGTGGTGTGAGCGCCAGCGTCGATCGCTACTGCCGGTACCCTACTTCCACCTGGTGTTCACCGTGCCCCACGCCCTGAATGGCTGGGTTCAGGTGCACCCGGAAGTGGTTTACCGTCGCCTGTTTGAGTCAGTTTGGAATACGCTCAGTCAGTTTGGCCATACAACCAAACACTTGCAGGGTGAGTTGGGCATGACAGCCGCGCTCCATACCTGGGGGCAGAATCTGAGTCGCCACGTTCACGTGCATTGCCTGATTCCGGGCGGGGTGCTCACAGAGGCCGGAGAATGGCATGAGGCTAAACATCAATATCTGTTCCCCGTCAGGGCCTTGTCCCGCCGCTTTCGCGGCCGCATGGTATCGTCCCTCAGACGATCGGTCAGAACCGGCGAATTGCACAGACTCACGGAGCCTCAAGCCATCGACGACGTACTCAAAAAAGTGATGCAGCAGGATTGGGTGGTTTACGCCCGCCCTTGTCTGAATCAGGCGGAGACGGTGGTGGATTACCTGGCTCGCTACACCCACCGGATTGCTATCAGTGACGGTCGTTTGTTGTCACAGGACGGCGGCCGAATCATGATCCGCTATGTGGACTACCGGGAAGGAGGGCGCCAGAAGAGCCTGCAACTGGAAGGGGCGGAATTTGTTCGACGGTTCCTCATGCATATCCTGCCCAAGGGCTTTATGCGGATTCGTCACTTTGGTTATCTGAGTAACCGAACCCGACGTCGCAAGCTGACGGCCATTCGTCAGGCCCTTCAAAAGCCACCCGAGGTCGATGTTGAAGTCAAGAATGGCTCGGAGTCCCAACGCAGCTGGCCGTGCCCTCGATGCGAGGATGGTGTGGTTTATATGGTTCGGCAGATTCCCCGGTTTAAAACCGTGGGTAGAGTGACGGGTTAGCCGCTTTCCCTGGCGGCTTCCCGTGAGCGCTACAGTTCCTGAGGAGCTGGGCTTCGACTCGGGCTGAGGCTGGCAATGAAAGAGACAGGGGGGTAGGCTGATCCAAACCACCCAGGGATGAGGCATTTTATGGGGACCATCAGGACGATAAGCACTTCTGCAGAGTACCTTTGCGGGCCTGAACCGCCATCCCGGTATCCGTTCAAAATTTACTTTACCCTTATACATTGTGTGCTGGCATTGGTGGCAGCGGCTTAGTCCAACCCACATTTAAAGGCCATGCTGCGCACGACCATTAAATGCTTCAGTGTTA
>NZ_RBJB01000010.1 GCF_003634635.1 Marinobacter nauticus | reverse complement strand
GCCTGACGATGACCTACTCTCACATGGGCAACGCCACACTACCATCGGCGCAGGTCTGTTTCACTTCTGAGTTCGGGATGGGATCAGGTGGTTCCAGACCGCTATGGTCGTCAGGCAAAACGGTTGATCACTGGGGGACGAGATGGAACGTGATATTGATTTCTGCGTTATCCGCAATTGTCTTGGGTGTTATATAGTCAAGCCGCACGAGCAATTAGTATCGGTTAGCTCAACGCCTCGCAGCGCTTACACACCCGACCTATCAACGTCCTGGTCTTGAACGGCTCTTCAGGAGGCTCGAGGCCTCGGGGAGATCTCATCTTGGAAGGGGCTTCCCGCTTAGATGCTTTCAGCGGTTATCCTGTCCGAACATAGCTACCGGGCAATGCCACTGGCGTGACAACCCGAACACCAGAGGTTCGTCCACTCCGGTCCTCTCGTACTAGGAGCAGCTTTCCTCAAATCTCCAACGTCCACGGCAGATAGGGACCGAACTGTCTCACGACGTTCTAAACCCAGCTCGCGTACCACTTTAAATGGCGAACAGCCATACCCTTGGGACCGGCTTCAGCCCCAGGATGTGATGAGCCGACATCGAGGTGCCAAACACCGCCGTCGATGTGAACTCTTGGGCGGTATCAGCCTGTTATCCCCGGAGTACCTTTTATCCGTTGAGCGATGGCCCTTCCATACAGAACCACCGGATCACTATGACCTACTTTCGTACCTGCTCGACGTGTCTGTCTCGCAGTCAAGCGGGCTTGTGCCATTACACTAACCGCACGATGTCCGACCGTGCTTAGCCCACCTTTGTGCTCCTCCGTTACGCTTTGGGAGGAGACCGCCCCAGTCAAACTACCCACCACACAGTGTCCTCAACCCCGATAAGGGGCCAGAGTTAGAACCTCAAACATGCCAGGCTGGTATTTCAAGGTTGGCTCCACCGGAACTGGCGTCCCGGTTTCAAAGCCTCCCAGCTATCCTACACAAGCATGCTCAAAGTTCACTGTGAAGCTATAGTAAAGGTTCACGGGGTCTTTCCGTCTAGCCGCGGATACACCGCATCTTCACGGCGATTTCAATTTCACTGAGTCTCGGGTAGAGACAGCGCCCCCATCGTTACGCCATTCGTGCAGGTCGGAACTTACCCGACAAGGAATTTCGCTACCTTAGGACCGTTATAGTTACGGCCGCCGTTTACCGGGGCTTCGATCAAGAGCTTCGCACGAATGCTAACCCCATCAATTAACCTTCCGGCACCGGGCAGGCGTCACACCCTATACGTCCACTTTCGTGTTTGCAGAGTGCTGTGTTTTTAATAAACAGTCGCAGGGGCCTGGTATCTTCGACCGGCTTCCGCTCCACCCGCAGGGGTTTCACGTACACACCGGCGTGCCTTCTCCCGAAGTTACGGCACCATTTTGCCTAGTTCCTTTACCCGAGTTCTCTCAAGCGCCTTGGTATTCTCTACCTGACCACCTGTGTCGGTTTGGGGTACGGTCTCGAATAGCCTGAAGCTTAGAAGATTTTCCTGGAAGCAGGGCATCAATGACTTCGCGCCCTTGGGCACTCGTCGTCGCGTCTCGGGATTGTGGACCCGGATTTGCCTAAGTCCACTCCCTACATGCTTAAACCGGGGCAACCGTCGCCCGGCTCACCTAGCCTTCTCCGTCTCTCCATCGCAGCTATCCAAGGTACGGGAATATTAACCCGTTTCCCATCGACTACACCTTTCGGTCTCGCCTTAGGGGCCGACTCACCCTGCGCCGATTAGCGTTGCGCAGGAACCCTTGGTCTTCCGGCGTGCGGGTTTTTCACCCGCATTGTCGTTACTCATGTCAGCATTCGCACTTCTGATACCTCCAGCATGCTTCTCAACACACCTTCGCAGGCTTACAGAACGCTCCCCTACCCCGCATACAAAGTATGCAGCCGCAGCTTCGGTGACCAGTTTGAGCCCCGTTACATCTTCCGCGCAGGCCGACTCGACTAGTGAGCTATTACGCTTTCTTTAAAGGGTGGCTGCTTCTAAGCCAACCTCCTAGCTGTCTGAGCCTTCCCACATCGTTTCCCACTTAACTGGTACTTTGGGACCTTAGCTGGCGGTCTGGGTTGTTTCCCTCTTCACGACGGACGTTAGCACCCGCCGTGTGTCTCCCGGATAGTACTCACAGGTATTCGGAGTTTGCATGGGGTTGGTAAGTCGAGATGACCCCCTAGCCCAAACAGTGCTCTACCCCCTGTGGTATTCGTCCGAGGCGCTACCTAAATAGCTTTCGGGGAGAACCAGCTATCTCCGGGCTTGATTAGCCTTTCACTCCGATCCACAAGTCATCCCCTGGCTTTTCAACGACAGTGGGTTCGGTCCTCCAGTGCCTGTTACGGCACCTTCAACCTGCTCATGGATAGATCGCCCGGTTTCGGGTCTATGCCCAGCGACTAATTCGCCCTATTCAGACTCGGTTTCCCTACGGCTCCCCTAAACGGTTAACCTCGCCACTGAACATAAGTCGCTGACCCATTATACAAAAGGTACGCCGTCACAGAACAAGTCTGCTCCGACTGCTTGTACGCATACGGTTTCAGGGTCTATTTCACTCCCCTCACAGGGGTTCTTTTCGCCTTTCCCTCACGGTACTGGTTCACTATCGGTCAGTCAGGAGTATTTAGCCTTGGAGGATGGTCCCCCCATGTTCAGTCAACGTTTCTCGTGCGCCGACCTACTCGATTTCACTGAACTCAGGTTTCGGATACGGGGCTATCACCCACTATGGCGGCACTTTCCAGAGCCTTCTCCTACCAGTTGTTCAGCTTAAGGGCTGGTCCCCGTTCGCTCGCCGCTACTTAGGGAATCTCGGTTGATTTCTTTTCCTCAGGGTACTTAGATGTTTCAGTTCCCCTGGTTCGCCTCTTACACCTATGGATTCAGTGTAAGATACCAACCCGAAGGTTGGTGGGTTTCCCCATTCAGAGATGTCCGGATCACAGCTCGTTTGCCAGCTCCCCGAACCTTATCGCAGGCTTCCACGTCTTTCATCGCCTCTGACTGCCAAGGCATCCACCGTATGCGCTTAGTTGCTTGACTATATAACCCCAAGACAACTGATCACGAATCCACACTCTTCACCAGGCAAGCCTGATTCCGAGGCATCTTCGAGACAGTCACTTGAAGCAATAGAACAACCACTTCAACGACAACACCGGATAACGCTTGAAATCGCTATCACTTTGAACATTTTCTCTCGGAGATAATGAGAGAAAAATATTCGTGTTCTATCTCGTCCAATTTGTTAAAGAGCAAATCTGACCCAGTGATCAGAAAGAAGGGCTTCGAACTTTCATCAAGTTGAAACACTTGTTTCTGCACACTGCTAACCGAAGTTAGTCAGTAAAGTTTGGTGGAGCTAGGCAGGATCGAACTGCCGACCTCCTGCGTGCAAGGCAGGCGCTCTCCCAGCTGAGCTATAGCCCCAAGAAGCTATCTACAAGAATTGATCAGATCTAGGCGTCGAAGTGCGCCGCATAGCCTGCTATGCAAGTACTTCGACAACGACGAGCTGAACAATTCTGGTGGGTCTGGGTGGACTTGAACCACCGACCTCACCCTTATCAGGGGTGCGCTCTAACCACCTGAGCTACAGACCCAAAACACGGGCCTGCAACGACCCATCTGCTCTCTTTATTAGCCAACCAAGTAATTCGTGTGGACTCTGACCGAAGCATTCGGCTTCGTTTAAGGAGGTGATCCAGCCGCAGGTTCCCCTACGGCTACCTTGTTACGACTTCACCCCAGTCATGAACCACACCGTGGTAATCGTCCTCCCGAAGGTTAGACTAACTACTTCTGGTGCAATCCACTCCCATGGTGTGACGGGCGGTGTGTACAAGGCCCGGGAACGTATTCACCGCGACATTCTGATTCGCGATTACTAGCGATTCCGACTTCACGGAGTCGAGTTGCAGACTCCGATCCGGACTACGACGCGTTTTAAGGGATTGGCTCACTCTCGCGAGTTGGCAGCCCTCTGTACGCGCCATTGTAGCACGTGTGTAGCCCTGGCCGTAAGGGCCATGATGACCTGACGTCATCCCCACCTTCCTCCGGTTTGTCACCGGCAGTCTCCCTGGAGTTCTCAGCATTACCTGCTAGCAACCAGGGATAGGGGTTGCGCTCGTTACGGGACTTAACCCAACATCTCACGACACGAGCTGACGACGGCCATGCAGCACCTGTCTCAGAGTTCCCGAAGGCACCAATCCATCTCTGGAAAGTTCTCTGGATGTCAAGGCCAGGTAAGGTTCTTCGCGTTGCGTCGAATTAAACCACATGCTCCACCGCTTGTGCGGGCCCCCGTCAATTCATTTGAGTTTTAACCTTGCGGCCGTACTCCCCAGGCGGTCAACTTAGTGCGTTAGCTGCGCCACTAAGACTTCAAGAGTCCCAACGGCTAGTTGACATCGTTTACGGCGTGGACTACCAGGGTATCTAATCCTGTTTGCTCCCCACGCTTTCGCACCTCAGTGTCAGTGTTGGTCCAGGTAGCCGCCTTCGCCACTGGTGTTCCTTCCTATATCTACGCATTTCACCGCTACACAGGAAATTCCACTACCCTCTACCACACTCTAGTCTGACAGTTCGAAATGCCGTTCCCAGGTTAAGCCCGGGGCTTTCACATCTCGCTTACCAAACCACCTACGCGCGCTTTACGCCCAGTAATTCCGATTAACGCTTGCACCCTCCGTATTACCGCGGCTGCTGGCACGGAGTTAGCCGGTGCTTCTTCTGTAGGTAACGTCAAGCCTCATGGGTATTAGCCATAAGGTTTTCCTCCCTACTGAAAGTGCTTTACAACCCGAAAGCCTTCTTCACACACGCGGCATGGCTGGATCAGGGTTGCCCCCATTGTCCAATATTCCCCACTGCTGCCTCCCGTAGGAGTTCGGGCCGTGTCTCAGTCCCGATGTGGCTGATCATCCTCTCAGACCAGCTACGGATCGTCGCCTTGGTAGGCCTTTACCCCACCAACTAGCTAATCCGACTTAGGCTCATCCAATAGCGCAAGGTCCGAAGATCCCCTGCTTTCTCCCGTAGGACGTATGCGGTATTAATCCGGGTTTCCCCGGGCTATCCCCCACTACTGGGCAGATTCCTAAGCATTACTCACCCGTCCGCCGCTCGTCAGCGGGTAGCAAGCTACCCCTGTTACCGCTCGACTTGCATGTGTTAAGCCTGCCGCCAGCGTTCAATCTGAGCCATGATCAAACTCTTCAGTTTAAATCATACAAGAACTCGAAAGTTCTTAATTCTTGCTCAAGACAAAACTCAATTTCGACGAGTCACTGTCCTGATATTTCATGTCCGAAATACCTCGGCCAGCGCCCACACGAATTACTTGGTTAACTTTTTAAAGAGCGTTTGAGCTGTTGCTCAATCAAGGCCGCGTATTCTACATCGTTCCGCTGCCCTGTCAACC
>NZ_RBJB01000009.1 GCF_003634635.1 Marinobacter nauticus | reverse complement strand
CCGTGTTTGAGCCACCCCTGCTCCAGATTGGGGGCGTATAACTCCGCACGCCCCGATATTCCTTTTCAAACTTATCAGAAGGTTAGCAACATTTCCCGGTACCTGCCCGGAGTTTTGCGAACGCGTTCGTATAACTCCGGGCTTTATGTTGTTTCTGGCTGGTTTGGCATGGGGGAATCCTGCAATACTTGGGCTTTACCCTCGCTGAAAGAGACTCCTTTATGCACGCGCCTTTCTGGCTGACTACGGCTTTGCTGTTTCCGGTGTTGCTCTATCAGGGCAAGCGCACCCGGCGGGTGACGCCACGGCTGCCAGAGGCCACTGGGGATTGCGCAGGCCAGTACGGGGAGGGAGAGCCCCTTTTTCGGTTGCTGGTGCTGGGCGAGTCCACTGCGGCGGGCGTGGGGGTTGAAAGCCACGCCCAGGGTCTGGCAAGCCAGTTGGCGTTGCAGTTACATCAACGCACCGGGCTCTGTATTGGCTGGTCTACCTTTGGGGTGAATGGTATTCGGCTGGGTGCGCTGCTTGATGCGCTGGGCTCCGCCGACTTGCCACCGGCAGATGCAGTATTACTGAGCATGGGGGTAAACGACACTACCGGTTTCACTCCACGGTTCCGGTTTCGCCGGCAACTGATTCAGCTCCGCGAAACCCTGGCAACCCGGTATCAGGCGCCCATTACGTTGCTCAGCGTGCCGCCCATGGACAAATTCTCGGCCTTGCCGGCACCCCTGCGCCAGGTTATGGGATGGCGGGCGCGGCAGTTGGACAGGGTGTATCAGGTGCTTGCGGCAAGGAACCCGGAAGATTTCCGGTATCTGGGTTACCCCACAGTGTCAGACCCTGCCCTGCTCGCCCGGGACGGCTACCACCCGAGCGACAAGGGCTACCGCGCTATCGCGCAGGCGTTGGCCGAACAGGACTGGGGGCTGCCGCCCCCGTAACTCATCCCAGGTTCTTGCGCATGAATTTCTGCAGCTCGCCCACAATCCCGCTGCGGAAGGCCAGTACCGTCAGCACAAAGATGCCGCCGAGGATCGGGTCTACCCAGTCGCGCAGCGGCCCCTGGGACAGCTGGTATTCAATGTTCACCACAAAGGTGGCACCCACCACCGGCCCAAGCAGCGTACCCATGCCGCCCACCAGGGTCATCAGGATGACCTCGCCCGACATATGCCAGTGGGCATCATTGAGAGACGCCAGCTGGAACACCACGGATTTCATGGAGCCGGCCAGGCCCGCCAGCGCGGCGGAGATCACAAAGGCCAGGATCTTGTAGCGATCCACGTTGTAACCCAGCGAGACCGCCCGCGGTTCGTTCTGCTTGATGGCTTTCAGGATCTGCCCGTACGGGCTGCTGACAATGCGCTGCACCAGCAGGTAACAGGCGATAAACACCACCAGCACGAAGTAGTACATATTGAGGTTGTCTTCGAGATTGATCAGACCAAACAGCTCGCCCCGGGGGATGCCGTGCATGCCGTCTTCGCCGCCGGTAAATTCCGACTGCACAAAGAAGAAGAACACCAGCTGTGCCAGCGCCAGGGTCACCATGGCAAAGTAGATGCCTTGCCGGCGGATCGACAATAACGCAAAGGCCAGTCCTAACAAGGTGGCCGTGGCGGTACCGGCAATGATGCCCATCTCGGTGGTCAGGCCGGAGAAGTTACTGAGCAGGTAGCCCGTGGTGTAACCTCCGGTGGCCAGGAAGGCCGCATGGCCGAAGGACAGCAGGCCGGTAAACCCGAACAGCAGGTTAAAGGCCACCGCAAACAAGGCAAAACACAAGATCTTCATCAGGAAGACCGGGTACATCACGAAGGGCGCGGCCAGCAGCAACAGCAGCAGCACGCCGTTCACCATCAGTTTCTTGCGGTCCTGGATCTTTTGCTGCTCGACAATGGCCTTGTGGATATCGGCAGGATTAACAGGCTGGTTCATGATTATGCCTCCTTACCGAACAGGCCGGTGGGTCGGATCATCAGCACCAGGACCATCACCAGGAAGATAACGGCCGAAGACGCCGGCGGGTAAAACGTTTTGGTGAGGCCTTCGATCACGCCCATCAGGATGCCCGTGATTATGGCCCCGCCAATGGAGCCCATGCCCCCGATCACCACCACCGCAAAGACCACGATGAGAATGTTGGACCCCATCACCGGAGTTACCGAATAAATGGGTGCCGCCAGCACACCGGCGAAAGCCGCCAGCATGACGCCGAATCCGTAGGTCAGGCTCACCAGCAAGGGGACGTTAATGCCGAAGCCCTGCATGAGCTGTGAGTCTTCTGTGCCCGCCCGGAGGTAGGAGCCCAGTTTGGTTTTCTCGATGATGAACCAGGTGCCAAAACACACCAGCAGGGCCACCACGATGACCCAGGCCCGGTAGTACGGCAGGAACATGAAGCCAAGGTTGATACCGCCTTTGAACAAATCCGGCATGGAATATCGAAGCCCGGACACGCCGTAGATATTGGTGAGCACGCCCTGGATGATCAGGGCCACCCCGAAGGTGAGCAGCAGGCTGTAGATATGATCCTGGCCGGCAATGCGCCGGAGCAGGAAGTATTCGATGAGCATACCGAAAGCGCCAACCAGTACGGGAGCGACGAAGAGCGCGACCCAGTAATTGACGCCCAGCAGGTCAAACAGAACCACGGTGACCAGGGCACCGAGCATGTACATGGCGCCATGGGCGAAGTTGATGATCTTCAGCAGACCGAAGATAACCGCGAGGCCAAGGCTTAACAGGGCGTAGAAGGCGCCGTTGATAATCCCGATCAGCAGCTGGCCAGACAGCACAGCAAGGGGGACGCCGAAAATCATGGTCATGTTGCTAACTCCACAAGCAGCGCAGACGTTGTTTTTGTTGGGGTGTTCGTCCGGGCGGGTACCCGGCGCCGGTCGCGCTTAGAGACCGGGCACCGGGTAATTCCCCGTTGCTTAGTTCACCAGCTTGCACTTGCTCTCAGAGAGCGGGCGGTAGGCTTCATCCGCCGGAATCGTCCGCAGGATCTTGTACAGATCCCATTCATTCTTGGACTCCGCCGGGGTTTTCACTTCCGCCAGGTACATGTCATGCACCATACGGCCGTCTACCCGGATTTTGCCGTTCTTGGCAAACATGTCGTTGATGGGTGTATCCATCATCTGCTTGCGCACGGTCTGGGCATCATCCGAGCCGGTGGCAGCCACCGCATTCAGGTATTGCATGGTGCTGGAGTAAATGCCGGCATGAACCATGGTCGGGCGTACGCCGGTTTCTTTCATGAAGCGATCAGACCACTCGCGGGTTTCGTCGTTCATGTCCCAGTACCAGCCGGTCGTCAGCTGGATGCCTTGCGCGGTTTCCGCACCGAGGGCATGGACGTCGGTAAGGAACAGCAGTAACGCCGCCAGTGTCTGGCCCGCCTGGGTTACCCCGAACTCACTGGCGGTGGTGATGGCGTTGGTGGTGTCTGCACCGGCATTCGCCAGGCCGACCACATCCGCTCCCGAGGCCTGGGCCTGGAGGATGAAGGAAGAGAAATCCTGGGTCGGGAACGGATGGCGCACGCTGCCCACAATCTCGCCGCCGTTGGCCTCTACCACGCGGGTAACATCGGCTTCCAGGGCGTGGCCGAAGGCGTAGTCGGCGGTCAGCAGATACCAGGTCTTGCCGCCTTCCTTCACCACAGCACTGGCCGTACCATTGGCCAGCGGATAGGTGTCGTACACATAGTGAATGTGGTTGGGTGTGCAGTGTTCGTTAGTGATGCTGGAAGCCGCCGAACCGGAAATGATGCCCAGCCGGTCGTTCTCTTCCAGGATCTTGCTCACGGCGATGGACACCGAGGAAGCCACCATACCGGCCACCAGATCCACCTTGTCGTTTTCCACCCAGCGGCGAACGGTGCTGGAGGAGGTATCCGGGCTGTTGCGGTCGTCAGCACTTACCACTTCAATCTTGGCACCATTGACGGTGCCGCCAAAATCCTTGATCGCCATTTCCAGGGCGGTCAGGCCATTGGGGCCGGCCAGGTCTCGATAGGTACCGGACATATCGGCCAGGTAGCCAATTTTTACGGTGTTGTCCGAGATTGCCGCCTGGGCACCACTGGCCATCAGAGCTGATGCAACGGCTGAGGTCAGAAGCTTTTTCATCATTGTCATTGTTGTTTCTCCGCTACTGTCTTGCGTTGGTTCGGGTTGTTGTTGCTTTTATTACTCTCGTTCTATCCGGGGTCAGACCCCCAAATAGCCATCCAGCACCGACTGTTTGGCACTCAGTTCGTTGGCGCTGATTTCTTCCACAATCTGGCCGTGCTCCACCACGTAATGTCGGTCGGCCAACGGCGCGGCAAAGTGGAAATTCTGCTCCACCAGAACAATGGTCAGGCCCTTGTTCTTCAGGGCTATCAGGACTTCCCCCAGTTTCTCCACGATCACCGGGGCCAGGCCTTCGGTGATTTCATCCAGCAACAGCATGTTGGCGCCGGTGCGCAGAATGCGGGCCATGGCCAGCATCTGCTGTTCGCCACCAGAGAGCTTGGTGCCCTGGCTGAAGCGGCGTTCATAGAGGTTGGGGAACATGGTGTAGATTTCTTCCAGGCTCATGCCACCGCTGCGCACCACTGGCGGCAGGGTGAGGTTTTCCTGCACGCTGAGAGAGGAAAAAATGCCCCGATGCTCGGGGCAATACCCGACACCCAACCTGGCAATATGATGAGGCGCGCACTGCATGGTTTCTTCGCCGTTGATCATGATGGAGCCCGTGCGCCGGCCCACCATGTTCATGATGGCTTTCAGCGTGGTGCTGCGCCCGGCGCCATTTCGGCCGAGCAGTGTGACCAGTTCGCCCCGCTGAACCACCATGTCGATGCCGTGCAGAATGTGGGATTCGCCATAGAATGCGTGCAGGCCGGAAATGCGCAGCTGCTCGTATTCGCGGTCCGGATTCTTGCTCATTGGGCCGCCTCCACGTTTTCGCTGGCGGCGGCCTGTGACCCCCGCTCGCCACTGCCATCACTGCCCATATACACCTCGCGCACACGCGGGTCGGCGGAGACCGTCTGGTAATCGCCTTCCGTCAAGACTGCACCCTGGGCGAGTACGGTGATGCGGTCGCACAGTTTGCTGACCACGCTCAGGTTGTGCTCCACCATCAGTACCGTCCGGCCCTGTGCGGCCTTGCGCACCAGTTCCACTACGCGGTCAACGTCTTCCGAGCCCATGCCCTGGGTGGGTTCGTCCAGCAGCAACAGCTGGGGTTCCATGGCCAGGGTGGTGGCCAGCTCCAGCGCCCGTTTGCGGCCATACGCCAGCTCTACCGTGGTGGTATTGGCGAACTCGGCCAGGCCGACAGACTCCAACAGCTCCATGCAGCGCTCGTTGAGCTTGTGCAGGGAGTTGCCGGATTTCCAGAAGCTGTAGGAGGAGCCCTCTGCGGTTTGCAGGGCCACGCGAATGTTTTCCAGCGCGGTCATGTGGGGAAACACGGCAGAGATCTGGAAGGAGCGAACAATGCCTTTGCGCGCAATGGCGGCGGATTTCAGGGGAGTGATGTCTTCACCGCGGTACAGAATCTGCCCGCGGGTGGGAATCAGGAACTTGGTCAACAGGTTGAATACGGTGGTCTTGCCGGCACCGTTGGGGCCGATCAGGGCGTGGATATCCCCCTGACGGATCTGGAGGTTGACGTCGTTAACGGCGACAAACCCCTTGAATTCCTTGACCAGGTTACGGGTCTCGAGAACGTACTGTTCACTCATGAGCCACTTCACCTTTTGTTATTGTTGTATTTCGCAACTAGCACACAGATTAGATTTACGTGCACGTAAACGTCAAGAACTAATTTTGTTATTTCTCGGGCGGTATGGAATAGGTCATGGTGGAGTGTGCCACCGGGTCTTCCATGCCATCGGAATAGACGAAAACCTCGCCCACGCCCATGGTGCGCCCCACCTTCAACAGGGTCGCCCGTGCCCGTATCGGAGCATGCGCCACCGGCTTGCGAAGGAAGTTGATGTTCAGGTTCGTCGTCACCGCCAACGGCACCAGGCCAATCCGGCTGAGCAAGGCTGCATACATGGTGACATCCGCCAGCGCCATCATCGCAGGCCCGGATACGGTCCCGCCCGGGCGCAGGTGATCATCCTCCACGGCCAGGGTCATTTCCGCCCAGCCGTCACCCAGTGCCTCCAGGGAGCCGTATGCGGCCCCCTGGGGGAACTGAACCTCGAGGAAGTCTTTCAGCTCCTCGAAGGTCACTTTCATGCCGGCACCTCATCCTGGGCCCGGTTGCGCAGCACGAAGCGCTGGATCTTGCCACTGGGCGTTTTCGGCAGTTCATCCACGAATTCGATCTCACGGGGGTAGGCGTGGGTGGACAGACGACGGCGGACCAGTTCCTGCAACTCCTCCTTGAGCGCCTGGTCGTCCACCGGCTCCTGGCCAGCTTTGATCACAACATAGGCTTTGATGATCGAGCCGCGCTTTTCATCGGGCTTGGCCACGACACCGGATTCGGCAACAGCGGCGTGTTCCAGCAAGGTACTTTCGACATCGGCCGGCCCCACGCGGTAGCCTGCGGTGGTGATGATGTCATCGTCCCGGCCACTGAAAGAATAGCCACCATCGCCATGGCAGATCACCATGTCACCGGTCAGGTAGTAGCCATTCACGAACGGGTCTTTCTCACCCCAGGTGTAGCCATCGAAATGGAACAGTGGCGAGGCTTTGATATCCACCGCCAACTGGCCAATCTCGCCGGCCCCCACCTCTTCGTTTTTCTCGTTCAGCGCCACCACGCGATGCCCGGGGGATGAGTACCCCATGGAGCCCTGGCAAATGGTGTGCTCCAGGCCATGGAAGTTGCAGCAGGTCATACCGGTTTCTGTCTGGCCATAATGATCCTTGACCGGGCAGAAGTGCCGGCGGGCAATCCAGTTCACCACTTCCGGGTTCAGCGGTTCACCCGCACTGCTGCACACCCGCAGCCCCAGATTCTCCCCTTCCGGCAAGACCTGATCGTTGGCCTTCAACAGCCGATACGCCGTGGGCGCCGCCGCCAGGTTGGTGATCTTGTACTTGCGGATCATGTCGTAGGTGGATTCGGGGGTGAACGGGTTGGGGTTGAAATGCGTGGCGTGACCCATTAACAGCGGGCCCGTAACGGCGTAGTACAGACCATAGGCCCAGCCGGGGTCAGCCACATTCCAGAACACATCGTCGTCGCGCAGTTCAATGGCGTACTTCATGTACACATAGAATGCCAACAGGGCTTTGGCGGGCACGGCCACGCCTTTCGCTTTGCCGACGGTACCGGAGGTGAACATCTGCAGGAACGGATCGCTCCCGGTGATCATCACCGGCTCACACTGGTCTGACTGCTGGTCCAGCACCTGCTGGAAGTCTGCAACGTCCTCGCCCGTGGCGGCGGCGTTCACGCACAACACCGGCGGGCAGTTGTTGACGTCATTGAGCTTGGGATAGTTGTCAGGATCGGTGACCACCAGTTTGGTGCCGGCTTTTTCCAGGCGGTATTCAATGGCCCCGGAGCCAAACGCGGTAAACAGCGGCTGGTAAACCGCACCGAGGCGCAAGGTGCCGGCAATCACGATCAGGAGTTCCGGGCCCCGCGGCAGCAGGCCGGCTACCCGGTCACCCTTTTTGACACCATGAGACTTCAGATAGTTGGCAAAGCGGGCCGAGGCTGCTTTCAGCTCTGCGAAGGTAAGCACGCCATCACCACCACCCACTTTCTCGTAAAACAGCGCAACCTTTTGCGGGTCGGAAGCCCATTTATCACAGATTTCGTGGCAGACGTTCAGGCCACTGTCCAGGCGCCCGTCCAGAATTTCCGCTTCCAGTGCGGCCGCATCAAAGTTGTCATACACCTCGTTGTAGTGCGGTAGGCTCATCGTACACTCCATTTGTTGTCGTTGTTGGTTGCACAAGATTTAGTCAGGTTTAGCACAGCCTTCACTTTACGTAAAGGTAAACTTTAGGCTAAAAAGAAAGGGCGACCTGCCATCGCCCTCCCCTGCTTACTCCGGTTTGTACAGCCGCAGAATGCTGGAGAAATCCAGCTCTCCGTTGCCCTGCCCGGCATGCAGCTGGAACAGGTTTCGGGCCAGGGAGCCCATGGGAATCGACGCCTGGTTGGTCACCGCGTTGTCGAACGCCAGGCCCAGATCCTTCGCCATCAGGTTCACCAGGAAACCGCCTTGATAATCGCGGGAGGCTGGCACACCCTCCATCACCCCCGGCCAGGGGTTATAGACATTCAGTGCCCAGTTACCGCCAGAACTTTGCTTCATGATTTCCGAGAGCACGGCAGGGTCCAGGCCATTTTTGGCACCCAGGGCCAGGGCTTCGCTGGTGCCGGCCATCAGGATCGCCAAAAGCATGTTGTTGCAGATCTTGGCCACCTGCCCGGCACCATGGGGGCCGGCGTGGAAGATATTCTTACCCATGCCTTCCAGAATCGGCTTGGCTTTCTCGAAGGTACTCGCGTCGCCGCCACAGATGAAGGTGAGCGTACCGGCTTTGGCACCACCCACACCTCCGGATACCGGGGCATCAATAAACGCAAGCTCTCGCTCAGCCGCCTGTTCGGCGACGTTGCGGGCCGTTTCCGGGGCAATCGTGGAAGAATCGATCACCAGCGTGCCGGCTGGCAATGCAGCCAGCAGGCCATCGTCACCCAGGTAGACCGCCTCCACATGCTTGCCGGCCGGCAGCATGGTGATCACGCATTCTGCGCCCTCGGCGGCGGCTTTGCCGGAATCCGCCGTGCGGGCACCTTCGGCCACCAGGGCCTCAACTGCGGGCTTGGACAAATCGAACACGGTAACGTCGTGGCCGGCCTTGAGCAGGTTGGCCGCCATTGGCGCACCCATGTTGCCCAGGCCGATAAAGGTAATCTTGGCCATGTTGCTTCTCCTTGTTGTTGTACGGGTCATCGCTGCGCAAAGGCAGACTACTGGCTGAAAAATCCGTTAACCCAGGCACTGTCCACTTCACTGAGTGAGGCATAGCGCCAGCGGGGCTGCATATCCTTGTCGATCAGCAATGCCCGTATGCCCTCGGCAAATTCACCTTTCTTCAGGCTGTTGTGGGACATCACCAACTCGTTGTCGAGCACCTCTTTCAAGCTGTGCAGGCGGCTGCGGTGGTAGTGTTGCCACATCAGGGCCAGGGAGGTCGGAGACGCGGCCTTCAGCCCCTTCACCGATTTGCCGAGCCAATCTTCCCGAGCCCCCAGCTCGTCCAGTTGTGCCACCACCTGCTCCAGAGAATCCGCATCGGTGGCCTGCTGGATGTCTTCAAAATGCTCACGCACGGGAGACGCGGGTAAGGCCTCACGGCTCTGCTGTTCAAACTGCCGCAGCACTGCGCTCACCACCGCCTGCGCCTCCGCTCGTTGCCAATCCGCCGCTTTCAGGGCATCCACAACCTGGTCTTTCAGGCCATGGGAGATAAACCGGTCGGCCATGTTCACGAACAACGCATCGGCGCCGTTCATGCGGGCACCGGTCAGTCCCAGAAACAGGCCCGTGCGCATGGGCATGCGGTTCAGAAACCAGCCGGCACCAATATCCGGGTACAGGCCGATGCTGACTTCCGGCATGGCGAGCTTCGAGTGCTCGGTCACCACCCGGTGAGAAGCACCCACCATCAGACCAATACCGCCACCCATCACGATGCCGTTGCCCCAGCAAACGATGGGCTTCGGGTAGGTGTGGATCTGGTAATCCAGCTCATATTCCTCGTTAAAGAAGCGCTCGCCCTCCGCCAGCTTGCCCGGCTCGGTCATGGCCCGGTACAGCGAGACGATATCGCCGCCAGCGCAGAAGGCTTTGTCACCCTCGGCTTCCAGCCAGACAGCCTGAACCTTGGGATCCTCGGCCCAGCGGCTGAGCTGGGGCTTGAGCAGGCTGATCATATCCATCGACAGTGAGTTGAGATTGCGCGGCGTGTTCAGCCGTGCCACGGCAATCAGCTCACCATCAGCGGTTTTCCATTCTTCAAATACGATTGGTTGATCACTCATAGCGAATCCGGGTTATCGGTTTTTCCAGTCGGGCTTGCGCTTCTCCAGAAACGCATTCACGCCTTCTTTCTGGTCTTCGGTATGGAACAGCTCCACGAACAATTCACGCTCCATGCGCCAGCCGTCGCTGTGGCTGCGACCGTCGCGGGCGCTCATCACCAACTGCTTGCAGCGGGCGATGGACGAAGGGCTCTGCTTACAGGCACCCTCCGCCAGTTTCAGGGCGGCTTCCAAGCCGTTGCCGGTGGGCACCACTTCTTCCACCAATCCGATTTCCAGGGCCTTGGCGGCGGTTACCCGTTCACCACACAAAATCATGCGTTTGGCCCAACCCTCACCCACCAGCCAGGGCAGGTTCTGGGTGCCGCCGGCACAGGGCAGCAGGCCAACGCTGGCCTCCGGCAGAGCCATCTGGGCATGCTCTTCTGCAATCCGGATATCACAGGCCATGGCACATTCCAGGCCACCACCCATGGCATAACCGTTTACGGCGGCAATCGATACGCCACGGAACGCCGTCAGCGCTGCGAACGCTTCACCGAATCGTTGCGCCATGTCGTTGGCGCGAGCCCGGTCGCCGTCGGCGAAGGTTTTCAGGTCAGCACCGGCGGAGAAAAACTTTTCCCCCTGGCCAGTCACCACCAGCGCGAAGATGTTCCGGTCGGCGTTGAGCTCTTCCACGGTCGCCTTCAGCGCGGCGAGGGAATCGGCCGTCCAGGTGTTGGCCGGCGGATTGGCGATGGTCAATACCGCAATGTGGCCGCGTTTTTCCAGTTGAATCAGTTCACTCATCACAAATTCCTCTATAGTCCGTGGCCGGTTACTGGATCGCTTCGGCAACGCCGTCGTCCAGCAGCCGGCGGGCAATGATCAGGCGCATGATTTCGTTGGTGCCTTCCAGAATCTGGTGTACCCGCAAATCCCGAAGGTAACGCTCAAGCGGGTATTCCCGGATGTAACCGTAGCCGCCATGCAGTTGCAGGGCTTCGTTGGCCACCTCAAAGCAGGCGTCGGTGGCGAATCGTTTGGCCATGGCACAATGCAGCGTAGCCTCCGGGTCGCCACTGTCGAGTTTGAACGCACCCAAACGCACCATCTGCCGGGCAGCCACCAGGTTGGTAACCATGTCCGCCAGCTTGAACTGCAGCGCCTGGAAGGCCGCCAGCGGCTTACCAAACTGCTGGCGCTCGTGCATATAATTCCGGGCCCGGAGCAAGGCCGCCTGGGCACCGCCCAGGGAACAGGTGGCGATATTCAGGCGGCCGCCGTCCAGGCCCTTCATCGCAATGGCAAAGCCATCGCCTTCATTACCCACCCGATTGCTGGCAGGCACGCGAACGTCTTCCAGGGTAACCAGGCGCGTGGGCTGGCTATGCCATCCCATCTTTTCCTCATTCTTGCCGTAGGAGACACCGTCGGCATCCGCTGGTATCACGAAGGTAGAGATGCCCTTCGAACCGCTGTCGGCGTCTCCGGTGCGCGCCATCAGAACCAGAATATCGGTTGCGCCAGCGCCGGAGATGAACATTTTGCTGCCATTGATCACATAGCTGTCGCCATCCCGAAGCGCGCGGGTGCGGAGACTGGCCGCGTCGGAGCCGGCACCGGGTTCAGTCAGGCAGTACGAAGCCAGCCATTCACCACTGGCCAGCCTGGGGACAATTTCCTGGCGAAGATCATCAGAGGCGAAACTTGCCACCATCCAGGTGGCCATGTTGTGGATGGTGATGAAGGCGGCGGTGGACGGGCACGCTGCCGCCAACTCTTCCACAATCACCGAGGTATCCAGGCGAGACAAGCCCATACCACCCAGGGATTCGGGCGTGTACATGCCCATAAAACCCATGGCTCCGGCTTCTTTCATGACATCGACCGGAAAAATATGCTCGGCGTCCCACTGGGCGGCATGGGGCGCCATGGATTTTTCAGCGAAGGCTCGGGCAGCATCCCGAAACGCCTGCTGGTCTTCAGTGAGATTAAAATCCATCGTCAGGCTCCTTGGTTGTTACGGTCGGGGCTTCCACTGAAGAAGCGGAAAAAAGGGGCCGGTGGGGGAACCGGCCCAATAACCTCACCGACAACGAGATTAACGAAGCTGGATGGAGAAGTTGGCCTCGGATGAGGTCGCCTCACTGGAGAACCAGCGGGAGGTCACCGTTTTTGTCTCGGTGTAGAAGCGCACCGCCTGTTTACCGTAAGCGTGCTGATCACCGTAGAACGAACCCTTCCAGCCGGTGAACGAGAAGAACGGCAGGGGCACCGGAATGGGAATGTTCACACCCACCTGGCCCACATCAATCTCGTGCTGGAACCGACGCGCCGCGCCGCCATGACTGGTAAAGATGGAGGTTCCGTTGCCGTACGGGCTGGCGTTGATCAGCTCGATGGCATCACCAAGGCTGTCAACGTTGACGCAGGACAGCACCGGGCCAAAGATCTCTTCGTTGTAGATATCCATGTCCGGCGTGACTTCACTGAACAGGGTCGGCCCTACCCAGTTGCCTTCCGGCAACCCGTCGACGGTGCAGCCACGGCCGTCCAGCAGCAGTTTGGCGCCCTGGGCTTCACCGGTGGCGATCAGCGATTCAATGCGGTCTTTGGCCTTGGCACTGATCACCGGGCCATAGCTGGCACCGGAATCGTTCCAGGCGCCGGGGCGCACTTTCGCCATGGCCTCTTTCAGCTCCGGAATCCACTCCTGGGCAGCGCCCACGAAGACCGCCACCGAGATCGCCATACAGCGTTGACCCGCGGCACCTACAGAGGCACCTACCAGGGCGTTGATCACTTGTTGTTTGTCCGCATCCGGCATGATCACCATGTGGTTCTTGGCGCCGGCGAAGCTCTGCACCCGTTTCATGTTGCGGGTACCGGTTTCGTAGATGTACTGCCCGACCGGAACCGAACCGACAAAGGATACGGCCTTGATGGCCGGATCAGTCAGCAGGGTATCAACCTGCTCTTTGGCCCCGTGAACCACCTGCAGTACACCCTTGGGTGCGCCGGCCTGTTCAAACAGCTCGGCCAGGCGGGTTGGTGTCAGCGGGTCCTGCTCGGACGGTTTCAGAATAAAAGTGTTGCCGCAGGCAATGGCCATGGGGAACATCCACAGCGGGATCATGGCCGGGAAGTTGAATGGCGTAATGCCGGCACACACCCCCAGAGGCTGGATCCAGGAATGGGTATCTACCTCGCGGGCCACGTTCTCAACGGTCTCGCCCATCATCAGGGAAGCCACGTTGGCGGCGTGTTCCACCACTTCAATGCCACGCCAGACATCGCCTTTGGCGTCGTCAAAGGTCTTGCCGGTTTCCTGGGACAGGATCTCGGCGATTTCGTCGTGATGCTCTTTAAGCAGCGCCTGATAACGCAGCATCACCCGTGCTCGCTCAGAAACCGGGGTTTCTTTCCAGCTTTTGAACACTTCACTGGCGTTATCAATTGCCTGACGCATCTCGTCGGCAGTGGCGCAGGGCACCTGGGCTATCACTTCGTTGGTGGCGGGGTTGGTCACGTCGATCCAGTTCTGGGTCTGGCTCTGAACGAATTCCCCTGCAATAAACTGAGGTACTTTTTTCATGATGATGTTCCCTGTTTGTTGTTATCCGGGATGAGCCGGCCTACCGATAACAAGGCAGATCCGACGATGATTTGAAGAAAGACTAGCACGCGGATTTACGGTTGGTGATTGACTAAATTTCGCCCATGATGGATTATTTTTCGATGACTGAGATCCCAGCCAAGAAACCGGCCACTCAAACCTCACAGTGGCCCGTGCCAGCCGACAGTGTTCGCTATGTGGTGCCAGAGCCTATTGTGCGGCTTTTGGCGGCACATCCGCTCACCCGGGAGCTGTATCCACTTGCCTTCGGGCATTATCGGAGAGCGGCCGGGCATCACATGCACAGGGAACACCACCGTGATAATCTTTTGATCTATTGCACAGACGGCAAGGCCTTTCTAAACGTCGCCGGCGTGCCCCACACAGTCGAGGCCGGCGACCTCCTGCTACTGCCCGCCGGCGCCAGCCATCGGTACACCGCCGACCCGGACAACCCCTGGACCATTCACTGGGTTCACTATACCGGCCCCCTGGCCGAAGACTTCGGCCAGTACATGGGCTTTGATGACAGCACCCGCATCCGGCATCTGGGCAGACAGCCCCGGTTACTGGTGGATTTCAACGGCCTGCTGTCGGTGCGGCAAACGGGCTTCCGGGCCCGTGGGTTGATCCACGCCAGCAATCGGCTACGACAGTTGCTGGCCGCCGTGCCCATCAACGCCGACGAAACCAGCCAGGCCCGGCAGGCCGAGCTGGACTCCTTGCACAGCTTCATGCGGGAGCACCTGGAGGAACGCCTGACCCTGAACCAGCTGGCCGAGCTTTCCGGCCTGTCGCCGGCTCACTTCGCCACCCGGTACCGGGAACAGACCGGCACCTCGCCAATCCAGCACTTCCTGCATCTCAAAGTGGAACGGGCCTGTGAGTTGCTGGATACCACCAGCCAGAGCTTCGCCGACATCAGCCGGCAACTGGGCTATGACGATGCCTATTACTTCTCTCGACTGTTCAAAAAAGTGATGGGGAAGTCGCCCACGGATTACCGCCACACAGCGCGGCACTGATTCATGCGCCGGCATTGCATCCCATTGATGGTTGGGCTCAAATAGGGTTCTGGCACTTTCCCCGAACAAGGAATGATCGATGACCACGAACCGTCGCCCCATGCTGGCACTGGCTGCCTCGCTGGCTTTGCTGTCTGGCTGCAGCAGTTTCGGCCCCGTCACCAGCGGAACCGATGATCCCTGTGCAACCCTGCAATCGGTTGTTGCCGATTACACCACCGGCTTTGATGCCTATCGCGGCAATGGCTCAAGCTACGCCATGGTGACCCTTTACCGGGCCAAAGAGCAGTTAATCAAAGGCCATTGCGAAATCTGGGAGTGGGGCAACGGCGATGCCGCATACACCTGCACGGTCGGCGCACCGAACCAGGAGGTCGCAACGGCCATGTATCAGCAAGCTAACAACCAGCTCAGCGCCTGCCTTGGGGAAAACTGGCAAGGTACCGAAGCCGGGCGCGAACGGGATGGCCGCCCCGCCGGTGAAGTGACGCGTTATCAGAACAGCGGCAAGGCCGGCCCGGCCGTCTCTCTGCATCGCGTTCAGGACCGTTCACAGCACTCCGTTTATCTCTATATCGGCACCCCGGGCCGATCCCCCGAGCCGGCTAACTGAGGCCGGTGGTGGCATCGGATCACCCCGTCACGGGCTGGCTCCACGCGGTTGCTGAGAAAGACCGTACGGCCTTTGCTGAACTGTATCAGGCCACAGCCCCGAAACTTCTGGGGGTCATACTGCGTATCCTGAAAGACAGGGCTCGGGCGGAGGATATACTCCAGGAATCGTTTATCAAGGTCTGGCAACGGGCTGCGCTGTTTGACGAAACCCGTTCCTCCCCTATCACCTGGCTGGTTTCTATTGCCAGAAATTCGGCCATTGACGCGCTGCGCAAACAGCCGGTTGAGCGGGAAGGTCAGGAATCCGATATTGACGAGATCCCAAGTCGTTCGCCAAACGTGATCGACCGGATTGACGATCTGCAGGCCCAGGCCCGGCTCAACCGGTGTTTCGAAGAACTGGATAAGGACCGTGCGGACATGGTGCGGCTTGCGTATCTGAATGGCTGGACCCGCGATGCACTGGCAGACTATTTCGAACAGCCGGTCAACACCGTAAAAACCTGGCTTCACCGCGCCCTTAAACAGCTGAAAAGGTGCCTGGACTCATGATCGAACGAGACGACCTGGACATGCTGGCGGCAGAGTTCGTTCTGGGGACTCTGCCGATCGAAGATCGCCAGCGCGTTCAGCGCCTGCGGACCACCCATCCAGAGCTGGACGCGCAAATACTGCAGTGGGAATCACGGCTGTCCGCTCTGAACGACGAAATCGAACCGGTCGACCCCGCCCCCGGGCTTTTCGCCCGGATTGAGCGTTCCATTGATCAGCTGGAGCAGGCCTCGTCGCAGCACAATGAGGTGGTCAGGCTCCGGCAACAAGTGTCCAGGTGGCGCCTGAGCACAGCGGCAACTTCGATTGCCGCGATGCTTCTGATTGCCGTGATGATGCTTGAGCCCACCCCAACAAAAAGCCCCTATGTGGCTGTGTTCCAGCACAATGACGAACAGCCGGCTTTCCTGCTGACGGTGGATCTGGCCAGGAAACAACTGAACATTCAACCCGTCACCGCCCGGCCCGCCGGGAACCAGTCTTACCAACTCTGGATAAAGGATGACGAACTTGGCCCGACGCCAAGATCCGTGGGCGTCCTGAACGAGCATTTTGAAGTAGACCCGGCCGCGCTCACGAATTACGACGCGGAGCTGCTGCGTCGCGCGACGTTTGGCATCAGTCTGGAGCCCCGGGGCGGATCGCCCACCGGACAGCCCACCGGACCCGCGCTTCACGGTTTTCTGTATCCCACCGGTGAGGGTGCTGATACCAACCGTCTTTAAATATCGCATTCCCTGAAACTTTCGGACGTTGTCTCCGTAGCTGCCGGTAACCCATCAGAAAACAACAGCCTCGATGGGTTTTACCTTAGTGAAGCAAGGAGAACGTAATGAAAAAGCACAGCAAGAACATCCTGTTTATGGCAGCCACCGTAGCGTCGGCACTGGCGCTTGCCCCGACCACCCAGGCCGAGGATCACAAGGCCGGTGTCTGGGCCATGGATCAGTCCGTGGGCAATGGCGTGGTCTCTGCCCGCAAAGTCGTTGCCGAGGAAAACGGCTGGCTGGTGGTTCACCGTACCGATTCGGCTATGAAGCCTGGCCCGGTGGTCGCCCACGCACCATTAAGGGCCGGCAAAAATATGGATGTGGCGGCGATTCTTACCGAGGAAGTATCCGCCGGTGACATGCTCATGCTTATGGTCCACAGCGAAGCCGGTGGCAACCAGACCGGCATTTTTGAATACACGCTAGGCGCCAAGGAAGACGGACCTATCCGAAAGAATGGCAAGCTGGTCACAAAAACCATCACCGTGCAGTAAGCACCCGTCTTAAACCCGCCCGCCACGCTGCGGGCGGCCTTTTCTGGCCTGCGGAAAACGGTAGGCACAAGCGCTTATCAAATCCGGAAAAAAAAGTGGCGCGGCCAGAATTCTCATGATAAATATCGCGCGAATACGGTCGGGTTCCCCACCACCGTTTCCAGGATAAGCCTCAAAGGAGTCAAAAGGCGGCACCCCGGTGTTTTCACAAACACCTGCCACCTCCGGCCACCCTCAGCAGACCTGCACAACACCGCGTGCGTCCTGCACGCTTTGTATCCATCCCTTTTCAGTGAGGGACACCATCCAATGTTGAAGTTGTGTAAGCCACAGGCGCTTGCCGCCGCTGTTGCTATGTCTCTGGGTGCCTCTTCGGTTTTTGCAGCCGGAGAAGTGCGTGTCTACAACTGGTCTGACTACATCGCCGAGGACACCCTGGCGAAGTTCACCGCGGAAACCGGCATCAAAGTTGTTTACGACGTTTACGACAGCAACGAAGTGCTGGAAGCAGCCCTGTTGTCTGGCCGTTCGGGCTACGACCTGGTTGTGCCGTCCAACCACTACGTGGCCAAGCAGATTTCTGCCAAAGCCTTTGTCGCGCTGGACCATGGCCAACTGCCAAACATGACCAACCTGAACCAGGACCTGATGACCCAGCTGGAAAAGGTCGACCCGGGCAGCCAGTTCTCCCTGCCGTACCTGTGGGGCACCAACGGTTATGGCTACAACGAAGGCCGCATTCAGGAGATTCTGGGTGACACCGCACCGACCGACTCCTGGGCACTGGTGTTTGACCCGGAAGTGACCGGCAAGCTGGCCGCTGGCGGCTGTGGCATTGCCATGCTGGATTCCGGTGAAGAAATGGTGCGTGCCGCCATGGCCTACATCGGCCTGGACCCGAACAGCAACAACGCCGACGACATCAAAAAAGGCGGTGAAGTGATCAAGGCTGTGCGCCCGAACATCACCTATTTCCACTCTTCCCGTTACATTGGCGATCTTGCTAACGGCGACCTGTGCGTAGCCGCCGGCTACTCCGGCGACATCCTGCAGGCCGCTGCCCGCGCGGAAGAAGCCGAGAACGGCAACGTCATCCGCTACACCATCCCCAAAGAGGGCGCGGTGCTGTGGTTTGACATGATGACTATTCCGGCCGGCGCGCCGAATGTGGAGAACGCCCACAAGCTGATGAACTTCCTGATGCGCCCGGAAATCATCGCCGATGTCACCAACTACGTGTGGTACGCCAATCCGAACAAGGCGGCCGATGAGTTTGTGGAGGCAGAAATCCGTAACGACACCAGCATCTATCCCACCGATGAGGTGATGAAGAAGCTGTACATCATGGAAGGTCGGCCTCAGGACGCCCAGCGTCTGATGACCCGCACCTGGACCAGCGTGAAATCCGGTCGCTGACGGTGGCCGTGACCAACAATACCTCCGCGCAAGCGGAGGTACTTCTCAGCATCAAGGGCATCTCCAAGAGCTTTGACAGCACCCTGGCGGTAGACGACGTCAGCCTGGACATCCACAAGGGCGAGATCTTTGCCCTTCTGGGTGGCTCCGGCTCTGGCAAATCTACCCTGCTGCGAATGCTGGCGGGCTTCGAGACCCCGGATTCCGGTCGCATTGTGCTGGATGGTCAGGACATCACGGCCCTGCCGCCGTACCTGCGACCCACCAACATGATGTTCCAGTCCTATGCCCTGTTCCCGCACATGACCGTGGAGCAGAACATTGCTATGGGTCTGAAACAGGACAAGCTGCCGAAGAACGAAATCACCGACCGTGTGGCCGCCATGCTCAAGCTGGTGAAGATGGAGCCCTACGCCAAACGCAAGCCGCAGCAGCTCTCGGGTGGCCAGCAGCAGCGTGTGGCCCTGGCCCGCTCGCTGGCAAAGCGACCAAAGTTGCTGCTGCTGGACGAGCCGATGGGCGCACTGGACAAAAAACTGCGCACCGAAATGCAGCTGGAACTGGTGGATATTCTGGAGAAGGTGGGCGTGACCTGCCTGATGGTCACCCACGACCAGGAAGAAGCCATGACCATGGCCAGCCGGATAGCCATTATGTCCCACGGCCGGATCGCTCAGGTGGGGTCACCGATTGATATCTACGAAAGCCCGAACAGCCGCATGACGGCAGAGTTTATCGGTTCCGTGAATATCTTTGAGGCAAACATTCTGGAAGACAATTCCGACAGCCTGTCCTTGGCCAGCGAGCTGCTGGACGCACCGGTGTTTATTGACCGGGGTGTAACCACGCCGGCGGAAACCACGGAAACCCTGATCGCCCTGCGCCCGGAGAAGATCTACCTGACGACCGAGAAGCCCGAAGGCGAAAGCAACTGGAGCTGCGGCACGGTGGACAACATTGCTTACCTGGGTGACATCACGTCTTACTACGTGAAGCTCGCCAGCGGCAAACGGGTGCAGGCCACCATGGCCAATGTGGAACGCCGTGGTGAGCGGCCCACCTGGGGCGACCGGGTCTATGTATCCTGGGAAGCCTCCAGCCCTATCCTGCTCTGGAACTGACGCCATGACCAAGAAGATTCTGGCAACCCCTCTGG
Organism: Marinobacter nauticus; assembly: GCF_003634635.1. Taxonomy (GTDB): domain Bacteria; phylum Pseudomonadota; class Gammaproteobacteria; order Pseudomonadales; family Oleiphilaceae; genus Marinobacter; species Marinobacter nauticus. The sequence goes on along the minus strand of NZ_RBJB01000009.1, from coordinate 17,935 downwards.
CGGAGCGGGTGCGGGCGGTAGTATTTCACCGACGGGTCGTCTTCGGTGTGCCTTTCGCCTGGTTACTGCTGTTCTTCCTGCTGCCGTTTGCGCTGGTGCTGAAGATCAGCCTGACCTCGGCAGTAATGGCTATTCCGCCCTACGAGCCGGTGTTCCGATGGGTGGAGAACACCCTGTCGGTGGTGGTGAACTTTGGCAATTACCTGTTCCTGGTCTCCGACAGCCTCTACATCGCCGCCTACTGGGGCTCGGTGAAAACCGCGTTTCTGGCCACCCTGTTCTGCCTGCTGATCGGCTACCCCATGGCGTATGCCATGGCCCGCGCGCCGAAACACTGGCAACTGGTGTTCCTGCTGATGGTGATGCTGCCGTCCTGGACCTCGTTCCTGATTCGGGTGTATGCCTGGATGGGCATACTCGGTAACCAGGGCCTGCTCAACAGCTTCCTGCTGTGGCTGGGCGTGATCGAATCGCCGCTGAAAATGCTGAACACCAACTTCGCGGTGATTCTGGGAATCGTCTATGCCTACCTGCCATTCATGATCCTGCCCATCTACACCAACCTGGTAAAGCTGGACATACGCCTGCTGGAAGCAGCGTCGGATCTGGGCTGCCGCAGCCTGACCACCTTCTGGGCCATTACCCTGCCGTTGTCCAGGGCCGGAATCCTGGCTGGCTCCATGCTGGTGTTCATTCCAGCCGTGGGCGAATTCGTGATTCCGGAACTGCTGGGTGGTCCGGATACCCTGATGATCGGCAAGGTGCTCTGGGAAGAGTTCTTCAACAACCGAGACTGGCCGGTGGCCTCTGCGTTGGCAATCGTGATGCTGGCGCTGCTGCTGGTACCCATTGTGTTGTTCCACCGCTTCCAGGCCCGGGAGATGGAAAAGAATGGTTAGGTTAAAAGCCCCAAGTTTCTCGAAGACCATGCTGATGCTGGGCATGCTGTTCTTGTATCTGCCCATGGTGGTGCTGATCGTATACTCGTTCAACGCCTCACGGTTGGTATCGGTATGGGCCGGGTTCTCCACCAAATGGTACGGCGCCTTGCTCGCCAACGAACAGATCCTGTCGGCGGTGTGGATGAGCCTGCGCATTGCCTTCTATTCCGCCAGCATGGCGGTGTGTTTGGGCACCCTGTGCGCGTTCGTGATCACCCGGTTCAAGAAGATGCGCGGGCGTACGTTGCTGTCCAGCATGATCACCGCCCCTCTGGTAATGCCAGAGGTAATCACCGGCCTGTCATTGTTGCTGCTGTTTGTGCAAATGGCCCAACTGATCGGCTGGCCGATGGATCGTGGCATGGCCACCATCTGGATTGCCCATACCACCTTCTGCAGCGCCTACGTGGCTGTGGTGGTGAGTGCGCGCCTGAGAGAAGTGGATCGTTCCATTGAGGAAGCCGCCATGGATCTGGGCTGCACGCCGCTGAAAACCTTCTTTGTCATCACCCTGCCAGTAATCGCTCCGGCACTGGTTTCCGGCTGGCTGCTGGCATTTACCCTGTCGCTGGACGACCTGGTAATTGCCAGCTTTGTGTCTGGCCCGGGAGCCACCACCTTGCCAATGGTGGTGTTCTCCTCCGTTCGGTTGGGAGTGTCACCAGAGATCAACGCACTGGCGACGCTGATTATCGCGGCGGTGTCTGTGATTGCGTTTATCGCCTGGCTCTGGATGCGGCGAGCAGAAAAACGACGAACTAGGGCCTGATCTGTGCCGCGACCGGGCTACAAAGCGCCCTGACCCGCTGCCATTCGCCGATCCCGAATGCTTTGGATCCACTGATAGAACACTGGCACCAGCAGTGTCCCCAGAATCGTCGCCGCCACCATGCCGCTGAGCACGGTAATACCGAGGCTCACACGGCTGGCGGCGCCGGCGCCGCTGGCGAAGACGAGCGGCAGAACGCCCAATACAAACGACAGCGCCGTCATCAGAACCGCTCGGAATCGCAGCACGGCGGCCTTCTGAGCCGCCTCGGCCGTAGACAGTCCCGATACCCTAAGTTGCATGGCAAACTCGACAATCAAGATGGCTGTTTTGGTGGAAAGACCGATCAGTAATACCAGCCCCACCTGGGCGTAGATGTTGTTCGCCAGCCCCACCAGCCAGAGCCCGGCCATGGCACCGGCGAGTGCCAGCGGCACCGCACCGAGAACCGCAACAGGCAGGCTCCAGCTTTCGTATTGGGCCACCAGAAACAGATACACAAACACCAGGGCCAGCACAAAGATCACGGCGGCCAGGTTACCCGCCTGGATTTCCTGCAGGCTCTGACCGGACCAACTGAACTCATAGCCCTGGGGCAGGCTTTCAGACAGAGCTTCCATGGCATTGATCGCATCGCCGCTGGCAAACCCGGGAGCGGGCTCGCCGGACAGGGTGACCGAGCGTTTGAGATTGAAATGCTGAATGCTGGAAGGCCCCAGCACAGGTTCCAACGACGCCAGCGTTGTCAGTGGCACCATGTCGCCTTCCTGGTTTCGGACAAAATAGTGAGTGAGATCCTCTGGCCGTTGGCGATACTCGCCTTCGGCCTGCAACAACACCCGGTAGTTTTTACCGAATCGGGTGAAATCATTCACGTACAGGGAGCCCAGCTGAGTTTGCAAGGTCGAGAAAATATCGGAGAGCTGAATGCCAAGGGCCTTGGCCTTGTTTCTGTCCACTTCCAGAAGGTACTGGGGGATATTGGCACGGTACGTACTGTATACCCGGGACAGGGCCGGATGCTGGTTCGCCTGAAAAATCAGGCCGTTCATCACCTGCGCCAGCTCCGAGACATCGCGCCCCTGATTGTCCTGAAGGCGATAGTCAAAACCGGCCGATGTGCCAAGGCCGGGAATCGGTGGAGGATTAAACACCATCACCTGGGCCTCGGATACCGTCCAGAGTTTTGAATAAAGCCGGGGAATCACGCTGCCCAGGCCAAGCTCCGGCGATTCCCGCTCCTCCCAATCCTTTAGCATGACAATGCCGAGACCATTGTTGGATGCGGCGCCTCCCAGCAGGGAAAAACCCGACACGGTTATGAAATCCGTCACTGCCGGATCTTCAAGCACCATGCCCGTCACTTTTTCCAGCACAGCATCGGTTCGCTCCAACGAGGCTGCATCTGGCAACTGCACATCTACAAACAGGAAGCCCTGGTCTTCCGGTGGCACGAACGCCGATGGTACCGCCTTGAAGAGTCCGCCACCGGCGACCAGCACAACCAGCAGCACCAGCCCCACCAGCATCCCTTTGCGCAGAAGCTGAGCCAGGGCTTTGGAATAACCACCCGTACTGCGCGTGATCAGTGTCTCAAAGGGCCGAAGCCACCGGACAGATTGATCGCCACCTCGCCCGAGCAGGGCCACACACAGCGCCGGACTGAGCGTAAGAGCGTTAACAGAGGATATGATCACAGCCACCGAAATCGTGACCGAGAACTGCTGATACAGTTTGCCGGTAATGCCCGGCATGAAGGCAACCGGCACAAAGACCGCCAGCAGCACCAGCGTGGTGGCGATGACCGGGCCGGTCACCTCTGCCATGGCTTTGCTGACCGCCTCACGGATTGGCAAGGCTTCTTCCTTGAGGATGCGCTCGACGTTCTCGATCACCACGATGGCGTCATCCACCACAATCCCGATCGCCAGAACCAGGCCGAACAGCGTGATCGTATTGATGGAATAGCCAAGTACGGACATCACCGCGAAGGTTCCGATCAGCGAAACCGGAATGGCGATGCTGGGTATCAGGGTGGCACGCCAGTTCTGCAGAAACAGGAAAACCACGAGAATGACCAGGCCAACCGCCTGAAACAGCGTAACGACCACTTCACTGATAGACCGGCTGATAAACTCCGTGGTGTCGTACAGAACGCTGTATTCCACGCCCTCGGGAAAACTTGCCGAGGCACTTTCGACCAAGGCTTTCACCCTTTCTGCCACATCCAGCGCGTTGGCATCCGGGAGCTGGTAGATCACCAGAAAGGCCGTGTCGCGGTTGTTCAGTTTCGCAGTGGAAGTGTAGGACCGCGAACCAAGTTCAATCCGGCCGACATCCCGCAGCCGGACAAATCCGCCGTCCGGCCGGGACCGCAGGATCGTTTGCCCGAACTCTTCCGGGTCCGATAACCGCGCCCGTGTCTGGATGCTATAGACAAACTGCTGCCCGGCAGGCACCGGGGATTGTCCGAGCTTACCGGCGGCGACAATCTGGTTCTGCTCCTTCAGCGCGGCGGCCACCTCCGCAACCGTCACATCCAGAGCAGCCATGCGGCGGGGATTCAGCCACACCCGCATGCTGTAATCCTTGGCGCCCATCACTTCAGCGGAGCCCACCCCGGCAACCCGGCCCAACGCCTCCACGAGATTGTTTGAGGCATAGTTGCTGAGAAACACACCGTCGAGGTCATCCCGGCTGGAAGTCAGGTTGATGCCCAGCAGCATGTTGCCGGATTGCTTGCTGACGATAACACCCTGGCGCCGGACCTCATCTGGCAGGAAGGGCTCGGCCAGCGCGACCCGGTTCTGCACATTCACCTGGGCAATGTCCGTGTCGGTCCCGCTTTCAAAGGTCAGCGTGATTTTGGCGGTACCGTCACTGGAGGCCGATGATTCCATGTAAATCATGCCCTCCACGCCGTTGAGCTGCTGCTCCACCGGCCGTATGACAGCCTCCTCTACCACCTGGGCGCTGGCACCTGGCAACGTCGCAGTCACCTGAACCTGGGGTGGCGCCATGTCCGGGTACATGTTGACAGGCAGGATACGTAATGCGAGCGCCCCCGCGAGCGTGATGAGAATGGAAATAACGAAGGCAAACTTCGGGCGCTGAATAAACACGCGGCTGATCATGGCTGTGCCTCACCGGGCTGGCTCAACACGCCGGTGTCTGGATCGATGTCTTTGCGGACCGGATTCACCGCGACGCCGGCACGAACCTTCTGCAGCCCTTCAACAATGACCCGGTCCCCGGCCTCCAGGCCGGATTCCACGACCAGTAATGCTCCGTCACGGGCGCCGGTCTTAATGAATCGCTGGGCCACCTGATTCTGGTCATCCACCAGCAGGACAAACTTGCCTTCAATGGTCTCCTGAATCGCCACCTGCGGTACCAGGACCCGTGCCTCTCCGGTATGTCCGGAGACCTTCAGCGTAACGTAAAGACCAGGCACCAGCACCGCATCCGGATTCGGGAATACCGCACGAATTGCCACGGTACCGGTACTGGCATCGGTCTGTACATCGGCGAAGTCGAGCGTGCCCGGCTGGGCGTAGACTTCACCATCGGACAAGGTCAGTGAAAGGTCCAGACTCTTCGCGACTGCCTGCGCGGATTCGGCACCCGCCCGGCGAAACGCAATGAAGTCAGCCTCGTTGACCTGAAACTCCACGTACATCGGGTCCGTCACCAGTACCGACGTAATGGGACCAGTAGCCGGCCCGACTACCGCGCCGACATCATAATTCAGGCGGCCTACCCAGCCGTTGAAGGGAGCCTTGAGTTCCGCGTAATCAAGATTGGTGCGTGCCTTCTGAAGCGCCGCTTCTGCGGTCTGAAGGCGGCTTTGAGCAGCGCTGAAACGGTCCTTGAGTTTGTCGAGATCTGCTGCCGACAGGAAGCCTTTACCCGCAACATCCTCTCCCCGGTCCAGATTCCGGCGCGCGGAGTCCAGCTCGGCACGGGCTGCAGCCAGCTCCGCTTCAGCCTGCTGCAGATCGGCATTGGCGCGCGTATCTTCCAGCCGCAGTAACACCTGCCCCTGCTCCACCCGCGCGCCCTCTCTGAACAGCACCTCACGGATTTCGGCCTCGATCCGGGCCATGATGTCTGCCCGGGCGGACGCTGAGGTGCGGGCAACGAATTCCCGGGAAGGTCGAACCTCCGAGGTTTTGAGCTCCACCACCGACACCGCAACGGGCTGAGGCGATGGCGACTCCGCAGACTCGGAACACCCCACCAGCAAAGACAACACCAACGACCATCCGAGTGCACGGAGTCGCTCTTTATAAGACATCTCAAGAAGCTGCATGGACACCATTCCCTGTATCGTGGGCAAGGCCCTGCCAGAGCCTGCCCATTAACGACGCATAGCGACTGATTGAGTTACTGAATCAATCTTAGTCGCTGATGGTGCATGCAGCCATTGCTTCAGGCGGTGGCGTCCGTCTAGGTTGCAGGGCGCTGTGGATGGCGACTTGAGAGAATGTGGTGCAGACCATCACAGTCGACCATGGGATCGTCGCAGTTCACGACGATGTCCGAATGGGCAATCACATAGCCCTTTCCGGTAATACTGTTCTTGACGACCTGATAGTCGCCTTCGGTTTCTACCGTGGTGAATTCACCGATGAACCCGGTATCGCGGAGGGAAACGGTTTCCAGCTTGTCACCCGGCTGGATTCGGCCTTCGTAGTTCATCAACGCAAGCCTGGCCGAGGTGCCGGTACCGGTAGTGCTACGACAGATCACGCCGGGGTGGACGTAGGTGGCCGATCGTGAGCGGTAATAACCATCGGCCACTTTTTCTTCCGGTCCCATAAAGTGCAGAAATGGCAGGGGCCCGACATCACCCAGGGTGTAGTGGGAGAATCCACGGGCAGCCTGAATGGCCTCGACAATGGCATGCGCGGTGCGGGCCAACTCCCGTTCCTCATCAAGGGTCAGGTCAAAGCCCAGTGATTTTGCATCCACCAGGGCATAAAACCCGCCACTATAGGCCACACTGTAGCCAACCTCGCCAATGCCCGGCACGTTAATACTGGCATTGTAGGTGTGGATGTAGCTCGGCAAGCCCTCGCAGGTGACCGCTTCTACCACGCCATCATGAACAATAGCTTCAATGTTCACGAGACCCGCCGGCGATTCCAGCATGAAATGTTGCTTGCCCTCCTGCTTTGGCACTATGCCAGCCTCGAGGACCGCCGTCGCCGTACAGATGGTGTTGGAACCCGAATAGATGGGATATCCCATCACCTCCATAATAATGTACCCGGCCGCCGCCCTGGGATCGGTGGCAGGAACCAGCAAATCCACGGACATTTCGGGAATGCCATAGGGCTCCTCCAGCAGGAGTTTGCGCAAGCCGTCAGCATCGTCCCGGAGGTACTCCATCTGCGCCCGCACGGTGTCGCCGGGCAACAGGTCAATGCCGCCGGTAACAATGCGGCTGACATCACCACCGGCGTGAGTGTCCATCAACTGAATGGTCAGTTCCGGTTTCATCAGTCCGCCTCCACCTCGTAGGGTTGCCCGTGCTCCTGCCACTGGGCATCGGGCACAATCACGATTTTCCCCAGGTAATTGCTGCCTCGGTTCACGAAGTACTCCTCCGCGCGGTGCAACTCAGACAGCCGGAAAGCACCGTGCAGTACCGGCTTCAAATCACCACTCCGGATCCATCTCATAAGCTGTTCTGCCTCTTCCCGGGTTCCATGGGACACACCGAAAATCTGCACCTGGTACAGATAGATGCGGGTCCAGAGAATTTCGCTGATGTTGCCGCCACTGGCCCCGGCAATACTCAGCCTCGGATAGGTGCTCCGGGCATTCATGTCAAAAATCATGGCGTCGATGAAACGGTCCGTCATGTCGCCGCCCACCAGGTCCATGACCGCGTCCAGCGGCTTGCCTCCGGTTTCGGCCTTTACCCGATCGACAAAGCTATCCATGTCAGTTCTGTCGAGAACGGCCTCGGCGCCGAGCTTCAGCAATGGATCAGCCTTGTCCTTCTGGCTCAGAGCATAGGGAATGGCACCGATAATCCGGCAGAGCTGAATCAGTGCCGTACCCACGCCACCGCTGGCACCGGTAACCAGCACGCGTTCACCAGCCTGAATATTGGCGGACGTAAGCATGTGGTAGGCGGTCTGATAAGAACACATGCCCATGGAAGCGAGCTCGGCGTCGGCCAGGTCCGGATTGGGAATGTGATGGAACTGATCAGACGGTAAAGCGACGTACTCGGCGTATCCGCCATCTGCGCCATGCCCGTAATAATCCGGCGTGAGATTGATGTCTGTGCGGTTGTCCGCATAGATGTTGAAATCCAACAAGCCGCGTTCGCCGATACGCTGTTCACTGACACCCGCGCCCACAGCAACAATACGACCGACAATATCGGCCCCCTGAATGCGAGGGAAGGTGAGCGTAGGCTTGCCACCCATCTGGAACGACGTCATTTCCCCTTTTTTAGTGGGGTATAGCCCCTCACGGGCTTTGCGGTCTGTGTTGTTCTTGGCGGTGGCAGTTACCTGAACCAGCACCTCGCCTTCCCTTGGCTGAGGTACCGGTACATCCTGATACATGAGCTGATCAATTCCGCCATGGCCTTTCAGAACCATCGCCTTCATTGAGGACGGGATCATCGGCAACAGACCCTCCTGTTCTGGTGAATAAACTACCCAGACAGAATAGGAAAGATCACCGGGTGTGTCAGGGCCTGTTACGGATATCCATTAGACTCAACCGGTTTACCGAGCGATTACCCGATAAACCGGCCTTAATCGCGGAATCTGCTTGAGGACCACCTGGATAACCGTCATCAAGGGCACAGCAAGGAGAACCCCCACTGGCCCCCACAACCAGCCCCAGAAGAAGATCGAAACAAAGATGATCACGGGGTTGATGGCCATCCGGAAACCATGAATCCAGGGCTCAAGGAAAAATCCGACAATCGTGGTGAGCACAATGAAGCTGATCGGCGCAAGCACCATCATCCAGAGCACGTCCAGGGAAATGGCGGAGACTATGGCCAACAGGGTGATGGTAAGCATGTTACCAAGGTACGGAATAAACCGTGCAAGGCCTGCAATCAGGCCCCAGACGGCCGGGTCTGGCAGGCCGATGGCCCAACAGATCAGGCCGGTCAACACGCCGACAGACGTATTGGACAACCCCAGTACCGCCAGATATTGCGCAATCTGATGCTGGGAATCGTGGGTGATCCTCAGCACGGTCTTGCGCTGGGACCGGGGCAACTGCTTGACGAAGTTGCGAATCAACCGGTCGCCGCTGACCAAAAGGAAATAGGTTAACGCCAGTGCCAGCGCCAGCCCGGCAATGCCGTTTCGGGCCTTGGACATTAACTGACTGCGCCAGGAGTCGGTTTGCAGAACCACCGTGGTGGGTTTGGTGCCCTGATCTTTGGAAAGCTCCTCAACCGATTTTTCGACCTGCTCGGCAGACTGACTGACCTTGTCGATCTGGCGCATGATCTCACTTTCCCCCACCAACAGGCGGGACAGCCCCTCCGGTGCTTTCTGGGCCCACTCCAGAGCTGGCGTGGCGACCGCGGCACCCAGCCCCAGAATTCCGGCAAGGACCGCCAGCACCAGAACCAATGCGGATACCACACGCGGTATGCGCCAGCGCAAGTAAGCCTTTTTGACCAGAGGCGCCAGTAACAGGCTGGTCAGTACCGCCAGGATGATCGGGAGAACAATCTGATGAGCAATATACAGGGTGTACAGAATGCCAAGGATGAACAACCCGTAGATTGGCGTGGAGAGATCCGCGAACGATCGCGAACCTGTGCCATTCGATTGCGGGGATTCTGTCTTCTGGTCATCCATGGGCCGTTATACCTTGTCAGAGTGCCGCTCAGGGCACAGGAGTTTCACCAGCGCAACAATCTGGCGATTAGCAACACAGTGTAGCGTTTACAGGAAGCACCCGCATTATCAAACAATTACCAAATGCATTTGAGGAAACTGAACCATCCACGCCCAGCACACCGTATACCTTCGGGATAAACAGCTGACAGCGGAGAACCCATGGCACCGCGCTACGATACATTGTTCTACGATGGTTCCTGCCCCCTGTGCGCGCGTGAGATACGCACCCTGCGAAGATTGCAGACCGGCAACCTGATCTTTGCGGATATTCACGAACAAAACCCGAGCAACCAGCAACTCCCTTCCCGGGAGCAACTGCTTCGGCGATTGCATCTGATGAGCTGGACCGGGGAGTGGGTAACGGGATTACACGCCAATGTGCGAGCCTGGTCGCACACCCGATTTGGCTGGTTGTTCAAGCCGCTTCTGTGGACGGTGATTCACCCGATTGCCAGCCGGATTTATGAAACCTGGGCCGACAAACGGTATGAGCGTAAATACATTTGTGCGATGGGCCACGAAAAATCGTGCCCACCGGGAACCTGAGGCAAAAGACTGCTAGCTGGCCAGCTTGGGCAGGAATGAGGTATCCACCCAATAGCGCTTGAGATTGGCCTCATCGACCAGCACGGGCACTGTTTCCTGGTGAATATAATTACTCGGATCGAACCACAGGTTATCGCTTCGGAATACATGAAGCTCACCGGTTTGCGGGTGCTGCCACTGGCAGACAATGCGGAACGGGTTACGACCGTTCACGGTCAGACTGGTGTTTTGCTCAACCGACGAAAATGTTGCGAGCACCTCGGTGCCGTGATCTTTCAGGTAAGCCTGTGAGCGGCTCTTCTTCCAACCAAACAACAGCATCCCGCCGCCAATGGCGCCAAACACGAGCCCCATACCTCCAAGAATCATGGGCAGCCCCCACAGCGAGAAGAAACTGTTGATTCGAGCACTCTCCGGAGCCGACGGCTCGTAAAACACAGACACACGCTCGCCGCGACTGAACGACGGCGGATTTGAGCCGGAGCGCGACCGGAACTCGATCTCCCGACCACGGATATCCTCGAAAACGACCACCGGATAGTAGGTAGTTGAATCGCTGGAACGCGAGCGCTCCAGATCAATGACCGTGCCCGTGGCTTCCGTAGCTCGCTCAATAAATGACACCGTACTGCTGTAACTCATCACCGCACCAACGAGCATACCGGCGCCAATGAGTGTGAAGACGTATTTGAGGATATTCAGGGTTTTCAATGGTTCAATCCTTGTGTTTTGGGTTCTTCCCTGGGAGGTGTTGGCCGGGATTTTATAGAACCATTGAGAACTATGCCATCGACGGGCTTCGGTAGCATCGAGAGTTAGAAATTTGGGATCAGATCACAGATTCTGAAGGGACTCGACCCACATCCAATGCTCTGGCTTGCCAAACTGCCGGCAACTAACGCAACGTAGTTTTCCCGGCATGTAAAACACAATTTCCAGGGTATTCCCCGAAAACTCCGTTTTATCGAAACCACAACCGTCCGCGGAACTACTGACAAATACGTGAACGTTGTCGCTTGCCCCGCAATGGTTGAAGCTATTGGATAGCGGGCGACCCAGGACGTTAACCAAGAACATTCCCGTTTTGGAAATTATTGAACGTGGAGTTTTTTCGAAGCGCTTCTCATGGTCCTGATAGTACGCAACAAAATCTTCGCCCTCTTCTACTGCATAGTCCGGATAATAAACGCCCCAATAAGCCTCGCGTATGGGAGCCGATTTGGAGGTAGCCCATAGCGCCGGATTAATCAGCACAGGAATTCCTAGTGCAACCGTAAGCATGCCAAGTATAGGCAACCGGCGATTCCAGAAGCTGTTAATGGCGGGCAAGAACGAAACAGCCAAACCAAGCCAACCTAAGAACAAGCAACTTGCGAGAGCAATCCTGCCGTCGAAAAAAAGTGAGATAATTACGAAAGGCCACGTCAGAAACCCCATCAGCAAGCCTTTACCAATGAGGGTAATACGATCTCCATCGCGAAAAGGCACACCGAAAAACACGGTCAGCCATCCAGCCACACTGCTGACAAAGAAGACGATCAGGAACCCGATGTCCAGAGCCCTATTCTCGATTCCCAGAAAAGAATATCCAGAGCCGCCGGCCACTGTCGTCGCTACATAACTGAGAAGAACGAGCGTTGAGGGTAAGAAGAGAAAGGCTGAAATATACTGCATTGATAGTAACGTCCGTGTTTTATCAACTCTTATTAAAGTGCTGAGCTCTTCCTCTGAACTTGAAAACCTCACATATTTATCGTCGGAATTACTTGTCGTACAGCGTCAGAGTATTGCACTCCGTTAATCAGTTAACAGGCTCAGAGCGGTTAACGACACAACGGAAACCATTCCCCGAAGAATCAATGTGCTGACCACTTCGAGCAAATACGGTGCCGCCACCGCCAATGTGCTCCCCTCTACCGGCCCAGTCCCTCACGGTTTTTTCAGGATTGTCGGTATCAAGCGGACCGTCAGGACCCTTTGGATTTTCCTTGGGTGCGTTCCTGTAATAGTCGCCTTGAAACCAATCCTGCGTCCATTCCGCTACGTTTCCGGTCATGTCATAGAGGCCTAGCGGATTTGGTGGGTAGCTTCCAACCGGGCGCCGCTCGAACTTCAGCGAAGAGTGCATCAGGGTGTTGCCAGAAGGCGGTATGGAAGGGTCAACATACTCTTTTGGGCGGCGCAGGTAGGGATCCCTCTCGACATCGCCTGTATCGGTGGCATAGGGCACCGCCCTCCCCCGGCTTCGAGCCGCATACTCCCACTGAGCCTCCGTAGGCAAAGCAAAAGGCAGCCCGGTGCGTTCTGCAAGCCAGGCGCAATACCCCTCAGCCTCTCCGTAATTTGGTACCCGGGCGGGCTTTAGGTAATAGTTGGGTGACAAGGGGTCATCCGAAACCATCAGGTACTTTTTTAAGCTGAACTGGTCTGCATATAGGTGAGCTCGCTCAAGATCTTCGTAGTAGACTGCCATTTCACCCCAAGTCGTCTCGAACCGCGATATCGAGTAACTATCGATCCTAACGTTAACCACTGGGCGGCTATGATCCGTCAGAGTCACGTAAGGAGTGCCATCAGGCTTCCCAACATCTCCAAGAGCAAACTCACCACCTTGCACGAACACCTGATTATCTATCGCCAGCTCAACTAAGTGAGAGACGGCACTCTCCTCGACGCAGCTAGAAATAAGCGCTGACGAGGCAATTAAACAGGAGATCCTTAAGTGATCAAGTAACGTCCTGAAACCTCTCATATCTATTGCATTGGACTTCAATTTACCTCGGCAGGGTTTTACGCATCCGATCATGAAGATCATCCAGCTGCTGCTGTTTTCGTACGATGTAGTCTTCTTCGATATCGATAAGGCGCGTTGTGGGGCCGTTCGGTTTTAAGCGTTCTTGGATGACTTCAGGCCAGTGTTTACGGGCCTTCTTTCTGTCAATCTTCTGGACAAATTCCATGCCGAATGCTGGCAGGAACAGCATGTAAGAGGTCACCCAAGAAAGAAAGGCCGCCCCAGAAACACCCTCCCCCTCTCTGCGTTCTCTCCCCAAAGTTCTCCTTGAATCAAGAACCAAGTCAAGAAAGGAAATGTCACTGGATTTCAAGTTTTTCTCTATAAACGAATTCTTAAACTCTGTCTTATTGCCGGTCTCGTCAAACCACGGGCCAACTGTCATATAGCTTCTCAAATATTCCCAGAAACTTAATAAGGTTGGTAAGCGCTTGCCCGCTGGAACGCCTGATAGATTCAGCACTATCCGATCGTCGGGGTCACCAAACTTCCGAAGAACAATTTCCAAATTTCCATGAATAATGGCCCCTGAGTACTGATTGACTATCGTATACTCATACGCGACTGCCTCTATATCATCCCATTCTGAGTAGTAGAGTTCGCCTTTTTGATCGTAGTAAATCTCCCGCGTACGCCGATTAAAAACTACAGGTAGCCTGGGCGGACGGCTAACCTCCCATATTGCAGGAGCAATAATGACTAAAACTGAGAGAAAGAAAACCCACCAGTCCAAATTCGAACTATAAGGTGTTCCAAATAGGTTAGGCAGCAAAACAAGCAGTATTCCAACGGCTCCCACAAAAAAACCTACGCCTGTAAGAATCCCCCTGCTATCAGTGCTCCCGGTTCTCAAAGCCAAAGATACCTCATCTTGTGACTCTATGAGACCGGGCTGGGATGGAGCATAGCCAGTACCAGAGCCACCGCTCAGCTGAAGAGCATTTGAGGAACTCCCAATTTTGTTAGTTACAGCGTCAAACAACTTTTTCGCGTTTTCAATCACCAGATATCAACCTTTACCGGAGGCATTTCCAAACCAGGTTGTGGTCGATAGATTAACTCGCCCTGTAGCCCAAAGATTTGGTCATCATCGTGATAAACTCTTCTGTATGTAGCCGTAGCTGCGGCGTTATGAACTCTTGTACCCACATGCAGACTAAAATCAGAACCAGACCAAGTCACAGGGGTTCGCTTTGGCTGAAGGATGTACTCTCTTTCCTCTGTATCCAGAACAGCTCGTAATTGGCGTTCAACCCATGCCAAAGACCGGTAACCAACACCGCTTCTCAACTCATCGCCAGAAAAATAAATAGTTTCAGGATTCAAAGCACTTTGGCCTGCTAGCTCAAGAATCAACCAGCAATCCTGCATATGGATTCCCGTATGCGGATTTAACCTTGGAACCCTTTCCAGCCTCAACTTGATGGGAAAAATAACCGTGTACAACTGCTCCATTTCATCTCGATAGTTTCCTGACCACTCGGCCGGCTTTACACCAAATCTAGTATTAGCGAGCCAACGCTCAAGCGGTGTATTCTGCGCGTAGTGACGGGCGACCAAGCCTCCAATCAAGGATGCAGTTAGGCCTAGAGACAACGCCGTATAGAAGCCACCCAGCCTAGACAATCCCCGAACTGAAGAAGCAACTTGCAACCCTAGTGCGGCAGCTCTCGCCTCACGATACGCTCTAAAGGCTCTCACACTGAGTGCCAGTTGCCCCGACGACACCCCCATCAAGCCGACCTCAAGAGCAGACGTATCGAAATCACCAGAACGGTACGACTCGATCGCTTGCATGCCAAATACAATTATATCGAAAGCCGCAGTGGCAGCGGTGAGCGCGGCTGCAACTGCACCTACTCCATGGCTATACGCTGCTGGGTTAGGTGACCTTGAGAGTCCTTTATTCCAATTAAGCTCGGAAATCTTGTGCTCTAATGATAAGGCTGCAGCGGTGAAACCAGTGACACTCCCGGTAGCCTTTGCTAAACCTTCGACATCTTTATTCGAATCGGTAAAAAATTCTGAGATTGCAGACACCATGTTCAATCCGGTCAGAACAACCAGAACTGAACGCAAAGGAGCCTTTTCTAAAGCATCCTTGAGGCTGTATGGGTTGCCTTTAAAATATTGGCCAGCATTTGCTGATGTGATACGAATAACGGGCACTTTCCGTGCTTCGACGTCAGGAGGACTAAGAGTCGCCGCTGCATTGCCACTATTTTTTGCCGCCTCACTCAGCCACTGATTCGATTGAACAGCACCTACACTGTCCACCGCCAATGACTGTCCTGTTCGTGCCAATCCAGACACCAAAAAACCACTGCCTAAGAGTGAGATTCGATGCGGGAATCCTCTCAATTCAACTGCGGCTGCAGGCGAAATAGCGTTGAAAAGTATTTGAGTCGGCACAGCCGATGGAATTGGTGCCCGACCCACTAAACCCGACACCTTAGAGTTTATGGAGGCAACCACAGCAGTGGCAGCTTTGGATAGATCTTCAACAGAATCGTTAGCCATATCACCAATTGATACTAGCTTCTCGACGTCACCTAGTGATACACGCTCTCTTATCCCAAGCAACGCATTCCAGAACCAGCGAGTCCCCTCCCCCTGAACTGCGGCGAGGCGGCCGATAGCCCCGGCCCCTTTACTGAAATAGGAGGGACCAAGCAAAGCAAGTCCGAATTTTTCCTGCAGAATGGTGTGATGATCTTCTTTAGCCAGATCCAGGCTCTCGCATGAACTTGCGAGGGTTTCAGGGCCATTCGCACATTCGAGGGTATCCATCCATAGGACCCAGGAATCAAGGAGCCCAGCAACAACGTCTTCAAAATGTGACTGAGACTCATCCGATTCCCGCCACACTCTCTGTAATTTCGGTAGATCTACAAGTTCAGGAAGTTTCGCTTCAAGCTGGCGATCAGTCTCATAAAGATCCTTGATCGTCTTCGCCAAACTCCACTCTCCACCGAATCTGGCTCTTAACCTCTCCTGGTTATCGTGAGCCAGACGAACCAATGCGGCCAGATCTTCGGTAACACCCCATGGATCGTCCACTATCCCCATCACGCGCTGGTCAAATCGCCGGGTAGAGCGCTCCAACCGAGGCCAGTGGGGAATGGTTGGAGTCAGGCCAGTCCAGTCAAACTCCTCAATGGAGGTAACTTCTGGTAAGGCATAAAAGGTCTTTTCATCAAGCAACTGAGTGTTCGGTGAACCTCCTGGCACAATCCTGCGCATAAACTTGCTGCGCTGACCCGGTTCATTCACAATCATTTCGAAATGAGCGTCAGACCATTGATTCTCACTCCAGGCGACATCAGCAGGCTCACCAGAAGGTAAAGACAAGTAGACATTGCCGCGATGATCAACAACCTCTCCACCTCGGGTCGTTTCCTGAAGCAGGGAATCATTAACCGAATACTCAATTAACCTCCCTTCGAACTCACTCCAAACATACAACCAGCCATCTCTCAGAAATCGAGGAACGAGTCCAAGATTCCGATCCTGAAGATCAGTATAACGATCAATATTAGGAAACAGGTCCGGCAAATCGGGCAATTCCAGCCCAGCTAAGAGCTCTCCCTCATAGCGCATAGGGCCGATGGCGTATCGAAGGGGTAGAAAAGCCGTCATTAGTGGGCAAGTTGCGCAATAAGTCATAACACGTCCCTGTGTTGGTTATCCGCAGAAGAATCCAGAGCGGCCAGCAAATCCAAGCTAAATTGAAAGCATGGGGCCACCAGATTAGACGCGAATTGTCCTTCCTTTTGTTCGTCACTCATTCTGGAAGGTGAAGGGCGATACTGAGTCATCGATCCATCACTTGAACGGAAAAAGATGCTGTTAATGCCAGACCAAAAATGAGCGGGTAAACGACCGTCGACTCCAGCTAGTCTCGAGACTACCTTGGCATCACCAATCCTCAGCCAGACAGCGTGCCCCTCCGGCATCATCACCTGAACCCTAGACCGCATAAAGTCCAATAATGCTGACTCATCATAAGACGTGTGCAACACCGAAGCCCTCGCGACTAAGGGATGGTTCTTTGCCCACAGCTCTTTGAGCACTATGCTCGCTCCAAAATCAGCAATCATCGGCCCTAATGCTGATACGCCATCGAAAACGCCGTCTTTAAGTACCATTAAAGGGCATACATCCAGTCTCTCTTCATACAAACTTCGCAGGCCACCCGCGATCGCTCCATCAAACAACATGAACATTTTTTTGTCGGACGGCGACAGGCTTCCTTGAATGTTCGAACTCTGCAGCGTCATGAAGAAATCCTCTGGTCCGATCTCACAGAGCAAACCTCCGAAAAAGTTTCTTCGTTTCTCGCTGAATTTCTGAAACTTGCGGCCTGTTTCAGGTCAGCCTCAGTCGGTCGCAGCTGGTCCGCGTTTACAGACTGAGTATCACCGGAATGCCGTGTCTCGGTATGGGGAAGTGTTGAGACTGGCTGCTCAGATAAAGCATCATGAGTCACCACATTTGGCAACAACGGCCCAGTTACCCCAACCCCGCTACCACTCCCGGGCCCACCTCCGGAATTCATCCTCACCAAAGGCCCAGACACTGTCACCCCACTCGGGTCTACCTTCACAAAGCTGCCACCCGCTTTCAGCGTCACCTCGGCTCCGGCTTCGATCACTATTTTCATACCCGCCTTGTGGTGGATTTCGGTGCCGGCTTCCACCAGCTGGTTTTTGCCCTGCTTGCTGTGGTGGCTGCCGTTTACGGTGAGGCTGTAGTCGGCGCCGATACTCTCGCGATGTTCGCCATCTGTGGTGTGGTGGCGGTTGCCTTTGGTGTGGCTGAAGCGGTTGTTTTCCACCGTCAGGTGGCTGTCATTCCTGATAACTTCGGTGCGGTTGTTTTCCGTCAGCAGGTCTAGGTCTTTCTGGGCGTGCACGTAGATCTGCTCTTCGCCCGCTTCGTCTTCAAAGCGCAGTTCGTTGCTGCCCTCGCCCTTGTGGGTTTTGGTCTT
>NZ_RBJB01000008.1 GCF_003634635.1 Marinobacter nauticus | reverse complement strand
CCGTGTTCGAGCCACCCCTGCTCCAGATTGGGGGCGTATAACTCCGCACGCCCCGATATTCCTTTTCAAACTTATCAGAAGGTTAGCAACATTTCGCCCTGGTTTCCCGGAGTTTTGCGAACGCGTTCGTATAACTCCGCTTCTGGATACTTGATTGACAATTCCGGAAAATTAAATACTGTATATTTATACATAATCATTAAGGAGCCAGGATATGGACATCCGCTGCCCGATTTCTCCGCAATCCACACGCTTTCTGGATCGGCTCAGAAATTTTATCCGACTTCGCGGTCTCGCTTACAAAACCGAGAAAACCTATGTGTTCTGGATCAAGCGCTTTATCCGCTTCCATGGTCGAAAACACCCGGAGTCTATGGGTACAGCGGAGGTTGAAGCTTTTCTTTCCCATCTGGTTCTGCAGGCGAATGTCAGCGTGGCTACTCAGCGTGTCGCTTTGAATGCTTTGATATTTCTTTATCGGGAGTTTCTGGGCACACCATTGGAAAACCTGGAGTATGAAGCGGCAAAAAAGCCCAAGAGGATTCCGGTTGTGTTCAGCCCGGACGAGGCCAGGCGGGTAATTGATAACCTAAAGGGAGAATTCAAGCTGGTGGCCATGCTGATCTACGGTGCCGGCCTGAGGATTAACGAAGCTCTTCGCTTACGTGTCAAAGACGTCGATTTCGGCATGCAGCAGTTAATCGTTCGCGAAGGGAGAGGCAGATTTATGGAATCGGGCTACGATTTGCGAACCATTCAGAAATTACTCGGGCACTCAGACGTGCGCACAACGGAGATCTACACCCACGTTGTGCAGAAAGGCGGCTTTGGAGTCCGCAGCCCGATTGACCAGGCCGTTTAGGATTCCCAGTTACTCGCTGGTATTCGGCGGATATGAATGTGGCTGATCAGGCGGATGGTGGGCCTTACCAGGAACTGGAAGCTGCCGATAATAAACAGCCAGATTGCGGCGGTCTCATGCTTCGGAAACAGGAAGAGTATGCTCCCCACCAGAAACCAGATGGCGATGAAGAAATCATTGATGATGCTGATCATCTCGTAGCGGCGCCGGATGATCAGCTCTTCGTGGCCAAGTTTCAGGGTAAGCGGGTTGTCCATTGATTGTTCGTCCATGGCACTTCCTGTTTCCGGTCTGTTTGAAGCGATTATGGGTAAAGTTCGTCGGTTCTGGCGGCCATGATGAAATCGTTTTTGTGCAGGCCTCCGATTTTATGGGTCCACCAGCGTACGGTGGCTTTCCCCCATTCCAACAGTATCGCGGGGTGGTGGCCTTCTTCTTCCGCCAGGTCCGCCACTTTGTTGGTAAAGGCCTGGGCCTGGACAAAGTTTTTGAAGGTAAACACCCGCTGTAACTGCTCTTCCCCATCCTGAACGATCAACTGCCATTCAGGCACGTCTTTCAACAGGGTCTGCTTTTCAGCATCCGTGACCTGGGGTGCATCGGCACTGCAGGCGCTGCAGCTTTGCTGGCCAAGATTCGACATAGCGTCCTCCACTATATTTGTGGCTTCAACCACATCGTGGGTGCCCACCCGTCGTTTATCAACCCGGCAGTTGAAATCGACCCTTTTTCCGAATACTGTATATATAAACAGTACTCGAGAAATAAGCATGAGCAAATCACTCAACCACCTGCTTCAGGACGCCCGTATCTGGCAGGGTCATAAGCCCCAGAAACACGCCTCTCCGGCGGAGCACACGGGGTATCAGGTTCTGGATAACCAACTTGGTGGGCTCGGCTGGCCCAAGGGTGCCTTGAGTGAATGCCTGCTGGACAGCTGTGGCATTGGCGAGCTGCACCTGGTACTTCCGCTTATGCAGAAGGTCGCCAGGCAGGGAAAGACCATTTTCTGGCTGAACCCGCCCCACACACCTTATGCCCCGGCGCTGGCCAGGGCTGGCGTAAACACCGATCAACTGGTGCTGGTTCAAACTCACGATCCCGCTGACTTTCTGTGGACACTGGAAAACTGCCTGCGCTCCCCTGTCACAGGCCTGGTGATGGCCTGGCCGGGGAAGTTGGCCACCCGGGATATCCGCCGGCTGCAACTGGCTTCCGAAGCGGGTAACAATGTCTGCATTCTGTTTCGGGAACGTCGGCAGGCAGAGCAGCATTCACCGGCCGCACTTCGGCTGGAGCTGATTCCCGGAGAACACCAGGATCTCAAGATCAACATTCTGAAACGCCGTGGTAGCTGGCCAGGACAGCGCTGCACTCTTGCCCTTGGGCATCGCGCGGGCATTCAGGCCAGCGACCCCACTGGTGTGATTCAGGGGCCATGGTCACAGGATGGAGCCACCTGATTCATGTTGTGGCTGTATCTGCACTTCCCTCACCTGCTGCTGGACCATGTTCGCCGCAGTCAGCAAACTCAGGGCGCACTTGCAGTGGTCGATCTTGCCGGGCAGGCTATTCTGCAGGTTTGCCCAGAAGCCGATCACCTGGGTATTCGGCCGGGCATGCGCCTCAAGACCGCACTGGGCCTGGCACCAGACCTGGTGATTCTGCATCTCGATTCTCAACAGGAAGCCAATCTGCTGGAAGAGCAGGCCCGCTGGCTATACCGTTACGCGGCCCACATTACCCTGTCGCCGCCGCACGGTCTGTGGGCTGAAGTCAGCAGCCTCCAGCGACTATATGGCGGGCTTCCCGCCGTTTGGCAAACGGTCGAGCAGGCTCTGGCAGAGCGGCAACTCACTGCCTGGCTGGCTCTTGGGCATACGCCACTGGCGGCTCAGCTCCTTGCGCAAGCAGGCAAAGGCGAGTGCACCGCAGACAAAGGCCACATTCTGACGGCCCTGGGCAAACTGCCTCTGGTGGCTGCGGGTTTTGATGAAAAATCCTGTACCCGCCTGCATCGTCTGGGGCTGAATACGCTGGCTGAAGTCTTCAATCTGCCAGCCCGGGAACTGGCACAAAGGCTATCCCCGGAGCTGCTGGCACGTATACAAAAAGCCCAGGGCACCAGGCCAGACCCCAAATCGCCCTGGCACCCCCCGCACCGATTTCGCCAGCGGGCCGATTTTATTCAGGAAGTGGAGCATGCCCAGGGGCTTTTGTTCGCGCTGCAGCGGATTCTGACCGAGCTGGAAGAAGACCTGTGCTGGCGCCAACAGGACACCGATACCCTGCATCTTTTACTCCAACACCGGCACGAAGAAGCCACCCGGTTAACGTTGCGAACGACTGGCCCGGAGCATCGGGCAGAGAGTTTTCTGAAACTGCTGCGCCTGAAACTGGATCAGCACCCGCTGCGGGCACCGGTGATCAGCCTGTCCCTGTCGGTAAAGCGGTTTCTGGGCCGGGAAGCCCCGGTTGGCCAGGACCTCCTGGGCGATGGTCAGGACCTGAATGAAGCCTGGCATACGCTGGCCAGTCGTTTACAGGCCCGCCTTGGTACTGAGGCATTGCAACAGCTTGCACCGCGGGCAGACCACCGCCCGGAGTTTGCCTGGACAGCCTCCGCCATAAAACCGGCCAGCAGGCACAGCGAAACACCAGAGGTCTCTGGCCTGCCTGCGCGCCCTTTATGGCTGTTATCCACGCCGCACCCACTGGCAGAACCTCCGGCCAGATGGTTCTCGGGGCCGGAACGCATCAGTGCTGGCTGGTGGGACGGCCAGCGGGTGCACCGTGACTACTATATTGCCCAGTTGTCCAGCGGCCAGTTGGCGTGGGTGTTCCGGGATATTCGCGATGGCTGGTACATACACGGGTGGTTTGGCTGATGGATTCTGATTACGCCGAGCTGTTCTGCTTCAGCAACTTCACCTTCCTGACCGGCGCCTCCCATCCCCATGAACTGGCTGAGCAAGCCGCGGAGCTTGGCTATCGGGCAATTGCCATCACCGATGCCTGTTCGGTGGCAGGCATCCCCAGAGCCTGGGCAGCCCTTAAAGACAGCCCGGTAAAGCTGATTACCGGGAGCTGGTTCGAACTGAGCGATACTCCCGAGGGCGCCACTGCCCCACCCCGGTTCATACTGCTGGCTCGAACCCGCGAGGGCTACGGTCAGCTTTGCCAATTGATCACCACCGGGCGGCGACGCGCTGAGAAAGGGCAATACCGGTTATTTACCCGGGACATCGAAACCCATTCGCTGGACCACTGCCTCTGCCTGTGGCTGCCACCGCTGGTATCACAAACCAACGCGCACCAGGCATTGATCACCGGCGAATGGCTGCAACGGATTTTCGAGCACAGGCTACGCCTTGCAGCGACCCGTACACTGGAAGCCGGCGAGGAACAGCAACTGGTCCGCGTACGGTGGTTAGCTGAGCAAATGCGCTGCGCAGTGGTGGCAACCGGCCAGGTGCATATGCATCGCCGCGAACGCCAGCCATTACAGGACGTGCTGACAGCTCTGCGCCACCACACCACGCTGGAACAGGCCGGACACTGCCTGTTTCAGAATGCCGAGCGTTATTTGCGCCCGATACCGGTTATCCGGCGACTATTCCCCGAGCCCTGGGTTCGGGAGACCGTGGCAATCGCCGAAGCCTGCAGCTTTGAGCCTGGCAGCCTGCGTTATGAATACCCTCCCGATTTAGTGCCGGAACACGAAACACCCACATCGTTTCTGGCGCGACTCACCCGGGAGGGTGAACGGCAGCGTTACCCATCGGGCACACCCATGAAGGTGCAGGCACTGATTCGCAAAGAGCTGGAGCTGATTGCCGAACTGCGCTACGAACACTATTTTCTCACCATCCACGACATCGTCGACTTTGCCCGGCGCCAGGGCATTCTTTGCCAGGGCCGGGGATCCGCAGCCAATTCCGCAGTCTGTTACTGCCTGGGCATCACCGAGGTGAACCCGGCCAATGTGGAACTGCTGTTTGAACGGTTCATCTCCAAAGACCGGGATGAGCCCCCCGACATCGATGTGGATTTCGAGCACGAACGGCGTGAAGAGGTTATTCAGTACATTTACCAGCGCTACGGCCGGGAGCGGGCCGCCCTGGCCGCCACCGTGATTCGTTATCGCCCCCGCAGCGCCATTCGGGATGTGGGCAAGGCGCTGGGCTTTGATGCCACACTGGTGGAGAAGCTGCTGGATGGCATCGACTGGCGTGACAAGACCACCGGCTGGCGCCAGCAGATTCTGGACAAGGGCCTGACCCGCAGCCCCAACGTCGCGGATCAGTTCTTCACGCTGGTGAACACCTTGCTGGGCTTTCCACGCCACCTGTCCCAGCACGTGGGCGGTTTCGTGATCAGCGCCGGCCCGCTTTCAGAACTGGTGCCTGTTGAGAATGCCGCCATGGAAGGGCGCACGGTTATCCAGTGGGACAAGGACGACCTGGAAAGCCTGGGGCTGATGAAGGTGGATGTCCTGGCCCTGGGCATGCTCACCGCCATTCGCAAAGCACTGGCGCTGATCAGTGAAGAGAAAGGCACGACGTTTACCATTCAGGATGTCCCTCAGGAAGACCCTGACACCTACGCCATGCTGCAAAAAGGCGACAGTATCGGTGTCTTTCAGGTGGAGTCCCGCGCCCAGATCAACATGCTCCCGCGGCTTAAACCGGAAACCTGGTACGACCTTGTGATCGAAGTTGCCATCGTTCGCCCGGGCCCCATACAAGGCGACATGGTGCACCCCTACCTGCGCCGAAAACACGGCATGGAAGCGGTGGAATACCCCAACGATGCCGTACGCCAGGTGCTGGAGCGCACCCTCGGGGTGCCGATCTTCCAGGAACAGGTCATCAAACTGGCCATGGTTGCCGCCGGTTTCAGTGCGGGCGAGGCCGATAAACTTCGCCGCGCCATGGCGGCCTGGAAATCCCATGGCGATCTGACACCTTTCCGCGACAAACTGATTCAGGGCATGCTGGAGCGGGGCCACGATGCCGACTTCGCCGAGCGCCTGTACAAACAGATCTGCGGCTTTGGTGGCTATGGATTTCCGGAATCCCATGCCGCCAGCTTTGCCTTGCTGGTGTACGTCTCCGCCTGGATCAAACGCCACCACCCGGCAGCATTCTATTGCGCCTTGCTCAACAGCCAGCCAATGGGCTTTTACTCGCCCAGCCAGCTGGTTCAGGATGCCCGGCGCCACAACGTTACCGTGCTGCCACCAGACGTCAACCACAGCCAGTGGCAGCACACCCTGCAAGGTCCGGAGCAGCACCTGCGCCTTGGCCTTAGAATCATTCAAGGCCTGTCTCGCAATGGCGCCGAGCGCGCCCACCAGAACCGCCCGGCAAACGGTTACCAAAGCGCCGCCGAACTGCGCACCCGAGCTGGCCTCAACCAGAGTGACATGGAACTTCTCGCCGGCGCCAACGCCATGCCCGGCTTCACCAGCAACCGCCACCAGGCTTACTGGCAACTGCTCGAACACGAAGAACCCGCCGAGCTCTTCGCTAACGAAGCCATGACCGAATACACACCGGAACCCTGCCACCTGCTCCCGGAGCCCACCGAAGGGCAAAACGTACTGGCCGACTACAGCAGCCAGGGCTTAACACTACAAAGACATCCCCTTGCCCTGCTCCGCGAACAAGGCCACCTGCGCCATTGCCTCACCGCCGACCAACTCAAAGCCACCCGCCCCGGCATCCCCGTACAAGTAGCCGGCCTGGTCACCGGGCGCCAACGGCCCGGCACCGCCTCCGGCGTCACCTTCGTCACCCTTGAAGACGAAACCGGCAACGTCAACGTCGTCGTCTGGCTAGACACCGCCCGCCGCCAACGCAAACCGTTGCTCACCGCCCGGTTGTTACACGTAAAAGGAGTTATCGAGAAAGAGGGGGATATCGTTCATGTCATGGCCGGCAAGCTGTCTGACTTGAGCCATCTGATCAACTCGCTACCGGTCAGCTCCCGGGATTTCCACTGACCACAAACGAAAAAACCCCGCCAAAGGCGGGGTTTTCAGGGCAGTGTCGGTAAGGATCAGCCGAGCAGCTTGATCATTACCCCCGCTGCAACCGCAGAGCCAATAACACCGGCCACGTTCGGACCCATTGCGTGCATCAGCAGGAAGTTCTGCGGGTTGGCTTCCAGGCCCACCTTGTTGGAGACCCGCGCCGCCATCGGCACCGCGGATACACCTGCGGAGCCAATCAACGGGTTGATCGCTTCCTTGGTGAACTTGTTCATCAGTTTCGCCATCAGTACACCGGAAGCGGTGCCTACACCGAAAGCCACAATACCCAGGCCCAGGATACCCAGCGTCTGGCCATCCAGGAACTTGTCGGCCATCAGCTTGGAGCCAACAGACAGACCCAGGAAGATGGTTACGATGTTGATCAGCGCGTTCTGTGCGGTATCGCTCAGACGCTCTACCACGCCACACTCACGCATCAGGTTACCGAAGCAGAACATACCCAGCAGCGGAGCCGCATCGGGCAGGAACAGAACCACGGCAATCAGAACAACCAGAGGGAAGACAATCTTCTCTCTCTTGCTCACCGGGCGCAGCTGCGACATCTTGATGGCACGCTCTTTCTCGCTGGTCAGCGCCTTCATGATCGGCGGCTGGATCATCGGCACCAGCGCCATGTACGCATAAGCAGAGACGGCAATCGCACCCAGAAGATGCGGGGCCAGTACGCTGGATACGTAGATGGAGGTGGGGCCGTCGGCGCCACCAATGATGCCGATTGCAGCGGCCTCGAGGATATTGAACTCCAGTATCCCCGTCCAGTCCAGCAACGCCGCGCCAATAACGGTACCGAAAATACCGAACTGCGCAGCCGCACCCAGAAGCAGGGTTTTGGGGTTAGCAAGCAAAGGGCCGAAATCGGTCATCGCCCCTACACCCATGAAAATCAGCAGAGGACCAACGGTACTGCCGATAATCACAGAGTAGAAGTTATACAGCATGCCATTGCCGTAGCCGTAATCCTGCGCAATGGAGTTGGCCATCGCCATTTCGGAATAACTGGCTTCTTTCACCGCTACTTTGAAGGCTTCTTTCAGCTCAGGCGTAATCGCCTGTCCGACCTGATAGGCCACATCCAGCGGCGCCGCCAGTGCAGCCAGAACCTTGGAGTTGCCACCCTGCAAAGCAAAGTGAATAGCGTTTTCAGCCGCAGTCAGGGCAAGCCCTGCCTCCGGAATATTCGCCAGAATGCCACCAAACCCGATGGGCACCAGCAGCAACGGCTCAAACTTCTTGTTGATCGCAAGATAGAGAAGCAACAGGCCAATAGCGATCATGATCACCTGGCCCAGCTCGATGTTGAACAGGCCACTGCCTGTCCACAGTGTCATTAATTTATCCATGGAATGCTGGCCCTTATGCGATTGTCAGCATTTCATCATCAGGGGAGACGGCATCACCGACCTTGATGAAGACTTCGCCGATAGTACCGGCTTTCGGTGCGCGAACCTCGGTTTCCATCTTCATGGCTTCGAGGATAATCAGCACGTCACCTTCCTCAACGGTGTCACCCGGGGAAACCAGAACCTTGAAGATGTTACCGCCCAGCGGCGCCACCAGAGGCTCGCCTTCGCCTGCCGCCGGAGCAGGTGCAGAGGAAGCGGCCGGAGCAGACGCGGTGCCACCGTCACCCTGGATCTGGGTAATCTCGCCACCTTCAGAAACCGCCACCACAAACTTCTTGCCGTTAACGTCCACGGTGTAAGTCTCCGGGCCCGCGGCTTTCTTGGCCGGTGCGGCGTCTTCTGCGGTCGGGACCGGCTCGAACGCATCCGGGTTGTTGCGGTTCTCCAGGAACTTCAGGCCGATCTGTGGGAACAGCGCGTAGGTCAGCACGTCGTCTTCAAGATTGTCGGCCAGCTTGATGCCCTTCTCGTCCGCCAGCTTCTTGAGCTCGTCGGTCAGCTTGTCCATTTCCGGTTCAAGCACATCTGCAGGACGACAGGTCATGACTTCCTTGCCATCCAGAACACGCTCCTGCAGCTCTTTGTTCATGGGGGCTGGCGCTGCGCCGTACTCACCCTTCAGAATGGCGGAGGTTTCCTTGGAGATGGACTTGTAACGCTCGCCGGTCAGAACATTCAGTACCGCCTGGGTGCCGACAATCTGCGAGGTCGGGGTCACCAGCGGAATGAAGCCCAGGTCTTCACGAACCTTGGGAATTTCTTCCAGCACCTGGTCAAACTTGTCGCTTGCATTCTGCTCGCGCAGCTGGTTTTCCATGTTGGTCAGCATACCGCCCGGAACCTGGGCAATCAGAATGCGGGAATCGGTGCCGCGCAGGCTGCCCTCGAACTTCGCATACTTCTTGCGCACCTGGCGGAAATACGCCGCGATTTCTTCCAGCAGGTTCAGATCAAGACCAGTGTCGCGATCGGTACCTTCCAGAATGGCAACAACCGCCTCGGTGGGCGAATGGCCGTAGGTCATGCTCATGGACGAAATGGCAGTGTCCACGTTGTCGATACCGGCTTCCGCAGCCTTGATGGCGGTGGCGGTCGACATGCCGGTGGTGGCGTGGCACTGCATGTGGATGGGGATATCCAGCTCTTTCTTCAGGCGACTGACCAGATCATAGGCCACATACGGCTTGAGAATACCAGCCATGTCCTTGATTGCGATTGAGTCTGCGCCCATGTCGGCGACTTCTTTCGCCAGATCTACCCACATATCGATGGTGTGCACAGGGCTGGTGGTGTAAGCAATCGTACCCTGGGCATGCTTGCCAGTCTTGCGAACGGCCTTGATCGCACGATCCATGTTGCGGGGATCGTTCATGGCATCAAAAATACGGAAAACGTCTACGCCGTTCTCGGCGGCACGCTCACAGAAACGGTCAACCACATCATCCGCATAGTGACGATAGCCCAACAGGTTCTGGCCGCGCAGAAGCATCTGCTGGCGAGTATTGGGCATGGCTTTTTTAAGTTCGCGGATGCGCTCCCAGGGGTCTTCTCCCAGGTAACGGATACAGGCATCAAAGGTAGCCCCACCCCAGGATTCCAGCGACCAGAAACCCACTTTGTCGAGTTTCTCGGCGATTGGCAGCATGTCGTCCAGACGCATGCGGGTGGCGAGCAGGGATTGGTGGGCGTCACGCAGAATTACGTCCGTAATCCCCAGCGGTTTTTTCGTGTCAGTCATCGTGTCAGCCTTCTGTTAAAAGGTTCTAATCGTGTACCGGGGTCACTTCTTGTGGCGTGACCGGTATTGTGCAATCGCCTTCTTGATGGCCTCGGCGGTGTCAGGGTCAACCGACGTGGGCGCCTTCGGCTTGGCACGTGGCGTTCTGGCCGGGGTTGCCGGCTCTGGCGGCGCAAACCGCAGGATGATTTTGGACATCAGGCCGGTCGCGAATACCAGAATAATCAGGAACACGAACACGAAGCCCATGCCGGCAATCATCAAGTCTACGGCTTGTGACATCAGCTCATTCATATCGAACAGCTACCTGTATTGGTTTGTTGATTTCCCCGTACCGCCCGACAAGCCACCACTAAAACTAAAGTCTAATGGCCCGGCGGAACAATTCGGGAGGCAAAATCCTGCGTAATTTACCGTTTTCAATGACCAGGAGCAACCTGAAGCACGCATTTCTATAGGGACTTTCCGAGCGTCCCGGCCTGAAATGACACCTGCTGCAACAGCCTCATCAGGCTTTAATCATGCATATCTAACCCGGAATTTCCGACCTTTCACCTTACCTTTCTCCAGCCGCGCCAGCGCCTGGGCCGCCCATCGGGATTCAACCGCCACGAAGCACTGAAAATCGAACAGGTCGATTTTTCCAACGGCAGCGCCGGGAATACCGGCCTCGCCGGTGAGAGCTCCCATCACGTCGCCAGGGCGCACCTTGTCTTTGCGGCCGCCAGCCAGGCATAGCGTTTTCATGGCCGGCGTAACCGGGCGCAACGCCTCCGCCAGCAACGCCTCCGTATCGCCCCACAACACCGGCTCGCCCCGCTCCGCTTCCAGGCGCGTAATCTTGTGGCCCTGGCGCGGAGTGCAAAGAGTAACCGCATGCCCCTGCTCGCCTGCCCGGCCGGTACGGCCCACCCGATGGGTGTGTACCTCGGGATCCCGCGCAGGCTCGGCATTGATGACCAGTGGTAGCCCTTTGATGTCGAGCCCCCTTGCCGCCACATCGGTAGCCACCAGAACCGTACAACTCTGGTTGGCAAATCGAACCAGAGCGCTGTCCCGTTCACGCTGGTCCAGATCGCCGTGTAGCGACAACGCCGAAAAGCCGAGACGACCCAGTTCATCCGACAGCTCATCACAGTCCCGCTTGGTGGTACAGAACACCAGAGACGACACCGGCTGAAAACGGGAAAGCAGTGCTGCCACGGCCGCCGCCCGCTGGTCCGGCTGGATTTCGTAAAAGGATTCTTCAATGGTGATGGTGGCCGCTTTTGATTCCACTCGCACGTCTTCCGGCTTGCTCTGGAATTGCTCGCTCAGCTTTCTGATGGCCGGCGGCCAGGTGGCGGAGAACAGCAGCGTCTGCCTGCTACCGGGGGCTTGGGAGACAATGCTGGTGACCACCTCCTCGAACCCCATATCCAGCATACGGTCCGCCTCGTCCAGCACCAGCACTTTCAAGCCATCCAGCGAAAGCGTACCTTTGCGCAGGTGGTCATCTACCCGGCCAGGGGTACCCACGACGATATGAGCGCCATGGCTGAGCGACCCGATCTGGGGGCCGATAGGCACACCACCACACAACGTCAGCACCTTCACGTTATCTTTGGCCCGTGCCAGCTCTCGCAACGCTTTGGCCACCTGATCCGCCAGTTCCCGGGTGGGACAAAGAACAAGACTCTGAACCCGGAAGCATCGCGGATCGATGGCCTCGATAATCGGTATCCCGAACGCTGCTGTCTTGCCGCTGCCGGTTTGCGCCATGGCAATCACGTCCTTGCCCGCCAACGCAAGCGGAACTGCCTCTGCCTGAACCGGCGTGGGTTGCTGGTAACCCAATTGATCAAGGTTGGCCTGCATGGCCGCGGAAAGACCAAGCGCTTTAAAAGATGACATAGAAAAATCCGTGGGGTGGGTTGTGATGGGTTATTGAGAGAATGCTGACGGCGTATACTTAACGTTTGATCGCACCAGTTTATCATGAATTCACGGAGTCGCTGATGGCCTCACTGCAGGAACAGTTATTAAAGGCCGGGCTGGCCGACGAAAAGAAAGCCCGGGAAGTACGAAATGAAAAACGAAAACAGAGAAAGCAACAGCCCAAAGGCGCCACGACCGTAAACGAAGCCGAAGAGCGCGCCCGCAAGGCTCGCCAGGAAAAGGCCGAGCGGGATCGACAGCTCAACCTTGAGCGCAAGAAAGAGGCTGAGAAAAAGGCGATTCAGGCACAGATTCGGCAGCTGATCGAAACCAATCGCCTGGACCGGAGCCGCGGCGAAACCTCCTACCAGTTTGTCGACGGCAAGAAGATCAAGAAGATTCTGGTGAACGAACAGATGGTGGACCAACTCTCTCGAGGCCGTCTGGCCATTGTGGCGCTGGGTGACCACTATGAGATCGTCCCGGACAGGGTGGCCCGCAAGATTATGGAGCGCGATGAGAGCGCCATCATCTCAATGCATGATCGTAAACAGGATGACGCAGGCGAAGACGACCCGTATGCAGGGTATGAAATCCCCGACGATTTGATGTGGTAAAGACAATAAAAAACCCCGCACAAGGCGGGGTTTTTTATTTTGTATAGCAAAACGCCTCAGCCTGTGGGGTACACAAACTGAGGCGCTTTGACTTTAATATGGCGCGGCTGGGAGGATTCGAACCTCCGACCGCCTGGTTCGTAGCCAGGTACTCTATCCAGCTGAGCTACAGCCGCTTGAAACTGATTTGCGATGTTGGCGCGGCTGGGAGGATTCGAACCTCCGACCGCCTGGTTCGTAGCCAGGTACTCTATCCAGCTGAGCTACAGCCGCGCATCGCAACGTTGAGTGCTACCTCAACTGTTCTCACTTCTCTCCGGGGAGAAAATGGCGGAGAGGGAGGGATTCGAACCCTCGGTACGATTGCTCGTACGGTTCCTTAGCAGGGAACTGGTTTCAGCCACTCACCCACCTCTCCTTGAGAACGGGGCGTATACTACCATAATTTTTCTGTTTTCATAGGGTTGACACGACTTTTTTCTGGCCGATTTTCCCCACAATCAAAAAAGCCGTCCGGGTTACCCTCGAACGGCTTTTTAACTGATCAACGATTGCCCGATTCCGGCTCTTCGGAGCCTTTTTCAGATTGAATTCGCTGATAGATTTCTTCGCGGTGAACCGCCACATCTTTTGGCGCGTTCACACCGATGCGTACCTGATTCCCCTTTACACCCAGAACGGTGACGGTAATTTCGTCGCCGATCATGAGGGTTTCGCCAACACGGCGAGTCAAAATCAACATATCCCTTACTCCCTATTCCAGAGCTACCTGTTCCGACAAACACTACTGTTTACTTATTGCTTTTATAATGAGATCACTTCAGACACTAAAGACGCAGAAATACTTATACTTACCTGAATCCTGATAGCTATCTTCAATGACCTTGATCAGAGAGCATTTGAGACCTCCTGCCTCAGGCACTCTCCTCCACCCCGGCTTTATCCAGCTCGAACGCACTGTGCAGTGCGCGAACGGCAAGCTCGAGATACTTCTCATCAATCACCACCGAAATCTTGATTTCTGACGTGGAGATCATCTGAATATTGATGCCCTCATTGGACAGCGCTTCAAACATCTTGGTTGCAACGCCCGCATGGGAGCGCATACCCACGCCTACGATGCTGACCTTCGCGATCTTGGTATCTCCACCCACTTCACCGGCACCCAGCTCAGCGGTAACACCGCGCAACACTTCCTGGGCCCGTTTGAAATCGTTGCGATGCACCGTAAACGTAAAGGCAGTCTTGTTATCCTCGCCCACGTTCTGAACAATCATATCTACTTCGATATTAGCATCACTGACGGGCTTGAGAATCCGCAGTGCGCTGCCCGGTGTATCGGGCACACCAGAGATCGTCAGCTTGGCTTCGTCACGATTGAAAGCAATGCCGGAAACAACCGGTTGTTCCATGGCGTTCTCATCCTCAAAAGTAATCAGGGTGCCCTCGCCTTCCTGAAAGCTGGACAACACCCTTAATGGAACGTTGTATTTACCTGCAAACTCAACTGAGCGAATCTGGAGTACCTTAGAACCCAGACTAGCCATCTCGAGCATTTCTTCAAATGTAATGCGCTCCAACCGGCGGGCACTGTCCACTACCCGGGGGTCAGTTGTGTAAACACCATCTACATCA
Organism: Marinobacter nauticus; assembly: GCF_003634635.1. Lineage (GTDB taxonomy): Bacteria > Pseudomonadota > Gammaproteobacteria > Pseudomonadales > Oleiphilaceae > Marinobacter > Marinobacter nauticus. The sequence continues at coordinate 80,063 of NZ_RBJB01000008.1, read as the reverse complement.
GTATAGATCTGGCATTCATCGGCTTTCAGCGCCGCCGCCAGGGCAACCGCCGTGGTGTCAGAACCGCCACGGCCGAGCGTGGTGATATTGCCGTTGTCATCAATGCCCTGGAAGCCGGCTACCACAACCACCCGACCGGCATCCAGATCTTCCCGCATGCGCTGCTCATCAATCTGCTTGATACGCGCCTTGGTATGGCTGCTGTCGGTGAGAATCCTGACCTGGGAACCGGTGTAGGACCGGGCATCGCAGCCCCGCTTCTGGAGCGCCATGGACAACAGGGCAATGGTTACCTGCTCGCCGGTGGAAACCAGAACGTCCATCTCACGGGGGGTAGGCTCATCCATAATATCGTTGGCGAGTGCAATCAAACGGTTGGTTTCACCGCTCATGGCCGAGACCACAACCACGACATCGTGCCCTTCTTTGCGGAACCGACAGACCTTGTCAGCTACCGCTTCAATCCGCTCGGTTGTCCCGACGGACGTACCACCAAATTTCTGAACCAGCAGAGCCATGTTTCCCAAACTCCGAAACGGGGTGTCACAACGGGGCTAGGCGCCCCGCCATTAAAAACAAACGGGCGGGATTATAAACCTCCGCCCGTATCAGAAAACAGTTGTTTACCCGATATTTTGCTCAACCCAGGCCGGTACACCAGCCAGGGCTTCGGCCAGACGGGATGGATCATTACCACCACCCTGGGCCATGTCGGGGCGACCGCCGCCTTTGCCATCTACCAGCGAGGCCAGATGCTTCATTAAATCGCCAGCCTTGATGCGGTTGGTGGCGGACTTGGTAACACCGGCCACCAGCACCACCTTTCCGTCTTCGACAGTGGCCAGCACCACAACGCCCTCGCCCAGCTTGTTCTTGAGCTGATCCGCAGTTTCCATCAAGGCCTTGCGGTCAGCGCCTTCCATCTCGGAGGCCACCACTTTCAGGCCTGCCACTTCGACCGCGGAACCAGCCAGATCAGTACCCGCGGAACTCGCCAGTTTTGCTTTCAGGGCATCGACATCCTTCTCAAGCTGGCGATTGCGGTCCAGAACCTGCTTGACCTTGTCGACGACAGAATCACGGGTGCCCTTCACCAGACGTGCGGTCTCGCGCAGCGTACGCTCGGTTTCATCAACCCATTCCAGCGCACCCAACCCGGTTACAGCCTCAATACGACGAACGCCAGAGGAAATGCCGCTTTCGGAGGTAATGCGGAACAACCCGATATCGCCGGTACGGGCAACGTGAGTACCACCACACAGCTCAACAGAGTATTTGTCGGTACCCATGGTGAGCACCCGTACTACATCACCGTACTTCTCACCAAACAGAGCCATCGCGCCTTTTTCCTTGGCGGTATCCATATCGGTAATGTCGATATCTACCGGCGTGTTCTCCAGGATCTGCTCGTTAACCGTACGCTCGATTTCTCTCAGCTGCTCCGGCGTCACGGCTTCAAAATGGGAGAAGTCGAATCGCAGTTTGTCCGGGTCGACCAGCGAGCCCTTCTGGGTAACGTGTTCCCCCAGGATATTGCGCAGGGCCGCATGCAGCAGGTGCGTAGCCGAGTGGTTGCGCTTGGTGCGTTCACGACGGGCATGATCAATCCGCGCATCCACTTCCAGCCCGGGGAACAGCTCACCTTCAATCAGGGTGCCCACATGCAGGTGGTTATCACCTTCTTTGCGGGTGTCGGTTACCTGGAAGCGGCCACCGCTCCAGGTCAGCAGGCCGGTATCACCCACCTGGCCACCAGACTCCGCGTAGAACGGCGTGCGCTCCAATACCACCACACACTCATCACCCGCTTCCGCGTTACGCTCCTCACCGTTGACCAGCACCGTGCGGATACGTTCATGACCATCGACGTGGTCATAACCGGTAAACTCGGTCTTGCCCTCAATCGTGATGCCGGCGGCATTGTAGTCGATACCAAACTTGCTGGCGGCACGAGCCCGGTCGCGCTGGGCCTCCATGGCTTTTTCGTAGCCTTCGTAATCCAGAGTCAGACCACGCTCGCGGGCAATATCGTTGGTCAGATCGACCGGGAACCCATAGGTATCGTAAAGAGTAAACACGGTTTCACCGGGAATCTCGGTACCCTTCAGCTCCGCAATGTCCTGCTCCAGCAGGCGCAGACCTTTATCCAGGGTCTTGGCGAACTGTTCTTCCTCCTGCAGCAACACCTTTTCGATCTGCTTGCGACTACTCACCAATTGCGGATAGGCCTCGCCCATCAGTTCAACCAGAGCGCCGGTAAGCTTGTAGAAAAACGGCTGGGTAGCACCGAGCTTGTTGCCGTGGCGAGCTGCGCGACGAATAATTCGGCGCAGAACAAAGCCGCGCCCTTCGTTGGACGGCATCACGCCGTCGGCAATCAGGAAGGCGCAAGAACGGATATGATCCGCCACCACGCGCAGAGACGCTTCTGTGGTGGCCGCACCACCCAGGATCTCGGATGCCGCCTTCAACAGGTCCTGGAACAGGTCGATTTCGTAGTTACTGTGAACACCCTGCAGAACCGCAGCAATCCGCTCCAGCCCCATGCCGGTGTCCACCGAGGGCTTGGGCAGGTTCAGCATCTCGCCGTCGGCAGTGCGGTTGTACTGCATGAAAACCACGTTCCAGATTTCGATGTAGCGGTCGCCATCTTCTTCCGGGCTGCCGGGAGGCCCACCTGCCACATCCGGGCCGTGATCGTAGAAAATCTCGGTGCACGGGCCACAGGGTCCTGTATCACCCATCTGCCAGAAGTTATCGGAGGCGTAGCGGGCGCCTTTGTTGTCGCCGATGCGCACAATCCGTTCCGCCGGTACACCGATCTCCTGGTTCCAGATATCAAAGGCTTCGTCGTCTTCGGCGTAAACCGTTACCCACAGCTTCTCCTGGGGCAGGTTGAGGTGCTGTTCGCCAGTCAGGAACGTCCAGGCAAAATTAATGGCCTCGCGCTTGAAGTAATCGCCGAAGCTGAAGTTGCCAAGCATCTCGAAGAAGGTATGGTGGCGCGCTGTATAGCCCACGTTTTCCAGATCATTGTGCTTGCCGCCGGCACGCACACATTTCTGGGAGCTGGTCGCTCGTGTATAGTCGCGCTCCTCGCGGCCGAGGAAAAGATCCTTGAACTGGTTCATCCCCGCGTTGGTAAACAGCAGAGTGGGATCATCGTGGGGTACCAGTGAACTGCTGGGCACAATGGCATGCCCTTGCTGCTGGAAATATTCGAGGAATGCTTGTCGCAACTCTGCGGTTTTCATAGACCTTTGATACCTTTCGACCTGATACACCTTGCCAGAACGCCGCCGAATGAACCGCCGGGCCTGAGGTTAAATGCGATTACTTACATGCGTGTGCAAATCGGCTACTCTAGCACACGCCGAGAACTTGAAAAACGTGAAAACTCACAGGAGACGCCATGCCCCGACGCTTTCATGAAGCCGATGAACTTCTGCCACCGGCGACCGGCCTGAAACGCGCCCTGGCCATTATTTACGATGGACTGATCAGTATCGCCGTGCTGCTTGTCGCCAGCTGGGTGTACACCATGATTGCGGGATGGATTACGGGCTGGGATCGCTATGAACAAATGGCCGAAGCCGGTGAAATCTCAGGAGACCCGGGGCTGACCTTCGTTCTGTTTCTGGTGCTGTATCTGTTTTTCGCCTACTTCTGGACCCGCATCGGCCAGACCCTCGGCATGCAGGTATGGCGCGTTCGCATCGAGAATCTTGATGGTACCTCCGTGAGCTGGACCCAGGCCCTGATTCGCTATGTTACCGCTGCGATCATCGTTTTCCTGAGCATTCTCGGCGCCTACTACCTGGGCGCGCTGACGTTGTTGCTCAGCATCCCGGCCATCATCGCGCTGTTCTATCCCATCAATGGGTTGTCGCTGACCGACCGCACCTCCAACAGCGTGGTTGTTCAGGTGGCCAGGCCCGAGAAGAAATAGGTCTGGCGCTACCCCGCCCGACGCATCAGGACGGCTCCGACAATACCGTTAACAACAATCGGAGCCAGCACCGCAATCAGCGGATTAAAGCCATAAACCATACTCATCGGCCCCAGCAGATCCTGCATATACTTGAACAGCAATCCCACCAGCAGACCGGTAAATACCCGGAACCCCATGGTCACAGACCGCAGTGGCCCGAACACAAAGGAGATGGCGACCAACACCATCACCGCCGTGCCCAGGGGCATCAGTGCCTTTTTCCAGAACGCGAGCCAATATTGTGCCGCACTCAGCCCCTGCTCTCCGAGATAGGCCGCGTAGGTATACAGGCCCGTCATCGACAGATTCTCCGGCTTCACAATCAGTACACTCAGCACGCTCGGCGACAGGCCGGTCTCCCAACGCAGTGACGCACTCACATCACGCACGGTCCGCTCCGGCTCAATGCGAGTGGAGGTCACGTTCTCCAGCAACCAATAGTCGCTCTGGTAGATGGCACGCTCGGCGAAGCTGGCAACCTGCAATTGCCGGGCATCGTCAAACCGGAACAGCGAAACCCCATGCAACACACCGTTTGGCTGAACCGCATTCAGGTGCATGAAGGTATTGCCTTCGCGATGCCACACCCCTTCCGCAGAAGCCACGCTGCTCCCCGCACCCAAGGCCACCGCCTTGTCACTCTGGGCAATACGTTCGGTGGTCGGCGCGACATACTCACCAATCGCCACGCCGAGCAGAACCACGATCAGCGCCGGCTTCATGGCAGACCAGACAATGCGTTTGAGCGACACGCCGGCTGCCCGGATCACCGTCAGCTCCGAGGAACTGGCCATGGAGCCCAGGCCGACAAGGCAACCCATGAAGGCGCCAAGAGGCAGGTAATCGTAGATTCGCCGTGGCAAAGTCAGCGCCACATACCACAGCGCCTGCAGGGTTTGATATTCGTTGCGCGTGTCTTCCAGTTCAGCAATGAATGCAAAGATCACATCCAGCGACAACACCACAACCATAACCAGGAACATGGCGCCGCCAACGGTACGCATGACATAACCATCGATCTTATGCACGCTGGCGCCCCTCCCTCTCAAGACGACGACGGTTCAGCCACCCGGGGCCAAACTGCAGCCACAGGCCGAGCGCCAGGAACAGCGCATGCACCCAGAGCATACCCACCCATTCAGGCACCTTTTCATCCGCCAGCGCATCCCGCGCCACAATCAGTAAGCCCAGATAGGTGATGTAAACCAGCATTGCCGGCAACAGATGGAAAAAGCGCCCCTGCCGGGGGTTCACCCGACTGAGCCGCACGGCCAGCAAGGTGACGATGGGCACAATCAACGGTAACGATATTCGCCAGTGCAAGAGAGCCCGGTCTTCCGGATCATCCGAGGTCCAAAGTGCCAGCGTACTCAGGCCTTCCTCCAGCTCTTTGCTGCCCTCCTGGCCGCTGACAATCTTCAAACCGTAGGCTTCAAACTCAGTGACATTGTAATCAAGCCGGCCGGGAGCGCCCTGAAAACGCCCGCCATCCTCCAGCACCAGAAACCGGCTGCCGGTTTCCTCATCAATGAACTGGGAGCCAGACTCCGCAGTGATCAGAGTGACACCCTTACCGTCCTTGTCGTACTCGGCAATAAACACCCCCTGCAACTGGCGCTTGTCGTCGCTCAGGGCCTCGGTGTAAGTGACCCGATCACCGGAGGTAAAGTCCTGAAACCGCCCCGGGGCCAGCATTTCAAACTCGGTGGCCTTTCGCTGCTCGTTAAAGATGTGCTCCACCTGTTTCATGCCCCAGGGAGAGATGTAAAGGCTCATGGCCCCCACCACCAGCATGACCGGCAGCGCTCCAAGTAACGTTTTCGCCAGCAACTGCTTTTCACTCACACCGCAGGCGAACAACACCGTCATCTCGCTTTCGAGGTACATCCGGCCATACGCCAGCAGAATTCCGATAAACAGGCCCAGGGGCAGAATTAATTCCAGAAACCCGGGGAAACGATACCCCATAATCGCAAACAGGACGCCGGCCGCAATCTCGCCCTCAGCAGCATCGGCCAGATACTTGATAAAACGCCCACTCATGAACACCAGCAACAGAATGCCTGACACCGCAAGCATACTGACCATGATCTGGCGAATGAGGTAACGGAAGATAATACTCAAATCAGTCTCTCTGGCGGCGCCGTCATTGGAGATGGAGGTTAAGGAGAACAGCGCGTATTCTATGTAACCTCGCCGACGAATGACAGTACGGGGCCTACACGATAAAACCATCGTAACGAAGCGGGCACCCGGCTTGATTAATAAAGGCTTTGCCCCAATCCTTATGAGCACTGCCATCAACATTCAATTCAATTGAATAAAGCATAATCTGACAACGGAGTTGCCATGAGAGTTGCCATGAATTTCAGCCTGAGCAGCAAAGCCATCACAGCCACCAAAGCCGACTGCCTGGTTATCGGCCTGCCTGAGAAAGGCGAGTGGCCAGAATCCACCAAAGCGGCAGACGACGCGCTGGGCGGACTGATCAAGCAACTCGAGAAAGCCGGCGACCTGACCGGCAACAACGCCTCCGTGAATACCTTGCCCCTGGTGGATCAACCCTGGCAGCGCGTTGTGGTAATTGGCACCGGCAAAGATGCCGACCGCACAGCCACAGCCTATCGTAAGAGCCTGATTGCCATGACCGGCGCATTGAAAGATGGCCCCTCCAAAAGTGCACTGATCAGCCTGACCGATACTGCGGTTCAGGGCGAAGCTGCGGTCAGCTCTGAAGAAGCCCGGCTCAACCTGATTGGCCGGATTCTGGAAGACCAGCTCTACACCTTCACCGAATTCAAAAGCGACAAGCCTGCCGCCCGCAAACTGAAAAAAGTTGTGGTACAGGCATCCGGCGCCGGCAAGTCCCTGAAAGATGCTTTCAACCTTGGCCTGGCCACCGGCCGCGGCATGAACTACACCAAAGACCTGGGCAACACTCCACCCAACATCTGCCACCCGGTCTGGCTTGCCGAACAGGCCAAGGCCATGGCCAAAGACTACGACTCCATCCAGACCGAAGTTCTGGACGAGAAGCAGATGGAAAAACTGGGCATGAACACCATCCTGGCCGTAGGCAAAGGTTCCAAGCAGCCTCCGCGCCTGATCGTGATGGAATACCGTGGCGGCAAGGCCAAAGACAAACCCTACGTACTGGTGGGGAAAGGCATCACCTTCGATACCGGCGGCATCAGCCTCAAGCCTGGCGAAGGCATGGACGAAATGAAATACGATATGGGCGGTTCTGCCAGCGTTTTCGGCACCATGAAAGTCCTGGCTGAAACCAAACCCAAGATCAACGTGGTTGCCGTGATCGCTGCCGCTGAAAATATGCCAGACGGCGGTGCCTCCCGCCCCGGCGATATCGTCAAAACCCTGAGCGGCATGACCGTCGAAATCCTCAACACGGACGCCGAAGGCCGCCTGGTACTGTGCGACGCCCTCACCTACGTGAAGAAATTTGACCCGGCAGCCGTGGTCGACATGGCCACCCTCACCGGCGCCTGCATTATCGCCCTGGGCAGTCACGCCACCGGCCTGTTGTCCAACAACGACGAGCTTGCGAACGAACTGCTCGCCGCCGGCGAACGCACCGGCGACCGCGCCTGGCGCCTGCCTCTGTGGGACGAATACCAGAGCCAGCTCGACAGCAATTTCGCAGACATGGCCAACATTGGCGGCCGCCCCGCGGGCACCATTACCGCCGCCTGCTTCCTGAGCCGCTTCGCCAAGGACTACCGCTGGGCCCACCTGGATATCGCGGGCACCGCCTGGAACTCCGGCAAAGCCAAAGGCGCCACCGGCCGCCCGGTCCCCCTGCTGGTCGACTACCTGATGACCCATGCAGGATAACCAGCCAAACCCTTCCCCGGAGCCCGGCAGCCTCGCTGCCGGGCCCTCCGGCCAGGACGACAGAAACCAGCGCTACTGGTTCCACATCCTCGCCCAGAACACCCACGCCGCCCGCAACCTCCACGCCGCCAAACTCGTGGACAAAGCCTGGCAGCAGGGCGACCGTGTGTGCGTTCTTTGTGACACCGAAGAACAGGCCGTGGAACTCGACGATCTGCTGTGGAACTTCACCCCCGAAGCCTTCATCCCTCACAGCATCGCCAAAGCAGCAACCACACCTTGCACCGACCCCGTCGGCATTTTGCTCTACCCGCCAGCCGCGGTGGACTGGGATACCGTGATCGTCTTGTCCTCAACCCTGCCTGAAGACGCTGACCAATACCGCCGCCTGGCCCTGGTTGCCCATAATGATCCGGCGGTATTGAACCAGGCGCGGGGGCATTACAAGCAGTTGCGGTCACTGGGCATTGAAGCTCGGGTGCATGATATGCGGAAACGCTAGCCGGGTTCGCCGCGATCAAGACGACCATGTATAATCGTCCGATTCAGAATTTCCCTATGTGAATCAACCAAAACGGTCACTGCATAATCCCATGGAAAAAACCTACCAGCCAGAAAACATCGAGCGCCAGTGGTACGAAAACTGGGAATCCAAAGGCTATTTCCGCCCCAGCGGCGAAGGCGACTCCTACAGCATCGCCATCCCGCCACCCAACGTGACCGGCAGCCTGCACATGGGCCATGCCTTCCAGCACACCATCATGGACACCCTCACCCGCTTCAAGCGCATGCAGGGCCGTAACGCACTGTGGACCGTCGGCACCGATCATGCCGGCATCGCCACCCAGATGGTCGTCGAACGCAAACTGGCTGCAGAAGAAGACAAAACCCGCCACGATCTCGGCCGGGAAGAATTCATCAAGCGCATCTGGGACTGGAAAGAACACTCCGGCGGTACCATCACCCGCCAGATGCGTCGCCTGGGCAACTCCGTGGACTGGAGCAACGAACGCTTCACCATGGACGATGGCTTCTACAAAGCCGTACAGGAAGTCTTTATCCGCCTGTACGATGAAGGCCTGGTGTACCGCGGCAAACGGCTGGTGAACTGGGATCCGAAGCTGCACACCGCCATCTCTGATCTGGAAGTCGAAAACAAGGAAGAAAAGGGCTATTTCTGGCACCTGCGCTACCCGCTGGCCGACAGCCAGAAAACCCAGGACGGCAAAGACTACGTCATCGTCGCCACCACCCGGCCGGAAACCATGCTGGGTGACACTGCCGTAGCCGTCCACCCGGACGATGAGCGCTACCAGCATCTGATTGGCCAGCACGTTCTGCTGCCGCTGGTTAACCGCCGCATTCCCATCGTGGCTGACCACCACGCCGATCCGGAAAAAGGTTCCGGCTGCGTGAAGATCACCCCCGCTCACGACTTCAACGATTACGCCGTAGGCAAACGCAACAACCTGCCCATGATCAACGTCATGACGCAGGACGCCAACATTCGTGAAATCGCCGAAGTCTTCAATGCGGACGGCACCGAAAATTCCGAGATTAACAGCGCCCTCCCGGCCGCCTATGCCGGCCTGAGCCGGGAAGCAGCCCGCAAGCAGATTGTTGCCGACATGGAACTGGCAGGCCTGGTCGAGAAAATCGAAGACCACGTGCTGAGCGTACCCCGCGGCGATCGCTCCGGGCTGATTATCGAGCCGATGCTGACGGATCAGTGGTTTGCCGACGCCAAGACTCTGGCCAAGCCGGCTATTGAAGCGGTAGAAGACGGTCGCATCCAGTTCGTACCCAAACAGTACGAGAACATGTACTTCGCCTGGATGCGGGACATCCAGGACTGGTGCATCTCCCGCCAGCTCTGGTGGGGGCACCGGATTCCTGCCTGGTATGACGCTGAAGGCAATATCTATGTGGGCCGGAGCGAGGCTGAGGTTCGCAGCAAACATCAGCTCCCGGACACACTGGAACTCAAGCAGGACGACGATGTACTGGACACCTGGTTCAGCTCCGCCCTGTGGACCTTCGGCACTCTGGGCTGGCCGGAAATCACCGAACGGCTGAAGACGTTCCACCCCACCGACGTGCTGGTGACCGGTTTCGATATCATCTTCTTCTGGGTTGCCCGGATGATCATGATGACCATGCACTTCATGAAAAATGAAGACGGCACCCCACAGGTACCCTTCCATACCGTGTATGTCACCGGTCTGATCCGGGACGAGCACGGCGACAAGATGTCCAAGTCCAAGGGTAACGTGATCGACCCGCTGGATATGATCGACGGCATCAGCCTGCCGGACCTGCTGGAAAAACGCACCGGCAACCTGATGCAGCCCAAGCTGGCCGAGAAAATCGGCAAGCGCACAGAGAAGGAATTTCCGGAAGGCATCGCCGCCCACGGTACTGACGCCCTGCGTTTCACCCTCGCGGCCATGGCGACCACCGGCCGTGACATCAACTGGGATATGAAGCGCCTGGAAGGCTACCGCAACTTCTGCAACAAGCTGTGGAACGCCGCCCGCTACGTGCTGATGAACACGGAAGGCGAAGACTGCGGCGTAAACAATGAGCCGGTGGAACTGTCCCTGGCAGACCGCTGGATCATCAGCGAACTGCAGCACTGCGAGCAGGAGGTGATCCGCCACCTGGACCAGTACCGCTTTGACCTGGCCGCCTACGCCCTGTACGAGTTCATCTGGAACGAATACTGCGACTGGTACCTGGAACTGTCCAAACCAGCCCTGAGCGATGACAGCGCCAGTGCCGAAGCCAAACGGGGCACCCGTCGTACCCTGGTACGCGTACTCGAAGCCGTACTCCGCCTGGCGCATCCGATCATGCCGTTCATCACGGAAGAAATCTGGCAACGTATTGCACCGCTGGCCGGCAAGCAGGGCGACAGCATCATGCTGCAGCCCTACCCGCAGCCGGATGCCAGCAAGCAGGATGCCGCCGTGGCCGCCGATATCGAGTGGCTTAAAGGCGTGATTGTAGCGGTGCGTAATATCCGCGGCGAGATGAACATCTCCCCGGGTAAGCAGGTACCGGTACTTCTGAAAGGCGGCAACGCCGACGATCAGCGCCGCCTGAACGACAACCGCCAATTCCTCATTTCCCTGGCCAAACTTGAGAAGCTGGAATGGTTCGAGGGCGACAAAGCTCCCATGAGCGCCACCCAACTGGTAGGCGAAATGGAAGTGCTGGTGCCCATGGCCGGCCTGATCGACAAGGACGCCGAACTCAAGCGCCTGGACAAGGAGCTGGAACGCCTGAACAAGGAAATCGGTCGCCTGGAAGGCAAGCTGAACAACGAAAAGTTCACCGCCAAGGCCCCAGCCGAAGTCGTAGAGAAGGAAAAAGAGAAGCTGAAGGATGCCCAGGGCAGCCTGCAGCGGCTCAGTGCGCAACGGGCAGAAATCGAGGCCATGTAAGGCCATGATCGCCATCCTCGGTGCCGGCTCCCTGGGCCGGCTCTGGGCCGCAACGCTACCTGGCGGGCAGGTAGCGTTTGTGCCCCGCCCGGGGCAGGCCCCAGACCCCGTCTGTTATCGCTTTCAGTCCATTGACGGCGAATCAGCCAATGCCATTATTCCCTGGCTACAACCCGGCCAGTCTCCTGATCTGATCCTGGTGACAACCAAAGCCGGCGACACCCTCGAAGCCCTCAAGGCGGCCCTGCCCTCCATTGCCAAACAGACTCCCATTGTGTTGTTCCAAAACGGCCTGGGGAGCCAGCAGCAGGTCACCGAAACATGGCCGGACCGGCCGGTACTGGCCGCATCCACGACCGAAGGCGCAAACCGGCCCGCCCCCGGGCTGACCGTTCACGCTGGCCGCGGCACTACCTGGGTCGGCGCCCTGAACCCGGCGGGGAATCCATTGGTCGAAAGGGTTGCCCAACAGCTCGCCAGCAGCGGCCTCATGGTCCACCCTGAACACGATATACTCGCCAGGCTCTGGCAAAAACTGGTGATCAACGCCGGCATAAACGCCTTTACGGCCATTCTGGATTGCCCCAACGGAGAGATCCTGACACAACCGTTTTACCTGCAATGGATTGCCCCCTTGTGCGAGGAGATCAGCCGCCTGCTCCCTGCCGCCGGACAACCGCAACAAGCCCCGGAAAACCTGCGCGAGACTATTGAGGCTGTCGCCCGCAAAACCGCCGCCAACACGTCTTCCATGCGGGCTGATGTAAAGGCAGGCAGAACCACGGAAATCGACTTCATTAACGGTTACCTGGCGCGGCTCGGCCATCAACATGGCATACCGGTACAGGTGAACCAAATGCTCGCCGAACAGGTACAACAACTGAACTGACTTTTACCAGAGGGAGCAAGACCATGGGCAATCGCCTGTCGAAGATCTACACCCGAACCGGAGACGACGGTTCTACCGGCCTGGCCGATGGCAACCGTATCGCCAAAAATGCCCAGCGAGTGGAAGCCATGGGTATGGCAGATGAGCTGAATTGCCATATCGGCGTTTTGATTGAGACGCTTCCCTCTGGTGACAGTCTGATCGATACCTTCCGGCGCATTCAGCATCACCTGTTTGATCTGGGCGGCGAATTTGCCATCCCGGGCAGCAAGGTGATCAGCGACAATCACATTGAGTGGCTGGAGCAGACTCTGGACGAGTACAACACCGACCTGCCGCCGCTAAAAAACTTCATCCTGCCTGGGGGCTGCCCTGCCGCAGCACAATGTCATCTGGCACGGGCGGTCTGTCGACGGGCCGAGCGCGTGGTGGTGGCCCTTGGCCACGAGGACTCCATCAATACTGCCTCGCGTCACTACCTGAACCGGTTATCCGATCTGCTGTTTGTCATCGCCCGGGTGCTGGCTCGCCGGGATGGCAGCCAGGAGATTCTCTGGGAGCAAAAAAAATCCGGCCTCTGAGGCCGGATTTTTCACAACAACCACAGATTACACCTTGAATGCTTCCACCAGGCGCTGAAGCGACGCGGTAAGCTCCGACATCTGTTTGGACGAAGCCAGAGTCTCTTCGGCGTTGGAGGCAGTGCTCTGGCCAAATTCGCCAATGCGCTCCACGTTGGCATTCACGTTCCTGGCCACGGCCGACTGTTCCTCCGCCGCCTGGGCAATCTGATGGCTCATATCAACGATCTCGGAAATGCCCGAGGCGATCCGATCCAGCGCTTCGGTCACTTCACCAGACTTCTGTACCGTCTTCTCCGTGGCATCGTGACTTGAGGTCATGGCAGATACCGCTTCTTTTACACCACCCTGAAGCCGGGAGATCATGCCTTCAATTTCCTCAGTGGACTTGTGGGTACGCTGAGACAATGAACGAACCTCATCCGCCACCACCGCAAAGCCACGCCCCTGTTCTCCCGCCCTCGCTGCCTCGATGGCCGCGTTCAGCGCCAGCAGGTTGGTCTGCTCGGCAATTGCTTTAATCTCAACCAGAACCTGACTGATATTGTCACTGTCCGCACTCACCCGGTTGATGACATCAACGGCGCCTGCAATCTCCGTAGCCAGCCGGTTAATGGTCGCCACCGTATCGGCCACCACTTCCCGACCCTTCTCGGTATCTTTCTCGGCATTCCCCGCACTATCCGCCACCCGGTGCGCACTCTCCGTGACTTCATTGACCGCTTCCACCATCTGGCCCATGGCCTCGTTGATCTGCCCGGTCTCTTCCATCTGTCGGGCCACGGCCTGACTGTTCGCCGAAGCGGTGTCATTCACCCGGACCGCCTGCTGATCAACATCTGCTGTTGTAGAGCCCACCGACCGGACAAGCTCAGCAATACGATCGGTCATGTTGTTGAACTCAGAGGTGAGCTCACCCAGTTCGTCCCGGTTGTTCAACCGGATATGGGTGGTCATATCGCCGGCGGCCACATTTCTTGCAGCTTCGCTGAACCGGTTGATGGCAATCCGCACAGACATAAAGAAGCCCACATAGAGGTAGACCACTACCAGCATCACAGCAATCAGCGCCACCAGAATCAGGGTGCGCTGCCCGGTCTGGCGAGCCAGGCGATCCTCAAGATTACCGGCAACCACATCGAAGATACGATCGCTGAGGGTATCGTAATATCCCATCTGCGCCGATACGGTCTCGTCAAATTCCTGCCAGGGCAGCTCCAGGCGCATAGGCGTGATGACATTCAGGTCCAGCTCATCACGGACTGTCATCAGACTCTCTTCCGTGCGGGTCAGTGCACCGCTCGCACTCTCTGCCAGCTGGGGCGACGCCTCCACAGCAACGGAAAGGGCCGGCGAAAGCAGCGAACTGCGGTTGGTCAACTGATCGTAGATTTCATTCAGGGTTTCGCTGAGTGCATAGCCCACCTGACCTTCCACCAGCGCAAAAATACCGTATGAACGGGCGCGGCCAACAACAGTGCGAGACTCAGGCAACGCAGAACGCACCAGCCCTAACAGCAGCAGGTTTTCCCGGGACGCATCCTGACCCAATCCGCTGATTTCAATGGTCGCCGGCAGCAAGGCCATCACCTTCTGCACAAACTCCTGGTAGTACTTGAACTGGGGGTCAATGTTGCCCTGATAGTTATCGTTGGCTTTGAGCGTCTCCCATTCTTCTCTTACAACCAGGATCTGCTCCTGCCAGGAGCCGGAGGTGTCAAAAGAACGCTGTGGTTCGGCGAGATCTGCCAACAGGGCATCCATGCGACTGGCCGCTTCGTTGGCTTTTTCGAGCAAGGGCTGTTCGTCTTTCAGAATGCCGGGGGCCTGATAGTCACGGTAATCCATCGCCGCCACCAGCAGGCGCTCCACCTTCTGGAGTTCTGCAAGACCTTCAATGCCGCGGGTCATGGTCTGAACCGACTGGTTAAGCCCAGAAATCACCAACCAGGAAAGCACGATGATAGGGCCAAGAAAGAGAATGCTGATGAGGCTGAATTTGTAAACCATGGGCAGCCGATTCATCAGTGCTACAGCCGGATTGATTATATAGTTCACAGAGCCCTCGCTGCTTCTAACAACTGAATCTTTATTCTTTTGTTTGATTATCGCCCGTTGCCGGAAAAACTTAATCACTATTTAGTGTTATTCTGTAATCCGTTTTTGCTTTCCGGCTAGGCCATGCCTGCGATCACCAGCAATGCAAGCGCACATATCCACACCAGCATGCTCCGGTTGAGGAGGTCCCTTATAGCGCTGAGGCTCCGCCCGCCAAAATCGGGCCACTCTTCCGGGTGCAACTCCGAAAAGCGCGCAGGATCAAGTGCATATCCAGTTAACGACCCGTTGGCGGAAATCATTAGCACATCCGCGGTCTTTTTCCCGAATCCCGGGAATACCTTGCGTATTTCCCGGGACCAGCCGGCCAGGTCACCGGCGAGCCCGAATGTGCATGACAGCAAGCGGGAAGGAATCCAGCCGATAAGCCGGGCTGCCCGCTGATAGCGTTCCCGCGCGGCCGCCTGCGGCCATTGGCCCGCCAGAGCTACAAGCCCTCGAGCCAGAAAAGCCAGCGCTATGCCGCCGACGGCATACCAGAAAACCACCAGGAAGAAACGCTCGAAAACCGAGACCATCAGCGCCCGCGACACCGACAGGTGCATGGCTTCTGGCGATAGCGCTGCTCCTCTTTCGGAGGCGGGCAGGCGCTCTTGAACATGGTGCCAGGCAGCCTGCATATCTCCGCGCCGCCAGGCATCGGAATAGGCTCGCAGCACCTTGCGCCAGCCCGGCGCTCCCATCAGTACCACCATCAGCACCAGTTCAAGCGGATACAGGGCATAGCGGTAGCCCGCCTCACTGGACAGCGCCCACGCGCCAGCGAGCGCCAGAGAAGGTAACACAACCAGCAGCGCCCCTCTCCAGACTGACCGCTCCTGACCCGCTTCTACCCGGCCCCAACGATGAAACCAGTTACGCCAGACCTCATCGCCAGCCAGGTGATCGGCGCGGTCCAGCCTGCGGCGAATCACGTACGCAATCAGAAAAACAACCAACGACATCAGGCCATCTCCTCGTTCGACAGCAGTGTCTGGAAGCGAGACCACTCAAACGCGGGCCCTGGATCGGTTTTTCGGCCCGGAGCAATATCACTGTGGCCGGCAATGCGACCCGGCGTGATTTCCGGCCAGGCTGTCATTGCCAGGAGCGCCAGACGCGCCAGCGCACGGTACTGATCATCGGTATAGGGAACGTCATCCGCACCTTCGAGCTCGATACCAATGGAGTAGTCGTTGCACTCCTCCTTACCCTGAAAACTGGAACGGCCAGCATGCCATGCCCTGTCCAGACAGCTGACAAACTGAATAACGGAACCATCCCGGCGAATCAACGCGTGTGCAGACACCTTCAGCTCTGCGATCGTTTCAAAATAGGGGTGGGCAGCAGTATCCAGACAGTTACAGAAAAAATTCTCGATGTGCGGGCCGCCAAACTGTTCCGGCGGCAGGCTGATGTTGTGAACCACCAGCAGTGAGATAGAGGAACCGTCCGGGCGGGGACCAAAATTGGGCGACGGACACCAGCGCACGCCGGGGAACCGGCCACTGGAACGCAAAAGTGCTGCCGCATCTTTCAGGGAGTGTGGGTGATGATCGTTCTGGATACTAGACAACGTGTTTCCATCGGCGCAGGGGACTCATGCAGATGATTGAATCACAAAGCGCCCATGGATGCCACGACGTCGCCGGCGCCCTGCGCGGGCACTCAGTACCGGAGATCAGTCTTTTCGGTTATGACGCAGGTTGTCGATGATGGACTCCAGCGCCCGATCAAAGATCAGGCCGTCATCCAGCATGGTGATCGCCTGCTCCTGCAGAGCAATCGCCAGGTCATCCCGATGATATTCCGCCACCTTCGCACCACTGCGGTTAACAAAGATGTACTTGCCGGTGGCCTTGATGAAGGCCGCCAGCTTGCAACGGACCCTGGTCTCGTCTCTGGCCATCTCAACCCAGGATCCAACTCTCAGGCCGTCCGCCTTCGCCAGCCATTCCGCCGACGCTACTGGTGATTGGATCTCCGCGGATTCCTCGGCGACGGCTGCCGTCTCAACGCCGGCTGAGATCTCAGCAGGCTTGACTGACGCAGGTTCAGTCACCTCGTCAACCACCTCCGGCGCAGGTTCCGATTGCTCGGGAGTTTCCGCCGGCTCTGCCGGAGCTTCAGGTACCTCAAAATTCTCAATCGTGGGTGCCTTGTCTTCAACAACCGGCGCGGTCACCAGTTTCTGGAAAACATCGACATGGGCAAGCTCCAGGTCCCGGATGGCCGCATCGGTTGCAAACGGATCCCAGGAGATCTCCTGAAGCGCCTTGCGGAGCTCTTCCACCACCTCTGGAATCATTCGCAACAGTTCCGCCCGGGTATCAGAAGACACCGGTCGCGGGTCAACACTCCACACCAGCCGCTCGCTGATGGCCTTTGCCTGCAGCCATTGCTCGCTTTCTTCACCCTCACGCAACACCACCCACTGCAGGTAACGGGTCCAGGGCTCGTTCAGCACCTGTAAAACCGGCTCGGGAATGTCCCGGCCTGCAGTGTGCTCACGGATAACATCGGTAGCAGCCTGACTGGCACGTTCCTGCCGGGCGCGTCCTTCTTCGGCATCCCGAAGGCGCTGCTCAACCAGCTCGCGACGGCGGCGATCCAGATCCATGAAGTGACCAAAGTCCTTCAGCAATTCCTCGAACAGCCCTACCTGATCGGTGTATTCGGTGAGCACCCGACCCACCACTTCCTCAATTTTTTCCCGAAGCGGATCACGCATTCCGGCACGTTTCTCGCTCCAGCCAATGGCGGCCAGGGCAAGTTCGTTGAGGAGCTTGCGAACCGGATGGCCACCACGATTGAAAAAGTTCTTGTCGCTGAGTGCGACCTTGAGCACCGGAATCTGTAGCCGCCCGATCAGCGCCTTCATAACCGGATGCAACTGCCGATCTTCGAGAATGAAATCAAACAGCATTGAGACCAGGTTGATCACGTCACTGTCGACCTGCCCTACTGAGAATCGCTTCCCTTCCGGACCCTGCAACAGCGGCTGTAACTGCTGGCGCAAAGGCACCACATTGTCGCCTTCACCCTGCGGCGCTGCGCCCTGCAGTTCGTTCAGGCGCGCCATCAGACGATCGGTATCCAGAACAGCGCCGGTTTGTGCCATACCGGCACTACTGGTCTCTCCCTGGTGCAACAGCGCACTCAGCTCACTGAAAGTAGGCGACGGTCCATGGCTATGGGCAGTACCTTCGGCAGCCGGGGCTTCCTCTGCCGGCGCTGGCGAACCGCCTGCCTTTGGCGCACTGCGACCCGGCGCTACCTGAGCACCACCCACCGGAGCCCGCTTCATGTCAGGCAGCACGCCGGCGGCGATCAGGGTTTTGTTGCATTCCTGGTAGAAATCGCTGAGCTTGTCCACCAGCAGGCGCTCAAACAGCTTCAAAACCACAAGCTTGGCACGGATATCAATATCCAGATCGGTGCAAGCATCCGAAATAGCGCCACAAATGACTTCCGGGCTGAGAGGCATTTGATCGTCAGAGAGATCCAACTGTGGAACAAGATGGCGAATCCGGGCCGCCAACATCCTTACCGGCTCCTGGTATCGATTCCGCAGGCGATTGGTCAGGTTATCTATCGCTACCTGCTGTTCAAGGTCAGAGTGATCCACCAGGCTGAGGGAGTCCTGGTCCACTTCTTCCAGTGAACCACCGGAGCGGGCAGGTTTGAACTTACCCAGCTCATTGAAGGCCTGGCTGACGTATTGCAGGACTGACACTGTCATTGCCTTCCGGCGCAGTCGCAGCTCCCGCATGGCGTCGAAGTAGGCAGTCTGGTCCTGGTTGGAGCCGGCCCGGTCTGCGAGGGCAAACAAACTGTCGTCAGCCTGTTCGAAAAAACTGGCAAGTACCGCCTTGAGTGACTGACCCGATGTGTCACGCAGTCGCACCAGCTCTACCGGTAACGAGAACCGGCTCACCGGCTTCTGACCGGCCAAGCGGACTACCTTGTTATCGTGCGCCATGTGGATGCTCCGGAATCGATCAGCTGATGGTACTTAAACCTTTATAGGATTACATCATACGGGCGAGTGTCGTCACCTTGTGTCAGAATTTGTCACCTTTTGTGTCAGCAGGAACTGCATCACACTTCAGACCACTCACACCTCCATTTGGCGAATCGATAGCGCTGGCAGTAGAATTGCCCTCCACAATTTTCCAAGCCACCATCAACCTCCGGACGTCCCAATGATTTCTGCCGAACTGCTGCGCCAGGCCCGTATCGAATCCGTTGCCCAGAGTCTGCGGGAAGATATTGGCGATGGCGACATCACCGCCCAGCTGATCCCTGCCGAAAAACTGGCAACAGCAAGGGTAATCACCCGGGAAGACGCCCGCCTGGCTGGAAGCGCCTGGGTGGAGGAGGTTTTTCACCAGGTGGATCCGTCAGTGACACTCCAGTGGCAGTTTCACGATGGCGACGACGTACCCGCCAACGCCGTGATCTTCCGCATGCAAGGCCCGGCCCGCTCGCTTCTGACCGCCGAACGCGCTGCTCTTAACTGGTTGCAGACCCTGTCTGGCGTGGCAACAGCCTGTGCCCATTACGCTCGCCGGGTGTCCCATACCAACGTACGCCTTCTGGACACCAGGAAAACCCTGCCAGGGCTGCGACTGGCCCAGAAATACGCGGTGACTTGCGGTGACTGCGATAATCACCGGCTGGGACTCTGGGACGCATTTCTGATCAAGGAAAACCACATTGCCGCCTGCGGCTCCATTGCCAATGCGGTCGCCGAAGCGCACCGCATTGCACCAGGCAAACCCGTGGAAGTGGAAACCGAATCGCTCGCCGAGCTGGACCAGGCTCTTGAGGCCGGGGCCGACATCATCATGCTGGACGAGTTCTCGCTTGCCGACATGGCTGAAGCGGTAAAGCGGAATGCCGGAAAAGCCCGCCTTGAAGCTTCCGGTGGCATCAACGCGCACACGCTGGTGCCCGTTGCCGAAACCGGCGTGGATTACATCTCTATTGGCGCACTGACCAAAGACGTACGAGCCATCGATTTGTCCATGCGCCTGGAGTAATCCAGTCCCGGAATAATCAGCGGCCGCCAGAGGACAACAGCCGATCCATCTCCTCAAGCGCTGAGATCAGCTCACGGCCGGACTGCTCACGCCCACGGAAATGCTCTTCTGCCATGGGCGCAATACCAGATACCTCTGGCAGCGCGTGACCGGCTTCCACCAGCGCCTTCATTTTTTCAAGAAACACGAACTGCAGCCACTGGGTAAAGTCCATGGTATCCAGGCAGAACGGCTGTGTACTCTGGAACGCCTCCGGTGGCAGGCCTTCTGTCTGCCAGACACCCAGTTGCCGAAGTTCAATTTCAATCTGCAGCAAACCGTCGGTCACCTGATCCAGGTGGCGTGCTTTTTCACTCATGGGATTCCTCTCAGTCTGCCAATGGCTCCAGCTCAACAGACTCCCCATGCAGCACACGGTATAGATCCTCATACTGGCGTGTGAGCGTGTGTTTCGGAGCCATGTGAATCAGCGGTTGGCGACTCTGGTGCGATTCTTTCATCTTGACGGAACTGGACAGGCGTACCGGCAGCACCGGCAACCCCTCCTCCGTCAGCTCCCGGACCAACTGCCTGGGCAGGCTCGCCCTTGGCTGGAACTGGTTTGCAATGATGCCCTCAACAACCAGCTCCTCATTATGATCCTCCTGCAATTCGCGGATTTCATGGAGGATGTTGTAGAGCGCCTGGCGGGAGAAATCATCGCAGTCGAACGGGATCAGGCAGCGCTGGGCAGCAATCAGGGCAGAACGGGTGTAGAAATTCAGGGCCGGGGCGGTATCGATATAGATCTCATCGAAACTGTCGCTGAGCTTTTTCAGAAACTCCCTGAGCTTGTAGATCTTGTGCTTGGCTTCGAGTTTGCGTTCCAGAAAATCCAGCTCAGGGCTGGATGGCAACACGTACAGGTTGTCGAATGACGAGGCGTGTACAAACTCGTCAGGTCGACGATTGAAGACACTGAAGGCGACCGTCTGCTCCAGCAGATCGGCAACGGTATCTTTCAGTTCAGCCGCCGGTTTGCCCAGCAGGTAGTGGGTGGAGTTGCCCTGCGGGTCCAGATCCACCACCAGGGTACGCTTTCCTCTTGCGGCGCTGATGGCCGCCAGATTACAGGTGATACTGGACTTGCCAACGCCACCTTTCTGATTGAATACAACCCGTCTCATGTCGTCTCTCCAATGGCCTTTATCGTTATTAATCCCTTTACCGCTACCATCCCATCACGGCTTTCACAAACGGAATGGTTAAACGTCGCTGGGCCTGCAGCGAATTCTCATCCAAGGTATCCAGCAGCCCCAGCAGATCACCCAGCTTTCTCGGGGCCCTGCGCATGATGAAGCCGGCAACATCCTCGCTCATCACCAGCCCGCGCTGCTCTGCCCGGGCCATCAGGATTCGCTGCCGGTCCTCATCCCGGTACACGCCCAGCTGAATGAGCAAGCCATGCGCCAGACGGGATCCCAGGTCTGCCAGTCCGAACGGCAGCGAAGCGGGCACCTCGGACAGACTGACCACCAGCAGGCCATTGCGATCCAGCACCCGGTTGTACAGGTGGAAAACCGCCTCCTCCCAGCCGGGATCAGCCGCGGCATGCTCCAGATCGTCAAGACAGATCACATCATGACTGTCCAGGCCCGCCAGGGCGTCCGGGCCGAACGGCAGCAGCTCGACAATGCTGATGCAGACGGCGGTCTTCCCCATCTGCTCGGACTCATGGCAGATCGCCTGCAACAGATGGCTTTTGCCGGTATCGGAATCGCCACAGATCACAACCACCGGAAGCCCCGACGGCTCCCGGCACACCAACTCCAGCCGCTGTGCGGCCGAACGGTTACGGTCACCGTGAAAGTTGTCGAAGCGGGCATCGTCCCGGAGCTTGACCCCCAATACCATTTGTGAGGCTTTCATGACCGTTTCGCCCTCCAGGCCCGCAAACTCCACACGGCAACATAGTGGCCCCCGCTCACCAGCGCGCTGACGGCAACCAGCCAGATCCCGGTGTCGATTACCCAGGGCTGCATGGGCAAACCCGCCAGCAGGATGATAATGGCGAGCGCCACCAGTATCTGGATAAACGTGTTGATCTTGCCCGGAATACTGGGTTCCATATCGAAGCGGCCGATGCCGTAATGAAAAGCCAGGCCGCCGCAGACAATGACAAGATCCCGACCCAGCACCAGGGCAAACAGCCACAACGGAAGTACACCGGTAATGGTGAGCATGAGATAGGCCGAAATCAACAGCGCCTTGTCCGCGAGAGGGTCGGCCACAGCGCCAAGCCGGGAGCGCCAGTTGAAATGACGGGCCAGAAACCCGTCAAAGGCATCGGTCAGTGCGGCAACGAAGAATATCACCAGAGCCAGCCGGTAGTTACCTTCCAGCAGTGCGCCGGCGAACGGCACGATCAGCACCATTCGCAGGAATGTCAGTGCATTCGGGATCCAGCGCCACTGCCTAGAACTCACCGGGCCGCCTCCATCAAGCCATCAGCTTCGGTCGCCGCCAGTGGCGCCGGGAGCGGGTTGCCAGCGGTAATAAAGTACCTGGTACAAAGACTCAAAAGCCTGTTCGGCATCCTGCTCATCGCCCGGAGCCAGGGGCTGATAGCTGAACCCAGCCGTCTCAGCACTATCCTGCGCATCCGTTCCGGCCGATGCTTCGGTATCGTTCCGGGAACCGGCCTCGCCTGTTTGCGCCGTACCATCCCCTTCCGAGCCAGTAGCCTGGCTGTTCTTGCTGGCCGTTATCGGCTCTGCAGGCTGCTCCGCCGGCACAAATCGTGCGTCCAGCGCGATATGCTCCTTCAACTGGTCAAGTTCTCCGGAGAATGCCACCTCCACGGTCAGCCGGTTGCCACGAACCCGTGACGCACCAACAGACACTACCGGAGTCATGTCCTGCAGTGCCCGGGTCACCTGGCCGTAATCTGCCAGCGTCGTTACACCCTCAAGCACCATATCAACTTTCGGAGCCTCACCCGCCTCGCCGGCTGTGACCGCATATCGGCTGGCGTATTGCTCTGTCCAGCGATCGATTAAAGCTTGCGCCAACTGTTCCGGCGTATCGGCATTGACCGACTGCTCACCTGCATCGAGCCCCATGCCTTCAACCACCCAGCCTGCGCGCCATTGGCCGCCGGAACGACTGATACGAACCAGAGCCAGGGCGTCGTGGGACAGATCGTCTGAAGCTTGCTGGATGCGGCCGACAAACTGGCCCCACAAATCCGACAGCAAGGCCCGGTCACCGGCATAGGTCTCCGGCGGGAAGGCGATGGGTAGACCGCGATCGGCCGCTGCTGATAAGAGATGTTGTGCCCAGAGCCCCTCATTACTTCCCGGCGCTGAATCCGCTGCACGGGTAAGTAATTGCCGGTCTCCCCGGTCTTCCACGGCAATCCAGGCCAGCGTCAGGGGGCGGTTGGCGCCCCATACCGGCGCCTGCACAGACGCCAGCGCGCGGTTGACCCCGACGGCTCCGAAACTCATCTGCAAACGTGACTGCCCCGCGGTACGGTTCACCTGATAAGACAGCAACATGGACTCGGCGTCTGCCAATACCTCGTCTATCCCTTCGAGTTCCAGCACCTCACGGGTTCCGGACACCCTCACCATTACCTGACGCAGCCCTTCAGCGTATCCGGCCTTCAACGCATCCGCCGAGGTGCCTGCAACCGGAACATCGGCCGCGTAGAGTCCCGACACGCTGACCGCCGATGCCGGGCCGGCCGAGAGTACCCAACAGACTGCCGCCAACAGAAACGCAGCAACTCGCCCGTTCCTGGCTGTTTTCACTGATTCGGTCATGAAACACCTTGCCATTCCCATGGTTGGCGCACAGGATACACCATCACCAGAGCCGAGAGTAGCAAGCACAGGTTGCAGTCAGGCAATCTGAAACCGGCAATATTGCCTGTGCTCCCAATTCCATTTGGAGCCCCCGTGCGCACCTGTTAAAATCCGCGCCTTGACTCACAGGCCTACGGTTATTTTCCATGAGCGAACAGAAGCCCTCCCTGACCTACCGCGATGCCGGCGTGGACATCGACGCAGGTAACGATCTTGTCAACCGAATCAAGAGTACTGCAGCGCGCACCCGTCGCCCGGAAGTACTCGGCGGCCTCGGCGGCTTTGGCGCCATGGTATCGATTCCGGCAGGCTACAAAGAGCCCGTACTGGTTTCTGGCACGGACGGCGTAGGCACCAAGCTTCGGCTTGCCATGCAACTGCAGAAGCATGACAGCATCGGCATCGACCTGGTGGCCATGTGCGTGAATGACCTGGTGGTCGGCGGCGCCGAGCCTCTGTTCTTTCTGGACTACTACGCAACCGGCAAGCTGAATGTCGACGTTGCCGCTCAGGTAGTTGAAGGCATTGGCCAGGGTTGTGAGCAGGCCGGATGCGCTCTGGTTGGTGGCGAGACCGCCGAGATGCCGGGCATGTATGAAGGCGACGATTACGATCTGGCCGGCTTCTGTGTAGGCATTGTGGAGCGTGACAAGATCATTGACGGTAGCCGCGCGCAGCCGGGTGACGCCCTGCTGGCGCTGGGCTCCTCCGGCCCCCACTCCAACGGCTACTCGCTGATTCGCAAGATTATCGAAGTCAGTGGCGCAGACCTGAGCCAGTCGATGGGCGACACCACACTGGCCGACGCCCTGATGGCGCCCACACGCATCTATGTGAAGAATCTGCTTCAACTGATTCGCGAAGTCGATGTTCGGGCCCTGTCGCACATTACCGGCGGCGGCCTGCCCGAGAACATCCCCCGGGTACTGCCCAAGGGCACCATAGCCGCACTCGACACCCAGAGCTGGGAGCTGCCCCCGGTATTCCAGTGGCTTCAGAATGCCGGCGGCGTAGCCCAGGAGGAAATGTATCGCACCTTTAACTGCGGTATCGGCATGGTCATCTGTGTACCGGAAGACCAGAAGGCACTGGCCATGGACACCCTGAATGCCATGGGTGAAAAGGTATGGCAGATCGGCGTAATGGAAGCAGCCGAATCCAGCGATGCTGAGCCCGTTGTTCGCTACGCACCGGGGCTTTTGACGGCATGAAGGCAGATCCGGCCCCCGTTCCGAAGATCCTGGTGCTCGCCTCTGGCAGCGGCACCAACCTGCAGGCTTTGATCGACGCCACCCGGGAACGCGACTTTCCGGGTGAGATCATTGCCGTTGGCTGCAACAAACCGGGCGCGTTTGCCCTGGAGCGCGCCGCCCAGGCCAATCTCACCACCTTTGTGGTCGACCATACAAAATATGGCTCCCGAGAAGAATTCGACGCCGCCCTGCTGGCCGAAATCCTTCGCCACAATCCGGATCTGGTGGTGCTGGCCGGCTTCATGCGGATTCTGACCAGCGACTTTGTCCGCGCATTCCGTGGCCGGATGCTTAACATTCACCCTTCCCTATTGCCGGCCTACACCGGCCTGAACACCCACCAAAGGGTCCTGGAAGCCGGTGACCGTACCCACGGCGTGTCCATTCACTTTGTTACCGAGGAACTGGACGGCGGGCCGGTCATCGCCCAGGCGGAAGTTGCCGTGGCAGAGGATGACACTCCGGAGTCCCTGGCGGAAAAAGTTCAGCAACAGGAGCACGTGCTCTACCCCATCGTCGTGCGCTGGTTCTGCGAGGGTCGCATTCAGCTAGGCGCTGAGGGCGTTCTGTTTGACGGCGCGCCCATCGAGCGTCCCATGCGACTGCCGGCGAACTGAACAGATTGTCATCACAAGGCCTCGCCGAACCAACTACACTGTCGCTAGCGTAGACGGTCAAAGAGGCTTTTTGATGCACACAGACAACCCCCACAAACCACGTTTTCAGCTCTGGGCAGCCCTAATTGCCGGCATGATTGCGCTGCCGGCGTCCGCCGCCGATGTAGATTACGCCCCTCTGGTGCCCTATGAGGCCCGCTACACCGCCTCCATGTCCAAAGGCGTCAGCCTCAACGGCGAGGGTGTTCGGGAACTGACAGACCAGGGCAATAACGTCTGGCTGTACCGTACGGATGTCGACTCTTTCATCGCCGATATCAACGAATCACTGATTTTTCGCTGGGAAGATGGCCAGGTGATTCCCCTGCGCTACCGCTATCACCTCTCCGGTTTCCTGATCAAAGATCGCAAACAGTCCATTGATTTTGACTGGCAGGCAGGCATTGCCACCGGCAGCTATCGTGGCGATAAGTTTGAAGTGGAGTTACGAGACAACACCCTGGACCCCTTGGGCTACCAACTGCAACTCCATCAGGACCTCAAGGCAGGCAAACGCGATGTCACCTACCAGGTGCTGGACAAGGGGGATTACGACGACGACCGCTTTGCTGTCATCGACGAAGATAGCCTGAGCGACAATGGCCGCACCATGAACACCCTGAAGGCGGAAAAAGTCCGGGACGAAGACTCCAAACGCCAGACCCTGATGTGGTTTGATCCGGCCCGGGATTACCTGCTGGTTCGCCTGCTCCAGGTAGAGCCGGACGGCAGCGAGTACGAGCTGAAACTCAAAGACGCGACACTGGCCGATTAATCGGCCAGTCCCTGCTCGGCCCACACCGCTTTTACTTCTTCAGCGATGATTCTCAGCCCCTCAGCCACCCGGGCATCGTCCTGCGAATAGGTGACCCTGAGGCACTCATGGCGATGACGCCAGCCGTCCTCGGGCAAGCCCGGGAAGAAATAATGCCCGGAGACCACCAGCACACCCCGAGCCTTGAGGCGCTGGTAAAGCTCCAGACTGGAGACTGGCAAATCCGGGAACCAGAGCCACAGGAACATGGCGCCTTCCGGTTTGTGGATGTACCAGCGACAACTATCCTCGCCCATGGCGTCCCGGAACACCGATACCGCCCGCTCCATTTTTGCTTTATAGAACGGGCAAACCACATCCCGGCTCAGGGACAAAATCTCTCCGGAGCGCACCAGCGGTTCTGCCAGCATCGCACCAAAGCTTCCGGTGGCCAAGTTCATGATGGCGTTAATGCCCGACAGTGCCTTGATGATGGACTCTTCGGCAATAACAATCCCGGTTCGCGCCGCCGGCAGGCCCAGCTTTGACAGGCTCAGGCACAGGATGACCTGCTCATTCCAGGTCGGCTGCGCGTCGACAAACAGCAGGCTCGGAAATGGCGTTCCATAGGCTCCGTCGACAATCAGCGGAATATCGTTTTGCCGGGCCAGTTCTTCCAGCCGGGCCAACTCCTCATCGGTGATGACGTTTCCCGTGGGGTTTGTGGGCCGGGATACACAGATAGCGCCGGTTTCTCCGGTCACCTCCAAGGCGTCAAAATCCACCCGATATTTGAATTCATGGGCATCGGTGAAGGAGATGTCCGGCTGTACCGCGTGGAACAGCCCTTGCTCAATACCCGCATCGGCGTAGCCAATGTATTCGGGCGCCAGAGGCAGCAGGATATGCTTGTGATGGCCATCACCGTAATCGCCGCCAAACATGTTGAACAGCATGAAGAAGGCGGCCTGACTGCCGTTGGTCAGCGCGATGTTTTCAGGTTTCAGGCCCCAACCATATTCTTCGTTCAACAGCCCGGCCAGGGCGGCGATAAACTGCTTTTCCCCCTGAGGGGGGTCGTAAATACCCACCAGCCGACGCACGTCAGCTTCATTGGATGCCATCTCCGCCAGAATACTCTGAACTCTCTGCTGGATCTCCGGAATGTGGCCGGGGTTACCACCGCCCATCATGATCATGTCTTCACCCGAGGCCATGGCATTCCCGAGATCGTCCATCAGGGAAGTAATGCCGGCATCAGCGGTGAATTTACGACCGAAAGCAGAGAGTTTCATGATTCATTCCGTTCAATAAAGTACTGAGGGAGGTTACAGCCAGTGTAGCTCGGTTGCCTTAGTCAGCCTTCCAGGGAGATACCCAGGTTACTGACACCGTCGTTGGCGGCACCGGCTCGCAGTTCAGCCAGGAAGGCTTCTTTGGGTGTTCGCTGCTTTTTCAGCGCCATGACGGTGTCGCGCTGAAACAGTTTGTCGTCCTTGAGCAGTGGATGGTGCTCAAACACGCGCACCAGTTCGTTTTCATCCAGCCCCTCACCTTCGGACATTTCAACAAAATCCATCACGGTGCGGGTCGCCAGCTGGGAGGCTTCGGTGGCGCGATGCTTGTTCGGGTTCAGACGGTTCAGCAGCGCCTGCTCAAGCAGCTGGCAGAAATCGAAGGCCGGGTAGACACCGTAGGCATCGTACTCGTCGACATTGGGGCACAGGGCTTCGAGTTTGCTGAGCAGCTGCGGGATGGCGGCATCGGCCACGTCTTTCTGGAGCATGTCCCAGGCCAGATCGAGCAACTGGCGCATCTTGCCGCCGGTTTTCAGGCCAACGGCGTCGGCGAACAGGGCGTAGTTGGGAAATGAACGTTCGGCCAGGGCCAGCAGGAAGGCGCATTCGCGCCAGCCCTGCAGTTGTGAGACGGCTTTGAGAAACTGGTTGGCGTTCATGTCCTGGGCAGGGTCACGCCGGTCTGGCCAAGGTACTTGCCGCCGCGGTCTTTGTAGCTGGTTTCACAGATTTCGTCGGATTCGAAGAACAGCATCTGGGCGACGCCTTCGTTGGCGTAGATTTTCGCTGGCAGGTTGGTGGTGTTGGAGAATTCCAGGGTTACCTGACCTTCCCACTCCGGTTCCAGCGGCGTGACATTCACAATGATGCCGCAGCGTGCATAGGTGCTTTTGCCCAGGCAGATAGTGAGTACGCTTCTGGGTATGCGGAAGTATTCAACGGTGCGCGCCAGAGCGAAGCTGTTCGGCGGGATGATGCAAACGTCGCCGGTGTAGTTGACGAAGCTGTTCTCGTCGAAGTTCTTCGGGTCTACGGTGGCGCTGTGGACGTTGGTGAAGATTTTGAATTCGTTGCTGCAACGTACGTCGTAGCCGTAGCTTGAGGTGCCGTAGGAGATGACGCGGCCTTTTTCGCTTTCCCGAACTTGTCCGGCTTCGAAGGGTTCGATCATGCCGTGCTGTTCGGACATCCGGCGGATCCACTTGTCGGATTTGATGCTCATGGTGAATTCTCGTTTCCAGCTGGGAAAATTGGGGCGTAGTTTACCTGTTCCCTTAGGGTCTGTCGAAGGCTTCCAAAAACGCTACGGCGGGGGCTGCGGCATCAGGGTGCCCTGTCCAAAAACCGCTACTAGCACATCCTTGTGCGCTTCTCTCCGGCCATCCATGGCCTCCGAAATTTTTGGACAGGGCACCCTGATGCCGCGATTCAGCCTTCGAGTGGAATTCCTCTACATTTTCCTGACTTATTAATGCTCAGTTACGGAAACACTGGAAATCGTCCCACCAAGATTCCGCTCGCGGGTGGACAGCTCCGCCCCCACCCTTCTGGCGATGTCGCGGTAGCGTCTTGCCACTTCCGAATCCGGCTCGGCAACCACAGTCGGGGCGCCGCTGTCGGTCTGTTCGCGGATGGTCATGTGCAAGGGTAGCTGGCCCAGGAGGGTGGTTTCGTATTCTTCCGCGATGCGTTCGCCACCGCCGTGGCCGAAGAGGGGTTCTTCATGGCCGCAGTTGGAGCAGATGTGGACGCTCATGTTTTCGACTACGCCCAGCACCGGGATGTCGACTTTGCGGAACATTTCGATGCCTTTTTTGCCGTCCAGCAGGGCGATGTCCTGGGGAGTGGTGACGATGACGGCGCCGGTGACCGGGACTTTCTGGGCCAGGGTGAGCTGGATATCGCCAGTGCCGGGAGGCATGTCGATGATGAGGTAGTCGAGTTCATCCCACAGGGTTTGCTGGAGCAACTGCATCACCGCACCGCTGACCATCGGGCCGCGCCAGACCATGGGGGTTTTGTCGGTGGTGACGAAGGCCATGGAGTTGGCTTGCAGGCCGTGGGCCAGCATGGGGACGAAGTATTTGTTTTCGCGTACGTCCGGGCGTTTGCCTTCGGGTACGCCGAGCATCATGCCGATGCTGGGCCCGTAGATATCGGCGTCGAGGATGCCAACCCGGGCACCTTCGGCGTGCAGGGCGAGAGCGAGGTTGACGGCGGTGGTGGATTTGCCCACGCCGCCTTTGCCGGAGGCGACTGCGATGATGTTTTTCACACCGGGGACGGCCGGCAGGTCTTTGTTGGTTTTGTAGCTGTGGATTTTCTGGGCTACGTGTACTTCGGCACTTTCAACGCCATCGACAAACTCCAGAGCGTTGGCGACGATCTGTTTCAGACCACCAGCGATGCCTTTTGAAGGGTATGGCAGTTCGACCATCAGGGTCACGTTGCCGCTGTCGTCTGCGCTCAGGTTTTTGACGGCTCCCAGTTCGTACAGGTCTTTGTTCAGGTAGGGGTCCCGGTATTCGCGAACGGCGGCTTCGAGGGCCTGTTGGGAAATCTGGGTCATCGGGGTCTCCGGAATAAGCTCATAAGCTTGAATGCAGGTGAAAAATGATGGCTCGGAAGGTATCATCTGTGCCCGTTTCTGACCATATGGGGTCTTTACCTGGAACAATCAATTGCGATTGGCGCCGGAACCCCGTTTTTGTCTTTCCAACCCGACTCAACATAAGGTTCGGACATCACCATGACGCAAGCGAGCAAGCAACAGCGCGATATTCTGGTTACCAGCGCCCTGCCCTACGCCAACGGGCCCATTCATCTGGGGCACCTGCTGGAATACATTCAGACCGATATCTGGGTGCGCTTCCAGAACATGCGCGGCCACAACTGCTACTACGTTTGTGCAGACGATGCTCACGGCACTGCCATTATGCTGCGGGCCGAGCGTGAGGGGATTACCCCGGAGCAGCTGATCGACCGGATTCGTCAGGAGCATCAGGAAGATTTCGCGGGCTTTCACATCCGTTTCGACAATTATTACTCCACGCACTCGGAGGAGAATCAGTACTTCTCGGAGTACATCTACCGCCAGCTCAAGGACAATGATCACATTGCCACGCGCAAGATCACGCAGTTCTTTGATCCGGAAAAAGAGATGTTTCTGGCGGATCGTTTCATCAAAGGCACCTGCCCCAAGTGCAAAACCGAAGACCAGTACGGTGATAACTGTGAGGCCTGCGGCGCCACCTACACACCCGCCGAGTTGATCAATCCCCGCTCTGCGGTGTCTGGCGCTACCCCTGTGGAAAAGGAATCCGAGCATTACTTCTTCAAACTGCCGGAGTTCCACGATTTTCTGAGCAAGTGGACGCGCAGCGGTGCTCTGCAACCCCAGGTGGCCAACAAGCTGGCCGAGTGGCTGGATGCGGGCCTGCAGGAGTGGGACATCAGTCGGGATGCGCCCTATTTCGGGTTTGAGATCCCGGATGCACCAGGTAAGTACTTCTACGTTTGGCTGGATGCACCTATCGGCTACCTGGCCAGCTTCAAGAACCTGTGCAACCGCGAGGGCATCGATTTCGAGCATTTCTGGAAGAAGGATTCTAGTGCCGAGGTGTACCATTTCATCGGTAAGGACATTATCAATTTCCATGCCCTGTTCTGGCCTTCGATGCTGCACGATGCGGGCTTCCGCACGCCAACCGCGGTTTGGGCTCATGGCTTCGTGACGGTGAACGGCAAGAAAATGTCCAAGTCCCGCGGCACCTTCATCATGGCGCGGACCTACCTGGACCACCTGAACCCGGAGTACCTGCGCTACTACTTCGCCGCGAAGCTGACCGGCGGCGTGGATGACATGGACCTGAACCTGGAAGACTTTGCCGCCCGGGTGAATTCCGATCTGGTGGGCAAGGTGGTGAACATTGCCAGCCGCAGTGCCGGTTTTATCACCAAGCGCTTTGACGGCAAGCTGGGCAAGGTTACCGAGCAGGACAAGCTGAAAGAGTTTATTGATGCCGGTGAACAGATTGCAGAGTTCTACGAAGCCCGTGAGTTCGGCCGCGCTATGCGTCGGATTATGGAGCTGGCAGACATTGCCAACCAGTACGTGAATGATGAGCAGCCCTGGGTGATTGCCAAACAGGACGGCCAGGATGACCAGCTGCAGGCCATCTGTACCAACGCCATCAACATGTTCCGCCTGCTGATGACCTATCTGGCACCGGTACTGCCGAAGACCGCCGATGCAGCCCAGTCGTTCCTGAATTCACGCCTGGACTGGAACAACCGTGCCGCCCTGCTCGAAAACCACGGCATCGACAAGTTCAAGCCGCTGATGAACCGGGTGGATATGGATCAGATCGAAAAGATGCTGGAGGCCTCCAAAGAGGAACTGCCGGCAGCCCAGGGCGACAGCAAGAAAGAGGCGGCAAAGGATCTCGAACCGATCGCCGAGGAAATCGAGTTCCCGGATTTTGCCAAGGTGGATCTGCGAGTCGTCAAGATTGTCAAAGCAGAGCATGTGGAAGGCGCTGACAAACTTCTTCGACTGACTCTTGACGTGGGGCATGGCGAACGCAACGTGTTTGCTGGTATTAAGTCCGCCTACAAACCGGAAGATCTGGAAGGTCGTATGACCGTGATGGTCGCCAACCTCAAACCCAGAAAGATGAAGTTCGGTATGTCCGAAGGCATGGTACTGGCGGCCGGCCCCGGTGGTAAGGATATCTTCATTCTGTCTCCGGATTCCGGCGCTGTGCCGGGCATGCGGGTGATGTAAAGCAGAGACTGAGACGCTCCGATGACAGAGTATTTACTGATTCTGGTCAGCACCATTCTGGTGAACAACTTTGTGCTGGTGCAGTTCCTGGGGCTATGCCCTTTCATGGGCGTTTCTGGGAAACTGGAAACCGCCATGGGCATGTCGCTGGCAACCACGTTCGTACTGACCCTGTCGTCGGTGTGCAGTTATCTGGCCTACACCTACCTGCTGGCCCCGCTGGATCTCGCTTTCCTGAAAACCATCACCTTCATCCTTGTGATTGCGGTGGTGGTACAGTTCACCGAAATGGTGGTACGCAAGACCAGTCCGCTGCTGTATCGGGTTCTCGGGATTTTCCTGCCCCTGATCACCACTAACTGCGCGGTATTGGGTGTAGCCCTCCTGAACCTCAACAAAAACAACAACTTTGTGGAATCTGTGCTTTACGGCTTTGGCGCGGCCGTCGGGTTCTCCCTGGTGCTGGTGCTGTTTGCCGCCATGCGCGAGCGCATTGCCGTATCCGATGTGCCGGTGGCCTTCCGGGGCGCAGCTATCGGGATGATTACCGCAGGGCTCATGTCGCTGGCTTTCCTGGGCTTCACCGGCCTGGTCGCGGTCTGACGGAGCGGTTGTTATGTGGACGAGTTTCCTGATTGCCGTTGTGGTCCTGCTGGCGCTTGCCCTGGTCTTTGGCGGGCTACTGGGATTTGCCTCTGAACGGTTCAAGGTTGAAGGTAACCCACTGGTTGACCAGATTGATTCGCTGCTGCCGCAGACACAGTGCGGCCAGTGTGGCTTCCCCGGCTGCCGGCCCTATGCCGAATCCATTGCCAACGGCGACGCCATCAACAAATGTCCGCCCGGTGGTGAAAGCACCATCAAGGCGCTGGCCGACCTGCTGGATGTAGAGCCACAACCGCTGGACGCAGAACACGGTGTTGAGCAGGCCAAGCGGGTGGCAGTTATTCGCGAGGACGAATGCATTGGCTGCACCAAATGCATTCAGGCCTGCCCGGTAGACGCCATCCTGGGCGCCGCCAAGCACATGCACACCGTTATCGAGAGCGAGTGCACCGGCTGTGACTTGTGCGTGGAACCCTGCCCGGTGGATTGCATCGACATGATCACCATCGAGCCGGATATCCGTACCTGGACCTGGACACCTCCAGTGCCCCAAATCATCGCCACCGATCGCCAGGGAGCCAGCGCCTGATGACTCAGCTGTGGGATTTCACCGGCGGCATTCATCCGCCCGAGAACAAGCATCAGTCCACGGCCCGCCCGATCCGCAAGGCCGCCATGCCCGATCGCCTGGTATTGCCATTGCAACAACACATCGGCGAACCGGCAGAGTTGGTGGTTGCGGTGGGCGACCGGGTACTGAAGGGTCAGAAAATCGCAGACGTTACCAATGGCATGGGCGTGCCGGTGCATGCTCCCACTTCGGGGGTGATCGAGGCCATTGAACAACGTCCGGTTCCCCACCCGTCCGGTATGGCGGACTGGTGCGTGGTACTGAAACCGGATGGCGAAGACCAGTGGTGCGCCCTGTCACCGATTGACGATTACAAACAACTTGACCGGGAAGCGGTGCTGCAGCGAATTCGCGAAGCCGGCATTTCCGGCATGGGTGGCGCCGGTTTTCCTACCGATATCAAGCTGAGGCCTCCAAGGGATCGCAAGGTCGATACCCTGATTCTCAACGGCGCGGAATGCGAGCCCTACATCACCGCCGACGACATGACCATGCGCGAGCAGGCCGCCGAGGTGGTTGCAGGCCTGAAAGTGATGGCGTGGATTCTCCGGCCCTCCCGGTGCGTTGTCGGCATTGAAGACAACAAGCCCGAGGCCATTGCCGCCATGCGCAAGGCGGTGGCGGGCACTCAGATTGAAATTGCGGTGGTGCCCACCAAGTACCCGTCTGGTGGTGAAAAACAGTTGATACAGATTCTGACCGGCCAGGAAGTCCCCAGTGGCGGTATTCCTGCCGATATCGGGGTGATGTGCCAGAACATCGGAACTGCAGTCGCCGTGGGCCGTGCTGTCTTTGAGGGCAAGCCGCTGATATCCCGTGTGGTAACCGTTACTGGCGAGGCGGTGCGGGAACCCGGCAATTTTGAAGTCCTGATCGGCACGCCGATCCATCACCTGCTCGAAACGGCAGGGATGGCGCAGGAACGTCTTGACCGGCTGATTCTTGGCGGCCCCATGATGGGGTATACCCTGACCACCGATTCCGTGCCTGTGGTAAAAACCACCAACTGCGTGATCGCGGCAACCGCGGCAGAACTGCCGGCTCCGCCGCCAGAGCAACCGTGCATCCGCTGTGGACAGTGCGCCGAGGCGTGCCCCATGGAACTGTTGCCGCAGCAATTGTTCTGGTATTCCAAGGCGGGTGAATTCGAGAAAGCAGAACACCTGAACCTGTTCGACTGCATCGAATGCGGAGCCTGTTCCTACGTCTGCCCCAGCTCCATTCCTTTGGTCCAGTACTATCGGTTTGCCAAAGGCGAGATTCGCACCCAGCGCGCGGAACAGCTGAAAGCGGATCGCGCTCGCGAGCGCTTCGAGGCACGTCAGGCCCGCCTGGAAAGGGAGCAACAGGAAAAGGAATTACGGCGCAAGGAGCGGGCCAAGGCTGCTGCCGAAGCTCAGGCCAAAAAGCAGGCGGAAGCCGAAATGGCCGCCGCCGATGGCCAGGCAAGCGACGACCGGGCAGCCAAAGCCGCCCTGGTACAGCAGGCCCTGGAACGCAAGAAGGCCAAAACAGCCGCCGACACCAAAGAGCAACCGGTACCGAGCAGCACTGAAGTGGCCGATGACAAACCCGACATAGAGGCGCTGGAGAAGCAACTCACCCAGGCAGAAGCCAAGCTCAACACCATGCAGGGCATGCTCGATGAGGCCCGGTCTCAGCAGGCGGATAATGTTGAGAAACTGGAACGTGCTGTCGCCAAGAACCATGATCGGGTGCAACGGGCTCAGCAGGCGCTTGATCAGGCTCGCAAGCAAGTGGCGGAAGAACCCGCGTCGTCTCAATAATTCAATCAGGCTGGAACTTCATGGCTCTTGCTCAACAGTCCTCACCCCATGCTCGTCGCGCGCGGCCCACGTCACGGGTCATGCTCTGGGTCATTCTGGCCGCTCTGCCCGGCCTGCTGGCCCAGACTCTGTTCTTTGGCTGGGGCAACCTGATCAATGTCGTCTGGTGCATTGCCCTGGCGCTGGGCTCTGAAGCCGCCTTCCTGAAGCTGCGCGGCAAACCCGTCGCCTTTTTCCTGCGTGACAACACCGCGGCGGTCACCGGCCTGCTGCTCGGGCTATCCCTGCCCCAGTTCACGCCCTGGTGGGTCTCCGGTATTGCCGTGGTCTCAGCAATCGTAGTGGCCAAGCAGCTTTACGGTGGTCTGGGCTCCAATCCCTTTAACCCGGCCATGGTGGGCTATGCCCTGGCATTGATCTCGTTTCCGGTCGCCATGACCACCAACTGGGCCGAAGCAGCCACGCTCTGGGGCGGCGCGCCCGGCTTTGGTGAGACCCTCGCGAAGATTTTCACCGGGGGCCAGACCGCCGTCGACGGCTGGACCATGGCAACACCGCTGGACGAATACAAACACAAGATTGCCAGTCACACGTCAGTGGAAGTGCTCGGCCACCCCACCTTTGGCAACTTGATTGCCCGGGGCTGGGAGTGGGTCAATCTGGCCTTCCTGGCCGGCGGCGTCCTGCTGATCGCCCTTAGAATCATAACCTGGCATATTCCGGTTGCCTTCCTGGCCGGTATTGCCGCCATGAGCCTGGCCTTTGGCAGCAACGCCGACCAGTACGCGCCTTTGCAACTGCACCTGCTGGCCGGTGGTACCATGCTTGGCGCGTTCTTTATTGCCACCGACCCGGTTTCGGCAGCCACCAGCCATCAGGGCAAGCTGATATACGGTGCCGGCATCGGTGTCCTGGTGTACCTGATTCGCAGTTGGGGCAACTATCCCGATGCGGTCGCGTTCAGCGTGCTACTGATGAACTTCGCGGTTCCGTTTATCGACCATTACACACCACCCCGCACCTACGGCCATCACAAGGCCCGCCGGGGCGTCCCGGGCCGGAGTGGAGGTTGACCATGAGTGCAGTAACCACCGCCATCCGTCGAAGCGCAATCGGCCTGGGCCTGTTTGCCATTATTACCGGCGGCACCATTGCCCTGACTCAGGGGCTGACCAAAGACCGGATTCAGGAGCAGGCGGCCCGCGCCGAGGCCAGGGCACTGTTCGAGATTATTCCGGAAAGCCAGCATGATAATGACCTGCTGAGAGATATGGTCACCCTGCCTGCCAGCGAGCGGCTACCCGTTGAAGGCCCCGTGCGGGCCTGGGTTGCCAGAAAAGACGGCCGGCCTATCGGCATGATACTGCCCACCGTGGCACCAGACGGCTACTCCGGTAATATCCGCCTGTTGGTTGGCCTGGATCTTCAAGGCCGGGTATTGGGCGTTCGGGTCACCAGCCATAAGGAAACACCGGGGCTTGGCGATCGTATCGAAACCCGCAAGTCTGACTGGATCTATGCGTTTGACGGGAAGTCTCTCGGTAACCCTGCCCCCAACGCCTGGAACGTGAAGAAGAACGGTGGCATCTTCGACCAGTTCACCGGAGCCACCATCACTCCGAGAGCGGTGGTGAAAGCGGTACAGAAAACCCTGGTCTATTTTCGCCAGAACCGTGAGATCATCCGCGAACGGGTGAACGCGCCCCCGGAGCCCGGTAAGCGCCGCCTGTCTCCGGAAGCCATTGCCGCCGATACTCAACCAGCGGAGCACTCCTGATCATGAGCACGAAAACGTCCAGCGAAATCATCAAGGATGGCCTCTGGCACAACAACCCTGCCCTGGTGCAGGTTCTCGGGTTGTGTCCGCTGCTTGCCGTCACCAGCACGGTCGTCAACGCCATCGGCCTGGGCCTGGCCACACTATTGGTGTTAATGGGCTCAAACCTGTCGGTCTCCCTTATCCGGAACTTCGTCAGCGAATCCGTTCGACTGCCGGCGTTCGTCATGATCATTGCCTCGTTCGTAACCTGCGCTGAACTGCTGATGCAAGCGTTCACCTATGAGCTGTACCAGATTCTCGGCATCTTCATCCCGCTGATCGTTACCAATTGCGCCATTCTTGGCCGTGCCGATGCCTTTGCTTCCAAGAATCCACCGTTACCGGCCATTCTGGACGGCGCCATGATGGGGATCGGCTTCCTTGCGGTATTGATGACGCTGGGCGCTATGAGGGAACTGATCGGCCAGGGCACATTGTTCGCCGACATGCACCTGCTCCTCGGCCCCATGGCGGCGGATTGGGTCATCCGGCCGTTCGAACAGTACCCCGACATGCTGTTCATGGTGCTTCCACCGGGCGCCTTTGTGGGCCTCGGGTTGTTGATTGCCCTGAAGAACGGCATCGACAATCACCTCAAAGAACGCAGAAAAGCCGCCGAACCCGCTCCGGCCAGCACAGGTAGCAAACGGGTGCGCGTAACCGGCACTATTTCCTGAACCAGATCGGGCCAGCATGAACAAAGAAAAACGTACCGAGATTTTCTCCCGGTTGCGGGACGCTAACCCCAATCCGACCACGGAGCTCAATTACAGCACGCCATTTGAGCTACTGATTGCGGTCATTCTCTCCGCTCAGGCCACAGACGTAGGCGTGAACAAGGCCACCGACAAGCTGTTCCCGGTAGCGAACACGCCCGAGGCAATTCTTGCCCTGGGCGTTGACGGCCTGAAGGAATACATCAAGACCATCGGGCTGTTTAACAGCAAGGCCGAGAATGTGATCAAGACCTGCCGCATTCTGATCGAGAAACACGGCAGTGAAGTCCCGGCCCGGCGGGAAGACCTGGAAGCTTTGCCCGGCGTCGGCCGTAAAACGGCTAATGTGGTGCTGAACACAGCGTTCCGGCAGCCAGCCATGGCCGTGGACACCCACATTTTCCGGGTCTCCAACCGTACCGGTATCGCGCCGGGCAAGAATGTACTGGAAGTCGAGAAACGCTTGCTCAGGCTGGTGCCGAAAGAGTTCCTGATGGACGCTCACCACTGGCTGATCCTTCACGGCCGGTATACCTGCACAGCCCGAAAGCC
The DNA here is from genome assembly GCF_003634635.1 of Marinobacter nauticus. Lineage (GTDB taxonomy): Bacteria > Pseudomonadota > Gammaproteobacteria > Pseudomonadales > Oleiphilaceae > Marinobacter > Marinobacter nauticus. Next base: position 41,456 of record NZ_RBJB01000008.1, on the reverse strand, counting down.
AAAATGTGGCGCCTGCATTATTGAGGATCTGTGCGAATTCAAGCAGAAGCGGGACTACCAGTAGACTGTCTTGAAAGCGAACTGACAGGAACAAAAAAGCCGGCGAATGCCGGCTTTTTCAGATCTGGGTTGCGATCAACGCTGGCCCAGCATTTTCTCTTTCAGGTCTTCCTGGGCGGGCTTGTCTGACAGCCAGATACCAAACAGCGCCTTCTTGAACTCCAGGCCGCCAACGGTATCTTTCTGCTCGCCGTTCTTGAGTACGCGAACGCCTTCGCCGGGCAGGTAAACCAGATCAAACACATCACCTTCGGTGATCTCTTCCTGGAATACCGCCATGAACTGGTCCACATCCGACTGGATAGCAGACAGGTCACCATCGGTGGATGCCTTGAAGCCGTCCATGGTCGCCTCGGTCATGCGCTCGCTGGTGATCATCCCCGAGGTAATGTGCAGCGTGATGGCCTGGGGCTCATCAGCGTTGATAACCGCTTCGCCATCGCTCACCTGTTCAGGTACATAGAGACCACCCACATAAAGATCCATAAACCACTTGGAACGGGTGCCGGCGCCATTGAGCTTGAGTTCCTGCCCCATGGCAGAATAGGTATCGGGCACATCGACATCCCCTACGGTCAGGGCGGAAGCCGGGGCTGACAGAACACCGGTTAGCAAAAGGGATGCAAATCCTGCAGTAAGAGCCTTCTTCATAGTCCTTTCCTTTCGATCGTTATTATTGAGTGTTTCATTCGACACCAGGGCGACTCCCTAGATCTGCCCGGTGGCCCATTCTAACAACGAACTTTGCGGCCTGATCGCCACCTGGTTCTCATTTGCCGCCACATTTAACAAAAAAGCCGACCATGTTTCCATGGCCGGCTTTTTCACTGATCTCGTCAATCCAGTCTATTTGAACAGCAGACTTCCGGACAATCCCTCTTTCTCAAGGATCTCCCGCAGGCGACGCAAGGCTTCCACCTGAATCTGCCGCACCCTTTCCCGGGTCAGGCCAATCTCCTGGCCAACCTCTTCCAGGGTACTGATGGGATAGCCCCTCAGCCCGAAACGGCGGGAAAGCACTTCCTGCTGTTTGTCGCTGAGCTGATCAATCCACTTCTCCAGGCATGAACACATGTTGTTGTCCTGCAGCAGATCCGCAGGATCCGACGCGCCCTCATCGGCCACGGTATCCATCAGGGACTTGTCACTGCCAGCCCCGATCGGAGTGTCCATGGAGGCAACGCGCTCGTTGAGGCCGAGCATGCGTTTTACGTCGTCAACCGGCTTGTCGACCATGCGGGCAATTTCTTCCGCGGTCGGTTCATGGTCCAGTTTCTGGGTCAGCTCACGGGCGGCCCGCAGGTACAGGTTCAATTCCTTGACCACATGAATCGGCAGACGGATGGTGCGGGTCTGGTTCATGATGGCTCGCTCGATGGTCTGGCGAATCCACCAGGTAGCGTAGGTGGAGAAACGGAATCCACGCTCGGGATCGAACTTCTCAACCGCCCGAATCAGCCCCAGGTTGCCTTCCTCGATCAGATCAAGCAGTGTCAGCCCACGGTTGACGTAGCGGCGCGCAATCTTGACCACCAACCGGAGATTACTCTCGATCATGCGCTTACGGCCGCTCTCTTCCCCTTTACGGGCAAGCCGCGCGAAGTACACCTCTTCTTCCGGAGTAAGCAGGGGAGAAAAACCAATTTCGTTGAGGTACAGCTGAGTGGCATCCAGCTGCTTCTGGTTGGAGTAGTACTTTCCCTGTGCGGGAAATCCGTCTTCGACTTCTGCAGTTTCGTCTTCAGCAGAAGCTTTTTCAGGCTTGTCTTCGGCTAACAGTTGATCGTCGGCGTCTTCCAGATCTGCTACGCGATCAATGATGATATCTTCCTGTTCTACTGACATTGTTTACCCCGCCTCTCAATAATCCTGTTGTCACCCGCTACTTCTTTTTATTCCGGGAGTGTTTCAGTTTTGGTTTTCTTCAGGACATTTACTTGTTGGCTGGCAATTACCGTTGCCGTTTTTGTTCTTCTGTTTCGCGGTTTCAGTCAGGCTGTTGGGTAATACCCTCCGGGCCTCGGGCCCGTGCGCGTTTTTCAGCGCCTTGGCAAATACCTGGATGGATCTACCGGGTTGCCATTCTTGCGTATCTCGAAATGCAACTTCGGTTTGTCGGTTCCGGTATTGCCCAGTTCGGCGATTACCTGTCCAGCTTTCACACCCTCCCCTTCCTTAACGAGAATTTTCCGATTGTGTGCGTAGGCGCTCAAATAATGTTCGTTATGGTTCACGATAATCAGATTGCCATAACCTAGCAACCCGTTTCCTGCGTACACCACGCTTCCATCAGCCGCCGCCTTGACAGCATCACCGGGATTGCCGGCGATATCAATGCCTTTATTGACTTTGCCAGACGAAGAAAAGTGTGCAATTACAGTGCCAGAATGCGGCCAGTGCCACCGCACATTGGCCACCACCTGACTACCGGATGACCTGGCCGTCGGAGCGGAGGTCGCGGGTTTGGCAGCCGGTTTCGACACCGTCGCGCCTGCACCTGAACGGGAAGGGGGTGGTGATGCCGCGGGCCTGGAGGGCGCGGTCGTCCGCGCGGTCCGGGGGATCGTGCCCTTGCGATCGAGTCGAAGCACCTGCCCCGGACGAATATTCCAGGGCGGCCCGATGCCATTGGCATTACCCAGCTCCCGGTAGTCCCGGCCGTACTGCCAGGCGATCCTATACAGGGTTTCACCCTTTTTGACCACATGGGAGCCCCAGTAAACCGGGGGGTTATACAGATCGTCCTGATAGATTGCACTGGTATTGCAGCCAGAGAGCACAAGCACGGCGAGGACCAGAAGCGCCGTCATGAGGACCCGGAACAATGGAGGGCTCCGGCGCTCAGAAGCCGGGACTTCAGACCACCAAACGGGGAAATGCTCAAATTGAATGCGCCCGTTAAAAAGAGTCACGTATTAAAAGCTGCCCGGTTATGAAAAATCCGTCTTAAGAATAGCCCTGGTTTTATCCAGTTTCTTATCATTCAGGACTAACTTACTAATATATTGCACGATTATCGGGCAATTCCAAGTTACCCTGTGCACAGGATTGTTACCCTCGGGAACAGTCCTTTTGTGCGCCAGGTAACGTTTTATCTTGCTCAGGCAGAACCACTCTCCGCAGGCGTTGCCTTTTTGCCGGCCAATTCAATCACTAATACCAAGGCCAGCCCGAGCGCCGCCATTAACGACGCCAGCAGAATCTGGGGATCCTGCCCGTAAAGCGTTGTCCAGGTTTCCGGTGTCACCGGGGTCTGGCTCAACGGTACCTGATGCCCGGCACTGTTGGTACGCCAACTGAGGGTTTCCTGCCAGGGCCAAACCTTACTCAAGGCGCCCACCATAAAGCCGGTGAGCAGCGCTAACACTGTGTCGTGAAAATGCCGAAAGGCCAGCGTAATCAGGCGCGCAACCGACAACAACCCAATCAGGCAACCCAGCACAAACAGCCCCAGATGGATCAGTTCAAGATTTTTGATCGCGGCAAGAACGGGGGCGTACATGCCGATAATCAACAGCAGGAAGCTGCCAGAGATTCCGGGCAGAATCATGGCGCAGATGGCCAGCGCGCCAGCTCCAAGGAAGGCAATACCCGTGGGCGCAAGTTCACTGGCCGGCAAGGTCGTCACCCACCAGGCAAAGACAGCCCCCGCCACAAACGGCACGAGCAAACCGGCCCGAGGGCGCTGGATCTGCTGACCAACATGCCAGACCGAGGCCACGATCAAACCGAAAAAGAAGCTCCATATCAGAACCGGCTGGGTTTCGAGCAACCAGGTAATAACAGAGGCCAGACTGGCAACACTCGAGACAATCCCCGCCAGCAGGCACACCAGAAATGTTCCGTCGATGGCTCGCCAGAAGCCGGCCACATTACCCCGCACCAGTTGGCGCACAAAGGCTACGGGCGCGGCACTGATGGCCTCCAGCAAGCGGAAGTAGATACCGGTGATGAAGGCAATGGTGCCACCGGAAACACCTGGCACAATATCCGCGGCACCCATCGCCATGCCCCTCAGAAATATCGCAGGCAGGCGATGATGATACTCAGTCTGGTTCTGGTCTGTTTCCGACACCGACGGTTCTGACATTAACGGATAACTCCACCCAACAAAGGCACAAAATGCACCGGTTCAAGGTTGTGGCGCTCAAAGCGATTGCCTTTGCGGATAATCTCAACCAACACCTGATTCTCTTCCCCCACCGGGGCTATCAGCACGCCACCATCGGCCAGCTGATCCAGCAGTTCTCTGGGAACCTCCACCGGGGCTGCCGTTACGATGATGCCATCGAAGGGCCCTCGTTCTGGCCAGCCCATACCACCATCCGCATGTTTGAACAGGACATTGCGCACGCTTAACTGGCGCAGCCGGTCCCGGGCGCGATCCTGGAGCGGGCGGATACGCTCAACACTGTAGATCTCGGGGAACAGTTGCGAAAGCACGGCCGTCTGGTAGCCGGAGCCGGTCCCCAGTTCCAGCACCCGTTGCGGCGCATGGGCCAGCAACAGCTCAGTCATCCGGGCGACGATGTAGGGTTGGGAAAGAGTCTGGCCATGCCCGATGGGCAGCGAGGTATCCTCGTAGGCCCGATGTGACAACGCTTCATCCAGAAAGATATGCCGGGGCACCTGGCCAATCACCTCAAGCACCCGGTCAGACTCTATTCCCCCCTCACGCAGACGCTGCACCAGACGCATGCGCGTGCGCCGTGAGGTCATACCAATGCCTTCGAGCTGGGCCGTCATGACTGACCTCCGGTAGTCATATCCAGACCGTCAACCCATTCCCTGAGGCCGGACAAGGCTTCGTGCCGGGTCATATCGATGTGCACCGGGGTGATGGACACATAGCCCTCACGCACCGCATGAAAATCCGTACCCGGGCCTGCATCTCCGCCCTGCCCCGCTGCCCCTATCCAGTATCTCTGCTTGCCTCTCGGGCAGGTCATCGGCACCGCACCTTCGGCCCGTTCACGGTGTCCCAGACGGGTCACGCGGAACCCGCTAAGCTGTTCCCAGGGCAGATCCGGCACATTTACATTGAGAATGGAACGGGGGCCCAGTTTCAGGGCCTGCTTGTACTCCAGCAACAGCCGCACTACCCGGGCAGCCGTGTCGTAATGGAAGTGGCCATTGTTGACCAGCGATACAGCAATGGCAGGCAGCCCCAGATGGCGCCCTTCTGTAGCAGCAGCCACTGTGCCCGAGTAGATGATGTCATCACCAAGATTGGCGTGGGTATTGATGCCCGACACCACCCGATCAAACGCCGTGTCGAACAAACCGTTAACGGCCAGGTGTACGCAATCTGTCGGCGTTCCGTCGACAGACCGGAAACCATTGGGGTGCTGCTCTACCGTAAGAGGTCGGTTCAGTGTCAGGGCATTACTGGCACCGCTGTGATCCCGGTCCGGGGCAACAACTTCCAGCTCCCCGAGGCCCTTCAGACCCTCATACAGCGCCACCAGACCCGGCGAATGAACGCCATCGTCGTTGGACAACAGAATTCGCACAATTATCTCCGCTAGCCATACTACTTGTTATCACGGCTGAGGCTCAGGTCCTCAAGCTCGAAAAGGTCACCCAATACCGTTGTGGCATATTGCCCGGGCGACAACACAAACTGAATTCGCAGGGTGGTGGTATCCAGCCACTGCCATTTGAACTCTCCCGGGCGGGCTACCAGGGGGCGACGCTCCGGTTTCATGCGGGTGGACTGGAACAACCTGGTCAACGCCGGGCAGGCATCCACCACGCCACGCTCAAGGGATTCCTGCTCGCCCGAGGCCAGCGTACCGCCATCGCCCCACAGTGGTCCGGTTGGCCCGGCACCTGAGGGTTCCGGCTCTCCCGCCAACACCTCAGTCCAGGTTCGATTGCTGACCCGCTCCGCAAGTACCTGATTGAACAGCCAGGAACGTGCCGCCGAAAAGTACAATACGTTTTTCGACGCGCTTCTGCCAGCGCGTCCGCGCTTGCGATTGAGCCGTGAGGGATCAATCTGTACAGCACGGTCGAGATTCGCTCCCTGAAAACCGAACCGCTGGGGGCCAAAATAATTGGGGGCGCCCTGACTCGCCAACCGCGCAAGCCCGGCTTCCACAAGCTCACGCTGGCCCGTCACATTGCGCAGCACAATCTCAAAACCATTGGCCTGATGATCGCCGCGCCTCAGTTTGCGGGAATGGCGAACCGCGGCCCGAACCGACCAACGCTGGCCAACCTCTGCCATCAACGCCTGATCGTCCGCTTCCTGGCCAGGCCGATAAAGACTGAACCACTGAACCGTCACCGCATGCCGATCTTTCAGGCCACAGAAACCAACATCGAAAGAACGACAGCCCGCCAATGCCGCCAGCTCCCGGGCGACGTACTCGGTATTGTCACCGGTTTTCTCCAGCCGCAGGCAAAGGTGCTCACCGTCGCCGGATACCTCAATCGGACCTGGCGCCGCGGCATCGTCCTCCCGCTCCGGCCAGAGCAACTCCGCAACCCGAAAATCCTTTGGCGACGTTTTCAGGTCAGCACGACCAACCCGGGCTCCGCCAGACACCGGCCAGTCCAACAGCCACTGAGAATCCTCACTCACTGGGAAACCGCCTCAAGCAGACACACCGCCTGACAGGCAATGCCTTCCCCTCGCCCGGTAAAACCCAGCTTTTCTGTGGTGGTGGCTTTCACGCTCACCCGATTAGCAGGCACGCCCAGATCCTCGGCAATGTTCATCCGCATCGCCTCTATATGGGGCGCCATTTTCGGCGCCTGGGCAATGATTGTGGAATCAATATTGTTAACCGCGTAGCCCTCATCCAGCACCCGCTGCATCACCCGCCGCAACAAATCCCGGCTGTCTGCGCCGGCCCACTCCTCGCTGGAATCCGGAAAGAAATGGCCAATATCACCCAGCGCCACCGCGCCCAACAGCGCATCCGCAAGCGCATGCAACAGAACATCCCCGTCCGAGTGCGCCTTCAGACCGTGGCTATGGGGAATTGTCACACCCCCAAGAATGACAGAATCGCCCTCACAGAAGGCATGGACATCAAAGCCCTGACCAATGCGCATGATCATCTCCGAAAACAGAACAGAATGCAGGGAATCACTGACGTCCGAGGATAAACTCCGCCAGCGCCAGATCCGAGGGGACCGTAATCTTCAGATTATCCGGGCGCCCTTCCACCAGAACCGGCATGTTACCGGAAAACTCCATGGCAGAGGACTCATCCGTAATCGCCTGGCCACGTTCCAGACACAATGACAACGCCTGTTTTAACGCTCCGAACCGGAACATCTGCGGCGTCAACGCCCGCCACAACCGGCTCCGGTCAATGGTCTCACTCACCTCCGGCAATGATCCGGCCTCGGCAAGCTTCAACGTGTCCGCCACCGGCGCAGCCAGCAAACCACCCACCGGATGCTCAGACAACGTCTCAATCAGACGGGACAGATCTTCAGAATGAACACAGGGCCGCGCCGCATCATGTACCAGCACCCAGTCATTATCCGCCGCCTGCCCCTCCAGGGCTACCAGAGCCGACAACACCGAATCCGCCCGTTCTTTGCCCCCAGTACAGGTCTGCACCCGATCATCCCTCGCCGACTCACTCTCCGGCCACCAGTGGTCCTTCGGATTCAGCGGCACCATACAACCTTTAAACGGGGCGTTGTCCAACAAACGGGACAGGGTGATATCCAGGATGAAACGGTTATTGATTTTGAGGTATTGCTTGGGGCATTCGGCGTTCATGCGCTGGCCGATACCGGCGGCGGGGACAATAAGCCAAAGATCTGCATTTTTCATGGGACGGCACTTCAAAGGTCAGGTGAGCGTCGGGGAGTGTCTCTCCGGGAATTTCGAAGGCCAGGGATGGCCTGAGAGAAGCGCACATGGATGTGCTTGTAGCGGTTCCCGGAGAGACACTCCCCGGCGCTCGCACCACCCGGGTCTGAAATCAATTTTCAACAACGAGAAAGAACGTCTCATCCTCACGAATCAGGCCAAGATTCATCCGGGCCCGCTCCTCAACGGCGCCCTGCTCATTGCGAAGATTCCGCACCTCCGCATAAAGCCGGTCATTCCGGGCCGCCAACTCGGCATTCTCTTCCCGCTGCTCGGCAATCGACTGCTCCAGGGCCCACACCTGCGCAAAACTGCCCTCCCCGATCCACAGGCGAACCTGCAGCAGGAGTATCAGCACTACCAGAATGGCCCAAAGCGATTTCATGCCGAATCCGTACAGAAAATGAACAACAAAATAAACGAGTCGAGGGTCAAGTATAGACCTTATAGTAGATTAGCAACAATTTTCTGTAAGTCACTGTACAAAAAGGCCATCGTGTCTGGATTTTCATTCAGAACGCGATGGCCTTAACATTTTGTTACCTGCAGGAATGGACCGGCAGGTCAGAAAACGTCGCTAATCCTCAACCCTGACCTTTGATTTCGCTCAGGCCACGGTAAGGTGCCTTGCCTTCCAGCGCCTCTTCAATACGCAGCAGCTGGTTGTACTTGGCAACCCGGTCGGAACGACACAGAGAACCAGTCTTGATCTGGCCAGCACAGGTAGCCACGGCCAGATCCGCAATGGTGGTATCTTCGGTTTCACCGGAGCGGTGAGAAATGACCGCTGTGTAGCCAGCATCCTGAGCCATCTTGATGGCATCCAGAGTCTCGGTCAGGCTACCGATCTGATTGAACTTGATCAGAATGGAATTACCAATGCCCTTCTCGATACCCTGCTTCAGAATCTTGGTATTGGTGACAAAAAGGTCATCCCCGACCAGTTGAACCTTGCTGCCCAGTTTGTCGGTCAGCACTTTCCAGCCGTCCCAGTCGCTCTCGTCCATACCATCTTCGATGGACACAATCGGGTAACGGTCGCACAGGCCGGACAGGTAATCGGCAAAGCCTTCGGAATCGAAGCTCTTGCCTTCACCAGACAGCTGGTACTGGCCATCTTTGTAAAACTCGGAAGAGGCACAGTCCAGCGCCAGAGTGACGTCTTTGCCCAGTTCATAACCGGCTTTCTCGACGGCATCCTTGATCGCCGCCAGGGCTGCTTCGTTGGACGGCAGGTTGGGGGCAAAGCCACCTTCGTCGCCTACGGCTGTGTTCAGGCCCTGGGCCTTCAGCACTTTCTTGAGGCTATGGAAGATTTCGGCACCAACGCGCAGGGCTTCACCGAAGCTGTTCACGGAGACCGGCTGGACCATGAATTCCTGGATGTCGACGTTGTTGTCGGCGTGCTCACCACCGTTGAGGATGTTCATCATCGGCACCGGCATGGAGAATTTGCCGGAGGTGCCGTTTACATCGGCGATGTGCTCATACAGAGGCTTGCCCAGGGAGATAGCTGCGGCTTTGGCAGCAGCCAGAGATACGGCCAGGATGGCGTTGGCGCCCAGGTTGGCTTTGTTTTCGGTGCCGTCCAGGTCGATCATGATCTGGTCCAGACTGCGCTGGTCGGCGGCATCTTTACCCAGCAGGGCGTCACGAATTCGACCGTTGATGGCTTCAACGGCTTTGCGAACACCTTTACCGAGGTAACGGGAGGCGTCACCATCGCGCAGTTCCAGAGCTTCGCGGGAACCGGTAGAGGCGCCGGACGGTGCGCAAGCGCGGCCCAGGGTGCCGTCTTCCAGGATGACGTCTGCTTCCACGGTGGGGTTACCACGTGAATCCAGAACCTCACGGGCTTTGATGTTGGCAATCTTGGTCATTCGGTTGATTCTCCAGATTTTATCTTTTAATCACTATACAAGCTTTGAATGATGGTGCCGGAGCGATCAACTGGAAGGGCCTGGCGAAAACCGCTACAAGCACCCACCAGTGGGTCCAGCCAGCAATCACAGATTGCTGTCGTTCGGCTGCGCATGAAGCTCCGCTTCATACACGCTTGCCTCACCCATGTGCGCTTCTCTCCGGCCATCCCTGGCCTCCGAAATTTTCGCCAGGCCCTTCCAGTCGCTCGCTCTCAAGGTTCACGGTATGCCGTCATTCCAAAAACAATGAGGCATGCGACCTGTCAAAATACCAACACCGCCAATCAGGCGGTGTCGATAGGTTTAAAACTTTTTACCAGATCGTCGACAGCTTTCACTCGCTCAAGGAACGGTTCCAGCTGGCTCAGGCGCAATGCGCAGGGGCCATCGCATTTGGCGTTATCCGGGTCTGGGTGAGCCTCAAGGAACAGGCCCGCCAGGCCCTGAGACATTCCCGCCAGGGCCAGGTCGGTGACCTGGGCGCGACGCCCGCCGGCGGAGTCGGCCCGACCGCCCGGCATCTGCAGGGCGTGGGTGACGTCGAAGAACACCGGCACGTTCATCTGTTTCATGATGCCGAAGCCAAGCATGTCCACCACCAGGTTGTTGTAACCGAAGCTGGTGCCTCGCTCGCAGAGGATAATCTGGTCGTTGCCGGCTTCTTCGCACTTGGTGATGATGTGCTTCATTTCCTGGGGTGCCAGGAACTGGGCTTTCTTGATGTTGATGACGGCGCCGGTTTTGGCCATGGCCACCACCAGGTCAGTCTGCCGGCTCAGGAAGGCGGGCAACTGGATGATGTCGCAGACTTCCGCCGCCGGGGCAGCCTGACCAGGCTCGTGCACGTCCGAGATGATGGGCACGCCGAATTTGCTTTTGATGTCGGCCAGGATCTGCAGCCCCTTCTCGAGGCCGGGGCCGCGGAAGGAGTTGACGGATGAGCGGTTGGCTTTGTCGAAGGACGCCTTGAATACGTACGGGATGCCCAGACGAGTGCAGACATCCACATACTTTTCCGCCACTTCAAACGCCAGTTCCCTGGACTCAAGCACGTTCATGCCGCCGAACAGCACAAACGGCCTATCGTTGGCGATCTCGATGCCCGAGACGTTCAGGTTGCTGCGCGCCATAATCAGGATCCTTTCTTGTTCGCCAGCGCGGCTTCAACAAAGCCCTTGAACAGCGGATGGCCGTCGCGGGGTGTTGAGGTAAATTCCGGGTGGAACTGGCAGGCAACAAACCAGGGATGATCGGGCGCTTCCACCACCTCAACCAGCTTGCCATCGGCAGAGCGGCCGGAAATTTGCAGGCCTGCTTCTTCCAGCCTGGGCAGGAAATGGTTGTTGACTTCATAACGGTGACGATGGCGCTCACGAATGGTCTTCTTGCCGTAACAGCCAACGATGGTGGAGCCTTCAGTCAGTACACAATCCTGGGCACCCAGACGCATGGTGCCGCCGAGGTCGGATTCTTCGGTGCGCTCTTCTTTTTCACCGGTGGCATCGAGCCATTCGGTGATCAGGCCGACAACCGGCTCCGGTGTGTGTTCACGGAATTCCGTGCTGTGGGCGTCTTTCAGGCCGGCCACGTTGCGGGCGTATTCGATAACCGCCACCTGCATACCCAGGCAGATGCCCAGATACGGCACCTTGTTTTCACGGGCGTACTGTACGGTGCGGATCTTGCCTTCCACGCCACGCTCACCAAAGCCACCGGGCACCAGAATAGCATCCGCGGATTCCAGCACGGAGGTGCCGCCGCGTTCGATGTCTTCGGAATCGATGTAGTTGATGTTGACCTTGGTGCGGGTCTTGATACCGGCGTGCAGCAGGGATTCGATCAGGGACTTGTAGGCGTCCAGCAGCTCCATGTATTTGCCGACCATGGCGATGGTGACTTCGTCCTGCGGATTCATCAGTGAATCCACAACCGCGTCCCATTCGCTCAGGTCTGCTTCACGGGCATCCAGGCCGAAGCGTTCGATAACCAGCTGGTCCAGACCGTATTCGTGCAGCATGCGCGGAATGGCGTAGATGGACCTGGCGTCCTGCATCGGGATGACCGCACGCTCTTCCACGTTAGTGAACAGGGCAATCTTGCGACGGGAGCTGGCGTCCACTTCGTGCTCAGACCGGCACAGCAGGATATCCGGCTGCAGGCCAATGGAGCGCATTTCTTTCACGGAATGCTGGGTCGGCTTGGTTTTGATCTCGCCGGCGGTGGCGATGTACGGCACCAGAGTCAGATGCATGAACAGTGCACGCTGGGAGCCTACTTCCACCTTCAGCTGACGGCAGGCTTCCAGGAACGGCAAGGACTCGATGTCACCTACCGTGCCACCGACTTCAATCAGTGCCACGTCGGCACCCGCTGCGCCTTCCACCACACGGCGTTTGATTTCGTCGGTGATGTGCGGAATGACCTGAACGGTACCACCCAGATAATCGCCCCGACGCTCCTTACGAATAACCTCTTCGTACACCCGGCCGGTGGTGAAGTTATTGCGCTTGGTCATTGGAGTGCGAATGAAACGCTCGTAGTGGCCAAGGTCGAGGTCGGTTTCCGCACCATCTTCGGTGACGAAAACCTCACCGTGCTGGAACGGGCTCATGGTGCCGGGGTCCACGTTGATGTACGGGTCCAGCTTGAGAATGGTGACCTTCAGGCCGCGTGCCTCAAGGATGGCTGCCAGTGAGGCAGACGCAATACCTTTCCCCAATGAGGACACGACACCGCCGGTGACGAAAATATAACGCGTCATGCAGATTCCGTGATTATCTGGTTCGGTGAAGGAGGGAGATTATTCATCTCAAGATGGGACGCCAGACTACCAGAAAGCCTCTCTCTACTCAATCACAATCCCGCTCCACAATCAGCCGCCAGCCGGCGGCATGGGCGCCTCCGGAGTATTGTTCAGAACACCACAAATCGCCAATGGCAATCCATGCCTCTCCAGCCGCCGAGACCTCGTAAACCAGCGGCAGAGCCGCTCTCTCCCAAGGTGGCACGCCCTGCTCCTGCATCCAGGTTTTCAGCGATCGGGAGGGTAAATTGCTGCCGAACCGGATTCGCTCGCCGCCCTGCCTCGTAGATACCCTTATTTCCGGACAGGAGGCTTCCGTTGTAGCGCTCTGCGATGCAGGCTCAAGCCGAAGGGTCCACCACCCCCACTCCATGACCTGGCCCGGCAACAAGGGCCTGGGACCCGCAGGGATTCCGACCTGGGGCACCAGGTAAAGATGATCCCGATAACGGCGGATACAGAATCCGTCTCCACGAATTTCCGGAGTTCGATCCAAACCTGCATGAAGCAACTGGTCGAGTGCTGAGCACCAATCTGACAGCGCCGGAACCGGCAATCCCCGGCCATGAATCCACCAACGCACCAGGTTCCGGCGCTCGATCTGCCCAAGTGCCGAAAACGGGGTCAGGCGGATTCGACCTTTATCGTCGCCGCAACTCTGCCATTGCAACTCCGCCAGCCTCTGACTCAGGGTTTCACTCTCGGCGCAGGCCCGGGCACTGTGAGCAACGCGCTTCAACAAACCCGGCCAACGCTGTTTAAGGCCCGGCATTACCGAGTGCCGCAGATAATTGCGGTCGTGTACTTCACTCTGGTTGCTGGGATCTTCTACCCAGCTTACCCCCTGCTCACGCGCCACCTGCTCCAATCGACTGCGGGATACGCCAAGCCAGGGCCGGTAGAGATGCCCCAGCCCGAGCGACCGGGCGGCGGGCATTCCGGCCAGACCGTTTACGCCAGTACCACGCAGCAGCCGGAACAGAACCGTTTCTGCCTGGTCGTCTGCATGGTGCGCCATCAGGAGAAGGTCGTTGTCTCCCAGAACCTCCTTGAAGACCTCGTAGCGCGCCGCTCTTGCTGACTCTTCGAGGCTCCCCGCGCCCGCAGCTACATTCACTCGACGCACCTGGAGTTCGACGCCCAGTCCAGCACAGAGATCGATACAGGCGCGCTCCGTCTGATCGTGATTGGACTGTAACTGATGATTGATATGCAACGCTCTGACGCGCGGATAGGCGGCCGCAACGACATGCAAAAGCAGGGATGAGTCCAGGCCGCCGCTCAGAGCGACCCAGAGTTCATCACAGGCGGGAAGTTTCTGAACCGGCCCGATCAGGTCTTCGGGCCAGGTATCCCGGCGAGCGGTGTTACCGCCCGCCGTCATAGCGGGTAAGACGCTCGTACCGGCGGGAAACCAGTTCATCCAGCGGCAATCGGCTCAGCTCAGCCACGCCCTGGGCCAGCGACGTCTTCAGGGTTTCCGCCATTTTTTCCGGATTACGGTGAGCGCCGCCCAGCGGCTCATCGATCACGTGATCCGCCACACCCAGCTCTTTCAGGCGATCGGCGGTAACACCCATGGCCTCAGCCGCCTGAGCAGCGTACTCGGCGCTCTTCCAGAGGATGGAGGCGCAACCTTCCGGAGAAATAACGGCGTAGGTGGAGTACTGCAACATGTTGAGCTGGTCGCAGACACCGATCGCCAGTGCGCCACCGGAACCACCCTCGCCGATCACGGTAGAGATAATCGGAGTTTTCAGTCTCGACATCACCGCGAGGTTGAATGCGATGGCTTCACTCTGTCCGCGCTCTTCGGCACCGATACCGGGATAAGCGCCCGGGGTATCGATAAAGGTCAGAATCGGCATTTTGAAACGTTCAGCCATTTCCATCAGGCGCAGAGCCTTGCGATAACCTTCCGGACGAGGCATCCCGAAGTTGCGCTTGACCTTGTCCCGCACTTCACGACCCTTCTGGTGGCCGATAATCATGACCGGCGTGTTATCGAGGCGAGCGGTGCCGCCAATGATCGACAGATCATCGGCGTAGCGTCGGTCACCATGCAGTTCGTCAAAATCCTCGAAGATCAGGTCAATATAATCCTGGGTATAGGGCCGGCGCGGGTGCCGGGCCAGACGGGCAATGTCCCAGGACTTAAGGTCGGAAAAGATCGACTCGGTCAGACTGATGCTCTTCTTTTTCAGGCGGCTGATTTCGTCGGTGATATTGATATCGGTGTCGTTACCCACCATGCGAAGCTCTTCAATCTTGGCTTCCAGGTCGGCGATCGGCTGTTCGAAATCCAGGTAGTTAGGGTTCATGATGTTCCATCATTTTATTGCCAGGCGGGCCGAAACCCGCCAAAACCAGAATTTGGGACAAAGATAGCAGCGCTGCCGGCAAGGCTAAAGCGGACATTGGTCTTAATCATAGACCAGTTCCACAGACTGGTCGCCCACCAAGTGCTTCAGCTCGAACAACAGTGTGTCGTCTGGCTGTACCCGCCAGCTTTCACCCAGTTCAATACGGGTGCTGGCCTCGGCACTGCGGTACTCAATCCAGACCGGACTGCCTTCACTGCGAAACGGCCTGAGGGTATCGTCCAGCTTCTCCAGAAGTCCATTCTGCAACTGCTCTGAACGCAACGCCAGTTTGATACCCCGGCTGAATTGCTGACGGGCGGTCGCCACATCCATCACGCTGCTGACCCGCATTTTCATCTGGCCGGAATAATCATCGTGGCTGACCTGTCCTTCCACCACAATTACCTGGTCCGACTGCAGCAACTCCCGGTTCTCGAAGAAGGCCTCGGAAAACAGGGTAGCCTCGATCCGGGCGCTGCGATCATCCAGAGTAATGAAGCACATGGTAGAGCCGGTCTTGGTCTTCATGGTGCGCTGGGCCACCACCAGCCCGGCTACCCGCTGTGGCGATTTATTGGGCTTCAGATCGGCGATGGAGCAACGGACAAACCGACGTACTTCCCGTTCGTATTCATCAAAGGGGTGGCCGGTAAGGTACAGGCCCAGAGTGTCCTTTTCGCCTTTCAGGCGTTCTTTCTCTGGCCACTCCCGAACGTGGGCAACGTCCGCATAGGTGTCTTCATCGTCGCCACCGCCCTCAAGCATTTCTCCGAACATGTCCACCATGCCGGCGGCATCGTTGCGGGACTGCTGGTCTGCCTGCTGGATGGCCTTGTCGATACTGGCCATCAGCTTGGCGCGATCGGCACCCAGTTTATCCATGGCGCCAGAGCGAATCAGGGCTTCCATGGCCCGCTTGTTGACCTTTTTCAGATCCACCCGGCGGCAGAAATCAAAGATATCCTGGAAAGGGCCTTCTTTGGCCGCTTCTACAATGCTCTCGATGGGACCTTCACCCAGGCCCTTGATTGCGCCCAGGCCGTAGACAATCTGGCCCTGATCATTAACGGTAAAGGTATAAGCGGATCGGCTGACGTCCGGCACCAGCAAGTCCAGCTTCATATTGCGGCACTCTTCCACCAGCGTCACCACCTTGTCGGTGTTCTGCATATCGGCGGTGAGAACCGCAGCCATGAATTCGGCCGGATAGTGTGCTTTCAGCCACAGGGTCTGGTACGACACCAACGCGTAAGCGGCAGAGTGGGATTTGTTGAAGCCGTAACCGGCGAATTTCTCCACCAGGTCAAAGATGTTTTCCGCCAGGGTCTTGTCGATGCCGTTGTTTTCACAACCGTCCAGGAAGATGGCTTTCTGCTTGGCCATTTCTTCCGGCTTTTTCTTACCCATGGCCCGGCGCAGCATGTCGGCGCCGCCAAGGGTATAGCCCGCCATCACCTGAGCGATCTGCATGACCTGCTCCTGGTACAGGATAACCCCGTAGGTGGGCTCCAGAACCGGCTTCAGGCCCTGATACTGGTAATCCGGATGCGGATAAGACAACGGCTGCCGACCGTGCTTCCGGTCGATAAAGTCATCCACCATGCCGGACTGCAGCGGACCGGGACGGAACAGGGCTACCAGGGCGATCATGTCTTCCAGGGAGTCCGGTTGCAGGCGGCGGATAAGATCTTTCATACCCCGGGATTCCAACTGGAATACCGCCGTGGTCTCTGCCTTCTTGAGCATGTCAAAAGAGGGCTTGTCGTCCAGCGGAATCGCGCTGATGTCGAGCTCGCCTTCCCCACGCTGCTGCCGGCGCGGGTTGATCATGTTCAGTGCCCATTTGATGATGGTCAGGGTTCGCAGGCCCAGAAAGTCAAATTTCACCAGGCCGGCGTCTTCCACATCGCCCTTGTCAAACTGGGTCACCAGACTGCCGCCTTCGTCATCACAGTAAAGCGGCGAAAAATCGGTGATCTTGGTGGGTGCGATCACCACGCCCCCGGCGTGCTTGCCGGCGTTACGGCACACGCCTTCCAGCTTCAGAGCCATCTCCCAGATTTCCTGGGCTTCTTCATCCTGCTCCAGGAATTCTTTGAGCTGGGGCTCCTGCTCGATCGCCTTGTTCAGGGTCATGCCCACTTCAAAGGGGATCAGTTTGGAGAGTTTGTCTGCCAGGCCATAGGATTTTCCCTGCACCCGGGCCACATCGCGGACCACCGCCTTGGCGGCCATGGTACCGAAGGTAATAATCTGGGAAACCGCTTCCCGGCCGTATTTCTGGGCGGTGTAGTCGATGACGCGGTCCCGGCCTTCCATGCAGAAGTCGACGTCGAAGTCAGGCATGGAGACCCGCTCCGGGTTCAGGAACCGCTCGAACAGCAGATCGTATTCCAACGGATCCAGGTCCGTGATCAGCAGCGCATACGCCACCAGCGAGCCGGCACCGGAACCCCGGCCTGGCCCTACTGGCACGCCGTTGTTCTTGGCCCACTTGATGAAGTCCATTACGATCAGGAAGTAGCCTGGGAACCCCATCTGGATAATGATGTCCAGCTCGAACTTCAGGCGCTTGTAGTACTCTTCACGCTTTTGATCATACTCCGGATCGTCCTTGCTCAGGGTCTTCGCCAGTCGGGCTTCCAGTCCTTCTTCCGACACATGGCGAAAATATTCGTCCATGGTCATGCCGTCCGGGATCGGATAATTAGGCAGGAAGTATTCACCCATCCGAACCTTCACCGAGCAGCGCCTGGCGATTTCCACGGTGTTTTCCACAGCTTCCGGAATGTCCGAGAACAGCTCGATCATTTCCTCGGCGCTGCGCAGATATTGCTGATCGCTGAACCGACGATCCCGCCTGGGATCGTCCAGAGTCCGGCTTTCGCCGATGCAGACCCGGGCTTCGTGGGCTTCAAAATCATCCGCCTCAAGGAAGTGAACGTCATTGGTCGCCACCACCGGCAAACCGAGCTCAGCTGCCAACTCCACACTCATGTGCAGACAATCCTCATCACCGGCCCGCCCTGTGCGCTGCAACTCCAGGTAATAACTGTCGGGATAGAGGTTTCGCCAATAGTCTGCACGCTCCCTGGCCAGTTCCGGCTTCCCGGCCAGCAAGGCCTTGCCGACGTCCCCCATCTTGGCGCCGGACAGCACAATCAGGCCCTTGGCACGGGATTCCAGCCAGCTTTTCTGGACAATCGGCTTGCCGTAGCGCTGGCCTTCGGTATAGCCCTGGGAAATGATCTCCGTCAGGTTCAGGTAACCATCGTTGTCTCGGGCCAGCAAGGTCAGCCGGAACGGGGTTTCGGGCTCATCCGGATTCTCCAGCCAGATATCGGCACCGATAATGGGCTTGACGCCCGCGCCCATGGCGGCCTTGTAGAAACGTACCAGTGAGCACATGTTGGACTGTTCGGTCAGGCCAACCGCCGGCATGCCCAGTTCCGCGACCCGGCCGATCAACGGTTTGACCCGAACCAGGCCATCCACCATGGAGTATTCGGAGTGAACGCGCAGGTGTACAAAGGTGTTTGCCATGGTCATTCGCCAATCAGTGCTCGGATGTCTTCTTCGGTCTGGGGCCCGAATCGGGCCTCAATCAGGGTGCCTTCAGGATCCACAACGAAAGTGGCAGGCAGCGCCATCGGCACCTGCCAACCGAACCCGGGCCCCGGATCAGAGGCCAGCATGGTAAACTCAATCCCCATACGTTCGCCGAGTTCAACCAGCGGCACACCCGTAACGCCATCAAAATTAACCCCAAGCACCGCAATATCCGGAGCCTTGTCCAACTCGTTCAGCTCGGGGATTTCCTCAAGGCAGGGTTTGCACCACTCCGCCCAGTAATTCACCAGTACCCATTGGCCGCGGTACTTGTTCCAGTTGGCCAGGGTGCCGTCGGCCCGTTCCAGCTCGATCTTTTCACAACCTGAGACCAACAACAGCATCAGCATGAGTACCGGCCATGCCAGCCAACGTGCGCCACTACAAAAGAGCCCGGACTGAGGGTACTGCAAGGGTTATCCTCCTGTTAGACTAACGCCCCGGAAAAGTCTGCAATCAATAGGTTAAACGGCCACGACCATGACAGAAGCTACCCGTATTTTCCATAACCCCAGGTGCTCAAAATCACGCCAGACCCTGGAACTGTTGCAGCAAAAGGGCATCGAACCGGTGATTATACGCTACCTTGAGACGCCACCGACAGAGCAGGAACTTCTACACATTCTGGATCTGCTTGGTTGCGAACCCAGGGAACTCATGCGAACCAAGGAAGCCGAATACCGGGAACAAGGGCTGGACAACCCGGATCTCAGCCGAGAAGCCCTGATACGTGCCATGGCAAACACACCGAAGCTGATTGAGCGCCCGATTGTACTGGCCAATGGCAAGGCTGCCGTCGGCCGGCCTCCAGAAAACGTACTGGACATTCTCTGACTACCAGGGCTACCCATGACAGAAACAACTCCCTATGTGCTGGTGCTCTACTACAGCCGCAACGGACAGACCGCCGAGATGGCCACACAGATCGGCCGCGGCGTTGCCAGAGTGGCAGGAATAGAAGCCAGAATCCGGACGGTTCCGCCGGTTTCCCCGGATACCGCCGCCAGCCTGCCCCCGGTTCCGGATGCGGGAGCCCCCTATGCCACCAAAGCCGACCTGGCGGAGTGCGCCGGGCTGGCCATGGGTAGCCCGACCCGCTTCGGGAACATGGCAGCGCCACTCAAGCACTTTCTGGACGGCACCGGCGACCTCTGGCTCAACGGCAAACTGGCCGGCAAACCGGCAGGCGCCTTTACCTCCACCGGCAGCCTGCACGGGGGCCAGGAAACCACCCTGCTGACCATGATGATGCCGTTACTGCATCACGGCATGGTACTGTGTGGCCTGCCCTATTCCGAAAGCGCGCTCAACGAGACCGCCACCGGAGGCACACCGTATGGCCCCTCCCACTGGGCCGGCACCGGTGAACAGCAGGCCCTGAGTGACCATGAGAAAACCCTGTGCCAGGCCTTCGGTGAACGCCTCGCCAGACTGGCCCTGAAACTGGCCAACTAAACTGGACCAAACTTTCAAACAACCCTTAATGCGGACTGCTCCATGCTCCACAACGACAAAGCCAGAAATACCGCACGCCTGACCATCGCCCTTTACCTCGCCGTGCTCGCCACCCTGCTGGTCACTACGTTCTGGCCCGCACCGGTGGAGGGTGTTTCCATACCCCTGATGCTGACCGTCAAACTCCTGCCGCTGCTAGCGTTCGCGGTACCGGTTTTCCGGGGTCACAATCGGGGTTATATCTGGCTGGCGTTTGTGGTGATTTTCTACTTCACTCAGGCCGTGGTTTCAGCCTGGCTGTCGGAGGGCGCCGCCGGTCCTGTGACACTGACTATCCTGACGTTCCTGTTGTTTACCGTTGCCATGGTGCATCTCAAGGTCAATCGACCGGTTGCAAACTGATGTTGCTGGCTCCCGGAGGCACATAGATGGCGAATGACATCGTGACCATGCCGGCACCGCCGCATCGCCAGACCCTGACCCTGAGGGACATCTGTTCAGCGCTGGTGGAAAGCGGCGAGATCGCCCAGCGAGATGCTGAAAAAGTACTGACGGCCAATCTCGGTGCCGCCTCCGGTGCCGGCCATACGCCACAACGACATCCTCTCGAGCTGGTGGCAATTGCCGCACTGACCAGCCAGCGGGACGGCCGAACTCTTGATCTGGAGCGGCTGACCCATTGGCTTGCCCGTTGGGGTGGACAAGACTACTACCATATCGATCCGCTCAAGATCGACACGCCGGCCATCGCGCGGGTGATGTCCTACGCCTTCGCCCAGCGCCATGGCATTCTCGCGGTGGAGATCACCCCGGATGAAGTAGTGATTGCAAGCACCGAACCTTTCAAGCGGGAATGGGAAAGCAACCTCCGCCAGGCCGTGCGCAAGGACATTCGCCGGGTGGTCGCCAATCCGGAGGATATCCGCCGTTACACGGTGGAGTTCTATCAACTGGCAAGCTCGGTCAGCAAGGCCAGTGGCGGCCAGTCGTCAGGCAGTGCCGGCAATCAGAATTTTGAACAGTTACTGGACCTGGGCGCCAGCGAAAATCCGGACGCCAACGACCAGCATGTGGTCAAAATCGTTGACTGGCTGCTGCAATATGCCTTCGAGCAGCGAGCCTCCGACATTCATATAGAGCCCCGGCGCACGGTTACCCAGGTGCGGTTCCGGATCGACGGGGTGCTGCACAATGTCTACGAATTCCCGGAACACGTTGGCGTGGCCGTGACCAGCCGCCTGAAAATCCTCGGGCGCCTGAACGTAGCCGAGAAACGACGGCCCCAGGACGGCCGCATCAAGACCCGCAAACCCGATAACAGCGAAGTGGAGCTGCGCCTGGCCACCATGCCAACGGCGTTCGGCGAAAAAATGGTGATGCGGATTTTTGACCCGGAGGTACTGCTCAAATCCTTCGAGCAACTGGGCTTCAGCAAGGAAGACCGGGAACGCTGGCAAACCATGACCTCGCGGCCCCACGGTATCGTGCTGGTAACCGGGCCCACCGGTTCCGGTAAAACCACCACGCTGTATTCCACGCTCAAACAACTGGCATCTCCGGAGCTCAACATCTGCACCATTGAGGATCCGATCGAGATGGTGGAGCCCGCATTCAACCAGATGCAGGTGCAAACCAATATCGACCTGACCTTTGCCCACGGTGTGCGTGCCCTGCTGCGGCAGGACCCGGACATCATCATGATCGGTGAGATCCGGGATCTGGAAACGGCTGAAATGGCAGTGCAGGCAGCGCTAACCGGGCATCTGGTTCTCTCAACACTGCATACCAACGATGCCCCCAGCGCCATCACCCGCCTGATGGAGCTGGGCATTCCGCCCTATCTGATCCGGGCCACGGTACTCGGCGTGATGGCCCAGCGACTGGCGCGTACGCTCTGCCCGCACTGCAAGCAGCCCGGGGAGTCGGATGCTCACGCCTGGCAGACGCTGACCCGGCCGTGGAAGGCACTGCTGCCCCGGCAGTTCTACCAGCCGGTCGGCTGCCTGGAATGCCGGAACACCGGTTACATGGGCCGAGCCGGGGTATACGAGATTATGGCACTGTCAGACAAACTCACCCGCCAGATCACCGATCACTGCGAGCTGGAACAGCTTCGGCTGGATGCCTACAAAGAAGGCATGAAGTCACTGCGGCTCAATGGCGCCCAGAAAGTGGCCGCGGGACTGACCACGGTGGAGGAAATTCTGAGGGTAACGCCGGAAAGCCAACGTTGAGTAAAACGGACCATCAGGCGCCCGGACGAAGCCCGCACTGCCCCAACAGATCCTGCCAGTGCCGGGTATGCCGCATCATGGCCTGATCCAGTTCCTGCCAGAGGCTATTCTGGGTATCAGCCGCCAGATGACGCTGGTACCAGGGCGTAAAACTCTCTGGCATCACGGCTTGCTGCTGTCTGGCGAGTTCCTCAAAGCCCGCAATCAGCGAATCCCGTGCCCGGCTGACGTCACTCATGTACGGCTGGATTTTTCCGATATAGATACTGAAGAAGAAGTTCTGAACAATTTCCGACTGGTTATTGGGCTGGCCGTTGAGACACAGCGGCATGCCCTCCAATCGAGTGCCGAGCAGCTCGGTGCCGGCATTCAGGGTGCTGATCAGCAAGCGGGCGCTGTTAATAGTCTGGCCCGCCAGCACATCCGCCTGCCAGCGCTGATGGATCTGGCCGAGATTCTCCAGGGAGATCTCGAGCTTCTGAGCCAGTAAGGCTTCCACCTGGCGGTTCAACTGCTGCAGATCCCGGACCAGATCCGACGCGGGATTGCCCGTTTCCGCCACCGGATAATAGCCTTTGGACAGTGTGAACTGGCGCTCCACCTCTTCGGTCCCCCAGGTGGCATTCCAGACCGCCAGCGGCAGACTGCCCCGTTTGCTTTCAATGGCGGATTCCAGAGCGTCTGTGAGCTCCTCGTCATCCACCTCAGGCAGACAGGCCTCCGCAGCTCGGATAAAACGAATCTCGTAGCGTAACTGATTGATGGGCTGCATCACCTTGCCCATCACGGAATTGCGTTCGCCCACCACATACTGAAGCTCGCAGCCGTAAAGCGACAGAAAATCCAGCATGCCCAGATCCAGCTCCGGCAGGGCAAGTATCCGCTCTCGCCGCCTGGGGGGAATGGAGCCGGCGGGCAGCTCGGCCCTGGGAACGGCCGCGGTATCGAGTACCCGGGCCAAACGTTCCAGGTACTCATCGGTGAGGGATTCAGCGTCTGAAAAGGGATTGCACCCGAGCAGGCTGAGTGTACACACAGCCGGTAACAGCCATGAATACCAGCGGCGCCCGGGCATGAATCACCTCCTATCGTTTGCGCAACAGCGCATCAACCTCCGAAAAATCCCTGGCCACGACCCGAGCGGTATCCGGCAGTTCGCCCTCTCGTACCAGCCAGGCGGTTTTCAGGCCCGCTTCCTCGGCTGCACGCAGCTCTTCCTCAACATCGGACAGAAACAGCACTGTGCCCGCGTCTACCCCCAGCTCCGCAAGAATGTTGCGATAGGACTGGGACTCCTTTTTGCCCCCGACGGCCGTGTCGAAATAACCAGAGAAGAAAACCGTGAAGTCGCCTTCATTGCTATGACCGAAGATCAGCTTCTGGGCCTTGACGGAACCGGAAGAATATACGAACAGTCTCAGGCCCCGATCATGCCAGCGCTGGAGATAATCCGCGGCATCCGGATAGATATGGCCTTTCAGTTCACCGCTGTGATACCCCTGCTCCCAGACCATGCCCTGCAGCGCCTTT
The DNA here is from genome assembly GCF_003634635.1 of Marinobacter nauticus. Lineage (GTDB taxonomy): Bacteria > Pseudomonadota > Gammaproteobacteria > Pseudomonadales > Oleiphilaceae > Marinobacter > Marinobacter nauticus. The sequence continues at coordinate 17,640 of NZ_RBJB01000008.1, read as the reverse complement.
AGTGAACCCTCCTTGCGGTCTTCGGCAATCCACCCTTGCAGTACATCGATGAGGCCATCGATGTCTTCCCGGTCGGTACCGCTGATCTCTGCCACCCGAGCCAGCTGTTCCGCCACCGCCGGCAAGGTGTGATGGTTGGCCCGGATAAACTCCGGCAAGTGCTCGCTGGCGTAGGGAAACAGGACATCGTGTACAAAGGAGATCGAACTGGTGGTGCCCTCGATGTCCGTCAGGATCACTCGAATCATCAGGCCCCTCCCGCCAGGCTCTCATAACGTGGCAGCCGGGAAGCGATATCCTCACCGGTAAAGCTCGCAACCCAGCCTTCCGGGTTGCTGAATAACCGGATACAGGTGAACTCAGGCTCCGGCCCCATATCAAACCAGTGCCGGGTACCGTCCGGCACACTGATCAGGTCATTCTTCTCGCACAGCAGCGCGTATACCTGGTCACCGAAGTGCAGGTAAAACAACCCCTGACCACGAACGAAGAAGCGCACTTCGTCCTCGCTGTGGGTGTGCTCATCCAGAAACTTCTGCCGGAACGCATCTTTCTGGGGATGATCCGCGGTCAGGCTGACCACGTCTGCGGTCTGAAATCCCCAATCCTGCTTGAGCCGTGCCACTTCGTCGGCATAGGCCTCAAGAATCTCCTCCTCGGTGGCGTCGGCCGGCAGATCACGGGTTGCCCAACGATCGAAATGCACACCGTGGGCACTCAGTTTATTCCGGATGGCGTCCGGGTCTGTTACGACCGTCAGGGCCTGCTCGGGCTGGTTCTGATGAAAAATGCTCAGGGTGGTCATCGGCGTACCCTCATGGTTTCGAGTTCACATTCAAAGAGAAATTCAAACGCTTCAATATGGCGCAGGCAATCGGCCATGGTGCGGCCCCAGGTGTAAAGACCATGGCCGCGGATAAGGTATCCAGGCTGTTCCGGGTGCCGCGCAAACCAGTCCCGGGTTTCCTCCGCCAGTGCCGGAATATCCTGGGTGTTGTCGAACACGGGAACAATCAGCTTACCCTCATGGGTTTGCACGCCATTGAAGGCTTTCTGTAATTCATAGCCTTCAAGCTCCAGTGCCTGCCCCGCCGGGATCAGGCGGCTAAGCACGGTAGCCTTGACCGAGTGGGTATGCAGAACGGCGCCAACCTCGGAATAAAGCTGATAGATCACCGTGTGCAGAAGGGTTTCTGCCGACGAGCGGCAATCGCTTTGCACCGCCTGGCCATGAAGATCCACCACCATGACGTCGCCTGCGCCCAACTGGCCCTTGTGCCGGCCAGATACCGTAATCGCCACATGGTCGCCATCGATACGGGCCGAATAATTACTGCTGGTGGCGGGCGACCAGCCGCGGTCGTAGAGAAAGCGGCCGGCCTCGACGATGGATTGGGCGGCGGTGGCGTAGCGGGTTACATCAAACACAGGCATCCTCCGGGTTGGTACGAGCCCTGCCCGGGCGCGAATCTGGCGCCATTATAGAACCACCCCAGCCCGGGTAAAACCGATTCCGCTCAGGCTTTAAGGGGCAGACGGCGCTGGCGCTTGCCGGTCAGCGCAAACAAGGCGTTGCCCAGGGCCGGAATCACCGGCGGGACGCCAGGTTCCCCAACGCCGGTGGGCGGCTCTTCGCTGTCGACAATATCCACCACCATCTCCGGTACCTGATGCATGTGCAGCAGACGATAATCGTGGAAGTTACTTTGCTGCACCTCGCCGCCGTCCAGGGTAATTTCCCCGTTCAGCGCCGCCGTCAGGCCAAAGACAATGCCGCCGGTCATCTGATCCTCGACAATTCGCGGGTTCACCACCTGACCACAGTCCACGCTGCAGGTGACCTTGTGAACGCGAATTCCGCCCTGCTCAATACTGGCTTCCACCACCTGGGCAACATAGGTACCAAAGCTCTTGAACAAAGCCACTCCGCGCGCCCTGCCCTCTGGCACCGGCTGGTTCCAGCCCGCCAGCTCGGCAGCCCGCTCCAGAACCCGCCGATGACGGGGCTCACTCTCCAGCAGTTTCAGCCGGAAACTGACCGGATCTTCGTTGGCCTGGCTGGCGAGTTCATCCATAAAGGTCTCGACCGCGAAACCATTGTGGGAATAGCCCACGGATCGCCACCAGGTAATTGGCACGCCCGGGTCAGTATGGGTATGCCGAACCCGGACATTGGGTACCGCGTAGGGATAGCCAATAGCCCCCTCAATGGCCGAAATGTCTTTCGGGGTTGCGATACCTTCAACCATCAGGCCAACCCTGCCCAATGTTCCGTACAGTAATTTTGGTGCCCAGGGGTACTGGGCTGGTGCAGCGTTCCGGACGTACCAGTCAAGTATCTGCGGGCCAACAATCTGATGATCCCAGCCCGTCAACTGCCCATCCTCCAGACTGGCCGCCATACGATGCAACATGGCCGGGCGGAAAAAGCCATGGCGGGTGTCTTCTTCCCGGGACCAAATCAGTTTGACCGGCACTTTCACCCGGTAGGCGACCAGGGCCGCTTCCTCAATGTAGTCCTGAGTCAACCTGCGGCCGAAGCCACCGCCAAGAAAGGTCGTGTGGATAGTCACGTCATCCGGAGAGAGATCGGTGTGTCGCGCGGCGGCTATGCGGCCCAGATCCGGCGCCTGGGTCGGCGCCCAGACTTCCATGCCACCGTCCCGATACCAGGCGGTCGCATTCATTGGTTCCATGGTGGCGTGGGCCAGGTACGGCTGCTCATATTCAGCCTCCACCAGGGTACCCGCTTTCTCCAGAACAGCCTCGGGGTCACCGTCCACCCGTTCGTCCTCGCCGGGATCGTCACCGGCGGCCTGACGATAGTGTTTGAACACGTCCGGATTGGATAACCCGACGGCCTCGGAAAAATCCCACTCAACCGCCAGCGCTTCCTGAGCCTTGCGGGCTCGCCAGTAGCGATCTGCCACTACGGCCACACCGCGCTCGGTGATGAAGGCATCAAGCACGCCCGGCATGGCCCGAACCTGATCGCGGTTGAAACTGACCGCCAGTCCGCCATAGCGGGGGCTCCGGGTCATAACGGCATAGACCATATCCGGTAGCTCTACGTCTATCCCGTACATCGCCTGGCCGGTGGACTTGGCCTCGGCATCCAGCCTTCCGGCCTGTCGGCCGATGTATTTCCACTGGGAACGGGGTTTCAGTGGCACATCACCACGAATCACCTCTTTGTCCGCCAACTCCACCAGTTTGCCATAGGGCATGGAATCCAGGCCGTTGGGGTGGCGTACGTACCCGCCCTCCGTTTTGCATTGTCCCGGCTCGACCCGCCAAACCCGGGCGGCGGCCATCACCAGCATCAGTCGCGCCGAAGCTCCGGCCTCCCGCAGGGGCTGCCAACTGGAGGCGACACTGGTGCTGCCACCGGTAAGCTGAAGCCCGAACAACGGGTTACGGTACTCCGGAGCAACCGGGGCAAATTCCACGCGAATGGCCTCCGGCGCTACATCCAGCTCCTCCGCTATCAAAGTGGTAAGACCGGTGTAGGTGCCCTGGCCCATCTCTACCCGATCGAGGGTGAAAATAATGTCGTTGTCCCGGGTGAGTTCCAGCCAGGCGTTCGGTTTCCATTCACCGGTTTCAGGCTCATAGCCGGTTTGCACGGAGGCACAACCAGGCAGATTCAGCGCCAATAGCAGTCCACCGGAAGCCGAGGTGCTGACCTTCAGGAAATCCCGTCGATTCATCGCCATATTACGCATCCTCCCCGGCCGGCTGGTACTGACCCACACCACCGGCGACGGACTCAACCGCAGCCACAATGCGAGGATAGGTGCCGCAGCGACACAGGTTGCCGGTCATGGCGGTGACGATCTGTTCGCGATCCGGAGAGGGGTTGTTGGCCAGCAGGTGCGCGGCCGTCATGATCTGGCCAGACTGGCAATAACCACACTGGGGCACCCCCTGTTCCACCCAGGCTTTCTGTAACGGATGCAACTCGCCATCAGCGGACAGGCCTTCGATGGTGGTGATTTCGGCACCTTCAGCCATCTCCACCGGCGTAGAGCAGGAACGGGCGGGCTGACCGTTCAGGTGCACAGTGCAGGCGCCACAGAGGCCTGCACCGCAGCCAAACTTGGTCCCTTTGAGCCCAAGTTCATCCCGCAGCACCCATAACAACGGGGTATCGGGTTCGACATCCAGCGAATGCTGGCGACCGTTCACAGTCAGCGTGAAAGCCATTCCGTGCTCCTCATCATGTTATTGTTTTGGCAGGTTCGGCGCGTTTTACCGCCACGCCTTTACTTGACGACGTCTTCACCATCCTTGTTTACCCAGATTTTGCGCTCACCGGTTTCCAGCTTGCCGTTGGAATCCCACACTTCACGGTTCTGGGTGGCACTTTCCACTTTGCCGTTATCGTTCCAGATTACCCGGTCTTTACAGCCGGCCAATGTCAGTACAGAAATCAAAGCCACAAAAATCAAACGCATCTTAATTCTCCCGATTCGGTGTTTCCGTCGTAGCGAATGATCCAGACGATTCCTTATCTGGAACCATGGATCTCCCGATTATGCTGTTTTTCCCGATCGTTTTTCCTGACCATTACGTAAACCGCGCCGGTGCCACCGTGGTGTTTCTTTGCCGAATGGAAAGCGAGAACGTTGTCCAGCTCCGGCAACCACTTCGCCAGGTAGCTCTTGAGCTGGGCGATGCCATCGGGATTGCGTTCGCCCTTGCCGTGCAGGATGATCACCGAGCGTAAACCGTAATGTACGCAGTCGTTGATAAAACCGAACACTTCCCGGCGGGCTTCTTCCACCGTCATGCGATGCAGATCCAGCCGGGCCTCGATCGGGTACTGACCAAGACGCAGCTTGCGGAAAACCCCGTGCTGAACGCCTGGGCGTTGCCAGCTGAGAATGTCGTGTGCCGTTAGCGGCTCTACCATATCGGATGTCAGCGGGTTCAGGTCTCGCACCGGTTTTTCAACCGCCGCCCTCTGGCGTTCAAGGTGCCCGGGCGTCAGCTCCTTGGGCACCGATACTTCGGCCCGATTGGGTTTGCGTATCCGCTGCACATCCTTCATTTCTTCGAGGAAGGCAAGGCGTTCATCTTTACTGGTCATGACACTAACTGATTCCGGTTTGACGAGTATCAGAACTCTATCACCGCACCGGTCTACCATAAAGAAAAGCTCTGCGACGAAAATCGTAGAGCCCCTCCGGGTTCCGCTGAACTACACTGCAAGCGGAGAATAATAACGATGGAGCTCCCCTGAACCTGGCTCCCAAGCTTACGGATCGCGATATGGCCGCAGCAAATCAGGACACTACCCGCCCTCAGAACACCCGAGCGATTATGTCATTCCTGAGGGAACATGCCCCGTTCTCCAGCATGGACGACACCCATCTGGCCCATTTTGCCGAGCATGCGACCCTGAGGTTTTACGCCGATGGCGACGAAGTGCTCTCGCCCGACGATGGAGTGGTCAAGCGGTTTTATGTGGTCAAGCAGGGACGTATCCGGGGTGAGCGCCACAATGAAAAAGAAGACCGGGCAGAAACCACCTTTGAAATCAGCCAGGGTGAGTGCTTTCCGCTTGCGGCACTGATTGGCGAGCGCCCGACCCGAACGCTACACAGGGCTTCCGGCGATACCTTCTGCCTCAGTATTGAACAGAACGCCTTCATCACCCTGTTTTCCGAAAGCGAATCCTTTCGCGATTTCTGCCTGCGGGGCGTGAGCAGCCTGCTGGATCAGGTCAATCAGCGCATCCAGTCCAAGGCCATGGCTTCCATTGGCTCCAGCAACAGCCTGGACACTCCCCTGGAGCGCTACGCGCTGCGCAACCCGATTGTCTGCTCACCGGATCTGCCGGTTCGCAAGGCCGTAGCCCGGATGCACGAGAACAATGTGGGCAGCATCATTATCACCGATGACAATCGTCATCCCACCGGCATTTTCACGCTGCGCGACCTGCGCACCATGATCGCTGAGGAAAAGGGCCCCCTCGACACGCCCATTCGTCAGGTGATGACAGGCAATCCCTGTCGCCTGCCCGCCACAGCGGACGCCTTTGAGGCGGCAATGCTGATGGCGGAACACCATTTTGCCCATCTGTGTGTGGTCGACGAAGAGGACCGCCTGATTGGCGTGGTATCCGAGCGGGATCTGTTTTCTCTTCAGCGGGTAGACCTGGTCAACCTGGCGCGAACCATCGGCACTGCCACCCACTTGCGTACCCTGGTCAGCCTTCGCTCCGATGTCTCAAGGCTGGTCGACGCCATGCTGGCCCACGGCGCGGATTCGGGCCAGGTGGTGAAGATCATTACCACCCTGAACGATGTCACCGTGCGCAGGGTACTCGAACTTAACCTCAAGAAGAACGACCCTGGCATTCCGTTTACCTGGCTTACCTTTGGCAGTGAGGGCCGCCAGGAGCAAACCCTGCTGACCGACCAGGATAACGGTATTCTGTTCGAGACACCGGAGGGCATGACCGAAGACCAGGTGCGTGAGAAACTGCTGCCCTTTGCCCGCAAGGTCAACGACGAACTGGCAGAGTGCGGGTTCACCCTGTGCAAAGGCAACATTATGGCCAGCAACCCCAAACTCTGCCTGAGTGACCGGGAATGGGACGACTGGTTTATCCGCTTTATTGATGCCTCAACCCCCCAGAACCTGGTCTACTCGTCGATATTCCTGGATATGAGAGCGGTTTTCGGCCCCACTGAGCCACTCCATCGTCTGCTGGAGAAGGTGCTCCAACGCATCCGCAAGAACGCCCTGTTCCAGAAAATGCTCGCTGGCAACGCGCTGCAGCGAAAACCGCCCCTGACCATGTTCCGGAACTTCCGCTATCTGAACGACGAGAAGAAACACTCGCTGGATCTGAAACGTCAGGGCCTGGCGCCATTTGTGGAATCCGTAAGGGTGTTCGCACTGGCCCATGGGGTGGAAGCCGCCAATACCCTGGAGCGCATTGACGCCCTGGCCAGAAAAGACATCTTTGACGCCAAGGACGCCAACGCCTGGAAGGAAGCCTACAGCCTGATTCAGGCCATCCGTATGCGTGCTCATCAGGAAATGCTCGACCGGGGCGAGAAGCTGACCAATTACATCGATCCGGACGACCTGAATCCTCTGGACCGGCGCATACTTCGCGAGTCTTTCCGCCAGGCCCAGCGGCTCCAGCAGAAACTCGAAGTTACGTATCAACTATAGGTCTGCGCACAGAACATGCTGGAATACATCAAACAGTGGCTGGCCAGAAGGCGCGGTGGAACGGTCGGCGAACACGATGCCGCCAATCTGCCCAGCCCGAAAACGGTTGGCGACCAGCCCTTGTCCCGGAGCCGGCTGATTGTCCTTGACCTTGAGACCACCGGCCTGAACGCGTCCAAAGATGAAGTGATTGCCATCGGAGCGGTTGCCATCGAAGGTGGTGTCATCCACCTGAATGACCAGTTTGACCTGATACTGCGCCGCCCTGAACTGGACATTCGGGAAACCGTGCTGATCCATGGCATCGGCCCAGAAGCCCTGACTCAGGGCTACGAAACCCAGGATGCACTGCTCTACCTTCTGGAATGGATGAACGGGGACCCGATTCTTGCCTACCACTCCGCCTTCGACCAGAAGTTCCTCGAAAAGACACTGAAAAGCCAGTTGGGCTACACCCTGCCCCACGTCTGGATGGATGTTGCCGAGCTGATGCCGGCGTTCTTCCCGAAAGCAACGATCAAAGGGCGCGGCCTGGACGACTGGGCGGATGTATTTGGCCTGGAAATCAGTGAACGCCATCACGCCGCAGCCGACGCGCTGGTTACCGCAGAACTCGCGCTGATAGCCCTCAATAAAGCCCGGAAAAACGACGTCAAAACTCTCAAAGAACTCAGTGAAAAGCTGCATTATCAACGCCGTTTACAGCATATGCACCGCTATTAGCGGAACAGGATCTACTGGCGATGTCCTTGACCAAATACAAGGCAAGTTACTGAGAGTTAGACCATTTGCCAATATCCATAAATCCATTGACCGGTAAAGTCGGAGGAGACAACAAGTCGGAGAAGTACTACATGAATAATAAATTCTCTATCCGCAACACCTCACCAAAAAAACACCCAATCTCCACAACAACAATACAGGAGTGATTGTATGTCAGGTCATAGCTACGACGCTGAAAACTACTGGAAGGCGAATCTACGCCTGATATTCGGGAGCCTGATTATCTGGGCCCTGGTATCTTACGGCTTCGCTATTCTGTTACGCCCGATGCTGGCGGGAATCCCCGTAGGCGGCACCGATCTGGGCTTCTGGTTTGCCCAGCAAGGCTCCATCCTTACCTTCATTGTTCTGATCTTTCACTATGCATGGCGCATGAACAAGATCGACGAAAAATTCGGCGTGCATGAGGAGTAAGGACAAATGAGCCAATTTGCAATCAACATTATGTTCGTAGGGGGCTCGTTCCTCCTCTACATCGCCATCGCTGTCTGGGCCAAGGCCGGCAGTACCAGCGATTTCTACGTTGCGGGCGGTGGTGTGCATCCTATCACCAACGGCGCCGCAATCGGTGCTGACTGGATGTCTGCCGCTTCGTTTATCTCCATGGCTGGTCTGATCGCGGCCGGTGGCTATGCCAACTCCACGTTCCTTATGGGCTGGACCGGTGGCTACGTCCTGTTGGCCATGCTGCTGGCTCCTTACCTGAGGAAGTTCGGTAAGTTTACGGTTCCGGAGTTCATCGGGGATCGATACTACAGCGCAAACGCGCGACTGGTAGCCGTTATCTGTCTGATCGTTGCCTCGGTAACCTACGTTATCGGCCAGATGGCTGGCGCTGGTGTGGCCTTCTCCCGCTTCCTGGAAGTGGATGCCACCACCGGTCTGATCATCGCAGCGGTTGTTGTATTCGTCTATGCGGTACTCGGTGGCATGAAAGGCATTACCTACACCCAGGTAGCACAGTACTGTGTACTGATTGTCGCTTACACGATTCCCGCAGTATTCATTTCCATTCAACTGACAGGCAACCCGATTCCGGGCCTGGGCATGTTCTCTACCCATACCGACTCTGGCTTGCCGCTGCTTGAGAAGCTGAACCAGGTCATCACTGATCTCGGTTTCAACGAGTATACCGCTGATGTGGACAACAAACTGAACATGGTTCTGTTCACACTGTCCCTGATGATCGGTACTGCCGGTCTGCCACACGTTATCATTCGTTTCTTCACTGTGCCCAAGGTGGCTGACGCGCGCTGGTCTGGCGGCTGGGCTCTGGTCTTCATTGCCCTGCTGTACCTGACGGCTCCTGCTGTCGCTTCCATGGCTCGCCTGAACCTGATGACCACTATCTACCCGGACGGAACCCAGGCCGCTCCCATCGAATATGATGAGCGCCCGAACTGGGTCAAGGAATGGGAAGTAACGGGTCTGATTCAGTTTACTGACAAAAACGAAGACGGCCGTATCCAGCTTTACAACGACGTACCTGCGTTTGAAGCTGAAGCCCAGGCCCGCGGCTGGAACGGCAACGAACTGGTGGTTAACCGTGACATCCTGGTACTGGCCAACCCCGAAATCGCCAACCTGCGCCAGGGCTGGGTCATTGGCCTGATCGCAGCCGGTGGTCTTGCAGCCGCGCTATCGACAGCCGCCGGCCTGCTGCTGGCGATTTCCTCGGCGGTGAGTCACGACCTTATCAAGGGACGATTCAACCCCAGTATCAGTGATAAGGGCGAACTGATGGCTGCCCGGATATCCATGGCCGTTGCCATTGTTGTCGCCACCTATCTCGGTGCAAACCCGCCAGGGTTCGCGGCTCAGGTGGTTGCTCTTGCCTTCGGTATTGCGGCTGCCTCGCTGTTCCCGGCACTGATGATGGGTATCTTCTCCAAACGCGTAAACAACGTGGGCGCGACCCTGGGCATGCTGTCCGGCCTGATCTTCACTCTGGTGTACATCTTCGTGTACAAAGGCTGGTTCTTCATCCCAGGCACCAACAATCTGGCAGACACTCCCGAGAACTGGGTGCTGGGTATTTCCCCGCTGTCTATCGGTGCCATTGGTGCGATCGTCAACTTTGCGGTAGCCTTCGCAGTATCCAAGGTGACTGCAGAGCCGCCCGTTGAAATTCAGGAACTGGTTGAAAGCGTCCGCTACCCGCGTGGTGCCGGTACTGCCCAGGATCACTGAAGCGAAAGACAATCTGATTCATCGCACCTGATGACAGGTTGAAACCGAACGGGCTTCCTCAGTGAGGGAGCCCGTTCTTTTTTGAGGAAACCGTTGTATGTTCTGGACTTTTGTAGCCACCGTTTTTTGCGGTCTTGGTGCCGCTGGCATTGCCATGGGTATTCGCGCGTCCACCGCCAAAAAAGCCCCGAAGTGGCTGATTCCGGTCTTTGCCGGTGCGGGCATGCTGGGTTATCTGATCTATGGAGAATACACCTGGTATGACCACAAACGAGCCATGCTGCCGGAAGAAGCTGTGGTTGTGGCCACCGAACAGGAGAGAATTTTCTTTCGCCCCTGGACCTTTGTGTTTCCCTACGTGACCTCATTCTCTGCGGTCGACAAGGAAAGTATCAGCCGTGATACCGGTGATCAGAACATTGTTCGCTTCACCCTTTATCGTTTCGAGCAGACGGTCACCGATGCGGTTTCGCACCGGATTCATCTCATTAACTGTGGCAGCCGGGAGCTGGTACCACTGGGTTCCGACGGGGCGCCGAGAGTAGATAACATGAAGTTGCTGGAGAGCGACGATCCACTCTATACCATCATTTGCAGAAGCTGAGACCACAGGAGCGGATAACAAGACCCCATGATTAGCGCCTGGCTGCTTGTCCTTATATCGATCACTTACATTTCACTGCTGTTCCTGATCGCCTGGGCAGGTGACCGGCACCCGGGGCTCTACAAGCGCCGTCTGGCCAGAACCCATATTTACGGTTTGTCCCTGGCCGTCTATTTCACGTCATGGACCTTCTATGGCGCAGTTGGTCGGGCCACCCAGGAAGGTCTGGCATTTCTCCCCATCTACCTGGGCCCGTTACTGGTATTCATTTTCTTTGCGCCGCTGCTCCGGCGCATCATCTACATCAGTAAACGCAACAACAGCACCTCCATTGCCGACTTTATTGCCTCGCGTTACGGCAAATCCCAGGTGCTGGCGGCCATGGTGGCCATCTTTGCCCTGATCGGCAGCGTTCCCTACATTGCCCTTCAGCTCAAAGCCATTGCCCTGGGGTTTAATGTCCTCTCGGGCACCGGTGACAGTTATCAGGAATTGAGTACAGCGGCCTGGAACGACTCTGCCTGGTACATCACCCTGGCTCTGGCGGTCTTTACCGTGCTGTTCGGAACCCGGCACCTGGAGTCCACAGAACATCATCGGGGCATGATCCAGGCCGTTGCCTTTGAATCACTGATCAAGCTCATCGCCTTTGTGGCGGTGGGGCTGTTTGTTGGCTACGGGCTGTACGATGGCTTCGGGGACCTGTTTACCCGAGTCCGCGAAGCTGACCTGATGGGCACGCTTACCACAGAGTCGCTGGAAGCCCCTGCGTTCCTCACACAGACGCTGGTTGCCATGCTGGCCATCATCTGCCTGCCACGGCAATTTCACGTGATGGTGGTGGAGAACACCGATCACCGGGATTTTGAGGTCGCTCGCTGGGCGATGCCGATCTATCTGATCATCGCCAGCGCATTCGTCATTCCCATTGCCGCAGCCGGACTGTTGAGCACTCACCTGGCGGGCAGCGATCCGGACATCGTCATCCTGCAACTGCCGATCATGGCAGGGGAACACTGGCTTGCCGTACTGGCGTTTCTGGGCGGTGGATCAGCGGCGGCCGCCATGGTGATTGTCTGTTCCGTCGCCATAGCCACCATGGTGAGTAATGAAATCATCATGCCAGGCCTGCTCAAGTTCTTCCGACCAGGCATGAACCGACGAACTGATCTCAGCTTCCTGCTGCTGACGATCCGGCGGGTTGCCATCTTTGTAGTACTGCTGACCGCCTACGGCTTCTACCGCATGGCTGGCGAAGACTACAGCCTGACGGCGTTTGGCTTACTGTCCTTTGCCGCAGCGGCCCAGTTTGGTCCCGCGCTCGTAGGCGGTATTCTCTGGCGCCAGGGTAACTTCACCGGAGCTGCCTGGGGCCTTGGGCTGGGCTTCCTGATGTGGTGTTACACCTTGCTGTTGCCCGCGCTGGTGTCCACCGGGTGGGTTGCGGATACCCTGATTGAGCACGGCCTGTTTGGCTGGAACTGGACCCGACCAACAGCCCTGTTCGGTTCCGACCTGGATCAGATTAGCCATGGCATTCTTTGGAGTCTGGGGGTAAACACCGGGGCCTATATTCTGCTCTCCCTGATTACCCGGCAACGTATTCGGGAGAAGATTCAGATTGCCGCGTTCTTCCACGATGCGCAGCCCAAAGCCGAGAATGCCCAGCACCAGAGCTGGCAGGGTGAGATTCTTACTTCCGACCTGCAGGCCCTGACCGACCGGTTCATGGGGGAAGAACGTTCCGAAAGCATTTTCAGGAACTACGAACGACGTAATGCCATCCGGCTCTATCCTCAGCGGCCAGCTTCCACCCACCTGATGAAGTACATAGAGCGCCAGCTGGCATCGGTGATTGGAGCCTCCACCGCCCGCGTGGTTCTGGAGTCAACCCTGACTGGCCGCGATATGCAGATTGAGGACGTGGTCAGCATTGTCGATGAAGCCTCCCAGGCCATGACCTTCAGCCGGGAATTACTGCAGTCTGCCATCGAGAACATCAGCCTGGGCGTGTCCGTGGTCAACCATCAGCAGCAACTTGTCGTCTGGAACCATCGCTATCTCGAGCTGTTCAACTATCCCAAGGGCTTTGTCCGGGTTGGCCGGCCGGTTGAAGACCTGATGCGCTATAACCTCACCAACGCCAACCTGTCTGCCCGTCGAATTGACGACATCGTCGAGAACCGCTGTAACAGCATGCGCGAAGGCAAACCCATGTCTTACGAGCGTCAGCGGCCCGATGGCACGGTCGTCCGGGTGGATGGCAGTCCGATTCCAGGCGGTGGCTATGTCACCACATTCCAGGACATTACCGCCATGCGCAGGACCGAGCAGGCCCTGAAGGAAACCAACATCTATCTGGAGCAAAGGGTCCGGGAGCGTACCCAGGAACTGCAGGTAATCAATGAGCAGATGCTCAAGGCCAAGTCGGTAGCCGAGCAGGCGAACCAGAGTAAAACCCGCTTCCTTGCCTCTGCAAGCCACGACCTGCTGCAACCCCTGAACGCAGCAAGACTCTTTACCTCCGCGTTGTCCGGCAAAGTGAACGAGGGCGAAACCCGGGATCTGGTAGACCACATCGACAGCTCGCTGGGCGCGGCTGAGGAGATCATCAGTACACTGCTGGACATTTCAAAGCTTGATGCCGGGGCACTTGAGCCGGATATTGGCGTGTTTCCGGTCAACGAGCTGCTTCGGCATCTGGCCACCGAATTTTCAGCCATCGCCAAGGATCAGGGGCTGGAACTGCATGTGGTCCCCAGTACCGCCTGGGTCCGTTCCGATGCGAAACTTCTGCGTCGTGTGGTACAGAACTTCCTTTCCAATGCCATCCGCTACACCGCAAGCGGCAAGATTCTGATGGGCTGCCGACGCCTGAAAGGCTATCTGCGCATTGAAGTCTGGGACACCGGACCGGGTATGTCAGATGACCAGCTTAATCACATCTTTGAGGAGTTTCGCCGATTCCAGCATGGTCGCGACAAGAAGGGGCTGGGGCTTGGCCTGGCCATTGTTGATCGTATCAGCGGCATGCTTAACCACCCGGTCACCGTGCACTCCATCCAGGGCAAAGGCAGCGTATTCGGGATCACGGTTCCGGTCGCCCCGGCCGATCAAAGCCGGCTGGATTCCCAGAAAAGTGGCAGCAGTTCAAGACGGGTCTCCAATCTCGGGGGCCTGCACGTTCTGTGCATCGACAATGATGCAGCCATTCTGCAAGGCATGGTCGCGTTGCTGGGCAACTGGCAGTGTGATGTCACTGCCGCCGAAAGCCTGGACGATGCCCTGGACAAACTGGACGGACGCAGGCCCGATATTATACTTGCTGATTATCAGCTGGATGATAACCGCAATGGACTGGATGCCATGGACAGCATAAGGGAACATCTGGGAAGCGATATTCCCGGCATCCTCATTACCGGCTATATGGCGCCGGAGGTACGTGACGACGCAGGCAACCGGGGCTACCAGGTACTGTACAAGCCAGTGAAGCCTGCAGCCCTGCGAGCGCTCGTAAACAAACTACTTAAACAAAAGCGGCCATGAATCCATCCGACCGGAAAGACGCAGTAAATCCGTTTGGCAAGCTTACTTTTCTTGTTGTCGACGATTTCGAGAACTTTCGGCTATCCATGCGGCAGATGCTCCGCAGTTGTGGTGCCGACAAGATTGAACTGGTTGCTCACGCCACGCCCGCCATCCAGTACTGTACCTACAATCACGTCGATGTCGTGCTGTGCGATTACAACCTGGGGGAAGGCAAAAACGGCCAGCACGTACTGGAAGAGCTGAGGCACAAGAAACTCCTCAAACGCTCATCGCTGTTCCTGATGGTAACCGCGGAAACCTCCAAGGAAATGGTCATGGGGGCACGGGAATATCAGCCTGACGGCTATCTGACAAAGCCCATTAACCGTGCCATGCTGGAGCAACGTCTGGGCAGCCTGATCAAACAGCGCAATGCCCTGCTCCCCATCACCCGGGAGATCGATCGGGAAAACTACCCGGAAGCCATCAGTCTTTGCCTGCAAACCCTGCCCAAACAGCCGCGCTACAAAACCTGGCTGATGAAGACACTCGGAGAACTCTACTTCATGGTCGGCGACCTGGCCCACGCCCAGAAAGTCTACGATGATGTTCTGAATCAGCGGGAGCTGTCCTGGGCCCGGCTAGGCCGGTGCAAGGTGTTGCTGGCCAACCGGAACTTTGATCAGGCTGTCGACGGCCTCAAAGCTCTGATTGAAAAACACCCGGACTATATGGAAGCCTACGACCTGCTGGCCGAAGGCCTTCAGAAACAGGGACGATCGGCCCAGGCCCAACAGGTTCTTGAGAAAGCGGCTGAACATTCCCCCAACGCTCTGCTCCGCCAGAAGCATCTCGCTGAACTGGCCGGCGCAAACCAGGATATTGACACCGCCTCCCAGGCGTGGCGACAGACGGTGTCTCTGGGCACCTATTCCATACACGACAATGCAGAGCATTACCTGTCGCTCGCCCAGAGCCTGTCCGATCTGAGCGAGGGCGATCTGGACGAAGAAGGCGCGGCGCGCTCGTCAGAAGCCCTCTCTGTGCTTACGAAAATGGAGAAACGCTTCGACAACGATGAAACCATCGGGCTCAAAAGCCGGATCGTGCAGTGCCGTCTCCATGCCGGACAAGGCCGCCACCGGGAGGCCGAAAAGATTCTTACCGCGGTCAGCTCGGAGCTCGAGAGCCTGGAGGAACTCCCGGCCGATATGGGGCTGGATTTCGCAAAAACCCTGTTCCGGATGGGCCGGGAAGATCAGGCCAAGAGAATCCTCGGCGATCTGGCCTCACGATTTGATAACGACCCCGACACCTTGCAGAAAATTGAAAACCTCCTGGACGAGCCCGTTGGCTTCCGTCAGAAACTGGAAGCACGCAGCATGAACCGGGATGGCATCAAAGCGTTTGAGGCAGGCGACCTCCACGCTGCAGTGGAAGCCTTCAACAAAGCCCTGGCGATCGTTCCGGACCATGCTGCCCTGAACCTGAACCTGGTTCAGGTGTTGATGAAGCAATATGACCAGAACCCGGAGCCTGCGTTACTGGCTGCCTGCCAACAGCGCCTGGACCGTCTGAGCAAGCTGCCAGAGCAGCATCGTCAACACCGTCGATACCTGGCCCTCACCCGAAAACTGAAAGGACTGACCGCATGACCGACCCAAACATCGACTTTTCGATGGTGCTGGCCTCTGCCGTGCACGACATGAAAAATTCTCTCGGCATGTTACTGAACAGCCTCGACGAACTTCGTGGTGAACATGAGCAATCCCTTGCTGGCTCCGACAAATTCAACATGCTCCAGTACGAAGCCGAGCGTATGCATAACGATCTGGTTCAGTTACTCGGTATCTATCGCCTGGGAGAAAACAATCTCTCTGCGCACATTGACGAGCATTTTGTGCCAGATTTCCTGGAGGAGCACCTCGCCAGGCACATCCCTTTGTTGCAGGGACTCGGCCTCAAATATTCAATTGCCGCAGATGACATCAATGGTTTTTTCGACGAGGACCTGTTGACCGGTGTACTCAACAACACCATCAACAACGCCATCCGTTATACCAAAAGCCAGATACGGCTTATTGCGCGCGAAGAAGACGGTTATCTGGTGCTGGGGGTTGAAGATGATGGCCAGGGCTACCCGGAAAGCATGCAACATACTGGTACCCTGAGTTTCAAGTCGCTGGACTTCAATACCGGCAGTACCAGCCTGGGGCTGTTCTTCGCCTCGTCTGTGGCCGCACTGCATAGCGAAGGCGAGCGAACCGGCTCCATCAAACTGCACAACGGCGGCAGCCTGGGTGGGGGTGTATTCGAAATCTGGCTGCCCTGACGCAAAAATGAAATGGGAGTCTCAAAAACGGAACCCGGGCCCGCCAACCCACTGCATATTTTCTGAGCTGCACTTATAGTGCCCGAGTCTTTCGGACTGATTCATCACGGCGTAACAACGTCTGTCACTTCCAGGGAGGAGCTCTCTCATGCCGCGAGGGCACGCACTGATCATCGAAGACTCGTCAACGGCCCGTATTCTGTTGTCCCGGCTGCTTGAACGGGCGGATATCTCTACCAAAGGGGTTGCCACTGCAGAGCAGGCCTTTCCCCTGCTTCAGCAGGAACATTTCGACCTTATCTTCCTTGATCATCTCCTCCCGGGTATGAATGGCTTTCAGGCACTGGAGAGACTCAAGCAGCAGCCGGAGACGCGGGACATCCCGGTATTCATGTATACCTCCCAGAACGCAGAGCGTTACCTACAGGAAGCCAGAGCCCTCGGTGCTGCCGGCGTCATTCGCAAGCAGGTTGACCGGGACCAGCTGATGCGAACTCTGGATATCATTCTGTCTAACGTGCCTGATCAGGAACAAAGTGAAGCCATCCGCCTGGCCGTTGAGGAAGGAGGACATCACGGGTTGGAAGCAACGGAACAGAACTCCCGGGGCATGACCGGGCGCCTGTCCACGCTGGAAATTGCCTATGAAGAGCTGGAGGAAGAAATCCGTGAGTTGCGCGCTGCCTTTACCGAATGTCAGCTACAACAGGTTCAGAAGTTAGACCAGCAACAACGGCAAATGCGCTGGCTCGGCGGCTTATCCATTGCGGGTTTGGTGGCACTGGTTTGGCTTGTCACATGGCAGGGAGGGGTTCTGGACGAGTATATTGCGCGCACCGATGAACAATTCAGTTTGCTGCACAGCATTGTTGGCGGCGTTATTGAATTAATCGGTCGCTAGTGACCATAAAGGCAGAAATAAAAAACCCCCGACAGCGAAGCTGTCGGGGGTTTTTAGGCATTAGGCGCCTGACGATGACCTACATTGCTCGCGCTGGCGCGCTCGGCCCTT
>NZ_RBJB01000007.1 GCF_003634635.1 Marinobacter nauticus | reverse complement strand
CCCACACGAATTACTTGGTTAACTTTTTAAAGAGCGTTTGAGCTGTTGCTCAATCAAGGCCGCGTATTCTACATCGTTCCGCTGCCCTGTCAACCACTTTTTTCGAAGAATTTTTGAAGCAAATTTTCGAACACTTTCAAGTAGTTGCGTTCCTCGTGAACCGGTGTTGTCTGCCGTGTCCCTCAGAAGTGGTGCGCATTTTACAGCCCTCAGGAAAACTGTCAACGCCCATTTTCAATTTATTTTACCGGGCTTCGGTTTCCACCTATCGAGCTGTTCAGAATACAACCAGAACGACCAAAAATCACCCGGATTTTCACCCCTCACCATGGATTCAGGGATCAGGCTTTCAGAATTCGACCTTTATAGAGCTTGCTGCAGTGCGAGCTTTCTCCCGGGCATCCTCTATGGAGCTACCCAACGCCAGCGCTACCCCCATTCGCCTCCTGCCTTGTAATTCCGGTTTTCCGAACAGGCGTAGCTGGGTTCCCGGTTGTGCCAGGGCTTCTTCCAGGCCGGTATAGGAAACTTCTGTGGAGCTTCCCTCCGGCAGAATGACCGCCGACGCGCTGGGACCATTCTGTCGAACAACAGGAACGGGAATACCCAGTATGGCCCTGGCGTGGATAGCAAACTCGGACAGGTCCTGGGATACAAGCGTGACCAGTCCCGTGTCATGAGGGCGAGGTGAGACCTCCGAGAACCAGACGTTCTCACCCTTCACAAACAGCTCAACACCATAGATGCCGTAACCGCCGAGATCTTCCACCACAGCACGGGCGATCTCTTTTGAACGCTGTAATGCCAGGTCATTCATCGGCTGCGGCTGCCAGGATTCGCGATAGTCACCATCTTCCTGCCTGTGACCAATGGGCTCGCAGAAGGTTACCCCCTCTTTATGCCTCACCGTCAGCAAAGTAATCTCATAGTCGAAATCGACAAAGCCTTCGACGATTACCCTGCCCTTTCCTGCTCGGCCTCCGGTTTGTGCGTACTCCCAGGCTCTTTCAATATCGGCTTCGGTCTTTACTGTACTTTGCCCCTTGCCAGACGAACTCATCACTGGTTTTACCACCAAGGGAAGCCCGACTTCCGCAACCGCCTGCAAATATTCTTCCCGCGTACCCGCAAACCGATACGGTGACGTTGGCAACCCGAGCTCTTCCGCAGCCAACCGACGAATACCCTCACGATTCATCGTCAGGCTCACCGCCCGCGCACTGGGTATCACCCGATAACCTTCCTGCTCGAGCTTGACCAACTCCGGGGTGGCAATAGCTTCTATCTCCGGAACAATCAGGTTCGGGCGCTCTTTCTCGATGACGCTCCGCAAAGCCACAGGGTCCAGCATGTCGACAACATGGGAACGATGGGCCACCTGCATTGCCGGTGCATCGGCATATCGATCAATGGCGATCACTTCAACGCCGAAGCGCTGGAGCTCAATCACAACTTCCTTGCCCAATTCCCCGGAACCACAAAAAAGCACCCGGAACGAGTTGCTTTTAAGAGGTGTACCCAATCTGACGCTGGTCTTGGTGTTATCGGTCATCTTATAGAGCTACCTTTTGTTCACGTATTGCCACCAGTTTCAAAACTTCTCGGCGTTCATCGTCTGTCATGCGAGTCCAGTGAAGAATCTCGTCACTGGTACGATGGCACCCTATGCAAACATCGTTCTCGTCTAAGGCGCACACGCTTACGCAGGGTGAGCGCACCCGATCGGCCCTGTTCATTTCTGCTCCGGATCACACGCTTTAAGTTTCTCCAGGTAACGCGTGGCATTCTGAACATAATGCGCCACACTCATTTCCAACATTTTCTTCTGATTGTCGTTCAGTTCACGCTTGATCTTGCCAGGAGAGCCCACAACCATCGAACCATCCGGTATTTCCATACCTTCAGGAATCAGTGTATTGGCACCAATCAGGCAATGTTTGCCGATCTTTGCCCCATTGAGCACCACCGCATTTATGCCAATCAGTGAATAATCGCCGATATCACATCCGTGCAGCATCACCTTATGACCGACAGTAACACCCCGGCCGATGGTCAAAGGCAGCCCCGGATCGGTGTGCAACACCGATCCATCCTGAACGTTGGATTCAGGACCAACCGTGATGCACTCGTTGTCGCCCCGAATAACCACGTTAAACCAGACGCTACTTTTCTCCAGCAACCGGACATTGCCAATGATAACGGCGTTTTCAGCAACAAACTGACCATCGCCAACTACCTGGGGGCGCTTGTCTTCGAGCTCGTAAAACATATCAGCCTCCTTGAGGGGGTTCGAGCAGATCGATTCCGGCATCGTACACGGCGTTCATAAAGTCGACCAGAACAACCGCGGACAGCCCCCAGATCTGGTAACGCTCCCAGCGATAACAGGGCACATAAAAAGTGTGGTTCAGAAAACTGAGGGCATCGGTGCGCTCCCGCCTGTCTTCCAGAAAGAAGGAAAGCGGTACCCGAAACACGCTTTCTATTTCATAGGGATTGGGCACCACCGGATGATCGCCTGGAACAACCCCTACGTAGGGTGTTACAAGAATGCCGTAGCGTGACATGACCTGGCTTAATGGTGCGATGACGTCCACCTGGTCGGGAGGCAACCCGATTTCTTCATGGGTCTCTCTCAACGCAGTGGCCGCAAGCGACGAATCTTCGGGATCCCGCTTGCCGCCCGGATAAGACACCTGGCCACGATGGGTTTTCAGGTTGGCAGACCTCAAGGTGAAAATCATTTCCGGATTATTTTCATCATCCGTTACCGGCACCAGAATACCGGCTTCCGGATAATCCAGTGCCAGCTGTCGAGGGGCATAATTGGATAATTTTTCAGTTAATAGGTCTCGCACTCGCTACTCCAGTGGCATCCCGATTTTGCATGAGACACAGACAGCCGGGATCGTTAAACTGATCATCAACAGACACTCAGTATACGGGGAAACTAATGAAGTATTGCAGCACATGCGGCCATCCGGTCGAACAACGCATTCCGGAGGGTGACAACAGGCACCGCTACGTATGTGTCAGCTGCGAGACCATACATTACCAGAACCCGAGGATTGTGGCGGGTACAGTTCCGGTCTGGGAAGGCCAGATACTTCTATGCCGGCGCGCGATCGAGCCCCGTTACGGCTATTGGACCCTGCCCGCCGGTTTCATGGAAAATGCCGAGACAACCATTGAGGCTGCAGCGAGGGAAACGCTGGAAGAGGCCCTTGCCGACGTCACCATCGAAGGCCTTTACTCCATCATCGATGTGCCGCATATCAACCAGGTTCACATGTTCTATCGCGCCAGCCTTAAAGACGGGCAATTCGGCGCCGGAGAAGAATCCCTGGAGTCCCGCCTTTTCTCCCCCGGCGAGATCCCATGGGACGAGATATCGTTTCCAACCGTACGCAAAACCCTTGAGCTTTTTCTTATCGATATGGAGACAGAGCGGTTTGGCGTTCACGTCAGTGATATCCGCCACCCAATGGGAAAAAAAGCCTGACCGGCCGTCAAAGATCAACCAGCCGAAAGATCTCATAAGCCGGCTCTTCATAAGGATGTGCTTCCTTCAATGCGGCTAGCGCATCTCTTATGAGGCTGTCGTCGCACACTAACTCCACTTTATATTCCCGCACCGTTTCTAATTGCCCCTGCTGCCCCAGAAACGGATCGCTTCCCGCCAGCGGTCGGAACTGTCCCTGGCCTTCACATTGCCAGGCACAACTGTCGTATTCTCCAATTTTTCCGGCACCAACATCGAACAGTGCCTGCTTGGTTTGTTCCAGATGACTCTCAGGTACGAAGTAGCAAAATTTATACACGGACACCTCCCTGACTGATCAAATATCACCCAGCATTAGAGAATTCAAACTTACTCACAGATTCTGTGGATAACTCTGGGGAAAGTTTTTGGGAATCGTCCCCAAAGCCCCATGAATACTGGACTTCTCTTAAATTGCCGACATTTTCACCCATGATTTTATTTCCTTTAATATCAATAGGTTAAAGGTTTCGCACAAAAACTGAACTTAATTCTCAATGTTTGCTCACAGAACGGCCAGGGCGGCACCGGAAATGTGCATAAAGTTGTCTAGTCAAGCCCCGAGACAGCAAATTTACAGACTATTTTAGGGCATCAGGGGTTGAATTTGGGGTTGACATCAAAGGTACCGGCTTAACCAACCGACAATAAAAAAAGCCAGCCTCGACTCTCTTGGAAACAGAGACCGGAGGCTGGCTTTTCACTTCTCTTTTCAGCTGCGATTCAGCGAATCAACCAAACCACTTTCTGGCGTTGCGGAACATGCGCAACCAGGGACCATCTTCTTGCCAGGTATCCGGGCGCCAGGAGTGCTGAACGGCCCGGAACACCCGCTCCGGATGGGGCATCATGATGGTCACGCGACCATCCCGTGTGGTAATACCGGTAATACCAGACTCTGAACCGTTGGGGTTATAGGGGTAACGGGTCGTTTCCCGGCCACGGTTGTCGACATATCGGAGAGCAACCAATTCGTTATCCGACAGCGCCTTGGCTGACGTGCCGGAAGCGAACTCAACCCTCCCCTCACCGTGGGCAACCGCGATCGGCATACGGGAGCCAGTCATGCCATCCAGGAAGGCGGATGGTGAGGAAGTAACCTCAACCATCACCAAGCGCGCTTCGAACTGTTCTGACTGGTTTCGAACAAAGCGGGGCCAGCCCTCACTGCCCGGAATCAGCTCGTGCAGATTGGATAGCATCTGGCAACCATTGCAGACACCAAGGGCAAGGGTATCCTGGCGATTAAAGAACGCAGCAAACTGATCACGCACCCGGTCGTTGAACAGGATGGACTTGGCCCAGCCTTCACCAGCACCCAGCACATCACCGTAGGAGAAACCGCCACAAGCCACCAGACTCTGGAACTTCTCCAGGCTGATGCGACCGGATAGCAGGTCACTCATGTGAACGTCCGTCGCTTCAAAGCCTGCTCGGTCGAAGGCTGCCGCCATCTCAACCTGCCCATTTACGCCCTGCTCCCGCAACACCGCCACTTTCGGCCGTTTGCCGGTATTGATAAATGGTGCCGCGACGTCTTCATTCAGATCAAAGGTCAGATCAGCACTCAGCCCCGGATCCTCGGCATCGAGCAGGTTCTCGAATTCTTCCCGGGCACAGTCGGCATTGTCGCGAAGAGACTGAATGCGGTAGCTGGTTTCTGCCCAGAGGCGCTGCAGATCTGTGCGCGCCTCATCCAGAACCGGCTCTCCGGCAAACAACAACCGAACCCGATCCTTGTCATTCAGAGTACCAATGACACTGGTGTGATCTCCCAGCCCGGCACCGGAGAATTGCTGGAGAACGAAATCAGTGTCTTCACGGCGCACCTGGATAACCGCACCCAGTTCCTCATTGAAGAGTTCGCGGGCAAATTGGGATTCGTCTTCCGCGAGGCCATCCAGCTTGATATCGACACCGGTTCTGCCAGCAAAGCTCATTTCCGCAAGGGTGACGAACAGACCACCATCGGAACGGTCATGATAGGCCAGCAACTTGCCATCGGCGTTGAGGCCCTGAATAACCGCGAAAAATGCCTTGATATCCTCGGGGTCGTCCAGATCCGGCGCCACAGCACCCACCTGACGATAAACCTGCGCCAGCGCAGATCCGCCAAGACGGTTCTGACCAGCGGCCAGGTCAACAAGAATAAGATCCGTTTCACCGGCATCCGTGCGCAGCTGAGGTGTCTGGGTGCGGGCAACGTCGGTCACCGGAGCAAAACCGCTGACGATCAGCGACAGCGGCGCAGTGACGCTCTTCTGCTCGCCATTATCTTCTTCCCAGGCGGTTTTCATGGACATGGAGTCCTTGCCCACTGGAATGGTAATACCCAGCGCCGGGCACAACTCCATACCCACAGCGCGAACGGTCTCGTAAAGGTTCTCGTCCTCGCCCGGATGACCTGCAGCAGCCATCCAGTTGGCGGAAAGCCGGATATCCGACAGCTTTGCGATCGGCGCCGCCGCGAGGTTGGTGATGGTTTCGCCCACAGCCATTCGGCCAGACGCCGGCGCATCAATCACCGCAAGCGGTGTGCGCTCACCCATCGCCATGGCTTCACCGGTGCGCACATCAAAAGATGCTGCGGTTACCGCCACATCACTGACAGGAACCTGCCAGGGGCCCACCATCTGGTCCCGGGCCACCAGCCCGGTGATAGTCCGGTCACCGATGGTAATCAGGAAACTCTTGGAACCAACCGAGGGCAGACGCAGAATCCGCCGAACGGCATCGTGAAGATCAATTTTCGTGGAATCGAAAATCGGCTTGGTAAAGGAGGAACGGCTAACACTGCGATGCATGCGTGGGGGCTTGCCGAAAAGCACTTCCATCGGCAGATCCACGGGCTTGTCGTTGAAGTAGGAATCACCCAGCTCCAGATGATGTTCCTCGGTCGCCTCACCAATCACTGCATACGGGCAGCGCTCGCGACGACACAGAGCATCGAAAAGATCCAGGTTTTCAGGCGCAACCGCCATAACGTAACGTTCCTGAGACTCGTTACACCAGATCTCCAGGGGCGACATGCCCGGTTCGTCACTGGGAATATCCCTAAGCTCAAATTTGCCGCCACGGCCACCGTCCTTGACCAGCTCCGGCATGGCATTGGACAAGCCGCCGGCCCCGACATCGTGAATGAAGCAGATCGGGTTTTTGTCGCCCATCTGCCAGCAACGGTCGATAACTTCCTGGCAACGCCGTTCCATTTCAGGGTTGTCGCGCTGTACCGAAGCGAAATCCAGATTCTCATTACTGGAACCGGAGTCCATGGAAGAGGCTGCGCCCCCGCCAAGGCCAATCAGCATGGACGGACCACCCAGCACGATAAGCTTGGCGCCGACCGGAATATTGCCCTTCTCTACGTCCTGCTCGCGAATGTTGCCCAGACCACCGGCAATCATGATCGGCTTATGATACCCACGGACCTCTTCACCGGCGGCGCCAGGCACCTTCTCTTCAAAGGTCCGGAAGTAACCGGCCAGGTTAGGACGGCCGAATTCGTTGTTAAAGGCCGCCCCACCAATGGGGCCTTCAATCATGATATCCAGGGGAGAGGCAATCCGGTCCGGCTTGCCATAGCCGATTTCCCAGGGTTGCTCGTCGCCGGGAATATTCAGGTTGGAAACGGTGAAACCGGTGAGACCGGCTTTCGGCTTGGAACCACGACCGGTCGCGCCTTCATCCCGGATTTCGCCACCAGAGCCTGTGGCCGCGCCGGAAAAGGGGGCAATCGCAGTCGGGTGGTTGTGGGTTTCCACCTTCATCAGGATATGCACCGGCTCCCGGTTATAGCCGTAGACACCCGTGTCCGGATTCGGGAAGAAGCGACCGGCTTCGCTGCCGGCGATCACCGCGGCGTTGTCCTTGTAGGCCGACAGCACGCCCTCGCTGTTCATCTCGAAGGTATTGCGAATCATCGCGAACAGGGACTTTTCCTGGCCTTCCCCATCGATATCCCAGGACGCGTTGAAAATCTTGTGGCGGCAGTGCTCAGAGTTGGCCTGAGCAAACATCATCAGCTCAACATCCGTCGGATCCCGCTCCAGGCCGACAAAGGATTTGACCAGGTAATCAATCTCATCGTCCGCCAGCGCCAGGCCCAACCGGCCATTTGCTTCCACCAGGGCATCCCGGCCACCAGACAACACCGGTACCCGTCCCAGAGAGCGAGGCTCTTCGTGGCTGAACAGAAGTTCTGCGCCGCCCATCTCGTGGAACACTTTCTGAGTCATACGATCGTGGAGAAGTGCTGCGATCTGCTCGCGCTGCTCCAGGCCAAGTTTCTTGCTGGCCTTTACATAGTAGGCAATGCCGCGCTCAATTCGGCGAATCTGCCGGAGGCCACAATTACGGGCGATATCCGTCGCCTTGCTGGACCATGGCGATAACGTGCCCGGCCTCGGAACCACCAGGAATAAAATCCCATCCGGCTGCTCAACCTGGACACTGGGACCATAGGTAAGCAGGCGATCCAGGATGGCCTGTTCCGAATCGGAAAGGTCGGCATCAAGATCCACAAAGTGCATGAACTCGGCATACACATGTTCTACACCCGGCACCATTTCCTGTATACGGGAATGCAGTTTGCGGGAACGAAAAGGCGAGAGCGCTGGCGCGCCGCGAAGTTCAAGCATGATATCAACCTGTATCGCGCGAATCGGGGGACGTCTGAAAGGCCGCAATGATACTTGAAACCGACTTCAGGTTACAGCGGAAGCTGGCCTCTTTCCGCGGTGTAAAATTGACATTCTTTTGCACAGTTATTAACCAGACCAATTGACCATTTCGCCCTCAGCAGTGATCATTGAGACTATGCATGGAAAGCAAGAAGCATCAAAAAGCAGGAGCATGGGAGCACCTCCCGGACCATCCTGACCATTGAGCGTGTAGCGGAGAGCAGGGATTTGTCACGATTTATCAGCACTTTCCGACGCAGTAGTGCGCAGTTGAGCATTGTATTGGCAGTTCTCCTTGCCACAGGCTGCTCGCAGCCCACAACGCTGCAGGAAATCCGGGAAGAAGGCGTTTTGCACGTCATCACCCGGGTTGCGCCTTCTATCTATTACCAGGATCGGGAACAGGACACCGGCTACGATTACGAGCTGGCCAGACTGTTTGCCGACGAACTCGGGGTTGAACTGCGAGTTCGGGTTGCCGACGACAATTCTGAAATCCTCTCTGTCCTGTCCAGAAACTACGCACACATCGGTCTGGCTGGCCTGACACAACGGCCCGACTTTGGCGAGCAGTACCGCTCGGTGCCCATAGGTGTCGCCGCGCAATCGGTTATCGTCTATAACAAAGAAGTTCCAGCACCGGAATCACTGGAAGATCTCGCCTCCGAAACCATCCATATGCTGGCCGACAGCAACCATGAGCACCTTGTTGCTGATCCCGGGAACGAGGCTGGCCCCATCATTCAGAAACATCCGGGGCTGGATGCTGCCGGTCTTCTGGCCCGGGTGGAAAGCGGGGAATTCGGCTATGCGGCGGTGGCTTCCAATGAGCTGGATCTGAACCACGTCTTCTTCCCAAAGGTTTACGAAGCGTTCGCACTGAACGAGTCCACTGATCTTGTCTGGCTGTTTCCAACCGCTCAGGACGATACCCTGGTGCAGGCCGCCGAAGCCTTCATGGAAAGGATGAACAACAACGGCACCATGGCCCAGCTCGCGGAACGGTTCTACGGCCACCTGGACAGACTGAATTACGTCGGCGCCCGAACCTTCATGCACCATGTTGAGAACCGCCTGCCCCGCTATCAGTCACTGTTCCAGGATTATGCCGAGGAATCCGGCATGGACTGGCGCCTGCTGGCCGCCATCGGGTACCAGGAATCCCACTGGCGCCCCAACGCCGTCTCCCCCACCGGAGTACGCGGTCTGATGATGCTCACCCGCACCACCGCCAATTATATCGGCATTAATAACCGACTGGATGCCGAGGAAAGTATTGAGGGCGGGGCCCGCTATTTCCGGATGGTGCACGGGCGCATCCCGGAACGAATTCCGGAGCCGGATCGCACCTGGTTTGCGCTTGCGTCCTACAACGTCGGCTTTGGACATCTTGAAGATGCCCGACGCCTGGCTGAATCCGCCGGAAAAGACCCGGACCGATGGATGGATGTGAAGGAATTTCTGCCGCTGCTGGCACAGAAAGAGTGGTACACCAAAACCCGGTTCGGGTACGCACGCGGGCACGAACCGGTGGTTTACGTGCAGAATATCCGACGGTATTACGACGTTCTGGTCCGGATTACCGAACCGGACGCACCTTCAGCGCCCGGGCTTGAAGATCAACTGGCCTGGCTTGGCGACAACGAAGCTGGCTCCGATGCCCCGGCCAGCGAGTCTCAGCCGGATCTTCGCGCTGATCTGCCTCCGGAACTACGGTTGATACCGCCGACACTCTGAATCAGTCATCATCCGGTCCCGCGCTCAAGGCATGCTCGGATTGAGATGATGAAAATCCACGCCGGGCCAGAAATCGGGCCTGGCGGAGCTTTTCAGGCAGATCCTCCTGCACATCAGCCAGTCCGAACCGTTTATCACGGGCCCGGACCGCTCTCCGGCACCACTCTTCTTCTGCGACGGACGACAGACACGCCGGAGTCTGATTCACTCCACGCTGCTGCAGTTCGGCCAGTATTCGCAGCGGCCCGTAACCCGCCTCGATGCGTTGGCGGGTATAGATCTCCGAGAACCGGTCGTCATCCAACCAGCCTTCACACTCATACTCATCCAGCACCGGGTCAAAAACATCCGGTGGAATCCTGCGCTGCCGCAGCTTGAGCGCCAGTTCATACCGGCTGTGCTCCCGGCGGGCCAGCAGGCGCAGCGCTACCGAACGAGCCTGGTATTCCGGATCGTCATGTTTTTGATCTTTTGCCATACAGGCCCTTTCCGCGATGACTTGCAAAACGATAGACTTAGCGTCCCGGGGCACCCCCGCAAACACACTACCCGAAACAGACACCTGATCGGGCCGGAAGGCGGAGATACTCTGCCGCCACCGCAAACTGGTTGCAATCCCAAGGATACCGTTTATGGCTGCATTCATTCAGAAATTGTTCAAGAACCGCAAAACCCTCTCACCCGTAAGCGACAAGGCATCCGAAAAACAGCAAAGCAACCAACCAACCGAAGAAGACAACCGACAG
Organism: Marinobacter nauticus; assembly: GCF_003634635.1. Lineage (GTDB taxonomy): Bacteria > Pseudomonadota > Gammaproteobacteria > Pseudomonadales > Oleiphilaceae > Marinobacter > Marinobacter nauticus. The sequence goes on along the minus strand of NZ_RBJB01000007.1, from coordinate 92,323 downwards.
CAGTTGCGCCAGCAGCAGGAACGCCAGCTTGACGCCAGCCCTGAGCAATCGGAACTCGCGGCTCTGGCAATAGAAGGTGTGACCTCCGCCATTCGATTGCAGGCAGCGAGCCAGATTAACCAGGAAGAGCACCTACAGGCGGTGCTGAAACAGGCAAAAGGCCGCGATAAAAGTGTTTACCAGACTGTCAAACAGTCACTTCAAACCCTGAAGGAACAACAGGCCAGCGAAGCGGCCATACAGCATCGCATCACTGAACTGGTCAGCCAGGCACAGGAGCAGGCCAGAAGCGAAGACACCAAGCTCTACGAGGCCCGACTGAACGCTCTCCAGGACCACTGGCAAAGCGTTGAAAACAAGGCCAGCGCAGAGCAGACCCAACAATTCCTGCAAGCGGTCCACCAGATTCGTGAACGCCAGAAGCAACTGGATGAGACGCGCCAGGAAGAGCAGCGGCACCTTGATCAGAAGCAGCAACGGCAGGAAACGCTGGAACTGCTGCAGCAAACCCTGAACCAGCTTAAAGCCGCAGCGCCCTCTGGACTTCCCTCAGAATCTGCCCTCGATGCGTTGCAGAAAACCCAGGAAAACCGATGGCTGGAAGCCACGCGGGACACCCAGGTGGACAAACAGGAGCAGAAGCAATACGAACAGGCCATGCTGGCTCTGCGCAACTACCTTGGTGCGGTGCGGCGCCTGAATCTGGCACGACCACAAATCGGTGAGCTGGAAAGCAACGATATCGACAGCCCTCAGGCTGTCGCAAAAGCACTGCTTCAGGAAGTGGCCTGGCCGCAGGGTTTCCCGCTACCCCAGGCCCTTGCAGAACTGCGGGCCCTGGCCGGCAAGCCGCGCGCCCAGCCCACGTCAGACGGAACCCGGGAACAGCAGCAAGCAAATGCGGCCGCTCTCAATACCACACTGCCCAAACTGGAAGCCGCCCTGGAAGCAAAACAGTTCCGTGAATCCCGCCAGCTCCTGAAAACAGCCCAGAACCAGTTTCAGGCGCTTGATGATCGCCACCGCAAGAACGTCCAGGCCAAGATGCAGTTACTTGCCGGCCAGTTCCGGGAACTGAGCGATTGGCAGGGATTCGCCACCGAGCCCAAGCAGGTCTCTCTGTGCGAACAGATGGAATATCTGGCGGAACAACCGATGGAGCCGGAGGCCAAGGCAGAGCGAATCAAAGAACTGCAGAACGAATGGCGAGAACTCGGCGGCTCGTCCGACCGAACCCTCTGGAATCGTTTCAAAGCGGCGTCCGATCAGGCCTATGAGCCCTGCAAAGCCTACTTCGAGGCAAAAGCCGATCTCAAACAGGCCAATCTGCAGAAACGGGAAGCCATCTGTGAGGAACTTGAACGCTTCCTCGCGCAGGCAGACTGGACCAGTATTGACTGGAAAGGTGCCGAACGGATTCATCAGACCGCCCGTCAGGAATGGAAAGCGGCCTGGCCGGTAGACTTCCGGGATAACCGCCAGGTACAGAAGCGGTTTGACGACCTGCTGAAGAACCTGGAGCGGCCCCTGGACGAGGAGCGACAGAAAAACGAGGCCGCCAAACAGGCGATTGTCGAGCGGGCTCAGGCGTTGATTGACCATGAACCTCTTCAGGAGGCCATGGATCAGGCCAAAGCCCTGCAATCGGAATGGAAGCGTATCGGTATCACCCGCCACCGCGAAGATCGCAAGCTCTGGCAGGCGTTCCGCCAAGCCTGCGACCAGATCTTCGAGCGACGCGATGCCCAGCGGTCTGCACAGCAACAAGCGACCGAGAAGGCTGACGCCGACGCTCGCGCAGTGGTTGCCAAATACCGCGATCTCGGCACAGAGGCTGACGATGCGCTGATCAATGAAGCCAAAACCGAACTCAGGCCGTTAGCCGATATGCCGCTTTCACGACCGGTTCGGGGCGAAGTACAAGACCTTCGTCAGCATCTGACAGAGCTGGGGCAGCGCAAAAAGCTGAAAGCCAGACTGGATAACTGGAAGACTCTGATCAAAGAGCGTGTGAGTGGCGCCATTGCCCCGGAACAGGTTCCTTCAAACTGGCAGAATCTGGTTAACGGCGCGACCTCTCTTACAGGTAGAGACCTGGTGATCAGGGCGGAGATCGTTGCCGGCCAGGAGACTCCGGACTCAGACCAGGGACGGCGTATGGAAATCCAGGTTCAGCGTCTGGCCGAAGGTCTGGGTGGTGGCGATCAAACCACACCTGAGCAGGAACTGGAAAGGCTGATCGCACTCTGGTGCCTGCACCCGGAGATGAACGACCAGAGCGCAGAACATGCTGGTCGACTGGTTCAGGCTTTGGAAAGCCGCCTGCAGCACTAAAGCATCATTCTCTCTGATGCTGCCTTACAAAATCCCTGGCTTGCCTGACCGCAGCCAGGGATTTTTCTTTCATCTCCTTTAATTCCTCATCGGCAAGGTAGAACATCATATCGATGGTGTGCCGATAGTACCTGGCCGGCAAACGATTCAGAGCCACACACATCACGTCGGTCAGATAATCCGCTGTGTCCGACTCCTCCCGGGTCGCATCGATCGCATCCAGCACCAGCCTTTCGTAGAAATTATCGATAGCATCTCTCAGAGACATGGTTACACCTGCCTACTTTATAGGATCAATCTTTATTCAAGATAGAAGTCACAAGCGTTTGTGTCATTGTCCCTGAGCAATTTCGCCAATGGGATTGGCAGCGGCTGTCATTACCGAGGACTACACTGAACCGCTATGGTTATCACTCTTTGAAAACAAGCCCGGATAACAATCAGAGGAACAGATATGACCACCGAGGCGTACATTTTCGATGCCGTTCGCACCCCCCGCGGCCGCGGCAAGAAAGATGGTTCACTGCACAGCGTTAAGCCGATCACGCTGCTCACTACCGTGCTCAAGGCTCTGGAAGAGCGTAACCGGCTCGACACTTCTCAGGTAGATGATGTCGTCATGGGCTGCGTCACCGCCGTGGGTGACCAGGGCGCGGATATCGCCAAGACGGCGGCACTGGCCGCTGATTGGGATGAGAAAGTCGCCGGCGTAACCCTGAACCGCTTCTGCGCCTCCGGCCTGGAAGCCGTGAACCTGGCCGCCATGAAAGTGCGCTCCGGGTGGGAAGACATGGTGGTTGCCGGTGGTGTAGAAGCAATGTCGCGCGTACCCATGGGTTCCGATGGAGGGGCCTGGGCGACCGACCCGGAAACCAACCTGCATACAGGTTTCATGCCTCAAGGTATCGGCGCCGACCTGATCGCTACTCTGGAAGGCTTCACTCGTGAAGATGTCGATGGCTTTGCCGTGAAGTCCCAGCAAAAAGCCGCCAACGCCTGGGAAAAGGGTTATTTCGCCAAATCCATCGTGCCGGTTACTGATCAGAACGGCGTGGTTATACTGGACCGGGACGAGCATGTTCGCGGCAACACTACCGTGGAATCCCTGGCAGGCCTCAAGCCCTCGTTCCAGATGATGGGCGAGATGGGCTTTGACGGCGTCGCCCGGGAAAAATACCACTACGTGGAGAAGATCAACCACGTGCACCACGCCGGCAACTCCTCCGGCATTGTCGACGGTGCCACCGCCATGCTGATTGGCAGCGAAGCCAAGGGCAAGGAGCTCGGCCTCAAGCCACGCGCCCGCATCGTTGCCACTGCGGTTACCAGCACAGACCCCACCATTATGCTCACCGGCCCTGCCCCGGCTGCCCGCAAGGCACTGGAGAAAGCCGGTATGACGGTGGACCAGATCGACCTGTTTGAAGTGAACGAAGCCTTCGCGTCGGTGGTGATGCGCTTCCAGAAAGAGTTGTCCGTTCCGGACGAGAAAGTGAATGTGAACGGCGGCGCCATCGCCATGGGCCACCCACTGGGTGCCACCGGCGCCATGATCCTCGGCACCCTGCTGGATGAACTGGAACGCCGTGAACTGCGCTACGGCCTGGCCACGTTGTGCGTGGGCGGCGGCATGGGCATTGCCACCATCATCGAGCGCGTCTGAACGCCACTTTCATATAAAAGGAACCGACCATGAGTGCCATCAAATACGACCTGGGTTCAGACCAGATTCTGACCCTGACCATCGACATGCCGGGCCAGTCCGCCAACACCATGAATGGCGAGTTTCGAACTGCACTGACCGAAGCCGTCAATAAGGTCAAAAGCGACCTGGATAATGTCAAAGGCATTATCATTGCCTCCGCCAAGAAAAGCTTCTTTGCCGGCGGCGACCTGAATGAGCTGTACACAGTGACCCGCGAACAGGCCAAAGAGTTTGAAGACATGGTCAACGGCCTGAAAGCCGACATGCGGGTGCTGGAAACCTGTGGCAAACCTGTGGTGGCGGCTATCAACGGCACCGCTCTGGGTGGTGGCCTGGAACTCGCCCTGGCCTGCCATCATCGCGTTGCCATTGATGATGACCGGACCCAACTGGGCTTACCGGAAGTCACCCTGGGCCTGCTGCCCGGCGGTGGCGGCACCCAGCGACTGCCCCGGATGATTGGCCTGGAAGCCGCCTTCCCATTCCTGATGGAGGGTAAGAAGGTAAATCCAAAAGCCGCTCTGAAGGCCGGTATCGTGGATGAGCTCGCCAGCTCACCGGAAGACATGATCGCCAAGGCCGGGGCCTTCATCGAAGCCAATCCCAGGTGCCAGCAACCCTGGGATCAGAAAGGCTTCCGCTTCCCCGGCGGAGCTCCGCACCATCCGGCCATGGCCCAGAAACTGGCCATTGCACCGGCCATGCTCAAACAGAAGACCAAAGGCTGCTATCCGGCACCGGAACGGATTCTGGCAGCAGCGGTGGAAGGCGCCCAAGTGGATTTCGACAATGGCAGCCTGATTGAAACCCGTTACTTTGCCGAGCTGGCCACCGGCCAGGTGGCCAAAAACATGACGGGCACTTTCTGGTTCCAGCTCAACGCCATCAAGGCCGGCGGCAGTCGCCCGGATGGCGTAGAAAAGGAAAGCTTCAAGAAAGTCGGCGTACTGGGTGCAGGCATGATGGGCGCTGGTATCGCCTACTCCACTGCCAGCCGCGGCATTGAGGTGGTGCTGAAGGATGTCTCGGTTGAAAACGCCGAGAAAGGCAAAAGCTATTCCGAAAATCTCCTGGCGAAGAAAGTCAGTCGCGGCCGCATGACCGAAGCCCAGAAAGACGAAGTGTTGGCCCGCATCAACGCCACCGCCTCTGCCGACGACCTGGAAGGTTGCGACCTGATCATCGAGGCAGTCTTTGAAGACAGCGATCTGAAGGCAAAGGTTACCCAGGAATCCGAGCCGAAAATGGTCGCTAACGGCATCTTTGCCTCCAACACCTCCACCATCCCCATCACCCAGTTGGCCCAGGCCTCGGCCAAGCCGGACAACTTTATCGGCCTGCACTTCTTCTCCCCGGTGGACAAGATGCAACTGGTGGAAATCATCGTCGGCGAGAAAACCTCCGATGACACCCTGGCCCGGGCGTTCGATTACGTGCAGCAGACAGGCAAGATTCCCATTGTGGTGAACGACAGCCGCGGCTTCTTTACCTCTCGGGTATTTGGCACCTTCGTGAACGAAGGTATCAGCATGCTGGCCGAGGGCATTCACCCCTCAAGCATCGAGAATGCCGGACTGCTGGCCGGCATGCCGGTAGGACCGCTGGCCATCTCTGACGAAGTCAGCATGACCCTGATGCAGCACATCCGCGCCCAAAGCAAGAAAGACACGGAAGCCGCCGGCGGTACCTGGCAGCCGCATCCGGCCGAAGCCGTCATCGATGCCATGGTGGATACCCACGGACGCAAGGGCAAAGCCGCCGGTGCCGGTTTCTACGAGTATCCGGAGAAGGGCAAAAAATACCTGTGGCCGGAACTGGAGAACCTGTTCGTGGACCAGGACAAGGCACGCCGTGTGCAGCTGCAGGATCTGAAAGATCGCATCCTGTTCATGCAGGCCATCGAGACCATCCGCTGTCTTGAGGAGGGTGTGCTGAGAACCGTGGAAGACGCCAACATTGGCAGCATCTTCGGTATTGGCTACGCGCCCTGGACCGGCGGTGCCATCCAGTTCGTCAACCAGTATGGCGTTCGGGCCTTTGCGGAGCGGGCGCAGCAGCTGGCAGACCAGTACGGTGAGCGATTCACGCCGCCATCGCTGTTGCTTCAGAAAGCCGAACGCAACGAAACCTTTAGCTGACCCTGCCGGCCGGAGGGCCCAAACCCTCCGGCCACCTCTGCCCTCACACTCCCGACAGTTTTCTTCCGGTCACACGCCCCCATAGTTAGCCTCAGGCTGAAACGTATATGGACATATTGTCACGAAGCTATACCCCTGGCCTATGGCAACAGGTGTAGCGGTTGCCTACAATAAATCGAACAGTCACGGGTATTCACCCCCATTGTCATTGGTGGCGATTCCCAGTAGCTTCAGGTATGCATTTATGACCATTGCGGAAAACTCCATGCAGCGCCCTTCCCTGACTTCCCTCACCCGGAAAGCAGGCGCGGTCACGGCTCTGGCCCTGGGCCTCCTTGTCTCCGGCGCCTACGCAAAGATTGACGACTCCGCCAGGTATGAGCCGGTTGCGCCCACTATTGACCAGGCCCGCGCCAATATTCTGATTGCCCGGCAGCTGCAGTTCACGCATTTCCGCAATCTCGGCATCAGCGACGAACTGTCCGGCGATGTTTTCGATGCCTACCTGAATTACCTGGACAGCCAGAGAATCTACCTGACCCAGGAAGACATTGATGCCCTCTCCCGGGTCAAGAAACACCTGGGGTCAGCGCTCAAAACCGGCCAACTCCAGCCTGGCTTTGATATTTACAACCTGGTTCAACAGCGGGTTATCGAACGCCTGAAGTTCGCCCTGGGGCTCATTGACAACGGTATTGAGCAACTGGACTTCGCTGCCGATGACAGGATTCGCGTCGACCGTTCCGAGGCGCCCTGGGAGGCAAACCAGGCCGCTCTGGACGAGCTCTGGACGAAGCGTATTAAAAACGCGGTTCTGGCCCAGAGACTGAACGGCGCAGACGATGAAGCGATCGAAGAGACGCTGCGCCGCCGCTATGAAGGGCAACTCAAACGCGCGTACCAGGCCCGCAGCGAAGATGCATTCCAGGCTTACATGAATGCCTTTACCGGTATGTGGGACCCTCACACGTCCTACTTTTCGCCCCGAACCTCCGAGAACTTCAACATCAACATGAGTCTCTCGCTGGAGGGCATCGGCGCGGTACTGCAATCCGATAACGAGTACACCAAGGTAGTGCGCCTGGTACCCGGTGGCCCGGCCTCCAAGCAGGGTCAGCTGCAGCCTGCCGACCGCATCGTCTCGGTTGCCCAGGGTGATGAAAAGCCTGTAAACGTGATCGGCTGGCGCCTGGACGAGGTGGTGGATCTGATCCGCGGCCCCCGTAATTCCACCGTAACCCTGGAAGTAATCCCGGCCAACGCCAGCGACGAGACCATCACCCGCACCATCGCCATCAAGCGCGACGAGGTGAAGCTGGAGGAGCAAAGCGCCAGCAAAGACGTGATTGAACTGGACCGAAACGGCGAGACCTATCGTATCGGGGTCATCAATATCCCCACCTTCTACGCCGATTTCCAGGCCATGCAGGCTGGCGATCCAAATTACAAAAGCACCACCCGCGACGTGCGTAAACTGATTGAGGAACTCAAGGCCAGCGGCGTGGATGGCGTGGTCATGGATCTTCGTAATAACGGCGGTGGCGCACTGCACGAAGCCAACGACCTGGTTGGCCTGTTTATCGACGAAGGCCCCACGGTCCAGATCCGTAACGCCAACAACGATGTTCAGGTACTGGAAGACGAGGATCCGTCCGTGGTCTACGACGGCCCTCTGGTGGTGCTGGTCAACCGGATGAGCGCCTCCGCCTCTGAAATTTTCGCCGGCGCTATCCAGGATTATGGTCGAGGCCTGGTGGTTGGCTCCCAAACCTTCGGCAAAGGCACGGTTCAGGCCGTTCGGCCACTGAACCACGGTCAATTGAAAATCACCCAGTCCAAGTTTTACCGGGTTTCCGGCGGTTCCACCCAGCACAAAGGGGTGATTCCAGACATCGAAATCCCGTCGCGCATCGATAAAACCCGAATTGGTGAGGACGCTCTGGACCACGCCCTGCCGTGGGACCAGATTGAGGCCGTTCCCCATGCCCGCTATTTCGACTTTACCGGCGTGATTGACGAACTGCGGAATCGCCACGAAGAGCGGTTCGCCACCAACCCGGAGTTCAAGCTGCTGCAGAAGGAAATCGAGTTCCTTAACCGCCAGCGGCAGATGGATTACGTTAGCCTTAACGTGGACGAGCGCAAGAACCAGCACAACCAGATCGAGCAGACCCGCCTGACCATCGCCAATGCCCGCAGGGAACTGAAGGGCGAAGAACCTTTTGAAGACCTGGAAGCTCTGGAAGACTGGCAGGATCAACAGGCGGCAGATCTGGACAACACCGACGAAGAACTGGATTTCGTCATCCAGGAAGGCGGGCACATCATGGCCGACCTGCTGGAGCTGGATCAACGTATGGCGTCCATTCTGATGCCCACCCAGTTTGCGGCCAAGACTGAGGCACCATAAATCATGGCTGGGCAGCCGTCCGGGGAAAGCGGTCAGAGTACCCAACAGCGTGCCCGGGTGTTCCGGGACATGCTACTGGACGCCCTGCACGCCATGTATTCCATGGACGAAGCTGAGGGCCTGGAATCCTCTGGCCCGAAAGATAAAACCCCAGACGGTATGCTGGAACGTATAGCCGGGTTGACGGGTTCGGCACTTCGCCTGGGCGCCCGGGCAACCGACACGTCCCTGCGGGTCGGTCGGGCCCTGATTAACTCTCAGGATCAGTTGCGGGCCATGCTGACAGCCGGCCAATCGCTGAAAGACATACGGGAAGTTGCGGGCCTCACGCTCTCGGAAATGAGTGAAGCCCTGAACCTCAAAGACAAGTCTTTGCTGGAAGCCATTGAAAATGGCACCTCCACCCTCTCCTTCGAGCTGATCCTGAGACTCGCCGCCCTGGTGGCCCGCAACGATCCGATCCCGTTTATCATGCGCACCACCCGCAACTATAATCCCGAGGTGTGGCAGATACTCAACGATTGGGGCATAGGCCGGATTCCGCTCCAGTTCGAGCGGGAACGGGAATTCATCAACATCTTCCGCCGGCACGACGATGCCAGAAACCTGTCGGATGAAGGCTTCCGCAAAGTGCTGGAATTTACCCGCCAGAGCTTTGAAATGTCGCTGCATTTTATAGAACAGCAGGAAAAGGAAGTGGCAGAACTGAAAGCTGGCATGAAGACCGCCGAGCCAGCGCCGGACAAGCCGGCAACCAGCTCCGGGGCAAAACGGAATATCAGGTAAACAGCGCCCGCATTCCGGTGATGTTGGGGTTACGCACTGCGCCCTTCTCGGTCACGATGGCATCAATCAGGCTGGCCGGTGTCACGTCGAAGACCGGATTGAAGACCTGAACGCCGGCGGGCGCCAGGGGAATCCCGCGGATTTCACGCACCTCGGTGCCCTCCCGCTCTTCGATCGGAATATCCTTGCCGGACTCCAGCGACATATCGACGGTGCTGGAGGGAGCCACCACCATAAACCCGATCTTGTGGTGCCGCGCCAGGACCGCCAGGTTATAGGTACCAATCTTGTTCGCCACATCACCGTTGGCAGTTATCCGGTCGGCACCCACAACAATCCATTTAACCTTGCCGGAAGCCATAATGGCCGCTGCCGCGCCATCGGCATTGAGCGTAACGGGAATATGGTCACGGGTCAGCTCCCAGGCGGTTAGCCGGCTGCCCTGAAGCCAGGGCCGGGTTTCGTCGGCATAGACCCGTTTCAGCAGTTTTTCCTCGTGCAAACGGCGAATCACCCCCAACGCGGTACCGTATCCTCCGGTGGCAAGTGCACCGGTGTTACAGTGGGTCAGCACTGCGACAGGCTTGTCGGGATTCATCACCTCCAGAGCAAAATCCGCCATGGCCAGGTTGGCCGCCAGGTCATCCTCATGCAGACGAACAGCCTCTGCCGCCAGCCGATCAGTGGCTTCGTCCAGAGAATGACAGGCGTGGAACACCTTTTCCATGCGCTCCAGCGCCCAGAACAGGTTCACCGCCGTAGGCCGGGATTTCGCCAACACTCGAATAGCCTGTTTGATCTCGGCCTGCCAATCGCCTCCGCCTGCGTGGCGGGCTGCCAGGGCCACCCCGTACGCAGCACTGATGCCGATGGCCGGTGCCCCACGCACCACCATATCCGTTATGCACTGGGCCACCGCCGAGGCACCATCCGCAACAATCCAGTGCTCCTCTGCCGGGAGCAGGCGTTGATCCAGCAATTCCAGCCTGTCCCCGTGCCAGCGCATTGCCACCGTCCCGATGGAACGATTGGAAGATCGACCTGCCATAAAAAACTCCCGAACCAAAGAAAAACAGCGAGTATAGCCCTATCAAACCAGATTGACTGCCCTGATTTGAAGAGGCTTGATGAATGTCTGGAAAATCGCAGCACAGCGGCCGCCACCGGGGTAGTTCTGCCTGACCGCGCTGGTTATACTTGCCCATTGAATTTCAAGGCGCCTCCGGTGCCCCGAACCCGCAAGGCAGGTTAATGACGGCAGAAACCATCACCGCAGCCGATACCCGAATCAACGCCCGCTGGCTGATTCCCGTCGAACCCTTCGGGGTTGTCCTTGAACACCAGGCCGTGATCCTTCAAGGCAGCCGAATTCTGGCGATCGTGCCGCAGGCTGAGGCAGACCAGAGTTATCGCACCCGGGAAACCCTCGACCTGAACAGGCATGTTGTCCTGCCCGGGCTGATCAACCTGCACGGCCACACCGCCATGTCCCTGTTCCGGGGCCTGGCTGACGACCTGCCATTGATGACCTGGCTGAATGATCATATCTGGCCTGCAGAGGGCAAGTTTGTCAGCGAGCAGTTCGTGGCAGACGGCACGCGCCTGGCCATGGCAGAGATGCTCCGCACCGGCACCACCACGTTTTCGGATATGTACTTCTTCCCGGAAGTGACTGCCCAGGCAGCCCACGACACCGGCATGCGTGCACAGATCTGCTTTCCCCTGCTGGATATGCCCACGGTATGGGGTTCAGGGCCAGAAGAATACCTGCGCAAAGGTGCGGACCTTATTGAACAATGGCAGCGGGATGACTACATCATGCCTGCCATTGGGCCCCACGCCCCTTACACCGTTTCCGACGGTCCTCTGGGTGCCGCCGTGGAATTAGCGCAGCAAACCGGTGCCGCCATTCAACTGCATTTGCACGAAACCGCCTTTGAAGTAGCGGAAGCGGTAAAAGCCAGCGGGCAGCGACCACTGGCGCGTATGGCAGACCTGGGTGTTCTCGGCGCCAATACGCAGTGTGTACACATGACCCAGATCGACGAATCCGACCTGGCTCATCTGAAAAAGACCGGCGCCCATGTTGTCCATTGCCCGGAGTCCAACCTGAAACTGGCGAGCGGGTTCTGTCCGGTGCAGAAACTGCTGGATCACGATATCAATGTCACCATCGGTACCGATGGGGCCGCGAGCAACAACGATCTGGATCTGTTCGGTGAACTGAAAACCGCCGCAATGGTAGCCAAGGCTGTGGCGGACGATGCGGCAGCCCTGTCGGCTCACAAAGCGCTGGAAATGGCGACCCTCAGTGGTGCCCGAGCCCTGGGGCGGGACCACGACATCGGCTCCCTGGTGGCGGGCAAACTGGCAGATCTGATCGCCGTCGACTTGAGCGACCCCTATCTGCAGCCTGTCTACGACCCCGCTTCGCACCTGGTCTACAGCAACCACGGCCGGGCAGTAAGCCACAGCTGGATTCATGGCGTTCCACAATTACAGGATGGCAGACTAACCCGCATCGACGTACCAGATCTGGTTCTGCGGGTGAACGAATGGCGCAAACAGATTCTCAGCTGATTATCCGGAGTAACCCCGAACATGAACAACCAGAACGTAGACCAGAACGAGATTGCCAAATTCGAGGCGCTCGCCAGCCGCTGGTGGGACCCCACCAGCGAGTTCAAGCCACTGCACGACATCAACCCGTTGCGGCTGAATTACATCGACGAGCGCGTCTCGCTGGCCGGCAAACGGGCTCTGGACGTTGGCTGCGGCGGCGGTCTGCTGTCCGAGGGCATGGCACTTCGGGGCGCCCATGTTACCGGTATCGACATGGGCGAAGCGCCATTGTCGGTGGCCAAGCTCCATGGCCTGGAGTCCGGCGTGAAGGTGGACTATCGCCAGACCACCATTGAGGAACTGGCGCGGGATCCTGAACATGCCGGCCAGTATGACGTGGTTACCTGTCTGGAAATGCTCGAACATGTACCCGACCCGGCATCGGTTATTCGAGCCTGCGCCAGTATGCTGAAACCCGGCGGCCACCTGTTCGTGTCGACCATCAATCGCAACCCCAAGTCGTTCCTCTTTGCCATTGTCGGTGCCGAATACGTTCTGAACTTATTGCCCAAGGGCACCCATGAGTGGAAGAAGTTTATCCGTCCATCGGAGATGTCTGACCATCTTCGCCATGCCGGGCTGGAAGTCCGCGAGCTCACCGGCATGACCTACAACCCTATCACCAAGGTGTACAAGCTTGGGCGGGATGTAGACGTCAATTACCTGATGCATGCCCGGGATACCCGTGAAGACTGAGCAGACACCGGCGGCGGTGCTCTTCGACCTGGACGGCACCCTGATTGACACCGCCCCGGATTTCATCCGCTGCCTGAACCAGCTCCGACAGCAACACGGCATGCCGGCATTGCCCGCAGAACAGATCCGGCGCTCGGTTTCCAACGGCGCCCGGGCGATGATTCGGGTGGGATTCGGGCTGGAGCCCGAACACGAGGGTTATCCTGAAAAGCACACGGCCTTTCTCGATCTCTATGAAACCGGTGTGGCCGTTGAAACCACCCTGTTCCCGGGCATGGACGAGTTGCTGAGCAGCCTTGAGAGCCGGGGCATTCCCTGGGGGATTGTCACCAACAAGCCCGCACGCTTCGCAGTGCCCCTGATCGAAGCCCTGGGCCTGGCGCAACGCTGTGCCGCCCTGATTTGCCCGGACCATGTGGCTGAACGCAAGCCGCACCCGGAGTCACTGCTGCTGGCCTGCCGTCAGATTCAGGTGGAACCGATAAAATCTGTTTATGTCGGTGATCATGAACGGGACATTGAAGCGGGCCGGAACGCTGGAATGCACACCATCGCGGTGCGTTACGGCTACATAGAGCAACCGGAGACCGTTGACCTGTGGCAAGCCGACCGCATCGCCGATACCGTCAGCGACCTGACAAAGCTGTTACAATAGCGCCCAATTATTTTCGACCGGGCTGGCCAAGGCCCGGTCCGGCCTGATTTACGGAGACAGGTTATGCAAGATTACCAGGCACCCGCCGATCTTCTGAAAGACCGCATTGTCATGGTAACCGGTGCCGGCAGTGGTATCGGACGCGCTGCCGCCAAAGCCTATGCTGCCCATGGCGCCACCGTCATTCTGGTTGGGCGCACGGTCTCGCGGCTGGAGGAAGTCTACGACGAGATTGAAGCCGCTGGCCACCCCAAACCTGCCATCGTGCCTATGAACTTTGAAGGGGCGGCGGTCAAGGATTATGAAGAGCTGGCCATGACCCTGGAAGACAATTTCGGTCGCCTGGATGGCCTCCTGCACAATGCCGGCATTCTGGGTGCTCGCAGCCCGGTTGAGCTGTACGATCCGGAAACCTGGAACAAGGTCATGCACGTGAATGCCACAGCGCCATTCCTGCTGAGCCGGGCGATGATTCCGCTGCTGCGCAAATCCGATGACGCCTCCATGATCTTTACCTCTTCCGGCGTTGGCCGGCAGGCACGGGCATACTGGGGCGCCTACGCCGTCTCCAAGTTTGCCGTTGAGGGCCTGGCCCAGTTACTCGCCGACGAACTGGACGACGAGCGCCACAATATCCGGGTAAACAGCCTGAACCCGGGCGCGACTCGCACAGGCATGCGGGTGCTGGCCTACCCGGCGGAAGATCCGAAGAAAAACCCGGACCCGGAGCAGCTGATGCCCGTTTACCTGTATCTGATGGGCCGGGACAGCAAAGGCGTTCATGGCCAGCAAATTGACGCGCAGCCGAAAAAATAATGGAACTGCTTTTTTACACCACAACCCAGTGCCATTTGTGCGAACTGGCAGAGGCGCTGCTGGTCAGCACCCCGATGCCCGAGCCCATTCCGGTGGATGTGGTGGACATTGCCCAGTCCGAAGCCCTGGTGGAGCGCTACGGCACCCGCATCCCGGTGCTGCGCCGCAACGACACCGGGGCTGAGCTGGACTGGCCGTTCACCAGGGACCAGTTACTCACGTTTCTGCAATGAGGATCCTCTGATATGCTGATGATCATCTCCCCTGCCAAGACTCTGGATTATGAGAGCCCACTGGCAACGGAAACCCATACCCAACCGGATTTCCTGGACGATGCCTGTGAACTGATTGACCAGCTCAAGGAGCTGGAACCACATCAGGTCAGCAACCTGATGAGCATCAGCGACAAACTCGGGCAACTGAACGCCGAGCGCTTCCAGACCTGGCACACACCGTTTACGCCGGATAATGCCCGGCAGGCCGTTCTGGCGTTCAAGGGCGACGTCTATACCGGTCTGGATGCCGAGAGCTTCAGTAATGAGGATTTCAGTTTTGCCCAGAAACACCTGCGGATTCTTTCCGGCCTCTACGGACTGCTGAAACCGCTGGACCTGATGCAGCCCTACCGACTGGAAATGGGCACCCGGTTTGAAAATACCCGGGGCAAAGACCTGTACGCGTTCTGGGGCAGCAAGATTACCGATGCCCTGAACCAGCTCCTGGCCAGCGACGACAAGGTGCTGGTGAATCTGGCCTCCAATGAATACTTCAAGAGCGTGCAGAAAAAACACCTGGACGCCCGCCTCGTTACCCCCCAGTTCAAGGACTGGAAAAACGGCCAGTACAAGATGATCAGCTTCTACGCCAAGAAAGCCCGGGGGCTGATGTGCCGTTACGCCATCCAGAATCGAATTACCCAGGCTGATGATCTCAAAGGCTTCAACCTGGAGGGGTACTATTTCAGCGAAGACCAATCCGATAACAACAACTGGGTTTTCCTGCGGGACGAGCAGTAGTCAGGCGGTTTTCCGACCTGTGTTTAACACCTTCAGACATCTGTTGATATCGGAGTAGCAATGAACGAAGCAGTATTTTCCCAGATCGCCATGCTGGTGTTTCTGACCGGCCTTATTGCCTGGATGGGCTTCATCGTTTGGGATCTGGCCAAGAAATCCCAGGCCGGCAAATTTGGCACTATCGCGCTGTTTACCGTGCTTGGCGCCGGCGTTGTCGGTTTTATCGTGAAAACCGTGCTGGTGGAGGTTATGCAGATCTGACCGGCCTGCCGTCACTTTACGGCTACCGCCTGGTAGCCGTATCATCCCTCCCCCTTTTTCGATTCGACAAGCTCCGACCTGACGCAAGGATTCAGACCCATGTGGTTTCGTAATGCCCGTGTTTTCCGTTTCACCAAACCTTTCGATATTTCCGCTGAAGCGCTGGAAGAGAAACTCCAGGCGGACGCATTCAAACCCTGTGGCCCTCAGGAAACCAATCGCCAGGGCTGGGTTCCACCCCTGGGTAAGCATGGCGACCAACTGGTGCACAGCGCCAACGGTTATCACCTGATTGCCCTGAGAAAAGAAGAGAAGATCCTGCCCGGGCCGGTGGTGAAGGAGGCTGTGGAAGAGCGTGCCGAAGCCATTGAGCTGGAGCAGGGCCGAAAGGTGCGCCGGAAGGAAAAAGACGAACTGAAAGAACAGGTGATGCTGGAAATGCTGCCGCAGGCGTTTTCACGCAACCGCCGATGCTTTGCTTACCTGGCCCCTCAGGACGGCGTGCTGGTGGTTGATGCCGGCTCTGCGAAACAGGCCGAAGATCTAGCCTCGACCCTGCGCAAGAGCCTGGGATCACTGCCTGTGCGACCGCCGGCGGTTGAGCAATCCCCCGCCTTCACCTTCACCGGCTGGCTGAACGAAAGCATCGATCACCCTGCCAACATTACCCTGGGCAGCGAATGCGAACTGAAAGACCCGTCAGAAGATGGCGGCGTGGTACGCTGTAAAGGCCTTGATCTCAAAGCCGACGAGATCCGCAACCACCTGGAAGCCGGCATGCAGGTAACCAAGCTGGCCCTGACCTGGGACGACAATGTCTCGTTCGTACTGGACGAAGAGCTGGGCATACGCCGGCTGAAATTCGGTGAAACCCTGCAAGAGCAATTGGACGACGTCGATGTCGACGACGCCCTGGCCAAGTTTGATGCAGCTTTCACCATCATGACTCTGGAGCTGTCACGGCTGATTCCCGGGCTGCTGGAAGCCCTGGGCGGAGAAGATCGCTCCGCCATCGTCGAGGAGTAAAGGAACGGGGGGCTAAAGATGCCCCCCTTTGCCCAGCCGTTCCTTCTGCCAGTCTTTCTGCGGCTCGTTCAGTACCAGTCGCAGATCCATCACTTCTTCCTCCGGGTTGTATTTGATTTCGAACCCCAGATGCTCGGCCAGCTGCAACATCGGCCGGTTGTCCGGCAACACATTGCCGATCATTTCCATGGTGCCCCGGGCACGGCAATAATCAATCATCTTCTGCATAAGGGCCACGCCCAGGCCTTCGCCTTTCATCCGGTCATCTACCATGACGGCGAACTCGCAACGCAGATTGTCGGCATCGGTCCAGGTACGCACGGTACCCAGGGTCTCCTCGCCTTCACCATCTTCACGGGGCGCATTGGCGATGAACACCATTTCCCGGTCATAGTCGATTTGCACCATCTGGGCCACGTCTTCCCGGGAAAAATGCTTGCGGTACTGGAAGAATCGGTAACGGATGGATTCCGGAGACTGATGCTCGTGAAACAGCCGATGAGCAGGCTCATCCTCCGCCAGCACCGGGCGAATAATCACGCGGCGACCGGATTTGGGCAATACCAGCCACTCCTCCAGCTCTCGCGGGTAGGGCTGGATAATGGGCTTGATCGGATGTTCATCCAGGTCAATGGCGATGTTTACAGCAACGGCGCCCTGCTCATTGAATAGCAATGGCGAGATTTCCAGGCCCTTGATCTCCGGTATATCGATCACAATCTGTGACAGCGTCACCAGGGTTTCGGACACCGCCCGGATATCCTCTTCCGGCTTCAGGCTGTGTTCTTTAAGCAGTTTGTACATGTAAGTACGCCGCAGCAGCTCGCGGGCCAGCACCATGTTCAGGGGCGGCAACGCAATCTGGCGATCGGTCATGATATTGATCTGGGCACCGGCTGCCCCGCAAACCACCAGCGGCCCGAACACCTCATCACGAGTGATCCCCACACTGAACTCGATGCCGCCAACATGCTGGTAGGAACGCTGGACGGCAAAACCCAGGAACCCGCTTTTCGGGAAATGCTCCCGATATTCGTCCATCAGGAAGCGACAGCTGTCGATGATCACCTGTTCGCTGTTGAGCTTTTTGACCGTGCCCTTATAGCGGCGCTGGGTCGGGCTCAGATCCAGGAACGGATAACACACATCTTCGTGGATAACAGTTACATCAATGGGGCGGCGCTCGACTGCGAAGACCTCCAGCACCTCTTCCACGTCATCACAGTAGACGGTTTCAATGGTATTGATGCCGTAGTCGCAGATCACCCGCCGGGCTTCCCGGTTTGACAGATGCCGCCGGCCATCCCGCAAGGCCCTGGCGACCAGTTTGCGGGTGTTGGCCCGGTCGGCGAAGTGGTCTGTAAACGATTCGGGCGTCTCGGTCAGCAGCCGCTGAATGCGCTGATGCCGAACATGCTGCATAAACGCCATTACCGCTTTTTCCGGGTTAAAGAACGATGGCAGCCCAGCCCGGTAAAACTCTTCCCGGGAATCCATCACCGTGCTCTGCCCCAACCAGCAGGTAAAGATGTTCAGGCGGGTGCCCTTGGACGCCTGCACCACGGAATCGGCAATCTGCAGGCTGTCTTCGATCAGTGTGGGTGCGTACATCACCAGTACGTTAGCCACGTTAGGGTCCTTCGCCAGAATCTTGATAGCCTTGCCATAGAGCTCGGGCGTAGCATCATAGTTAAGGTCAATGGGGTTCTTGCGGGTCCAGTACGGCGGCAGCAGTTCTCCCAGTTCCCTGACCGTATCTTCCGACAGCTCCGCCAGTTCACCGCCGAGATCCGCCAGCCGATCCACCGCCAATACGCCGGGGCCCACGCCGTTGGCCATGATGGCCAGGGATTCCCGACGCAGCGGGCGCATCCGGGTCAGGGTTTCCAGGGCATCAAACATCTGGCCAAGCCCGTCCACCCTCAACACACCGGCGCGCTGAAGCATGGCATCGTAGACCGGGTCGCTGCGTTTGATACCAGCGGGCAAGGCATGGGTAAACCACTCGGATTCGGGCACCCGTCCGGATTTCACCGCAATCACAGGCTTGGTTCGGGAGGCCACCCGCACCGCTGACATGAAACGCCTGGGATTGGGGATGTTTTCAATGTG
This sequence comes from Marinobacter nauticus, assembly GCF_003634635.1. Lineage (GTDB taxonomy): Bacteria > Pseudomonadota > Gammaproteobacteria > Pseudomonadales > Oleiphilaceae > Marinobacter > Marinobacter nauticus. Next base: position 73,746 of record NZ_RBJB01000007.1, on the reverse strand, counting down.
CAGAAGAATCGCCCGAGTCTGGGTGTCCTGGGCCAGATAGTCGATCAGGTCGTCGTGATCGATGTCCATGCCATCGCCCAGGGTCAGGAAGTAAGAGAAGCCCACCCCCCTGGCAAAAGCCCAGTCCAGCACCGAACTGGCAATGGTGCCGGACTGCCCCACGAAGGCAACGCGGCCGGGAATGGCCCCCATATGGGCATAGGTGGCGTTCAGATGCCGCGCCGGCACCATCAAACCGATAGTGTTGGGGCCCAATACGCGGATGCCGGTCTCCCGGGCGGCATCGCGCACTGAATACATCAATGGCTGGCCGGTTTTACTGTGAGTCCGGGACATGCCCCCAGTCATTACAATGGCGGTGCGCACGCCGCATTCACCGAGTTTCCGGATCATTTTCGGCACCGTGTCCGGCGGGGTACAGATGATCGCCAGGTCCGGACTGAAATCCAGTTTGGACACTTTGCGCACACAGGGCACCCCGTGCACGTTTTCGTAGTCGCTCTGGTTGACCACCACGAGCCGGCCCGGATAGCCGCCGCCCAGCAGGTTCCGCAACACCATACCCCCGAGGTTGTCAGCGCGTTCCGAGGCGCCAATAACGGCAATGGATTCAGGATTGAACAGGCTTTCCAGATAGCGGGTACTCAACGCGGCTCTCCCAGTGGTGTGCGCGACAGGAATGTACAAACTTCAATAAAACGGCTTGCTTATCAGTGTATACCTTATCTTAGGTGGCGATTTCATGATGTAAATCGACTAACGAGTTATTAGACCAAAGAAATACGACAGGCTTCGGTTATCCCTGATAACATGAATGCGATAATAAGCATATTCAGGTTCAGGCATTACCCATGACCACGGCATTTTTTTCCCACGACGACTGCAAGAAACACAACATGGGCCCGGAGCACCCGGAAAGCCCTGAGCGTCTTTCAAGCATTCTCGCCTACCTCGCGGATACCAACCTGCAACAGGAACTGGACTGGGTTCGTCCGGAAGAAATCACCCGGGACCAACTGCTGACAGTGCATCCGGAAAGCTATCTGCACCAGTTGGACCTGATGCAGCCAACCCGGGGCCGGGTGTTCACCGACCCGGACACCGCGATGATGCCGGACACCCTGAGAGCAGCGAAGCTGGCCGCGGGGGGCAATGTGCAGGCTGTCGATATGGTGATGAGCAGCCAGGTAACCAACGCTTTTGTCTGCGCCCGGCCACCGGGACACCACGCCGAACGTGCCAAGTCGATGGGGTTCTGTTTCTATAACAATATCGCCCTGGCGGCGATGCGGGCGCTCACCTTCCATCACCTTGAGCGGGTGGCCATTGTCGATTTCGATGTGCATCAGGGTAACGGCACGGTAGATATTGTCAGTGGTGATGAACGCATACTGATGTGTTCCAGCTTTCAGCATCCGTTTTATCCGCATTCCCACGTGCACCGGCAGGCCGACAATATTGTCAATGCGCCGATTGCAGCCGACTGTTCAGCGGCTGAGTACCGCAAGACGGTTGAAGCCGCCTGGCTCAAGAAACTGCAGGATTTTCGTCCGCAACTGGTGTTGATCTCGGCAGGCTTTGACGGGCATCGGCTGGACCCCATGGCGGAGCTGAATCTGGAAACCGAGGATTATCGATGGTTAACGGAAATGCTGGTGAGTGTCGCCCATGACCACTCCAACGACCGCATCATCTCCACGCTGGAAGGCGGGTATCACCTGAAAGCCCTGGCAGAGGGTGTGGCCGCGCACCTGGAAGTCCTGAACGCAGTATATTGAAACTCGGGATGGCGTGTTCCGGCTATCCCGAAAACTCGCTCCCCATACCGTTAGCCTGCAGCAGTTCCGGGCGCTCACCCTGGCGTTGCAAACGAATGGTGGTGCGGCGGTTATCAGCCGGCCGGCGGGAAACCGGATACTGATCACCGTGGGCCCGGACCGTCAGCATAGTCTCATCGATTCCCCTGGATTTGAGATACTCGGCCACCACGTTGGCTCTTTCCTCCGACAGCGCGCGGTTATCAATCCGGCTACCAATACTGTCGGAATGGCCGTCCACGAAGATTCTTTCTACCGTGCTGTCGGCCATCACGTAGGTCACAATATTGTCGAGCAGGTTCATGTCTGCCTGTGACAGGCTGGCACTCCCGCTGGCAAACGGAACCCGGCTGCGCCGAACCTGGTCGAAGTTAACCGGCAGCAGACTGGCAACGCATTCACGATAGCCGGCGTACGGGCCGGAAAAATTCACATTCGACAACTGCACCCGCACGGGCTGGCCGCTGTATACCGCGGCTCGGGTTACTGTCGGCTGCATACCTCGGGACAACCCCTGGGCAATCAACACCGCTTCCCGATTCCCCAGGTTCACCGAGCGCGGACTATCCGTTACCTGCACAGCACCAATGGGGCTCGGTGGAACTCCTGGCCGCCAGGGCGGCGCTTCAACCACTAACTGGCCCTGGCCGGGGCGCATCACACTCAGATCCGATTCGAGATAGAAACGCAGGTCTTCCCCTGCCCGGTGCCTGAGCACGGCGCGGCCAAAGCCAGGAACCTCATGGACAAGGGAACACTCAAAGACCGACTCGGAGAGATACCACTGGCTGTTTTCAATACCGGCACCATAACTGGATGACAGCACAGGCGCAGAGGGCAATGACATCAACCCTGCCGTAGCCAGCAATTTCAGCAATCTGCTCTGCCTGAAGAACCAATTGGGTGAAACCATAGGAATGCCCCGTGGAGCCTTTAAACCAGTGAACTAACCGGTTAACGGCGACCCGACCGGGAACTTGAGCCGGATAACTTACGATCAGGTTAAAAACATCTGCTTTTCGCTTCTGATATAATCCGCGAAATTTTGCGCTCGCTTTCGGATACCTTCTCATGACCCGACAGATAACCATCACACGCCCGGACGACTGGCACCTGCACGTGCGCGACGGCGACATTCTGAACGATGTGGTACCCGCCACCGCCGCCTGCTTCGGCCGCGCTATCATCATGCCTAACCTGGTACCGCCGGTAACCGATGCCAGCGCAGCCATGGCGTACAGGGATCGCATTCTGGCCGCGGCCCGGGGAACGGACTTCCAGCCACTGATGACCCTGTATCTGACCGAGAGCACCACCGCCGGGACCATTCGTGAAGCCAAAGCCGCCGGCGTAGTGGCAGCGAAACTGTACCCGGCTGGCGCCACCACCAACTCTGCCTCCGGCGTAACGGACATTCGCAATATCTACCCGGTGCTGGAGGCGATGGCGGATTGCGGCATGCTGTTGCTGGTACACGGCGAGGTGACCGACAGCGACATCGATATTTTCGATCGGGAAAAGGTGTTTCTGGAGCGGGTTCTGGCACCAACGCTGGCAGCGTTCCCGTCGCTCCGGGTGGTTCTTGAGCATATCACCACGGCCGATTCGGCCGAATTTGTCCGTAGCCACCAGGGCAATAACCTTGGAGCAACTCTCACACCACAGCATCTGATGTATAACCGCAATCACATGCTGGTCGGCGGTATTCGCCCACACCTTTACTGCCTGCCCATCCTCAAGCGCAACAAGCATCAGCAAGCACTCAGAGAGGCGGTGGCCAGTGGCGATCCCCGCTTCTTCCTGGGCACGGATTCTGCCCCACACGCGAAAGACAAGAAGGAAGCCGCCTGCGGCTGTGCTGGCTGTTACTCCGCCTACGGCGCCATCGGCCTGTATGCCGATATCTTCGAGGAACTGGGCATTCTAGACAAGCTGGAAGCCTTTGCCAGCTTCAACGGCGCCGATTTCTATGGCCTGCCCCGGAACACCGACACCGTGACGCTGGTGCGGGAACCCTGGACCATGCCGGAGAACCTGCCTCTGGCCGGCGGCGGAATTGTTCCGTTGAAGGCTGGCGAAACCGTTAACTGGCGCATGGCGTAAACCCTATTCATTCACTACCACGAACATCGGAGTTCGAGTGTCAGACGAAAACAAACAGCCCCACCCCATGTCCCAGCGCTTTCGCGGCTTTCTGCCGGTGGTGGTCGACGTGGAAACCGCCGGCTTCAACCCGGAACGTGATGCTCTGCTGGAAATCGCTGCCGTAATGCTGACCATGGATGAGGATGGCTGGCTGCGCCGGGGCGAAACCCACGTGCAGCAGATCGACCCGTTCGAAGGCGCCAATCTGGAGCAGTCGGCCCTGGATTTCACCGGTATCGATCCCTGGAATCCGGAGCGGGAGGCGGTACCGGAACGGGAAGGCCTGAGCGAGATTTTTTCTCCCATCCGCAAGGCGGTAAAAGAACACGACTGCAAGCGCGCGGTCCTGGTGGGCCACAATGCCACGTTTGACCATAATTTCGTTTTCGCGGCAGCGCTGCGGGCCGATATCAAACGCAACCCGTTCCATCCATTCTCGACGTTTGATACCGCTACCCTGGCGGGCCTCGCCTACGGCCACACCGTGCTGGCCCAGGCCTGTAAACTGGCGGGCATTCCCTTCAGCAACAAGGAAGCCCACTCGGCCGCCTACGACGCGGAAAAGACAGCAGACCTGTTCTGCGGCATCGTCAATCGCTGGCGTGAACTGGGCGGGTTTCCGCCGCCGCCAATCGAAATTGCCGAAGAACCCCAGGAATGAAATCTCCAACCTGAAACGAAAAAACCCGCCGAGGCGGGTTTTTTTCTTGGTTTAAAACGACGATTACCAGTATATCCCCCGCATAATCGCCGCAAAGGCCACCTGCTCGGTAGAGACTTTCGGCTTTTCGCCGGACTTGCTGCCAGCGGCTGCTGGAGAATCCGGGAACATCCGGTAGCCAGTGTTCATAATGATCTCACCCATCTTCGGTGCCAGCGCATGCAGAACCTGCGCGAACACGCCGAGACGGGTGGCAATGCGCTTGGGCCGGTACACAATCGCATCCGCCACCATCTGCGCGGCTTCATCCGGTGTCAGCGTCGGCACGGAATCGTAGATCTTGGTGGGCGCGATCATCGGCGTTTTCACCAACGGCATGTTGATGGTGGTGAAGGTCACGTTGCGATCCGACCATTCCGCAGCGGCACAGCGGCTGAACGCGTCCAGTGCGGATTTCGAGGCGACATAGGCCGAGAAACGCGGAGCGTTGGTAAGTACCCCGATGGAAGAAATATTCACCACGTGCCCGCGGCGACGCTCCAGCATGGCTGGCGCAAAGCCCATGATCAGCCGAACGGAGCCAAAGTAGTTCAGCTGCATGGTCCGCTCAAAATCGTGGAACCGGTCAAAAGACAACGCCAGCGAGCGGCGGATGGAGCGACCCGCGTTATTCACCAGTACATCCACGTGGCCGTGATTGTCGAGCACCGTCTTCACAAAGCGGTCGCAGTCGTCCATGTCCGAAAAGTCGCACTGGTACGCATGCACGTTGCCACCCTTGGCCTCCAGACTGGCCGCCACTTCATCCAGAGTTTCCTTGGTGCGCGCACCAATGACCAGAATGGCACCGGCCTCTGCCAGTTTCTCTGCCGTTGCCAGGCCAATACCCGAAGTTGCGCCGGTGACCACGCAAACCTTACCTTCAACCGTGCCCTTGAGGGTGCGGTCCTTGAACAGATCCGGGTCCAGATTGCGCTCCCAGTAGTCCCAGATCACCGGGGCATAGGACGGCAGACGCGGCACCTCAATGTCTGTGCCCTTCAGAACCCGCTCCAGCTCCCGGGTATCAAAACGGGTCGGGTAATTAATGAAGGACATCACCGAGGGCGGAATGCCCATGTCATCCAGAAGCGCACCAGTAATGCGCTTGACCGGAGGCAGATTCTTGATGCTCTGGCGAATAAACGGCGGAATAAAACCGAACATCCGGGAATCGATGCGCATACCCATGCGGGGGGCATGGCCGGCCTCGCAGAAAATATTGAGGATCTCACCCACCTTATACGGATCGGAGTCCACCAGATGGAAACAGTTGCCATCTTCGCCTTCCAGATGGGCAATGTGATCCAGTGCATCGACCACGAAATCCACCGGCACAATGTTCAGCCGGCCACCTTCAATACCGATGGTGGGTACCCACTGGGGCAACGCATGACGGATCTTCTGAATCATCTTGAAGAAGTAATAGGGCCCGTCAACCTTGTCCATTTCGCCGGTTTCCGAATGGCCAATGACCATGCCAGGGCGGTAGATGCGGAACGGAACCTTGCACTCTTCACGCACAACTTTTTCGGATTCGTGTTTGGTGCGCAGGTAAGGATGGTCAAGCTTCTCGGCTTCTTCGAACATATCCTCCCGGAAGATACCCTTGAACAGACCCGCTGCCGCGATGGATGACACGTGATGGAAATGCTTGGCGCCCATGGCTTCTGCAGCCTGAACAGCCGCCCTGGTGCCTTCGATATTGGTGGCGGCCTGGGCTTCTTCGTCCGCGCCCATGTCGTAGACCGCGGCAAGATGGAATACGTGGTCGATATTTCCTTTCAGTGATTTCAGCGTTTTCGCGTCAATACCAAGGTTTTTGCTGGTGAGGTCGCCGATCACAGCCTTCACTTGCTTGTCGTCTGCACCCCAGCGCTCCCGGAGCCGCTCCAGCTTGTCCTGGGACTGCTCGCGAACCAGAACATACACGGTGCCGCCGCGCGCCAAGAGTTTCTCAACCAGAAAACGACCGATAAAACCGGTGCCGCCTGTCAGGAAATAATTCATAGGTACTCCATTCTGCCTGTTGTGTTTTTTGTCTTTAACCGACACAGATACGACTAAAGTCGTAGCTGATTCCATCGGTCGGCAATTCTACTTAATTGCAACCCTCATGTATCGAACTTTTTTAGAGTTTTTACTCTGTAACCCATTGTTTTTGTTAGAGTCATTACTCTAAAAGCAGCCAGCTCCACCTCACTCCCTGTCCGGTTTATCGACACAATGTGATTGAGATTAGCACAAGAAACCGCGACCACCGCATTGGGTCATTTAATTACGACCAGGCAATGCAAGAGGTTCTTACCAATGACATAATCGGGAACTTCCAGCGCCATCCGGCGTCACTAACCGAGCCAGACATCAAGGTTTAAAAGAAACTGCCATGCCGAAAAACAATCCGAACACCGAACGCTATATTGCCATCGCCCGTGCCTGCCTGAAGGCCATCAACGACACCGCCGCCGACAGTGGTTCCCGGGAAGACAAGATCCAGGCCGTATACCAGGCAATCGACAAGGCGTTTCAGGCCGAGTTTGCCGATTATCGACAGTCCGTTGCGATCATGGCGACGTTGCTGGAGCGGATCGCCTCTGGTGAACTCGACGCTGACCAGGCGGCCAAACTCGCGCGCCAAACCATAGAACAGAAACCTGACAGCGCCAAAAACAACCAGATGCACTGATCCCTTTTCCGACCTGAACGCCATTCCGGAACCCGAGGCCCCATGACTTCGAAACATCCGTTACCTGTTCGATCTCGCTACGCTCTGCTGCAGAGGCTGTTGCTGGTCGTCACCGTGTTACTGGCTCCACTGGCGACAGCCAGTGTGTCACCCACCCAAAGTCCCAATGATCCGAACCAGTATCGGTTCATCGAACTCGACAATGGCTTGCGGGTGATCCTCGCTTCGGACCCGGAAACAGACAAAGCCGCCGCCTCCATGAACGTTGCCGTGGGCAGCGGAAACGATCCGAAAGAGCGGGCTGGCCTGGCGCACTTTCTCGAGCACATGCTGTTTTTGGGCACCGAGAAGTACCCGGAGGCAGGCGAATACCAGCAATTTATTCGCAGCCACGGCGGCAGTCATAACGCGTTCACAGCGTTTGAGGACACCAACTATTTCTTTGATGTCGAAGCAGAGTTTCTGGAGCCGGCACTGGACCGGTTCGCCCAACAGTTTTCTCATCCGCTGTTCACGCCGGAACTGGTGGATCGTGAGCGCAATGCCGTCCACTCCGAGTACAGTTCCAAGCTTAAAGATGACGGCCGGCGCCTGCTTTCTGTCAGGAAGGCGGCGGGCAATCAGAAGCATGCCTTCAGCCAGTTTGCGGTCGGCAACCTGGAGACCCTGGAAAATACCGAAGGCAACCCGCTTCGGCCTGACCTGATTCGTTTCTGGGAAGAAAACTATTCGGCGAACATCATGACCCTGGCAGTCTACGGCCCACAGCCGCTGGATGAGCTGGAACGCATGGTGCAGGAGCGCTTTGGCGCCATCGCCAACCGTAACCTTGAACCCAAGGTTCACCCTCACCCGCTGTACGACACCTCCCCGTTGCCAGAGAAAGTGACAGCCGAGACGCTGAAAGACAATCGCAGCATGACGCTGTCTTTCCCGATCCCCTCTCAGCAGCGTTACTATAAAAGCAAACCTGCAGCCTACGTTGCCAACCTGCTGGGCCACGAAGGCCCCGGCAGCCTGTTTGACGTTCTGAAACGCGCAGGCATGGTAGAAAGCCTTTCCGCAGGCACAGGGATGGACACCGGCGAACACGCCACTCTCGACATCAGCATGTCGCTCACCCGGGAAGGCCTGGAACACCAGGATGAGATCATTGCCCTCACCTTTGAATATATAGATCGTATTCGTGACAACGGCATCAGCCAGCAACGCTTCAACGAGATGCGACAGCTGGCCATGATTGATTTCCGTTTCCGGGAACGCGCTGAAGCGCAAAGCGAGGCCATGCGACTGTCCAGACTCCTCAAGGACTATCCGCCTGAAGATGTTCTAAGCGCCCCCTGGCTGCTTGAGCGGTATGCCCCAGAGCAATACAGGGCGATCCTCAATCAGCTGAAACCAGCCAACCTTAAAGTCTGGATTGCTGCGCCCAACCTGGACGCGAGCGAGCCGAACCTCACGCGGTGGTATCAGACGCCCTGGGTCAGGACACCCCTGAACCTCGATAATCCGGCAGCTCCCAGCCTGGCTGAACAGCTTGCCCTGCCCGAATCCAACCCCTTTGTTCCAGAAGATCTCGAACTGGTGGGGGGGGACAGCATGGCTCACCCGGAGAAAATTGCCGAACTGGACGGACTGGATATCTGGTACGCCCGGGATACCCGTTTCGCCACTCCGAAAGCCAATCTGTTTGTCAGCCTGAGAACGCCGGCAGCGCGGGAATCCGCCCGGAGTTCAGTGCTCACACAACTGCTGGTGGACGCCATTAACACCAACCTCAACGCCTGGGCCTATTCTGCCCGGCTGGCCGGGCTGGACTACAGCGTCTACCCCCATCTTCGTGGTGTTACCATCCGTGTCGGCGGCTACAGCGACAAGCTGCACAAGCTGGCTAACCAGATACTGCTGGAGTTCGCCAATCCCGCCCTTACCGAACAGCGATTCAGGATCGCGCGACAGAACCTGATGGATGCTCTGGAAAACAAGAGCAGAGAACGGCCGGTGCAGCAGACTTCGGAATTTGTCCAAACCGCCTTGCTGGAAGGCACGTTTCCCGTGGAGGAGCGCCTGGCCGCTGCGCGCGACGTCACACTGAATGAGCTGAGGGGGTTTGCCGGCAGTTTCCTCGCCCGCACTGATCCCGTCATGCTCGCCCATGGCAACCTGACACAGGCCAGTGCCCTGAATATGGCCAGACAGGTACAGGCTCTGGTGCTGAACGATCACCAGCGTACCAACGTGGATCGGGCGCGAATTCGCCAGCTGCCTCCGAGCCAGACCGCCGCGCATCTGGCGGTTGAGCACCCCGATACCGGTTACACCTTATACCTGCAGGGCAACAACACTTCCTACGCGGAGCGAGCCCGGTATCGGTTGCTGGCACAAATCATCAGTAGCCCGTTCTATGAGGAAATCCGGACCACGCGCCAGCTCGGATACATCGTCTACGCGACCGCGTTCGAGATTCTGGAAACGCCGGCGCTCGGGCTGGTTGTGCAATCCCCATCCGCTGATGCATCTGCCATCGACTCGGCCGTCAAGGAATTCAGCCAAACCTTTGCGCAACAACTGGCGGAGATGGATGACACCCGGCTTAAGCGGGAAAAACAGGCGGTGATCAGCCAACTGCTGGAGCGTGACCGGCAACTGAGCGAAGTCTCCAGCCGATACTGGCGGGAGATCGACCGGGAAAATGCCGAGTTTAACAGCCGACAAGCCCTGGCCGACGCTATTCGGAACGTATCGCTGGAAGAACTGAAAGAGACCTTCGAACAGGCCATGCTTGAACGACAACGTGCTCTGCTGGTCACCACGGGAGGCGATGCCGTGAATGATGAGGCGATCCTGCAGAACCTGCGGGACCTGGGCCCTGTACCGAAGGATTGACGAGAGATACTACGAACCTGCCCGGCGATCATTCGCCTGCCGGGCGGGTTGTCGGGTTAACGAAGCCGGTTACAGATCCACCGCAAACTGATTGAAATACACCACAGACCCAGTGCCGGTCCCCACATTCAGAATGCTGAATGCCACCTTGCCCTTCTCCTGAATAAAAGCAAACTTGTCGCTTTCATTCTTCACTTCGTAGTTCTCGGTGTCGTTTTTCTTCTCGTTATACACAGACAAGGCTCCGTCTTGGCTGCCATGACGAATCTGGGCCATGGAGACAATAATCTGGGGAATATCCTTTGCCTTGTTGAACGTCAGAATCCAGATGCCCGAGTCGTTGGTGGGCAACATCACCTGCACAAAGCCTTTCTCGGCGCCATCCTGGTATTTAGAGCTGGCCAGGTCGTTCATGCCAACCCAGTAGGAGTACCAGTTGCCTTCCAGAGCAACGTCAATGGTGTCAAATACCTTGACCTTCACACTGTTGTCGGGGTCGCTGACACCCAGCTGTTTCACAACGGTAGTCAGCAGGGATTTCGTGCCCTCGCCGTAGGAGTCAAAGCCACCAAAACTCTGAGCCAGACTGGCTTGGGAGAAAGACACGACCAGCAACAGCGCAAGCAACTTGTAGAACTTCATGCAGATTTCCTTTTTATCCGGTACTTGATCCGACGGCTCCGCGCCATCCCCTGCCTGAAAACAGGCAGGGCCTATGATAGTCAGCGACTACCCACGTGATCTACCCGGAAACGGCAAGACAGCGTGAACAAATGAAAAATGACGGCCTTGAGCCCGCTGCCTCAGGCCGTTATCATACCGCCTCCTTTACGATGCCCCCGTAGCTCATCTGGATAGAGCGTCCCCCTCCTAAGGGGAAGGTAGCAGGTTCGAGTCCTGCCGGGGGTACCATTCTATTTTCAGGCTGCCCGCGGATCCGTTTCTCCTACCCCGGGCTGACTTCGGTGCCCGTCGCGAAATGCCACCAGGCTATCAACCCCGGAAAAATCCACCAGGTCACGGAAATCCAGCCAGTCCACCAGACAATAGAGACAGATGGCGGGATAGTTCCACTGCTTAAACTGCCCCGCTTCCACCATGGCGGACAGGGTTCGCAGCGTTGTCATGATGCGTTCGCGCTGAAGGTTATAGAACATTGCATCCTGGCTGGTATCGATTCCGGACCGCTCAGAAAGCAGCATGGTTACCGCAGAATCATTGGCTCCATCAATCAGCGTTAACTGGTTCTCCTGGTCCCAGGTGAGAGCGTCAAGCCCAAGCTTCTGACCAAGATATCGGGCAATAACCCGTGAGTCATAGAGTTCCTGATCGCCATCAATCAGTACCGGGATTTTCAGGGTGGGATTAGTACGCCGCAGCTCATCACGGTCTTCCCCATAAATATCGAGATTGATGAACTCGTATGGTTCATCGCTCAGCAGGAGCCGAATGCGGCGTACATAAGGCGACGTGATAGATCCAATCAGTTTCATGATACCTCCAGGGAGCCAGGGTCAGGACCCCAGCAAGGATTCGGGGTCTGTATAGGGGTGCCCGGTAGCGTCTGCGACTTCCCGATAGGTGACTTTCCCCGCAGCGACATTGAGACCGGCCTTCAAATGCGGGTCTTCCTTCATCGCCCGGTCAGCCCCCTTGTTGGCCAGCGCAACAACATAAGGCAAGGTCACGTTGTTCAAGGCCAGCGTGGATGTGCGCGCGACGGCGCCGGGCATGTTGGCAACACAGTAATGCACAACGCCATCAACAATGAAGGTGGGATCATCGTGCGTGGTTGCCCGTGAGGTTTCAGCACAACCTCCCTGATCAATGGCCACATCAACAATCACGCTGCCCTCGGGCATCCGGCGAATCATATCCCGGGTAATGAGTTTCGGAGCCGATGCACCCGGAATAAGCACGCTGCCAATAACCAGATCGGATTCAGTGACCGCCTGGTCAAGCGTCTGAGTAGTTGAGAACAAGGTGGTCAGACGATTCCCATATCGATGATCGAGTTCCCTGAGCACGTCCATATTGCGATCCAGTACTGTCACCTGGGCCCCCATACCGATGGCCATGGCAATGGCATTCTGACCAACCACGCCCCCGCCAACCACCGTTACTCGCGACGGTGGGACACCGGGCACACCTCCCAATAACACGCCGCGACCTCCCATGACCTTTTCCAGGCAGTGAGCCCCCGCCTGAATGGCCATTCGTCCGGCCACTTCCGACATGGGTGCCAACAAGGGCAAATGGCCGGTACGGTCAGTCACGGTTTCGTACGCGATACAAGTGGCCCCAGAGCGCACCAGGTCGTCAGTCTGGGGTTTGTCCGGCGCCAGATGCAGATAGGTGAAAAGGGTGTGCTCCGGCTTCAGCATCGCCCGCTCTTCAGACTGGGGCTCCTTGACCTTCACGATAAGCTCGGCCAGCTCGAAAACTTCCCTGGGGCTTTCCACAATGTGTGCCCCTGCCTGCCGATAATCCTCATCGGAAAAGCCGATGGCGACACCTGCACCAGTTTCGACCAAAACCTTGTGTTTATGGCCACACAGTTCATGAACCGCCGCCGGCGTCAAACCAACCCGATATTCGCGGTTCTTGATTTCCTTCGGTACACCAATCTTCATGCGCTACTTCCTTACGGCCGGCCCCAATGGCCCTCTGTTGCAGTGTAGTCAAGGCTATCGGTCAGCACTCACTCCTGATAAATCATCTTGCGCGTCATGCCTCCGTCCACCACAAAATTCTGCCCGGTGACGAAGCCAGCCTCGGAGGAAATCAGGTAAGCCACCAGCGTAGCGATGTCTTCGGGCCTGCCAACGCGGCCGGCCGGATGCTGCTGGTGATCCGCTTCTGACAGAGGCTCGACAGCCTGCTCGCTTCCCTGCCAGTCACGGGTATCTATCCAGCCCGGGCTGATACAGTTCACCCGTATTTCTGGTCCCAGGCTAATGGCCAACGCATGGGTCAGTGCCACAAGGCCGCCCTTGGTGGCGGCGTAGGCTTCAGTATCCGGCTCTGATTGCAGGGCCCGTGTGGAGGCCATATTCACAATCACGCCCCTCGCCTTCCGGAGATACGGTATCGCATGTTTGCTCACCAGAAACGGCCCGGTCAGATTGACATCCATTCGACGCTGCCACTGTTCAAGGCCCAGTTGTTCTATCGGGCCGGTATGAGGGTCCGCAATGCCAGCGTTGTTAATAACGGCATTCAGGCCACCACCCCAGTGCACCGTTTGGGAAATGATATTCTCAACATCCGCTTCGCTGGCAACGTCGCCTGCCAGAAACACGACTTCACCCTCTGCGTTGGCAACCAACTGTTCACCTACGGCTTGGTCAGTATCACAGACTGCCACTTTCCAGCCCGCCGCCGCCAGGTGCAGCACTATGCCTCGGCCAATTCCCTTCGCGCCTCCTGTCACCAGGACTACCTTTTGCATTCGTTCCAAGTCTGCCTCCAACGGTTTCGGTTCCGTCAACACTATTCAACGGGCTTTGCGCCGGACGGAATGATTGCTGCAGTTTAGCAGCAACTGATTGATACGGTTTTCGCCGATGCCTGTTTCTACAGGTTAGAATGCCCGCCTGCCCACACTACCGGAAACCAACCATGGCCCGCTTTAACGAAATTGGCACCGCAACCATCCCCGGCAACGGCACCCGCTTGCGACTGCTGCAACGTAATGACGAGTTTTCCATCAAGATTGCCGGCGCCCCGGGTGAACTGATGAACAGCCGCTTACATGGTTCGGAGGATGCACTCGCCACCCTCGCCTGTGAACGCCTGAGCCATCTGCCCGCGCCACGGATCCTGATTGGCGGGCTGGGTATGGGCTTTACCCTGGCGGCAGCGCTTTCGGCTACAGGCGATCAGGCTCAGGTGACGGTGGCAGAGCTGGTTCCCGAGGTAGAAACCTGGAATCGCGGACCATTGGGCGCAGCCGCCGGCTACCCTCTGGACGATCCCCGGGCCGCCGTTCACATTGGCGATGTGGCAGAACTTTTGCGGCAGGGCGATGGCAACTGGGACGCCATCTTGCTGGATGTGGATAACGGTCCGGAAGGCCTTACCCGTAAAGAAAACAACTGGATCTACTCTCCGGAAGGCATCGCCGCCGCCCAGAAATCCCTGAGCAACGACGGCATTCTCGCCTACTGGTCGGCCGGTCCGGAACAGGCCTTTACCGAACGCTTGCGGCGCGCTGGCTTTTCGGTGGAACCCGTTGTTGTTAGAGCCCTGCGTCCGGGTAAAGGCGCCCGTCACACAATCTGGCTGGCCTGGTAATTTAGGGGATGGCGGGCGATTCCCGACCGGTTTGTTGCCATACGGTCATTCGAAATACAGGTTCAGGTGTACTAGGGTTACTGATGAAGCCGCTATGTTTTGACGAGGATCTGGTCCTCGGCGAAACACTCAGGAGGTCTTTCCATGAAACCCTCAGTGAGTATTACCGGTGAACAGGAAGCCCATAAAGTAGCCGCAATATTCGAGACAGAAACCGATGCCAACGGCGTTGCAAGGGTGCTGTCGCAGGAAACCAGTCTGGATCACGAGCAAGTCATTGTTGTAAGCCCCCAGGACCAACACCCGGGTGAAGAGCTGGAGCCAGAGAATCAGGGCATATGGCAAACGCTGGTGCGTTCGCATCTCTGGCTCGGTATCGGCGGTGCAGTCGCAGGCTTTATTGTGTTCCTGATACTGAGCGCTATCGGCGTGGGGTTTATTGCCCAGAATGGCGTGGTTGCCGCAGCCGTTCTCGCGGCGCTTGGCCTGATACTTGGCCTGTTTTTGGCCGGAGGCGTTACTCTACGGCCTGACCACACACCTTATGTTGCCAAAGCACAGTCGGCTCTGAAGGACGGCAAGTATGTACTGACCGTGCATGCCTCCAGTGCTGAGCAACTCAAGGAGGCCACGACGGTTCTGAAAAACCGGAACGTCCAGTTAGTGCGCACTATCTGAGCCTCCGCCCCCGGAGCCAAGTTATTGGTAGCAACCAGAGCACGGTGGCCAGTAGCCAACGCGTAAGCAACAGCAGTGGCAGCAGTACAAGGAACCATCCTGGTATCTGCACCATCCAGGCCGGCACGCCCAGTACCCGGGCAGCGCCGGCGAATACGTCGTTCAGTAAGGCGGGGTGTTTGACAACGACATAGACCAGAGCCACCGCAGCGGGCCACTTTGCGTTGCTAACCATAACCGAAGCCATGCGCCCGGCCCGCGCGAGGCGGGAAGAATAGGCCGCGGAACGGGCGGTGACACTCGAGGCTCTTGCAGTACCTGCTGCCGCCCGACCGGCTTTCAGGAATTTCACCGCACTGCCAATAATCAGCGCGTCTACGGCGGCCCAGCCGACATCTTCCATGCGGATCGGCTGATCGGTACGGTACCGGGATTCCAGAGTCCGGATGCCACTGGTGAAGAACTGCGTAATGCCCTCTGTAATCCGCTCCGTCCAGATCCACTCTATGTTGTTGCCATCGGCCCCGACCACGAACTGGCCCGTGAAATCCTGCCCTTCTTTATTGGCGAAGTTGACGGCATACCAGGCACGCTGTTCCGGCGTCAGGACTTTACCGGTGCCGGCAACCCGGTTCATCATCTCAATCGAGCCGACCGGATTCTGATAAAAATGCATCACAGGAGGCATCAGATACTCGCCATGGGCTCGTAGGGCCTGCCGAAATTCCGGTTCTTCACCAAACAGATCCATTACAAACCTGGTCCACTCGGGGTATACCTGCAACGCGGCCTGAGCTTTCAGCAACAGCAGGCGGTCGTCCCGGTAATCCAGCAGGAGCGCCTGCAGAGCCAAGGCTTCGCCCAGCAGCGGTGATTCCGTACCGAATTCATTCTGGGCATGCAGGCGCACAAGCCGTTCTTCAACCGGTTGCGGTTGCAAGCGTACTGACACCAGAACGGCCACCACCAACGCGAAAAGCGCCAGCCACAATAGTCGCCGTCTGGGCCGGGACTGGAACAGTGCGGGCTCTGTCATTCAGTACTCCTGCTATAAAAACCTCAGTCTACATGGAAAATCTCCAACATGAAGGCTGACACATGTCAACATCGGTTACAGAAAACAACTCTAGGTGGGTATACCCGTTGCAAAAAACGGATACCATGTCCTTATAACCTCGCTTTCGTCCGACGGCACCTATGGATATCTTCGAGCAGAAACGCCGCATTATCACCACTGCCATCGTTGCAGTTGTTCTCACTGGAATCAGTATTGCCGTGGTGGTCTCCACCCCCCTGATCAATCAGATCCATACCCAGGCCGCAGACACTGCGAGCCTGGTGGCCGATGCCAAGGCCGAGAGCGTTCGGGCGGTATTCGATCAGCATCAGGATCTGGCGCGACAAACCGCCAGTCGCTCTGAGCTCGCGCGGGTTATGGTCGAATACAACAGGGGAAACCTGGCACTCGCTGACTTGCGGACCTTTTCTCGCCCCAGGCTTGACGATGCCGCAAAAAACATCGACAACCTTGCCGCCATCGTCCGGTTTGATGCCAGTGGCGCCGAAGTTGTGCGCGTCGGGCCTCTGGACGATCAACTTCCCGCTGACCTGCCTATGCCATCCGGGCTTGATATCCAGTCCTACCCGGTAGGGGTAAATAACGAAGCGAGGCCGTTACTGCACGTCATCGCTGCGATACGCGTGGATGAACAGATCGTAGGCTATGATCTTCTGCTGTTCGAACTCTCCTCACTGATTCCCATCTTTCGCGTGGATGCGGACTCCAGTCTGTGCCTGCTTGATGTCGAGAGAACGCGGCGACTGATCTGGACCGAGGGTAGTCATCAGTTTCAATTGACAACACCCAATGGTTGCCTGGCCGAACAGGAAGGTATCGATTACAAACCAGACCTCGACTTTTTCCGGGCTTCGCTTCCAGACGGCACCCGTGTGCTGGCATTCATAAGACTAGTGGAAGGATATGGCTGGGAAATCCATATGAATGCCAGGACTTCCAGTGTGTTCGGTAAAGTGATCGAAGACATTGTTATCAGTGTTGTGCTGATACTCATGCTCTCCGCCCTTGCCGGCACAATGGTCTGGCGTTCACTGATGCCGATTGTGCATGCACTGGTCAACCAGGCCTCCCAGATTGCCCGGTCTACCGATGAGCTTCGGCTGGCCCAGCAGGTCTTTAACCACACCCACGAAGCCATCGTGATTTGTGACACCGGTTTACAGGTTATTCGTGCTAACCCGGCCTTCAACGAGATTACCGGCGCAACAACGAAGACACTTCGCAATACAAACCTGATGGCATTTATCGACAGTGACAGATGCAAGGAGATAGACCGGGAAGAAATCCACCGGCATCTTGTCGCGGAAAATGCCTGGCAAGGCGAGGTCTGGCTGACCGGGCCCGATAATGATCCGTTCCCCAACCTGCTGACGGTTTCGCCGGTACGCAATGCCCGGGGACAAATCCAGCAACTGATCCTGACATTCAGCGATATTACCGCACGGGTACAGGCAGAAAAGCAGATGTTCCGGCTGGCACATTTCGACAAACTCACTGGCCTGCCAAATCGCACGGCCCTGGAAACCCACCTGGAACAAGCCATCGAGCAGGCACGGCGCCAGCATCATCACTTCGCTCTGATGTTCCTGGATCTGGACAAATTCAAACCGGTAAACGACACCATGGGCCACCAGGCTGGCGATGAGCTGCTACGGAATGTCGCGAGAAGGCTCAAGCACAGTATTCGGGCCAATGATGTGGTGGGGCGCCGGGGTGGGGATGAGTTCGTGATCATAACCGGGCCATTGACCAACGATGCCGATGCCCAACCCATTGCTCGCAAAATGATCCAGGTGCTGAATGAGCCGTTTCACATTCAGGGCCAGACTGTGCACATTGGTGCCTCGGTGGGAATCGCCTTGTACCCGGACAACGGCCAGACCGCTGAGCTTCTACTGGCCACCGCCGACAAGGCCATGTATTCCGTGAAAACCAGCGGCAGGAACAACCTGGCGTTTGCCTGAGCGGCAACTAACTCTGCTCATACTCCTGTACCAACTGGTGCAGGAAATAGCTGCCGGCAGAGCTCAGGAAATAACGACCTGCCCCGGAGCGGAACAGCAGGTTCCGCTTTTCCAGGTAATCCAGCGCTTCGCTCAACCCTTTCTCGAAACGGGCGGCCCGAAGGATGTCCTGATACTCCTCATCCGCTCCCAGATTCGCCAGATCCTGCTCGTTTAAACCGGCTTCCGGCCGCCCCAGATAATCCAGATCTCTGCCGCTTCGGGCAAAGTAACGGCCGATCAGAAGCAATATCACCTGCACCCGGAAAGCGTTTTCATCGTGCTCTTCGCTTTCGTCGTCACTGCTCTCTTTCAGGAAGAAAAAGGCGCCGGTTTCATTGAACACCAGGTCGCTACCCAGATGCTCATAGAAAGTACGGAAGTGAGACAGGTGGTTATACAGCAGGTTGTAGAGGGGGTTGGCATGAAGTTCCGAGCGGTTGTTGTCCCACACATCCCGGACAATCACCCGGCCAGCCTGGAACTCCCGGTAGATGGCGGCACTGTGAGCCGGCAGGATCTGCTCGAAGCTGGTCGCGCCCTGCTCGTTCAGGGTGCTCTCTGTATCCCGGGTTTCCACGAAATCAGGCATGGTCTGGCTCTTGTTCTGTATCAGTCGTATTGGTTTCAAGGCGTCGTTTGCGGTACACAAACTGTTCACAATCCGGCGCCTGTTCGAGGGTGCGGAAACGGTTAGTGGTTGTCACCTGCATACCCTCCGGCGGCGAATTGACCAGCCGGTTCAGGGCTGCCAGCAGGTCCGCAAAACGGTAGCCCGGGATGAAGCCATCCAGCCGGCCGTGAAGCTCCCGCACCAGATCCGCCGTGGGCCGCAATTCCAGGGTTTCCAGCCATTGATACAGTTGGTTGATGCGCTGAACATCTACCCGGCTTTCGCGGCCGCTTCCGGCCA
Organism: Marinobacter nauticus; assembly: GCF_003634635.1. Taxonomy (GTDB): domain Bacteria; phylum Pseudomonadota; class Gammaproteobacteria; order Pseudomonadales; family Oleiphilaceae; genus Marinobacter; species Marinobacter nauticus. Next base: position 54,544 of record NZ_RBJB01000007.1, on the reverse strand, counting down.
CTTCCTGCAGTACCGGCACTTCGGATTGGCGGCGCAGATCGCTCCGGCGCAGCTCCAGTTCGCTGAACAACAACTGGTAGTAGCTCGACGACTGGCCAAAGGCATAATGCTTGGGCCGCTGCTGTGCCCGCAGGCCCACCAGGAAGCCGGTGCTGCGGGCAAAATCGCCGCCTTCGAGCCATTTTCGGCGCAGGCTGAGGGTTTCGGTGTCGTCTTTGAGCGTACGCAGCTTGCCGTAGAAATGCTCCATGGCGTTGTACTGGGCCATACCCCGGCGTGTTTTGCGCAGGAAGTGCTCAACCTCCTGGGCCACCGCCTGAATGGGCTTGTACAGGGCATTCAGGCTGATAGAGGAACGGAACAGCTGGTCCGCCAGGCTATGGTCGTCGTGACCCTCCAGCAGGCGTACCATGGCTTCCAGGGTTTCAAACAGGTTGCTGCCGTCAGGCAGCCGGGTGTCCGGGTTCAGGAACACCAGCGTGGGTTTGATATGGCGTTCATAAAGGGTCACGATCTGCTCAAACAGATTCTGGCGGAACTCCAGGTACTTCTCCGGCGCCCGGCTGGCATCACCGGACAGGTCCGCCAGCTGGGCACTGATAGTCTGCATGCGCAACACGTTCTGGCGCAACAGGCCGATCAGTTGGCTGACCCGCTCGTTCAGATCGTCCCGCAGCTCGGTGTAATCCGGATCAGCATCACTGAAACTGCTGGTTTCCAGGCGATTGCGCACATCCCGAAGAGTCACCAGATGGCCGCGCAGGCGGGCGTCAGTAAGCTCTTGGTAGAGCGAGGCGTTACAGGCCCGCATCAGATTGATCAGTGCGTCCTGAAATACCAGCCGGCGTTCGCCGTCGGCCTTGATGATGTCGATGATCAGCCCACTGCGAAACAGATTGTCGGTGTTCAGGGCCAGCCGCACGCGCTCCCGATCGGCCTTGCCCAGGCCTCGAGTGTAATCCATCACCTCGGCCACCAGGTCGCTTTCCCGGATGAACCGGGCTTCATTGCGGTCCATGCGCTCGATCATCCGGAACAGGATTTTCGGGTGCTCAAACAGCAGCCGGGTGGTGTCCAGGGTGCTGAAGCGTTTACTCATCCACCGGCTCCAGCAAGCTGTTCTGGGTCTGGTCTGCCCAGTGGCTCAGCGGTTCACCACCAGTAAAACCTTCCGCGCCGCCCCAGAACACCAGAGTGCGTTCCTTGCTGTAGGGCCGCGCGGTGCGCATCTGCCCCACTTCCAGGTGCCGGCCAATCAGGTAGATCACTTCGGCGCTGGCGCTGTGGGTAGCGGCAGAGAACAGGTTGAATCCCTGCTTGCGCAGCCGTTCCAGCAACGACGGCATCTGGCTGATATCCACGCTGGCCAGTTCGTCGAGCACCATGGGGAACGACAGCTGCACACCCGGGTACAGCACCCGCTTGAGCAGGCGGTACACCAGTTCCAGGTTGATCAGTGCGGTAGTGGAGGTGGACTGGCCCTTCTTGTCCAGGTTGGCGGCGTTCTCCTTGCGGGTGCGATAGGAAATGCCGGTGATGACTTTATCCATGGTCAGGCGTTTGCTGCCGCCCTGCTCCCCGAAAAAGTCCGCCACGAACACCCGCAGGCGGTCGTAGAAGGCGTCGGACTGCAGCTGGTTGCCATACGGGTCAATGTTGTTGGCTTCTTCCACCAGATTGCGGAATTTAGGATCGGTGTGAATGTCCACCCGGATTTCCACCAGATCGTTGATGCGAACGCCGTCCAGTTCCCGATTGAGCTGGGCCTCGAACCGTGCAATGTGTTCGTGGTTGGACTTCAGGGCCTGGCGGTAGCTGGCGACGGTTTCATTGTGGATGCCGACCTGCTGCTCCAGAACACTCCAGCGCTCGGCCATGCCGGCGTACAGATCTGAAAGGCTCTTGAAGGTGCTTCGGATAACAGACGACGCGGGGCTGTCTTTCTGCAATTCCCCTTCGGTATCTTCATGGATACCCAGGTACACAAACTGGCGAAGGTGGTCGAGAATGTTGCGGCGCCGCTCTTCCAGATCATCCAATTGGCTTTGCAGGGCGTCGAAGGCGGCCGCCGATACACGATCAATGTCCAGTGGCTGCTCCGCTTCAACCGCTCTCAGGTGCGGGAAGCGGTGCTCCACAGTGCCGACACTTTTACTCAGGGCCGCCAGCTCGCGCTCTCGCTCTTCAGTGCGATCTTTCTCTGCTTTTGCTCTCGTGGCTTTCGCCTGAACCGCGTCCTGTTTCTCCTGCTCCAGCCGGGCCTGCTCGTCGAGCTTGGCAAGCTGCTCTTCCGCCGCCTTTTTCTCCTCGGTGGCATCCCGCAGGGTGGTGGCCGCCGCCGGGTAGCGCTGGAGCGTTTCCAGATCTTTCTCGATAGACCGGATTTCCTTGTCCGTGCGCTCGATCAACTGAGGTCGGTCGTGTTCCTGATTGGCGGTGTCAGCCAGCTCTGAGCGTTCTTTCTCCAGACCATGAAGTTCACCTTCAATATTATGGCGTTGCTCGGCAAAGTTGGTGTGCCGGGCAGGCTGGTTCTCGTATTCAGTATCAAACCAGTCAAAGCCGCGATCGTTGGGGGCAAACAGGCGCGCGAAGGCTTCAATGGTGGCTTTGCTATCGGCATCTAGATCCTGGCCGGGGCTCGCCATCATCAGCCGGGGATCAACCGCCCGCAACGGCGCAGCGGTCGTTTCGTCCAGCTGGTTCTGCAACTGCCACTGCTGTTTGCTCTCCCGGTCTTTCAGGGTTTCCAGCTTGCGCTCCAGATCCTGCTTTTTGCGCTGAATCTGCTCCAGTCGGATTTCCGCCTGGGCGGCGCTTTTCAGGGCAGCAAGGTGGCCTTTCTTGCTTTCCAGTTCTTCGGTCTGGATCTCTGCAATTTCCTGCAGGGTCATATCGCCATACTGCGAGATCAGCAGCTCACCGTCTTTCTGGCTCTGTTCGGCCTGCTTGATACGCCGATCGGCGGAGCGAATCTCGCCCTTCAAACCGCTGGCATCCTGCTCCAGTTTTTTCAGGGTTTGCAGCACGTGGCGCAGGGTGTCGTTCTGATCGTTGAAAGCCTCAAGCGCCGCCCCGCGTTTGGCAGCAATATCGGCCAAGGCGTTGGTCACCCCGTCCCGGAAGGCGGCAAACTCGTGCTGGCTGCGCAGCAAGGTCTGGTAGGCCTGGTAGTCCCGGTTCAGCTTCTCAAACCGGTGTCGCTCTTTCTCGATACGGTTGAGCTGGCTTTGCTGCTGCTTGAGCTGATCGTGGCGATTGAGGAAATCGTCGATGTTGAAGTCAAAGGCATCGTCAGCAAACTTCTTGTCCGCTTCGATAATGCTGGCCACGGCGTTGGCCATGGCCTGATCGTCCGCCTTCATCTCGAACAGCAGCAGGATCAGGGTGCGCAGTGATTGCACCCGGCGTTCGTCCGATTCGCCCAGGGGCAGCACGGAGTAGCGCACCGCGTCGGCGTTCATCAACTCACTGCTGTAGAGCATGGTTTTCAGTTTGGCCGGGTCGTTGACCAGCCTGGTCTCTTTCGAGAGCTTTTTCAGCGCCTCCGACAGCCGGGTGAATGAGAGCTCCGGCACCGCCTGGCCAATGCCATCTTCATCGTCGCCGTTCCAGAACAAAGGTCGCAACTGGTCGTAACTGACCGGTACAAAGGCCCGGCCGTAGCTAAGCTGGCTTGCGTTGTCGCGATACAGGATCTGGCAATGGGTGCCGGCCGGGTTCTCCGCTTCCATAATCAGGAAGCTGAACTGGCTGGGGAAATAGTGCTGGTAGCTTTCCTCGTTGGTGTAGAAACTGCCGGCGCTGGCGTTGCGGAAGGCAAATTTCTTGCGGCTGTTCTTGAAGTTATTCTCTGGCAACAGGAACAGGCGCAGGGAGTTCAGCAAGCTGGATTTACCCAGGTTGCCCGGCCCCAGAATCAGGCCGTGGTTGTCTACCGGAATTTCCACGTAACAGAAGCCGGCGGAGTCCACCAGCACCAGGCGGCGAATGCCGAAGGTGAACGTGCTCGCGCTCGCCTGTGAATCACTCATCCAGAATCATCTCCTGTTCCATGAATTTGCCGGTGGCCCGGAAGGCCTGCGCCAGCGACACAAACTCCAGATCTTCCGCCAGCGACAGGGCTTTTGTAAACCTTTCGGTGGAGTCCGGGGTTTTGCGGAAACGGCTCAGCCAAGGTTGCCAGTCAGCCGGCTGCAGATAGCAGGCCTTGTCGCCCAGTGCCGATCGCACCGATGAAAACATCTGCAGGCCGCCGGCATCGTAATCAAAGGCGCAGAGCACCTCATCGTAACTGGTCAGCCAGTTCAAATCCGCAGTACCGGTAATCCGATTGCCGCCACCGAGCACGACATCGCTGTTTGTGAGATCAACTGTCTGGCCCAGGCAGTCACCGGCAAAGGCCAGCATCTGTCGGTAGTAATAGAAATTTCGCTCATTCTCCACCACCAGCACCCGGGGCGCTGGCCGAAAACCGATATCCACCGAATCTCCGGTAATCACCACCGAATCCGGCCGGTTGCCTGTCAGGGCGTGATGATATACCAGCAGAAAACTCACATCGGTGCCGTGGCGGTGGGAATCGCCCTTCTTCGCCGCATCTACTCTGCTAACGGGTGAAGCGGCCTGTCGATGTAACTCTGCAAACGCAGCTTCATCAAGAATGGTTACCTGCCAGCGATTGGCGCCAACCTTCTCCGTTGCGAACAGCTCCCGATGCCGCCGACGCTGGGAATCCGGCAGCTTCTTCAGAAAGGCCTCGTAGTTAATCGCCTGGCCCTGAAGGATTTTCTGGAGGTAGTTCTTCAATAGCTCACCTGTCCGCAGATTGTTATTATCGGTCTACCAAAATATGACACCTTATGAGCCACGGAGGGCCCATGCCAACCATCAGTGAATTCTTCGGCATTCTGATACGGATGTATTACGATGACCATAATCCTCCCCATTTTCACGCTTATTATGGGGAACACGAGGCCATCATTCTGATCGAAACGCTGGAGATTGTTGAGGGCAAACTGCCCAAAAGAGCCAAAGCGATGGTTATCGAATGGGCCTTTGAACACCGGCAGGACCTTATCGCAGACTGGCGCCTTGCCGAGCTGCACCAGCCACTGAAGAAGATAGAGCCATTGGAATGAACAGCATGCCCAGAGTCACCCATGTGGAAGCCAAGGCCGATTACGTACTGGCCGTCACCTTCGATGATGGTACTCACGGCGAGATCAGCCTTGCAGATCGTTTGTTTGGCCCGATGTTCGAGCCCCTGAAAGACCCGGCATTCTTTGCTCAAGCAAAAGTTGATGAGTTCGGAGCCATCTGCTGGCCCAACGAAGCAGACATTGCCCCGGATGCTCTCTACCGCAAAATCAAATCTGAACAAACTGGAACAGTATGTCGCTGAAGTACAAGATCGTACCCGTCACACCCTTTGAACAAAACTGCACCCTGCTCTGGTGTACCGAAACCCACAAAGCAGCGGTGGTCGACCCTGGCGGGGACCTGGATCGCATTCTGGCGGCAGCCGAGGACGAAGGCGTGATTCTGGAAAAGATCCTTCTCACCCACGCCCACATAGATCACGCCGGCGGCACGGCGGAGCTGGCCAAATCAGCGGGGCTGCCCATTGAAGGCCCGCACAAGGACGACAACTTCTGGATTCAGGGCCTGGCCATGCAGGCACAGATGTTCGGGTTTCCGGCGCCGGAGGTGTTCACGCCCAATCGATGGCTGGAAGACGGGGATACAGTGACCGTTGGCAATGAAACCCTGGAAGTACTGCACACGCCGGGCCACACCCCTGGCCATGTGGTGTTTTTCCATCGAGGCTCAAAACTGGCCCAGGTGGGTGACGTGCTGTTCAATGGTTCCATTGGCCGCACGGATTTCCCGAAAGGCGATTACAACACCCTGATTCACTCTATCCGGGAAAAGCTGTTCCCGCTCGGGGATGACGTTAGCTTTATCTGTGGCCACGGCCCCATGTCTACGTTTGGCCAGGAACGCGCCACCAATCCGTTTGTGTCTGATCACCGGGGCTGAGTGCCCCGGTATATCGCCCATTTCAGCTCTGGGACAGGCGGAACTGCTCGATGGTTTTGCGCAGGGTTTCCGCCATGGCCAGCAGATCCCCTGCAATTCGCGCGGTCTCCTGGGCATCGCTGGAGGTCTGCTCGGCAGAGCGGCTGATTTCAATCACGTTCTGATTGATGGAGTCCGACACTTCGCTCTGCTCGTTAGCCGCACTCTCCATTTCCTCATTCAGCCCCGTGATTTCACGCACCGCTGCAGCAATGGTTTGCAGCTCGGTTTCCACTTTCAGAATTGAATCCACCTGATGCTGGGCAAGTTCCGAGGCATGGCGCATGGTACCGACACAATCCACCACCTCTTTTTTCAGCCCCTCAATGGTTTGGCGAATCTCCTCAGTGGACGCCTGAGTGCGCGAGGCAAGCGCCCGGACTTCGTCTGCGACCACGGCAAATCCCCGGCCCTGCTCACCAGCTCTGGCCGCTTCAATCGCCGCGTTCAGGGCCAACAGGTTGGTCTGGTCGGCAATCTCGGAAATCAGCTCCAGCCGTGAGGCCATTTCCGTTGTCCGCTGATCCAACTGCTCAATACGCTGCGCACCGTTCTGGACTTCCGCGTTCAGAGATTCAATACCCTGAACCGCATTTCTAGCCAGATGCTCTCCGGTTTCTGCCGATTTGGTGGTATCGGCCGATTTCCGTGCGGTAGTCACCGCGTTCTCTCGAACCTGCACCGCGGAAGCGGCCATCTCGGTGGTGGCACTGGCCACCTGGTCGGTATTGTCTTTCTGGGCCAGCACTTCCTGCTCGGTGGTCTCTGCCTTACCGGCAATGGTGCGGGCCGCCGCTTCAACCTGTTCTGCGTTGTCCATCACCGTATGCATGCTGGCGCGGATCTTGGCGACCATCCGATTGAACGCACGAGAGACCGAACCAATCTCATCGTTTCGGGTTACCTCCAGCTCTATGGAGAGATCCGAATTGCGGGAGATTTCATCCATTCGGTCGTGTAGCCGACGTAAGCGGGAAAACACCAGGCGCCCCAACACTACGGTAGTCAGTATGAAAATAACCACAAAGATCAGAATCTGGATACCGCCACTCACCATCAACTGCTGCTGCAGGCGCGCGTCGCTCTCCGCCAAAGAATAGTCGACCCGAATAGCGCCAAGCACGTCCCCTTCCTGGGCCTGGTGACAGCCGAGGCAGTTCACGCCCTGATAGTTTTCGCTGGCAATAACCGGCTCGATCAACGTGTAGACACGACCCGCGTCGTTCTCCGAATAGTGCTCTACCCGTTCACCATCCAGCGCTTTCATGTCCAGCGGCTCACGGCGTTGTTCGGCGGCATTACCTGCACCGTACATGGCATTAAGCTGATCGCTGCGGATCACCCGAACATCCAGTACGTCCTCAGGAGCCATCACCTTCTCCCGTAGAACATCACGGTTATTAATGGTACCCGTCACCATCATGGTGTTAAGGCCATCGAAAAAGGACTTTGCCAGACCATCCACGTATTTGTGGCTGAAATCCTCGAGGTGGGCTCGCTGGGACTGCGCGCTGTAAACAACCGTAAACACGAGAATGACGGTGAAAGCCGCAGCCAGTGCTGCCAATAACAGGAAACGGATTGAGGATTGTTTTTTCATGTGACCCCGACAACAGAAGATGATCTGGACATCCAAGAGTAATGACGGCGAATTGGCGCATAACTTTATAGATATGCATCAATTTTTTTATGACGCAGATCATCCGGACGCGCCCGCTATGTCATTCCTTGCAATGTTTTACATTCGTCCCGGCACACTCAAACCAGAAGGCAAGGCAGATTGGCCCGAAACCTGCAAAGCCTGGTGCATCACGGACTAATTCCGTGATATCCGGCAGAGATTTTCCGTTCAGGGGAGGCAACCATGTCATTGCTGACATCACTGTTACAGGCCAGCACGCGCTTTCAGCAAGCCATGGACAACCGCGCGCCACGCACTGACGTACCCGCCGGAAAAACCAATGAAGGCGCCACCGCAAGCGAGCCCCAGAGCAGCACCGACGACCGCTTCACACCGTCCCAATGGCAGGATCGCAACCCCGCCAGCCAGAAAACCCGGCAATTGCCACTGACCCAGTACAAACAGACGGTAGCCCAGGATTTGTCCTACGTTCGCGAAACTCTGCGGCACAAACTTGCCGAATACAACGTACACCCGGCAACGGCGCTGAGCGTGAGCAAAACCGAGCAAGGCAGCATTCAGCTGGACGGCAAAATTCCCGACCAGGTGCGGGAGAGGATACAACAGGATCTCAACAACAACCGGGGATTTGGTGAGGCGTTAAGCCGCTTGAGCGTGACCGAACCCACCCTGCACTTCATGGATAATGCGCTCAAGCTCAATCAGGCTTATGGCGTGAACAATTCCCTGCTGGATTCACTGCTCAGTGAAAACCAGCAGTTCAATGGACTGCAAGATGTCATCCACCGCTATGACAGCCTTCGCCGCACCGCCACACCCGCCGAGACAGGTATCACAGCGCAGCAACGCTACGCCTTCAGCCTGAATACCCGGGCCTGAAAGCCCGGGGGTAACTGCTAATCAGATCAAACCTGAAACGGGGCCGGATCACCCTTGCCCACCCGCGTAACTTCAGGCACATCACCGGTAAAGTTGACCACCGTGGTAGCCTCCATACCGCAGAAACCGCCATCAATAATCAGATCAAGCTCATGCCCGAGGGTCTCGCGAATATCGTAAGGATCGGTCAAAGGTTCGGTTTCACCCGGCAGAATCAGGGTGCTGCTCATAATCGGCTCACCCAGCTCACCCAGCAATTCCCGAACAATCTCGTTGTCCGGAACCCGGATGCCGATAGACCGCCGTTTGGGATGCAGCAACCGGCGAGGCACCTCGCTGGTCGCGTCCAGAATAAAGGTGTACGGGCCCGGCGTGAAATTCTTCAGTAACCGATACTGGGTATTGTCCACCTTGGCATAAACCCCGATGTCTGACAGGTCACGACACACCAGGGTGAAGTTGTGCTTGTCGTCCAGGCGCCGAATTCGCTTGATACGGTCTGCCGCCTGCTTGTCACCAAGGTGACAGCCCAGTGCGTAGCCTGAATCTGTGGGATAGACAATCACCCCACCCTTGCGCAAAATCTCCACCGCCTGCTTGATCAGACGCTTTTGCGGTGTTTCCGGGTGAATCTGAAAAAACTGGCTCATCCATTAGCTCCTTGTTGAAGCTTCTTGTCCATTGCTGCATCACCTTTCGACCCGCCCATACAGTTGGGCGAAACCGGAGACGCCTGACCACTGGCCGTCCACTCTTCCGGCGTATACAGATGCAATGCCAGAGCATGCACCGGCCCCGCCAGTTCATTAGCCAGAACCTTGTAAATTGCCTGGTGGCGCCGCACCTTCATCTGCCCTTCAAAATCCGCTGAAACCAGCGTTACCTTGAAATGGGTTTCAGAGTTGGGTGGCACCGAATGCATATGGCTTTCGTTCTCCACAGAAATCACGCTGACGTTAAAGCCCGCGACCAGCTTTTCCTCTATGCTTTCCTGTACTTTCATAAAACACCTACTCCGGACTTTAAGCATCAATGTCCCGACCTGCTGTGTAAACAGTCTACTACAGTACGCCGCGGAACCCCGAAGCCCTTGACACAAAAGCCTCAAAGCGACACATTCCCCTGCCAGCAACCAATCCCCAGATACCCATGCACCTGTACATCGCCGAAAAGCCAAGTCTGGCCAGGGCCATCGCCGCCGCACTGCCCGGCCCCCACGAGAAAGGCCAGGGCTGGATACGCTGCGGTAAAGGACCGGATGCTGCCACGGTAAGCTGGTGTATAGGCCACCTGCTGGAGCCCGCCGAGCCTGCGCGCTATAACCCGGCCTGGAAAAAATGGCGCATTGAAGACCTGCCCATGTTCCCGGAACCCTGGCAACTGACGCCCAAAGACAGCGTGCGCCTGCAATTCAAAGTTCTTGAAGCCCTGGTTCGCAAGGCCGACCTCATCACCCACGCCGGCGATCCCGACCGTGAAGGCCAGCTACTGGTCGACGAAGTCCTGCGCTATCTCGGCACCAAGGCACCGGTAAAACGGATACTGATCAACGACCTTACCCCCAAGGCGGTAGCCCGCGCCATACAGAACCCCCGAGACAACCGGGAGTTCCGCCCACTCTCCCATTCTGCGCTGGCGAGACAGCGGGCCGACTGGCTCTATGGCATCAATCTCACCCGATTTTATACCCTCAGCTATCAAACCCGGGGCGAACAGGGCGTCTTCTCCGTGGGTCGGGTACAAACTCCGGTGTTGGGCCTGGTGGTGGATCGAGACAACACCATCGAGCACTTCCAGCCCAAGCCCTGGTACCGGGTCGAAGCCACCTTCCAGGCCAGCGAGCCGGAGGCCGACCAGCGACCGTTCATTGCTCGCTGGTTACCCGGTGACGAATTTCAGGATCATCTGGATGAAGAAAACCGGCTGCTGGACAAGTCGGTAGCCGAGCAGATTGTCGCCGCCATCAGCGGTCGACCCGGCAGAATTGATGAAGCCCGGTTACGCGATCGCCCGGAACCGCCGCCGTTACCTCTGTCGCTGTCTGCACTCCAGATAGAGGCTGGACGACTATACCGGATGGGCGCGAAAGACGTGCTCGACACCGCCCAAAACCTGTACGAACGCCATCAACTGATTACCTACCCAAGGTCAGACAGCCGCTACCTGCCAGAGGAGCATTTCAGCCAACGGGAGGCGGTGATTCGTGCCATCGCCCGTGTCGCCCCGGATTTGTCCGGATTCTGCGAGAAAACCGGTACAGAACGCCGCTCTGCCGCCTGGAATGACCAAAAAGTGGATGCCCACCACGCAATCATTCCCACAGTGCGGCCCGCACCAAACGGCAAGCTGTCTTCGGCCGAACAGAAAATCTACGATCTGATCAGTCGATTCTATCTGATGCAGTTTGCACCTGACGCCGTGCATCGGGAAGGCCGGCTGACGGTCGCGATTCAGGACTATCGCTTTCGCGCCACCGAGACAGCCGTGATCGAGCCAGGCTGGAAAACGCTGGAAATCCGCAAGCGGGAACCCGGGCAAGAGCCAGAAAAAGCTCCGTTGCCAAGACTGGAAAAAAACGAGCCGGTCCTTTGCACTGACCCCCAGACTAACGAGCGCAAAACCCAGCCGCCACAACACTTCACCGATGCCACGCTGCTATCGGCCATGACCAATATCGCCCGTTTTGTCGCCGACAACGAGCTGAGAAAAACGCTGCGGGAAACCGATGGCCTTGGCACCGAAGCGACTCGCGCAGCCATTATCGATACGCTGTTCCGCCGCGATTACCTGTTCCGGGAAAAACGCTTTATCCGCGCCACCGACAAGGGGAAATCCCTGATCGCGGCGCTACCGGAATCGATTCGTACGCCGGATCGCACCGCTGTCTGGGAGGCCACTCTCGAGGGCGTTCGCCGGGGCGAAGAGGACCCAAGAGCGTTTCTGGAATCCCTCAAAGATGAAATCCGCGGATTCATGGCGCAAGCGCCCGCTGCGGGTTTGGCGAATACAGAGACACCAGGCACCGCCATTCACTGCCCGAAATGCCGGGCGCCGATGGTTGAACGGGAGGGCAAGTTCGGTGCGTTTTTTGCGTGCACCCGGTACCCCGCCTGCAAGGGCACCCGCCCCCTGGAGGACCATCAACCCGAGGACGGAACCAGCCAGAAACCGGTACCCTGCCCCCACTGTTTCTCGCCCCTGGTGCGGCGCAAAAGCAAAAAAGGCTGGTTCTGGGGCTGCAGCAATTTCCCCGGCTGCCGACAAACAGTTGATGATCACAACGGCCGGCCAGCGGTGGACTTACGGAATTCTACATAACGATACTGAACGGGAACTCATTTTTTGGGATAATCCCCGACACTGCAGGGTCTGACCAAGGGCTCTGCGCTACGGTATATAAACCAGGCAACACGATCGAGGGCCAGGCTTAATGCGCATTGCTCTGCTGGAAGACGAACACGAACAGGCGCAGCACATCCAGTCCATCCTTTCAGAGAAAGGACATCACTGTGACAGCTTTCCGACCGGCCAATCGTTTCTCGGTGCCGTTTTGCACCGCAGTTATGATCTGATCATTCTGGACTGGCAGATCCCGGACATGACCGGAATTGAGGTACTGGAGAACATCCGGGCACAGCTGAAATGGCCTGTGCCGGCCGTTTTCCTGACCCAGCGTGACAGTGAAACCGACATCGTTCGTGCCCTGGATGCCGGCGCCGACGACTATATCGCCAAACCGGCACGAGCGGCTGAACTGGTCGCACGCATCAATGCACTGGCCCGCCGCAGCAACCCGGAAATCGAAAAGGAGGTTCTGGTCTACGGGCCCTTCGAGATCAACACCAACCAACGCATAATTCTCCTGCACGGGGAGCCACTAACGCTCACCGACAAGGACTTCGACCTGACCCTGTTCCTGTTCCAGAACCAGGGCCGCCTGCTCACCCGCGAAATGCTGCTGGAGCGGGTGTGGGGATTGACCAGGGACATCAATACCCGCACGGTGGATACGCATATGAGCCGCCTTCGCAGAAGGCTCGGGCTCAACCCTGAAAACGGATTTCGCATCAAGACCATCTACCAGCGAGGCTATCGGCTCGAAGCCATCAAGCCCGGTGACGCAAACGAAATTCGGAACGATGACACTGCAAATGCCTGACGCTCTGAGCAAGCACCTGAAAACCCTGGCCTTCCTTGCACTGGCGTTCATGGTACCAGCGACCACTGTCGCGGAGCTGTCAATCGCACGGGGTTCTGCGGTATCCGGCAGCCAACAACGGGACAATGCCCCGGAGTGGGTTTATACCTTACGCCAGGGTGATACGGTTGCGAGCATAACCCAGACGCTGCTTTCCCAGCAGACCACACAGCAACGACTGCTGGAGCATAATGGCCTGGCCAGCAACGCCAAACTCGGCGCCGGGGATACCCTGCGCATTCCCGTAAACTGGCTGAAACGTCAGCCCGAACCGGCCCGGGTGATTGCGGTCACCGGCAACGTGCAACAGATCTCCGGAATGGATGGGCGAAAACTCCCTCTGTCCGAAGATTCGATTGTCCGGGTTGGCGACGAAATTCTCTCCGGTGCCGGATCGGCAACCATTGAACTGGCCGACGGCTCGGAACTCCGGATCTCCCCGAACTCCCGCCTCATGTTCAATCGCCTGACCCAGTTTGGCAAATCGGGCATGGTCGACACCCGGCTTCGCCTGCAACGGGGCGAGGTTCACACCCGTGTTCGCCCGGTCATTGAGGGCGGAGCCCGCTTCGAAATCGAAACACCATCCGCTGTCGCCGCGGTCCGGGGTACGGTATTTGCCATTCAAGCCACCACCAACGGCAGCAGCGTGCAGGTTACCGAAGGTGTGGTGGACTTCGGCCAGCCAGGCAACACCCGCCGCATTCCAGCCGGCTATGGCGCGAGTGTTTCCACCGCCAACGGAGGCGCCCTGAATATTCGGCAACTTCCGCCAGCGCCAACCATGAATCCCTTGCCATCGGTGCTTACTCAGCTTCCGGCCGAACTGTCCTGGCAGGCAGGCGGTTACCCGGCCTATCGGCTGGACATTTTTGACCAGGCATCAGGCACCTGGGTGCAGAGTCGTGATGTGGCTGGTACCCGTTTCGACATCGCCCAACTTGACAATGGCCGCTACGAAATCCAGCTCGCCGCGATTGATCAGCGCGGTATTGCCGGAATGCCCGGTACCGCGGAACTTGAGGTAGACCTTCAGGCAAAAAAGCCGGACCTCACCGCACCGGCTGATGGCGAGAGCGTGAACGACGACATGCCGGAATTCCGCTGGCAACTCAATGGCGCCAACGAAGTTGCCCGGGTGGAGATCGCCGAAGATGACAGCTTCCGGCAGTTGGTGACAACCAGCGAGTGGGCGCCGGAAAGCCAGGCGCTTCCGTCGCGCCCCCTGAGCCCCGGCCAGTATTACTGGCGCGTGGTTACGGAGGCGGGAGGCAGCTCTGTTGCCACCTCCGAACCGCGCAAGATCGTTGTTAACGGCACTCTGCCGCCAGTCCGGATTATCAGCGTGAACTATCTGGACAGCCAGGTTCGGGTGTTCTGGGAAAACATCGACACCGCCACGGATTACCGTCTGCAATTGGCTGAAGAGCCGGCGTTTCGCAATATCATCAAGGAAGCCGATATCGCCGATACCACTGCGGCCTTGCGCCTGATTCCCGGAAGAAGGTATTTTGTCCGCGTCAAAGCGCTTTCTGACGGCCCTCTTGCCAGTCGCTGGGGCCCGGGCAGGGAGCTGTATCTCGACTAACCTTCTACGACAAAAAGGCCGATGCGAAGGGACTGGTTACCGATAACAACAACACCGTGGTCCTTGGGCCTGCTACTCGTCACCACCCTGCTACTGATTCAGGCGACTGAGCTGCCGAGTCGAATCAATGACTGGATGTATGACAGGGCGATCACAACCTGGCCAGCGCCCATGGATGATTCGGTGGCCATCATTGCCATTGACGAGTTCAGCCTGGAACAGGTTGGCCGATGGCCCTGGGACCGAAGTCTGCATGCCTCGCTGATCGACACCTTGCGGCAAGCGGGCGCAGAAACCATTGTACTCGACATCCTGTTTCCGGAAGCCGGGCCGGGCGATGAGGAACTGGCTAGCGCCATGGCCCGCCATGGCAACGTTGTTCTACCAGCCTATCTTACCGCTCCAACCCGGGAACGGCTGATCAGTGAACAACTCCCCACACCCAGCCTGGCAGGTGCCGCAGGGGCAATCGGGCATGCCCATATCGAGCTGGACACAGATGGCGTCGCCCGCGGGCTCTATCTGTACAACGGCCTTGCCGGCCGATTATGGCCGACCCTGTCACTCGCCGCTCACCTGCCAATATCGAATCAGATGCAGGCGCAATTGCCGAACTACATCAACGTCCGGGAGGATTATCGGCTGGTGCCCCTGGCAGGCGGGGCCGGCACCTTACCCACCTACTCCTACGCGAGCGTGCTGAGCCACCCGCCCTCACCGCAGGAGTTTGCCGGCAAAACCGTTCTGGTCGGCGCTACCGCTGCGGGGTTTGGCGACATACTGCCAACGCCGTTTTCCGGTCTGAGCCGACCAATGTCCGGGGTGGAATTCCATGCCAATGTCTATTCCGCGAGTAAGCAGAATATACTGATCGTGCCGGCGGAGCCCTGGGTAGCACCCGCACTGAACCTGCTCGTGCTGTTGTTGTTAGCTCTGCTTCTTCCTCGCCTGCGCCCTGCTGCCACCTTGCTGGCATGTGCAACCATTGCCGCAGGACTGGTAGCCGGTTATGTATTGCTGCTAATTGGGGCCCGGGTTCAGCTGTCCGTAGCCAACGCCCTGATTCTGCCGATGGCCGCGATGCCCATTGCCAGTGCACTCCGGCTTGCCATGACCAATCGCTTTCTCAACCGGCAACTGGACGAGATGACCAGAACGCCGCGGCTATCCCTCCCTGAACCTTCGAACCGGCATCCTCACCAACTGCTGATGCACTTGCGTGCGCTGTTCCACCCACCCGGATGGCTGCTGGCAGCAGAGGATGACCTGTTGGAAGTACAGGAAATGACCCTTGCCCAGGCCCCACCCACGGAAACGGCAGGACGGTGGGAACACCAGCAGAACCAAAGCTGGATAACGCTGATTCGTGGCGGCACCAGCTACCTGCTCGGCCTGACACTGCCGAACGACCTCAGTCGGGAGGTCATCCAGCGCTATCTGAACCAGCTGGAGCTGGAGCCCCATGCAGACAGTGAACGCCAGAAGGGGCCCCGGGAAAACATTTCGGCCCGGATCGAGAAAGTGCGCATTGCCACCCAGAAGCTGGCAGAAATGCAGGCGTTTATTCGCCACAGCTTCGAGCACATGCCCGATGGCATCATCGTGACCGATGAATTAGGCGTTATACGGTTTACCAACCGTCACATTGAAGACTGGTTTTGCGAGCCTATGCCAAGCCTCAGCGGCATGCCCCTGGCCACCCTCCTTGATGGCCACGACCCCCGGGACTTGCCGCCCTGGTTCGAAACCATTTCAGAGGCGCTGACCCTGAGACAAAGCCGAACCGTAGACCTGACATTGAACGGTAAAGATTTTCTCATCCACCTGGCACCTTTTGCCCTGCAAAACAGTCGCCAGTTTGGCATTATTGCCAACATCTCAGACATCTCCGAACTCCGGGAGCAGCAACGGCAGCATCGTGAGGCGATCGACTTCATCTCACACGATGTTCGCTCACCTCTGGTCTCTCAGCTGGCCCTGATTGAACAACTGAAACGGGATCCCAGCCATATTGACGCCAACCAACTCGACCAGTTGGGGCGGCTGGCGCGGCGTAGCTATCATCTGGCCGAAGAGTTTGTGCAGCTGGCTCGCGCCGAGCAACTGACCGAAACCCGGTTCTACGAATGCGAATTTCTGGCGATTGTTGAGAACGCTCGGGACAGTGTGTGCGAGCAGGCCCAGGAAAAAGGCATTTCGATCGTGCTGAACGGTACCGAAGACCTCTGGCTGAAAGGCAACGCCGAACTTCTGGAACGGGCCGTCATCAACCTTTTGACCAACGCCGTGCAATATAGCCCCCCGGACTCTGCAGTCAGCGTTCACGTCTATCAGGCAGCGCATCTGGCCTGTCTGGCCATATCAGACGAGGGCTATGGCATTGATCCGGAGGAACTGCCTTTACTGTTCGACCGCTATCATCGACAGAAGCGCAGCGAGATAGCCGGAGCGCATGGCACCGGCCTGGGGCTTTCGTTCGTTAAAACGGTGGTGGAGAAACACCGAGGGGAGATCAACGTCGACTCACGGCCGGGCGAAGGCACCACTTTCACTCTGAAACTACCAATCGCAGACCCAATGTTCTGAACCGGTATGCCTGCTCAGGACTGGATGGTCTTGCTGACCGGCTCAGAAGGCTCACTCAGAAGACCGGCAGTGTCCTGAACCTGGATGGTGAAATACCAGGTACCCGCATCAAGATTATCGACCACATAGGACATCTCTGCCTCACCACTGGCACCATCTACGGTGATCTCTCTGGACAGATCATTAGCATCCTGCCCGTAACGAATCACGTATCTGTCCAGCTCTCCCATCGCGATCGACTCACCGTTTACACGAGTCATAGGCGCAGACCAGCTCAATACAGCAGAGCGCTCTGCAACCGGCTGAGCACTGCCAACACTACTTCCGGTATTGGGTAGGCTGCCAGATTGAGTCGCGGATTCACTACCCCCGGAACCACCGCCGCCGCACCCCGCGAGCACCATCCCTACCAACAACGCGGCAATCCATGCCCTTGACATATAAATGACGCGTTTCACGGTTATTCACCACCATATTTCCGTCGATTTTGTGAAATTCTATAAAACCGACGCCGATGATGATGCGATAAATGTCATTTTTATAGATAAAAAATCGTCATTTTTCCGTCACCATAATGCAAGACGGAAATCGAAAGGAATTGAGGGGACACCGGCACATCGCAGAGAAGCGGAAACAAAAAAGGCAGACCAGTAAAACTGGCCTGCCTTGCAAGAAACAAGGCCAGAACAAAACACTGGCCCCGGAAACGAGAAAAGCCAGCAAAAGCTGGCTTTTCTGGATTGGTAGCGGGGGCTGGATTCGAACCAACGACCTTCGGGTTATGAGCCCGACGAGCTACCAGACTGCTCCACCCCGCATCAAACTGTTTGTTAACTGGGTTGCCCCTGTCAACGTGGCGCGTATACTACCGCCGACCCCGCACCCTGTCAATCGATATTTTCAAATAAATCGGCAGGATAGTTCAACTCCTGAACAGGCGCGGACGAACCTCCATAAACCCCGACGGCATCCAGCGCCATTTTTACCGGCCGAAAGGATCGGCGATGCTCCGGGGTCACCCCAAGGCGATTGAGCGCCTCGAGATGCACAGGCGTGGGGTACCCTTTGTGCTGGGAGAGCCCAAAACCCGGAAACCGGACATCCAACGCCTCCATCTCGCGATCTCGCGTCACCTTTGCCAGGATAGAGGCAGCACTGATCGCCTCAACCCGACTATCACCTTTGATCACGGGCTCGGATGGCCACTGCCACTTCGGGCAACGGTTCCCGTCCACAAGAACGTACTCCGGGGCTATCGAGAGCCCTTCAACGGCACGCTTCATGGCCAGCATTGTCGCCTGATAGATATTCAGCTCGTCGATTTCACTGGCCTCGCATCGGCCCAGGCTCCAGGCAGCCGCGTTTTCCAGAATATCGTCATATAATCGCAGGCGTTTCTTTTCGGTAAGCTTTTTGGAATCCGCCAGCCCGGGGATAGGCCGCGCTGGATCAAGAATCACAGCGGCCGTCACAACCGCTCCGATGAGCGGGCCGCGCCCCACTTCATCCACACCGGCCAGCAGCGAGCCGCGATAGGAACATTCAAAAGGAGGTAATGCCTTGGCCGCCATCAGCTTCGAGACTCCAGCAGCTCAGACACCGCTGCCGCCGCACGTTCGTCGGCGCCCTGGCGCAGCGCCTGGTGCAACTCCAGAAACGCCTGATGCAGCCTGTCGCGCTCCTGTTCGTTTTCCAGCCTTTCCAGAACCGCCGCCCCCAACTTCTCCGGCGTTGCGTCGTCCTGTAACAACTCGGGCACCAGTTGCTCCTGGGCCAGCAAATTAGGAAGCGCCACCCAGGGAACCTTGACCAATCTGGACAGTATCTTGTAACTGAAATCGCTGAGCCGGTAACCTACCACCATCGGTTTTTTCAGTAACATCGCCTCCAGTGTCGCGGTACCCGACGCCAGCAGCACCACATCGCTGGCAGCCATCACCTCCCTCGACCGACCACGAACCAGCGTGACCGGCAAGCTCACCTCCAGGGATTCAACCAGCTCACGCACCTGCCGCTCACGATCCCGATTGACGCAGGGAATAACCAGCTGCAGATCCGGGCGACGTGCCTGGAGCCAACGGGACGCTTCGAGAAACAGAGTGCCGAGGCGCTCAACCTCACCACCCCGACTACCCGGCAACACCGCCAGCACAGGTTTATCCACCTCAAGACCGAGGCTCTCACGCGCAGCCAGAGTATCCGGTTCCAGCTCTATCCTGTCAGCCAGGGGGTGCCCCACAAACGACACGGGCACATGATGCTCCTCATAAAACCGGGCCTCAAAGGGGAACAACGTCAGCATAAGGTCCACAGACTTGGCAATCTTGAAGATACGCTTCTGGCGCCAGGCCCAAACCGAAGGACTTACGTAGTGTACCGAGGGGATGCCTGCTTCCCGGCACCGACGTTCGATGGCCAACGTAAAATCCGGTGAATCGATTCCAATCACAACATCCGGAGGGGTAGTAAACAGATAATCCAGCAAGCGCGCACGGATACTGAACAGCTCACGGATCCGGCCAAGCACTTCCACCAGCCCCATCACGGAAAGCCGTTCCATTGGCACCAGCGAGTGAAACCCCTCAGCGATCATTTCATCACCGCCGATTCCGACAAAACGAGCCTTCGGGTAACGCTTTCTTAGCGCACGAATCAGTCCGGCACCGAGAATATCTCCCGATGCCTCGCCGGCAATGATGGCGATGGTTCGCCCTGAGAATGTGGCCGAATTGGCCTTTAGCTGTGTCACCAGCGGCCTCCGGCTGGCTTAACGGATGATGCCGCGATCCGCTCCCTTGAGCGAGTCAATCAGCGGGAGAACCTCAGGGACATCGGCAAAGTTGCGCTCAAGCTCTTCGATGGCCTGCTCGGTCGTCAGACCCTGGCGGTAGACCACCTTGTAGGCTCTGCGGAGACTCAGGAGCGTATCCTTGGCAAAACCACGACGCTTCAGCCCTTCCACATTCATTCCATGAGGTTGGGCAGACTGGCCGCTGGCCATGACATAGGCGGGAATATCCTTGAGCACGATACTGCCCCCGGCAGCCATGCTGTGGGGCCCGATATGGCAGAACTGATGCACCATGGTACCGCCGCCCAGAATGGCATGATCTCCTACCGATACATGCCCTGCCAGCGTGGCACAGTTGGCCAGAATGGTATGGTCGCCGACAATACAGTCGTGGGCCACGTGCACATAAGCCATCAGCAAATTACCATTACCGATCCTGGTCTCACCCCGGTCCTGAATGGTGCCACGATGAATAGTGCAATTCTCGCGGATAACATTGTCATCACCAATGACCAGCGTGGTCGGCTCACCAGCGTATTTCTTGTCCTGGCATTCTTCGCCGATGCTGGAGAACTGGAAGATTCGGTTGTTGCGGCCAATCACCGTCGGCCCCTTGATGACCACGTGAGAGAGAATCTCGGTACCTTCACCAATCTCCACCCCCGGACCAATATAGCTCCAGGGGCCAACCGTCACGTTATCCGCCAGTTTGGCTGACGGGTCCACAATCGCTTGAGGATGGACACCCGACCAGTCATTTGTCGCCATCAAACTTCTCTCTCAGCGGTAAGTATTTCTGCCACGCACACTACCTCGCCATCTACGAGGGCACGGCAATCAAACTTCCAGATACCGCGCTTGCCAGAGATAAACTCAGACTCCATATCCAAGCGATCACCCGGTAAAACGGGGCGCTTGAAACGCGCTTTACTGGATCCAGCCAGATATTGTACCACGCCGTCCGACGGTTTCCGTTCCACAGTCACAAAACCAAGAATCCCCGACAGTTGCGCCATGGCTTCAATAATCAGGACACCCGGCATAATCGGATTGTCCGGAAAGTGACCGGTAAAAAAGGGCTCATTGAACGATACATTCTTGTACCCCTTGATCGACTTCCCTTTTTCGACCTCAGTCACCCGATCCACCAGCAAAAAGGGGTAACGGTGCGGCAGGTACTCCAGAATTTCATCGATGTGCATCATCTTGATCGGCCTCAGCCCTCTAATTTCTTTTCCAGTTCTTTGATCCGTCGCGCGAGAGCATCCAGTTGACGAAAACGGACGGCATTTTTCCGCCATTGGCGATTGGTATCCGCACTGGTGCCGGAGGAGTAGACCCCCGATTCACGAATATCACCGGTTACCAGGGTCATGCCGGTGAGGTGAACCTGGTCGGCTATTTCAAGGTGACCAGCCACGCCAGAGGCGCCACCAAACACGCAGTGATTGCCAATCCGGGTGCTACCTGCAATTCCGACTTTCGCCGCCATTGCGCTGTGATCACCAATCTGTACGTTGTGGGCAATCTGAATCAGGTTGTCCAGCTTTACGCCGTTGCCTATTGTGGTGTCGTCCAGGGCGCCACGGTCTATGGTGGTATTGGCGCCAACCTCCACGTCATCGCCCAGCACCACGGCACCAAGCTGCGCGATGCGGTGCCAGACGCCTTTTTCGTTGGCAAAGCCGAAGCCGTCGGAACCAACCACCGCACCACTGAGAATGTGACAGCGCTTACCGACTACCACATCATGTGCAAGCGTGACCCGGGGCCGAAGGATACTGTCGTCCCCGATACTCGCTCTCGCACCGACAAAACCACCTGCACCGATCGCTACGCGCTCACCAATACAAACCCCGGCCTCAATCACAACATGCGGGCCTATGGATGCAGATTCAGGAATATTGGCAGACTCATCAACCACGGCAGTTGGATGAATGCCCGGGGAAGCCTTGGGAGCCGGATCAAACCAATGACTGAGGTGAGCATAGCCCAGGTAGGGATTGTCCAGTAACAGGACATTGGTCGGAACATCATCCGCCGCAGCCGAGGACACAATCACCGCTGACGCCCGGGTATCTTTCAGGTATTTGGCATAGGAGGGATTTGCCAGAAAACTGATCTGGCCCGGAACCGCCGCCTGCAAGGTGGCAAGCCCGGTAATACGGATATCGGGGTCTCCCCGGAGGCTCGCTCCCAATGCCTCGGCAATCTCCTGCAGCCGATAGGACTTCTGTGTCATCGTTTTCTCCAAACACAGGGGCCGGGGAGCCCCTTTCTACATCACTGGTTCAGTTTTTCAAGCAGTTGTGTGGTCAGATTCATCTCCGGCTTAACGTAAACCACCGCTTCGCTGGGCAGAATCAGATCAAGGTCATTTTCTTCCAGGAGTTCCTTCACAGCGGCGTCCACCTCAGGGCGCGCACCTTCCAGAAACTGCTGCTTGCGCTGGTTAACGGTGGCGTCGAGGCGCTGCTTGAGGAAATTAAACTCCTTTACCTTTTCCTGAAACTCGGCGGCCAACTGATTACGCTCGCTCTCGTTCATCATGGCGCCGTCCTTCTCCAGCCGATCCTTTAACTTGCGAGCGGCCTCCTGAGCTTCACGCACCTGGGCTTCGTCGCCGGCAAAATCCTGCTGGAGTTTTTCGCTGAAGGCCTGGGCATCATTGGAAGAGAACAGGGCCTGGCGCAGATCCACCACACCAATACGGGTCTCCGCCGCCACCTGGGCCGAGAAGGCCATGAGAGCGGCGGCAAGGATAATCATCAAACGGGTCATCAATCTTCTCCTTTGTTTCATTCTTTCTTTTTTTATAGCCCGGTCAGAACGTCTGCCCCAGTGAGAACTGGAAGACCTGGGTATCGTCACCGGATTTATCGTTCAGCGGCTTGGCCAGACTGAAAGCCAAGGGACCTACCGCGGTGATCCACTGGAAACTGATACCGGCTGAAGTCCGTACCTCACCCAACTCAGGGTCAAAACCTCTTTCGGTATCAAACACCTGACCGGCATCGACAAAGAACGACGTGCGCATCGAACGCGAATCTCCTGCAAAAGGCGTCGGGAAGATCAACTCCAGCCCGCCTTCTGTCAGAACGTTACCACCGAACGGATCGGGATCCGAGAAGTCGCCTGCTGCACGCTCCGCCTTGTTACCCAAAGAGTTTGCTTCATATCCCCGAACAGAGCCATAGCCCCCGGAATAGAAATGCTCGAAGAACGGCATCTGACTGCGGTCACCGTAGCCGTCCCCATACCCGATCTCCGATCGCGCTCTGAAGACCCAGTTGGCCGAATCCGTCAGCGGGAAATAGAAATCCGTTTTGTGGGTCGCCTTGTAGAAGGTCAGGTCACTGCCTGGAACAGCGACATCCAGCGACAGGGAATGACTGTAACCCTTGGTTGGCAGTACACCTCGGTTGAGAGTACTCCGCCGCCAGCTACCAAACAGGAAGTAATTGGTGAACGAATCCCCTTCGTCGGCGATAAAATCGCGAACTTCCTGGGCTGAGAATACACCCGGCTTAATGTTTGATTGGGTAACGCCAGCACCGAAATTCAACCGCGTAATGGAATCTGTCGGATACCCGAACGTTACCCGGCCACCGTACTCATCGAGCAGGTAAGAGGAAATGTCTTCTTCCTCGTAATCGGTTTCACGGGCAAATAAACTGAAGCCCCGGCTTACCCCATCCACCGTGTAGTATGGATCCAGGTAGGAAACGTTGGCGCTCTTTACCGAATCGCTGAAGTTCACACCAAACGAGACACGCTTGCCGGTACCGAAGAAATTATTCTCGGACACAGACGCGCCCAGAATCACGCCCGAGTTTTGCGAGAAACCCACCGATGCGGACAAGCTGCCCGTTGGTTGTTCCTGCACGCTGTAGTTCACATCGACCAGGTCATCGGTGCCGGGTACCGGGACCGTTTCAACATCAACAGTCTGGAAGTAACCCAGGCGCTCAAGACGGGTCTTGGAGAACTCGATGCGATCGGACGAGGCTACCCCGCCCTCCATCTGGGTCATCTCCTGGCGCAGCACCTCATCCTTAGTGGACACGTTGCCGTCGAAGTTCACCCGGCGTACATAGGCCCGCTTGCCGGGCTCCACGAAGAAGGTAACCGCAGCTGTATTGTCTTCACCCGGCTCCGGTACCGCATTGACGTTGGCAAACGCATAGCCTTCGCGGCCGAGCCGGAACGAGAGCGCTTCGGAAATCGCCGTCATCTGTGCACGGGAGAATACATCGCCTTCTTTAACCGGAATGAATTTCCGTAGCTCTTCCTCACCGACAATCAGCTCACCGCGCAAGCGAATGTCGGAGATGGTGTATTGGGGGCCTTCATTAACGGCGATGGCGATAAAGACTTCCTGCTTGTCCGGCGAGATGGACACCTGGCTGGATTCAACGTTGAAGTCCAGATAGCCGCGATCAAGATAAAACGAACGCAGAGACTCCAGATCCCCGCTCAGACGTTCCCGGGCGTATTTATCTTTGTTGGTCAGCGAGTTCCACCAGCTACTGGTACGCAACTCGAAGAGGCCGATGAGTTCTTCATCACTGAAATCTTCGTTCCCAACAATATTGATGTGCTGAATGGCAGCGACAGAACCCTCGTTGATGTCCAGGCGAATGGCAACACGGTTCCTGGGTAACTCTTCCGCGGTGGCTTTTACTCTTGCGTTGTAGCGGCCCTGGGCGATGTAGGAGCGAAGGATCTCCAGTTCCAGTTTCTCCAGGGTAGCACGCCGAAATACCTGACCTTCCTCCAGGCCCGCACCGGCCAGGGCATCCATCAGCATCTCGGTTTCGATATTCTTGTTACCCTCGATCTCAATGGAGGAAATCGACGGGCGTTCACGCACCGACAGAATCAGCACGCCTTCATCACGACTGGCCTGAATATCCGTAAACAATCCGGTCCGGAACAGATCCTTGATGGCCTCGGCCAACCGGGTCTCGTCCATACGCTCGCCGATGTTCACCGGAAAAGCCGAAAACACAGAACCCGCTGAAACCCGCTGAAGGCCCTCTACCTCGATATCCGCAACCGTGAATTCATCCGCCAGCGCTGGCTTTATACCGGTTGCGGTAATTGCTAGGCCAACGGCTACAGCTAGAAGGGAACGTCTCATTCAGTTATTTCGCCTGGTTAATGTGCGGTAAGGAGCCCGCAATTCTCACAACCGCATCAGGTCGTTGTAAAGAGCAAACACCATTAAAGTCAGTATCAAAGCCATACCGATTCGTAATCCAAAGGCCTGGGCCTGCTCGGAAAGTGGCTTCCGGCGAATGGCTTCGATGGTGTAGTACACAATGTGCCCACCATCCAGAACCGGAACGGGGAGCAGGTTAAGCACGCCAAGACTGACACTCAGATACGCCAGAAAGCGCACAAAGTCTTCGAACCCCGAGCTGACACTCGCCTCGGCAACCCGGGCAATGGTAATCGGTCCACTGAGATTGGTCGGAGACAGCAGCCCGGTGACCATCTTTTTAATCGCCACCAGTGTCAGGCGGGTGTCGGCCCAGGTTTCATTCACAGCATTCGGTATCGCCGCCAACGGCCCGTAGCGGACCTCCCGCAACAGTTCATCAGGCCAGTTCACTGCGCTTACGCCGGCACCTACGAAACCAACGACCTGACCATCCTCAAGCGTTCTCGAAGCAGGTGTTACCGGAACATTCAATTCATCGCCAGAGCGCTCGATGGTCAGTTCCAGAGTCTGTTCCGGGGCATTCCGAATATGCTCCACCAGAGCGAACCAGTCCGGTACCGGCTCGCCATCAACAGCCAATATGCGGTCACCGCCTTGCAGCCCGGCCGCATTTGCCCGACCATCGGCAGTCACCTCACCCAGCACCGCGGGCACATCCGGACGCCAGGGGGATATCCCGAATTCCGCCAGCGGGTTCGGAGTATCATCACTCAGGCGCCAGCCGTCCAATGGACCCGCCACAGTGCCCCTGGAATCATCCCGGGAAATCTCCAGCGAAACCTGACCGTACTCCCCCGCCCTCTCGAGCAGCCGCATGTTCAGGTCTCGCCAGGAGGTCACCCTATGGCCATCAACGGCATGGATTTCCATCCCGCTTTCCAGCCCTGCCCGTTCGGCAACGCTGCCCTGAGCCACCTCGCCAACCACTGGAGCGACGGTGGTAACGCCAACAACACTCAACACCCAGTAAGCGAGAATCGCGAACAGAAAATTGGCAATTGGCCCGGCAGCCGCAATGGCGATGCGCTGGGAAGGAGGTTTCGAGGTAAACGCCTGCTCACGCAGCTCTTCCGGTACCGGCCCTTCCCGCTCATCCAGCATTTTCACGTATCCCCCCAGGGGGATAGCCGCTACCGCATATTCGGTTCCGTGACGGTCATACCACGAAAACAACGGCTTGCCGAACCCCACGGAAAAACGAAGCACCTTCACACCGAATCGGCGTGCCACCCAGAAATGCCCGTATTCGTGCAGCGTTACCAGAATTCCGAGGGTAAGCGCCAGTGCCAGTACGGTTTGAATGATCTGCATAGACGTTCCGGTTTATGGCTGAATGAGCGGCCTGTCAGGCCCAGGGACGTCAGACAGCCAGCAGGCTGATCTGTTCCCTGGCCCGGCGGCGAGCCTCGGCATCTTTCGCGAAAATAGTGTCAAAGCTGTCCGCCGGCACAACGTCTGTGGCCGTCAGGGTTCGCTCTATAATAACGGGGATATCGGCAAAGCACAGCCGGCCTTCCAGAAACGCCGCCACTGCGACCTCGTTCGCAGCATTGAGTACCGCTGGCGCTGTACCGCCTGCAGCAAAGGCTTCGGCCGCAAGGCGCAAACAGGGGAAACGCTGCAAATCTGGGCGCTCAAAGTGAAAACGGCCAATGGCGAACAAATCCAGGGGCGCAACACCAGCCTCGATACGCTCAGGCCAGGCCAGGCCATTGGCAATGGGTGTACGCATATCCGGGCTTCCCAACTGGGCAAGCACCGAGCCGTCGGCATATTCAACCATGGAGTGAATGATGCTTTCGGGGTGGACATGAACCTGCACGTTTGCCGGCGTGGTATTGAACAGCCAGCAGGCTTCAATCAACTCCAGGCCCTTGTTCATCAGGGTTGCAGAGTCCACAGAAATCTTCTGGCCCATTGACCAGTTAGGATGGGCGCAGGCCTGGGCCGGCGTCACCGCCCGCAGGTCCTCAGCCGCAGACTCCCGGAAAGGTCCGCCGGAGGCGGTCAGAAGGATACGGGTAATACCCGCGCCATGAGGGTCTCGCACCTTGTCCGCCGGCATACACTGAAAAATGGCATTATGCTCGGAGTCAATGGGCAGCAGCTCGGCCCCGTGGCGCTCAACCGCGTCCATAAACAGTTTGCCGGACATCACCAACGCTTCTTTGTTGGCAAGAAGAACGCGTTTGCCGGCCCGGACTGCGGCCAGCGTTGGCGCCAGGCCGGCAGCGCCGACAATGGCAGCCATCACGGTGTCCAACTCCGCTGAAGCCGCCACCTCACAGAGCCCCGTTTCTCCCGCCAGCACTCGGGTCTCGGGCATATCCGCCAACAGCGCCTTCAGGCGTTCAGCAGCCTCTGAATCGGCCATCACCGCAACGGCCGGTCGAAATTCACGGCACAGGGTTGCTAATTCATCCGCCCGGGTTCCTGCGGTCAGGGCATACACTGAAAAGCGGTCCGGATGCCTGCGAATAACATCCAGGGTACTCAAGCCGATGGAGCCGGTTGCGCCAAGAACCGTAATCGAGCGTTTCGTCATGCCACGACCTGGCCGGCGGTCAACCAGCCCAACAGAGTAATCATCAGGGCAAATACAGGAATGGCCGCAGTGAGGCTGTCGATACGATCCATAATGCCGCCATGCCCGGGCAGCAGCTGACTGCTGTCCTTGATGCCTCGAAAGCGCTTCAGCATACTTTCAAGTAAATCGCCAAGAACCGAGACAAAACCGGTCACCAGACTTGCCACCACCAGCAGCATGGCTTCCGCGACACCTGCGCTGGCCAGAAGGCTGGCCAAAATGGCGAGCAAGGCCACGGCAGCCAATCCCCCCCAGACGCCAGCCCAGGATTTGCCGGGACTGACGCGGGGTGCCAGCTTGGCTTTACCAAAGGCACGGCCGGCAAAATAGGCGCCGATATCAGCCACCCACACCACCAGAAAAATATACAGAATAACCACCAGATTATTGGCCACGTCGCCAAACTGGAAGCCGCCATTGCGAAGGTGATTCAGGCCCACCCACGCGGGCACCAGCACCATGAACCCCATCAGCGCCCTGACCGGGATAGCGCCCCAGCGCTCGGAGCCGGCCGGGTACCGCCTGACCAGCCAGAAACAGACCAACCACCAGACAATCGCCAGCCAAAGCACCAACAGTGCTGGTACGTCACGCAAGGCATAGAGAAGTGCCGCCATAACCAGTGCATACCCGACGCGTCCGGGCTGGCTTTCGATTCCGGACATATTGGCCCATTCCCAGGCCCCTAACGTGATGATGGCGCCGGTAAACAGGGCGAACCCCAGAGGCGGAAGGAAAAAAATACCACCGATTGCAATCGGCGCCAGGATGAGTGCGGTAATGATTCGGGTTTTAAGCACGGTATTGGTCGCTTGGTCGTTATTGTTGTGCAGCGCGAGCAGCAATCTGGTCGTCGGTCTGACCGAAACGGCGCTGTCGATGGGCATAGGCATCAAGCGCCTTGAGCATTTGCTCGCTCTTGAAATCCGGCCAGAATACCTCGGAAAAGTAGAACTCGGTGTAGGCCAGGTGCCATAACAGGAAATTGCTGATGCGCTGTTCGCCTGCTGTCCGGATAAGGAGATCCGGCATGGGAAGATCACCGATACTCAGGTGCTCCTGGATCAGGTCATCGGTGATATCTGACGGTTCCAGCTGGCCCGCCTTCACTTGCTCCGCCACCTTACGGGTCGCCTGGGTGATGTCCCAGTGGCCACCGTAATTGGCCGCAATCACCACCGTCATACGGGTATTGTCACGGGTCAGCGCCTCGGCTTTCTCCATGTGCTCCTGGAGCGCCGGATTGAAGGCTGAACGATCACCGATAATCCGTAGGCGGATATTGTTGCGATGCAGTTTGCGGACTTCCCGCTCCAATGCGATCAGGAACAGACGCATAAGAGCTGATACTTCGTCCTTGGGCCGGCGCCAGTTCTCGCTGGAAAAGGCAAACAGGGTCAATACCTCCACGCCCTCTTTGGCGCAGGTTTCCACCACCGCCTTGACCGCATCCACCCCGGCCTTGTGGCCCGCCACTCCCTTAAGCCGGTGCGCTTTGGCCCAGCGGTTATTGCCATCCATGATAATGGCGACATGCCGGGGGCAGTTATCTGCTGCCACCGGAATTTCTGCGGTAACTTTTGCCGTCATGAAATCCTCTGTGCGGCGGGACTCCCCCGCCGCTGATCCTGCTCCTGAATGAACCCGGGCGCTTAAACCGCCATCAGGTCCTCTTCCTTCGACTTCAACATCTTTTCAACTTCGGCGATGTATTTGTCGGTGAGCTTCTGAATTTCATCTTCGCCACGGTGCTGATCGTCTTCGCTGATTTCCTTTTCCTTAACCAGCTCTTTGATCATGTGATTGGCATCGCGACGAGCGTTACGAATAGACACCCGACCATGCTCCGCATCCGCCTTTGCCTGCTTGACCATTTCTTTACGGGTCTCTTCGGTCAGCATCGGCATGGGCACGCGGATGATGTCGCCACTGGTGGCCGGATTCAGGCCAAGGTCAGACGTCATGATCGCCTTTTCAATCGTGGGCACCAGATTCTTTTCCCAGGGCGCAACGGTCAACGTCCGGTTATCTTCCACGTTCACGCTGGCCACCTGCTTCAGCGGTGTTTCCTGACCGTAGTAGTTCACCATTACGCTGTCCAGGATCGCCGGATGGGCACGTCCGGTACGGATTTTATTGAAAGCCGAGTGCAGAGCTTCCAGGCTCTTTTTCATTTTCTTTTCGGCTTCAGCTTTGATGTCGTTAATCACGTCAGCTTCCTCAATTCGTTCGTCTGGTTCCATGCAGGAAGCCGGCACTTCAGGCGCCGGCAGCCTTATTCATTCAATCAGTGTGCCTTCCCGTTCCCCGGTCACAATGCGCGTCAGCACACCGGGGCGGTTCATGTCGAAGACCCGCAGCGGCATGCCGTGATCCCGCGCCAGGCAGATGGCCGTGAGATCCATCACGCCCAGCTTCTTGTCCAGAACCTCATCATAGGTCAGGTGGTCGTATTTTACTGCGGTAGGATCAAGATGGGGATCGGCCGAGTAAACGCCATCCACCTTGGTTGCCTTCAGAACAGCGTCAGCTTCAATTTCAATGCCACGCAGACAGGCCGCGGAGTCCGTGGTGAAGAACGGGTTGCCGGTACCCGCACTGAAGATAACCACATCACCTTCCTTGAGATCCCGCACCGCACGGCGACGGTCATAATGCTCGACAATACCGCTCATGGGGATAGCAGACATCACGCGGGTACGGATGTTCGAGCGCTCCAGCGCATCACGCATGGCCAGGCCGTTCATGACCGTGGCCAGCATCCCCATGTGGTCTCCGGTCACGCGATCAAGGCCTGCCGCATTGAGGGCTGCACCGCGAAACAGGTTGCCACCGCCAATGACGAGCCCCACTTGAACACCAATGCCAATAAGGGCACCGATTTCCAGGGCCATACGATCAAGAACTTTGGGATCAATACCGAAATCGTGCTCTCCCATCAGGGCTTCGCCACTGAGCTTGAGCAGAACACGCTTGTATCTGGGCTGGTTTTTCGAAGATGTCGGCATGGTGGTCCCCTTCTCGTCTGTTGGCTATCCGGCGCAAACCCGTTGCAGGCTTGTATCTGACATACTCCTCAAAAAAGGGGTATCTCAGATACAAGCCCGCCACGAAAGCCGGGCGAACCCGGCTGACGTGGCAGACTCAGGTGGCACTGCCATATTGCACGGCAGTGCCTCGAAGAGGAATCAGGCCTTGCCTGTGCCAGCGGCAGCAGCCACTTCAGCAGCAAAATCCACTTCTTCTTTCTCGATGCCTTCACCCACTTCCAGGCGAATGAAACCAACCAGGTCGCCACCGGCCGACTTGATCAGGTCACCCACTTTCTGGTCCGGGTTCTTGACGAACGGCTGCTCAACCAGGCTGTTTTCAGCCAGGAACTTCTTGATGCGGCCACCCATCATCTTTTCAACGATCTCAGCAGGCTTGCCTTCCATATCCGGCTGGGCCTTGATGATCTCTTTCTCTTTTTCCAGCTCTTCAGCCGGCATGTCGTCAGGCTTGCCAACGCGCGGGTTAACAGCAGCAACGTGCATGGCGATATCGCGAGCCAGCTCTTCGTTACCTGCAGTCAGGGCAACAACGGAAGCGATCTTGTTGTTGCTGTGCACGTAACCACCCACAACCGGGCCCTCAACCTTGATGATGCGACGAACGGTGATGTTTTCACCGATCTTCTGAACCAGCGCCTCACGCTTGGCTTCCAGGTCGCCTTCCATCAGCTTGGCAACGTCAGTTTCGCCCTTCTCGAAGGCAACATTCAGAACGTCGTTGGCGAAGTTCATGAAGTTGTCG
Source organism: Marinobacter nauticus (assembly GCF_003634635.1). Classification (GTDB taxonomy): domain Bacteria; phylum Pseudomonadota; class Gammaproteobacteria; order Pseudomonadales; family Oleiphilaceae; genus Marinobacter; species Marinobacter nauticus. Next base: position 23,170 of record NZ_RBJB01000007.1, on the reverse strand, counting down.
TCGCGAGCAACGAAGTCAGTTTCGGAGTTCACTTCCAGAATGAAGGCCACGGTGTTGTCGCCAGACACCTTGACCAGAGACACGCCTTCAGCGGCAGTACGGCCGGCCTTCTTGGCGGCTTTCAGACCGGAAGACTTGCGCAGCTCTTCAATCGCAGTTTCAACATTGCCTTCAGCTTCAACCAGTGCTTTTTTGCACTCCATCATGCCAAGGCCAGTACGCTCACGCAGCTCTTTGACCATTGCAGCGGTAATTGCAGCCATGTTCAATCCTCTTGTCTTTTCCGAATTCGGTGGGGAGGTATACCCGCATATACAGGCGGGCATACCTTACAACTCAAACGTTAAGCCTGGATGTTACTCGGCGGCCGGAGCAGCGCCTGCAGCATCTTCGCTGACTTCAACAAACTCGTCAGCGCCAGCGCCGGCAGACTGGGAAGCTTCCAGACAGGTATCGGCAACGGCTTTCACGTAGATCTGGATAGCGCGGATGGCGTCATCGTTACCCGGGATTACGTAATCAACACCATCGGGATCGCTGTTGGTATCAACAACACCGATAACAGGAATACCCAGCTTGTTGGCTTCCTTGATGGCGATACGCTCGTGGTCTACGTCGATAACGAACAGGGCATCCGGCAGGCCACCCATATCCTTGATACCACCGATGGAGCGCTCGAGCTTATCCATCTCACGGGTACGCTCAAGGGCTTCTTTCTTGGTCAGCTTGTCGAAAGTACCGTCTTGGCTCTGAGCTTCCAGATCACGATAGCGACGGATAGACTGACGGATGGTCTTGTAGTTGGTCAGCATACCACCCAACCAGCGATGGTTAACGTAAGGCTGACCGGAACGCTGAGCTTCTTCCTTGATGATCTTGGAAGCCGCGCGCTTGGTACCAACAAACAGGATCTTGTTCTTGTTCTCAGCCAGAGACTGAATGAAGTTCAGCGCTTCATTCATGGCCGGAACAGTCTGCTCCAGGTTGATGATATGAATCTTGTTACGGGCGCCGAAGATGAACTTCGACATTTTCGGGTTCCAGTAGCGGGTCTGGTGACCGAAGTGAGCACCTGCCTTGAGCAGGTCACGCATATTTACCTGAGCCATGATATTTACCTTTTAGCTTCGGGTTAGTCCTCCACGCGTCCGATTGCCCCAACCAGCCTCCTTTAAACAGGAGCCGGCACCCTGGGACAACGTGCTGACACGTGTGTGAATTTGCCGGATTCGTTTCCGGCGGGCGCGTTTATACCATATCTGCCAGGCCAAACGCCATTATTTTTAGCCCCGGGCTATGGCCAGCATAGCCTGCTCCCCGCCTTGTACCTTATGTCGCCGCCCCTTAAAATGCCGGTTTGATACAAATCAACAGGAAGCCCGATGCAGGTAACTATCAAGACCCCCGAAGAGATTGAAAAGATGCGCGTGGCCGGTCGCCTGGCTGCCGAAGTTCTGGAAATGCTCGACGAACATGTCAAACCCGGCATCACCACGGAAGAGCTGGATCGCATTGCGCACGACTATATCGTCAACACACAGCAGGCAATCCCCGCTCCCCTGAACTACAAGGGCTTCCCCAAGTCTATCTGCACATCCGTCAACCACGTAATCTGTCACGGCATCCCGTCCGAGAAGAAGGTGCTGAAAGAAGGCGACATCATCAATATTGATGTCACCGTCATCAAAGACAGTTACCACGGCGACACCAGCAAGATGTGGATTGTGGGTAAGCCCAAGCCCGGCACCGAACGCCTGATCCAGATCACCCAGGAGTGCCTATATAAAGGCATTGAACTGGTGAAACCCGGAACTCGCCTGGGTGATATTGGCCACGTAATACAGCAGTATGCCGAGAAACACCGTTACTCCGTTGTCAGAGACTATTGCGGCCACGGCATTGGCAAAGTGTTTCATGAGGAGCCCCAGGTAATGCACTACGGCAAGCCCGGCACCGGCATGGAACTCAAAGAAGGCATGACCTTTACCATCGAGCCGATGATCAACCAGGGCAAATACCAGACCAAGCTACTGGCAGATGGCTGGACGGTGGTCACCAAGGATCACAAACTGTCGGCACAGTGGGAGCACACCATTCTGGTAACTGCCGATGGCTATGAGGTGCTGACCCGCCGATCGGAAGAGTCATTCTAAGTGGACCGAAGCGAGCTGGAATCCCGAATCAGTAACGACACCTCGCCGGTGTTTGCCGCACGCGAACTGTTGCGGGAAAGCTACAACGCTGATGCTGAGGCATTTCAGCAAGGCGCCGATGTCCGTGCCCTGGTTCTCGCCAGGGCCAACACCATCGACAAGGTTCTCCGGCTGATCTGGAACCGATACCCGTTCTCCCGCTCCGCTGACATTGCACTGGTGGCCGTGGGGGGGTATGGCCGGGGCGAGCTGCACCCTCATTCCGATATCGACCTGCTGATCCTGACCCGCAATGGCATAGAAGAGGACTGGCAGGAAGACCTGGGAGCGTTTGTCACCCTGCTCTGGGACCTCAAACTGGATATTGGCCACAGCGTTCGCAGCCTGGCGGAATCCATTCAGGCCGCCCGGGAAGACATCACCATTCTGACCAACCTGCTGGAAACACGCACGATCGCAGGCCCGGATGGTTTACGGGCCGAACTCAGTGAGATGGTGTATTCGGACGACGTTAGCTCCGATCGGGACTACTTCCTCGCCAAACGTGAAGAGCAGCAGCAACGTCACAAGAAGTACGGCGACACGGAGTACAATCTGGAGCCTAACGTCAAAGGCTCTCCTGGCGCCCTTCGGGATATCCAGACCATCGGCTGGATCACCAAGCGCCATTTCGGCCTGCAGAATATTGCCGACCTCACCCGCTTCAGCATCCTGACCGAAGAAGAGCACCAGATTCTGTACCAGGGGGAGACCTTCCTCTGGCGGCTCCGATTTGGCCTTCAACTGCTGGCCGACCGCAATGAAAATCGACTGTTATTTGACCACCAGCGCGCCCTGGCACAAATGCTCGGTTACCAGGACGAAGGTAAACGTCTGGGCGTAGAGCTGATGATGCAGCAGTACTACCGCACTGTGCTTGCACTGGCGGAGCTGGCCGACGTGATCCTGCAGTATTATGACGAAGCCATCATTGGCAGCGGCGGCGAAGATGAAATCCGCCCCCTGAACAAACGTTTCCAGGTTCGCAACCTTTACATTGAAGCGGTGAACAATCAGGTGTTCGCCTACGCCCCGTACGCGATCATGGAAATCTTCGTGCTGATGGCGCAACACCCGGAGATCAAAGGCATCCGGGCCACCACGATTCGCTCACTCCGGGCCCACAGGCATCTGATTGATGACGCGTTCCGGTCTGACTTGGCCGTCACTACGCTGTTTATGGAGCTGCTACGCACGCCCCACGCCCTGGACCAGACTCTGTCGGCCATGAAGAAGTACAACGTGCTGGGCCGCTACCTGCCGGAGTTCGGCCAGATCATCGGGCAGATGCAACACGACCTTTTCCATATCTATACGGTAGACGCCCACACCATGCGGGTGATCCGCAATATGGTGAGGCTCAACAGCACCGAGGCTCGAACCGAATACCCCCTGGCCTCCCGTCTGATCCACCGGCTGCCGAAACTGGAAACCCTGTTTATTGCCGGCCTCTACCACGACGTGGCAAAAGGCCGGGGCGGCGACCATTCCGAGCTTGGCGCCATTGATGCCGAAGCCTTTTGCGAGCGGCACCATCTCAGTGAACGGGACACCCAGCTGGTGTCCTGGCTGGTGGAAAACCACCTGCTGATGTCCATGACTGCCCAGCGCAAGGATATTTCCGACCCGGACATCATTCAGGCCTTTGCCCGCGCGGTACCCAGCCTCGCCCACCTGGACTATCTCTACATCCTCACGGTTTGCGATATCAGTGCCACCAATCCCAAACTGTGGAACACCTGGCGCGCGTCGTTGTTGCGCCAGCTTTATATAGAAACCAAACGGGCGCTGCGCCGCGGCACTGACAATCCGGTAGACCGGCAGTCCTGGATCCGGGCCACCCAGGAGGAAGCCAGGGAAATTCTCCACGCCCAGAATATGACCGACGAACAGATCGACCAGATCTGGAATACCGTGGACGACGAATACTTCCTGCAGGATTCCACTGTCGATATCGCCTGGCAAACAGCCGCCATCATTCGCCACGGCGACAACCCGGATCCTCTGGTGCTGATCCGGGACACCCGGGGTGGCCCGACTGACGGCTATTCCCAGATCATCATCTACATGAAAGATCGCGTCGCCCTGTTTGCCGCCACCACCGCTGTTCTGGAACAGCTGAACCTGAACATTGTGGATGCCCGCATCAATTCCACCGAAGGCCCCTATTCCATCAGCTCCTACGTGGTTCTGGATGACAAGGGCCAGCCGCTGGGTATCGACCCGGCCCGGAAGGAGCGCGTACGCAAGCGACTGATTGAAGAACTGGACGACCCGGAAGACTATCCGGACATCATCCATCGCAGAACGCCAAGGCAGTTGAAACACTTTGCGTTCCCGACCGAGGTGACCTTCTCCAACGACACCATCAATCAGCGCACGGTGATGGAACTGATCACGCCGGACCGCCCCGGTCTGCTGGCGCGGATTGGCCAGGTGTTGCTGGAGCACCGGGTGCGGCTGACCAACGCCAAGATTGCCACGCTGGGAGAGCGGGTTGAAGACGTGTTCTTCATCACCGACGAACAGGGCGAACCCCTGCGCGACCCGGGCGTGTGCCAGGCCCTGCAACAGGACCTCTGTAAAATGCTGGACGAGATTCAATGAACCCCAATCTGGAAAGACTTCACCCCTATCCCTTCGAGAAACTGGCCAAACTGAAGGCCGGCATTTCGGTGCCAGAACATCTGGCGCCCATCTCCCTGGGAATTGGTGAGCCCAAGCACCCATCGCCAGCCTTCGTAAAGGACGTTATTGCCGATAATCTGGATAAACTGGCGAATTACCCCACGACCAAAGGCACGGACGAACTTCGTAGCGCGATTGCCGCATGGGCAACCCACCGGTTTGCTCTTGCACCGGCGTCATTGGATCCGAACCGCCACGTGGTGCCCGTAAACGGAACCCGCGAAGCCATCTTCGCCCTGGTTCAGGCGGTTGTGGATGCTGGCAAACCCGCCACCGTGGTCAGCCCCAATCCTTTCTATCAGATCTACGAAGGCGCAGCCTTCCTGGCCGGCGCCACACCGGTTTATCTGCCCTGCGATGGCAGCAATGGCTTCATCCCGGACTTCGACGCCGTGCCCGAGTCGGTCTGGGAGAACTGCCAGATCCTGTTCCTGTGCTCACCCGGCAATCCGAGTGGAGCGGTGATTCCGAGGGAAACCCTGGTAAAAGTGATTGAACTGGCTGACCGGCACGATTTCCTGATTGCCTCGGACGAGTGCTATTCAGAGCTCTACCCGGACGAAGCCAACCCGCCGGAAGGCTTGCTGCAAACCTGCGCCGCCATCGGCCGCCACGATTTCAAGCGCTGTGTGGTGTTCCACAGCCTGTCCAAACGCAGCAACCTGCCGGGCCTGCGGTCCGGCTTTGTGGCCGGCGACGCCGAGGTACTGGCCGGCTACCTGAAATACCGCACCTACCATGGCTGTGCCATGCCTATACATAATCAACTGGCCAGTATCGCCGCCTGGAGCGATGAAGACCATGTGCGCGAAAACCGGGCCGCCTACCGGGCCAAGTTCGAGGCAGTCGTGCCCATTCTGCGCGAAGTGATGAACGTCGACTTCCCGGATGCCGGCTTCTACCTCTGGCCGGAGACGCCCATGGACGACGAAACTTTCGCCCGGGAACTGTCTGCCCGACAGAACGTACACGTATTGCCGGGCCGATATCTGTCGCGCACGGTAAACGGCCACAACCCGGGTGAAAACCGCGTGCGCATGGCGCTGGTAGCTCCCCTGGAGGAATGCGTTGAGGCCGCGAAACGTATCGTTGAGTTCGTAAAAGGTTTTAAACAATGAAGTTATATGGCATCCGCAACTGCGACACCGTCAAAAAGGCCCGGAAGTGGCTGGATGAACACGGCGTGGACTATGAGTTCCATGATTTCAAGAAAGACGGCCTGAGCAGCGAGAAGCTCAGCCAGTGGGAGCAGGCCGTTGGCTGGGAAACGCTCCTGAACAAACGCGGGACCACCTGGCGAAAACTTCCCGACGAGGTTCGTGATACCATTAGCGCCCAAAGTGCCCACCAGATCATGCTGGACAACCCCTCCATCATCAAGCGCCCTGTCGTCGAGCGCGGAGACGGCGTAAATGTGGGGTTCAACGCAGACGACTGGTCTGCGTGGCTGGGCTGAATTTTTCTGACTATTTAATGACAACAGGAGCAACCACCAGATGAGTTTTGCATTCGGTATCGGAATCGGCACCCAGAACAACCAGGGCGAATGGCTGGAGGTGTACTACCAGCAGCCGATCATGACACCCGACAGAGACCTGATCGACGTGGTTGAGTCTGCGCTGGACTATAAAGGTGGCAACCAGGCCATCAGCGTGAAAGCAGAACAACTGGCACAGTTTGCCAACGCCCTTCGCCAACTGGGCCGGACAGACCAGGCCAAACTGGCCGAGAAAGCGGCTGAGAGCAAGCGCCCCGTAGTAGTCACCGTACTGGCAACGGACGATACCGCTTCCAGCACGCCGGAGGTGTACCTGAAACTGCACCTGATTTCACACCGCCTGGCCAAGCCCCACAGCCTGAAGCTGGACGGCATTTTTGGTCTGCTGCCCAACCTGGCCTGGACTAACGAAGGCGCCATTGACCTGAATGAACTGCCGGAGCGGCAACTGCAGGCACGCCTGGAAGGCCGCATTCTGGAAGTGAAGTCGGTCGACAAATTCCCGCAGATGACCGATTACGTGGTGCCCAAGGGTGTACGTATTGCCGACACCGCCCGGGTACGTCTGGGTGCCTACGTAGGCGAAGGCACCACCGTCATGCATGAAGGCTTTATCAACTTCAACGCTGGTACCGAAGGCACCAGCATGATCGAAGGGCGCATCTCCGCCGGCGTGATGATCGGGAAAGGCTCCGACCTGGGTGGCGGCTGTTCCACCATGGGCACGCTTTCCGGCGGCGGCAACATCATTATTTCCGTGGGCGAGAACTGCCTGCTGGGCGCCAATGCCGGCATCGGCATCCCTCTGGGCGATCGCTGCACTGTTGAAGCTGGCCTGTACATCACCTCAGGCACCAAGGTGGCCCTGCTGGATGACCACAACAAACTGGTGGAAGTGGTAAAAGCCCGCGATCTGGCCAGCAAAAACGACCTGCTGTTCCGTCGCAACAGCCAGACCGGTGCGGTTGAGTGCAAAACCAACAAGACTGCCATTGAACTGAACGAAGAACTGCACGCCAACAACTAAGGCTGCAGCCCGCCACAGAACCCACCAACACCGGGGGTTCTGTGGTGTTATTCCCTCTACTCTTTTCTTATCGAACAGGTTTCCCTATGTCGCTCTCCCCCACCCTGGAACTTGCCAAGGAACTTATCCGCCGCCAATCCGTAACGCCGGACGACGCGGGCTGCCAGGAACTCATGATGTCACGCCTGGCGCCGCTGGGTTTCAGTGGGGAAAACCTGCGCTTTGGCGAAACCGACAACCTGTGGGCAAGAAAGGGCAACAATGGGCCTGTTCTGGCATTTGCCGGCCACACCGACGTGGTACCCACCGGCCCCGAGAAAAACTGGGCTCACCCGCCGTTTGACCCGACCATCAAGGACGGCTACCTGCACGGTCGGGGCGCTGCGGACATGAAGGGAAGCCTGGCAGCCTTCATCACCGCCTGTGAACGCTTTGTGGCCAACCACCCGAATCATCGGGGCTCGATTGCCCTGCTGATCACCAGCGATGAGGAAGGCCCGGCTCAGGATGGTACCGTGAAAGTGGTGGAAACTCTCGAAGCCCGCAATGAGAAAATGGACTGGTGCCTGATTGGCGAACCTTCCAGCACCCATCAGGTCGGGGATGTCATCAAGAATGGCCGGCGCGGCTCCCTTCACGGATACCTCACCGTTCACGGCGTTCAGGGCCACGTGGCCTACCCGCATCTGGCCGAGAATGCCGTCCACAACGTTGCACCGGCACTGGACGCGTTGGCCAAGGAATTCTGGGACAACGGCAACGACTTCTTCCCGCCTACCACCTTCCAGATAACTCGTGTCGAGGCCGGCGTCGGCAGCAATATTGTGCCCGGGGAGTGCCTGGTGCACTTCAACTTCCGTTACTGCACCGAGAACACCGCGGAAAGTCTGGAAGAAAGAGTGGTCGCTATCCTGGACCGGCACAACCTGAAGTACGACCTGCAATGGCACCTCAGTGGCCGGCCATTCCTGACCGACAAAGGCGCGCTGGTATCAGCCGCACAGAATGCCATTCGAACCGTGACTGGCCGTGAAACAGAACTGTCTACGTCCGGCGGCACCTCAGACGGTCGCTTCATTGCGCCCACCGGTGCCCAGGTGGTCGAACTCGGCCCGATCAACGCCACCATTCACAAAGTGGACGAGTGTGTGAAGGCTGAGGATCTGGACACGCTGTCCGAGATCTACGAACAGATCCTGGTCGAGCTGCTGGCATAAAGAATCGAACCAGAGGCTCACAATGAGCCTCTGATCAATAATGCGGCGGGGGTGTTTCCTCTTCTTCCCGCCGGATATTGGACGGCGAGATATCCTTGAGTTGCTTGTGCAGCATTTTCTTGGCGTCCCACAGTTCCCGAATGTCCATCTCCTGCTTGGCGACCTGATCACTCAACGTGTTGATCAGCTCATCCTGGAACGCAAGTCGCATTTCCAGTTCTGCCAGTCGTTCTTCCAGGGAGTTTTTGCTCATGAGGTTTGGTCAGCCCTTTCTGTAATCTGGTATCATGCCGCCTTTTACCGCCTGCGGCCGGGATAATCAGTTTTCCCGGGGTTGGCGGCGTTCACCGGCCAGACATGCCATGTTACCCGATGTCCGGCTTTTTATCGTCAGTGTTAAACCATGGAGAATAACCAACCAATGCGTAATCCAGCCAAAGCGATCCTTGTTGCCATTCTGATCGCGATTCCGGCACCGTTTGTACTCGGCCTTCTGCTTACCACCACTCCGGAACCCCTGAAAATCCTGGCGTTGGGCCAGGGCCTGGAAGCTCTGGGCAGCCAGGGTGGCATAGCGGCCTATCTGTTCGCGTTTGTTGTCTTTGCCGTTGCCGCCTTTGTTGCGATTGCACTCGCCGGCAAGCAGCCTGCCGCCAGGAACTCAGCCGCGCGCAAGGCAGCACCTCGCAGTGCCCAGCCCAGCAATCAGTATGACGACGAAGAAGACGATTTTGACGACAGCACTCCTGAAGGTAACGAGGAAGGCACCGTCAAGTGGTTCAACGTCAAGAAAGGCTTCGGCTTTATCGTTCGTGACAGTGGCGACGAGATCTTTGTGCACTTCCGCGCCATCCGTGGCCGTGGTCGCCGCGTGCTTCGCCAGGGCCAACTGGTGCGCTTCAACGTGGTTGAGGCAGACAAAGGCCTGCAGGCAGACAACGTGTCTATCCTGAGCGACTGAGACAGCTCCCGCACGCGCCAATAAAAAAGCAGCCTCTCGGGGCTGCTTTTTTGTTTCAAGCCGAAAACCTTGGCTGTCAGTTCCAGACCACCAACTGCTCGCCGCGATGATCCAGCCGCCACCACTTATCGTCCTCCACCGGGTCCCCTTCTTTCCAGTCTCCCGGGCTGCAGCGGATTTCAGTATCCATTGCCCGCCAGGCACTGCGGGCGCAATCCAGGTCGCTGTTCCAGGGCAGCTCATCGCCTTCCATCACCAATGAAGTGAAACGCTTGCCGAAAGCGCCTGGATACAGCGTGATGCGCACCCGCGCGCCGCTATACCTGGCCATGCCCTTCACCACCGAACTGACGTCGGTATCGTCCAGCTGTAATTCGTCCAGTTGGCCTTCCAGCCAGTTGGAGACCGCAGCCGGTTCAAGGTCACGAATGTAGATTTCCAGATCCTGCACCCAAGGATTCTCCCTGCAGTTGTTCGCAATGTCGCACATAGTGAACCGGCCCGGGCCTCGCTGCAACCCATCGCTCCAGTTCCTCGCGCAGATCGTCCACCAGCAATCGTCGGAGCGTGCCGGCCCGCTTGCGCTCGTGCCAGAGAACATCGGCCGCCGCCTGTTCAATCATCAGGACCTCCGCCTTATGCTCCGGGAAATGGCAATCTTCTCCCCGAGCCAGTGCAACCAGAGACTGCCGGTGCCACACCTCTTTTTCGCCCTCCAGTGCCGCCGCCGACACCGAGCCACGACTGGCAAACAAGTCCAGCCGGGCGGCAGCTCGCCGTACCCACTGCAGCATGCCACCAGGAGTGCTGACACAGCTGCTTTGTCGGGAAGCCGCATATTCGAGAGCTGCCTGGGAAACCTGAATATTCCAACGCTTTTCGATTGCCGGTTGATGTGCGGTGAGTACCGCCCTCCGCTGACGGACGCTCACCGGAGGCAACTCCAGAACCTCAGGTTCACGCCCCAGCAACTGCCCCAACCGAACGACACCGCTGGAATCCGTTATCGAATCACGACCAATCAGCAGGATTGGCCCAGACCAGCCGGAAACCAGATCCCGGATCAGGCCCAGCGGCTCGGCTATCAACGTCAGCAAATCGGCGGGGCTGACATTGTCCAATACCAGCGCAGGCCAATGCTCAGAGGACGAATCACCTGACGGTAAAACCGGTTGATCACAGGCCAGCACTTCGGACTCCCGGCGAGGATCAACCTGAACCCAGGCCAGGCCAGGAGTGCTCTGGAGCGAGTGCAGCCAGGCCGACTTGCCGGCACCCCTCGGCCCCCGAACCCAAATCAGTGCTTCGGGATTGGCCGCCAGGGCAACCGCAACATCTTCCGCCAGCGCGAGCCATTCTGGTTCCGCAATCGATACCGGCGCAACGAAACGGGCATCGGAGGTGGGCACAGGCACGTCATGTGCCGAGGGCCAGTAGGTCACAAGCTCGAGTACAGCCACATAGGCTTTATCCTGAAGCCGCTCACACTGGGACGTCAGGGCTTTCAGAAGCAAGGGCCAATCGAGCCAGGGGACCTCTGCCGACTCGCGGGCAGAGGCAATCCAATAGATCAACTGGGAGGACAGATCACCGTCTCCGACCACCTCGGTCACGATGGGCTGCTCACCCTGAATGGTGCGAACGAGTTCGTCCAGATCGATACTCTGGCGTTGCAAAAACGGGGGAATCGCGGGGATGGCATCGAGCAATGCCAGCAGAAAATCTTCGGCAGTAATCACAGAACCGCCCCGGCGCCCAACATTTTCTCGGGCCATCAACAGCGCGGTCTGACACTCCGGAGACAGACATCCTTGCCAATCTTCCATCGGGGCATCTCCTTCCTTGGCTTACGGGCATCGTCCTGATGCCACCTGAACAGCCCGGAATTCTAGAACCGTGTCACGAATGTGACAACGACCAACGCCCGTTTCTGTGAACCGGACAGCCCCTACAATGGTCTTAGGCGCCCGCACCCGGCCACTGAGGCGGCATAATGAACACCCGGCTGCCCTCTACCCAACGATCAGATTCCAGCCGCCTGTTCAAAACGGCAAACAACTGGGGTATCCCGGCGCTCTTCACCCGATCAAGCGCCGCCCTCGCCGATGCTGTATCCGGCGCAGCCGATTGAGCCCAGGGGCCGATCCAGTCCGGCTTGAACAGGGGCACCCAGCCAGAGATATTCTCCTGCCGGGCCTGATCAAGCCTCATCCAGTGACCTTTCAGATGCTCCCTCGGCACCTGTGCCGGCGCTTCAGGCAGCGTTTGAGCAACCGGATAGAACAGATAGCCTGGCATGAAAATTCGTGGCGTTACCGTTTCGCAGACACCAACACTGGCCAGCAAGCCCTGGGTTTCTGGTCGCTGGCACAAGCGGCTTTGGTGATTCAGCAGGCGCTCAGTTTTCAGATCCAGCCGATCCCGGGCATTGGGTCCGTACCACCGGACCTGATTTGCCTCGGTTACGAAGCCGAGATAGAACTTGATGGCAATTTCGTGGTGCTCCAGTTGGCCGGAGCACCGGTTGCGAACCAGAAAATCCAGCTCACCCAGCGTTCGCCCCTCGGCCTGAACCTGCTGATTCTGCAGTACAATGTCCCAACCCAACAGATCCCGCAGTAACACCTCATACAGGCGCTCGAAATAGTGGCCAAGCCGACGCTCCGGCGTTTCCGTCAACCGCGCAGGCAGGGTATCAGGGTTCCGCTCCCACCGTTTCAACGTCTCCAGGAATTCCGGGGGCAGATGGGCGGCAGGATCGAAACTGAGCTCATGCCTTAACAGCTGAGGCGACAGACACAACCAGGCCAGATGCCGGACCGCCGGCACCTCAAACGCCTGCAACGTCTCGGTAATCTCGTTTTTAGTCATTGCCGAAGAATACCGTAAACTGTGGGGTATACAATTCAGAACCTGACCAGCCAAGGAGCACCTTATGCAATACCTGCACACCATGATCCGGGTGAGCAACCTGGACGACACGCTGCACTTCTTCTGCGATTTGCTGGGCATGGTAGAAATCAGTCGTAAAAGCAACGAAAAAGGTCGCTTCACCCTGGTGTTCCTCGCCGCCCCGGACGATGAAGCCCGGGCCAGGGAAGACAAGGCACCCATGATCGAACTGACCTACAACTGGGACCCAGAGGAATACACAGGAGGCCGCAACTTCGGCCATCTGGCCTACCGCGTGGACGATATCTACGCCCTGTGCGAGAAACTCCAGGCCAACGGCGTCACTATCAATCGCCCACCCCGGGATGGCCATATGGCGTTCATCAAGACGCCGGACGGGATTTCCATTGAGTTGCTGCAGAAAGGCGATGCGCTACCGGCTCGGGAGCCTTGGGCGAGTATGGAGAATGTGGGGAGTTGGTAAAGCAACTTCGATTCTGTAATGGCGCCGGTTTTCGGTCCAGCCATTACAGAATCGAGCGTGTTATCAAATCGGCCATGCATCGGCCGGGCGCAGCTTTCGGTACTCCGCCATCGAGATCTTGCCCAACTGCGGTGTGAGCCTGCATTTGCGTTTATCCCATGGGTATTCCATCTGCCGCTTCAGCCATTCCTTGCCCTCTCCTTCCTTCCAGGTTTCCAAATCCAGATCACGCCAGAAGCGAGGGTTGCGGCCGGTGCGCCGGTCATGCTCAGCGGTAACTGAGTCCAGATGTCTGAATGGTTCCAGCCTTGGCACATCCGGCAGGGGCTGAGAGGTATCCATGTAGCGTTGAAGCATATCCCATAGCGCCATTACCTCTTCTTTCGTGGGTTCTACCCGGCTCAGGGACGTCTGGCTGAATTGTTTGGCGGTGTAACGATGCACGAACATCAAGCGATAGAAGATCCCACCGGCTTCTATCACCCGCTCAACATAGGCATCGAACTCCTCAAAGGGCGCTGTCAGTTTCTTGCCGCCCGGCATAGCAAAACTTACCTGGCCGGTTTCTCGGCTGAAGTAGCTTTCGCCCGCTTTAAGGCTTCGATCCATTATCCTAGAAAGGCCCTTTTCGAACGGTTTTAATAGAAAGGTAGCGGCGCTCATAACCCAAGGTAAGGTTTTTATGATTAGAAACATAGATAGAGCTATCCAACCCAAAACCACTCCGAGGCCTAAAAGTGATTTTAGTTCGTCAGAGAGCTCAACCTTGGAAGCATAATGTAAGAGCATCATCCCTCCACCAACCAAAACAAGCCCGCCCCAAAGATAAGGGATTAGCAGCTGTGCGGCTGAAAGACCAATGAATGCCTTGCCGTTCAGAAAACGAATTCGACCCTGACTCCACCACCAATCACCGGACTGAAATGCCTCTGGGCCACATTTGTCCTGGTGGTGAACAGCTTGCACATCCTCACAAACGCGGTAATAAGGTTGAATACCTGCGTAGTCACCCACTGGCTGCAAATCTTGGCCGAGACGTCGCCTGTTGTTTCTAGGCTCAGGGAGCAACGGAGACTCCTCCATCCCCTCAACTGCTCTCGACATCGTCACCAACCGTGTTTTTTCTGGCTGCCGGCGCAATGAATGTCATATCTTTGGTGCGAGTGCTCATGTAATTGAATCTGAACCGGTCTGGCAAAGGAGCTGATGTGCGACTGAACTCAAAGATAAAATCGCCGTTTCTCTCGTGGGGAGGCATTACTTCAAGCCCCTGAATCAGTTCAGCTGCCATCGCTTTTGCGCCGCGGGGCGGGTTCTTCATGGCACCCAGAACGGAGTCGAAAGCGGAATGGGTCATGCGCAGACCAAACTGAGCTACCGGCTCTCCCGATTCGTCGACGGGATAGCCCATGAGCATGGGGCGAGCCCCTGGCGGTGTTCCGCCGGTCTCGGATACCCGAATACGTACCATTTCATCGCGTCACTCTTCAATAATCAGTTTGAGCCCGGCGTTCTCTAGTTCAATCGCCTTATCCTTCTTATCAAGAAGGACCGAGTACTCTTGGTCTGGTACGGTTACTTGAGCATCGAATTCAATCACATCAATCGACCTCAACTGTTCATCGGTCATTCCCATACGAAGGAAGGGCATTCTCGCGCTGGCTGCGTTGCCACCGATCGAAGGTTTGAGGACTCTGAAGTCCGGATTCGGCATTGTGTTTTCCACTACCGGCTCGCCATCAGCATCCAGCAACCGAACACTGTTTACCGGATGAATCGTTGCGGTTTGAAGATTGGAGGAATTCAGCTTTGACTCAACCCCAACGGCTCGTCCATAGCGGTAATCAACCGGTTCCGTACCAAACCAAAGCAGGGTTTGCTGGATCTCATTGAGGGAGGTCTCCACCGGTTCCGGGCTGAAGGGGGGTGTGAAGTAGTCATTAAAGACGGTGTTCGAGGTATCGATGGGGCGAGCCTGCATCGATATTTTCGCCATAGACATCAGTCTGTCGGTGTCTGGCCCTGGATCAACCTCTGACTGCCTGACCTTCAAGTGACTGGTAATCTGAAAGGTTACCCCTTGATGCTCTTCTTCAGTACTGATCTGAACACTAGCCTGCCTCGGCCAGCCTGTTGCACGTTCAAGTTCGAGGTAGCCAGCAGCACTAAAGCTATTTGGGGTTGAATCTTCATCGGCCGGCAGGTCTTGCTCTCCGACGGGTGCAAATTCCAGGGTCACCGTCTGACTATCCAACCGAGTAACTTCGAACTGCATTCCCTGAAGGGTTGCGCCACTCCATTCTTGATTCTCAGTCTGCCACGATAATCCAATCGCCAGATCTTCATTCGGAAACTGGCCAGGATACCAAGGAAAAATACTCAGGCTGCGAAGAAGTAGAGTCTGCAGGACTTCTGGCCGATCACTAATGCTCTTCAGGGCATCCGGATTCTGGTAAGTACTTTCTTTGATCACGCCATGAACACTTACCTGCTCAACAACTCCAGACCGCAAAAAATCGACCAGAAGTTTTTCACCACTGCTTCGTGGCTCGCCCGACTCGGTGTCTACAAGTGTCCGCCCACGTCCTCGTTCCACAACTTTCACAGCGGCGGACTGGAGCTCAACCAACCCAGCATCCACACCAAGCACTTCGCTGCGCAAAACGCTCGTCATCCTGTTAACCGACCCACCTCTGCCAGACACCCCAATTTCTGTGGTCTGGTCGATCGCAAAATATCGGATATCTCCCACTGGGGGATTAAACAGCAGGGCTTCCTTGTTAATCGCCGGAGGCGTTTCAGAGAACCAGAAATAGCCGGTAACAGCCAAAATGAGAGCGCAGATCAGCGCACCAATGAATTTCATCGTTTTATTCCTTTCCTTGGATTTTTGAATCCCTCAGGATTCTTTTTTAAATCAATGTTCAAGTCGATTTGAACAGTTGGGCAGTAATTACCATACGATCATTGCTGCACGGCGTTTTTGCCCGTTACCGCAAAATGCGGACAAGTTTTCATGTAAAGCTGACCCAACATCCTCAGGGTATATTCAGCTCCTGAAGCTCAGGAAGTGTGACATTCAACGCTCTTAGCTCATCGCCCCAATGATCGATCGCCAAACGATAGAATTCCTCAAAAAATAGGCGGTAGTTATCTATCTCCCAATCAAAAGGCAGGCAAAAGCAATGGTCTTCATTCAGCTCGAAAACGGACTTGAAATCGTAACCCGGCTCTCCCAGCGCCTCCACGAGACGCTCAAAAAGTACTTTCTTATGCTCTGCAGTAAGAGACTTAACCCGCGGCCCATCAAAAAAGAGCTGTTCTAATAGAAAGCGAATCTGTTTTCGATCATTGGGATCAAACCTGTTGAGGTACTCCCCAAGTGATTCTTCCCTATCATATATATCAAACTCACCGAGAAAGAACGCCAGAGATGGTTTGAATGTGCAGTTGCTATTGGGATATATCAGGCTCATTTGCTTTCAACCTGAATTAAATGACGAATTCCACCCATGGCTCCTAAGAGCCGAAGCATCCAGTATTCCCGTTTGATCTGATACGCCAAAGCAACGAGGTAAAACTCAGGCGTACCCAATGAGCAGCATGTTTAAACTGTTCAGCTTACTCTTTCTCAGAGTTGACCTGAGACCACATTCCTTTGAAAGGTGGATCGGGCTCAACGAGCCGCCATATCTGGCCGCATCTCTGACACTCAAACCAAGCTTCCATGAGGCCTCCTACTCCCCCAAGAGTTTTTAATACCGGGACTTCTCTAAAAAAATCAACATTTTTAATTTCAGCATTAAACTGATCGAATTCAGAGAAATCATGGAAACCACCCGGCACTCGATATTGATGACAAACGCAGCTTGTCATTGCAAAGACCCTTCCCCAATTTTCCATTCAGGCATGACACCAGTGTCTTTCACCAATAACTGACTTCCACCGCCGACCCAGGCACCTCCCTGCGATCCCACTTCACCCAAATATATACGAGTTCCCTTGGGTATTGTCGCGGTCGAGTATCTTGTCGCCTGTTGCCTCTGCAGAGGATTATCCCGCATTCCACCCCACTCAGGCAGCAACGCTGAGTCAATTCTACTTTTCAGGCTTCCCGTCGGCTCTTCGAGCGACCAAAATGCTCCAAACTCCCGCGATTGACCGGGATGCCAAGCACGATGAACTACAAGGTCATCCAAGAGTTCTATTTCTGCGTAGCGTCCACCAGAGAATGTCGCAGCCAGTGAATCTTGAAATTCTTTTCGAGTTACAGAATTTGCACTTAAAGGTCCATTGTCCAATAAGCTATATTCACTCACCACCTTCCCGTTAACGGAAGATACGATCTGACTATACTTGTTCGGTGGAACGGGAGTCTGATCAGGTGAACTTTTTTCTACTGACACCAACCCCAACGGATCCACCCACCCCGTCGGATTAGGCACATACTGATAATTATTCAACCCGCCCGCAAGACCAATCGGATCCGGCGTAATGAATCGACCGGTATTCGGGTTGTAGTATCGATGCCGGTTGTAATGCAGGCCGGTTTCCGGGTCGTGGTACTGGCCCTGGAACCGGAGCGGGTTGTCGATTTCTGCGACTTGCTGCTGAACCACATTCCCGTAGGCGCGGTAGGTCACCGACCACACGAGTTTGCCCTGCTGGTTGGTCAGTTCCTGGGGCGTTCCCAAATGGTCCAGGTGGTAATAATAGACTTCGGCTTGTTCCGGGCCATGGCCATCTACCAGCGCCAGGGGTTTGAAGCTGTCGGGTTCGTACAGATAGGTGCGGTACTGATCGCCGGTTTCTTCGGCAATCAGGCGATCGCCCTGCCAGAGGAATTCGGTTCGTGTCAGGCCGTTGGTTTTGGCGATACGGCGGCCGAAGGCATCGTACTCGTAGTGCCAGATGCTGCCATCCGGTGTGGTGACGCTCGTGAGCCGGTGCTCGCAGTCGTAGGTATACCGGGTGACCAGTTTCCGGCCTTTGCCTAGACGTTCCTCAATCAGGTTGCCGAATTCGTCGTATTCGTAGTGACTGTCACCGTGCATGGTAAGCCGGTTACCGCGCACATTGGCAGATTGACCGCTTGAAGCCCCCAGGTTTTGCTCCAGGAGGTTGCCAGCCGGGTCGTGTATGAGTTGCTCATAGAGATCGCCCCGCACGCCCACCAAACGATCCATCGGGTCGTAGACGTATTGTCTGAGACCTTTGCGGCTGTCCTGGATGCTTTTGAGGTTGCCGTTGGGATCATACTGGTAGTCGCGCTGGGCGCTGATATCCTTGAGGCGGCCCTGATGAATCCGGTGCTGGGTCAGGCGACCTTCGTCATCATATACATAGGCACTCAGCAGCTCACCCTGTTGCCGTTCGACTTCCTCGCCGGTGGACGCCATTCGGTGGCGAGTCAGCGGTTGGCCATTCAGGTCGATGCCTGACAACAACCCGGCTGTGTCCCGGTGGTAAGCCAGCGCCTGGCCGTCCGGCAGTACCATTTCGTTGAGGCGATCAAATTCATCATAACGATAACGAAGGCTCGCCCAGCCCTGATGTTCGGTTTTCAACAAACCGAATTCGTCGTACTCGAAAGCCAACGGCCAGTGGCCATCATCAACCCCGATCAGTTTGCCGTCCGCGTTATAGCCGTACAGAATCTCGCGGCCATCGGGTAGTGTCTTCTTCAGCAACTGGCCGAGTTCATCCCGCTCATAGGTGGTGGTTTGCAGGACCTCACTGGAAGTGCCGTACTCAGCCTTCTCCGTCAGATGGCCATTCAGGTCATACTGGTAAGCGGTGCGACGGCCATCAAACGCAGTCTCCTGTTTGACCAACCCGTTCGGGTAATAGTCGATGCGGTAGGCTTCACCCCGCTCATTTTCGATGTGAGTCAGCAGGAACCGGTGATGATCATAACGGTAACGAAGCTCGCTGCCGTCCGGGTTGATGCGACGAGTAAGCAGGTGAAGGTTGTTGTCATACTCGTAACGGGTTTCCCGCCCTTGCTCATCAACGAAACGGGTGACCTTGTTGTAGGCATTGTACTGATAACGACGAGACCGGTTGCCTGAGAGGACTTCCTCTATAACTCGTCCAAGGCCATCGTATCGGTATCGGGTAATGGCACCCCGGGCGTCCTTCTTGGCCAGAAGCTGGCCAAACTCATCGTAGCGGTATTGGTAGAACGCCCCGGTGGGAGTAGTTTCCTCAATCAGCTGGCCCTGGCTGTTCCAGCCCCACTTGTGAGCGCGACCGTCCGGCAGATCAACCTGAGTGAGCTGGCCCTGAGGGCTGTAGGTGTACCGGGTAATTCGTCCTTTTGGGTCGGCTTCGCGGGCCAGGTCACCGTGCCGGGTGTAATCAAACTTCCAGGTCTGGCCATTGCGATGGATTTCTGCAATGCGCCCCTTTCGATAGGTAAACAAAATGGGCTGGCCGTCCGGGCCAGTTTTGCTCTGGAGTCGCCCACTCTTGTCGTACTGGTATTCTGTCCGGCCCCCCATGGGGTCGATGGAGACTTTTAACCGCCCCTGTTCGTCGTATTCACTCAGGTGTTTGGCGCCGTCCGGGTCTACTTTCTCCTGCAGTTGTGCGGTGCCATCGTAACGCCAGATTTCCCGGCTACCGTCGACGTAGCTAACGGTACAGGTGTGGTTTTCATCATCCCACTCAAAGCGGGTATCGACCTGGGCACTATCCCCCCACTGATGAACACAGCGACCGGTTGGCAGGTTTTCGTCCCACGCGAGATAGAAGCTGTAACCGCCGGCAAGGTGCCGGTGAGTAAGCATATGGTGTTCATAGCCATAACGCTCAGTGCCGCCCTCAGCATCCTCAGCGCCGATCAGGTCATCGCTGTCGTCGTAGGTGTAACTGCGCTCAGTCCGCAGTGACTGCCACTGGTAGCCAGTATCGGTCAGCTCCCTGCGCAACAGGCGAACCGATGTGAGGCGGCTACCCTCGAAATCAAATGCCAGCGCATTGCCCGAGTCGTTGCTCAGGCGTTCAAGCTGGCCGTGCAGGTTGTAACCAACCTTGAGAGTGTTGCCATATCGATCGGATATCCGAACAAGCTGGCCCGAGCTTCCCGACCGGAGAAAGTGATAGCGAAGCGATTTTTCACCCGCACAGACAACAACCTCGTCGCCGTCCCGCCAGGCCGCCATGCCTGCTCGGGAATTGATACCGACAGGTGCGCTCTCCAATTCCGGAAGGCGGGTGTTTTTGCCCTCGTGGTCATGCCAGGTGATGCCACCATCGTCGAAAGTCAGGGCGTGATTCAGGCTATGGCGCCAGCCATAGCCCATATCCAGACGCCGGTCGCTGCTACCGGATCGGTATACCCGTTTGAACTCGAATGGAAGAGCACCAACCAGGCGCGCGTCCGTCAGTTCCAGTACTTCCTCACCGGTGACGGTGCTGATGGGATCAGCGACGTTTTCGGTGGATTCGTTATCCTGGGTGGCACGCCCCTGGTCGGTCTGTGAGGGTGAAGACTCGTCTCTTACCGGCGTTGAATCCGCCTCACTGGTTGCTCCGTGGTCACGCCCCGATGTCTGAAGATTGGCGACCTGGTCGTTGTCGGCCATTTCCTGATACACAGCATTACGGTTTCTGACATCCACCCCCGGCTGGGTACGTGATGAGTCAAGACGGCCAGAGCCAGCCAACTGGATAGCCCTGTGGTTGGTTCCTATGTTCTCCATAAAATCCTGGAACTCTCGGGCAAACTGCCCCAGAAACTCCCCAAGGATGTTTTTACTCGCACGGGCACTGTCCGCGACATTCATGGCGCCCGCCACGGCTTTGCTGCCAATTCGAGCACCGTATTTGGCTGCGAGCCCGGCGCCACCGGTAATGATAAGGCCGACCACCACATCGAACAGAATCTGGCCAACCAGCTCCCCGGAGACTTCAGCCACCTGGGTGGGAGACAGCAAACGGAAGTACTGTCTGACCGTGTACATCACCAGGAAAAGGAAAACCTCGTCATTGGCCACAAGGCACGCCTTGAGATAGGCGTCGTCGGCCTTTTTAAGGTTTTCCATCTGCTCACGCAGATCGTCTGGCAGATTGCTGAAATCGTGATCCAGCAACCCACAAATCACATCGTAGATTCGACGGATGTCGTCCAGAACAGCGGTGAATCCGTCCGCAATCCCCTCCTGAAACCGGGCATAGACGGCCGCAGCCTGAACAGTTGAACTCATGCTCAGATAGCTTTCCCACTCCTGGCGAGCACCGTTATTCCAGGTGTTTTCAAGCAATGAACAACATCGCTCGATAAAGCTCTCGTAGGTTTGGTACAGCGCATCCATGTCCGCACTGGAAACGTCCGGCGCCAGAACCACCCGATACTCTTTGCCCGGTGCAACGGGAACTTCCGCAATACCATTCACATCAGTGGTGCCGCTGTGAACGGTTTCCCAGTCATCGAAGATCCAGCCGGTGTTCTCCTGGATCTGAAACCGCGTGGAGGGAATCGGCGTCTTGCATACGTTCTCATGGAAGTGAGCAATTTTGATTGTCCGCTGCTCCTCACAAGGAGCGACAGTTGCCGAGACAACCTCATCATCACTGACACTCTCCCGGCTTGCCTCTCCATTCACCTCCAGGACCTGTTCATGCCCCATGAAGATCGATGAAAACCAGCCTTCGCGCCAATCTTCGTAAGTCTTGGCCAACGATTCCCGCAGCTCACGGGTGATCGCATTGATGTCGGGCAATCCATCAGACGCCTGTTGAGACTCTCGAAGAGCCGTCCTTGACTCGATCATTGATTCATCCTTTATCTACGAGAGCCCATTGACGCTTCTTGCATCAGGGCCTGGTGTATCGATTGAAGTTGTGATGGCGCCAGCTCGGTAGGCACATTACTCTGGCATAACCGCCTCACGTGACGTTCAACTTTCCGGCGGGCAACCGGCTCCGGGTACCGGCTCAACGGAGATGGCCTGGTTTTGGCCAAGACGGCCATGGTATTGCCGACCAATTGATCCCAGCACAGAGCCGCTACCTTTTTCTGGGCCTCCGATGGCAGCGAGAACCAGGGAAACGACGGCACCGGGCTGGCTGCTTCGGGACAACCGGGATGATAAATGGTTTCCCCCGAGGGCAGAACAATGGCCTCAATGGGCCCCATCAGGTTCGCACGGCCGGCTTCATCAAGATTGTGCAGAATCTGGCCGAAGAACCGGGCCGCCCAGTAGCGGAAGAACACTTCGTGCCCATCCGCCAGCGTTATCTTGGTGAGACTTCGAATATGGCCGAACACATCATCAAACGGAGCTCGGCTTATCAGTCCCCAGCCCCAATCCTCACTGTGGGACTCTTCAACCCAATCTATAAATGCACTGGCCGTGTTGATTTGCGCAAGGAACGGCATTACGTCATGCCACGCTGCGTATGGTGTTCCCATGAACAGCGGCAACGCCGTAAGCCCATCGGTGCGGAAGAAATTCTGAACCGGCTTCGACTCGCTGGTGCCACTGAGGACGACGTAAGCGCTTCCTGTTTCACCAGGCTGTTGCGTAAGAGCATCCAGTGCCGCCCGGAATCCCTTGGCCTCAGACATTGCACACGCCATCCTGGCAGGCGACGCACTCTTCACAGAACGGCGCATCCGTCATCAGGTTCTGATACTGGGCTCTGGTCAGTGGCACTTCTGCCAGTTCAACAGGATCAATCACCTTGGCAGGCTCTGCTTCCAGCACCTGAGGAACCCCTGGCATTACCGCTCCCTGCCCCGAACCACTCCCCGGGCTGCCCCCAGAATTGATCTTGATCCCCGGCCCACTCAAGGTCACGCCGCTGGGGTCCAGCTTGATAAAACTTCCACCCCCGGAAATTGTCAGCTCTGCCCCGGCATCCAGAACCACCTTGGCACCGGCCTTGTGATGCACTTCGGTGCCGGCTTCCGAGGCCATGGTGCGGGCGGTTTTCTGATGGTAGGTGCCGGCCACGGTCTGACTGCAGTCTGCGCCAACGGACAGCCGGTTTTCGCCGTCGGTGGTGCAATGATCCGCCGCTTTGATGTGGCTGAACTGGTGGTTCTCCACCGTCAGGTAGCTGTCGTTCCTGATGACTTCGGTACGGTTGTTTTCCGTCATCAGGTCCAGGTCTTTCTGGGCGTGCACGTAGATCTGCTCTTCGCCCGCTTCGTCTTCAAAGCGCAGTTCGTTGCTGCCCTCGCCCTTGTGGGTTTTGGTCTT
>NZ_RBJB01000006.1:223108-231960 GCF_003634635.1 Marinobacter nauticus | reverse complement strand
GGAACCACCTGATCCCATCCCGAACTCAGAAGTGAAACAGACCTGCGCCGATGGTAGTGTGGCGTTGCCCATGTGAGAGTAGGTCATCGTCAGGCTCCTAAATAAAACAGCCCCGACAGCAATTGCTGCCGGGGCTTTTTTATTTTGGATCGAGGCCCTGCTGTGCACTACAACGGCCCCCATGTGACAAGCTTGCCAACGGCAAGCGCAGGACGCTGGAGCGCAGCGACGGCGGGCCCGAAGGGCCGAGCGCGCCAGCGCGAGCAATGTAGGTCATCGTCAGGCGCCTAATGCCTAAAAACCCCCGACAGCTTCGCTGTCGGGGGTTTTTTATTGCCTGCAGGAAAGCGAGCAGATATGACCCTGTGATCAGGCGCACAGTTACGCTCGGTAAATAGCGTTAGCATTCCCTCAAGACTGGCAGAAAAAAAGACTAAAAAGCCAGCTTCAGAGACACTCATCAGTCATTCGATCATTGCCGTCAATAACAACAAACGGCGGGCAGGTATGGCTATGAGTACACGTAAAAGACTATTCCTCGCGCTGTCCATGGTGCTGTCTTCGGCTGCCCATGCAGATTTGCAGCCCATTTCTGATGCCGAGCTGTCCGAGGTGACAGGTCAGGCCTTTGTCTCCATAGACCGCCAGTACCATCCCGATCCCAACGAAAATACCTCCTATACCCGTGTCAATCTCGGTATGGATATCGAAATCCAGACCAATGTTGATGTTCTCGAGATGGGGCGATATGAGCGAGCGGGTGAGAAGCAGGGTTCTTCCGATGTGCTGATCCGCGATTTTGCGCTCGGGTACATCAATAACCAGGCCTACTACAGCAAGAACCCTGATGCTCCGCGACAATATCGCCCCGATGGCTCAGCCTATGGCGAGAATGAGATTGTTCCGTTCATGATCGATAGCCCGTTCTTTGAGTTTGCCTTTGATGAGACCACCAATGAGGTGGTAGGTGTTCGTCTTGGCTTTGGCGAGTCCATGGGCATTCTTTCCGGCAAGATCGAAACGCTGACGGGCAACGTCAATGTCGACATCATCGATCGGGGTGAAGGGTTGCGGGAGGCTAACTCCACCGGCAATTTCTTCGATCAGTTGATTGTACTGCTCACCCCTTTGCTCGAATCGGGCAGTCCGCTCGCCACCAAGGCGCAGCTGGTCTATGGAGCGGAAGATGACCCGCGCATTGGCGAGCTTGATCCCATCCGTGCGGAGTATATCGGTATTCCGAACGGGGAAAAGTTCGTTCTCGAAGGTGCCGCCGGATTCACCCGCTGGTCTCTGAAGAACCTGATTGGCTGGGGATCCAGTTCGGAGATTGAGGTGCCGGATTGTTCCTTCTTCAGCTGTGGTGCTGGTGACATCTATGTCTATGCCCAGGATTGCATGGTGCTGGGTATAGACTCCTGCTTTGATCTGGATATTTACAACAGTTTCCCGATTGGCCAGGTTGAGGAGGTCAATGGTGAGCGGCGAATTACCGGTCCCGCCGATGGAGCCTTTATTTCGTTTCAGACCAAAGATCTGGATTGGCTGAAGGACGTCAAGAAAACCGACATCACGGTAGAGGACTTTATTCGGGCGACGTCCGGCGCATTCTTCAATATCCCCAATGGCGCCACCGAGGTAAACCTGAATGAGGCGTTGTACGGCACGGACCGTTATCGGACTGAGTACATAGACCGTGGTCGGGGGCTGTTCTGATGGGCAAATTTGGGTCCTGCAACTTCCCCTGCACTGCAATGCTGTCGTTCGCACTCTTTTGGTCTTTGCCCCTCCAGGCAGAGATGGTGACTCTTAATGAGTCCGAGATGTCCGAGATTGATGGCGCCGGCATAGGCCTGGTTCTCGATAACTTTACCTTCTCCCATGGAACCGACGCGCCGGATGCCAATGGCAACCAGGCCCGTATATTCCGAATCACGGGTATCAAAAGCACAGATGGTCAAGACGTCGATATTACGGTGAATCACTTGTATATCGCGGGCGCTGATTCCACCTATGGTCAGAATCTGACCCCGGTCAACCTTGGGCGTTTGCTGCATCCCTGGCGAATTGACGTGGTGGACGGCAACACGATCGGGGTCAGAGATAAATCGGTGTTGGAAATCGCCGCGCCCGCGATGCTCAGTGCGGCCGAGGGTTACGATTGTCTGGGTGGCTCAGCGGCTGCCGGAAGCGGTACCTGTTCAAGCCGCCCGGCAACTGAATCCTGGATTGGCGAGCGAGCGGATATGGGGATGCAGATGAATGTCGCCGTGGGTGACGATCGCTCTGCCAACCTGAATATACATGCGAAAAGTGCCGTGATTGACGGGAGTTATCTGCGCCTCTGGGGCGATGACGCTCGCCAGCAAATGGCCGGCCAGTTCAAGCTGAACTTCTACTCTCCGGAGTTAACCATCAACGCATGCACCCAGGATGGCAGCGAGTGTGGCTCCCGCATCACCATGTCCGATTTTGTCCTTCAACTGGCGATCGGTAACGAGCTCCAGCCAGTGTTTTTTGATGTCGACGGTACGGGCAATTTCGTGCTGGAGGTAGACGCTATTGCTGCGCCGGCACCCGGGCAGATTGCCGCAAACGGGCTTCGGGAAGGCAGCGATACCGCAACCTGGGACTTCTATGAAGCCTATTACACCAATCCGGAATACCGGAGCAATCTCCGGATTGGCAACTTTGGTGTCGGTGACCGGGATTTTGGCTCCGCCCGCATCGAAGGAATGCTCATTCAGCACCTGGAAATCAGAACCAAGGACTTGGCGCCATGATCCGTCTGACTTGTTGTTCAGCTACCCGGTTTTGCCTGCTCTTTATGGCCCTGCTTCCCGCCTTGGCGTATTCCGAGATGTCGCCGCTCGGGGACGACGCCCTGGCTGATGTCTCCGGCCAGGGGGGGATCTATCTGTCTGGCGACATCAGCATCAACGAAATGGGAGGTCCGGTTCAGAACAATTACTTTGGCCGGTGTGATGAGGCAGATAAGAAATGCGGTGCTCGCTTTGCCTATCGGCTGAAGCAGGATGGCGGATGGATGGTACTGGATGAAATTCGGGGGATGTTCGCCTTTGAGGGTCTGACCCTGAGGGTGCGTTCGGTCGATTCCGGCTTTGGTGGGGATGGTGCACTCTTTGACCGTGATGTGATTGAGCTGGGCTTGCCAAATGTTGTCCGGTTTTCTGACGTACAGTTCAAAATCGCTTCCAGCAGCACGCCACGACCAACAGACCCCGGCTTTCAGCAAACCGACATCTTTGCGGTGGAAATGCAGGGGGACGTGATCATGCAGGGTAACCTTCTGGTTTTTCCGGACGGAACCCCTTAGCCAGGAGGCATCATGACTCGTAATCTTTCCGGAATCCTGCCACTGAGTGCGGTCGCCCTGAGCCTCGGCGGCTATTCGATGATAACCGCTGCAGACCTCCAGAGCCTTGATGACAGGGCGCTGTCTGAGATTCGAGGCCAGAGCGGGATCACCATCGAAACTGACCTGACCATGACCGCCGACAAGCTTTCCTATTACGACGATGGCAAGGGCGTCCATCTGGAAGGTATGCGGGTGGGTTCCTCCGAGGTGCCCGGGCAGGGTGCATTTCACCGAACCAGGATCGACATTGGCAGCGATGCCGCGTTGAATCTTGAATACCTGGTGGAAGATCGGCGGGTAGAATTCTCGGACATTAGGCTGGCCGGCGCGCCGGGTGTCAGCATGGGGGGTATTTTCTTTGATCATAGCCTTCAAGGCACCTTGACCCTGCGCCAACAGACCGCTGGTGGAAACGGCTATGAATTTGATTCCGCGTACACCATGACGGGAGGCCGCCTGGGCTACAGAACCAACGGCAATTCGGTGTTTCTGGACGATATCACGATGTCCGTTGAAGCCTTGGATGTGACGTTGGAGCGGGTGGGTCAAACTCTGGAACTGACGGCTCCCAGAGTGACTGGTAGCTGGCAGGTCGGTGCTATTCGCTATTCCAGCGATCCTGCGATATATGGCCGTAGTACCGATGGAAACGGCGACCTGTTGCCCAGTTATGGCGGCCTCTCGGGCCAGTACGAACTATCCTCAACCACCGATATATCGGCAGGAGGTCGGGCAGGGGAAGGTTTGAGGTTTGATAACGAGACAACCATTCATAGCGCGTCTTTCCTCTATCACGATGATGGCCATTCACTCGCCTTGAGAGACATCACTGGCGCCTACCGTATTCAGGATCTGCGTCTGGATGTGGATCAGGACTGGCGGGGCCGTCCGGCAGTCGCTTTAACACTTGGTCGAATGGAAGGCGAGTTTGAGGTCGGAGCCATTGAGGTTGGTAGTGCCGGTAAAAGCTTTGGCGCCTTCAACCTGAGCTTTCTATTGGAAGACCAGGTATTTGGTGGTCGCAACTACACCAATGCGCTCTACCTGCAGGGCGGAGGGCATGCCGATGCCGGTGCCCAGGGCCTGAGACTGGCTGCTCAGTGGAGCCTCAGGCTTTCTGATCTGAGCTATACCGAGGACGGCAACCGAGTAATTATCAGTGGGCTTCAGTCCTGGGGGCAGGGCGATATCACCGTAAATGTCACCCGTGACGGTGTCCAGGGTGGAACCCGATTCTATGACGGTTTGCGTATTGGTTTCGAGGGGCTTGAGGCCGGTTACCGAATTAATGGTATGCGCGTTGGCAGTGATGACGCGCCATTGCAAGGTGGCACAGAGTTGTTGTTGGCGCTCGGCATCTATCCCGCCTACGACTTTACGCTGGACGGCCATATGACGCTCGGAGCCGGTGGCGCTTCCGGTGAGGGCCTGACGATTAATTCGGATATTCACATTCGTGACGGTCGTGCTGCAGTGATTGCTGCTCCCTATGACGAAGGTAACGGTGAGCAGCCCCAGAAAGGTCTCTGGCTGACCGATATGACCTATGATGGTCATGTTCGTAACATGACTCTGGATGTCACCGATGAAGGATTGGCGCTGGCAACGGAAGAGTCCTGGAGCACCATGGATATCGGCAATGTCCGGATCGGTAATGGTGTCGATGGAGAGAGCCTTGGGCGTTTGAAGATTCAGCGTTTTGAACAAGGGAGCACCACGTTGATCAAGCCTGGCGGCGCCGGCAACGTCTGTGTGGGTGGCGCTGGTGCTTCGGCCTCGGCCTGCTCGGCATCGGGCGGTGAGTGGGAAATGCGGGGCGACGAAGGTGTCACGATCGAGATGAAGAACATCCTCGCCCGTGCTCAGAGCAGCGAGAAGCGGAATTCACTGTTGTGGGAAACCAATCGGACCGTCGATGGCCAGGGGCAGGCCGTGAATGGTTCCGGAACCCGCCTGGTTCTGGACAACATATACACGAGTGACGGTGGTGATTTCGATGGTGATGGCGTCGACGACAACACCTACGGTATTCAAACCGATCTATCCGTTGACGTTTACCAGACCCGAGTCGTGAAGAAAGAAAATGGAGCGGACTCGCTGGGGGTGAATGGCGCCCGTGGTGACGAAAAGATTATGGATGCCTCGGCCCCTCAGGGTTATCGGTATGTGTCCTCTCCTTCGGAGGCTGATCGTCTGAACCGTCCACTGGGATTCGCGGTCAAGGCGGAAACCCGTTTCAAGGAATTGACCATAAATAATATCGATCTTGTCCATCCTGTGGGTGGCGCCCAGACCGCCGTGTTCGGCGCCGTGCTCCAGAATGTGAATATTCGCGCAAACCTGACCGCGACACCTATCCCCTGACGTCGCGACCGGTAAAGGGGTAAGGCCAGTGCTGCCCCTTTGCTTTTCAATCCCCTCCTGTTGTTTAATCCGGGCTTGTTCATTCCCCGTCTGGAAGCTCATTGATGAAATCCAATGCATTGCTGTCCCTGCTCAGTGATCGTGAAATCCATTCCGGTGAGTCGCTGGCCCAGAAGCTGGGCGTTTCCCGGACGGCGGTGTGGAAGCATATCCGCAAGGCTATCGCCGACGGAACTGACATACGGACCATTCGCGGGCAGGGTTACCAGCTGGTGTCCGCACTGGACCTGCTCGACCGTGACATCATTCTTGGTCAGCTCGATCCTTCGGTTCGAGAGCGGATACAGCTCACTGTTCTGGATGAAGTGGATTCCACCAACGCCGAGGTTGCGCGCCTACTGACGTCGGCGCCACTCCCGGTGGTGTTATCTGACTGCCAGACGTCCGGCCGTGGTCGAAGAGGTCGGAACTGGGCCAGCCCCAAGGGCCAGAACCTCTACCTGAGCCTTGGGTTGTCGATAAAAGGTGGGTTCTCGGCCCTGGATGGCCTCAGTCTGGCCCTGGGCGTTGCCGTCGCCAATGCAATTGAGCAGGTAGGGGGCGGTGAGGTGGGGCTCAAGTGGCCCAATGACCTGTTTGCCCAGGGCCAGAAATTTGGTGGGATCCTGGTAGAAATCCAGGGCGAACTCCAGGAAGGGTGTGTTCAGGTGATCGCAGGAATCGGTATCAACGTGCATATGACTCAAGCTGAAGATGTTGATCAGCCCTGGACGAGCCTGGACAAGCGTTGGCCAGACCAGGCCTGGGTTCGCAACCAACTCGCTGCCGGGATGATTACTCACATTCTGGCAGCAGTGACAGAATTTGAGGCTGGCGGCTTCCGGCAATTCCGGGAGCGCTGGCAGCGCCGTGATATCTTTAACGGCCTGCCCCTCGTCACCCGTGACGGTGAATTAAAGGGCGTGGGAGGCGGTATCGACGAAACCGGGAACTACCTCCTCAAAACAGCAGAGGGCGAAATACCGGTGCGGGCGGGCGATATCAGTTTGCGGGTGTCTGAATGATTTTGTTGATTGACGCTGGTAATACCCGCCTGAAATGGCGACTGACTGGAACAGGCGGCCCTCTTGAAGGGGCAGCGGTCATGGCAGATGCTGAGCCCCTGATCGGACTTTCAGGCTACTGGTCTGACATTGACAGAATTCTGGTGTCGACGGTGGCCTCGGAAAGCGCCCGCGCGCAACTTCATGAACTGTTGCTTGCCCGGGCCAAGGTGCCTGTTGAATATTGCTGGGCTGAGTCGACGCGCGATGGCCTGTCCAATTCCTATGGGGATGTGTCGCGCATGGGGGCTGATCGATGGCATGCCATGCTGGCTGGTTGGGTCAGGTGTAAGGCT
Organism: Marinobacter nauticus; assembly: GCF_003634635.1. Lineage (GTDB taxonomy): Bacteria > Pseudomonadota > Gammaproteobacteria > Pseudomonadales > Oleiphilaceae > Marinobacter > Marinobacter nauticus. The sequence continues at coordinate 224,818 of NZ_RBJB01000006.1, read as the reverse complement.
TCTTTCGCCGTTGTCGATGCCGGTAGCGCCGTCACCGTGGACTATGTGAATGCGGGCGGGCGACACCTCGGTGGCTACATTCTTCCTGGGCTCCAGATGATGCGCCGTAGTCTGAAAGTGGATGCGGCACGAATTGGATTTGAGCAGAGTGAGCAACTCGACTCCCGCCCGGGACAATCGACCGGCGAATGCGTCAACCACGGTCTGGCCTGGCTCACTGAGGCCCTTGTCCAGAGGATTCATCACGATGCAAAAGCCTTTGGACTCTCTGCGATCTACCTGACCGGTGGCGATGCCCGGCGTTTGCAGGCCCTTGGTCTTGAGGCAAACGTAATTGAGGGTATGGTGCTTGACGGTCTTGAGCGAATCGCCAGCGCGGGCGTTCTGTGATGAAGTGGCTGGCGTTTCTGTTGGCAGCTCTCAATCTGGCCGTTTGGTTTGTGCCGGCCTGGATCGAGCCATCCCGTTATGTCGGCGTTTCATCTGGAACCCTGCCACGTGTCTCCAGTCTGAAAGTGGCTTCCGAGACCATGGAGAGCCTCTCCCGGGAAGAGAGTTGTCTACGGATAACGCTCGGAATGTTTGATGCGAGGGATGACGCCGAGAATGTGGCGGCCGGTCTCAAGCATAAAGTCGGCATTGTTGAGGTTGAGAAGGACTTACCGCCCCTGCATTGGGTATTGATTCCTCCGCAGCCGCCGGAAGCAGCGCGAGCCCAGTTCCGTGAGCTCTATCTTCAGGGCGTGGAATCGTACATTGTTTCCCGTGGAGAGTACCGTAACGCCATTTCCCTGGGGCTGTTCGAATCCCTTGAGGCTGCGCAATCGGTAATGGCAGAAAAAAAACAGGCAAATCTGAATGTAGTGCTGGCCAAGTTCCCTCGAAATCGTTTAGGATACGCGCTCGTTTTTGAGGTTGAATCCATGGCAGAAAGTGAATGGGTTCAAGCGGTTGAAGCGGAAACCGGTTACGAGTTCGATTTCGTTGAAAGCAATGCTTGTGAAGGTGTTGCAAGGCCGGAAAAAAATCCGTAGTATACCGCCCTCGCTGAACAGGCGAATGTGAGCTGGCGTAGCTCAGTTGGTAGAGCAGCTGACTTGTAATCAGCAGGTCGGGGGTTCGATTCCGTCCGCCAGCTCCACTTTAAGTTTTAAGCAGGTTCGCTTTTGCGGATTTGTTCGGGAGGGGTTCCCGAGTGGCCAAAGGGATCAGACTGTAAATCTGACGCGAAAGCTTCGCAGGTTCGAATCCTGCCCCCTCCACCACTAATTGCTCGCGGGCATCGTATAGTGGCTATTACCTCAGCCTTCCAAGCTGATGACGCGGGTTCGATTCCCGCTGCCCGCTCCAATTTGGTTTCAATGCTCATGTAGCTCAGTCGGTAGAGCACATCCTTGGTAAGGATGAGGTCACCGGTTCAATTCCGGTCATGAGCTCCATTTTTTATCCGGTCAACGTTGCGATCCTGGTTGATTAGGGAGATTGGTCGAAATGTCTAAAGCAAAGTTTGAGCGTAACAAGCCGCACGTAAACGTGGGCACCATCGGTCACGTTGACCATGGTAAGACCACTCTGACAGCTGCCCTGACTCGTGTATGTCACGAAGTTTGGGGCACTGGCGAGAGCCGTGCTTTCGATCAGATCGATAACGCACCGGAAGAGCGTGCGCGTGGTATTACCATCGCGACCTCTCACGTAGAGTACGATTCT
>NZ_RBJB01000006.1:0-223009 GCF_003634635.1 Marinobacter nauticus | reverse complement strand
ACTGGCGAGAGCCGTGCTTTCGATCAGATCGATAACGCACCGGAAGAGCGTGCGCGTGGTATTACCATCGCGACCTCTCACGTAGAGTACGATTCTCCGACCCGTCACTACGCCCACGTAGACTGCCCGGGCCACGCTGACTATGTGAAGAACATGATCACTGGTGCGGCACAGATGGACGGTGCGATCCTGGTTTGCTCCGCAGCTGACGGCCCCATGCCGCAGACTCGTGAGCACATCCTGCTGTCCCGTCAGGTTGGCGTTCCTTTCATTGTCGTGTTCCTGAACAAGGCCGACATGGTAGACGACGAGGAGCTGCTGGAGCTGGTTGAGATGGAAGTTCGTGACCTGCTGAGCCAGTACGACTTCCCGGGTGACGACACTCCGATCATCACCGGTTCTGCCCTGATGGCGCTGGAAGGCAAAGACGACAACGAAATGGGTACTACCGCTGTCAAGAAGCTGGTAGAAGCCCTGGACGACTACATCCCTGAGCCGGAGCGTGCGATCGATCAGCCGTTCCTGATGCCGATCGAGGACGTATTCTCCATCTCTGGTCGTGGTACCGTAGTAACTGGTCGTGTTGAGCGTGGCATCATCAAGGTTGGTGACGAAGTGGAAATCGTGGGTATCCGCGACACCACCAAGACCACCTGTACCGGTGTTGAGATGTTCCGCAAGCTGCTGGACGAAGGTCGTGCCGGCGAGAACGTTGGTGTTCTGCTGCGTGGTACCAAGCGTGACGACGTTGAGCGTGGTCAGGTTCTGTGTGTGCCGGGCTCCATCAAGCCGCACACCAAGTTCGAGTGTGAAGTGTACGTACTGTCCAAAGAAGAAGGTGGTCGTCATACTCCGTTCTTCAAGGGCTACCGTCCGCAGTTCTACTTCCGGACCACTGACGTGACCGGTTCTTGCGAACTGCCGGAAGGCGTAGAAATGGTAATGCCGGGTGACAACGTGAAAATGACCGTCACCCTGATCGCTCCGATCGCCATGGAAGATGGCCTGCGCTTCGCGATTCGCGAAGGTGGTCGTACCGTTGGTGCCGGCGTGGTCGCCAAGATCATCGAGTAACCTTCGGGTTACTCGTTTGTTGTTGCGCTGAGTTGTTTCGGTGCAGGCCAGTAGCTCAATTGGCAGAGCAGCGGTCTCCAAAACCGCAGGTTGGGGGTTCGATTCCCTCCTGGCCTGCCATTTTTCAACATCCGGATACATAAGCTGATTCCTATGGAGTCAAAAGCCGTTCAGTCGACCAGCCGTTTCGATGCTCTGAAATGGCTGGTTGTTTTTGTTCTGATTGCCGTTGGTGTGGTTGGTAATCAGTATTTCAGTGCCGAGTCTGTGCTGTATCGGGTTCTGGCTCTTGTTGGGCTGGGTCTTGTTGCTGCATTTGTTGCGCTGCAGACCGAGCGTGGCCGTCGTTTTGCCACCCTGTTGAAGGAAGCACGCGTAGAGATCCGGAAAGTCGTCTGGCCCACCAGGCCTGAGCTGGTTCAGACCACGATTATTGTTGTGGTGTTTGTTCTGGTTGTGGCTCTGATCTTGTGGGGTATGGATTCGCTGATCAGCTGGCTGGTCGCCGGCTTCATCGGCTAACGGGAGTGGGCAATGGCTAAACGCTGGTACGTCGTTCATGCGTATTCTGGCTTTGAAAAGCACGTAATGCGCACTCTGAAGGAGCGTGTGGCGCTCGAAGGCATGGAAGACAAGTTTGGCGAGATCCTGGTTCCGACCGAGGAAGTCGTCGAAATGCGCGATGGCAAGAAGCGCAAGAGCGAGCGCAAGTTCTATCCCGGGTACGTATTGGTCCAGATGGAAATGGATGATGCCTCATGGCATCTTGTCAAGAATACTCCTCGGGTACTCGGCTTCATTGGTGGTACCAAGGACAAGCCTGCACCTATTACCGAACGCGAGGCTGAGGCAATCCTGCGTCGTGTAGAAAGCGGTGCTGACAAGCCCAAGCCGAAGACCTTGTTCGAGCCGGGTGAGATTGTGCGCGTTGTTGAAGGTCCGTTTGCAGACTTCAATGGCGTTGTTGAGGAAGTCGACTACGAGAAGAGTCGAGTTAAGGTTGCGGTCCTGATCTTTGGCCGTTCAACTCCGGTAGAGCTGGAGTTTGGTCAGGTCGAGAAAGACTGAGCGTAGCCTGAAAACCTGAGAGCTCGCGCGCCACGGCGACGCGGGCTTTTTGTGTCTGCTGAAGGCAGTTATATAAACGGGGAGCCGAAAGGCGTCAGAACCCACAGGAGAACTATCATGGCAAAGAAAATTGAAGCCTATATCAAGCTTCAGGTTGCTGCCGGTCAGGCCAACCCGAGTCCCCCCGTTGGTCCGGCCCTGGGTCAGCGCGGCGTAAACATCATGGAATTCTGTAAGGCCTTCAATGCCAAGACTCAAGGCATGGAGCCGGGCTTGCCGATTCCGACTGTCATCACTGTATACAGTGATCGCAGCTTTACCTTTATTACCAAGACCCCGCCGGCGCCGGTGCTGCTGAAAAAAGCGGCTGGCATCAAGAGCGGTTCCGGTCGTCCTAACACGGACAAAGTGGGTACGGTAACCCGTGCTCAGCTGGAAGAAATTGCCAAGACCAAAGAGCCGGATCTGACTGCTGCCGATATGGAAGCAGCGGTTCGTACCATTGCCGGAACTGCCCGCAGCATGGGCCTGAACGTGGAGGGTCTGTAAGATGGCAAAGCTGAGCAAGCGTCAGAAGCTGATTCGTGAAAAAGTAGACTCTACCCGTGCCTACTCGGTTGATGAAGCGGTAGCACTGTTGGCCGAGCTGGGCCAGAACGTCAAGTTCAAAGAGTCTGTAGACGTAGCCGTTAACCTTGGTGTTGATGCGCGTAAATCTGACCAGGTCGTACGTAGCAGCACTGTTCTGCCGCACGGTACTGGCAAGACTGTTCGTGTAGCTGTGTTCACTCAGGGTGCCAATGCCGAGAAAGCCACTGCTGCCGGTGCAGACGTGGTAGGTATGGACGATCTGGCTGACGAAGTGAAGAAAGGCAATATGGACTTCGACGTGGTTATTGCCACTCCGGATGCCATGCGTGTTGTTGGTCAGCTGGGCCAGATCCTGGGTCCCCGCGGCCTGATGCCGAACCCGAAGGTTGGTACTGTAACTGCAGACGTTGAGACTGCGGTCAAGAACGCCAAAGCCGGCCAGGTTCGTTACCGTACTGATAAAAACGGCATTATCCACGCTCCGCTGGGTAACGTTGAATTCTCTGCGCAGAACATCAAGGAAAATCTTGAAGCTCTGGTGGCAGATCTGAAAAAGGCCAAGCCTGCATCGTCGAAGGGTGTGTATCTGAAGAAGATCACCATTTCTTCCACGATGGGTCCTGGCCTGACTATCGATCAGGGTACTCTGAGCATCTGAGGCTCTGAGCGGTAGTTACTTTGTAGTCTGGGCGGAAGCCAAGGCTGTCAAAGACCGCAGGCCCCCGCAGCGCCCTTTTGAAGGGCGCCTCAAGGGTTAAAGCAACGCCTGCGCAGACGGTGTGACGACGTTCTCTCTGAACCCAAACACCGTTAGGCGTCCCGCGAGGGACATAGATGGGTTTGCTGGCATAAGCCGGCGAAATCGAGGAGAAAACCAGTGGCAATTAGACTCGAAGACAAGAAAGCGATCGTCGCTGAAGTCAACGAGACTGCTGGTACTGCTCTGTCTGTGGTTTTGGCTGACTACCGTGGTGTCACCTCAGGTGACATGACGGCGCTGCGTGCCAAGGCTCGTGCCGAAAACGTGCGTCTGAAGGTTGTTCGTAACAACCTGGCAAAGATCGCGATTCGTGGTACCGAGTTCGAGTGCATTGATCCGGCGCTGGTTGGTCCTACCATTCTGGCTTTCTCAATGGAAGATCCGGGTGCCGCTGCGCGCCTGCTGAAGGATTTTGCCAAAGAGAAAGAGGCGTTCGAAATCAAGGGTCTGGCTGTCGGCGGTGAGCTGATGGGTGCAGAACAGATTGATCGCCTGGCTACGCTGCCGACGCTGCACGAAGCGTTGACCAAGCTGGCCATTGTTACACAGGCACCAGTTACCAAGCTTGCACGTACCCTGAACGATATTCCGGGCAGGATCACACGTGTTGTAGCTGCAGTCCGGGATCAGAAGCAAGACGCTGCTTGATTCTGTTGAACACCATTTTTTACATTTTTGGGAGAAAGTCATGGCTCTGTCTAAAGACGATATTTTGAATGCAATTGCTGAAATGAGCGTAATGGAAGTTGTTGAGCTCGTAGAAGCAATGGAAGAGAAGTTTAACGTTTCTGCTGCTGCCGCTGTTGCTGCCGCTCCGGCTGCTGCCGCTGCTGGCGAAGCCGCCGAAGAGAAGACCGAGTTCGACGTAGTTCTGACCGGCGCTGGCGAGAAGAAAGTAAACGTTATCAAGGCCGTTCGTGAACTGACTGGTCTGGGTCTGAAAGAAGCCAAGGAAATGGTTGACGGCGCACCTTCTACTGTTAAGGAAGGCGCAAGCAAGGACGAGGCTGAAGAAGCCAAGAAGAAGCTTGAGGAAGCAGGCGCTTCTGTTGAGCTCAAGTAAGAGTCGGCTGTTGATCGACACCGTGCGTTAAGCATGGACGGGCTGGTGGCTTCGTGCCACCGGCCTTTTTCTGTTGTATATGCTATAGAGTCTGGTGTGCAATTGCAGGTTGATGTCAGATCTATAACCTACAGCCAGAGTCTTGTTCAAGACGGCGCGATAAGCCGAGCAACTCGGCCCCGAAGCAGAACATTTGATTGCTTCTTGATACCAGGTATCAGGTCTAAAGCTGGGGAATGCAGATGACTTACTCCTACACTGAGAAAAAGCGGATTCGCAAAGACTTTAGTAAATTGCCTTCCGTGATGGAAGTCCCCTATTTGCTGTCAATTCAGCTGGATTCGTTCCGGGACTACCTCCAAATGGAAACTGCGCCTGAAGACCGCCGGGAAACTGGTCTTCATGCAGCATTCAAATCCGTATTCCCGATCGTCAGTTATTCTGGCAACGCCGCGCTCGAGTATGTGAGCTACCGAATCGGCGAGCCAGTCTTTGACGTCAAGGAATGTCAGCTCAGGGGCGTAACTTACGCCGCGCCGCTACGGGTGAAGGTCCGCCTGATCATTTATGATAAGGAATCGTCTAACAAGGCGATCAAGGACATCAAAGAGCAAGAAGTCTACATGGGCGAAATGCCCCTGATGACCGAGAACGGTACCTTTGTTGTTAACGGTACCGAGCGCGTTATTGTTTCCCAGCTCCACCGTTCACCTGGTGTGTTCTTCGATCACGACAAGGGTAAGACCCATTCCTCCGGCAAGCTGTTGTACTCAGCCCGGGTGATTCCTTACCGTGGCTCCTGGCTGGACTTCGAGTTCGATCCGAAGGACGCCGTCTTCGTTCGTATCGACCGCCGTCGTAAGCTGCCGGCCTCCATTCTGTTGCGTGGCCTGGGCTACACCTCCGAGCAAATGCTCGAGATGTTCTTCGAAACCAGTAAGTTCAGCCTGGGCGCGGAAGTGTGCAAGCTGGAGCTGGTACCAAGCCGTCTGCGTGGCGATATCGCAACCTTCGACATCAAAGACAATGACGGCAACGTGATTGTTGAAGAAGGCCGCCGGATCACTGCCCGTCACATCAAGCAGCTGGAAAAAGCCGGTATCACCGAGCTGGAAGTACCGACCGAGTATCTCTACGGTCGTGTCCTGGCCAAGGACATGATCGATCAGTCTACCGGCGAAGTGCTGGTGGAATGCAACACCGAACTGACCGAGGAAGTGGTTACCAAGATCCTCGATGCCGGTGTTAAAGACATCGAAACCCTGTACACCAACGACCTGGATTGCGGTCCGTTCATGTCGGATACCCTGCGTATCGACCCGACCCGCACCCCGCTCGAAGCGTTGGTGGAAATCTACCGCATGATGCGCCCGGGCGAACCGCCTACCAAGGAATCTGCGGAGAATCTGTTTAACAACCTGTTCTTCTCCGAAGAGCGTTACGATCTGTCCGCCGTTGGCCGGATGAAACTGAATCGTCGCCTGGGCCGGGAAGAAAGCACCGGCGAAGGTACGCTGACGCACGACGATATCATCGACGTACTGAAGACCTTGATTGCCATCCGTAACGGCCAGGGCCAGGTGGACGACATTGATAACCTGGGCAACCGTCGTGTGCGTTGCGTGGGTGAAATGGCCGAAAACCAGTTCCGTGTTGGTCTGGTGCGTGTTGAGCGTGCAGTGCGTGAGCGTCTGAGTCTCGCCGAAAGCGAAGGCCTGATGCCGCAGGACCTGATCAACGCCAAGCCGGTTGCGGCCGCTGTGAAAGAGTTCTTTGGCTCCAGCCAGCTGTCCCAGTTCATGGATCAGAACAACCCGCTGTCCGAGGTTACCCACAAGCGTCGTATTTCTGCGTTGGGCCCAGGTGGTCTGACCCGTGAACGCGCCGGCTTCGAAGTCCGTGACGTACATCCGACCCACTACGGCCGTGTGTGCCCGATCGAGACTCCGGAAGGCCCGAACATCGGTCTGATCAACTCGCTGGCAACCTACGCCCGGTCCAACTCCTACGGCTTCCTTGAGAGTCCGTACCGGAAGGTGGTCGATGGTGTGGTGACCGACGAGGTGGTTTACCTCTCTGCGATTGAAGAGAGCAACTACGTGATCGCCCAGGCCAGCGCTGCTACCGATGAAGGCAAGCGTCTGACTGATGAGCTGGTTACAGTGCGTCACCAGAACGAATTTACCGTAGCGCCTCCGGAAGCGGTTAACTTCATGGACGTATCTCCGCGCCAGGTTGTGTCGGTCGCGGCGTCTCTGATCCCGTTCCTGGAGCACGACGATGCCAACCGGGCCCTGATGGGTGCGAACATGCAGCGCCAGGCGGTCCCGACCCTGAAGTCGCAGGTGCCGCTGGTGGGTACCGGTGTTGAGCGCACGGTGGCTCAGGACTCTGGCGTGTGTGTAACCGCGCGTCGCGGTGGCGTGATCGAAAGCGTGGATGCGGCCCGTATCGTGGTTCGCGTCAACAACGAAGAAACCGAAGCCGGTGATGCAGGTGTGGATATCTATAACCTCACCAAGTACACCCGCTCCAACCAGAACACCTGTATCAACCAGCGTTCTATCGTGCGTCAGGGTGACGTGATTGCCCGTGGCGATGTGTTGGCGGATGGTCCTTCTGTGGATCTGGGTGAGCTGGCTCTGGGTCAGAACATGCGCATCGCGTTCATGCCCTGGAACGGTTACAACTTTGAGGACTCCATTCTCATCTCCGAGAAAGTGGTTCAGGAAGACCGTCTGACCACCATCCACATTCAGGAACTGACCTGTGTGGCTCGTGATACCAAGCTGGGCAGCGAAGAAATCACCGCAGATATTCCGAACGTGGGTGAAAGCGCACTGTCCAAGCTGGATGAGTCTGGCATTGTCTACATCGGCGCTGAAGTGGGCCCCGGCGACATTCTGGTTGGTAAGGTAACGCCGAAAGGCGAAACCCAGCTGACCCCGGAAGAGAAGCTTCTGCGTGCCATCTTTGGTGAAAAAGCGTCTGACGTTAAGGACACATCTCAGCGTGTGCCGACCGGTACCCGTGGTACGGTCATTGACGTTCAGGTCTTCACCCGTGACGGTATCGAGAAAGATGCCCGAGCGCTTTCGATCGAGAAAGAGCAGCTGGACAAGTACCGTAAGGACCTGAAAGACGAGTACCGCATTGTTGAAGGTGCGACGTTCGAGCGTCTGATGGCCGCTCTGAAAGGTCAGGAAGTGATCAGTGGTCCTGGCCTGAAAAAGGGTGCGAAGCTGGAAGAAGCCTACCTGGCGGAACTGCCGCGAGCCGACTGGTTCAAGCTGCGCATGAAAGACGAAGCTTTGAACGAGTTGCTGGAGAAATCCGAGCAGGGCCTCGAGGATCGCAAGAAAGAGCACGAAGCTCGCTTTGACGACAAGAAGGGCAAGCTTCAGCAGGGCGATGATCTGGCTCCTGGCGTACTCAAGATTGTTAAGGTTTACCTGGCAATCAAGCGTCGTATTCAGCCGGGCGACAAGATGGCTGGCCGTCATGGTAACAAGGGTGTTATCTCTGCGGTTATGCCGATTGAAGACATGCCCTACGACGAGTTTGGCAATACCGTCGATATCGTTCTGAACCCGCTCGGTGTACCGTCGCGGATGAACGTTGGTCAGGTGCTTGAAACTCATCTGGGTGCTGCGGCTAAAGGCCTGGGTGAGCGGATCAGCCGCATGCTTGATGAGCAGCGCAAGGTGGCTGAGCTTCGCAAGTTGCTGGACGAGATCTACAATCATTCGGACGAAGTGTTCAAGGTTGACCTTGACAGTCTGACTGACAAAGAGATTTTCGAGCTGTGCAACAACCTGCGTGGTGGCGTTCCCATGGCAACACCGGTCTTCGATGGTGCCAAGGAAGCCGAGGTGAAGAGAATGCTTGAGTTGGCTGGCCTGGATACTACCGGTCAGACCAAGCTCTATGACGGCCGTACCGGCGATGCGTTTGATCGTCCGGTAACTGTTGGCTATATGTACATTCTCAAGCTGAACCACCTGATCGACGACAAGATGCACGCTCGTTCTACCGGCTCTTACAGCCTGGTTACCCAGCAGCCGCTGGGTGGTAAGGCTCAGTTCGGTGGTCAGCGCTTCGGTGAGATGGAAGTCTGGGCTCTGGAGGCATACGGTGCCGCCTATACCCTGCAGGAAATGCTCACCGTCAAGTCTGACGACGTAAACGGTCGGACCAAGATGTACAAGAACATTGTCGATGGCGATCATCGTATGGAGCCGGGCATGCCTGAATCCTTCAACGTTCTTGTCAAGGAAATCCGCTCGTTGGGTATCGACATCGAGCTGGAATCCGAGTGAGCCGAATTGTTTTTGGCAGCGTGAGCGGGCACTCCGTGTGCCCGCCCGAGATTAACGCCATCCGGAGCTTTAACTGATGAAAGATTTGCTGAATCTTCTCAAGAGCCAGAATCAGAGCAAGGAATTCGACGCCATCCGCATTGGCCTGGCGTCGCCTGACATGATTCGTTCCTGGTCTTTTGGCGAAGTAAAAAAGCCTGAGACCATTAACTACCGTACCTTCAAGCCGGAGCGTGACGGTCTTTTCTGTGCCAAGATCTTCGGCCCGATCAAGGACTACGAGTGTCTGTGCGGAAAATACAAGCGCCTCAAGCACCGCGGTGTCATTTGTGAAAAGTGTGGTGTCGAGGTTGCCCTGGCGAGCGTTCGTCGTGAGCGCATGGGCCATATTGAGCTGGCCAGCCCGGTCGCCCATATCTGGTTCCTGAAGTCGCTGCCGTCCCGCATCGGTCTGATGCTGGACATGACCCTGCGTGACATCGAGCGGGTTCTGTACTTCGAGAGCTTTATTGTTATCGATCCGGGCATGACCACTCTGGAGAAGGGCCAGCTCCTGAACGATGAGCAGTATTACGAAGCCCTGGAAGAGTTTGGTGACGAGTTCGACGCCCGCATGGGTGCGGAAGCCGTCAAGCAATTGCTGGAAGACATCGATCTGCAGGCAGAAGTTGACGCGCTGCGCGAAGAAATTCCGCAGACCAACTCCGAAACCAAGATCAAGAAATTCAGCAAGCGCCTGAAAATTCTGGAAGCGTTCCTGTATTCCGGTAACAAGCCAGGCGACATGGTCATGACCGTGCTGCCGGTTCTTCCGCCGGACCTGCGCCCCCTGGTTCCGCTGGATGGTGGCCGTTTTGCCACTTCCGACCTGAACGACCTGTACCGTCGGGTGATCAACCGGAACAACCGTCTCAAGCGCCTTTTGGAGCTGAATGCTCCGGACATCATCGTGCGTAACGAGAAGCGGATGCTGCAGGAAGCTGTGGATGCCCTGCTGGACAATGGCCGTCGTGGCCGTGCCATCACCGGCACCAACAAGCGCCCGCTGAAGTCCCTGGCTGACATGATCAAGGGTAAGCAGGGTCGTTTCCGTCAGAACCTGCTGGGTAAGCGTGTTGACTACTCCGGCCGTTCGGTGATCGTGGTAGGTCCGTACCTGCGCCTGCATCAGTGCGGTCTGCCGAAGAAAATGGCTCTGGAGCTGTTCAAACCGTTCATTTTCTCAAAGCTTGAGCACCGCGGACTGGCGACCACGATCAAGGCCGCCAAGAAGATGGTCGAGCGTGAGGAAGGCGTGGTCTGGGATATCCTGGATGAGGTCATCCGTGAGCATCCGATCCTGCTGAACCGTGCGCCGACCCTGCACCGTCTGGGTATCCAGGCGTTCGAGCCGGTTCTGATCGAAGGTAAGGCCATTCAGCTGCACCCGCTGGTGTGTGCGGCCTACAACGCTGACTTCGATGGTGACCAGATGGCGGTACACGTACCGCTGACTCTGGAAGCCCAGCTCGAAGCCCGCGCGTTGATGATGTCTACCAACAACGTGTTGTCGCCCGCCAACGGCGAGCCCATTATCGTACCGTCTCAGGACGTGGTACTGGGGCTGTACTACATGACCCGTGAGCGTCACGCCGCTCTGGGTGAAGGTATGGTCTTTGCTGACGTCAAGGAAGCCCATCGCGCTTACGGTGCCGGTCAGGTTGACCTGCAGGCGAAGGTTAAGGTTCGGGTCAAGGAAGTTGCGGTTGACGAAGACGGTAATCGTACCGAGAGCTTCCGCATTGTCGATACCACCGTTGGTCGCGCTCTGCTTTACGATATCGTGCCGGACGGCCTGCCGTTCGAGATCGTCAACAAGCCGATGGTGAAGAAGGCGATTTCCAACCTGATCAACACCTGTTACCGGGATGCTGGTCTGAAAGACACGGTCATCTTCGCTGACCAGTTGATGTACATGGGTTACCACTACGCAACCCGTTCCGGTATCTCGATCGGCTTTAACGATTTCGAGATTCCGCCGGAGAAGTACGAGCTGGTGGATGCAGCCTCCGACGAAGTAAAAGACATCGAAAACCAGTACGCATCCGGTCTTCTGACCCAGGGTGAGAAGTACAACAAGGTGATCGACATCTGGTCCCGTGCCAACGACAAAGTGTCCAAGGCAATGATGGAGCGTCTGTCCAAAGAGCAGGTTATTGGCCCTGATGGCCAGCCAGTGAAGGGCGAAGACGGTGAAGACCTGATGCAGGAGTCCTTCAACTCCGTCTACATGATGGCCGATTCCGGTGCGCGGGGTTCCGCCGCCCAGATCCGTCAGCTGTCCGGTATGCGTGGTCTGATGGCCAAGCCGGATGGTTCCATCATCGAAACGCCGATTACGGCTAACTTCCGTGAAGGTCTGAACGTACTCCAGTACTTCATCTCGACTCACGGTGCTCGTAAAGGTCTGGCGGATACTGCACTGAAGACCGCGAACTCCGGTTACCTGACCCGCCGTCTGGTTGACGTGTCTCAGGATCTGGTGGTGACCGAGGAAGACTGTGGTACCGATGAAGGTCTGCTGATGACGCCGCACATCGAAGGCGGCGACGTGGTTGTCCCGCTGGGCGACCGGGTTCTGGGTCGTGTGACGGCTCGCGATGTGTTCACGCCGACTGACAAGGACAACGCCGTTGTTCCAGCGGGCACACTGCTCGACGAGAAGACCGTCGAAATGGTTGAGCGCGCGGGTGTAGACGAAATCTGGGTACGCTCTGCGATTACCTGTGAGACCCGTCACGGCATCTGTTCCAAGTGTTACGGCCGTGATCTGGCCCGTGGCCACCAGGTGAACGTGGGCGAAGCGGTAGGTGTTATCGCTGCCCAGTCCATCGGTGAGCCTGGTACCCAGCTGACCATGCGTACCTTCCACATTGGTGGTGCCGCGAGCCGGGCGTCTGCGGTAGACAATATCCAGGTGAAGCATGGTGGTACGGTACGCCTGCACAACCTGAAGTCGATCGAGAAAACCGACGGTTCGCTGGTGGTGGTATCCCGTTCCTCCGCGCTGGCCATTGCCGATGAGCAGGGGCGTGAGCGCGAGTGGTACAAACTGCCGTACGGTGCCGTGCTGTCTGTGAAGAACGGTGATCAGGTAGAAGCTGGTGTTGTGGTTGCCAAGTGGGATCCGCACACGCACCCGATCATCGCGGAAGCGAAGGGCACCGCCAAGTTCGTCAACATGGAAGAGGGCATTACTGTCCGTACCCAGGCTGACGAGCTGACCGGTCTGTCCACGATGGAAGTGATTGACCCGAAAGAGCGTCCGGCTGCGGGTAAGGACATTCGTCCGGCCATTCAGTTGGTCGACGACTCGGGAGAGGAAGTGGAGCTGCCCGGGGGCGGTACCGCGATCTTCTTCCTGCCGGCCAACGCTCTGGTAACCATGGCGAATGGTGCCAAGATCGAGCTGGGTGATGTGGTCGCCCGTATTCCGCAGGAAAGCTCGAAGACCCGGGACATCACCGGTGGTCTGCCTCGGGTTGCCGACCTGTTCGAGGCCCGTCGTCCGAAAGAGTCCGCGATCCTCGCGGAGATCAGCGGCGTGGTTTCCTTCGGTAAAGAGACCAAGGGCAAGAAGCGCCTGGTGATCACGCCGAAGGATGATGATGCCTATGAGGTTCTGATTCCGAAGCATCGCCAGCTCAACGTGTTCGAAGGTGAAACCGTTGAAAAGGGTGAGGTGATCTCGGATGGTCCGTCCAACCCGCACGACATCCTGCGTCTGCTGGGTGTGGTCGAGCTGGCCAAGTACATCACCAACGAAATCCAGGACGTGTACCGTCTGCAGGGCGTTGTCATCAACGATAAACATATCGAGGTTATCGTTCGCCAGATGCTGCGCAAGGTGGAAATCACCGATCCGGGTGATACCACTCTGCTGTCGGGCGACCAGGTAGAAATTACCCAGGTGATGGAAGAGAACGAGAAGGCGAATGCGGCAGACAAAGAGCCTGCACGCTTCGAGCGTCTGCTGCTTGGTATCACCAAGGCATCGTTGGCGACCGAGTCCTTCATCTCTGCGGCCTCGTTCCAGGAAACCACCCGGGTTCTGACCGAGGGTGCGGTGACTGGCAAGCGGGACTACCTGCGCGGTCTGAAGGAAAACGTGGTGGTAGGGCGTCTGATTCCGGCCGGTACAGGTCTTGCCTATCACAACGAGCGCCGTCGCAAGCGTGACCTGGAAGAGCAGGGCGTGACTGCGGCCGATGTTGAAGAAGCTCTGAGCGCCGAACTTAACCGCGAAAGCTGAGTTCGCGCGCGCCACCCTCGGGGTAGATACCTACCTCCAGGGTGGTTAAAAAGAGATCAGTCATCTTGACTGACTCGGGACGCAAGCTTAAACTTGCGTCCCTTAAATTTTACCCCCTGCATTGGGGGTAAGTTTCATTGGTATGGTTTTTTTGGAGTTTGCTTACATGGCAACGATTAATCAGTTGGTGCGTAAGCCTCGTAAGCGCAAGGTAGCCAAGAGCGACGTTCCCGCGCTCCAGGCTTGCCCTCAGCGCCGTGGTGTGTGCACTCGTGTATACACCACTACGCCGAAGAAGCCGAACTCAGCACTGCGTAAAGTGTGCCGTGTTCGTCTGACTAACGGCTACGAGGTTTCCTCATACATTGGTGGTGAAGGTCACAACCTTCAGGAGCACAGTGTTGTGCTGATCCGGGGCGGTCGAGTAAAAGACCTTCCGGGTGTGCGCTATCACACTGTTCGCGGTACTTTGGACACCCAGGGTGTACAGAACCGTAAGCAGGGCCGCTCCAAGTACGGTGCAAAACGACCCAAGTCCTGATGTCCCGAGCGGGTGTCTTTTATCGTTGCTTGTCAGAACGGTAAGAGTAAGGCTGAGTAGCAGATGGCTATCTCAGGGGTTCCTGAAGACCTTTTAGATATATAAGGGCTTATCGATGCCTAGAAGAAGAGTTGCAGCTAAGCGGGAAATTATTCCCGATCCGAAATTCGGCAGTGCACGTCTTGCCAAGTTCATCAACCACGTGATGGAGAGCGGTAAGAAGTCTGTTGCAGAGCGCATTGTTTATGGCGCGCTCGATATTGTTGCCGAGAAATCCAAGGAAGAGCCGATCGAAATGTTCGAGAAGGCCCTGGAGAACATCCAACCGATGGTGGAAGTAAAATCCCGTCGCGTGGGTGGTGCTACTTACCAGGTGCCTGTAGAAGTACGGCCTTCCCGTCAGAACGCGCTGGCTATGCGCTGGCTCGTCGAATACTCACGGAAGCGTGGTGAGAAGTCCATGGCGCAACGTCTGGCCGGCGAAATTCTTGACGCGGCAGACAGCAAAGGTGCCGCGGTGAAGAAGCGCGAAGACGTGCATCGTATGGCAGAAGCCAACAAAGCATTCTCTCACTTCCGTTTCTAACAAGCCGAGGTTTATATCGTGGCACGCAAGACTCCTATCAAACGTTACAGAAACATTGGTATCTGTGCGCACGTGGATGCGGGCAAGACCACTACAACCGAGCGTATTCTTTACTACACCGGTCGTAGTCACAAAATGGGTGAAACCCATGACGGCGCTTCCACTACAGACTGGATGGAGCAGGAGCAGGAGCGTGGTATCACCATCACGTCTGCCGCTGTTACAACCTTCTGGCAGGGTATGGACAAGCAATACCCCGAGCACCGCATCAACATCATCGACACACCGGGGCACGTTGACTTCACTATCGAAGTAGAGCGTTCTCTGCGGGTTCTCGACGGTGCGGTCGTTGTATTCTGTGGTTCTTCCGGTGTTGAGCCGCAGTCCGAGACTGTATGGCGTCAGGCCAACAAGTATGAAGTTCCGCGCATGGTGTTCGTCAACAAGATGGACCGCGCCGGCGCTAACTTTATGCGCGTTGTTGAGCAGATCCGTAACCGTCTGGGCGCGACCACTGTGCCCATCCAGCTGCCGATCGGCGCGGAAGACGATTTCGAAGGCATCGTTGACCTGCTGCGCATGAAGGCTATCTACTGGAACGAAGCTGACCAGGGTATGACCTACGAGCTTCGCGACATTCCGGAATCCATGAAGGCTGAAGCCGAGAAGGCTCGCGAGCAGATGATTGAAGCTGCTGCCGAAGCCAACGAAGAGTACATGGACAAGTACTTGGAAGGCGAAGAGCTGACCTACGAAGAGATCAAAAAAGGTCTGCGCGATCGTACCATCGCCAACGAAATCGTTCTGGCGACCTGTGGTTCCGCGTTCAAGAACAAGGGTGTGCAGGCGGTACTTGATGCCGTTATCGAATTCCTGCCGGCTCCGGATGAGGTTAAAGCCATCCGCGGTGAGGTTGACGACGAAGGTACAGAAGAGACTCGTCCGGTTGACGACGATGCGCCGTTCGCTGCTCTGGCGTTCAAGATCGCCACCGATCCGTTCGTGGGCACGCTGACCTTCTTCCGTGTTTACTCCGGTAAACTGGAATCCGGTAATGCTGTGTTCAACTCGGTTAAAGGCAAGAAAGAGCGTGTGGGCCGTATGGTTCAGATGCACGCCAACGACCGTGAAGAGATCAAGGAAGTTCTGGCGGGCGACATCGCTGCTGCCATTGGTCTGAAGAACGTGACCACCGGTGACACCCTGTGTGACGAGAACAACAAGATTGTTCTGGAGCGCATGGAGTTCCCTGAGCCGGTTATCTCTGTGGCGGTTGAGCCGAAGTCCAAGGCAGACCAGGAGAAGATGGGTGTGGCGCTGGGCAAGCTGGCCCAGGAAGATCCTTCGTTCCGTGTTCGCACCGACGAAGAGTCCGGTCAGACCATCATCTCTGGTATGGGTGAGCTTCACCTGGACATCATCGTTGACCGTATGCGTCGCGAGTTCAAGGTTGAGGCCAACATCGGTAAGCCTCAGGTCGCTTATCGTGAATGCATCCGTAAGCCGGTTGACGTTGAGGGTAAATTCGTTCGTCAGTCTGGTGGTCGCGGCCAGTACGGTCACGTAAAAGTGAAGTTGGAGCCGCTGCCTCTGGATGATGAAGATGGCGAAAACTTTATCTTTGTGAACGAGATCGTTGGTGGTGTGGTTCCCAAGGAATACATTCCGGCGGTTCAGCAGGGTATCGAGGAGCAGATGCAGAACGGCTGTCTGGCCGGCTATCCGCTGCTGGGTATCAAGGCGACGCTGTACGATGGTTCCTACCACGACGTCGACTCCAACGAAATGGCGTTCAAAATCGCTGGCTCCATGGCGATGAAGAAAGGCGCCCTCGAAGCAAATCCTGCCCTTCTTGAGCCGATCATGAAGGTTGAGGTTGTTACCCCTGAAGATTACATGGGTGACGTTGTTGGCGACCTGAACCGTCGTCGCGGCCTTGTGCAGGGTATGGATGAAGGCCCGGCGGGCAAGGTCATCCGTGCTGAAGTTCCGTTGTCGGAGATGTTCGGTTACGCCACCGACCTGCGTTCTGCAACACAGGGCCGGGCGTCTTATGCGATGGAGTTCTCCCGCTATGCGGAAGCTCCTTCGAACATTGCCGAAGCGATCATTAAAAAGGGTTGATCCCAGGACTTAAGAAACAGGAAGAGGTGTAACCGTGTCCAAAGCAAAGTTTGAGCGTAACAAGCCGCACGTAAACGTGGGCACCATCGGTCACGTTGACCATGGTAAGACCACTCTGACAGCCGCCCTGACTCGTGTGTGTCACGAAGTTTGGGGTACTGGCGAGAGCCGTGCTTTCGATCAGATCGATAACGCACCGGAAGAGCGTGCGCGTGGTATTACCATCGCGACCTCTCACGTAGAGTACGATTCTCCGACCCGTCACTACGCCCACGTAGACTGTCCGGGCCACGCTGACTATGTGAAGAACATGATCACTGGTGCGGCACAGATGGACGGCGCGATCCTGGTTTGCTCCGCAGCTGACGGCCCCATGCCGCAGACTCGTGAGCACATCCTGCTGTCCCGTCAGGTTGGCGTTCCTTTCATTGTCGTGTTCCTGAACAAGGCCGACATGGTAGATGACGAGGAGCTGCTGGAGCTGGTTGAGATGGAAGTTCGTGACCTGCTGAGCCAGTACGACTTCCCGGGTGACGACACTCCGATCATCACCGGTTCTGCCCTGATGGCGCTGGAAGGCAAAGACGACAACGAAATGGGTACTACCGCTGTCAAGAAGCTGGTAGAAGCCCTGGACGACTACATCCCTGAGCCGGAGCGTGCGATCGATCAGCCGTTCCTGATGCCGATCGAGGACGTATTCTCCATCTCTGGTCGTGGTACCGTAGTAACTGGTCGTGTTGAGCGTGGCATCATCAAGGTTGGTGACGAAGTGGAAATCGTGGGTATCCGCGACACCACCAAGACCACCTGTACCGGTGTTGAGATGTTCCGCAAGCTGCTGGACGAAGGTCGTGCCGGCGAGAACGTTGGTGTTCTGCTGCGTGGTACCAAGCGTGACGACGTTGAGCGTGGTCAGGTTCTGTGTGTGCCGGGCTCCATCAAGCCGCACACCAAGTTCGAGTGTGAAGTGTACGTACTGTCCAAAGAAGAAGGTGGTCGTCATACTCCGTTCTTCAAGGGCTACCGTCCGCAGTTCTACTTCCGGACCACTGACGTGACCGGTTCTTGCGAACTGCCGGAAGGCGTAGAAATGGTAATGCCGGGTGACAACGTGAAAATGACCGTCACCCTGATCGCTCCGATCGCCATGGAAGATGGCCTGCGCTTCGCGATTCGCGAAGGTGGTCGTACCGTTGGTGCCGGCGTGGTCGCCAAGATCATCGAGTAATCTGCTCGATTGATCAGGAAAAAGGGGCTGAGCGTTCAGCCCCTTTTTCTGTTTAGGTCGCAAATGTCGCTCAACCCTGTCAATGGCAATGCTGTTGACAGGGTTGGGTATTATGCATACAATGCGGCTCCTTTTTTTGAAGGTCGGCTAACTAGTAGCTGCTACGAGTGGAGTTTGGTGCATCATGCAAAGCCAAAAAATTCGAATCCGGTTGAAGGCGTTTGATTATCGCCTGATCGACCAGTCCACGCAGGAGATTGTCGATACCGCCAAGCGGACCGGCGCTCAGGTGCGTGGTCCCATTCCTCTGCCGACGCGGAAGGAAAAGTACACGGTATTGATCTCTCCGCACGTCAACAAAGACGCGCGTGATCAATATGAAATTCGTACGCATAAGCGTCTGCTCGACATTGTTGAGCCGACGGAAAAGACAGTAGATGCTCTGATGAAACTGGACCTGGCAGCAGGTGTAGACGTTCAGATCAGCCTCGGCTAATACCGCCCGGTATTAGTCTGTGTAACTGTCATAGGCCATAGAGGGTGCAAGCCCCGTACACTTAAGAGGTGAAACATGGCAATTGGTGTTGTCGGTCGTAAGGCCGGTATGACCCGTATTTTTACGGATGAAGGGCAGGCGCTGCCTGTCACGGTAATTGAGGTTGAGCCCAACCGCATTACCCAACTCAAGACCCTCGAAAGCGACGGCTACCGTGCAGTGCAGGTAACCGTAGGTTCTCGTCGTTCCTCCCGTGTAAACAAGGCGGCTGCCGGGCACTTTGCAAAAGCAGGTGTTGAAGCTGGTCGTGGCGTTTGGGAATTCCGTCTGGCTGATGGCGAAGGTGAAGACCTGGCCGCCGGTGGCGAGCTGACCGTTTCCGTGTTTGAAGACGGTCAGGTGGTTGACGCAGTAGGTCAGTCCAAGGGTAAGGGCTTCCAGGGTGGTGTTAAGCGCTGGAACTTCTCCATGCAGGACGCTACTCACGGTAACTCCCTGTCTCATCGTGCTCCGGGTTCCATTGGTCAGAACCAGACTCCGGGTAAGGTGTTCAAGGGCAAGAAGATGGCCGGTCAGATGGGTAATGCGCAGGTTACTGTGCAGAACCTGAAAATCGTCCGTGTCGATGCCGAGCGCAACCTGCTGCTGGTAAGTGGTGCCGTACCTGGCGCAACTGGCGGCGACGTTGTCATCAAGCCTGCAGTTAAAGCCTGAGGAGCGGTGCGATGGAATTGACAATTACTGGTAGCGGCAAGGGGATTTCTGTTTCCGACGCTGCGTTTGCCAAAGATTTTAACGAAGCTCTGGTGCATCAGGTGGTTACTGCTTACATGGCAGCTGGCCGTCAGGGTACCAAGGCCCAGAAGACACGTTCCGAAGTCAGTGGTGGTGGCAAGAAGCCATGGCGCCAGAAGGGTACTGGTCGTGCCCGTGCTGGTACCATTCGTAGCCCGATCTGGCGTTCAGGCGGCGTAACCTTTGCTGCCAAGCCCCGTGACTTCGAGCAAAAGGTTAACCGCAAGATGTACCGTGCGGCGATGCGTTCCATTTTCTCCGAGCTGGTACGCCAGGAGCGTCTGGTTGTGGTTGACGACATGAATGTCGATACGCCCAAGACCAAGGCCTTCACTGCCAAGCTGAGCGATCTGGGTGTGTCCAACGCCCTGATCCTGTCTGAGAATGTTGAGCAGAATCTGCACCTGGCTTCCCGCAACGTTCCCCATGTGGATGTTCGCGATGTGGCAGGTCTGGATCCGGTCAGCCTGGTTGCCTTCGAGAAAGTCGTGGTGACTGTTCCCGCTCTGAAGAAGATCGAGGAGATGCTGGGATGAATCAGGAACGTATTTACAAGGTCCTGTTGGGGCCGCACGTATCAGAAAAAGCGTCTCTGGCGGCAGAGCGTGGTCAGGTGGTGTTTCGTGTAGCGCCTGATGCGACCAAGCCCGAGATCAAGAAAGCCGTTGAGCAACTGTTCAACGTCACCGTCGAAGGTGTTCAGGTTCTGAACCGTAAGGGTAAGCTCAAGCGCACTATCCGCGGGTTCGGCAAGCGTAATGACATTCGTAAGGCTTACGTCAAGCTGGCAGAAGGTCAGGACATCGATTTTCTGGATGTGGAATAAGGTAAAGGGGTCGTAATATGCCGATCGTCAAAACCAAGCCAACATCTGCCGGACGCCGTCACGTTGTAAAACTTTACAACCCGGATCTGCACAAAGGACGTCCTTACGAGCCGTTGGTAGAAACAAAGAGTAAGTCTGGTGGCCGTAACAATGTTGGCCGCATTACTACTCGTCACATTGGTGGTGGTCATAAGCAGCACTACCGTGTTATCGACTTCAAGCGGACCAAAGATGGTATCCCGGCGGTCATTGAGCGCCTGGAATACGATCCTAACCGCTCTGCGCACATTGCGCTGGTCAAATATGCCGATGGTGAGCGTCGTTACATTATCGCTCCCAAAGGTATGAAGGCTGGTGATCCTGTGCGCTCCGGCGTCGACGCGCCGATCAAGGTGGGCTCCACGTTGCCGCTCCGGAACATTCCGGTCGGTTCCGTAATCCACTGCGTCGAACTCAAGCCTGGCAAAGGTGCACAGCTGGCTCGCTCTGCGGGCGCATCCGTACAGCTGGTTGCTCGGGAAGGGGCGTATGCCACCATCCGCCTGCGTTCAGGTGAAATGCGTAAGGTGCTTGTAGATTGCCGTGCCACTCTGGGCGAAGTGTCCAACAGTGAGCATAGCCTCAAGCAGCTTGGTAAAGCGGGTGCATCACGTTGGCGCGGCAAACGGCCAACAGTACGTGGTGTTGCTATGAACCCAGTTGACCACCCGCATGGTGGTGGTGAAGGGCGTACCTCTGGCGGACGTCACCCGGTTACTCCGTGGGGTGTTCCGACCAAAGGGCATAAGACTCGTAAGAACAAGCGTACTGACAAGATGATAGTACGTCGTCGTTCGGCCAAGTAAACGACTACATAGAGGTAATTGCTGTGCCACGTTCTTTGAAGAAAGGTCCTTTTATAGACCTGCATCTGTTGAAGAAGGTCGAGGCAGCTCTGGAAGCAAATGACAAGCGGCCCATTAAAACCTGGTCCCGCCGGTCAACAGTCTTCCCGGAGATGGTAGGCCTGACCATTGCAGTCCACAACGGCAAGCAGCACGTGCCGGTTTATGTCACCGAAGATATGGTTGGACATAAGCTGGGTGAGTTCGCGGCAACGCGTACTTATCGTGGTCATGCGGCCGACAAGAAAGCTAAACGCTGATTCTGAGGTAATAGAAATGGAAGTAGCAGCCAAGTACAAGGGCGCTCGCCTCTCAGCTCAGAAAGCACGTCTTGTCGCTGACCAAGTACGCGGCAAGGCTGTTGAGGACGCCCTGAACATTCTGACTTTCAGCCCTAAGAAGGCAGCGGTTGTGATCAAGAAAGCTCTTGAATCCGCCATTGCCAACGCTGAGCACAACGAAGGTCTGGACGTAGATGATCTGCGGGTTTCCACCGTGATGGTGGATGAGGGCCCAACGCTCAAGCGAATCAAAGCTCGAGCCAAGGGGCGCGCTGACCGTATTTTCAAGCGCACCTGTCATATCACCGTCAAGGTCGCCGACAAGTAGGAGATGCTCAGATGGGTCATAAAGTAAATCCAACCGGCATTCGCCTGGGTGTGATCAAAGAGCACAACTCAGTGTGGTACGCCGACAAAAAGGACTACGCGAAGAATCTTCTGAATGATATTCAGGTTCGCGAGTTCCTGGACAAGCGTCTGGTTAAGGCGTCTGTCAGCAAGATCGTGATCGAGCGCCCTGCTCAGAACGCCCGGATCACGATCCATACCGCCCGCCCCGGTATTGTTATCGGTAAGAAGGGTGAAGATGTTGACCGTCTGCGTCGCGAAGTCAGCGACATGATGGGTGTGCCTGTGCACATCAACATCGAAGAAGTCCGCAAGCCGGACCTGGATGCCCGCCTGGTAGCGCAAAACGTTGCCGGCCAGCTGGAGCGTCGTGTGATGTTCCGTCGCGCTATGAAGCGTGCGGTTCAAAACGCCATGCGTCAGGGAGCCAAGGGTATCAAGATTCAGGTTGGCGGTCGTCTTGGGGGTGCTGAAATCGCACGTTCCGAGTGGTATCGCGAAGGTCGTGTACCTCTGCACACACTGCGTGCAGATATTGATTATGCAACCTATGAAGCGCACACCACTTACGGCGTTATCGGCGTAAAGGTATGGATCTTCAAAGGTGAGATTCTTGGTGGTATGGAGCAGGTCCGTGCTGACAAGAAAGCCTCTGGGAAGAAAGGTTCTAAGTAAAGGGGCACTCTTATGCTGCAACCAAAACGCACCAAATTCCGCAAGGTAATGAAAGGCCGTAACACCGGTCTTGCTCAGCGCGCAAACAAGGTGAGCTTCGGTGAATACGGATTGAAGGCGACCAGCCGTGGGCGTATAACTGCGCGCCAGATTGAGGCAGCGCGTCGTACCATGACTCGCCGCATCAAGCGGGGCGGTAAGATCTGGATCCGGGTGTTCCCGGACAAGCCGATCACCGGTAAGCCGCTGGAAGTACGTATGGGTAAAGGTAAAGGTTCTGTCGAGTATTGGGTGGCTGAGATTCAGCCAGGCCGCATGTTGTACGAGATGGAAGGTGTCGCGGAAGAAATCGCACGCGAAGCTTTCACTCTGGCTGCCGCCAAACTGCCGGTACAGACCACCTTTGTTAAGAGGACGGTGATGTGATGAAAGCAACAGAGCTGCGTGAAAAGTCAGTCGAGGAGCTGAACAAAGAGCTGATCGACCTCCTGAAGGAGCAGTTCAACCTGCGCATGCGCAAGGCGACAGGTCAGCTGAATCAGTCTCACCTTCTCGGCAAGGTGAAGCGCGATATCGCTCGCGTGAAAACAGTATTGAACGAAAAGGCAGGACAGTGACATGACCGAAGCTACCCAAACTGCCAGAACTCTGAGCGGCAAGGTCGTGAGCAACAAGATGGACAAGTCCATCGTGGTCCTGGTTGAGCGTCAGGTTAAACACCCGCTGTACGGTAAGTACATGAAGCGTTCAACCAAGATTCATGCACACGATGAAAGCAATCAGTGCAACATTGGTGACACCGTAACCATCCAGGAAACCCGTCCGGTCTCCAAGACCAAGAGCTGGGCCCTGGTGGAAGTTACCGAACGCGCTGCCAAGGTGTAATTCGCCCGGAGAACAACCATGATTCAGACTCAAACAATGCTTGAAGTCGCGGATAACAGTGGTGCACGTCAGGTTATGTGCATCAAGGTCCTGGGCGGATCTCACCGGCGTTATGCAACCGTTGGGGATATCATCAAGGTAACCGTCAAGGAAGCCATCCCCCGCGGCAAGGTGAAAAAAGGCCAGGTCCTGAAGGCTGTTGTAGTACGTACCCGTAAGGGTGTGCGTCGTCCGGACGGTTCTCTGATCCGTTTTGACGGTAACGCGGCGGTACTTCTGAACAATCAGGACGCTCCCATTGGTACCCGTATCTTCGGACCGGTTACCCGTGAACTGCGTAACGAGAAGTTCATGAAGATTATCTCACTGGCACCCGAAGTACTTTAAAGGACCAGAGGCCGGTTATGAAAAAGATCAAACGAGATGACGAAGTAATCGTCACCACGGGGAAAGACAAAGACAAACGTGGTAAAGTCCTGAAAGTTCTGGACGACGGTCGCGTGCTTGTTTCTGGCATCAACATGATGAAGAAGCACACAAAGCCGAACCCGATGCTTGGCACCCCGGGCGGTATCGTCGAAAAAGAAGCGCCTATCCAGGCTTCCAACGTGGCTATTTTTAATCCGCAGACCGGCAAAGCCGATCGTGTTGGCTTCCAGATTAAGGAAGACGGCACCAAAGTGCGGATCTTCAAGTCCACGAACGAAGCTGTCGATAACCAGTAAGCGGTGGTGGTTACGATGCTTAACATGAAAGAGCAGTACACTAAGGAAGTGGTACCCGCCCTGCAGAAAGAGTTCGGTTACAAGAACGTGATGCAGGTGCCGCGTATCGAGAAAATCACCCTGAACATGGGTGTTGGCGAAGCGGTTGGTGACAAGAAGCTGATTGAAAATGCCGTGGCGGATCTCGAGCGCCTGGCAGGTCAAAAAGTGGTTGTTACCAAAGCGCGTAAATCCGTCGCGGGCTTCAAAATCCGTGAAGGTTGGCCGATTGGCTGTAAAGTGACCCTGCGCGGTGAGCGCATGTGGGATTTCTTTGATCGTCTGGTGCACATTGCGGTTCCCCGCATTCGTGACTTCCGCGGTCTGAACCCGAAATCCTTCGACGGTCGCGGTAACTACAGCATGGGTGTGCGTGAGCAGATCATCTTCCCGGAGATCGAGTACGACAAAGTCGACAAGATCCGCGGGCTGGATATCACCATCACCACCACTGCCGGTACCGACGACGAAGGTCGCGAACTGTTGAAAGCCTTTGGCTTTCCGTTCAAGAAATAAGGAACGAGTGACATGGCGAAGGTTTCAATGAAAAACCGTGAGCAAAAGCGCGAGAAACTGGTAGCAAAGTATGCTGCCAAGCGCGCCGAGCTCAAGGCGATTATCAAAAACCCGAATACCAGCGATGATGACCGTTGGGATGCACAGATGAAGCTCCAGCAGCTTCCGCGTGATTCATCTCCTTCGCGTCTTCGGAATCGTTGCCAGGTGACTGGTCGTCCCCACGGCGTTCTGCGCAAGTTCGAGCTGTCACGGATCAAACTCCGTGAATACGGCATGCGCGGTGACGTTCCGGGCCTGACCAAGGCAAGCTGGTAAGATAGGCCGCCTGACTTCGGTCAGGTGCCTGTTGGTAAGCGGTGCGGCAAGCCGCTGCACAACTAAAAAGATCAGGAGCCTCATACCAATGAGTATGCAAGACACGCTTGCGGATATGTTTACCCGTATCCGTAATGCCCAGATGGCGTCAAAAGCTGACGTAACGATGCCATCTTCAAAAATGAAGGTCTCAGTAGCCCAGGTCCTCAAGGACGAAGGCTACGTAGCAGATTTTTCTGTTTCAGCTGACGCGAAGCCCGAACTGACCATCACTCTGAAATACTTCGGTGGCAAGCCGGTTATTGAAGAGATTCAGCGGGTCAGCCGTCCGAGTCTGCGCCAGTACAAAGGCGCCGGGGAACTGCCGAAAGTAGCCGGTGGTCTGGGAGTCGCGATTGTCTCAACGTCCAGGGGCGTTATGACAGACCGCGCCGCACGAGCTGCAGGCGTGGGTGGCGAAGTCATCTGCACCGTATTCTAGGAGATACACATGTCCAGGGTTGCCAATAATCCTGTCGTGCTGCCTTCCGGTGTTGAGGTTAAGCTGAACGGACAGGAAATCAATGTGAAGGGTTCCAAAGGAGCGCTTCAGTTCACCATTCACCAGGCGGTTGAAGTAAAGCAGGAAGAAAATGTCCTGCGTTTTGCGGCCCGCGATGGTGCAAAACAGTCCCGCGCTCTTGCTGGTACTACTCGTGCGCTGGTTAACAATATGGTTACCGGCGTATCCACAGGCTGGGAGCGTAAGCTGCAGCTGACGGGCGTAGGTTACCGTGCGCAGGCGCAAGGTAAGAAGCTCAACCTGACACTGGGTTTTTCCCACCCGGTCGAGTATGAGCTGCCCGAGGGTGTTACCGCTGAAACTCCGTCCAATACGGAAGTTGTGATTCGCGGTATCGACAAGCAACAGGTTGGCCAGGTCGCTGCGGAAATCCGCGCGTTCCGTCCGCCCGAGCCGTATAAAGGCAAGGGTGTGCGTTATGCGGATGAGCAGGTCAGACGCAAAGAAGCCAAGAAGAAATAAGGCGGGACTATGAGCGCAAATAACGAAAGACTGCGTCGCGCGCGCAAAGTGCGCATGAAGATCCGTGAGCTGGGTACTGACCGTCTGTGCGTGCACCGTACACCGCGTCATATGTACGCCCAGGTTACGACTGCAGATGGCAGCAAAGTGCTTGCCACTGCCTCCACGTTGGATAAGGAACTGCGCCAGGGTGCAACCGGTAACGTGGACGCTGCCAAGAAGGTCGGTCAGCTGATTGCTGAGCGCGCCAAGGCAGCAGGCATTGAGAAGGTCGCTTTTGACCGCTCAGGTTACCGTTATCACGGTCGTGTGCAGGCTCTTGCCGACGCTGCCCGTGAAGCTGGCTTGCAATTCTAAGAGGTGGAGAAGATGAGCGTTAACGAACAGAAGGCGCCTGAGCTCCAGGAAAAGCTGGTTCAGGTCAATCGCGTCGCCAAGGTAGTTAAAGGCGGCCGTATCTTTGCCTTCACTGCACTGACTGTAGTGGGTGATGGTAAAGGTCGCGTTGGTTTCGGTCGTGGCAAGGCCCGGGAAGTTCCGGTTGCCATCCAGAAGGCCATGGAAGCTGCACGCAAAAACATGGTAGACGTAGCGTTGGACGGCACTACCCTGCAGTACCCGGTTCGGGCGCAGCACGGTGGTTCCAAGGTCTTCATGCAGCCTGCTTCTGAGGGTACCGGTATCATTGCCGGCGGTGCGATGCGCGCCGTACTCGAGGTGGCCGGTGTGCAGAACGTACTGTCCAAGTGTTACGGATCCACCAACCCGGTGAACGTAGTACGTTCCACCATCAAGGGTCTGCAGGCCATGAAGGCGCCTGAAGACGTTGCAGCCAAGCGCGGTAAATCCGTGGAAGATATTCTGGGTTGAAGTCATGGCGAACGCAAAAACGATCAAAGTAACTCTGACCCGCAGCCCGATCGGCTGTCAGCCCAAGCACAAACTGTGCGTCAAGGGCCTGGGTCTTCGTAAAATCGGTCACACCGTGGAAGTGGAAGACACTCCTTCCATTCGCGGCATGATCAACCGGGTAAATTACCTGGTTCGGGTTGAGGAGAACTAAGATGCGTCTGAACGAACTTGCTCCGGAACCCGGTTCACGTCCGTCCGCCAAGCGTGTCGGCCGTGGTATCGGTAGCGGTCTCGGCAAAACCGGCGGTCGTGGTCATAAAGGTCTGAAATCCCGTTCCGGTGGCTCCGTTGCTCCTGGTTTCGAGGGTGGTCAGCAGCCTTTGGCCCGTCGTCTGCCTAAGTTCGGTTTCACCTCGCGTCAGCAGCGTTACGTGGCGGAAATCCGCCTGAACGAGCTGGCCAAGGTTGAAGGCGACGTGGTGGATCTGGCGGCCCTGAAAAAGGCTGACATCATTCGCGAAGAAATTCGCGAGGCCAAGGTTATCCTGTCCGGCGAGCTGGACCGTGCGGTAACCGTGAAAGGCCTTCGAGTCACCAAGGGCGCACGCGAAGCGATTACCGCCGCGGGTGGTAAAGTCGAAGACTAAGACGAGTCGAGGACTAAATGGCCAAGACAGCATCATTGCCTGCGGGCGCCGGAAAAGGATTTGCAGAGCTGCGCTCGCGGCTCTGGTTCGTGTTTCTTGCGCTGCTGGTGTACCGGATCGGTGCCCACATTCCGGTTCCCGGTATCAACCCGGATCGGCTGGCGGCACTGTTTGATCAGAACCAGGGAACCATCCTGAGTCTGTTCAACATGTTCTCCGGTGGTGCGCTTGAGCGCATGAGTATCTTCGCACTCGGTATCATGCCGTACATTTCGGCTTCTATTATCATGCAGCTCATGACTGCGGTTAGTCCGCAGCTTGAGCAGCTGAAAAAAGAAGGCGAAGCTGGTCGTCGCAAGATCAGCCAGTATACGCGGTATGGTACGGTTATCCTGGCCCTGGTTCAGGGCTTTGGTATTTCTGTGGGTCTGGCATCACAGGGCGTTACCTTTAATGACAGCTTCAGCTTCCACTTTGTGGCGGTTGTTTCATTTGTCTGCGGTGCGGTCTTCATGATGTGGCTCGGTGAGCAGATCACCGAAAGAGGTATTGGTAACGGTATTTCGCTGCTGATCTTCGCGGGTATTGTTGCCGGTCTTCCTGGCGCCATTGGCCAGACTCTCGAGCAGGCTCGTAACGGTGAAATGAGCTTGCTGGTTGTTCTCGGGATTGGTGTTCTGGCGATTGCTGTTGTCGGTTTCGTGGTCTTCATGGAGCGTGGGCAGCGGCGTCTGACCATCAACTATGCCAAGCGGCAGCAGGGGCGTCGGGTATTTGCCCAGCAGTCCAGCCACCTGCCGCTGAAGGTGAATATGGCCGGCGTGATTCCGCCGATCTTCGCCTCTTCGATTCTACTGTTCCCGGCCTCTCTGGGGCAGTGGTTCGGTCAGGGCGAGGGCATGGAGTGGCTGAGCGATATCTCCCAGGCATTGGCACCGAGCCAGCCGTTGTATATTATCCTGTTCGCAGCAGCAGTTATCTTCTTCTGCTACTTCTATACAGCGCTGATGTACAACCCCAAGGAAGTTGCGGATAACCTCAAGCGTTCCGGCGCGTTTATCCCCGGTATTCGTCCCGGCGAACAGACGGCCAAGTACATCGATGGTGTGCTGACCCGTTTGACTCTGTTCGGTGCTATGTATATTGCAGCAGTGTCCCTGTTCCCTCAGTTCCTGATGGTGGCCGGGAATGTGCCTTTCTATCTTGGGGGCACCTCTCTGCTGATTGTTGTAGTCGTGGTGATGGATTTCATGGCTCAGGTTCAGTCGCACCTGATGTCTCACCAGTATGAATCGCTGATGAAGAAATCCAATCTCAAGGGCTATGGACGGAACGGCTGAACAAGCCGTTCCCCTTGAAAACTGGAGTCGACAATGAAAGTACGCGCTTCGGTAAAGAAAATTTGCCGTAACTGCAAAGTAATTCGACGCAATGGCTCAGTTCGAGTCATCTGCTCGGAGCCTCGTCACAAGCAGCGCCAGGGCTGATCCGTTTCGGATAAGCGCTGACATTGTAAAAGGGGTTCGGAATAGTGGCGCTTGACTCACAGGTGGGTCAGGCGCTATTATTTCGCGCCCTTTTTGTGGCGGAAAATTCACACAGCAAAGCTTTGAACGCGGAGTAATTTGGATGGCACGTATAGC
This sequence comes from Marinobacter nauticus, assembly GCF_003634635.1. Lineage (GTDB taxonomy): Bacteria > Pseudomonadota > Gammaproteobacteria > Pseudomonadales > Oleiphilaceae > Marinobacter > Marinobacter nauticus. Next base: position 194,407 of record NZ_RBJB01000006.1, on the reverse strand, counting down.
CGGTGTCAATATACCCGATAACAAACATGCTGTTATCTCGCTGACCTACATCTTCGGTGTTGGCAAGACAACAGCCCAGAAGCTTTGCGATGCAACCGGCGTTAAGCCGGACGCCAAGGTCAAAGACCTGAGCGACGAGCAACTTGAAGCACTTCGTACTGAAGTGGGCAAGTTTACCGTCGAAGGCGATCTGCGTCGTGAAGTACAGATGAACATCAAGCGTTTGAAGGATCTCGGTTGCTTCCGTGGTCTGCGTCATCGTCATGGCCTTCCGGTCCGTGGCCAGCGCACCAAGACCAACGCCCGCACCCGTAAAGGTCCTCGCAAACCTATTCGTAAGTAACAGGTAGGCAAACATGGCAAAGCCAGGTACACGTACCCGTAAAAAGGTGAAAAAGACGGTTGTTGATGGCGTCGCGCACATTCACGCGTCCTTCAACAACACCATCGTGACCATTTCGGACCGTCAGGGCAACGTCCTGTCCTGGGCCACTTCTGGTGGTTCCGGTTTCCGCGGCTCACGTAAGAGTACACCTTTTGCTGCGCAGGTAGCAGCTGAAAGAGCCGGTAATGCGGCTGCTGAATACGGCCTTAAAAACCTGGACGTAGAGGTTAAGGGTCCTGGGCCCGGACGTGAATCTGCAGTTCGCGCGCTGAATGCGTGTGGCTACAAGATCACCAACATCACTGATGTGACGCCGATTCCCCACAACGGCTGTCGTCCGCCCAAGAAGCGCCGCGTCTAACACAGGAGACAGTGAAATATGGCTCGTTATATAGGCCCGAAGTGCAAGCTGTCTCGTCGTGAAGGGACAGATCTTTTTCTGAAGAGCGGCGTTCGCGCGCTCGATTCCAAGTGCAACATCGAGACTCCGCCGGGTATGCACGGCGCGCGTCGCGGTCGTCTGTCCGAGTACGGCGTTCAGCTTCGTGAAAAACAGAAAGTCCGTCGTATCTACGGCGTTCTTGAGAAGCAGTTCCGCAACTATTACAAAGAGGCCGCCCGAGGCAAAGGTGCAACTGGTGAAAACCTGCTGCAGCTGCTGGAAGGCCGTCTCGATAACGTTGTATATCGCATGGGCTTTGGTTCTACCCGTGCAGAAGCCCGTCAGCTCGTCTCTCACAAGGCGATCCTGGTCAATGATAAGCCGGTTAACATCCCGTCCTATCAGGTCAAGCCGGGCGACGTTGTGAGCGTGCGCGAGAAAGCCAAGAATCAGTTGCGTGTTAAAGGCGCTCTGGATCTGGCTTCAAGCCGTGCACCGGTAAGCTGGGTAGAGGTTGACGCCAACAAGATGTCCGGCGTTTACAAGTCAGTACCTGAACGTACTGAACTGCCGGCCGACATCAACGAGAACCTCATCGTCGAGCTTTACTCCAAGTAAAGCCCAGTTAGCAACGATAGCAGATAGGGGCGTCTATGCAGCGTTCAGTACATGAGTTATTGACACCTCGTACCATTGACGTGAAAGAATCCAGCGCCACGCGCGCCAAGGTGACCCTGGAGCCGCTCGAACGCGGTTTCGGGCACACCCTGGGCAGCGCGCTGCGTCGTATTCTTCTGTCTTCGATGCCGGGCTGCGCCGTGACTGAAGCACAGATCGACGGTGTCCTGCACGAGTACAGTGCCATTGAAGGTGTCCAGGAAGACGTCATCGAGATTCTGCTGAATCTCAAGGGCGTTGCCGTAAAGATGAACGGCCGTGACGATGCTGAGCTCACCCTCAGCAAGAAAGGTCCGGGCGTGGTGACTGCCGGCGATATCAAGCTGGACCACGATGTGGAAATCGCTAACCCGGAGCACGTGATCTGTCACTTGAGCGAAAACGGCGAAGTGAACATGCGCTTGCGCGTGGCACGAGGCCGTGGCTACGAGCCGGCTGATCAGCGTGGTCTGGACGAGGACGAAACTCGTGCCATCGGACGCTTGCAGCTGGATGCAACGTTCAGCCCGGTTCGTCGCGTGGCCTATGCCGTCGAGAGCGCTCGGGTTGAGCAGCGTACAGATCTGGACAAGCTGGTTATTGATCTGGAGACCAACGGTACCATCGATCCGGAAGAAGCGATTCGCCGGGCCGCTACCATTCTCCAGCAGCAGCTGGCTGTGTTCGTCGATTTCGATCATGAGAAAGAGCCTGAGCGTGTAGAGGAAGAGGAAGAAATCGATCCGATTCTGCTGCGCCCGGTTGATGATCTGGAGTTGACTGTGCGTTCAGCTAACTGCTTGAAGGCTGAAAACATTTACTATATCGGCGATCTGATCCAGCGCACGGAAGTGGAGCTGCTGAAGACGCCTAATCTAGGCAAAAAGTCGCTGACCGAGATCAAGGACGTTCTTGCGTCCCGTGGTCTGTCTTTGGGTATGCGTCTTGATAACTGGCCGCCGGCAAGCCTTCGTGGTGATGACCGGGTTCTGGGCGGTTGATCGCCGATTAGTTTAAGGTAAGGAATCAGAGCAATGCGTCATCGTAAGAGTGGTCGTAAGTTCAACAGGACCAGTGCGCATCGCAAGGCCATGTTCCGTAACATGACTGCGTCACTGGTTGAGCACGAGCTGATCAAAACGACGCTCCCGAAAGCCAAAGAGCTGCGTCGGGTAGCTGAGCCGTTGATCACGCTCGCAAAGAATGATTCGGTAGCAAATCGTCGTCTGGCGTTCTCTCGCCTGCGTAGCGATGCTGCGGTAGCCAAGCTGTTTGATGAGCTGGGCCCCCGTTACAGCGAGCGTCCGGGTGGTTATCTTCGTATTCTGAAGTGCGGTTTCCGTGCTGGCGACAATGCCCCGATGGCATTCGTTGAGCTGGTCGGCCGTCCTCTGGACATCGAAGCTGAAGAGATGGACGACGACGAAGAGTAAGTTCTTCTGAGTCCATAAAAAAACCGGGTTCCGCAAGGTTCCCGGTTTTTTTGTGCCCGTCGTTCGGGCGGGCTATTTGGTAAGCATCGGTTTGAGGTACCGTCCGGTGTGCGACGCCGGATTGGCGGCGACTTCCTCGGGCGTTCCTTCGGCAATAATCTGTCCCCCACCGGACCCACCTTCCGGACCGAGGTCGACAATCCAGTCTGCGGTCTTGATGACGTCCAGGTTGTGCTCGATGACGACGATGGTGTTGCCGTGATCGCGCAAACGCTCCAGTACGTTCAAAAGTTGCTGGATATCGTAGAAGTGCAGGCCGGTCGTGGGCTCGTCCAGGATGTACAGGGTTTTGCCTGTGTCCCGTTTGGACAGCTCCTTGGCCAGCTTGACCCGCTGTGCTTCGCCCCCCGACAGGGTCACTGCGCTCTGGCCCAGACGAATGTAGGACAGGCCCACGTCGATCAGCGTTTGCAGTTTTCTGGCGATGAAGGGGACTGCGTCGAAAAACTCCCGGCCCTCCTCAACGGTCATTTCCAGAACCTCGTGAATGTTTTTGCCTTTATACCGGACCTCGAGGGTCTCCCGGTTGTAGCGTTTGCCCTTACAGATGTCGCAGGGCACATAGACGTCTGGCAGGAAGTGCATTTCGACTTTGATGACACCATCGCCCTGGCAGGCCTCGCACCGGCCGCCCTTCACGTTGAAGGAGAAACGGCCAGGTTTGTAGCCGCGTGAGCGTGCCTCCTGAGTGCCGGCGAAGAGTTCCCTGATGGGGGTAAACAGGCCGGTGTAAGTGGCGGGGTTAGACCTGGGGGTCCGTCCGATAGGGCTCTGGTCAATGTCGATCACCTTGTCGAGCTGATCAAGTCCTTTCAGGCTCTTGTAGGGCGCATGATTGAGGCTGGTCGCTTTGTTCAGTTTGGCGGCCGCGACCGGATAGAGGGTGCTGTTAATCAGAGTGGATTTGCCTGAGCCCGATACCCCGGTAACGCAGGTCATCACGCCTAGCGGCAGCGTGAGCGTTACGTCCCGGAGATTGTTGCCGGAGGCGCCGGTCAGTACCAGCTTCTTGCCATTGCCCTTGTTTCGCTCAGAAGGTACCGAGATCTCCTTCTCGCCACTGAGATACTGACCTGTCATTGAAGCCGGGTTGGCAATAATCTCTTTCGGGGTTCCCCGCGCGACAATCTCTCCGCCGTGGACGCCAGCGCCGGGGCCAATGTCAATAACGTAGTCGGCAGCCCGGATAGCATCTTCGTCGTGTTCCACCACAATCACCGTATTGCCGAGGTCCCGGAGGTGGGTGAGGGTGGCAAGCAGTCGGTCGTTGTCCCGCTGATGCAGTCCAATGGACGGCTCGTCCAGAATGTACATCACGCCCACCAGGCCTGCGCCTATCTGGCTGGCCAGCCTGATGCGCTGGGCCTCGCCGCCTGAGAGGGTGTCTGCGCTGCGTTCCAGGGTGAGGTACTCGAGGCCCACGTTGACCAGAAATTGCAGGCGCTCCCGCACCTCTTTCAGGATTTTTTCGGCGATCTCACCTTTACGCCCGGGCAATGCCAGAGTGCTGAAGTAGCGATGGGCATCACCCACGGGGAGGTGGGTTATTTCCGGGAGGTTTCGCTCTTCGATAAAGACGTGACGGGCACTGCGACGCAGGCGCGAACCGCCGCAGTCTTTACAGGGCTGTGTGCTCAGGTTGCGAGCCAGTTCCTCGCGCATGCTCTGAGATTCCGTCTCGCGGTAACGGCGTTCCAGATTCGGCAGTATGCCCTCGAACGGGTGGGCCTTTTCCATGATATGACCGCGAGAGTTCACATAGCGAAAGGGAATGTCCTCGTTGCCGGAGCCGTACAGGAGCACCTCCTGGAAGTTTTCGGGCAGCTCTTCCCAAGGCGTTTCCAGGTCAATGCCGTAGTGTTCGGCAACACTGGTCAGCATCTGGAAGTAGTACACCGCACGACGGTCCCAGCCTTTGATGGCTCCTGAAGCGAGGGTCGCTTCCGGGCTCTGGATCACCTTTTCGGCATCAAAGAACTGGCGCACCCCCAGACCGTCGCAGGTGGGGCAGGCGCCGGCCGGGTTGTTGAACGAAAACAGGCGAGGTTCCAGTTCGCTCAGGGAGTAGCCGCACTGGGTGCAGGCATAGCGCGCCGAGAAGGTGTGTTCCTCGCCTTCTCCACTCATGGGCGCCACCAGAGCGATGCCGTCGGCCAGCTCCAGGGCGGTTTCGAAGCTCTCGGCCAGTCGTTGCTCCAGCCCCTCCTTGACTTTGAATCGATCGACCACAACGTCAATCTGGTGCTTGCGCTTCTTGTCCAGGGCAGGAACGTCGTCTATGTCGTATACCGCTCCGTCCACTCTCAGGCGGATGAAGCCCTGGCTGCGCATGGTGTCGATCACCTGCAGATGCTCACCTTTGCGATCCCGGATCACCGGCGCCAATATCATCAGCTTGCTGCCTTCCGGCATGGCGAGAACCTGGTCAACCATCTGGCTCACGGTCTGGGCTTCCAGCGGCTGGCCGTGATCCGGACAGCGGGGTTCACCAGCGCGAGCGAAAAGCAGTCTCAGATAGTCATAGATCTCGGTGATGGTCCCCACGGTAGAGCGGGGGTTGTGAGACGTGGATTTCTGCTCGATGGAGATGGCTGGCGACAAGCCTTCAATGTGATCCACATCGGGCTTTTCCATCATCGAGAGGAATTGCCGTGCGTAGGTGGACAGCGACTCGACATACCGGCGCTGGCCCTCGGCATAGAGCGTATCGAACGCCAATGAGGACTTGCCGGAGCCGGACAGACCGGTAATGACGATCAGTTTGTCCCTTGGCATATCCAGGTCGATGTTTTTCAGGTTGTGGGTGCGCGCGCCCTTGATCTGGATATGGTCCATAACACCTCGCTTGGTAAAAACTGCCAGTATATCGGTTTCGGGTCGTTCCGGCTAAGTGCGGAACGACCCGCTGTGCGGGTGTCCCGTCGCCGGGGTGGTTCTGGTACAATGCGTCGCCTGTGGTTACCGGCCGCTCACCATTCATTCAAACCGCACGGGTAGGCATGAACGCGCTCGAAAAACGCTCAGTTGTGGCTCTGGCTTCGGTATACGCCATGCGTATGCTGGGCCTGTTTATGGTCATGCCCGTGTTTGTGCTGCTGGGTACGGACCTGCAGGGTGCGACGCCAGCGCTATTGGGCCTGGCGATTGGTGCTTACGGCCTGAGTCAGGCGCTGCTTCAGATCCCCTTCGGCCTGTTGTCGGATCGGGTTGGCCGCAAGAAGATGATCTACCTGGGGCTTATTCTGTTTGCCAGCGGGAGCCTGCTGGCCGCGTCGACCGACTCAATATACGTTGTGATCGCCGGTCGGATTCTTCAAGGTGCCGGTGCCATCGCCAGTGTTTTGATGGCACTGCTGTCAGACCTCACCCGAGAGGAAGAGCGCACCAAGGCCATGGCCACGGTGGGCATTTCCATTGGCCTGTCGTTTTCCGTGTCGCTGGTGCTGGGCCCGTTGCTGGGCGCGGCCTGGGGCTTGTCTGGCATCTTCCACGTGACGGCAGTGATGGCCCTGTTGGCCCTTGTTGTGGTCGCCAGGGTGGTGCCTACGCCACATACCCATAAAGTCAGCGCCGATACCCATCCTGCCCGCGAAATGGTCGGGCGCGTTCTGGCCGATGGCCGCCTGCTGCGGCTCGACTTCGGAATCTTTGTGCTGCACCTGGTTCTGACGGCCCTGTTCCTGGTCTTTCCGACCATGCTTCAGGATCAGTTGGGATTGGCCAGCAGCTCCCACTGGTGGTTCTATTTGAGTGTGATGGTGCTTTCTTTCTTTGCCATGGTGCCCTTTATCATCATTGGCGAAAAGAAACGCAAAATGAAGCCGATACTGTGCATGGCCATTGCCTTGCTGACAGCGGCAACAGCAACGCTGACTCAGGTGAATGCCAGCCTCTGGGCAGCCTGGGGTGTGCTGTTTTTCTTTTTTATGGCGTTCAATCTTCTGGAAGCCAGTCTGCCTTCGTTAATCAGTAAAGAGGCTCCGGCTGCCAGTAAGGGAACGGCCATGGGGGTTTATTCCACCTCCCAGTTTTTTGGTGCTTTTCTGGGTGGAGCTCTGGGAGGTTATCTGCTGCAGAGCGCTGGCGTGGAGGGAGTGCTCTGGTTGATGGCCGGGTGCCTCCTGGTGTGGCTGCTGGCAGCCTTGACCATGCCGGCCCCGAGCTACACGACCAGCCTGGTTCTGGAGCTGAGGGATGCGCTGGAAAATACCTTTGACGACGTGGACCGTCAGCTACGAAGGCTGCCGGGCGTGAAGGACGTTGTGATTGTTGAAAATGCATCGACAGCCTACCTGAAGGTGGACCGTCAGCATTTTCGGGAAGATCAGCTTGCGGACTTTGACTTTGTCCGGCAGGGTAAGAGTACTTAAACACAGGATGCTGGCATGGATGGCTGGCACTCCGCAAAACATGATCAGGAGCATACGATGGCACGAGGCGTAAACAAGGTAATTCTCATTGGTAACCTGGGGCAGGACCCGGACACTCGCTATACCCCCAACGGCAACGCTGTGGTTAACCTGAACCTCGCCACAGACGAGAGTTACAAGGATCGCCAGACCGGACAGCTGGTGCCGAAGACCGAGTGGCATCGGGTTGTGCTGTTCGGCAAGGTGGCTGAAGTGGCTGGGCAATACCTGCGCAAAGGCTCCAAGGTCTACATTGAAGGCAAGCTGCAGACCCGGAAATGGCAGAACAAGGAAGGGCAGGATGTCTACACCACCGAAGTGGTTGTGGATATCAATGGCCAGATGCAGATGCTGGACAGCCGTGGCTCTGAGGGCGGTATGAATCAGGGGGCGCCCCAGGGACGGCCGCAGCAACAGCCGCAATACAATGCGCCGCCCCAGCAGGGTGGGCAGGCTGGTGGCTACAACAACCCGGCACCCCAGCAGCAAGGTGGCGGCATGCCTGAACCGATTGATGATTTTGATGACGATATTCCGTTCTAGTGATTAGTATATGGAGTTTGTAACGTTTTAGACGTTTCTAAGAGTTTAAGGCCCCGCTTTTGCGGGGTTTTTCTTTTTCTAGCCATTGAAAAAACTGTAAATAATTGTTTGGCGAAATAGGTAATGTTAAGTAGTATGATATTTGTAACTTACTGGGGTTTTTATGTGGAAGATTCGGCTAATGAAGTTGGAGACGGGAGAGAGAATCTATCTCCCTCTTGATGAAGATGGGTTGCCTGTTTTTTATCCGACGTACTTCGTGAGTCGAATGCTGAGAAGCAAAACCATCAACACCCAGAAAAACCAACTGCAGGAGTTGCGTTTGCTGAGTCGTTGGGAGTCCGAAAGCAAAATTTCAGTGGAAGATCGGTTTAAGCAAGGACAATCTCTTACTGAGTCAGAGATTATGTCCCTTGTGGATTTCTGCGGGTTTTCGCTAGGTACTGTTCGCAAGCTGGAATCTGGCGTCTCGCTGATGAGAGATGCTTATGGTTACGTCAATAGCAACGTCAAGCGGATGCGTTTGACCGTAATTCGCAATTACCTCGAGTTTTTGTGCAAACAGGTTTCAACTGATCCTAATCGGGGTGTTGAGGCAAAGAAACTGGCGAGTGCGTTAAAAAGCTACACGCCTAAAGGAAGAAATCACTTCGTTCATAAGGAAGAAAAAAAGCTTACTGAAGACCAGATTGAGGTTGTCGAAAAGCATCTCCTGCCTGGCTCCCCGGAAAATCCCTTTAAGTCTGACGCCTTGCAGTTGCGAAACATGCTAATGCTTCACCTGATGTTCGAGACTGGCGTTCGCCTCGGTGAGCTGATGGGTCTTCATGTTGAGGACATTGATGTGTATGAATCCCTCTTGAAGATTCGTCGTAGGCACCATGATCCCCGCGATCCTCGCAAACACCAGCCTCTAGCAAAGACGAAAGAGCGAGACATTCCTATTCCAAGTGACCTGGCTGAATTGATTGAATTTTATCTCTCTGAGTTTCGCGGTCGAATAAAAGCTGCTCGGAGACATCCAATTCTCTTCGTTGGACACCACAAAAAAGGTGAAGGTGAGCCTCTTTCTCTAGAGGGCGCAAATTATGTGATGAAAAAAATTAGGGAAGCGTTCCCTGTGATGGCCAGTGTCCACCCGCATTTGATGCGACATCACATGAATTACCGCTTTTCAAAGATGCTAGAAAACATCGAGGGTTGGGATGAAATGACACCCGAAGAGAAAGCTAACTTCGATTCACAGACTCGCGCAAATCTTATGGGCTGGTCAGAGAACAGTTCCATGCAGCAATACTACAACAGGCGGTATAACAGAGAGCTTATGGAGAGTGCGATGCGAAAGAGGGCAAAGCTCCAATCCGGAATCAGTAAGGGCGTGGAGAGAAGATGAGCATGCTTGCCGCACAGAAAATGGCTGCTCCTGAAGTAGAGCGCCTATTAAATAGTCCCCATATTTCGCGTAGTGGGTGTGAGTTCACTCCAAGTGAAGATCGCTGGCAGTTGGTTTATCACGGGGACAGTGGTGTATCCATGAGTAAGATTGAAGCTCTGTTCGAAGAAGAAGTTGCGCCCTATTTTCGACTGGCTGCTGCTCGTTTTTCAGGAGTGAACTCCGGTGATAGCGTTCTGAATGTCCTCAAGTACATGTCGATGATTGTCAATGACCATCCAGGCATCAATATCCTCGACCCAATCCAATTTATCTCACTCAAGGCTAAACGTGGGCAAAAACAAGAGTACCAGCTTTCGACTTTGAGGGGGTTTTTCCGATATTGGCATTCATCGGGATTATGGGGAGTTAGCAATGACTTCATTGATGCCACCCAAAACATCGTCTTTTCAGGTAATGAGAAAGGACGAGCGGTCAAAGAGTCCTGTCCTTATCAGGGACCATTCACTCCGATTGAAATGTCTGGAATTCTTTCAGGCATTAATAATGCCTACGGTACGAAACGGATTTCAATTTCTGATTATTTATTGGTCAAGCTGCTTGCTGAACTTGGTGTGAGGCGAAGACAGGTCGCTGAGTTAGTTTTTGGCGATTTTAGAGTGGAAGATAACAAGTTAACAGTCAGTATGCCGAGGGGTAAGCAGCGAGGAGAGGACTACCGAGAACAGTTTACAGATTTTGATGTTTCTGAAGATCTTTACCAAGCCGTTTTGCTTTGTAAAGAACAAGTCACTGATGAATTATCTGAGATTCAAAGTGACATTGGTTCTATTGCTGAGCACCTGCCGGTGTTCCCCAGATTCAACCGATTTCTTGTAGGCCAAGTGCGCTCAAGAAAAGATATAACTGCTGAGCATCATGAGACCCGCAACTCTCTGTCTAGCAGGCTAGATCGGATTGCACGTGTCATTGATATCCGTTCAGAGCGCACAGGAGAATGCCTACATTTGAGTGCGTCGCGATTTCGACGGACCCTGGCGACCGATCTGGTTCGGGAGGGTTACGGTCTCGGTCTTGTACAGCGGGCGCTCGACCATACTGATAATCAGAACGTTGGGGTTTACGCGGAAACTGCCGCCGAGATAGCCACTCGCATTGATATGCGTATCGGAAAGCTGATGGCACCTCTGGCGCAGGCTTTCGCGGGGGTGATCGTCAAATCTGAAAATTCCGCAATTCGGGGTACTGATGCAACCAGTCGTATCCGGACCCTGGATGGTCACGAAGCTATCGGGAACTGCGGAGATATGGGTTTCTGCGGTGCTGCAGCCCCCGTAGCCTGTTACACCTGTGTGAAATTCCAGCCATGGCTGGATGCCCCTCATGAAGAGGTCTTAGTGGAACTCTACGAGGATCGGAAAAGACACCTTGAAATCACGGGTGATGAGACCATCGCAGGAATACTGGATCGCCAAATCTTGGCAGTCGAAGACGTCATCAACCGCTGTGCCGCAATGAAGCAAGAGATGGCATTGGATTCCCAAGGAAAGGACCTTAAGCATGGCTGATGTCATTCATTTTAAGCCCCGCGGACAAGTTTCTGCTGAAGAAAACGTGTCGGCATTCATCGCTGATGTAAAGCGCATTACGGCGTTTGATCTACCCAACTACCCGCTTAAATGGAGTGCGGTAAACTGGACCGATTGGCTGAAAGGGGCAGGGTTTGTGAAACTCGGCATAAATGCCCCTCGGTTGCGCAAAAACGCAAACCCTCCACTTCAAGATGACGAAATTTTAGATGAAAAGATCATCGATTTTGCAAAAGCTTATTTTCTCTATCACCAGGCGATCCAGCGAACGAAGAGCATGCTGGAAATTCCCGTAGTGCGAGCGATTGAAGTCGCTCTTCTCGATTTGAGAGGTGCAGCAGACATCACTCTGTGTAATGAATCGGTGTTTGACCGAGCAGCGGAAATCGCTAAAGCGCATTTTTCGGAGGGTCGTGCTTATCACATCGGCGGTGCGCTTCAAAAGCTTGCCGCTTTTCTGAGCGAAAAAAAGATGGTGTTGGCGCCTCTTACCTGGAAAAACCCGATTTCGAAGCAAAAAGACCTCTCGCTGAACCATCAAAAGCGCAAGGAAGATGCAGATAAAAAGTTGCCGAGCACGGAGGTAATGGATGCGATTGCCGAGATCTTTGCCAGCCGCCCTATTGCTATCAGGGATATCGTGACAACCTCGACGGCAGCAATTCTATTGTGCGCTCCTGCACGAATTGGAGAAGTGAACGAGGCTGTAAAAGCACCGTTTATTGAAAAGATAACCCAAGATGGGAAGGTAGAGGTTTTCGTTAAATGGCATGGCGAAAAAGGTTATGGGCAGCACAACAAGCCCATTCCAGAAACCATGGTGCCGGTATACAAAGAAGCTGTCAGGCGGATTGTCGAAGTTACTGAGGATGCTAGGGCACTTGCGAACTGGCTTGAGCAAAATCCGGATGAGTTCCCGCCGCATCCTAATTGTCCAAAGATTGAAGCAGATGCCTTACTTACCCCTTTGCAGGCACTTGCCGCGCTCAATCTTGCAGAAGGCCGCACGGCTAAGACCTCGCTCAAACAGGCTCTCAAATCTCGAATTGCTTTACTCAAAAAAAGTGGTGGTGAAGCGCGCTATCCAGAGGCATGGAAAATCCTCAATGAGGGGATTAACAGCCTAGAAGGCATAGGTCGTGGAGATTCATCTTCAACATGCAATTTGACACTCAGAAAACTCAATACAGTATTGAGGCAATGCTGGCTGCCGCCATCGTTTCCCTATGTGAGTGATAAAAAAATCACTAAGTACAGCGATGCTCTTTTCTGTTTCTTTGAAAATGCACTCGCTACCTCTAGAAACCGGCCGACGCAGCTTTATAACCTAGAGCGGTTCACGAGTAATACCGTGAATATAGACCTTACTAAAGTGTCTGAGGGCCGCGACTATCTCAATCTGTTTGATCGTTGGGGTTATGTTGGCGATCGATACGCTTTGACAACTCACCAGTTCCGGCACTACATCAACACGATTGCGAACAAAGGTCATTTGGGCCAGTTAGAAATTGCGCGGTGGTCTGGTAGAGCAGATGTTTCTCAGAACCCGGTATACAACCATATGACCCCAGAGGAAGAGGTCGCCAACATGCGTCGGGCCGGAATCGGTAAAGAGACCTCAGTAGGCGTCTCTAATCTTGCGACTCGATCTCGAAATAACCAACCGATTCTAGTTTCTGAAGTCGGAGGGGACACCAGTCGTGGTGATCGCATTGCCCACGTTACTATCTACGGGCGGTGTGAACATGATTTTTCTCAAGAGCCATGCGGCAAATACCGCGGCTGCATTACCTGTAAAAAGCACAAATGCATCAAAGGTGATGAGGAAAAACTCCTGCGCATAAAGTTTGAGAGGGACCATATAAAAGTCGAGCTCGACAAAGCTGCTGCGGCTGCTAATGACGGGTGGGATGGCGCCGATCGTTGGCTCGAACACAAAATGAAGGCTTACGAAGCAGCGAATCAGCTTATCTCAATTTTGGAAAATCCCGAGATCGAAGATGGTGCTGTCATCAGGGCCACTGACGATGGCTTTACACCGCTCAATCGATCCATTGAGATGCGTGGAGAAACCAAGCGTTCAGAAAAAGCCAATCTAGCCGCGCCTCAGGATAAAAAAGCTGCCGATCTGCAGCGTCTAAGAGGCATTCTGGGGAGGTAGTTGTGGCAAAGCACTTAACTCAAAATGATGTGAAGAAAATTGTCAGAATGCTGCACGAGTGGCGCTACGAGCTTACCTGGAATCTGCTTGTTGATGCGTGCGAAGAAAAGCTGGGAATTTCAACCACGCGACAATCGTTACACCGCAAGTTTGAGATTAAAGAGACCTATAAACAAACCAAAGAGCGGCTGAAGGTCAAAGGGCAATACTACGCCAGGCCCAACTCTATCGATGTCGCGCATAAGCGAATCGAACAGTTGGCTGAAAAAGTGGTGGCTCTGGAAAGAGCAAATGAGGCATTACTTGAAAGGTTTGTTCGCTGGCAATACAACGCCTTGTCGAGGGGGTTAACCATGGAGCAGTTGGATAGACCCCTACCACCGCAAGACTTTGGCACCAGCACTAAAAGCGCTAAATAAGGGAGCCTAGTTCGGTATGAGTATGGACATGGGGCAGATCGGGATATTCCACATCTGTTTGCGGATCCCTTGCGTCTTCAAACTACTGACCTGGATGCCGCCATCGAATCAGGGCCTTAAATCGTATCGAGGCACGACGGATTATCCGGTTTTGGTGAGGCCGAATGAGGGCGTCTTTGAGCGCCCATGGTTTTATAAGAGGGCGGCTCGCGCGGTCCAGGGTCCTTCGATTTGATGAGCGTTTCCCTAAAACGCCGCTTGGAATTGGGTGCTAAGAACGCTTCGGTGCAGGTCAGCTTTCCTGCATCGTGGTTTAGCGAAGAGTTTGTCCCCGCTTTTGAGTAACCACATCTTTGATGCTCTCAACGAATGTCTCATAGCCTTTTGGAATGGCCAGATTCCTCTGGGCCCGGGTTATGGCGAGGTATACCCGAGAAAGGTTATCCGAAATGAAGGTCTCGTTCTTTTGTGGCGAGAACAGCTCTGGGCTAACCATGACGTTTGGAAATTGCCAGTTTTTGGAGTGATCGACTAAGCCTATGACGTAGTCGGTCTTACCCAGCTCCCCGATCCTCGAAGCAACATTCCGGAAATCCTCCTCTGAATAGCCTTTTTCAAACATTCGCCCAATCTTTTGAAAGACGAACCAGTTTCCAAATGCCGCTGTCAGCTCGTCCCAGTTGGCATACTTGAAGAGCAATGGGTGCCGGCCTCTTTGGCCCTTTCGAAGCCGAAATAAGCTTTCCGAAAAATAGATAAAGTCAGAGTGCGTTGCCGGTAGAAGCGCTACTGTAGAGTGGGAGTTCACCATCTGGTGTAAGTATTCGAAGATGGAGAATTGGCTGCCGCACAATATTGTGTATGCAGAGTTGGGTATCCTTCGTACATCATAAAAATGGATTTTCGTACTTGTATCCCGAACGCCCTCGAAAGGCTTCATGTTTTGGAATCGCGGGTGAACACTAAGTATCGGGTTAACGACCGAATCCATTTCGGGTCCGGCGCGCATGGAAAGCTCAATTTCTTTCTTCCTGATGCTCGTTGGAATTGCAGGAGGCTGCCCACCAATTCTCTGGAAGGAATCACTGAGCGAGCAGACGGACACGCCGGTGCTGTACAAAAGCTGCGTAAGTGCTGGTGTCAAATCATGGGCTTCGTCAACAATCGCAAATTTCAGATCGATAGCTCTCTGCTCAAGTCCTTCGCCGGTATAAATTCTGATCGCTTTCTTGGTCGGTACAAGAGAGGCCAATTTAATCAGGTGGTAAGTGCGAAGCGGCTGCCACTTTGAGGAGCGCTCACTGATCAGCTCATCCCAATACCTTTGCGTGTAGTCAATCAGACGAATTTGATCGTCAAACCGCAGTGAACGATGTTTCTTAATTAAATGCTGTTCCGTGACTCTTAAGTCGGTTGATTCGCAGAATTGATATAAGATTTTCCGAACGACGTTCTTGGCGACTTCCTCCGGGCTCATGGCTCCGATCTGAGTAAATCCCATATTGCGAGCGATAGTGAGATCAGTCACGTTATAGTCAGATCCTGTCCTGTCCCTCGAAATCAAAGATCGGGGCACGCCTGCTCCAGTAAGATGAGCCCAAGCTAAATTGGCGAACGTGAACTTATTTACAGGACCGTCCAGACCCTGGGTTAACGCGTCCAACTGCGCTCGTGTCTGTGCGAGGACAGCGGCATGCTTATCAGGCAAATCACGGTATATCTGCCTAATCAGATGCGTTTTCCCTACGCCACCAAAACCTTGGACATGAAGGTGCTCTTCGGGGTCATTCCGAACCACTGAGAAGATTCGATACTGGCGATCGTTTAGGCCTGTGGCTCTTACGTCGGGGCTTGCATTCCGCGGAACCTTTCCCAGCCGTCGATTGATGATCTCCGTGTTGAATTCAGGGTTAACTGAGCCGTTTGCGTGCGTCGGATCGGGTGCATCCCACTCTGAGTCGTGTTGCAAATCCACCCCTAATCGTGGGAGCAAGTCCAAACCTTTTCGCAGCGCTTTAGGGCTAAAGGTACTCTCGATGTGATCACGGAGTGCTCGATACACCTCCAAACTCTTCGTTTGCTCAAACAAGTCGTTTAGCTGGAACTGAATTAAATCTGCGGCCTTGAGTGGTTTATCAGCGAGACTTCTCACTTTGCTGAGTAGCAGCACACTTAGAATTTCTGGTCGATTGAGCGCTTTGAGGGCTTCGAGAGTTTCATCCTGATTGGACCTGTTCAGTAAGTCGAGAACTGAGCTTCTTTTTAGCGGAAGTACTGTCTTTGAGTATGTTGGTCTGGAGCCTTCCATGGGGGTGGTCCCTTTTCAGTTATCTGAATGTCTGAGAATAAAGTCCCATTCATTTTTTTTGAATTCTCGCGGCCAAATTCTGTGAACTTTTTGTGTCTCATTCGCGATTCCGCGAACGGCTGCATGGTAATCATTGATGGGGACAATTATGCTATCCGGGAGTCTGTCGGTTAGGAAGATCAACGGCTCACCGCCGGCACGGATGCCAGGCGAACGCGACACCTGCAAAGTGGTGTGACTGCCAGGGAGAGGACTGGCTTCGTACTGCGATTTCCAGTTCTCTGCGGCTTTCTGTCCTCAAAGTGAAAACATTGATCGGGTCGTGCCAGTAAGGCTAGACGCCATTGAATCTTGCCGCCGGCGCGGCCATCCGATTCATCCGCTCTCTCCGCTTTGCGCGTCTCCTTGTCGCTCTGTCCATCAGTTCAACTCTTCGCCCACTTGTTTAAGCAATCTCGTCAATGCAGTAACCTCTCTGACGAGACTATTCCCGGCATTGGCGGTAAAAAAAGGTGAGCTGAGTATGACCGAACCCAATTTGTTGGTTGTGGACCTGGAAGCCACCTGCTGGAGTGACCAGTACACGCCGGGTGGGGTGCCCCAAAGCATCCATAATATGGAAATTATCGAACTCGGTTGTGCTTTAGCCAATCGACAGGGGGATCTACTCGACGTGCACTCTTTTTTCGTAAGACCGTCCCGAAATCCCCTGTTAAGCGATTTCTGCACCGAGCTGACCGGCATCACTCAGTCGATGGTTGACTCAGCGATGACTCTGCCGCAAGCAGTTGAGGCCATGAACGACTGGTTGGGTGATTTGTCGGATGACTTCGTGTGGTGTAGCTGGGGCAACTACGACCGATTGCATTTGGAAGCCCAGAGCCGTTTGGATGGGGCGCAGCCGAAAATTCTATCGTGCGCTCACCTGAACCTAAAGCGGATCTGGCGTAGAACAACCGGCCAAAAGAAAAAGAACGGTCTGGCCAACGCACTGGCCTTTCATGATCTGGTTTTCGAGGGCAACCATCATCGGGGCGTGGACGATGCTCGCAACATTGTAAGGCTGCTGCCGTTCATGGACTGGTCGTTGGAATCGGAACTGCTGACAATTCCCATCTCAGACAATTCCTGAGGGTTTTGGTTTTGTGCTGAGTCATCTGAAGGATCATTTGTTCCATTCAGTCGATTGGTTCGATTGTGACTGCCCCAGCGAGGTCCAGCCCGTTGTTGATCAGTAATGTGAATAAATCGTCCGGGTCGATTCGTTGTTCGAATGCCTGTATGCGCCTCAGCCATCCTTCGGAACACAAACCACTGAAATAGGCCGGCAATCCCTCTGATTCGAATGGTTCCGACTGCAGTGGGAGACTGAGGCTTAGGCGCCGCCCGAATAGCAGATACTGCTTATCGTATTGAAATCGAACCCGACTACCGAATCTTTCGAGGTAGCCAGCCAAGCTACCGTCCATATACACGGCTGCTTTTGTACTGGTACGTCTCATAAAAGATGTCTCTTCAGCCATGAAGTCGTCTGTGGCGGGATCTTCTGAATCGAACCATTCATCCCAAACAGGCTCCATTGGGCGCTCATAACGTTCCACAGAACCTTTAAGGCGCTCGAGTGGTGTCAGTTCGTGAGCTAGTGGCTTGGCGAGCTCATCCGCGTGGGAAGTGTGCTTGTCCAACCCTTCCAGAAGCTCCTTCTCGGTGGGCCTTTTGTTCGTCATGGTCTTCTGTGCTCCGTCCTCATCAACTCATAGTAAAGCATTTGAGAGGGAAGCTTTTCCAATGACATTCACTACGTCTCATAAACTGGTCCATTAGTACCGATTAGTAACGCGGTTTACTAATTAGTAAATTTCGCTACTAATCGCTACTAAATGACCTGCACTTGTCTAAGAAGCTTTGAAACCACGCCGTCTCATGGGGCAAGGGCTGAAGATCGTACACGCGTACCACCCGAGCGAACCTCGCTACATAACCGCACCGGCCTTTGGGAGGCAACCACTGGTCGGGACCTTTGGCGCCCTTGCTCCGGTTCAAGGTAGCTTCGACGGGAAGTAAATTTGCGGGGTCATTTGCGAATCTTAGCCGCCTCTCATCACTCCAATCGCGAGCGCCGCGAGACCATGACCAGGCGAGCGGCACCACATGATCAATATCGATATCCGACGCATTCTGGATAACTTTGCCAGTGAAAGCGCTCACCCATCGGCCTGTTACCACTCGGCAACCCGTGTCCGTCGAAAACTGAACGTGTGTAGTGGAACTTGCCACCAACGCTTCAGCCCGGCTATTGCGGCAATCATTGTTGGCATCATCCCAGCCGTGGCCAAAGGCCGATCGCTGATATCCCTCCAGACCCTCTGAGGCGGCCTCAGAGGGCTTTATGGCGTTACCCAGTGATCCAGTCGATATTCCCGCAGGCAGCCGTCCAGCGGCCTCGAGGCAAGCTTTGACGGTCTCAAAAGGCTCGTAGTTCTGAGTTCGGTCGTACCAGGGGCTATGCGGCGGATGGCAAAAGCCACTGGTTGATCGTTTGATGACTCCTTCCGTTGCCCGTGCGTCAGTAAGCAGTAGGGCAAAGAGAATTAGAAAACTAGGAAGAATGAAAGCGCTCTTCATCATTCAGTCTTGGCTAGAAGGGTGTGGTATCGGTGCTTCCAATGGGGCCATTCAGCTTGGATCACTCTCATGAATCAGGACTATCATTGCCGTCGCCTTTGGAAATCGCAACTGCAATGCTGGCTGAGCAACCAACCGCATATTTTCCATAATCCAGAGATTATGCGCAGTGATAATCCTCCGAGGCGGCACTTACTCGTCTTGTCCTTTTCTTTCATTAATTTTCTTTGCCCAAAGACCTGTATGCATAGCCAGTATTAATTCAGGATAGTCGATATATGGTGTATATTGTTTATGCCTGGCCACTAAATGTGGGCCCGGCATCTCCTGAAGCAATGGCAATACGGAGGAATTCCAATGCCTATTTATGCAATATCGTATGACCTGAATTCGCCAGGTCAGAAATATCAGCGAGTAAAAGAGGCTATTGAAAGCTGCGGAGATTCCATCAAACCAATGGAATCATTCTGGCTTGTAGATAGCAATCTAACGTATTCCCAGATTTCCGAAAAAGTCAGGCAGGCCCATGATGCTAACGATCGGCACTTGGTTATGCGAATGTCGAGGGAGTATCAGGGATGGCTAACGCAAGATGCTTGGGACTGGATCAACCGACGTCAACACAAACTTGCGGCTTGAGGAACAGTGATGGCAGCGACGAAAGGTGGTAAGAAAAAGGTTCACGTGCCAGAGCACGTAAGGGTAGGGAAGAACGGAAAGCGCACAAAAGTACGAGAGCATTACCGTTCTACCCCAAATTGAAGCACTTAACTAAGGAATACTTCGTCACCGGGCTGCCACCCGGTGACGGTATTAAAGTTCTCACCGCTTCTTATATCAACCATCCGCGTGATTTTTTTTGTAACCGCGAGATTCTTTCCGGGGCTGAGAGTATGAGGGTTACGCTTGGTTATCGGAATCGTTTTCCGACCTTTGACCATTTACCACGCGCAAAGCGTTATCTGAGAGCGATCGGAGTTCTTTTATTTCCGATACCATCATTTTTAAGTGTTCCGCTATCTGCTTGTCCCAATTTCTGTCACTAACGTCGAAGTTTTCAAAGGACTGAATATCAATCCTAGACACGGTTTGGTGGGTACGCTTCCAAAAAGCCAGTGAGGGTTGGCTGCGGTAGGTGGCGGTTATGTCGAGGTAGTCACCATCAATACCTTGTCGGATTCCATCAAACTGACCCCAGGTAATGACACGTTTTGATCCGGGCCCAAAACAAGGGATCCCGTTCACGACTGGCCCCCGGTTCATCTGCGCAGGTTTAGGTGCCTTCTCAATGCCAAAGGCCTCTTGGGGGACAGGTTTTGTTGATTGAAAAGTAACATCCCATGCGGCACTTCGGCCTGTATTTTCGATAATCAGATTAATGACCGATGGCCGTTTCAAGTCTGGATCAGCGTAGACCACGACGTGCGGATCCTTCGCATCGCGGAACAGAAGGTAACTTATAAGTGTCGAAGTGGTTGCAACAATAACTGCGACAAGACTCACGATGAATGCGCTGAGTTCCACAGAACCTCCTTAACCGCTGGGCGTGGTCTGTCTGGAACTTGTCATACCGTATGCCATGTTTGAGCTTCCGGGTCGTATTCGGCAACACCTACAGCTACAAGTGACTGCAAGCCTTCCTCAACCGACTTCATAGGTTTGCGCTTGAACATCTCAGCCAAACTTTCCGTCGTGTGAGATCGCTTTGCGAGGGCCTCTCGGAGCACCCGAAGCTGATCGGGAATGGCTTTAGGGAACGTGACTTTGCCTTTGCTGGTAACAGCTTCCGATTTTGTAGCCGCGGCCTTTGGCGCGATATCTACTTCGGTCTGTACTGCATCGGGCGACTGGTACTCCGGACGCAGCCAGCGAACGATGCCACGAGATTCTTCCTCGGCACGCTGCTTGTTGAGCTCGACCAGTCGTATCAACAGTTCTTCCTCAGCTTCTGCTTGGTCGGCCGGTTTATCTGGAATTGGGGTTGTGGCTCCAGGGCGTCCTACCAGAATGTCGGCGAGGTCTGACCAGCCGTAGGCTTCGAAGACAGCTCGATCCAGATCGTCATAAAGTTCGCGCAAGACAGACACTATGCCATGTTTGTAGATGGTCTTTTCTTGGCCTTTAAGGTGCTGACCTGACCGAACCTTATCTAGAACGTTATAAATACCGGTTAGACTAAGGTCAGAATATTCGGATTGCTGTCGCTTTCTATAGTTGTCGATGGATTTTGCAAGCTCCCCGATTTTAATGGCCTGCTCAGCCTTGAGCAGAGGAAAAGGGAAAGTCTCGAAACATTGTCTTTTGTTATATCGAGGATCATTGCCAACACCTAATCGACCACCTGTGGAAAGGGACCATATAGTATGAACTCTGCTAGAGAGGATGCCCAGAACAGAGGGTTCTTCCGACGCAATGGCTATCAAAAGGTTACTGGGTGCAACATCCGCTGGGAGAAACTGAAAGAACCTGTGCTTCGAAGTTTCGACAGTAGCGATATATTGATTTAGTCCACCTAGCATCTTTCGTAAATCTGTACGAAGGCGTCTGTGAAGCCACCAATTTTCTCTCAATTTAATATCTCTATTTTGGTCGCGCTCTGGCTTCACTCGATCAACAATCCAATGATAGATCTCTGGGTACCTATCCCGAGTCTGCGTAACATCCAGACCATAGAGGTCTATAACAACCATACCACGCTTTTTACCAGTCAAATCTTGACCGTTTAAATATGTCCTAACGACAGGTTTCTCCAACGGCGGATGTGCTTCAAAGCAAGCCTTTCCGAAGGATTCCCGAGCAAAGCGTTCCGTGATGACAAAGCCATTATTCCCCGGTTCGAAGCCCTTATTGCTTATACCGAGATTACTTTGTAAAACTTCAGCAGCGGATGTGTTTGCACCTAAAGACAAGCCCGCAGAAATTTTCCCACAAGATTTTGATAAAAAAACCTTTTTAAAATCTTGTCCTGTATCGGCTTCACCAAGAACGCTATTTATTAGTCCCTCCGTATTCCCCGCAACTCCGACGGTCATTGCAATCCGAACTGCAGCGCCATCGTTGCTTTGTATCCAGGGGTGGTCTGGGATCGCAAAGGTTAGGGATAGTGGCCGGTTAATGTCATTAATGTGAGACTCTAAAAGTTTGCGATTGAAACGTTGACGCAAACTGTTTGTAGTAATTAGCCCAAAGCGCAGAGACTTCTCGGTTCGTACTTTTTCTGCGGCCTTATGCCACCAATACATAACAAAATCAGCAGAATCTGGAACCGCGCCTTTATACGCCTGCCGCACCGCATCGACGTACCCATCGCCTAATGCCCGGCGCATTGTGGAGGAGCCTATAAATGGCGGATTGCCTATAATGTATTCCGCCTGCGGCCATTCGGTCCTTCGAGGATTGTGATACCGACAAACCTCTGACCGCCCCGTTTCATCTGGGATCAGCTCACCGGTCGTTGGGCTAATCTTCATGCTGATACCATCCCAGATGGTTACCGGTTCCCCGTTGCTATCTAGCTCCGGCTCTCGGCTGTCGTATTCGATCAGAGCATCCCGACACTCAATGTTTTTGAAGTCCCGCAAGATGGGCTCGGGGAGGTCCAGCCGGTCATTCAACCGGTAGTGCCACTGTAGGTAGCCGATCCAAAGAACGAGTTCTGCAATCTGGGCTGCCCGTGGGTTTATCTCCAAGCCCAGGAACTGGTGCGGATCGACGGTCAGGCCTTCACTTTCCAGCACGCCTTGCCCCTGGGTCAGCTCGGAGATAAAACCCAGGACCTCCCCCTCCAGGCGCTTCATGTGCTCAAGGGCCACGTAAAGGAAGTTAGCGCTACCACAAGCGGGATCAAGTACTCGGGTCTGGCAAAGCTGATAATGGAAGGCTTGGACTTCCTGAAGAGCTTTGTCTGTTTTGCCTTGCCGTAGCAGGGTTTCCGCCGCACCTCGGATGTCGCCCCATTGCTCACGAAGCGGTTCAATCAGGGTCGGCATGACCAAGCGTTCAACGTAGGCCCTGGGAGTGTAATGGGCGCCCAGCTTGTGGCGCTCCCGAGGATCAAGGGCACGCTCTAGCAGCGTCCCGAAGATGGCAGGTTCAACGAAACGCCAGTCGGCTTTGGCCGCATCTATGAGAAGTTGGATCTGCTGAACATTCAGCGGGATTGGATCGATGCCTTTGAACAACCCACCGTTAAATCGCTTGATGGTCTGCATCAGACTCTCACTGTAGCCACCAGCATTCATGGTTTCCCAAAGCGCCTTCACGGCGTGGGGGAAGGCTTCAGGGTTCCGGTCCTTAATGTCGACCAAAAGGTTCTGGAAGGATGCCTTGGGCAGCAACTCTACGTCTTCGGCAAACATCGTGAACAGGCAGCGCTTGAGAAAGCTGGCTACTCGCTCGACATCGTATCCATTATGCTCCAGGGACTTTGCCAATTCAGCCAGCTTGGTACTGACCTCTCGGGTCACCCTGGCAGCATGCTTGCTCGGATCGAGCTGATCCGGTT
Source organism: Marinobacter nauticus (assembly GCF_003634635.1). Taxonomy (GTDB): domain Bacteria; phylum Pseudomonadota; class Gammaproteobacteria; order Pseudomonadales; family Oleiphilaceae; genus Marinobacter; species Marinobacter nauticus. The sequence continues at coordinate 171,539 of NZ_RBJB01000006.1, read as the reverse complement.
CCAGCCATAGCTGACGAAGACGGTGCTGAACATCCGGTTTATGCAGGTCGTCCAGTCGGATTTCATAGTGTCTGGGATCAGGGAATGGAACATAGTTACCGCCAGTTCGTGAGAACTCGGAGTATGTGTAGATAGCGTTGCCCACATCGACAATCACGATGAACGGAGGGCGGCCATGTTCTACTTCCTCCTGGGGCAGGCCTCGAATATATCGCTCAGCCTGCGCTACTGCAGCGTTAATAGCATTCTGCTGACTTCGTGAGGCCAGTTCCTTGCCGGTCTGTTTACCCTCCAATACGAAGCAATCCCGTCGATACAGATCGATGTACCGGTTGTCGGTGTTACCATCGACTCGGGCCGACGCGATGAACCGCTCAAATACATAGGCGTTCTGAGTGGTGTCGCCTTCGCCCGGGTCTGGATGAGGAAGGTCCAGCAGCGTACACAGGTCTCGCATGAACGATTGGAAGTTTGCTCGTTCACTACCTGTGTTGCCTTTCCAGCGTTTGAGGAATTCGTCGACAGCAGAGGGATCTGCAATGAAGGCTTCCAAGCTTACTACTCCTTGTTAAAACGGTCTTGTCTCATTAAGTTGATGGAAGTGAAACGTTGCTCCACCCCTCATCAATTTTCCATGTGGCGCCGAATGCGGTAGGTCAGCTCTATATTTGAGGCATCTACGATCTCAATACGAGCTCCCCGGAAGCCGATCACGCTGTCGTCAGCAATGTTGTAAGTAAGGTCATTCGAGAATGCAGCTCGTACCAGGTTGTCGTAATACTCTCGGTACTTGAAGCGCAGTGTTTCTCCAGACTGACCGAGGTAAACCAACTCTCGCTTGCTGCTGCCAGGCTGATTCGGGTTGAAATCGTAATCGGCAAAACACTTTGCCGGATCGATCGCCTGCCCCGCGGAGCTTGAGTCCACCGCACTGGGTGCTGGCGCTCCAAAAATTGCCCGTTCGCCAGTGATGAGTCCTTTGAGGTTCCCTGTCATCGGATTGGCAACTTCACTGGTCGTGGCTCCCTGGATCATATGTGGAATGATCTCGCACTGACCATCTCGAAGAATCAAAGAGACTCGAGAGTTCACTATGTCGACATCGCTGCTTTCCACCCGGTCATTGAGGGTTGTCTGTGAATAGGACGGGGAAACACCATCAACCCTGTAAAGCCCCGGCTGTAAGCTGTAGCTGGTTCCTTCGTATGAGAATGGAACCTTTTCAGTCACCTGGAAGGCCGGCCAAGCAAGCCCGTCTACCCGTGTGATGATTGGTTCGCCAATCTCCGCCTTAAACTCAATGTTGGCGGGTGGTGATTCAAAGACTTCGTGCTTAAGGATCGGGTATGACAATCCTCCGGTGGACTGGCAACCGGCCGTGGAGAGCGCGACAAATAAAATAGCGCCTTTGGTTCTACCACTCATAAATCATCCTTGTGGTGCTTGTTTGTTGATACTGCTGTTTACCGACGCCTTTTTCAAACGAGCTAATGAAGCGTTGAGCGTGGTCCGGCTAACACCAAAGTGCTGCGCCACCTCGGTCTTGGTGATCTTCGGGTCCAATAACATTGCGGCAGCTTTCTGTGTGTCCGTCTTTGACAGCGAGGGCTTCCGACCGCCCTTACGCCCCCTAGCCCGGGCAGCCTCCAATCCAGCTATCGTTCGCTCCCGAATCAGGTCACGCTCAAACTCAGCGAGAGCCCCGAAGATATGGAACACCAAGCGGCCACCTGAACTGGTGGTGTCGATGGATTCCGTCAGGGACTTGAAGCCAATCCCGCGATCCTGGAGGTCCTGAACAATTTCGACCAGGTCCTTCAATGATCGAGCGAGACGGTCCAGCTTCCACACGACCAAAACATCGCCCCGACGGAGCATACGGAGACACTGCGACAACTCGGGTCGCTCGCGCTGGGTACCGGTAAACTTTTCCTGGAATATCTGTTCAGCCCCGGCTTTTTTCAGTGCATCGACCTGGAGCTCGGGATTTTGGTCGTTAGTGCTGACGCGCGCATAACCTATGATCATGAAAGGTACCTTTTCTGCTCATAGATTGTTGTACGTGATTGTTGGACAGTAAACAAGCCGAAATTGGGTGTTTTTGAGGGGTAGCCGAGAGTGTCCATCAAACGACCGTTTTCTGATAAAACATAGCTTGGCAAAGGCGTGGCCTAAAATCAGGATGTGGGAGCGCCAGAACTGCGCCAGTGAGCACCAAGCGCTGGCTATCCAAGCCGGCTTTTAAACAAAAGCGAACATTCGAGTCAGGGGCTTTTCTCCCGAGCCTCCAAGCTAATCACAGCCATTTCATTGAGTATGATGGGCGGAGCAAGTTGCAGACGCTGAATGATTATCGTGCAGAGATGGCAGTGCTCGGCTAAGCTATTGTTTTATCAATTTATGTGCAGCGCGATTGATGGTTCAAAGTCAGTAGTAATGACGCAGTCAAATTTCTGCAATGATAAAGAGCGCTGCCTAATTGCTGTTATGTTCTCAGGAGCATTGAGTGACGCATTTCTATGCATCAGAAACGTATATTGAAGCTTATAGCAAGCTGAGCGAAGCCTGCGCTTGGTTGGACTCGCTTGGTATCGAGTATTCGAAAACGCGAGTTGGTCGGTACCAAAAGATATTTGGTGCGCTCGCGAAGCACCAGCAGGCTGGCACTCTTGAAGCTTTTCATGAAGAGCACTCATTTGAAGCTTGGGTAAACGCGGCCCATGAGGTTGCCGAGTTGGTGCGGATGTATGAAGGACTGAGCGGGGAGGCCAATCCGCTACTAAACGAACGTCTCAAGGATTCACTAAAGGGCCAAGAGCTATACGTACTCGACTCTGAAAACCGTTCTGGGCGTGACTTTAGTTTTGAGCTGGCTACGGCCGCAAAATTCGTGAGGGCTGGTTTGGCTGTTGATTTTGGACACGAGGCTGATCTTCGGGTTCAGATAAATGAATTTACTTTTTTCGTGGAATGCAAAAGGCTTAAGTCGGCGAAGAAAATTAGGAAAAGAATTAAAGAGGGTATCAATCAGCTTCACAAGCGGTACGTGAAATCGGAAAACTCTCATACAGCGCGAGGGATGCTCGCTCTGTCCATTGGTAAGACAGTAAACAAAAATTTGGGATTGTTAGAGGGAAATGACGATAAGGTACTGGGAGATATTGCTTTTTCGCATAACTGCGCATTTATCAATCGGTACAGATCGCATTGGCAGCGCATATCGGATCAAAGAACTCTTGGAGTTGCGGTCACCCTCGATACACCGGGCATCATCACCTCTAATAATCAACTGGTTACTTGCCATGAGGTGACCATCAATAATAGCGTTCCAGTTGATACGTCGGACTATGATTACTTTCTAAAAATAGCCAATCACGTTTTTCCGAGGCGAACATAACTAATTGCTGCACGCGGAAAAATTACTCGCTGCGCTCCCAATTTTCCGGTGAGCAAGGCGTTGGGCGTAAAACAGGGATCGGTTGAAGATGAGTGAGAATAAGGTTTTGACTATAACAGCCACTATAGCGGGTCTGATCTTGATAGTCCCCGTTGTTGGCTATGTGCTCATGTATGGGAGCAACCCGGTTTACTCGCATGAAAAATGGGCCCAGTTCGGTGATTTTTTCGGAGGTGTGTTAAATCCTCTATATGCATTCCTAGCGTTTCTCGCCTTGCTTTACACAATCAATTTACAGAGAACTGAACTAAAGCAAGTGCGGTCGGAGTTCCGACGTTCCGCTGATGCAGCACAACAGCAAATTGACCATCTCAAGCTTGCAGCTAAACAAGAAGATCTAATCAGAATAATTCGGCTAATTGACCAAGAAATTGGCCAACTTCGTCAAACATTGGTTTCCGAGCCTGGAACACAGCCGGCAATAACCGTTGATCACATCGCCCATGAGGTCTATCGCCAATCAACCGGACAGGCCCCAACGGGCGCGTTTGCTAAGTTTTTAGACGTGGCTAGAACACCTGGTACAGTCGTAGAGGCTCTCTACACGCAGTTGACTACGGCAATTTCGGAATTGAGCAGCTATCTTCAAGAGTTGGAGACCGTTTCTGACTCACAGACCTCTGTTGTCCAATATTTCAAGCGTAAAAATGAGAGAGTGGTGGGTTTGGCACGCAGTGCTGGCGGCGTTGATCAGCATGTGTTGTCGTACCTTCAGGCACGGTGATTGTTGCCCAACACACCGCTGTTGCCGGACAATTTTCCACCGCTTCGCGGCTCCAAAATTGCCGCAAAGTTCAGCGTTGTGAAAGGACTCGACACTTATGTTTAAACATTTGAGATTAGGTGCTGCGCGAGCCAGAGCGATAGAGGAAAAGCTATACGCAGAAGCTCTAGCAGAGCTGAACCGGGGCGAATTACGAAATGGTCTTTGGGCAAAAGCTATAAGTCAATCTGAGGGTGACAAGGACAAGGCTCAAGCAATTTATCTACGCTTAAGAGTTCAGTGCATGAAAGACGAAACCGTGATCATGGAGGCGATTATGGAAGCGTCAACGCTACAGACCACCGAGAGAGTTCACAAAGTCGCAGGCAGCAAGGTTAATGAAAGACTCTGTGAGCGTTGCGGAACGGCCGTGACTATCAACTATGGTGATGCATATAGGATCCTTTGCGAGCATTGTTCATAACTAAAGTGGTCAATGGGATGCCAACTGCACTACGCTCCGTTGGGGCACATTACCACTGGCGTTATCCTTAAATCTGAATGTCCGCTTTGCGACCGTCCCGCATCCCAGGCAACAAAAGCTACCCTTCAACATAGTGTCATTCGCTATCGCTCAGCCTATGGCGCAAAACAAATCTGGTGCGGCTCCGAAAAACCTTAACCTACCATGACTTTCTCTCAAGGGCCGCGTTAGATAAGTGATCTCCGGTCTATGCAGGCAGATTTGGCGAATAGGCGTTTAGCAACGCGTTGTGCCTTGTGAGCATCTTTGCTGGCGAAGCAAATTGTTTAAGGAGTGCGATTTTTACTCGCGTGACGAGTAAAAATCGATTTTTTCTTGCAGTGCCAGAAAGTCCGAGCTATTGTGGACTAGAAATCAGTCGCATAGCGAGTAAAAAAATGTCCTCAGAATCGAAAAATCAGGAACTGAGTGAGTACTTGGTCGCAACTCGGAAGAGAGCGGGACTCTCTCAACAAGCGGCCATTGAGCGCTGCTCATTGGTCACGAGTCAGAAGATGGCTTCACGCGTTGAAGCGAATCCAACTGAATACCCACTGAACGTTGTGCAGGATTACATCCGCGCTATTGGTGCAAGCCTAGAAGAGTACATGAAGATCGCCTCAAAACCAGAATCCCTATTTCAAGGAAAGAATGAGATGTCGAATTCCGAAGTAGAAAAAGAGGTCTCAGAACTACTCGATTCAATTGATAAGAGTGTAAATGAACTTAAGGCGCTTCCCGAGCATGTACAGCAAACAGCGTTGATCGAGAAATTTGAGCAGGCGAAAAAAGACTTACAGGCTGGCTCCAATGAACCGATCATTGGCATCGTTGGACCGAGCGACTCCGGTAAGTCTCATATAACAAATATGGTGTTGGCGCAGCAGATCGCACCAGAAGGCTTTCAGCCAATGACCGCGGCCTGCACCCTTTTTCGGCACTCAAAACTGAAGCACCCCTCGCTGGGAGAGGACGAGAACGTATCTGTAGTCAGATACTTTGATGGGTCAACCACTTTCAACCTGAACAAATTAGAAGGTGATCATGAGAGCTTTGTGCTTGATACGGGGGATTACTCTATACTCAAAAAATTCGCTGCGCGAGATGAGAACGATAGCATTCCTTTCCCCGAAGCCTATCTAGCCATTGTCTATGTGGATGCTCCTGCATTGGAGAATGTCTCGCTACTGGACACGCCTGGCCAATTGTTTGACCCCGACTATATTCGGAAAGAAAGTGGTGAGGAGGTCGACAGTCTCGATGTTCAGAAAGCCTATGAAGCGATGCATCTGGCAGACGGGTTTCTCTATACTTCGAGCGTCACTAAATTTCTGCGGGATGCCGGTGAAACCGAATTCTTTGCCAACATTCTTCGCGCCCCAGGAAATGCCCCTCTTGATCCGTCAAACCCGATTCAAAATTTGACGATCTTGGCTACTCAGGCGGCGGGAGTTGATTCTCTTGAGAGCTTCTTGGACGGAAGAAAACGTGCATCAATCCATCTCGACAGAGCGCTAAGTCATTCTCTTTACGAGGATCTGGAAGCAGCCGTGGAAGGGTATAAACGGCCAACGGCGGAAGATTGGGAGCAACGCATCATTCCATTCTGGGATGGTAATAAAGAGCACGTACAGAGGTTCAAGGATCGCTTTCAGGAGTTAGTAACGAATGTTACAGAGAATCTTGATGCTATTCGCCAGAACAAGACTCACGCCATCAAAAAACAACTGCTGGCTCAAGTGGACTTGGCTCAATACGAGAATAATGACCGGAAGCGCAGCGCCGACGAACGACTCTCGGAGGTCCAGCAAATGGAAGCGCGATTTCGTAGAGACAATGCTCGCGTTTTAGATAAGTTTGAGGATCAGAAGGCATCCATTAAGGCCTACAAGAACGACACGATCGATCAGGTTTCGGACGTTGTGAAGCAAATCACTTCTGAGTCGTTTGTCACTCGTTTTATCGAAGAACGTTTTGACGACAAAGACGCAGCAAAAGCTGGCGTTTCTGTAGCGATTGGTCAGTATTTTCAGGCTAAAACCAACCGCATCATGAACACCTCAAGCAAACTCTTCGCCAAAGAAACCGAGGCTCTGGTGAATGAGTTCACCGCCCTCGTACCCGGAACTTATGCAAACGTGGCAGACAACGAGTTTGAGTTTGATACAAACCGATCGGCCTTGTTGAGTTCTTTCGACGGGCAGTCTGCCTTCATCGGAGGCATGTCAGGGCTGGCAGCGTTCGGAGCAATGGGAGCTTACGTGTCTACCATTACTTCTAACTTAGGTGCCTATATCTTGGTTGGTAAAGCTGGGGGCGTGCTTACCTCGCTGGGCATTATTGCCACCCCAACTACATTACCCTGGCTTGTAGGAGCTACCGGTGGGCCTCTGGTATGGGGTGTAGCAATTTCAGCGCTTCTGGGCCTTGTGGTGTATCGTCTTTTCTCCAGTTGGTCGAAATCTATGGCGAGGACGGTCGTAAAAGAGCTAAAGGATGAAGGCATAGCCTCCAAGGTCGCCCGTGATATTGGGGCTTACTGGGACAATACCGAAATTGCTTTTTCAAAAGCGGTTGAAGGTCTGACTACAGAAGCAGAGAAGCACATAGAACGCTTGTACGCTGACGCGAAAACTGGCTTTGATGCTACTGAACTCGCTCAAGTGGATGACACGCTCTGCAACGTCAAAACGAAACTCAAGGCTCAATAGGCTACAGGATGCAGTGATCGCCGATTGATGGCGATCACTGTAAAGGACCTGACACAAGGAAATGCTCATGCGTTTATTTTATTTCGCGGCAGCGTTAACCGAAACAGTTTTTGATGAAGTCAGCGGGAACAAAAAGCGTCGACATGATCGGTGGATAGCTGAAAGCAAGAGGACCGCAGCTGACGTGCGCTTGGAGCTGACACGTGATGCATACGAGATCTGGGTTCAAAAAAACCGGCCCGAGAGAAATGCGCTCAAAAAGGAACTGAAACACTACTCGGCCCTAAGCAACTCACTGTCGAACATCAAGCACAGCCTTGAAGGTGCTCAGGTTCGTGCTGCGAGCAAAGATCAGAAGTCTCAGGAAAACCTGAAATCGCCCAAATTTGACGATCTTTTGTCGCAATCGTCTTTCTCAGAAAAAGTTAAGAAGGAATTCCCATTTGAAGGGGCAATCCTTTATCGAGGTGAGAAGGACGATTTCATAAACCACCTAGATGCTTTTATGCGGAAAGAACTGGAGGCGCACCCCAAACTCCTAGCAAAGTGGGCAACACGAGTTAACGAAGCTAAGAGCATCAAAAAATAAATGGCTGACGCAATCGAGATATATAGCGAGAAATTACGTTGAGCACGAATGAGCCGGTCGACGGCGTGTTAATCGAAAACCTATCAGATCAGCTGCGCGAGTTCGTATCGAAAGAGGCAGCAAGTGCCAGGCTGCCGGACACCCTGAGTGATACAAATTCGCTGGTTCTGGCATTCAAATCATTGGTCGATGTATCCGTTGATTTACTCGTCGAGACCCGGCAGATCCATTACGTAAAAACTGTTGTTGCAGTGACTGATGTTTTGCAGCCGCCAACGGAATCGGTCGTGACAAACTCACAACCCACTGTTATTTATCCGCCTAACTTTAGCGACGGCAAGCGATACCGACATTTTTTAAGGGAAAAATTATTGGCCTACCTCGCCAGAACAGCCACAGGTCACATCGATGATGCAGCGTTCGTACTCGCATTTTTACGCGCCGGAGTTCAGGGGCTGATGTGCCATTATCATCCCACGTCCGTGAGGCAATACGCGGTCAAGAGGTTGCAAAGACTCGCCTTCGATGTCGTTGGCCCCTAATTCGGTTAAAACATGAACAAATGAGTTGGCAATGAACTCACCATGTTCTCATCTGACATCCAAGGAACAGCTGGTGAAACTGCATTACGCGGTAACCGAGGAGAACTGGACGGTCCCTACTTATTAAGACACCTGGGGCGTCAAACTGGGGCCATTTAACACACATTTATCGACAGACCGAAATGTTCGCTTTGCGACCACTTCAAAGCTGGACGTTCGTGTTGACCTACAAATGTTCTGTTCGTTTGCTTTACGCCGCTCACTTTGAGCTACGCCTATCCCAAACGTTCATTTTCCGGGAGACTAGAGGGCTATGACCGCTGACTCTAAAACAATTCAGTACGCGTTCGCACTAGATTCCCACGGATTCCTAACTCATATCAGGGAAGCAGTCCGCTCGCAGGATTACATTTGCCCCGGCTGTAGACAAAACCTTTCCCCAGTGATGGGCGAAAAGAACGCGAGGCATTTCCGTCATGCGCAAGAATGCTGCACCCTTGAGACTTACCTGCATAGGTGTGCAAAAGAGGCCTTCTTCGAGCGATATCAAAAATCATTGAACGATGGAACGCCCATCAGTCTCGCATTAGAACGCCAAGTTTTTTGCACTGGCGAACGATTGGCACTTGCGAGAGTCTCCTCCCTTCGTTGCCAGACGTCAGTTCCCGCAAAGTACAACTTGACGCAGTTTTTCGACACAGCGGCGCTCGAAAAGAAAGATGCTTATACCGGTTTTAAACCGGATGTCTTGTTAAGCCACGCGACAAGCGAGCGACGGTGTTACATCGAAATGTGTGTAACACACCCCTGTAGCCCAGAGAAGATCGAGACCGGGGTTCCGATTCTTGAATTCAAGATTGCATCTGAAGCGGATATTCGGCAGTTGATGACCGGATATTATTCGGGAAAAGACGATAATCTGACCGTTTATAACTGGCAGCCGCCTGCAAGATTGGAGGAAACATGTCGCGGCGAGTGCTCTGTGGGCAATGTGTTCTTGGATGTCTGGAGCCTCAGTGAGTCCGGACGGCTGAATCGGACTACCCAGCCTCTGTCAGCAGTCGATCTAACCGCTAACACAGTATCGAACACTTGGCCAAGCTCGACCGCTGGGGCTGAACTGATCGCTAATCTGCGGAACTTCGTCGGCGAAGCTGATCCGGATTCCCAGTTTCCCAACTGCGTTCGGTGCGAGCATGCGGAGTACTGGGAAGACGGTTTCTTGTTCTGTCGTAGTAAGGCGAAGATGGTCCCATACACCGAGGCCCGACAGTGTGCATCCTACCGGATGAAAACATGACAAAGCGACTAACTTGGGAACAAAAAAGAGTCGTCAGCCATGGCGCAGGGCATGCGCTGGTAAAAGCAGTGCCCGGCAGCGGAAAAACCACGACTCTGGTGAAGCGCGTTGAACGCTTGGTGCGATCCGGAATTGACCCAAGATCTATCCTAATTCTGATGTATAACAAATCCGCCCAGGTCAGTTTTTCACAGAAACTGAGGGTAGCGCTGAAATCACCTGTAATTCCGGAAGCCCGGACCTTTCACAGTTTGGCTCTGGAAATCGTCCGGCACGGAGAGTGTAATCAGAGCATCCGTAAGAAAGAGCTCCTAGGGTCTGACGATTACCGCTACGATCAGCTGATAAAGCAAGCGTATCGAGAAGGCTTTGAGGAAGAGACCGATTACATCGACCCGAATGACATTGAAGCATTGGAGTTATTTATTGCTCGCTGCAGAGCGGCGGCGGTGACGCCATCCGATGCAGCCAGCGATCCTATATTCGGCTCCGAGAAGCCGGAGTCGATTCGCGCATACCGACGATACTGCGAGCTACTGGAAGACAGTGGCCTGCGCACATTCGATGACGCTTTGATTGAGGCGGTTGAGCTTTTGCGCAACGACACGGGGTTCAGTGACCACCTCGCTCATATCATTGTTGATGAATATCAGGACGTGAACCTCGTCCAACATGATATGACAAGACTGCTGGCACGATCGGGGGCTTCCGTGATGGCCGTGGGTGACATCAACCAATGCATTTACGAGTGGCGAGGAGCGCGCCCCGATTTCATCGGCGGTTTGTTTGAAAAACACTACCCGAATACGAGAGTCTTTCAGCTGTCCTGCACGTTCAGATTCGGCCATGAGCTGTCTTTGATGGCCAACTCTGTTATTCGACGCAACTCTGCAAAACTGACCAGACTTTGTGTCAGCCACCCAAGCACGCCTCGCACCGAGGTCCGGGTCCACTCTGACAAATGTCTGTCCACTGTCCTGTCAGGTCTCGCATCGATCGAAGGCACGAGAGCGATTCTTTCTAGGACAAAAGCCTCGCTGGCTGAAGCAGAAATTGCATTGCGGCTTTGCAGAGTGCCATATCGTTACCTCAATGGCGCAACCTCGTTACACACCAGAACCGAAATAGGCATCTTAATAGTTGGCATCCTTCTCGCTGTGTATGGCGATCTAAGCCGATTGGATAACCACCCGAACAAACAGCAAATCCTCTTCGGTTTCCTCAGACAAGCGGGGTTCAGATGGAAGAAAGGACAGTTTAAATCGGCTTTAAGTGGACTGATGGCACCCTCGGCTGACCCATGGTCGGTTCTTGGGGAGCTGTTCAAATATTCGATACCTCAGAAGGATCGTTTGGCCCAACTCCGCGCGGTCTGCAAGAATGCCGACGAGCAAACTCCGGCTGTCCATGTCTTCCGAAAACTGCATTCCGCTGGCTTCATTGACAGTATTGGTAAAGAAGGAGTCAGTCGAACGAAATCGAACGATCAGCGCAGAGGGGTCGCTAAGGTCGACGAACTGCTCGATGCCAGCGACATCAATGCCAGTAACTTTTTGGGTCTCATTCTCCGTCCAACGCAGGACTTCGAGGGCCACGAGCCGTTCGTGCTCTCAACGTTGCACGGGGCCAAAGGTCTTGAGTGGGATAACGTCATCCTCGTTGGCCTCACTGAGCAAGAGTTTCCAGGCGGAAACCCCGATGAGCTTCGCAGTATCATTTCGCCAGCTCAGCCGGCGCAGAATGACGAGGCTATTGAAGAGGAGCGTCGGCTCTTTTACGTTGGTATAACCCGAAGCAAGCACCAGCTTCACTTGATCGCCCCGCAAGATGACGGACTTGAGAAGTGGCTGAGCAATCGTTGGGACAGTAGCCCGAAAAGACCTCCAATCGCGACACGCTTTGTCTACGAGGCGGGCTGGACCGCCTGCTCAGAAACCAGCACTGCCATCTACGCCCAAAAGGCTGATCAACAAAAGCGTGATTTCAGCAAATTTCACCAGTGGTATCTAAGAGATCTTCAGCGTTTAAGAGTTTAGTTAAAAAGGCCGGACATATGGGAGAACGGCTTTCAGCCTGACGAGCATATACTTCCACTACTTATGTCAGTGAGAAGCGTGGAAACTAGGTAGAGCCCGCACTGAAGGTTAACTTTGGGAATCGAGGTTTATGATTCATCAAGGTTAAAGCGCTGTCGCAATATTTGCTTCCACCGAAGTCTTCAGGCATTTGAATGTCCGCTTTGCGACCAATACGAATTTTCCCAACTTTTAAATAAATGCGAATGCTTGTGCCCGAAGTAACCGGAAGAATTGATTCCCACAGAAAATTCGGCAAAACCCCACCGGGCGGAAAACTCTAATCAGCGGTGCAACTGAAACAGGGATGTCTATAATCAGTGTTGGTGGTTGAGGGTCGGGTCAAAGTTTGCGTAGACTTCGGAGGAGATCATTTGTAACGTTTTGGAGCGAGATTAACGCTAAATCGTCGAAAATGTTACGAAAGACGTTACAAAAGTTTTGGTTTGCGAGGGCATGGTCGGTGAGAAGACAGTATTGGTAGAGCTTCCAGATCATTCAGCTTGATTAGCGGTTTCATCATGCTACGTATTACCCTTCTGATAAATATCAAGTTTGTCCTGAATCAAAAGCCCGCGATGTCTGCGGGCTTTTTTGTTACGGACTTGCAAAATCTCCGTGAAATCAATCAAAAATCCGTAGAGTTACGTTCGGTTTCTCGACTACTATGTAAGTCAGTGTAAAAAGTCGGCGATATTTTAAGCGTTTCTACGCTTGGCTATCGTGGCAAAGAACGTTCGTCTTAAAGGAAGTCATGACCCTGAGCTCCGTTGTAAACCGAGTCTCCCGCTTGTTTGCGCGGGCAGACAGCAGAACCCCGGTCTGTCTTGAGGTCCGCCCTGACGGCATCGCCTGGGCCAAGGGCTCCGATGGGGTGTGGGCCGGCAGAGGGTTTGTCGATTGTTTGCCGGCCAAGCGTCGCGAAGCGCTCGAGTCTCTCGTTAACGAACAGGGCTGGGCGGGAGCCCCGGCGGTCGTGGTGTTGCCCATCGATCAATACCAGGTTTTCCAGGTGGAACGCCCTGAGGGTATAGAAGACAACGAACTGGCCGATGCCCTGAAGTGGAAGTTGAAAGATTTTCTGGATTTCAGCCCTTCCGATGCGGTTTCTGATGTTTTTGCCTTTCCGGAAGAGGCGTCACGTGGGCGCGGGCCCCTGGTGAACGTAGTTACGGCTCGCAAGTCACTGGTGCAGGAGCTGATGGCACTGGTTGACGGAGGCGGCCTGGAACTGGTGCGGGTGGATATTGCTGAACTTGCACTGCGAAACCTGGCCTCTCGTATGGACACCGCGAACCGTGGTGTGGCGCTGGTCCACCTGCGCGAACGATATGGGCAGATGGTTGTCTGCCGAGGCGATACGCTGTATCTGTCCCGGCGGCTGGACGTGTCCTACGACGATCTGCGGGATGCCGGCCGACAGGAAAACGCGGTGCAGTCCCTCGCCCTGGAGATTCAGCGCTCCATGGATTATTTCGAGAGCCAGTTGGGCCAGGTGCCGCCCGCCACGATCCGCCTGGTGGCGAGAGACTCGGTGCTGCCGCTTACCTCCATGTTGTCGTCCTATGTGGCCGCCTCGATTGAAACTGTCGCCTGGCCGGAGTTTGGACTGGAGCAGGATCTGGATAGCCGGTGTCTTACTGCCTGGAGTGCGGGCCTGGCCGTAGGGGAGACTCATTAATGCGGCAGCAGGTCAATCTTTATACCGCCGAGCTGCGGCCAAGCAAACAAAAGCTGAATGCCACGTCGGCACTGATGGCGCTGGCACTGGTGATTGTGGTGGTTGCCGGGCTTGCCGGCCTGGTTCGTTACCAGAATCAGCAACTGGAGGCTCAGGCTCTGGCCGTAGAGCGGCAAAACAACCAGTTGGAGCAGGTGGTCGCCCGGCTGCAGGATGAGGTTCGGGCTCGTCAGCCGGACCCGGATCTGGAAGCGGCTCTGGCAAGGGTCACGGAAACGATCAGCCGCCGACAACGACTGCTGGGTCGAATCGAAACCCTGGCCATAAGTGGTCATTCCGGATTTTCCGGAAGGTTGTCTGCGTTGGCCCGGCAAGTGCCAGACAATCTCTGGCTGACCGGGATTCGGCTGGAGTCTTTCCCCGCTACCCTGACGCTTAAGGGCCAGACCCGGTCTGCCGACTTGGTGCCCCGTTATCTCGAACGCCTGGGCGAAGAGCCGGCGTTTATTGGTGAAACCTTCTCTGATTTCCGGATCTCGCGCCCGGATGGAGAGGCAGCGCGCCAGTGGGTCAACTTTCAGATTGCCACCGAAAACAACGGGGACACAGGCTTATGAGCGTGTTGAAATCCCGATGGGCTGACGGCTGCCAATGGTATAACGACCGGCCGATTCGTGAGCGGGTTCTGGTACTGCTAACGGTGTGCGTGGTGGTGTTTGTTGTTGGCTGGGAACTGCTGGTTGCGCCTGCTGAAGCCCGGAAAAGTCAGCTAAGCAGCCAGTTTCAGGCAGCGCTAACCACACGGGATGCTTTGCTGAGCCAGCAGGAAAGCCTTGATGGACAGCTTGCCAGTGATCCTTCCACCGAGCTGCGGGAAAGGCTTGCAGCGCAGGAAAACCGGCTAAGCAGCCTGAATGAGCAGATTGCTGAAACCACTGGTCAGTTGATTGCACCCCGGGACATGGTGGTTCTGTTAAGAGAAATGCTTGCTGCGCAACAGGGCCTGAAACTGGACTCCATGGAATTGTTGGCTCCGGAGCCGGTGTATGACGAACCGGACACGGCGAATGCTGCCGTCGGTAACGACAAGCCAAAACCCGAGCCGTTGTTGTACACGCACGACGTGGAAATGACCGTGCGCGGCGGCTATCTGGACGTGTTGAACTATCTTGAGCGCCTGGAAGCCATGGATGAACGGCTGGGCTGGTCGCGACTTGAGTATGATGTGGGCACCTGGCCGGACGGCCAGGCCACTATTCGGGTGCGCACGCTAAGCCTGGAGCCTGCGTGGTTGGGGGTGTGATGTGAGCTGGCAAATTGTTGGTACTGCCGTGATCGTGATGGCCGCCGCCGCGGCCTTGCCAGCGCAGGCGTTGCAGGACCCCACCAGGCCGCCGGGTATTCAGAGCCGGGCTGTAGCTGCAATGCCGCCGCGACCCCTGGAGCTTGGCTCCATTGTCCATGGCTCCGACCGACGAGTGGCGGTGATTGAAGGCGTTGCCCTGACAGAGGGTGAGAGCCACGACGGTATTCGCGTGCGCCGGATCTATCGAGACCGTGTTGAAATCCTGGATAACGGACAACATCGGGTGCTCTACCCGGAAACCCTTCCGCAGGTGCGGAGAACCCAATGAAAGACAAGCGGACACCAATGAATGCATTCAGACCGAAGGCCCAGACGGCGCTCGTAGTTGCGCTCTCCCTATTCATGGCGGCCTGTAGCAACAATCCGTTAATGCGCACCTCGGCGGCGACCTCTTCGGATGTGGCTGACGAAATCGATCGAACCCTGGAACAGGCTGAACAGAGTCAGCGCATAGCCAGTAACGTGAGTGCGGTGCCTGCGCCATCGGCTGCCGATATCAGCAGCCAGTTGTTGCCGCCTCTGAGTAGCAGCCCGCAACAGGATGAGCGCTTCGATGTGAACGCCTCGGATGTTCCGGCCAGTAGTTTTTTTGAGGCACTGGTTGCCGGCACCCGCTATAACGTGGTGGTTCGCCCGGATGTGGCCACGACGGTCAGTCTTCGACTGAGCGATGTGACCGTTCCTGAAGTCATGGACATAGCGGCAGACCTGTATGGCCTGGATATTACCCGTGCTGGTCGGCTATATCGGGTGGCGGCCGATCAGGTTCAGACCCGCCTGTTCCCCATCGATTATCTGCACTTCAAGCGCCGTGGCGGCTCGGAAACCCGTGTTAGTTCCGGGCAGGTCAGCAGTTCCCGAAGCAATAGAGAGGGGGCTGGCAGCAACGATAACAATGAAGACAATGAAACCCGCAATCTGGTCGGTACCACGATATCTACTCAGACCGAATCGGATTTCTGGAGTGATATCCGCGACGCCCTGAACATGATCGTGGGCGGGAATAAAGGGCAGGTTGTGGTGAATCCGGGAGCAGGGCTGGTTATGGTCCGGGCTGGCGCCGACGATCTGAGGCTGGTGGAGAGCTATTTGCGCAAAACCGAGCTGATTATGCAGCGCCAGGTTGTGCTCGAGGCCAAGATTCTGGAAGTGGGGCTGAACGAGGGATACCAGCAGGGTATCGACTGGAATGATGTACAGAGCTCTGCGGGGCGGGCCGACTACTTCACCAGCCAGTCACTTGGTGGTCAGCAAATTCGGACTCCAGACATCGGCGGGCTTTTCTCGGCAACGGTCAGTGCCGGGGATTTCACCGGGTTGATTGAACTGCTTGGCCAGCAGGGCAATGTGCAGATCCTGTCGAGCCCGAGAATTTCCACGGTTAACAATCAAAAGGCCGTGATCAAAGTCGGCACCGATGAGTTCTTCGTCACCGACATTGATTTTGATGACAACAATTCTGCCGTTACCGCCACCGACAGCACTTCAACCTCAGTCGAGCTAACGCCGTTCTTTTCCGGTATCTCTCTGGATGTGACGCCACAGATTGCCGAAGACGGCGCCATTACCCTGCATGTGCATCCGTCCGTGAGTGAAGTGGCGGATCAGGAAAAGGTGATCACCATTGGCGAGCGCGATGTCACCCTGCCATTGGCCCGCAGCACAGTTCGCGAAACCGACAGCGTCATCCGGGCCGAAAGTGGCCAGATTGTGGTGATTGGCGGTCTGATCCAGAACAGCAGCGAAGACAACAATTCTGCAGTGCCTTTCTTCAGCGAGATTCCACTACTGGGCGAGCTGTTCAAACAGCGCAATTTTGAATCCCGCAAGAGCGAACTGGTTATCCTGTTGCGTCCGGTTGTCGCCAATGCCGGCCAGATGCAGGCCGACGTCAGTGCCTCCCGTGAGCGCATGAATGTATTGCGGGAGCTGCTGAATTCGTCTGAATCCGTCAAGCCACAACCGGAGACTGCGCCGCGCTGATGTATCAGAGCCACTTCGGACTGCAGGAAGCACCGTTTGCATTGACGCCCAACACCCGCTACTTCCTGCGGGCGCCCAGCCATTCCGATGCCCTGGAGCTTTTGCTGGTGGCGCTGAGGCAGCGGGAAGGCTTTATCAAGGTGACCGGGGAAGTCGGCACCGGTAAGACCCTGCTGTGCCGCCTGTTGCTGAATGAACTCGATAAAGAAGCCTGCACGGCCTACGTGCCCAACCCGAACCTTCCGCCGGATACGCTCTACGAGGCCGTGGCGGAGGAGCTGGGTGTGGATGTGGCGGTGTGCGCCAACGTGCATCAGATCCTCAAGGCCCTGAACGAGAAACTGATTGCTCTGGCCATGGAACAGAAGCCGGTGGTGCTGGTGATTGACGAAGCCCAGGCCATGCCGGAAGAAACCATCGAAGCCCTGCGCCTGCTGACCAACCTGGAAACCGAAAGCTCCCGGCTGCTGCAGATTGTGCTGTTCGGTCAGCCGGAGCTGGACACGACCCTGAGCAAGGACAGTCTGCGCCAGTTGCGCCAGCGCATTACCTTCCAGACCCGGCTGCAGCCCCTGAGCCGGGATTCGGTAAGCCAGTATCTTCGGCACCGGCTCTCCCAGGCGGGGTATAACGGCTCTGACCTGTTCGCGCCAGCTGCTCTTAGAGTGATCTGGCGGGCGTCGGGAGGTATTCCAAGGCTGGTGAACGTGCTGGCTCACAAGGCCATGCTGGCAGCCTGGGGGCAGGGGGATCGACTGGTCAGCCGAAGACACGCACTGCTGGCCGTCAGGGATACCGAAAGTGCCCGTTCCCTCGGACTGTTCGGGAGGTGGTTATGAGCCTGCTGAACGATGCCCTGAGGGCGGCCGAACAGCGGCAGCAACAGCCGCAGGTGTCGGCGGTCTATACCGGTAACAGCACAACAGCTGGTACGGAACCCGGTGGAAAAACCGCTTTCCTGGTCGTTCTTGTGAGCATCCTGGTGCTCGGCGTTGGCGCAGCGTGGTGGTTTATTTCGAAAGGCGAGACGGTTGCCCTAGCGCTTACTGAAGCCGATGTGACGCCAGCACCTGCACCTGAAGATCTTCTCGAAACTCAGACTGTGGCGCAGTTCCGGCCGAATACTGAGGCGGCGAGTTCTTCCGCGGTTACACCCCCTGAAACAGTAGCCAGACCTGTTCTTGAACCGATGGTGACGGCTGAGCCTGCTGTAGCCCCAGAGTCGGCCACTATCGAAACGGTTGAGGAACCGGTCCGGCACCTGGCAGAGCCGACTGAACAACAGGAGCCGGCCAAACCCGAGGTGGCCGTAGCAGAAAAAGCCAGCGCGGTGGAGCCTGAGCCGGCTGTCGCCATTGCTGAGCCTGAACCTGCGGCAACGCCGGCCCGGACATCCGTGAAACAGCCCCGGGAAACTCCGGAAGCGATCGACCTGCGCACCAGCCGTGAGCTGGCCAGGCTGTTGTCTTCAGGTCGCATTGTTGAGGCCGAGCAGTTGCTGGCCTCGCTGACTGAAAGCCAACCGGCACCGAACAGCCGGGAAGTGGTTACCCGTGACCTGCTGGTGCAGGGAAAAACAGAACGGGCGCTTGGCTGGCTGCCGACTGAGGTGACTGACGATTACGCCGGCCTGCGCCTGCTCCGGGCCAGAGCTTTACTGGAGCTGGGGCAGCTTGAGCAGGCGGTGGCCACGTTGTCTACCCGGGTGCCGGCTGTGGCTGACCAGCCAGAGTACCGCATCACGCTGGCTACCTTGTTGCAACAGGCGGGCCAGACGGAGGCCTCTGCCGGCCACTGGGCGGAACTCATTGCCTACGACGACAGTCGCCCTGCCTGGTGGCTGGGCCTGGCCATTGCTTTGGAAACCGGAGGGCGCAGCCGCAGTGCGGTGCAGGCCTATGCCCAGGCTGCAGCCTTACCGGGACTGTCTCCGGCGCTGGCGGACTACGCCCGTGAACGCTTGAATGCATTGCAGGCAGGATCATGACCACAGAACCGAAGAAAAAAATTCGCATAGGTGACCTGCTGGTCCAGAACGACGTCATCACCGAACAGCAACTGATGACGGCGCTGCGGGAGCAGAAGAACACCGGCCGGAAACTGGGCCGCACCCTGATTGATCTGGGCTATGTGGATGAGGATAACCTGCTCAACATCCTCTCCCGCCAATTGGAGGTGCCGTTCGTTCAACTGCGCCACTACCAGTTCAACAACGAACTGGTAAAGAAGTTGCCTGAGGCCCTCGCGCGCCGGTTCCGGGCAATTGTACTGGCGGAGCAGGGGGGCGAGTTGCTGGTGGGAATGGCCGACCCGCTGGATATTTTTGCCTACGACGAACTGGTGCGGGTGCTCAAACAACCCATCAAACAGGCGGTTGTGCGGGAAAGCGAACTGCTTAACACGCTGGACCTGGTATACCGCCGTACCGACGAGATTGCCTCGCTGGCCGAGGAGCTGGAAGACGAACTGGGCGATGACGCCTTCGACCTGGCGGATCTGTCTGCCGAATCCGAAAGCGCCGATGCCCCGGTGGTCAAACTATTGCAGACCCTGTTTGAAGACGCCGTACAGGCCCGGAGTTCGGATATCCATATCGAGCCGGATGAGTCGGTGGTGCGTATCCGACAGCGGGTGGATGGTGTGCTTCAGGAACAGGTGATGAAGGAAAAGCGCGTGAACGCGGCGCTGGTCCTGCGTCTGAAACTGATGGCGGGCCTGAACATTTCCGAGAAGCGGTTGCCGCAGGATGGCCGTTTCAACGTGCGGGTAAAAGGTCGCAGTATCGATGTGCGGGTATCCACCATGCCCGTGCAGTACGGTGAATCGGTGGTTATGCGTTTGTTGGATCAGAGCCAGGGCATGCTGGACCTTCGGGGCACCGGCATGCCGCCGCACTTGCTGGAGCGTTTCCGCAAGCTGATCAAGAAACCGCACGGCATGATTCTGGTAACCGGCCCTACCGGCAGCGGTAAAACCACGACCCTGTATGGCGCGCTGACCGAGCTGAACAAACCCGAAGTCAAGATCATCACCGCTGAAGACCCGGTGGAATACCGGTTGCCACGGATTACCCAGGTTCAGGTGAATCCAAAAATCGGACTGGAATTTGCCAACGTGTTGCGCGCCTCCCTGCGCCAGGACCCGGATATCATTCTGGTGGGTGAAATGCGCGACCACGAAACCGTCGAGATTGGTTTGCGTGCCGCCATGACCGGCCACTTGGTGCTGTCCACCTTGCACACCAACGATTCCATCAGCAGTGCCATGCGCCTGATTGATATGGGGGCAGAGCCCTTCCTGGTGGCCAGTTCACTGTTGGGCGTGGTGGCTCAGCGCCTGGTACGGCGGGTATGCGACAACTGCAAAGAGCCCTACCAGCCCACCGAACAGGAGCTGATCTGGCTGCAGGCCTTTGACCTGGATCCGCTGGATATTGAAGCCGGCTTTATCCACGGCAAGGGCTGCTATCAGTGCAGCAACACCGGCTATAAGGGCCGGCTTGGCGTCTACGAAATGCTGGAAATGGACGAGGACATGCTGGATGCGCTGCGCCGCAAGGATGTCTCTGACTTTACTCGGGCCGCCCGCCGAAGCCCCATCTACCGGCCTTTGGGGCAGTGCGCCATGGACTATGCTCTGCAGGGGGTGACCTCGTTGCAGGAAGTGGCACGAGTAGCGGCCACCTCGGAAGCCGACATGTCGGTGGATGCCGACGATCTGGGCGGCGATACCGCCATAGGAGTGGATAGCTGATGCAGTTCAGTTACCGGGGCAAGGACAACCGGGGCGTTGTCCAGCAAGGTTCTCTGACCGCCGCCAATCCGGACGCGGCAGCCAGCGAACTGATGCGCCGTGGTATTACGCCGCTGAGCATTCGCGAACAGGAAGATACCTCGTCGGCACTGGACAAACTGAACCAGCTGCCGCTGTTTCGCAAAGCCGTCACGCTGGATGAACTGATTGTGTTCTGCCGCCAGATGCACGCGCTGACCAAAGCCGGTATCCCGTTGATTCGCACCATGCGCGGTCTGGCAGAAACCACGCGCTCGCCGGTGCTGGCGGAGGTGCTGGAGGACATTACCAACCGCCTGGAAGGTGGCACCACCATGGCCACAGCCATGCAGGCGCACCCGAAAGTGTTCTCCGAACTGTTCATCGCCATGATCCACGTGGGGGAGAACACCGGGATGCTGGACGACTCGTTCAAGCGTCTGTCGGAGATTCTGGAGCTGGAACGGGACACCAAACGACGGGTAAAACAAGCACTGCGCTACCCGACGTTCGTGGTCATCGCACTGCTGGCGGCGCTGATGGTGGTGAACTTCCTGGTCATTCCGCGCTTTGCCTCGGTGTTTGCCAAGCTGGGTGCAGACCTGCCGTTCCTGACACAGGTACTGGTCGGAACCTCGAATTTTCTGCTGGGATACTGGCCCTTAATGCTGTTTGCGGTGGCTGCCGGTGCTGTGCTGATTCGCCAGTGGAAGCGGACCGAGCAGGGACGGCTGATGTGGGATCGCTACAAGCTGAAGCTGCCCATCATCGGCCCCCTGTTGGAGTTGATTACCCTCAGCCGTTTTGCCCGTAACTTTGCCACCATGCTCAAGGCGGGCATGCCGGTTACCCATGCTCTGACGGTAGTGGCCGACGCCACCGACAACGCCTGGATCGGCAGCCACATCAAAGACATGCGGCTTGGTATTGAACGGGGTGAAAGCCTGCTTCGAACCGCGCGGCACAGCGAGATGTTCACGCCTCTGATCCTGCAGATGATCGCGGTAGGTGAGGAAACCGGTTCGGTGGATGACATGCTCAATAACGTCGCCGATTTCTACGACGAAGATGTGGACTATGGCCTGAAACGGCTGGCGGAATCCATCGAGCCGATCCTGATTGTGGCTATGGGGGTACTGGTACTGATTCTGGCGCTGGGGGTCTTCCTGCCGATCTGGGACCTGGGGGCCGCCGCCATGGGGCGGGGCTAGGTGCAGGGTCCACGTTGGTCTTCTGCCGACGGCCTGGCCAATAGCCGGCGAATGCGGATGCTGACGGCCCTGGTGGTGTTGTTTGTGCTTTGGTGGGTGCTGCTGGGCAGGTTGGACAGAGAGCTGCAGCGGGTGGAAGAGCAAAGCGTGGCCATGGTGCTGACGCAGCTGCGCTCTGCCCTGGTGATTAAAGGTGCGGAAGCCATGCTGAGCCGGGATCAGGCCCTGGCCAGCCTGGAAGGCCGTAACCCCTTCAACTGGCTCGACCACCAATGGCCCCGTTATAAGGGCGGTTGTGGCGGGAATGAGCCGGACTCCGGCAGCTGGTGTTTTGCAAACCAGCAACAAAATGAAACAGGCGAATCGGCCAGGGGTTGGTTAATTTATAAACCGAAGCAGCCGATAACCATAGAAGGCAAGCGCGTGAAACCCGAACAGCCGATCGCCTGGCGAGTGATAAGCGAATTTGCTGACCGCAACCGGAATAACCTGCGGGAGCAAGACGAACGGCTCACCGGCCTGTCCCTGAGGCCGGTACCGTTCCAGCACACCACAGTGAACCGGCAGGACGCCAGGCGCTGAATGGCCAACACGATTGAACCGGCAAGAGGCTGACGAATGAGGCAGTACAACAGCACACAGAAGCAAAAAGGTTTCACCCTGATTGAGCTGGTGGTGGTGATTTCCATCCTGGCTATCCTGGCGGCGTTTGCGCTGCCGCGGTTTGCACAGCTTTCTGAGCAGGCGCACCAGTCGAGTATCAAGGGTACTGCTGGGGCGCTGAGTGCGGGCGTTGCGCTGGCGAAAGCTCAATGGGTGACAAATGGCTTCACCACTGCCACCGAAGACCTGGCTGGCTTTGGTGACGAGACGGTTAATATTTCCGCGAATGGCTGGCCTGTTTCCGCTGGAAGCCAGACATATACTGGTCCGGCGAATGGCGACAATGTCACCATGACAGATGATCGATGCGTGAACGTTTGGGAAGCGTTACTGCAGGCAAATGCGCCCGACGTTGCCGCTTCAGGAACCGGTGTGGATTATCTCGCCAGTGGATCCGGCAGCCTATGCACCTACACCTACCAGCTTGACAACCAAAGCAGCAGCATCGAGTACAATGCTGCCAACGGCGAAATTACGACAACCATTAACTGATAAACGCAGATATCTACACGCAATAAACGGAGTAATAGGATGAATTCAATGACAGCAATCGCAGCACGTAAAGAGAAAGGTTTCACCCTGATCGAACTGGTTATGGTGATTGTGATTCTGGGCATTCTGGCGGCGTTTGCTTTGCCAAGGTTTGCTGATTTTGGTACCGACGCGAAGGCGGCCGCAATTAATGGGGCAGCAGGGTCTGTTCGTTCGGCCGCCTCAATCGCACATGCAAGATGGGTAGCGGACGGGAATTCGGCTGCTAGTGTGAATCTCGACGGTGTAGCTGTTGATATGGATACGACTAACGGATATCCAACCGCTACCACCGGGGGGGTTGATGTCGCGGCGCAGCTGAGCGACGAATTCCAGGTTGGAACGGAAGCATCCAACGTGGTTACGATTTCTCTTCTGGAGTCAGACGGTACCACCGTTGTTCCCAACTGTAGCTTCAGCTATTCAGAACTGACGGGGCTGGTTTCATCATTAGATGACACCTGCGAATAAACGGCAAGAACTTGGGGCGACGTGGTCTAGGCTCACAGCTTTTCAGCGCGGTCCTGAGTTAGCCCACGACGGTGCCGGTGATCATATGCGACGGAGAGTATCTGGTTGTGAGTCGGGGTTCACTTTAGTCGAGCTGGTGACCGTCATCATCCTGATTGGTGTACTCTCCGCCCTAGGTATTGGCCTGTTCGCCAGGAGCTCGGCCTTCTCCCCTTTGCTGGCCACCCAGCAACTGGAATCCGCCACGCTGCTTGCCCAGCAGGCAGCGCTGGCGGGTAACACCACCCAGAACACGCTGACCGTGACATCGACCTCCAGCGAATTTCTGCTCACCGTGGGCTCACGGGAGCCTTTCCGGATTGACAGCGGAGGGACATCTCTGTCGGTCACCGGCGCCACCTTTCCCATTACTTTTGATCATTACGGCCGTCCGCAAACCTCGGGCAATACCGTTCAGTTCACCTTTTCCGGCGAATCCACTTTCCGGGTTTGCCTGAGCCCACTTGGGGCGATTTACCGGGGGCCGTGCTGATGCTTGTCCAACGTGGAGCCACTCTGGTGGAACTGGTCATGGCCATCGTGATTATCAGTGTTGCCATTGCCGGTGTCGTCGGGGCATTCTCCCTGATTGCCGGGCGCAGTGCCGATCCGCTTAACCAGACCCGGGCAATTGCCTTGGCACAGTTCTACATGGATGAGGTGCTGTCGCGGAAGTATGATGACAAGACTTTGCCGGGGGGCGTTCCAAAGGAAGTTGGCTGCACGATCGACACGGAAGAGTCACAGCGTGAGGATTACGACGATGTGGATGACTACAACGCGATCAACAACGCATTGCCTGCCAATGCGCAGGGCGGCTCCCTTGGCAGCCAATACTCCGGCTTTCAGGTTTCCATCACTGTAACCTGTGCGGGCACCGAAGTAGGGCTGCCCTCCGATGAGGCCAAGCGGATCGATATCACCATCACCGATCCCTCTGCCAACGACTACCGCTTCACCGCCTACCGAGCGAATTACTGATGCGCCGGGCAGCAGGATTCACGTTGGTTGAGCTGGTCATTGTCATCGTACTTTTGGCCATCGTGGCGACCATTTCCGTGCAGTTCGTCGCCCTCTCCACCCGTGGTGCGATTGACGTTAGCGCCCGACAGCAGCGCGCTTTGCAGGGCGTGGTGATCAGTGAACAGATAAGCCGGGAGCTTCGGGAAGCCTTCCCGTTATCCATTCGCGTTGCGGGCAATTGTCTGGAATGGCTGCCAATTGAGGCCGGCACGGCCTACACCGATCTTCCCGATGGCGGCAACACGATCGCCGTAGCACCGTTTGCCAATACGCCCCCCAATGGATCTACCCGGGCGGTGGTCTATGGTTATGGCATCTCTGCGGATTCACTCTATGGCAGTGCCAGTCCGGGACCAGTATCGCCAACCATCGCCAGTATCGACAATTCAGTTTCTCCAGCTCAGATTAACCTTGGCGCCAATCATCGTTTCGGGGAACGGTCACCGCAGCGGCGGCTCTTCGTGGTGGCGCAGCCTGTCAGCCTCTGCCAGAGTGGTCGGTTTTTATACCGCTACAGTGGTTATGCCCCATCGACCACACAGCCAACTCCCCCGTCGGTGACGCCCCAGATTCTATCGGCCAATCTTGCCGGTACGGTCCAGTTCCAATACACACCACCCAGTTTTCGGCGTGCGGCAGTCGTGCAGTTCACCTTTACTTTGAAGGACCCCCAGGGTGATGAGACCACCACGGTTAGCCAGGAGGTTCAGATCCGCAATGTACCCTGATTCTTATCCCGGCCGGGAGGCCGGTGCAGGTCTCCCGGTGGCGCTGTTTATTATTACGGTACTGGCCCTGCTGGTAGTGGGCATGGCGCAGCTGCAGGAGAGTACCGGGCAGTCGGTAAGCCTGCAGATACAGTCCCAGCGAGCGTTCTTCGCGGCGGAAAGTGGCGCCCAGGTGGCCGTCAGGGATGTGCTGGAGGGCGGCAGCTGCAGTGCGGTGAACGCATCATTGAGTTTTACTGTTTCGGCCCTGAACGGCTGCAGTGCGTCGGTAACCTGCGCCTCGATAGCTGCCGATATCAAAGGCCCCGGAGGCGATACGGTGTTTTCAATTAAAAGCACGGGGCAATGTGGCAATGGTCCGGATCAGGCCATACGGATAGTGGAGGTTCGCACCCGATGAATAGGGCCATGTCACGGACGTTGATTAAAGCTCAAAGCTTGTTGCTTTTGGCGTTGCTGTTTTCACTTGTCTCCTTAACGCTCCAGGCACAACAGGTTGTGGAGTTCGATTCTCCTGGTAATGGTTCGTTTACGGTTCCGGCCAACGTTCGATCCATCACGGTTGAGGTTTGGGGTGGTGGTGGTAGTGGTGGGTCGGTTTCCCGGCCTCTCTTCGGAGGCGGTGTGGAGGCTGGTGGCGGTGGCGGAGGAGCGTATGCTTCCCGGTCGTTCGGGGTTTCAGTTGGCCAGACTTTTGCCTATCGTGTTGGTTCCGGCGGAAGCAATTCGGCCGCAGGCGACAGCTCTTGGTTTGGCAGTCCGTCAACACTGCTCGCACAGGGTGGTGCTGGCGTAAGCATTAACAATACTTCGGGCGGCGCTGGTGGAAGTGCGGTTTCGAGTGTCGGTGATGCAGTATTCAGTGGTGGTCGAGGTGCCAACGCCCGTGGAGATGGTGGTGGCGGTGGTGGTTCCGCAGGCTCTGGTTCTGCGGGAAACGATGGCGCGGGCAGTACGGGCGGGAGCGAAGTGGCTGGAGGCGGGGCCGGCGGCAACGGCAGTTCCGGTGGAAGCGGGGCGCCGGGTAGTGTGCCCGGTGGGGGTGGAGGTGGTGCCGCCTGCAGTTTTCTAGTCTGTTTGTCGGCAAATGGTGGTGCAGGAGCATCCGGACGAGTGCGAATCACCTACACCTTTGAAGACCCTAAACCGGCAATCTGTTTCAGCGAAGAGTTCTCTGGGGGGGCTCTCAATACCAATGACTGGGCAACCTCCGTCTCCAGGGGGAGTTTCAGGCCTGGCATTGTTGGTGGCAGGCTGAGGCTGACTGAGGCTGTAGGGAACCAGGCGACAGCAGTCAGTTTACAGCGCTTGTTCCCCGGTGCAGATAACCTTATCCAGGTCGAATTTGACTACTACGCCTACGATGGCAATGGCGCCGATGGCGTCGCGATCGTTTTCTCTGATGCGTCGATCACACCGCAGGCGGGTGGTTATGGCGGTTCGCTCGGCTATGCACAGGAGCCAGACAGAACCGGGGGCTTCGCTGGCGGTTGGCTTGGCATAGGTATTGACGAGTACGGCAACTATTCGAACTGGAGCGAGGGTCGTCAGGGCGGCAAACGTGGACGAACGCCCGACTCGGTGGCAGTGCGCGGCGCCGAAGATTTGGATTACCAGTACATCGCAGGCTCCGATGCCTTGTCTCCCGGCATTGATGCGACCGGCAGGAATGCACCTCACCGTTACCGGATAACCATCGACTCACGAGGCGCTCTCCCTGTTCTCCTGGTTGAGAGAGACACCACTGCCACGGGCACCGACTATCAGGAGATCATCTCGGTAACGCTCACTGGCCAGCAAGCGGATGTTCCGGAGAACCTGTTCTTTTCCCTGACCGGCTCCACGGGTGGCTCGACCAATATCCATGAGCTTGATGGTCTGGAAATCTGCGCAGACAAGGTGGGCGAAATTCAGCGACGAGTGGATCACTTCGAGATCATTCACAGTGGCAGTGGCCTGACCTGTAAGCCTGAAGCCGTGAGAATTCGCGCCTGCGACGACCCGGCCTGCAACGCTTTCTTCCCTGATCCTGTGGAAGTGACGTTGTCTCCGTCTGGCTGGGTAGGGGGAAACACCTTCACCATGACTGGTGAGACTACTCGTTCGTTGGCGATTACCTCGCCCGGCACCGTTACTTTGGGAGTTCCTTCGTCGGATCCCGGTACGGTGGCGTTTTCGCAGACTCTCTGTGATGACGGTTCCGGCACGTTGACGGCCGGTCAGTGTGAGATGACGTTCTTTGATTCGGGATTTGATATTACGGTGCCGGATCACATTGCGGATACCGTTGTCACAGCCCGTATCGCGGCGGTGCGGAAGGATGACAGCACCCAGCGTTGTGTTCCCGGTTTTGACGAGGAAACGAAAGATATTGCGCTTTGGTCTTCCTACATCAACCCGTCTTCTGGTAGTCAGAGTGTGATATTGGATGAGGATGGCCGCGAATTACCTTCCTTCGTCTCCGGTACCAAGCCACTGTTCTTTGATGCCAATGGCCTGGCAACGGTGAGTATTCGATACCCCGATGTCGGGAGGGTCCGTCTCAATGCCCGTTACCAAGGCTCTGGCGATGATGCAGGCCTGGAAATGCTTGGCGATGGTGAATTCGTTGCCCGCCCGGATCATTTCCAACTGACGATTCCGGGTAATCCGGCGGCGACCTCAGTTCAGGACGACAATGCGTTTGTAGCCGCCGGCGATGATTTCGAGGTTCGGGTTTCGTCTGTTAATGCCAGCGGCAACGTGACGCCAAATTTTGGCCAGGAAACGCCCGCTGAAGACGTAGTGCTGGAGGCGTCTCTCGAAGCGCCATCGGGTGGAGACAGTCCCGCACTTTCCGGCTCTTTCGGCGACTTTGCTCAGGACTGTAACGGCGCCGCGGCCGCAGGCGGCATTGCCTGCGGTCAGTTCCAGTGGCCAGAGGTGGGCATCATCAGCATTACTCCTGAGCTGGCCAGTGGTGGTTATCTGGGCACAGCTGATGTCATTGGTAACGCGGTCAGTCATGTAGGACGTTTCATCCCCGATCGTTTTGGCGTCACGATTACGGAGCCGGGTGAGATCGAGGCTTATTGCGACATTTCTACCGCATTCTCCTATATCGGCAAACCGTTTGAATGGCTCAGCGGCGCCGAACCCACGCTGTTGGTGGAGGCCCTGAATGTCGGGGGAACCGTGACACGGAATTATACTCTGGGTGATTTTCTGCGGTTGTCGCCGGGCAGCCTTGTGCGAACGCCAGCAGCAGCCGATAACAGTGGTCTGGATGCCAACGGCGCTCCCTTTCCTGTCAGCACGAGCCTCGCCAATCCGACTCTGTCCGTGATCGGGCGAGGCCAGTTGCAATATCGGTTCTCTTCATCGGATGAGATTACCTATGACAAGACGGTACAGACGCGGGTGGCGCCGTTTACACCGGACTATTCCATTGAACTGACACAGCTGCAGGATGCAGATAGCGTGACAGCGCCGCTGTTGCCAACGAATTTGGCACCCGTTATGAACTTCGAATTGCGATACGGCAGGCTACAACTGGAGAATGTATACGGCCCGGAAACCGTTAATCTGGCAGTGCCGCTCCAGATTGACTATTACACGGCAGCCGGCTTCACCCGGAATCTGGCGGACAGTTGTTGGGGCTACAACACGGGTAGTGTCACTCTGGATCAGTCAGGCCTCTCCGGGGGCAGTACCTCGGTTGTGCCGGTCTCGGGGACGATCGATCTGGGAGGCTCGACCACGGGCAGTGAGGTTGTTCTGTTGGCGCCAGGCGAGCCAAACCGGGGGGACGTCAGGGTCAGTTTTCCGGTGCCGGTCTGGCTACAGGGAGACTATGATGGTGACGGTTCGCTGGGGGACCCGTCAGGGGTGGCCACCTTCGGCGTCTATCGCGGCCACGACCGTATCATTTATTGGCGGGAGGTGACCGAGTGAGGTGAAGGAAGAGTCTTAATCCTCCTCCCCCTCCGGCTGATCCATCCCCAACTCATTGATTTTCCGGGTCAGCGTATTCCGCCCCCAACCCAGCAGAATAGAGGCATCCCGGCGGCGGCCGCCGGTGTGCTTCAGCGCCGTTTCAATCATGATTTTCTCAAACTCGGGCACCGCGGTATCCAGTATGCCTTTCTTGCCACGCTTCAGTTCCTGTTCTGCCCAGTTCCTCAGGCCTTCCTGCCAGGTCAGGCCGGTGGCAGCATGCTCGTTTTCCGCTTGATGCAGCAGTTCCGGGGGCAGGTCATCAATGTGGATCTCCCGGCCACTGGCCATGACGGTCAGCCAGCGGCAGGTGTTTTCCAACTGACGGACGTTGCCGGGCCAGGGCAGGGTGGTGAGGTATTCCTCTGCGTCCGGGCGCAGGATCTTGGGTTCTACTGCCAGCTCTTTGGCTGCTCGCTTGAGGAAGTGCTGCATCAGGCGTGGAATGTCTTCGCGGCGTTCGGCCAGCTTGGGCAGGTGCACGCGAATGACATTCAGGCGGTGGAACAGATCTTCCCGGAAGTTGCCGGCCTGTACCAGTTTTTCCAGGTCTTGATGGGTTGCGGCGATGATGCGCACATCCACTTTGATGGGGGTGGTGCCGCCTACCCGGTAAAACTCGCCATCGGCCAGCACCCGCAGCAGTCGAGTCTGAGTGTCGGCGGGCATGTCGCCGATTTCATCGAGAAACAGGGTGCCTCCGTTGGCCTGTTCAAAGCGGCCCTGGCGGGCAGCGCCGGCGCCAGTGAAGGCGCCTTTTTCGTGGCCGAATAATTCGGATTCAATCAGGTCTTTCGGAATTGCCGCCATGTTCAGGGCGATGAACGGGTTTCGTGCTCTGGGGCTGTGATTGTGCAGGGCCTGGGCTACCAGCTCTTTACCGGTGCCGCTTTCCCCATTAATCAATACGGTGATGTTGGAGTGAGACAGCCGGCCAATGGCCCGGAAAACCTCCTGCATGGCCGGGGCTTCACCGATAATTTCGGTATTGCGTGGTGTAGCATCGGCCTGTGGTTCGCTGGCGGCGCGTTTCTCATGGCTGTGGGCTACGGCCCGCTTTACCAGTGCGACGGCGTCATCCACATCAAAGGGCTTGGGGAGGTATTCGAAGGCGCCGGTCTGGTAGCTGGTCACCGCGCTTTCAAGATCCGAGTGCGCGGTCATGATGATAACCGGCACATCCTGATGCAGTTCTACGATCTGGGAGAGCAGGGTGATTCCATCCACGCCAGGCATCCGGATATCGCTGATGATGGCGTCCGGTTGCTCGTGTTCCAGCCGCATCATGATGCTGTCGCCGCTGTCGAATACACGCGGTTGCATGCCAGCCTGGCTCAGGGCGCGTTCCAGCACCCATCGAATACTTCTGTCATCGTCGATAATCCAGACGTTTGCCGGTTGGCTCATTTGCTGTCCTCCAGAGGCAGGAAGATGATGAAATCGGTTCTTCCGGGCTCACTCTCGCACTCCACCAGCCCCCGATGCTGGCCGATGATGCTTTGGGTAATGGAAAGGCCGAGTCCGGTGCCCGAGGCCCGACCACTGATCATGGGGTAGAAGATGTTCTGCAACAGCTCGGGCGGGATGCCCGGGCCGTTGTCTATAATGTCGACCCGGCACACCAGTCGGTGACGCCGATGGCCGATGGTGAACTGTCGCAAGGCCCGGCTGCGAAAGGTAATCGTGGGCGTTGCTGAGCGCCCGCTTGCGGCTTCGTTTTCGAATGCTGCCTCCATGGCGTTGCGGGCGATGTTCAGGAAGGCCTGGATCAACTGCTCTTTGTCGCCGGGAAATTCGGGGATGCTCGGGTCGTAGTCGCGTCTCAGGCGCACTCGGCCTTTGCTTTCGGCCTCAATAAGAGTACGGACCCGCTCCAGAATTTCGTGGATATTGGTGGGCGCAATCTTCAGGGCTTTGTTCGGGCCGAGCATGCGATCCACCAGGCTGCGCAGACGGTCCGCCTCGTCGATAATCACACGGGTATATTCTCGCTGGTCATCGTCTGAAAGCTCGCGGTCCAGAAGTTGCGCCGCGCCACGGATGCCGCCCAGCGGGTTCTTGATCTCGTGGGCCATGCCCCGCACCAGGATACGCGTGGTCTCCTGTTGCGAGATGATGTCTTCTTCCCGGCTGATACGCATGAGTCTGTCTCGGGGCTGGATCTCGATCAGCAGTTCGGTCGGGTCCAGGCTGATGGGAGTCACCGAGTAATCCACCGTCAGTCTGGCACCGCTGATCAAGGCAAATTCAGCTTCCCGGCGGGTGTAGGACTGGCCGTTCTCCACTGCGGCATGCAGAGTGGTCAGGGCATCCTCGGAATCCACCAGAACCTCCTGTAAGGGGAGGCCATGGCTTCGGGTCATACTGGTTTCAAACAGGCTTTCGGCGGCGGGGTTGAGGTAACGGATAGCCAGATCATCGCCAAGTACCAGTACTGCGGTTGTCAGACTGTCCAGAATACTCTTGTAACTGCTTCCGGATATGGTGACTGGATGGAATGGCATGCGTTGCTTCCGTTCTCGACTCATAGGATGTACCCCTGCGGCTGCAAAAAGCGAACCAGTTTTTTGGCATTGGGTAGCCAATGGGCAAGGATCGGGCAGAACGGGCGCGGTAGCCGGTACGCGGTGCTGTAGCTTGGTGCAGTAGTGAACGGTCTGGCGACAGGCAGCCCGGATTTTGCCCCTTGGCTGCCCAAAGTATGGTCACAACATGGTGCAATTGCACCATGGTGGTGCGAATAAGATTTAGTTGAGAACGGATGGGCGGTGAATCGTGAAGGTAATTGAA
Organism: Marinobacter nauticus; assembly: GCF_003634635.1. Lineage (GTDB taxonomy): Bacteria > Pseudomonadota > Gammaproteobacteria > Pseudomonadales > Oleiphilaceae > Marinobacter > Marinobacter nauticus. The sequence goes on along the minus strand of NZ_RBJB01000006.1, from coordinate 139,407 downwards.
TTGCCGGATTTCACGCGTACTCCGTTTTCATCGACAATATGAACGCCCGCATTGTGAGTGCCCCGGTCGATATTGCTAACGGCTACTGAGCCTGAGCTGCTTTGCCCGACCGGTTGTCCATCCAGGGTCACTTCAAATTTATGGCCCCGCTTCAGCGGTGGCGTACTTTGAACTTCGAAGGTGACGTTGCCGTTGCCGCTGTGAAAAGCCTGTTCATTGGCCGGATACTGGAATGAGACAGCCTGGTAGGCTGCGCCCTCACGTTCCACCCGCTCGCGGAGTTGTTCGGGTTCCTGAACCGCTTCCGGCTTGGGCAGGGTAATGGTGGTCACGGGCTTCACCTGGACCTCTTCACCGCCTTCCATGGGTTCGTCGGAAAAGGTGACGTTGCCATAGGCGTCAACGTGGCGGTAGACCTCGCTGTGTGCTGTGGTCGAAGCCAGCATCAGCAGGCCAGCGGCGAGTACGAACGGTGCTTTCATGGCGATAACCTGTGGTAATGAACTGCTTTGATTATCGATTGCGGGCAAGGTCATTTCAATGTTGTGGCCTGCTTCCTTGGTTACATATCGTTAAGGGCGTGGGTCTTGGTTAAGAACTGGGATTGAGGCCACAAAAAAGCCCCGCACGGGGCGGGGCTTCTGGTCTGCATCGTCTGCACCGAATTGGTGCAGGGCTTTAGCAGGAGTAGTACAGATCGAACTCGACCGGGTGAGTGGTCATGTTCAGACGCTCGACTTCGCCACGCTTCAGGTCGATGTAGCCTTTGATCATGTCTTCGGTGAACACGCCGCCACGGGTCAGGAACTCGTGGTCTGCTTGCAGGCAGTCCAGGGCCTCGGACAGAGTCTCGGCAACCTTCGGAATGTTCAGGGCTTCTTCCTTCGGCAGGTCATACAGATCCTTGTCCATGGCATCGCCAGGGTGGATCTTGTTCTGGATACCGTCCAGGCCGGCCATCATCAGGGCAGCAAAGGCCAGGTACGGGTTAGCTGCCGGGTCCGGGAAGCGCACTTCAATACGACGAGCTTTCGGGCTGTTCACGTACGGAATACGGATGGAGGCAGAACGGTTACGGGCAGAGTAGGCCAGCATAACCGGTGCTTCATAGCCCGGAACCAGGCGCTTGTAGCTGTTGGTGGCCGGGTTGGTGAAGGCGTTGATGGCCTTGGCATGCTTGATCACACCGCCGATGTAGTACAGGGCGGCTTCGCTCAGGCCCGCGTAGCTGTCGCCGGCAAACAGGTTCTTGCCGTCTTTGCTCAAGGACATATGCACGTGCATACCGGAACCGTTGTCACCCACAACCGGCTTGGGCATGAAGGTGGCGGTCTTGCCATAGGCGTGAGCTACGTTGTGCACGCAGTACTTCAGGATCTGAACTTCGTCTGCCTTGCGGGTCAGGGTGTTGGCGCCAACACCGATTTCACACTGGCCAGCGGTGCCCACTTCGTGGTGGTGAACTTCAATTTCCAGGCCCATGGATTCCATGGCGGCACACATGGCACCACGCAGGTCGTGCAGGCTGTCGACCGGCGGAACCGGGAAGTAGCCGCCTTTTACGCCCGGGCGGTGGCCAATGTTGTTGCGGTCAAAGTCTTCACCGGAAACCCACGCGGCTTCTTCAGAATGGATGTGGTAAGAAGCGCCTTGCATGTCCACGTTCCATTTGACGGAATCGAACACGAAGAACTCAGGCTCCGGGCCGAACAGAGCGCCATCAGCGATGCCGGTGGACTTCAGGTATTCTTCGGCGCGACGGGCAACAGAGCGGGGGTCGCGCTCATAACCCTGCATGGTAGAAGGCTCTACAATGTTGCAGGTGATGTTGACGGTGGTTTCTTCGGTAAACGGGTCCAGAACGGCGGTTTCGTCGTCCGGCATCAGGATCATGTCGGATTCGTTGATGCCTTTCCAGCCGGCAATGGAGGAGCCGTCGAACATCTTGCCGTCAGCGAAAAAGTCTTCGTCCGCCTCGGTGGCGGGCAGGGTCACGTGCTGCTCTTTACCACGGCTGTCGGTGAAACGCAGGTCAATCCACTTGACTTCGTGTTCTTTGATCAAATCAATCGTCTTGGACATTGTGCATGCTCCGTAAGGTTTTACATGTTCGTTGTGCCGGATCGTTCAGTGTTCTGAGGCCCGATCTTTTTTCAGGTCAGGGAAGCTTACCAGAAGCTTGTGGTCCTTACCTTCACTATGCGGCTGCTTTGGCATAAGCAATCGGCTTGCCAGTTTTTGTCGGCTGCGCCAGAACAGCGCAGCGACAAGGCTTTCGAGCTAATGTGGCGCAGCTTCCTGGCCGAAGACCATGCTTATTGCACCACTGCGATGCACCATGGTGGTGCAAGTTCTCTGATAACGCATAATTATGGTGCAAGCCCCGATTGGTTACATATTAGGCACTAATCTTCATATTATCGCCATGGACTTTTCGATATACTGCGCGCCGCTAATTTCTTCAGGATACCCGTTGTGATTGATAAGCTTAGAAACGTTGCCATTATTGCCCACGTTGACCATGGCAAGACTACCCTGGTTGACCAGCTGCTGCGCCAGTCTGGCACGCTGGACCGGAAAGAGCTCGAAAACGAGCGTGTAATGGACTCCAACGACCAGGAAAAAGAGCGTGGCATTACCATTCTGGCAAAAAACACTGCTCTAAAATGGAAAGACTACGACATCAATATCGTAGACACCCCGGGCCACGCTGACTTTGGTGGTGAAGTAGAGCGTGTAATGAGTATGGTGGACAGTGTGCTGCTGGTGGTGGATTCCATCGACGGCCCCATGCCGCAAACCCGTTTCGTGACTCAGAAAGCTTTCGCAGCGGGCCTGAACCCGATTGTGGTCGTGAACAAAATTGACCGTCCGGGTGCCCGCCCGGATTGGGTGGTGGATCAGGTGTTTGACCTGTTCGACAACCTTGGTGCCACCGATGAACAGCTCGACTTCCCGATAGTCTATGCCAGTGCGCTGAACGGCATCGCCGGCATGGATCATGAGAATCTGGACGACAACATGGACGCTGTGTTCCAGGCCATTGTTGATCATGTGCCAGCGCCTTCGGTTGATCTGGACGGCCCGTTCCAGATGCAGATCTCCCAGCTGGACTACAACAGCTTCCTGGGGGTTATCGGTATCGGTCGTATTATGCGCGGTAAAGTGAAGACCAACACCCCGGTGGTGGCGATCGGTGCCGACGGCAAGAAGCGTAACGGTCGTATCCTGAAGATTATGGGCCACTCTGGCCTGCAGCGTGTGGAAGTTGAGGAAGCCCAGGCTGGCGACATTGTGTGCGTGAGTGGTCTGGACCAGCTGTTCATTTCCGACACCCTGTGTGATCCCTCTAACGTAGAAGCCCTTCCGGCGCTGACCGTTGACGAGCCCACTGTATCCATGACCTTCCAGGTAAATGATTCACCGTTTGCCGGTAAAGAAGGCAAATATGTGACCAGTCGGAACATCAAGGAGCGCCTGGAAAAAGAGTTGCTGCACAACGTAGCGCTGCGGGTTGAAGAAGGTGACTCGGCCGACAAGTTCAAGGTGTCCGGCCGTGGTGAACTGCACCTGTCGGTTCTGATCGAGAACATGCGTCGCGAAAACTTCGAGCTGGCCGTGGGGCGGCCGGTGGTGGTCATCAAGGAAGTCGACGGCCAGAAGCAAGAGCCGTACGAAAACGTGATCATCGACATCGAAGAACAGCACCAGGGCCCGATTATGGAGCAGATGGGTCTGCGCAAAGGTGACATGACTAACATGATCCCGGACGGCAAGGGCCGTATCCGCCTGGAATACACCATTCCGGCTCGTGGCCTGATCGGTTTCCGGAACACCTTCCTGACCATGACTTCCGGTACCGGCATCCTGACCTCCACCTTCAGCCACTATGGCCCGGTGAAGATGGGTGACGTAACCAGCCGTCAGAACGGTGTCATCGTTTCCATGGCCACCGGTACTGCGCTGACCTACTCCCTCGAAACTCTGCAGAGCCGAGGCAAGCTGTTCCTGGACCCTGGCCAGGAAATCTATGAAGGCCAGCTCTGCGGTATCCATAGCCGTGACAACGACCTGGTGGTGAACCCCACCAAGGGCAAGAAGCTGGACAACATGCGTGCCTCTGGAAAGGACGAAGTGATCGGCCTGGTGCCGCCCATCAAGTTCACTCTGGAGCAGGCGCTGGAGTTTATCGACGACGATGAACTGGTTGAGGTAACGCCCAAGTCGATTCGTCTTCGCAAGAAGCTCCTGACCGAAAACGAGCGTAAGCGCGCTAACAAGAAGTAATCCCTCAGGGGCCAGGAAATCGTTGTGAGGCGGTAAACGCTTCCGCCTGTTTTCGTGGCCCCTGTATTTTTCTCGCCTGTCTCAGCTAGACTGCCGTTATCCCCGAAACGGAGTTTTTCATGCTGACCCTCTATCCTGAAATCGAGCCTTACGCCCGCCACCGACTGGCGGTGGATCATCCCCATGAGCTGTACCTCGAGGAATCCGGCAATCCGGACGGAATTCCGGTGATTGTCGTTCATGGCGGGCCGGGTGGCGGTTGTGAGGATTACCACCGGCGCTTTTTCGACGCCGAACGTTTCCGGATTATTTTGCTGGATCAGAGAGGTGCCGGAAGATCGACCCCGTTGGCCGAGCTGGAGGGTAACAGCACAGACAAACTGGTTGAGGATCTTGAAGCGGTTCGGCATTTTCTCGGCATCGATCGTTGGTTGCTGTTCGGGGGAAGCTGGGGCTCCACGCTAAGTCTGGTTTATGCCGAGACCCACCCTGACCGGATTTTGGGGTTGGTGTTGCGGGGTATCTTTCTGTGTCGGCCCCGGGATATTCACTGGTTTTATCAGGACGGCGCCAGCCGGGTATTCCCGGATTACTGGCAGGATTACCTTGCCCAGATTCCGGAGGTGGAGCGCGACGATATGGTGGCGGCCTACTACCGGCGCCTGACCAGCGCTAATGAGCTGGAGCAGATTCAGGCCGCGAAAGCCTGGTCCGTCTGGGAAGGGCGGTGCGCCACTCTGCATCCCAATCCCAAGGTGGTGGAGCATTTTGGGCATCCTCATGTGGCCATCGCGCTGGCCCGGATTGAATGCCACTATTTCATGAATAATTCGTTCCTTGAGCCCGACCAGATCGTGCGTGATGCCTCGCGGCTAAAGAACATTCCGGGCGTGATTGTGCACGGCCGCTATGACATGGTTTGCCCGCTGGATAATGCCCTGGCTCTGAGCAAGGCCTGGCCGGAGGCGGAGCTTCAGATCATTCGTGATGCCGGCCACTCGGCATCCGAGCCAGCGATTGTAGATGCCCTGATGCGGGGCGTTGAGAGTGTGGTTGCCAGAAGTCTTCCCTCAGTTGGCTGAGAATGCGACTTTTTATTGATCTGACAGGGTTGCGGTGGTCTTGCGGGCTCTATACACTTTTCGCGTTTCAGAAATTTAACCTTCGGTGTTACCGCTCAAGGGACTGAATGAAAGGACTGATCCAGCGCGTTTCGGAAGCCAGTGTAGCCGTAGATGGTGAAACGATTGCCCGTATTGGTCCCGGGCTGCTCTTGCTCCTTGGCGTAGAAAGGAACGATACACTGAATGAGGCAAAGGAACTGTGCCGAAAAATCCTCTCCTACCGGGTTTTCCCCGATGAGCAGGGCCGGATGAACGTGAATGTTCAGGATGCCGGTGGCTCATTGCTTGTTGTCCCCCAGTTTACGCTTGCTGCTGACACGTCATCTGGCACGCGCCCGGGTTTTTCCCTGGCGGCTGCACCGGAGCTGGCGAATCGGCTTTATGGTGATTTTGTGGCTGAAGCGAGTGGGCTGCTGGGTACTGGACGTGTGGGTACGGGGGAGTTTGGTGCTGATATGAAAGTGGCACTGATCAACGATGGTCCGGTTACCTTTATGTTGGAATCTGGCCAGAGAGGGTCGTGCACAAAAATGTGACGCAGTTGCCAGCAGTGCCTCACGAAAGTGCGTGATTTGAGGTATTGTTTTGTGGCCCTCGGCTGAGGAAGCGTTGAGCGTAAGATAACCGCTTGTTTTTCAGATTTTTTTGGTTATCTGGCCCTGAATTTGTTGTGGAAATGGGAGAGGTTGTTAGTCCAGGCTGATCTAACGACAAAGGTTACGAATGCAAATGGGGCTAAAAAATAGCCATTAAAAATTTGCAAAAAATGGCACATTGTATTAAAACAGGTTCATCACGCAGAGCTTTAATAAAGCTGTGTAAGTGGTTGAGATCTAAGGCAAGCGTGCTTGTCTTATAAAAAGAAGAAAAGCTGTTCCCGCAGGAATGACAGGGGCCAGTCAGATACCCGGCAGGCAGAGCCAAGCGTTGTGCCGGCCAATAAAAATCGGGATTTAGACCCGTCGAAAACCTGAGTTAACTCAAAAAGGAAGACGCAACATGAAAAAAACGATTCTTGCTTCTGCTGTTGCAGCTGCAACCTTCTCTGGCGCTGCCATGGCACAGTCTAATCTGTCTGCTGCTGAGCTGGCTGCCAAGATGGATTCCATGCCGAGCGTTTACGGTAACATTCAGTATGCTATCGCTCACGAAAACATTGACGGTGGCGACTCTGAGCTGAGCCACTTTGACAACGGAACCACTCTGGGCGTTAAGCACGACCACGAAATCGCCCCGGGCGTTACCGGTTTCTTCAAGCTGGAGCTCGACGGCTTTGGCGCTGATGAAAAAGACTCCGATGGCGCGAACATCGACGAAGCTTACATCGGTGTTAAGGGTGACAGCTTTGGCCAGGTATGGGTCGGCTCTGACGACTCCCTGTACGAGTCTGCGATTGATCAAATCGCAAACTTTTACGAGATCGGTGCAAGCGCTGGCGGTTCTTACAGCACTGGTGAAGGCGACCTGGTTCAGTACGTGTCTCCGTCCTTCGGTGGTCTGACTCTGGGTGCGGCTGTTCAGATCAATGGTGACGGTGAGTCTCAGGGTGCTGATAAATCCTATCCGTATCAGCTGGCTGCAATGTATGAAGTTGATGCTCTCGAGCTGGCCTTTGCTATTGACTCCAACGATAATGGCGACGGCAACAACGAGAACACCTACGGTCTGCGCGCCGGCTACAACCTGGATAACCTGTCCGTTTCTGCAGAATACCAGACTCGTAAAGACGTGAGCGATGTGTTTGGTGTTATGGGTGTTTACACTCTGGGCGCTAACCAGTTCGCGCTTTCTTATGAGATGGTTTCTGACGACACAGACGCAGAAGACGATTACGACATCATCACCCTGCAGGCGCTGCATAACGTATCCGACCACATGTACGTTTACGTAGAAGGTTACCTGCAGTCCAATGACGAAGACTCAATCAATGAGTTCTTTGCTTCTGGCAATGCCTCACCTGCTGGTGATGAGCGTGCCATCGCAGCCGTTGGCGCTGTTTACTACTTCTGATCAGCTAATAAGCTAGTCAAGTAGTATTGAAAGCCGGTGACTCTGTCACCGGCTTTTCTGTTTTTACAGGAAGAGAAATCATCAGGAGCGTTTCAGTGGCCACGGAACTTGAAGTAAAGCTGACCCTGTCAGAATCCGCGCAGTCCCGGGCCTTCGAGTGGCTCAAAGGTCGACCGGGTGCAAGCGAAGGTCCGGTCAAAACACTGGTCAATCGCTACTACGACACCCCGAATGCCGGGTTAAACCAGGCCCGTGCTGCGTTGCGAGTCCGTCAGGCCGGTGATCGCTATATCCAGACCTTGAAAACCCAGGGCGAGTTCGTAAGCGGTGCCCATCGCCGCCAGGAGTGGGAGTGGGATCTGCCGGGGCCGGATCTGGATCTTGGGCTTTTGGAGCAGACTCCGTTGAGGTCTCAGGTCAACCTTGACGAATTGGAGTTGGCGTTCGAGACCAACTTCCGGCGGCGTATTATCATGCTGGAGCAAGCGGAGTCTGTAATTGAGGTCGCTCTGGACTCAGGCGAAGTGGTGGGTGGAAAGCGGGCAAGGCCTCTTCATGAGGTGGAATTTGAGCTGAAAGCGGGAGAGCCTGCAGCGCTGCTTGAAAACGCCCGTGCTCTTGCGCAAGCGGTCCCGGTTTTTCTTAACCTGGCAAGCAAAGCCGAGCAAGGTTACTACCTTGCCGGAATCTACTGCCCGTCGCTGGTGCTGCCCGCTTCCGGATTCAGCTCGGTATCTTTTCTGCATTATCTGAGTCAGGCCTGGTTAACCGGTGACACGATGCGTCTGCCCGCAAGCACGCTTGCGAAGATTGAGCCGCAGGTGGAAGCGGCCGGACTATTGCCCGTTTGGAGGCCGGTAGCCAAGGCGCTGCAAGCCGGAATTACGGTGCCGACCCTAGTTGAGCAATTTCCTGAATTCGGTCAGTTGCAACTAGCGCTCGCTGCCGCCGGCTGACGGGGGCTCTTCAGAGCTCTCGGTGGCGGCTTTCTGGTTTTGCTCATGCATGGTGCGCCACTGCTTGAGAAACTCCCGGTACCGGTCCAGCGCTTCCTCTACCACGGAAACTTCCGGCGTCTCGCTGGAACGCACCAGAACAATCAGCCCCTTGCCCTCAACCTCGGCGTTGGTATCCGGGTGGCAGATGACTTCATTGTCGTGATCGATGTAGGCCAGAGCCGTTCCGATGCCGTGGCGGATCAGAGCGCTGACAATATCCGCCCAGGTAAGGTCGTCGAGCTTGAGATCATAACGATGGGGATGATCTCGCTCGTAGTTGAACATGTCTTCCAGAACTTTTTCGGAACCAGGGGCAACCACGGAGCGAACCATGATTTCAGGGTAGGTGCGCACGGGGCGAATGGTGGTGCGAACGCCCAGTGCTTTGAATCTTGTACGGTTGTGGTCGCCGACACATTCAACCGTGGTTCTGCCGCCCAGATTGGATTCGGCCAGTCGATGGGCGATATCAAAGGTCAGGCTGTCTGACATCGGGTCTGATTCGTCGGCTGCCAGCACGATGATGTGCTTGGCGCTGCCAGCGTGCACGGATTTCAGGGCTTCCGGGTCATTTCCTGCGCCGTGAAAGTGAACGACGCCGCAGTCAGACAGTTCTGCAGGCAGACCTCCCGGAAATTGCCGCGTAAGCAGCATTATCGGCACCGTGTGGTACTCAGGGACCGAGCGAATCTGCGAGGCGAATCGCATGAAGTACTGTTCGCCGCCGCTTCGAGGGGTGTTGATGATGACAATGTGGTCTTTCATTTTGTAAATCCAACGTCCGGTCAGTATGCGTTCTCTGCGGTAGAAACGGTATTCGATGTAATCACTTACGATCAGGGTTAACAGGGTAATGGCTGAGACGAACATCAGTACAATGGTGCTGATCCGGCCGACGGGCGTGACCGGGGAGTAGTCGCCATAGCCCACGGTAACCAGCGTCGTCATGGTGAGCCATACGGCTTCAAAGAACGAGAGTGGCTCTGCAGCCCACAGGATAAGAATCTGTGCCGATACCAGTCCCCCGAGGATGGCAAAGAGCCGGTTGATCCGACTTCTTATAAGTCCGCCCATAGGGAGGTGGGATTGGGTATGTTCCGGATTCAGAGGGCGTTTATTTCGCATCATGGAGAGCGGGTGCCTGTTCAGTCCTTGGCGAGTTCGTTATACAGTACCTGAAATATATCAGAGAGACAGAGGGTTGCGTTATGTCTGAGCCATGGGCTTCACTGCCGGGAGTGCTCAAGGAGGAGATTTCCGGATGCTGGTCATCGGTATTCCCGGAGGGGCTGCCGGGCTGGCTGGCCGGTGACCATGTCTCCGAGGCCGATGTGGCAGAGGCTATTTCCCGTAGCCTGTTTCTCCGGCAAACCCTTGAACGACATCCGGAGCAGGTTCAGCCCGCCGTTGTTGCCCGGCCTTTAACCGAACCAACCACCGAGGCCTGGCTCGCTGATCGCTGGCGGGATTACCTGCAGAACGTTGACTCTGAACCGGCGTTGCATGCGGCACTTCGCCAGTACCGGCGGGAAGTGCAGTTCCGGATTATCTGGCGGGATCTCATGAAGTGGGCCGATCTGCATGAAACCATGACCGCTACCAGTGCCTTTGCGGATACCGCCATTGATGGTGCCTTGAATTGGCTTTACGAACGAGCCTGTGAAGAGTTCGGTACTCCCATGGGCGATGATCCGGTAACCGGGCAAGAGGCACCCCAGAAAATGGTGGTGCTTGGAATGGGCAAGCTCGGCGGCCGGGAGCTGAACGTTTCCTCCGATATCGACCTGATTTTTGCGTTTCCCTCAAAAGGCGAAACCCATGGCGGCCGGCGTGCTCTGGATAATCAGCAGTTCTTTATCCGACTTGGCCAAAGGCTGATTCAGGCGCTGGACCAGATTACCGCCGATGGTTTCGTGTTTCGGGTGGATATGCGCTTGAGGCCATATGGCCAGAGTGGTGCGCTCGCCCTGAGCTTCGCCGCCCTGGAAACCTATTACCAGGATCAGGGGCGCGACTGGGAGCGTTATGCCATGGTCAAGGCCCGCGTCGTGGCGGGCGACCAGCGCGCCGGTGAGGTACTGATGGCTAGCCTCAAACCCTTCGTTTACCGCAAATACATTGATTTCAGCGCCTTTGAATCGCTTCGCAGCATGAAAGAAATGATCAGCCGGGAAGTTCGCCGGAAGGGGCTGGAGAACAATATCAAGCTCGGCAGTGGCGGCATTCGGGAAATTGAGTTTGTGGTGCAGGCGTTCCAGTTAATCCGCGGCGGGCGTGATCGGGAGCTGCAACAACGTGAGTTGCAGCAGATCTTGAAGGAGCTCGAGGAACTGGAGTTGCTTCCGTCCCGGGTGGTCGGTGAGCTGAGGGGCGCCTATGTGTTCCTTCGCAATCTAGAGCATGCCCTTCAGGGTATGGAAGACAAGCAGACCCAGGTTCTGCCTGAGGATGCGCTTTCCTGCGCTCGGGTTGCGAGGATTATGGGCTTCGATAGCTGGGAAGACTGCCTGTCTGCGCTGGATGAACATCGAAGCCGGGTGGCTCGTCATTTTGCGGATATCATCGCCACGGAAGAACAGGATGACGCCGATGAGGGTGGTGTCGACGATGGCTGCTACGAGCTGTGGCTGGCGGAAATGGATGAAGCCAGTGCCCTGGGCTGGCTGGAGCAAAGCGGATTCGAGGACCCGGATGGCAGCTATAAGCGCCTGACCAGCCTGCGCGACAGCCGCACCGTGCAGACTCTGCAGACCCAGGGGCGTAAGCGGCTCAATCAGTTTGTGCCGCTCCTGATTAACGCCCTGATGGATGTGGAGAATCCTTCGGAAACGCTGGACCGTGTGCTGCAACTGGTTGAAGCCATTCTGCGCAGAACCGCCTATATGGTTCTGTTGATGGAAAATCCCGGAGCCATGACGCAGTTGGTGCGGCTGTGTAGTGAAAGCCCCTGGATTGCGCGCCTGCTGGCGGATACGCCCTTGCTGCTGGACGAACTTTTGAATGCGGAGAGCCTATACAGTCCGCCGGCCAAGGAAGAGTTGCAGGATGATTTGCGTCAGCAAATGCTGCGGATTCCGTATGAAGATCTGGAAGAGCAGATGGAGGCTCTGCGTTACTTCAAGAAGGCCCATGTGTTGAGGGTGGCGGCCTCAGAGTTAAAGGGCACGCTGCCGCTGATGAAAGTGAGTGATTACCTGACCTGGATTGCCGAGGTGGTGCTGGATCATGTGGTGGATGTGGCGTTCTCGAATCTGGTCAGCCGGCACGGTTACCCGCGGCGCGCCGATGGCTCCGCCTGTGATACCGATTTCGCCATCATCGGTTACGGCAAGCTCGGTGGTATCGAGCTGGGCTACACCTCAGATCTGGATCTGGTGTTTGTGCACCAGGCGGATCCTCAACTGGCCACCGATGGCGACAAGCCTATTGATAACGCCGTGTTCTATACCCGGCTCGGCCAGCGAATCGTGCACATTCTCAGTACCCAGACACCCTCCGGGCAGCTCTACGAAGTGGATATGCGATTGCGCCCCTCGGGTAACTCCGGCTTGCTGGTGAGTACCTTGCAGGCGTTCGAGAAATACCAGCAGGAGGATGCCTGGACCTGGGAGCATCAGGCGCTGGCCCGCGCCAGGGGAGTGGCAGGCTGCGACGATACGCTCAAAGCGTTCGAGGATATTCGCCACCAGATACTGTGCCGACAACGGGAAAAGGCGTCGCTTCGGCAGGAGGTGGTCGATATGCGTGAGAAAATGCGCAGCAACCTCGGGACACCCGCAGCCCGGCAGAATGACGTTTTCCACATCAAGCATGACAACGGTGGCATCGTAGATGTCGAGTTCATGGTGCAGTACCTGATGCTGGCTTGGTGCCCGGAACACCCGGAGCTGACCCAGTGGAGTGATAACATCCGCCAACTGGAAGAATTAGGCCGCGCAGGCGTTTTGCCAGTAGAAGACACTGAGCGGCTGCGGGAGGTGTTCATCACACTGCGCTCCACCATCCACCGCAGAGCTTTGCAGAATCTCAACAGCCAGGTCGAGGGCGGAGCCTTCACAGAAGAGCGTGACTACATCCAAAGTATGTGGAAAAAAGTCATGGTTGAGTAGCAAGCTAAATTTATTTCAGGCGGCGTTTGCTGCTAGAATGCCAGTTCCCCGAAAACCGCTTACTCAGGAGCAGAACAGAATGTCGATGGCTGATCGCGATGGCCTTATCTGGCTGGATGGTGAAATGGTTCCCTGGCGGGAAGCCAAAACCCACGTCCTCACCCACACCCTGCACTATGGCCTGGGTTGCTTTGAAGGTGTGCGTGCCTACAACACCGCGAATGGCCCGGCGATTTTCCGCCTGAAAGAACATACCGATCGGCTGTTCCGTTCAGCGCACATCCTGAACATGAAGATGCCGTTCTCAAAGGACGAGATCAACGAGGCCCAACGAGCAGCGGTGCGGGAAAACAATCTCGATGAGGCCTATCTGCGCCCGATGGCATTTCTGGGCTCTGAGGGCATGGGTCTGCGTGCCGACAACCTGAAGGTGCATGTGATGGTTGCGGCCTGGAGCTGGCCGTCTTACATGTCTCCGGAAGCGAAGGAGCTGGGCATCAAGGTGCGCACCTCGTCCTACACTCGCCACCATGTAAACATCACCATGTGCAAGGCGAAGGCCAATGGTAACTACATCAATTCCATGCTGGCCCTGAATGAAGCCATCTCCGGTGGTGCCGAGGAAGCGCTGCTGCTGGATAACGAGGGCTACGTGGCGGAAGGTTCCGGTGAGAACATCTTTATCGTGCGTGATGGTGTATTGCACACCCCCGAGCTGACTTCCTGCCTGGAAGGTATCACCCGTGCCACTATCATTGACTTTGCCCGAGACCTTGGTCTGCAGGTCAAAGAGCGCCGCATTACCCGCGATGAGGTGTACGTTGCTGAGGAAGCGTTCTTTACTGGCACGGCTGCCGAAGTGCTGCCTATCCGCGAACTGGATGGTCGCCAGATCGGTGAAGGTAAGCGCGGTCCCGTTACCGAAAAGCTGCAGAGCATGTATTTTGACGCGGTGAAGGGGAAGCTAGACAAGCACTCAGAGTGGTTGAGCCACGTAAAAGGCTGATCCAGCCAGTATCTGTATGAAGTGGCCGCCGGCGCTGAACAGGCCCCGGCGGCCTTGTTATTTGGAATCCACGAGCAAGCAGGACGAGACAATGGCAGACGTAATCAAGGTTCCCGTTTCCTTTGGTGAGGTGCTGGACAAGATCACCATCCTCGAAATCAAATCCGAGCGCATCAAGGACGAAGAAAAGGTCAGAAATGTTCGCCTTGAACTGGAAGAGCTCAGCAAGACCTGGGATGAAGCCGTGGCCGACAAAGCCGATGATATCGCCGATCTGCGTAAGCAGCTCAAAGCGGTTAACGAGGAGCTTTGGGTGATTGAGGACGACATCCGTGACCAGGAAGCGGATCAGGACTTTGGTCCCCGCTTTATTGAGCTGGCACGCGCTGTTTATGTCACGAATGACAAGCGTGCGGCCATTAAAAAAGAAGTGAACCTGGCGTTGGGTTCACGTTTTGTGGAAGAGAAGTCTTATCAGGACTACACCGCACGGAAATAATCCTGTTTCCGTATGCATCCGCCCCTGAGGGGGCGGGTGCGGCTACCCTGAATGCTCCGTGACCCATTGGTCGAGCATCGCCGTTACATCGTCCACCGATACCAGTTCCATCGCCCCTTCAAATTCTGCCTTGGCGCCCCAGCGGGCCTCTTCAACGGTTTTTCCGGTGAATTGCTTCAGGGCTTCCGGGTAGCGGTTTACACACCATTTCAGCGAACTGTATGGCCCTGAGCGGTTAGGATTGCTGGCAGCGAATAGGCCGAGTACATCAGTTCCGACGGCGCTGGCAATGTGCGCCGGGCCCGTGTCGGGGGCCACAACCAGGTCGGCATGGCTCATCAGAGCAGTCAGCTGTTTCAGGGTGTCCTGGCCACAGATATTGTGAACCGGGTGTTTCATGGCGCTTTCGATAGCCTCGCAGTATTCTTTCTCGAACGGTGCGGGGCTGCCCACCAGAATGACCTTCATGCCATGAGTTTCAATGGCGTAATCGGCCAGTTGAGCATAGCGTTCAGCGGGCCAGTTGCGCAGTGTATGGCTGGCGCAGGGGCTGATGACCAGGTTCTTCCTGTCCTTGGCCAGATGGCCATGAGCAAATTCGTGATCGGCGTCAGTGAGCGGAATAGCCCAGCGGGGAGGCGCGGCCTTGAGCCCCAGTGGTTCCAGAAAGCTTGCCAGACAGTCCCTGACATGCTGATGCGGTGCGGGTGCGATGCGCCGATTGATAAACAGGCTGTGGAGGTCTTTACTCCGGGCCTTGTCGTAGCCGATTTTGACTTGTGCCGGGATGCAGGCCGCCGCCAGGTTTGCTCGGAAAGCGACCTGCATGTGTAGCAGAGCGTCAAATTTGCGGCCTTTCATTTTCCGGCGAAGCTCCGCGTAGCCTGCTCGGCCAGCCTTCTTGTCAAAAATGATGAACTCGACACCGGGCAGGTCGCCAATCAGTTTTGCCTCGATTTTGCCGATTACCCAGGTGACTTTTACGTTGGGGAGTTGTTCCTGAAGGCTCAACACCACGGGGATGACATGGGTAACATCGCCAATGGCTGACAGGCGCAGGATGCAGATTGAGTTGATCAAATTACTGTCCGTTTCCAATCTTTAACTGCTGGATGTGGAGCCGGGCTGGGCTCATTGGTAAACTTGGTCCCATCTTATCCTACTGATGGGGCTGGGGTCTTCCTCAGAATCTGCAGAAGATGCCGGCTACCAGGTTGATCCATGCTTATTGTTAATCCTGCCTACCCCTCTATTACAGAAAACATGTTGGTACCCGGGTATTGGGGAGAACTTGCCCGTCCTGTGTCGGTGGGCGGGCGGGGAGGCGCCTGGTTTGTCACCACCGAGTTCGGTGACATGGTTCTGCGTGAGTATCGTCGCGGCGGCATGGCTGCTCGGATTTCTGCGAAGAGCTACTTGTACACCGGATGGCACGAGACCCGAAGCTACAAAGAGTTCAGCGTTCTTGAGGCACTCTTCCGTAAAGGTTTGCCCGTTCCTGAACCGGTTGCTGCGAGGGCTGTTCGACATGGAATCGTCTATCAGGCAGATATTTTACTGCGGCGAATCATTGGGGCGGTCCCCTGGCCAGAAGCTACCAACATGGCGGATGAGGGCCTGTGGTTTGATATCGGGAAAACGATTCGTCGCTTCCACGATGCCGGATTGAATCACGTTGATCTGAATTGCGATAACATTCTGATCGGTAACGGGCGTGTGTATCTGATCGATTTCGATAAATGTGATATCCGGGGCTCGGAGCCTGGTGGCGTAACCGAGTGGAAGCTAAAGAACCTGGCCCGCCTGCGTCGTTCTCTGTTCAAACGCATGGGAGGAGTTGATATAGAGGCGCTATGGCGGCCGCTCATGGAAGGGTATCACGGGGTGTCTCGTCAGGGGGCAATGCAGTCGCAGGGATAGCGTGTTGTTAATAACAAAGCCGGAGTTTCCGACCGGAAAACGCTAAAAGAATGGGAAAATAGTTCTAATGAAGAGCCTATCTGTAAAAGGCACAAGTGGAGAAGCGATTGTCAGTCCGCCAGGGTGGCTGTTTTTGTTGCTCTCATTGCTGGCAGTCCTTTATTCCGTGCTCCCTCTTACGTTTTGGCGGTTGCCGAATGCAGTGGAAATACTGTTCGCGGTCTTTGGGCTCTACGTGTTTTTCCGATATGCCAGGGGCATCCGTTGGAGTCTGCCCGTAAAACTGTTTGCTGCGGCAATCGTTATAGCGACTCTTAGCTGGGCAGGAATGGTTCTCGATCACCCAGACCTGGCGCGTTCAGGCCCGTCTCTGGAAGACGTCCTGGACAAGTTCATGTTTCTGTTCCTGGCTTGCGTGCTGGCGGGAAATCATAATCGCATTCAGGCTTATCTCATTACCTTTGGACTTTTCGTACTGGTCATGCCTTGGCTATCGGGTAATGGTTTTTCTGAGATTGCGAACGGGTTGGATGGTGTTCGAGCAGAGTTTGGAATCAACCCCATTCGCTCAGGCTTGCTGTTTGGTGCTGTCGCTCTCGGTCTGATCTGTTTTGGCTATCGGCTCGTCTTGCGTCCTGGGCTTTCCATTGTTCGCCTCATTGTCTGGTTGTTATTGCTGTTGTTTGCTCTCACGATGCTGTTTATTACTCAGTCAAGGACGGCCATGGTCGCTTTGGTGCCGGGCTTGTTGATAGCTTTCCTGCTGCTGATGGCCTTTTCGAGGGTGGCGCGGCGTACCAAGTTGTACATTGCCGGGGGCGCTGTTGCGGCACTGGTGTTATCGGTTTTATTGAGTTTGGCGCTGGGGCTCTCCAATCTGATAGAGGATCGTTTTGGTCAAGAGGCTGAGCTTGTATCTCAAGTCATTGAAGGAGATCTGGATGAAATACCGAAGTCCAGTTGGGGCTTGAGGCTGTTGTTCATCTCAGAGGCATTTGAGGGTATCAGTGAGAGGCCATTGACTGGCTGGGGCTACAGGGCCGGTGAAATCGTTCTCGATACCCCTGAACTCAGGCAAGGCGATGGAGGCGTGTTCAGCCAGGTGCACAATAGTTATCTGGAGGCAGCCCTGCGCTATGGTATCGGCGGGCTTATCGTAGTGCTTGGTCTTTTCGCCTGGGCGGTCGTAGGGATTTTGCGTTGTTGGCGGCACCGTCAGATGCCATTGGACATGATGATTTTTCTGGGGGCAACGTTCAGCTATTTCATGGTGGCCAATCTGTTCGATGGGTTACTGTTCCAAACTGAGGGAGTCCTGATGTTCAATGTCCTTATGGGCGTTGCTGCATCATACATTTTCCAAGATATGCAATTGAGCGCCCGGGAACCCGAGAGGCATATATGACCGTGATTAAACTGGATTGCACGCTAAGGGATGGTGGTTATTACAATAGCTGGAATTTTGGCGCTGATCTGGCTCAGCGATACCTTGATGCAATGGATGCCGCCGGAATAGATGTGGTGGAAATCGGGCTACGTTCACTCAAAAACGAAGGCTTTAAAGGGGCTTTTGCATTCTCCAGGGATGAATATCTGGCTGGTTTGAACCTCCCGGAAGGCCTCGACATCGGGGTCATGGTGAATGCCAGTGAGCTGGTGGGGGAGAACCTCGAAGCGCGCCTCCAGGCCTTGTTTCCGCAACAGGCTTCGGTTTCTCCAGTCTCCTTGGTACGTGTTGCCTGTCATGTCCATGAGTTTGCCGAAGCTCTCCAGGCCACGCCTTGGCTGAAGGCGCGAGGGTACCGGGTTGGTTTTAACCTGATGCAGGTGGCGGACCGTTCTCAGGAAGAAATCCGGAATCTTGCACGCGAAGCCGAGAATTGGCAGCCGGATGTTTTGTATTTTGCTGACAGTATGGGGGGCATGACTCCGGAGCAAACCGGCACCATCATCGACTGGATTCGTCAGGAATGGACCGGCCCGTTGGGCATTCACACCCACGACAATCTGGGGCGGGCATTGCAAAATACATTGGCAGCCCTGGATAAAGGAGTGTCCTGGGTTGACTCAACGGTAACGGGTATGGGGCGTGGGCCGGGAAATGCCCGCACTGAAGAACTGATCATTGAGCTCAGTGAGCGAACGGGACGGCCATGTAACCTGATTCCGTTAATGAGTCTGATCCGAACAGATTTCCGCCCTATGCAACAACAATTTGGGTGGGGGACCAATCCATATTACTTTCTGGCCGGAAAGTACGGGATCCATCCGTCTTTTATTCAAGAGATGTTGGCAGATTCCCGCTACGTAGAGGAAGACCTGCTGGCGGTCATTGAACACTTGCGGCATGAGGGTGGCAAAAAATTCAGCCGCGATGCTCTGGACTCTGCACGACACGGTTTACACCGTGAGACGCATGGTTGCTGGGCACCTTCAGAGCTACTGCAAGGAAGAGAGGTGTTGCTGCTTGGCTCAGGGCCTGGCGCGCGGGAGCACCGTCTGGCTCTGGAACAGTACATCACCCGAGAAGCTCCGGTTGTGGTCGCATTGAATACTCAGACCGCTATCAATCCCTCAATGATAGATGTCCGAGTCGCCTGCCATCCGGTACGCTTGCTTGCCGATGCGGAGGTTCATGCCGAGCTTCCCCAGCCACTGATTACTCCGGTCGGTGCCCTTTCCGAGGATGTGCGTGCCCGGCTCGATGGCAAGCAACTGTTGGATTTCGGCATGCAAGTCGTGCGCGGCAACTTCAGTTTCGAGACGACGCAGTGTACACAGCCGACGTCACTGGTCATTGCCTACGCTTTGTCGGTCGCTACGAGCGGAAACGCCAGCAGAATTCTCATGGCCGGCTTTGATGGCTTTGGAGCCGATGACCCGCGTACGGCAGAAATGCATTCGTTATTGGCAATGTATCAGCAGCATCCCCAAGCTTTGCCGCTTTTGGCTGTAACGCCCACAAGGTATTCGGTGCCGGTACGTTCGATTTATGGTATGTGAGGGCTTAATGAGAACCGTAGTAGTGATCCCCGCAAGATTCAGCTCCAGCCGTTATCCCGGCAAACCGCTGGTTGAGCTGCTTGGAAGGCCAATGATCCTCTGGGTAGCGGATGTCGCGGCCAAAGCCGTAACTGCTGAAAACGTATACGTGGCTACCGAAGACCAGCGTATAGCTTCAGTCGTTACAGCCGCAGGATATAATGCCGTAATGACAAGCTCCAATGCACTGACCGGTACGGATCGTCTGGCCGAAGCTGCTGAGAAGATTGATGCTGACATATACATCAATGTGCAAGGTGATGAACCGTTGGTGGATGCAGGAGACATAATCAAAATCGCGGATTGTAAACAAGCAAACATGGACATGGTCGTTAATGGTTTTAGCTGGTTGTCCAATCTGGAAGATCCTGCGAACGTCAATATTCCGAAAGTGATCACTACCGAGTCGAACCGCCTGGTATATATGTCTCGCACACCCTTGCCGGGTTTCAAGGATGCCGCCAACAAGCCCGAGGGCTATCGGAAGCAGGTATGCATCTACGCATTTACCAAAGAGGAGCTCGAGCGGTTTGCCAGATTTGGCCGAAAAAGCGTTCTGGAGCAGAGTGAAGATATTGAGATTCTGCGTTTTCTGGAGCTTGAGACAGACGTACTGATGGTTGAGACACGTCCTGGCAGTCTGGCTGTTGATGTGCCCGAAGACGTCGCTCCAGTCGAAGCAGCCTTGCGCGCCAGGCAGCATTGAGATTGTGATACCTGTAACCGAGCATTTGGCCAGTCCGCGTCCTGAGGCTGATAACCCTAAATTGCCAAAGGCGCTTCGCCATCGAGTGAAGCGTGCACGAGCTCTATTGATCCTCGCCGCCAAGCTGCGCTTGCCAATGCGCCAGAGACTGGCCGATAGAATGTGGCGCGCAGCCAAGCCCCATTATCTTGCTAGCCCTTTGTTGTCATATGGTTTGTCGTCTGATGCCGAGAATCCCGGGGCCAGATCCTGGCAAGAGCTGAAGCTTCTGGGTTATGTTTTTTCATGTTATGAACAGCATGAAGCCTATGAACATTTGCTTGAGGCCTTTGACACGGTAAAACCCGTCAGCGCAGAGCAAGAGACAGAAAAGGCCAGCTTTATTGGCAGCGGTAGTGGCGACTCGACGTTGAACTGCTATCGGGCGTTGAAGGTCACCGGTCAAGCGGATGTCGATGCCTGGCAATTCGAAAAGGTTTATCGGCGTCGCGATAATGATGATCTTGAGCGAGTTAAGGCCCTGAACGCTTTTTTCGGGCCATCTCTCTCATCCGGTGAGCTATTCATGCCACGAATCATGGAAATACGCGAAGGCAGTGAACTGGCGATCATTTATTCCAGGCTGACTCCTGGAACCCGTATTTCCAAGAGTCGGGCAGTCGTTGCCGGAGGCGCAGCAGTGAGAATGCTGATGGATTTGCCCGTACAGACGGTGCCTCTGGACTCTGTGCTTCGGCGTCCGCACCCTCAATTTATTAACGCCCATACGATTACAAGAGACTGGATTGCAGGCACGGCGCCGCAACACTTGTCGGAGTTTGATGCGATCACCGATTGGGTTGAGCAGAATTGTCCGCGCTTTCTGGCTCATGGAGATCTTCATCGCAAAAATATCCTGGCCTCCGGAGCTATGTTGGACTGGGATTCTTGCGGTATTTACCCCATTGGTTACGCCCCGGGGCTGATATTGGCACGAGGATTTGGTGGCCGGACGGTTGATGAACTGGAGTCGGACTTGATCAACCATTTCGGGGGGAAAGAAGATAACCGGATTCTGGTGAATGCCGGCCTTTTCTATACTCTGGTGTTCGGCGTGGGTAAACGATCAGTCTTAGGGGACAGTCTCTTGTCGTCGCTGCTGACGCGGGTACTGGAGCGTATGGAGATAACAGAATGCTGATTGATGGATGGCTGTACAGTAGAAAACGCAAACAACGTTGGTGGCGTTTTTTACAACTACAAGAAGTCTACCAGTCGGCGCAGTCCGCTGCTGAGCCCGAAAAGCTGCTTGAGCGTTGCTTCCGGAAACTTGGCTATCCCGCACCTGAACAGGAGCTCGTCTTTATCTGGCGGCAGTGGGTTGCCTTGGGGGCTGCTCGAAAGCCTGTATTATCGCCAGATGACATAACGTCGCTGGAGTCCTCGGTGCAGGCACTGAGTTGTCACAGTATACCGTTTTTGGCGTGGCTGGATCTGTGTCGCTTAGCTATCGGAGTCGGGCTGTACGGGTTTGCTCAGCGATTCAGGCAGCAAGCGATTTTATGCGGTGCCTCTATCGCTGATGATGCAGGGGCCAAGGTTCCGACAACGGCAGCGTTGGCCTGCGGGATGTATTGCTGTCTGGAGTTGCAGGATTATGTCCGCGCTGAGGAGTTGATCGTACGGCTGGAACATTCTGATCTATCCCGTGAAAAGCTTCGACAGGCTCGCTGGCTCTTTGACCTTTTATCTGGCAAACGGCCGTCTCGGGCCATTGGTGATCGTTCCGGGTCGGATGAGCTGGATCAGGCATTTGGCGATTATGTCTTCGGGCGGGAACTGGCGCTGGTGGGGCCAGTGCCGGTCACCGTAGCGCAAGGGCCAGAGATTGATGGGTTTGATCGAGTAGTAAAGTTCAGCTATCAGGGAGGGGATAAAGGCCGTGATAGCGAGACTCAGGGGAAGCGTATTGACGTCAGCTACTATAACAACACTCAGGCCGAGCGTTTGGCAGATGGTCCTTATGCTGAGGTGCTCGCTCAAATGGACTGGGGGGTGTGTATTAATCGCAAAGGACGCAGCCGTTTCCCGTATGATGAGCGAAGAATTCGACAATTGGAATCCCTGCAATGGCTGTTGCCGGATACTCACCTGAATGCAGGCCCTAACGCTATGCTGGACCTTTTGCGTTTTAATCCGTCCTATATCAAGGTGTTCAATACCGACTTAATGCTTTCTGCAGGGCGTTACGCCGGCTATCGGGCGCCTGGTGCAAAGCCCATTCAGTACACCCGGTCCTTTATCAAGACCCATGATCCAATACTGCAGTATAAGGTCATCAATCGTTTATGGGAGCTTGGTTACATTCGGGGAGATGACCGCTTCGAAGATGTCATGGAAATGGGGCTTGATGGCTACCTGAAAAGTTTACAGCGAGTGCACGGGGCTGATGAGCAAGCACTTCTTTAGAGCGCTTAGCCGCGATTTTTATAATCGTTTGAAATACGGCCCGATGGCTCCTCAATATGGCGAGAGAATTGACGTTCCCGCTCGTGAATGTCTGGAATATCTTCCATCGAGCCTTTTGTACAGAACGTTTTCCACGCGCTTACGTCAAGGCTCTGGTCTGGTTGTGCACCGTTGGCCGGATGAGGGCGTCAAGCCGGTGATTGAGCATCCGAAGATACGGTACTGTTATCGTCACTGGGTGGATGGTGAGTCGTGGCAGCAAGCCGGAGCCTATGACTACCTGATGGAGCGAATATCAGGATCGCAAAGCGGTCGTTTTGATGGTTGTTCGAACCTGTCGGATGTAAAGCAGCGTTACGAGAGGCTGGACCGTATATTTGAAAGCATTAGTGCCAGCGGTCAATTGTTGGCCCAAGGGCAGCTTACCCCCGGCAATTTCAGGGAGGTTGGCGGTGTCCAGATTCACCTGGGGCCGGGCGGTCAGCCTGTTTTCAGCGGTGCGGGTGCACATCGATTTGCCATGGCCAGGATTCTGGACCTGGTTATTCCGGCCCAGATTGGTGTCGTACACCAGGATGCACTCTCAACCTTGCAACAGTTTCGACACGGATAGGTTATGTCAGCTGGCATTGATACCACTAGGGCGTGTGCCGCGCACGAGTTCAGGGTCGAAGATTGGATGTTGCTCTCAAGGTTGTCCGAGGACGACGCCAAAGCTCTGTGGGCAGCGGTACTGGATGGTAGCCTGGAGCGCCCTCAAGTTTTCCGGGATAACTGGCGCACATTAAGTGCCCGTGTCGTGTTCAGGGGCGAAGATTTGTTGCTGAAGATCCCCCGTGCGCGCAACAAACGTCGATGGGAGCGATTACTGACTTTTTTTCGAGGCAGTGATGCTGCCAGACATTTCCGGCATTTGCTGTTGATGAAAGACCTCGGGTTTTGTGCGCCGGTGCCGGTATTGGCTGCCGAACGAAAGCTGCATGGCTCTGTGATCGACTCGTTTGTCATCTATCGTTATCTTGAGGGGCGTCCTGCCTCTGCAAACGATGGCGGTGCAGTGTTGTCACAGCTGTTGGCTTTGCATGAAAAGGGATATTTAAGGAACGATCCCCAGCTCGCCAATTTTCTTATCAGTGAGGGCAGGGTTCACTTTATTGATTTCAGATTGAAGAAACCCTTTCTATTTGGAACTCTGGCCCGATATCGCGAACTGATTCGTTTTCTTACCAGCGCAGGCCTCCCAGACGCTCAATTGCCAGCGTCTGTCAGGCGTTCTGCCTGGTTTCTTTTGGCAAGGTGGCTGGAGCAGGGCAGTGTTCGGTTCCGGCAATGGAAAAAGTCCCGCCGTCGCAGAAAATCGCCCCGTCAGTGAGCGGTGTCTGGACTATCGATGTCATTACTCTATAAGAGGAAGTTTGGTGTTGGATTATCGTACCTGGGTATTCGACTGTGACGGCGTATTGCTGGATTCAAATTCAGTAAAAACCACGGCTTTCTATCGTGCTGCTGAGCCTTATGGAGAGGATAGTGCTGCGACTCTGGTGGCGTATCATATGGCTAACGGGGGCATTTCGCGTTACGTAAAGTTTCAGCACTTTCTGACCGATATAGTAGGGCAGGACCGCGTTGAGCCCGAGGAGCTTGAAGTATTGCTGGAGACCTATGCGAGCCATGTACGCGAAGGCCTGTTGAAATGCCAGGTGGCGCCCAGGCTCGATGAACTCCGTCGATTAACGCAAGGTGCCGGCTGGATGGTCGTCTCCGGAGGCGACCAGGAGGAGTTGCGTTGGGTATTTGCCAAGCGTGGACTGGACGAGCTTTTTGACCTTGGCATATTTGGTAGCCCCGATACCAAAGACGAAATTCTGAGTAGATCTATTAATGCCGGCTTGATACAGGCGCCCGGGGTTTTTGTAGGGGACAGCCGTTACGATATCGAAGCCGCGAGCCGTGCAGGCCTCGACTTTATATTTGTTCGTGCATGGAGCGAGTCGACTTTTGATTTTTCATCTGCCCGGTATCAGTTGGACTCGATATCGGATATTGTCGACCAGTTAGCGCAGCAGTAGCGTCAAGGTGTACGAAGGAATGCCTCAACAACCACTACGCTACGAAAAGGTGCCAGCCACTCCGGCTTCACAATAATGGGTAACTGATGCGTTATGTCTGACAGTCTATTGGCCAGCCCCTCTACGGTTCTCGGCGTCAGGTAGGCTTCGAGATCTCCCCGGAATACGTCGCGAACGCCACCGCGGCTTTCGACCGCCATAATCGGTGTGCCACAGGCCAGGGCCTCGGTCAGCACAATTCCCAGGCCTTCGTATTCAGAAGCGAGCACAAAGAGGTCGGCGTTTTTCATCCAGGGATAGGGATTCTTACGCTTGCCTGCAAATAACACTCGGTCGTGGATGCCAAGTTCTCTGGCCTTGGCTTCGAGCTCGCTGCGCAGAGGCCCTTCTCCGACAATCACAAGTTTGTGGCTGATTCCTGACCGAGCATAGGCTTCCAACAGCAGCGCATGGCCCTTCTGGGGCACCAGGCGCGCCACATTCAGAATGTAGGGTGCGGTGGGAATATCCGGATCAGGCTCGCCAGCCAGTGTCTCGATCTGTCTGATCGGACAAGGGTTGGTGATTACCTGAAGGCTGGCAGGCTGAATGCTGCCTTTTTCGAAGGCCTCAAGGGCCGAGTCCATGACGCCGGAAGACACGCAGGCCAGGTGGCGGCGGTGGAACACCAGCTTCCACTCCAGCTCTTTCTGCCAGAGTGGCCGATCGTAATGAATGACGTTTTCAAGAACGTAGACACAACGCTCATCCCGAAACGACCAGAAGTATTTGAAGGTGCCCAGTCCACGGAAAATGATTCGGTCGAACCGGCCGTGCTGCTTTTCCAGGGAGTGGATGTGGCGTTTGAGCAGCCAGCCGCTGAGCCAGCCAACCCACATGAAGTGGGAGCGAGGGAGCAGGACGCCAAGCAGCAGCCGGGATAACAGAAAGACCGGAATGCCAATAATCGATTTCATCAAGGCTTGAAACTGATCAAAGTAATGCAGTTTCACGCCCGGGTTGGCAGGCGCCAGGTCATTGGGGTGATTCCGGCATGAAAGCAGATGGCTTTCATGGCCTTCCTCGGCAAAGGCATCGGCCAGATTGACCGCGACGCGCTCCATACCGCCCATTTTCAGACTGTGGATAACAACCAGTGTTCTCATGCGGGTTGCTTCTTCTTGATACCATTTTCGGCCCAGAAGGTCTTGTTCTCCTTCACGGCTTTCCGGATGGCCCGGTTCCTGGCCCAGATCTCGGGTTTTGAATAACCCCGGGCATGATCCAGATGCAGGCACACCGTGCTGTATCGAATCTGCATGGATTTGTGGCCATAGTTCCACAGACGCTCACCCAGCTCGCGGTCCAGGCCACCATACTGCATGTCTTCGTTGAAACCGTTCACCGCAATCAGGTCTTTGGTCCAGGTGGAACTGTTCATGCCATTCCAGCTTGCGGCTGCCGGGGTAATCCGGTTCATAAAACGACGGAATCCTCGGGAAGAGGAAAGCTTCCAGAGCTTGTGGTTCTTGGGTTGGCCGTGGGCAACCAGCCACTGGGGCTTGAAGATGTCACCGGAGCGAATGTCATTGTCGGTGATGGCCTCGGATACCGTCATGGTCAGCTTGATGTAACCGCCGGAAAGAAAGTAACCGGGCCGGGCCAGATCGTGATGGGTCTGAATGAAATCCGGTTCGGGAATGCAGTCACCATCGGTAAAAATCAGGTAGTCGCATTGTGTTTCACGGATGGCTTTGTTGAGAATCTGACACTTTCGGAACCCGTCGTCTTCGTGCCATACGTGATCGATCGTGAGAATGCCGCGGGCTTTGAAGGAATCAATCAGTTCTTTTGTCTCATTGGCCGAACCATCGTCCGCAATAATGACACGGAATGACCTGAAGCTCTGGCATTCATAGCCAGTGAGCACTTTGCTCAGCCAGAGGGGGGAGTTGTAGGTGGTAATCACCACGCCGATGGAATTTGGAGACATAAGATACCAGTGCCCGAGCCGTCAGATTGAAACGGGCCCTAGTATACACTTGCTCCGGCCTGGATGCCTGTCAGGGGTTTTTCAGATCTGCCCGGACAACCTCAGATAACGATCGATAACCAGAAGCGAGATCAGTCGCTCATGGTTGTGATTACTGAACCTCGCCGCATGTTGTCGGGCGTTTGTGATAATGCGCTTTGCTTCCGACGGATGCTCACGGTAGTAGGTGACCTTCTGCTCAAGATCGGAAAAATCATCCTTGAGCTGGACGTAATGGATGTCTGGCTGCAGGGTGCCTTCCATAAACCAGGTTTCAAATCTCGGTCGCCGCATCAGGCACAGAGAGTTCGATGCCATGATCCATTTCAGGTTGGTGGCAACGTCGATACCTTCCACACTAACGATGAACTGATGCTCGAGTTGCTCCGGGATGGTCATGAAAGGCTTGTGATAGGCCTGCACTGTTGGCTCTTTGTGGCGCACACACCCGATATCGCAAAGTTGGCTGTCGGCCCATTTTCGGGCGAAAGCAATGCGTTCCGGGTGATTGGATTTTCCCCGCCAGACAGCCGTGGAGTGTTTATCTTCGAAGGCGAGCTTATCGTCTACCTTGACGTAGTGGCGAACAGTATTGAGTTTCAGGAGCACGGAGTGCGCGTTGGTGTCGCCAGCGGTGATTGGCCGGCTCTTCACGAAACGAGGGTGCTCGGGTATGCGGGTAACATCGCCTAACTGATAGGCAACCCTGGCGTCCCGTGGAAAGTAACGAATCACGTTACGAAGATCAAAGTAATAGGCACTGCTTTTATTGCGCGGTGAAAACGAGCGGATGGGCTCGGCATCGGGCGCCGGTGCGAAGGTTTGGTGTAAACGGTTGTAGTAACGAACCCGGGCCATGATGTGTGCTCGGATGCTTGGCGTCAGGCTTTCCAGCTCAGACATAAGGCGGTCACGTTGCTGTGACCACCACGCCCAGGGCAGAACGCCGGACAACGCGTTGGCGGCATAGAAGCCGGCTTTGTGCAACCGATTGGGGCGGGCGTTCTGCTTTGCCATACAACCTTCCTGAATACCGGACGAGAAATGTATGGCAATAAGTTGTAATCAAGCCCCATGTCATCCGGGTGACGATTCTGTGGCAATTCGATGACGTTGGGGCTGGCGCTAACGACAGATTTTATGAGGGTAATAGGGGTTGGGGTTGCCGGGCGGGCGATGTCGCAGGCGCTTGTACTCCCATTGATACTGAGCTGGTGCCATTCGAATGACTTTCTCGACCGATTGATTCAGCGCAGTTGCGGCCACCACGGGATCTGAGTCGCCATTGCCCGGAGCCGCCTCCTCAACGATCAGACGGAACCCATTGCCATCCGGCAGGCGTTCAGCAAAAGTGACCAGAACGTTGGCTCCGGTTTTCTGAATCAGGCGATTCACCAGCGTCATGGTGCGCACTTCCATCCCGAAGAAGGGAGCATAGGCGTTGGTTTTGCCTCGTGGCGACTGATCCGGAAGTATGCCGGCCACCCCGCCTTCTTTCAGAATGCCCATCAGCCGGAGCAGTCCCTTACGGTCACCGCGCACCAGTTCGGAACCCAGACGACCACGTACGCGGATCATGTAGTCCTCGAATTCCTTGATATGGGGAGGGCTGTAGAGGGCAGCCATCTTGTAGCGAGACGAAAAAAACAGTCCGGTCAGTTCCCAGTTGCCGAGGTGGGGGGCGAGCAGGATCAGTCCCTTGCCGGAGGCCAACGCCTGATCAACCAGCTCCAACCCTCGGGTTTCCTTGATAAGTTTGAAGCACTTGTCGACCGGCCATTCCCACATCAAAGGAATCTCCATCGCCGTCATGCCGGTATGGGCCATGGATTCCTTCGACAGTCTTTGCTGTTCCTCCGCCGATAGTTCCGGCAGGCAGATCCTGAGGTTTACGTCGGTGGTTTTTCGCGAGCGACCGTTCAGGCGCCAGGCCAGCAAACCGACGAACCTGCCAATGGCCTGGGCAAGTTTCAGAGGCAGCAGGCCGGCGATACGCAACAAGCCGGCAATCAGAAAATACTTGAGCTTGCTCATGACCGACCGTATCGATCCTCGTAACGAACAATGTCGTCTTCACCGAGATAGGAGCCGGATTGAACCTCAATCAGCTCAAGATCGATGACGCCGGGATTCTCCAGAGAATGGATCTGGCCAACCGGGATGTAAGTGGACTGGTTTTCCGTGACCAGATAGGTTTTCTCGCCATTGGTAACTTTGGCGGTGCCACTGACCACGATCCAGTGTTCAGCCCTGTGGTGATGCATCTGAACCGATAGCTTGGCGCCGGGTTTAACCGTGATTCGCTTGACCTGATAACGGGTACCGTTATCAATGGAATCGTATACCCCCCAGGGGCGGTAAACTTCCCGGTGATTCATATGTTCGTGGCGACCATCATTCTTGATCGCTTCCACCACTTTCTTGACGTCCTGAACCTGATCTTTGTGAGCGACCAGCAGGGCATCTTTTGTTTCGATGATCACCAGGTCCTTCACACCTACGGTGGCTACCAGTCGGCTATCGGCCCGAACCAGGGTGGTCTCGGTATTGTGGGCAATGACATCGCCCGAGAAACAGTTGCCGTTGGCATCCTTGTCGCTCACTTCCCAAAGCGCTGACCAGGAACCAATATCGCTCCAGCCTGCATCCAGTGCGACTACCGCAGCGTTATCCGTTTTTTCCATGACGGCATAATCAATGGAGTCTTCCGGGCACTCAGCAAAGACGCTTTCGTTTACGCGGGTGAAATGCAGATCCTCACTTGCGTCATCCAGCGCAGCCTGGCAAATGGCGAGAATATCCGGGCGGTGTTTCTGAAGTTCCTGAAGGTAAGTGCGAGCGCCAAAAAGAAACATGCCGCTGTTCCACAGGTAATCGCCGGAGCTGAGATACTGTTCCGCAGTCTTCTGGTCTGGTTTCTCGACGAACCGGCTGACTTCGAAGCTGCCGTCTGCAAGTCCGGAACCCTGTTGAATATAGCCGTAACCGGTTTCGGCATGGCCGGGTACAATCCCGAAGGTGACCAGCTTGCCCTGCTCGGCCAGCGGGATTGCCTTTCGAATACCGTTCTGGAATGCGCCCATATCCTTGATCAGATGATCCGCCGCCAGTACCAGCATCAGTGGGTTCTGATTCTCATCGGTTTTTCTGATCAGTTGCAGGGCAGCAAGGGCGATGGCCGGCGCCGTGTTGCGGCCACAGGGCTCCAGGATAATGCGGGCATCGTTGTAGCCGGACTGGCGCATCTGTTCTGCCGCCAGGAACCGGTGATCCTCATTGCAGATCAGCAGCGGGTCCGCAGATTCCATGCCCTCAAGGCGGGCGACGGTGAGTTGCAGCATGGACAGTTGATCGTCCGTCAGTTTCAGGAACTGTTTCGGATTCAGTTGCCTGGACAGTGGCCAAAGGCGTGAGCCGGTGCCTCCGGCCATGATGACGGGGTGAATCATGTGCGCACTCCGGGTTGTGAAAGTTGCGATGGATGCAGATAAAAGTGGCCGATATCTTATCATGCTGCCAGGCGCGGTTTTATCTCAAGCTTTGGAAATCTTTCCACGAGAGCCCCTCGTTACTCTGCTCCCACAGCATTCTTTTGTGGAAGCGTGCGAGTTTCCTCGCAATGTAGCGATCACTCCATCCGGGAACCAGTGCCAATGCCTGCGGAATGGTAGGGGCCCCCAGGCCATCCACCAGAAACAGTTCTGGCTGGCCTGAGCGATCCGTGACGACCAGATTGTGAGGCAATAGGTTGCGTGTAAGGATCCGGGTTTGCGCTAGCCAGGCTTCAAAGCGTTTAATGGCTTTTTGTAGTTGGTTGCTCAGCTCTCCGTTACGGACAAAAGACTCCAGGGTTGGCGCGACAGTTCCGTCTGCACACCGAATCAGCTCGCTTTCATTGGCATGGCCCAGACTGGTTTCAATGCTGCCGTAGAATCTGGGCAGGTGAGCCCAGAGAGTTGATTCTTTTTCGGCCTGGATCAGCCGGCGGATTGCCGGTTGCATGTGGGCTTTTAATTCCTGCGAGTTGTCGTTCAATCGTGCTTTGCCGAGCAGGCGCTTGAGTGGAGACTGTCGGTTGTAACGAGCTTTGATATTTTCCGGGCGAATCACTTTCAGACAACGGTCTTTATTTTCGGGATGTTGAAAGCAGTACCGGTTTGCGCCCTGTGCAAAGGGAACAAGAGGCTTGAGATCTATCTGCGCATTCCTGCGTTTGCTGGTTTTATCAGAGTTCATGCTGCAGCACTTGACGGTAAATGGTTATAGTATTGTCCACCATTGCATCCAGCGTCAGCTCACGCGATGCGGTTGCTCGCGCCTCGCTCTGGGCATCAAGTAGTTCTGTGACCGGGGTTTTCAAGCAGTCCATTAACCCTTCCAGAGTCGTCGTTTCGATTATATGCTCTGGTCGTAGTAGTTCGTTGGCAATCGGCACATTTGTTGAGATAACGGGCTTTCCGAGGAGCAGTGCCTCGGCGCAGACATAGGAGAAACCTTCGCGGTTGGAACTTATGATTACCCCCTTGGATGCATTCATCAGTTCCGGCAGGTCATTGCGATGACCCAGCAAGTGGATTCGATCCTTCTGCCCCGTGGTGTCGATCAGTTGTTGCAGCGATTCCCTCTCAGGGCCATCTCCGGCAATCCAAAGGCTGTCTGAACAATATCTGAAAGCCTTGATTAACTGTGCAAAGCCTTTTACCGGCACCAGACGCCCAGCCGCAAGCCAAGCCGGGGTATCGGCCATTGGTAGATTCCGTTCTCGTATGCTTCGTATTTTAACCCCGTTATAGACGACCGACACGTTGGGCTGGTTGATCGACGCCGCGAGTGTCTTGCTGACCGCAATCAGTCGATCAAATGCCTTGGCTTTTGGATACCGGGACTTGAATCCGTGAATCGTGGCAATCAACCGGCATGGTTTGATTAACGGGCGAAGATGCTGTACTGCAAAGGCGGCCTTGGTGCCCTGAGCGTGGATCACATCATAGCCTTCGGAATGAATCAGGCGAAAGATTCTAAGTAGCAGTGCAGGCGAGTATCGAGAGCCAGAAGTATTTATGACGGATGCTCTGACTGACGAAGGAAGCTCGTGTAAGTGTTCTCTTCCCGCAACGAGGGTTACAGACAATCCTCTGTCTGCCAAACCGGTTGCGAGTTCCCGGGCATGTTTTTCCATACCACCAATTCCGGGGCTATCGGAAAGCATCAGCAGCAGAACCTTCACTGGAGCGCCGCCCGTCTGGTCTGAATTGCTGCTTCGTATATCTCGAGTGTGGACTCTGTCTGCGCCCGCAGTAAAAACCGGTCCGGAAGGAATATATCAGGCTTGGGTTTGTCCAGCAGCCCGAGCACGGCGCTGGCAAACGCGCCGGTGTCGTCCGGCGTTACCAGCCCTTTCCGGAAGCAGGCTTGCAGGGTTTCCGCTGCACCGCCGCGGTTGTACGCCACCACCGGTGTACCGGACGCCAGGGCCTCGGTGACTGTGCGGCCGAAGGGCTCTGGCTTGGTGGACATGTGGCACACCACATCGGCCAGCAGGTAGAGGTTGGTCATATCGTTTCGCTGGCCGAGAAACGTGACTTTATCAGTCAGTTGCAAACGACTGCGTTCCTTTTCCAGCTCCTGCAGAAAGCGTTCCTTGCCCGGTTCTGCGCCGCCAACGATGATGCCGTGACAATCCGGGCGTTGACGTACGATACGCGCCATGGCCTCCAGAAAATGCAACTGGCCTTTCCAGCGTGAGATACGGCCCGGCATCATGATGATCTTTTTGCCGGCGAGTTGAGGAAACCTCCCGAGGAGGTGGTTTTGCCATTGTTCGTTGATGGCTCGGTTGCGGAAGGCTTCAATGTCTACGCCACGCTGGACCACCGTCAGCTTGTGTTCCGGCACAGCAAAGTGCTTCAGAACATAGTCTCGTACGCAATTGGACACCGCTATGACCTGGTCCGCTTTTGCCATGATGGCGCTGTAAGGCGTCACTGAATACATGCCGTGGAAGGTCGAAACTACGGCCGGGCGTTCATGTTGTGGCAGCGTTTTCAACGCCAGGTGAACAATCCAGGCCGGCATTCGGGAACGCACGTGAACGATGTCTGGCTTCAGATCCTTCAGCAGCTTGCGCATGGGCAGTATCTGTCCGAATGAAGCCGGCGTTTTTCGGTGTATCGGCATGTGAATATGCGAGGAGCCCTGGCCGCGGACCTGTTCGGCCATCGGGCCGCCGTTGGAAACCACGAAGGATTCGTGGCCTCGTTTCACCAGTTCGGCAGCGAATTCAACAGTACCTCTTTCCACACCGCCACTGTGCAGCGCCGGTAACGCTTGTAGAACCCTCACCTTGTCCGCTCCCCGTCCTTGTTCTGATACTTGCCCAGGAATATCTGCATTACCCAGCGGCCGGCCCGGTCCGCTTCCCAGAGACGATCTTGTCGTTCGAGCTGTTCGGCCATGATTGATGCGTGGTCGGCCCAGTGCGCCAGCAGTCCTTTCTTTGCGAGTTGCTCGACACCATTGGCTACCCTGCTTCCCGATCGAGGATTAAGATCCAGAAGGCCGGTTGGCACCCCCGACGTAACGGCTTCGCACACCATGGACTGGCTATCCGGTGTTACCCAGACGGCTCTTGATGACGCGAACTGGTGGTTCAGCCAGCCCTCGTGCGTCTGATTGTGGTCAACGACTGAAATCCTGGGGCCCTGAAGCTCCGAGAGGCTGTCGGACAGGGCTTTTGGTGTGCGCCGGGAGTTGGTGATGGTCCAGCGCCATTCGGGGTAGCGTGCCATCAGGTCGCCCAACTGCGAAAGAATGGCATCATCATGCCAGTCATAGTGCTGCGATGGTCCTCCGATCAGTACCAGAGCTTCGGGCTTGCTGGTGAGCCTGGCCAGGGGCGTGACGGCATTAATTACCCCCTCTGTGATCAGAATGTTGCGAGCAGGCTTAACCTTGTCGTGGGCCGGAATAATGGCGGCATCGACCAAGCGGAGGGGAAATCCAGGCTTCATCAGCACGAGCGTTTTTGCCTTGCGATAGCGTCGCAAGGCCAGCAATAGCCGGTGGGTTCCTGAGCCGGCCCCGATTATAAGTGCAGGGGCGGGCAGGTTTGGCACCAAAGCCGGCGCAATTCCCGTCAGTGCTCGCCACATCGGGGTTGGGTAATCCGTGGCGTTTATCCAATGGAGGTCCGCGCCGGCGAGGACGCGCAATCGATTACCCAAACCGCGTAACTGGTTGCGATGGCCGGCCTTGTTGTCGGTAATCAGCCAGATAACGGGTGCGGTGGCGCCGGAGTCCCTGTTCAAAAGTCACCTCTTCTTCTTCCGTTTTCGGCCATAGAAGCCTGGATCATCCCTGTTCGGTCGGGTTTTGAAGCGGCGGTGCATCCAAAGATACTGGTCGGGCGCCTTGCGGATTTCCTGTTCGATAATGGCGTTGATTCTGGTGGCATCCTCAAGATCATCGCCACTGGGGAAGTTCTCCAGGGCAGGGTGGAAATAGATGTCGTAGCCCGGGCCATCTTCCCGGCGGAAATGACTGAAGGGAACGACCTTGCACTTGCTACGCTCAGCAATCCGCGATGTGGCAGTAATGGTGCCGGTTGGAATCCCGAAGAAGGGCGCGAAAACGATGTCTTTCCGGCCGTAGTCCTGATCCGTGGCGTACCAGACGGCCCGGTTGTTTTTCAGGCAGCGAAATAGCCCGCGAAGGTCACGTGCGCCCAGCACCGTACCGTAACGTCGGCCGCGAGCCCGGGTCATCACTGCGTTCATCAGTGGGTTGTTGTGATCCCGCTGCATGACGTCTGCCTCAATATACTCCGTCGCCAGGCTACCACCCAGATCCAGCGTGCTGTAGTGGCCTCCGAGCAACAATACGCCATGTCCCTCTTCGAGCGCTTGCTCGAAGTGTTCGAGACCGTGAACTCTGGTGATCTTTTTGAGTTTTGACGCATCGCGAAACCAGGCAACACCAATCTCCATCAAGCCAATCCCGTTGGCGATAAAGGCATTGCGAACCAGCGCGGCCTGTTGCTGCTGGTTCAGCTCCGGGAAACACAGGCGAATATTCACTTCGGCAATATGGCGCCGGCTTTTCGCCAGCCGCCAGGCCAGCAGGCCAGCAATCTTGCCCAGCCACCATTGCAGGCGCAGCGGCAACTGGGCCACTAGCCACATCGCGGCTATGCCAAGCCAGGTTGGCCACCATCGTGGATGGCGGTAGGCGGAATAGTCTGTGTTTCGTGGTAGTTTGCGGTACTTCTTCTTCAAAATCGTGAATCCTGCATCGACAAACGGTTTTCCGGGGGGCAAGATGCCCGTCCAAAGAAAAATTGGCCCTATGATAACGCACTGTTTTGCCGGGAGTCCTGCGTGTTCCAGTTTATCTATTCCCAGCTGATTCGCCTTGTGCTGCCGTTCATACTGATCCGGCTGTGGTGGCAAGGGCGTAAAGCGCCCGCCCTTCGGCGCGACTGGCAACACCGTTTGGGTTGGGTGCCCGAAATTTCTGGCCCGGTTATCTGGGTACACGCCGTGTCTGTGGGTGAAACCATTGCGGCAGGCCCGTTGGTCAGGCGCCTGCTCGCCAGGAATCTGGGGGCCACTATTCTGATGACGGCGATGACCGACACCGGGTTGGCCCAGGCCCGCAAGATGTTCGGTGACAGGGTAACGTATGCCTACGCCCCATACGATACACCCGGCGCCATCCGGCGTTTTCTGGACCGCATCAATCCCAGGATTCTGGTTATTCTCGAAACAGAAATCTGGCCCAATATGATCCGCCAATGCCGCCGGAGGAGAGTTCCGGTTTTCCTGATAAATGCGCGCTTGTCCGAGCGTTCTGCCCGTGGTTACGAACGGGTCAAAGGGCTGGCCGCGCCGATCATGAAAAGCATTACCTGGGTGGCGGCGCAGGCCGACCGGGATGCTGACCGGTTTCGGCGCATTGGCGTTGCCGCCTCCCACGTTGAGGTTACTGGCAGTGTGAAGTTTGATGTCGATATACCGGATGATGTGCGTGCGGCTTCCCGTGCCTTGCGTGAGGAGCTTGGGGCTCGCCCGGTCTGGATTGCCGGCAGCACGCACTCCGGAGAAGACCAGCAGTTGCTTGACGCTCATCAGGGAATACTTCAGCAACATCCTGAGGCTTTGCTGATTATTGTGCCCAGGCATCCGGATCGCTTTGACTCTGTCGCCGAGCTGGCGGAGAAAGAGGGGTTTTCTGTTGCCCGTCGTTCAACCGGTGATGACCCTGCCGAAGCTCAGGTTTATCTGGGTGACACCATGGGCGAACTGATGATGCTGTACGGTGCCAGTGATATCGCCTTTGTTGGAGGTTCGTTGATCGAGCGTGGTGGGCATAATCCACTGGAGCCGGCAGCCTGGGGAATACCGGTTTTTTCGGGTCCTCATGTTTTCAATTTTGAAACCATATACGAGCACCTGCTGACGGATGGTGCTGTGCAGGTAATAGACGGGGCGAAAGCCTTGGCCACGGCGCTCAGTAAGCTGATGACTGATAAAGAAGAATGCCGGGCCTACGGAGTGCGTGCATTAAGCGTCGTTCAGAAAAACCGGGGTGCCTTGGATAAGGTTGTCGAAGGGATTATCGAACGTCTGTAGCTCCGGGTATCGCCGGTGATACCCGGAGCTCGCCTTTTGGGGATTACCGGGCAGGGTTGTCCAGTGTGCGGTCTTCCTCTGCCATCGCTTCTATGCCTCGCGCACCTTCACTCAGCCAGTTGTTCAGATCCACCAGATCCTGAGGGCTCAGGGTTCCGGCTGCCTGTTTCAGTTGCAGAGTGTTGATCACGTAATCATACCGCGCATTGGCGTAGTCCCGCAGGGCGACGTAGTAAGCCCGCTCTGCATCCAGCACTTCCACGATGTTGCGGGTACCAACGTCATAACCGGCCCGGGTGGCATCCAGGGCGCTACGACGAGAGATGATGGTCTGCTCCAGTGCCGATGCCGTTTCCACGTTGTTGTTCACGGTGAGGAACAGGCTGCGGGTGTTTACCTGTACATCGCGACGGACGGTGTTCAGATCCTGCTCTGCAGCGGTGACCAGAGAGCGTTGTTGGCGCACGCCGGCCTGGGTGCCGCCGCCCATATAGAGAGGCACGTTGAGCTCCAGGCCAATAACCCCCTGGGTTCCTTCCTGCTGAGGGTTTCGGGCGCCGTCCAGCTCGGACTCGCCATAGGATGCCACCAGGTCCAGTGTTGGCAAATGGCCGGATTTGGCAACTTTAAGATTGGCCTCGCTGGCGTTCAGTTGTGATAAAGCCGCTTGAATGGACCAGTTCTGGTCCAGGGCTGTTGTTTCCCAGGCATTCGGGTTCATGGGCTCAGGTCGACCGAGCGGGAAATTCTCGCGCAGGTTTTCCAGGTCATCGGCGTATTCGCCGGTCAGTCGCGCCAGCTGCTCCCGGGCGACATTCAGCTGGTTGTCGGCTGCGATGCGCTGGCTTTTGCTGTCGTCATAGCTGGCGCGGGCTTCGTACACCTCGGTGATGGCGATCAGGCCGACGTCGAAGCGTTCCTGCGCCTGTTCATACTGGCGCTGGATTGCTGCTTCAGTCGCGCGAGCTGTTGCAACGGTATCCTGAGCGCGCAGGACATTAAAATAGGCGGTTGCAACATCCAGAATCAGTTGTTGCTGGGCCAGGTTGTACTGGGCCTGGGCGGCTTCGGTCTGGAACTGGCTGGCGTCGTAGCGGAACCAGTTGTCGGCGCGGAAAACCGGTTGCGACAATTGCACGCCATAGTTGAATGACTTGTAGCTGTCTCCCGGGCCGTTTTCAGCGTCGAAATCCGTGTGGTTGGCTTCGGCAAACGCACCAACCTGCGGCAATAAGGTACTCTTGCTCACATCGCTGGCGGCTTGCTGGGCCTGAAACTGTGCCAGCGCAGAGGCGATGCCGGAGTCATATGACAGTGCCTGCTCATAAGCCTCCACAAGATCCAGAGAGAAAGCGGGCTGGGCTGCCAGCAGGGTGATCAAACCTGGAAGTAAACGTTTCTTCATTATTGCTCCTGAAAACTATCTCCGGGCATCCGTGATCTGGACACAGGTATCGGCAGGTCAACGTGTAGAGCGCGGGTTTATCCCGATAGTGACCCAAAGGTATTGGTGGCCCATTATGGACAATAATCGTTCCCGTCTCTACACTTGAAAAGCTCACTCATTTTGTGAGCAAAACAGAATATTTATCGCGTCTTGACGGGGTGCTGATTTGCCTGAACCAGGTGATCGGCTGAGATTGCAACGCAGAACCCGCGACCTGATCCGGATAATACCGGCGTAGGGATTAAGACCGTACGAACCATGCCAGAAGTAGGTTTCGAATTACCTTCGGCATAACTCCGTCATACGCGACCCGACCACCTGAGCAAACACGGGAGCAGACGATGACGGACATCCCATCCTACCTGAGCGATTCCGCACAAGTAGACTCCGCAGCAATCAAACCATTACCAAGCTCACGAAAAATATACGTGCAGGGTAGCCGAGCCGATCTGCGCGTGCCTATGCGGGAAATTACTGTGGGTGACACGCCCACTGAAATGGGCGGGGAAAAGAATCCGCCAGTGGTGGTGTACGACACCTCCGGGCCCTATTCAGACCCGGAAGCCAGCATCGATCTGCGCAAGGGGCTGCCGCCGGTGCGCGCTGCATGGATTGCCGAACGCGGCGATGTCGAACAACTGGAAGGGTATACCTCTGAGTTTACCCGCCGGCGTATGAAAGATCCGACTCTGGATCCGCTCCGGTTTATGGACGAGCGCAAACCCCTGCGTGCCAAACCCGGCAACAATGTGTCCCAGATGCATTACGCCCGGCAGGGCATTGTTACGCCGGAAATGGAGTACATTGCCATCCGGGAGAACATGAAGCTGCAGGAAGCCCGAGAGAATGGATTGCTGGCCGAGCAGCACCCCGGCCAGTCATTCGGTGCCAACCTGCCGAAAGAAATCACCCCGGAATTCGTTCGCGACGAAGTGGCCCGTGGCCGCGCCATCATTCCAGCCAACATCAACCACCCGGAAATCGAACCGATGATCATCGGCCGCAACTTCCTGGTGAAGATCAACGGCAACATTGGCAACTCGGCAGTGACCTCCTCCATTGAGGAGGAAGTGGAAAAACTCACCTGGGGCATTCGCTGGGGAGCGGATACCATCATGGATCTGTCCACCGGCAAGAACATTCACGAAACCCGGGAATGGATCATCCGCAACTCTCCGGTCCCCATCGGCACCGTGCCCATCTACCAGGCCCTGGAAAAAGTCGGCGGCGTGGCCGAAGACCTGACCTGGGAAATCTTCCGCG
Organism: Marinobacter nauticus; assembly: GCF_003634635.1. Taxonomy (GTDB): domain Bacteria; phylum Pseudomonadota; class Gammaproteobacteria; order Pseudomonadales; family Oleiphilaceae; genus Marinobacter; species Marinobacter nauticus. Next base: position 100,839 of record NZ_RBJB01000006.1, on the reverse strand, counting down.
ACACCTTGATTGAACAGGCGGAGCAGGGCGTGGATTACTTCACCATCCATGCCGGCGTGCGCCTGCACCACGTACCACTGACCGCCAAACGCACCACCGGCATCGTGTCCCGAGGTGGCTCCATCATGGCCAAGTGGTGCCTGGCTCACCACAAGGAAAGTTTCCTGTACGAGCACTTTGAAGACATCTGCGAAATCATGAAGGCCTATGATGTCTCCTTCAGTCTTGGTGACGGCTTGCGCCCGGGCTCCATTGCCGATGCCAATGATGCCGCCCAGTTTGGTGAACTGGAAACCCTCGGAGAACTCACCAAAATTGCCTGGAAGCACGACGTCCAGTGCATGATCGAAGGCCCCGGCCATGTGCCGATGCAGTTGATCAAGGAGAACATGGACAAACAGCTGGAATGCTGTGACGAAGCGCCGTTCTATACGCTCGGGCCGCTGATCACCGATATTGCCCCGGGCTATGACCACATCACCTCCGGCATCGGGGCGGCCATGATCGGTTGGTACGGTTGTGCCATGCTTTGTTATGTCACGCCCAAGGAACACCTTGGACTGCCCAACAAGGACGACGTGAAAACCGGCATTATCACCTACAAGATCGCCGCGCATGCTGCAGACCTTGCAAAAGGTCACCCGGGTGCCCAGATCCGCGACAATGCGTTGTCCAAAGCGCGATTCGAGTTCCGCTGGGAAGACCAGTTCAATCTGGGGCTGGACCCGGATACTGCCCGCGCCTACCACGACGAAACCCTTCCCAAGGAATCGGCCAAGGTGGCGCATTTCTGCTCCATGTGTGGCCCCAAGTTCTGCTCCATGAAAATCTCCCAGGAGGTCCGGGATTACGCGGCAGAGCACGGTATCGATGAGGTGTCGGCGATTGATGCCGGTATGCAGGCGAAATCACGGGAGTTTGTGGAATCGGGCAGCAAGATCTACGACAAGATCTGACCCGCATTCACTTGGTTCCATGATGGCGTGAATCCGAGCCTGGCGGGGTGTTAACTTGCACCCCGCCGTGGCTCCGGCTATCGTTCAAGGCCGAATGCGCAACCGGGTGAAGTAATGCCAAAACCATTCCAGTTCAACGCCAGCGACGTCAAAGTCCAAAAACGTGAAACCGTGTTCCAGGGCTTCTTCCGAATGGACAAACTCTGGCTGACGCATCCGCGCTTCGATGGTCGCGACATGCCCGTCTTTACCCGGGAACTGTTTATCCGGGGTGATGCCACCTGCGTGCTGCCATACGATCCGGCGCGCGACGAGGTTGTACTTCTGGAGCAGTTTCGTTTGGGGGCGCTCCACCGTAACCAGTCCCCCTGGTTGCTGGAACTTGTTGCTGGCATGAATGAGGATGGTGAGAGTCCGGAAGAGGTGGCCCAGCGAGAAGGTCAGGAAGAGGCTGGGCTGAGTTTCAGTCGCCTGGACAAAATCTGCGATTACCTGGTGTCCCCCGGCGGTACCACGGAAATGATCCACCTGTATTGCGGTCAGATCAGCACCGCCGAGGCTGGTGGTGTTTTCGGTATGGAACATGAGCACGAGGACATTCTCAGCCACGTGGTGTCAGCGGAAGAATGCTTTGCCATGATTGCTGATGGCCGCATCAATAACGCCGCCGCGATTATTGCCATCCAGTGGCTGCAACTGAACCGGGAGCGTTTGCGGCGGGAGTGGCAAGCATGACGGAGTGGGTAAAACGGCCCAGGCAGTATGTGCCGGACCTGCGTCAGTTGGGGGCACTCTGCGACGGCAACTATCAGCGCCTGCGCAAGCTGCGCCAGCTTGAGGTGGATGGCAAGCCCGTATGTGAGTTCGAATTGCACCGGGAGAACCAGTACCTGGGCCGGGTGCGAATTGAAGTGCTGCAAACGGCCAGATTCACAGAAACCCTGCTGCTGGAGCAAGTCCACAACAGCGGCCGATGGCTGAACAACCCCAGGATGACTGTGCGCGTATACCACGACGCCCTCATGGCCGAAGTAATCAGCTGCTACCGGCAACGACAGATTGCGCCCGTGAATGACTATCCGAACCGGTTTATGCATCACCCGGATGAAAAGGTTCAGGTGAACGGCTTCCTGGCCGATTGGCTGGACTACTGCCTGCGTTTCGGGCACCTGCCGATGGAGCATGCAGCCTGGTCTGCGGGCGAAGGCATCGATTGAAATCCCTCATCTCTGAACGGTTTCTCAGTTCGCCGAAAGTCTATAAAGCCGGTTGTCGGACCTGTGGCAGAGTTGTCAAATACTGCAAAATCTAGCGTGCCGCTGGTCAGAATGTGATCCACCTTCCATTCGTGAACAATCAATCTGAACTAAGCCATCGTACACTTGTCTGGATTATCAACTGCTTGCAGAAAACAGAACAGGCCTGGAATGACCAAACCCACAACGGCGCGCCCACTCAATGTGTTGCAGCTTACCGATCCGCACCTGATGGCGTCTGCGGATGGCGCCTTGCTGGGAGTCAACACCCGTGACAGCCTGGCGGCGGTGATTAACGAAGTGCTTCGCAATCACGGCCAGCCCGACCTGATTCTTGCCACCGGAGACCTCACCCAGGATGCATCGCCGGAGGCGTATCGCTATTTCGCTGAACAACTGAAGGCGTTTGATTGCCCCTCGCTCTGGATTGCTGGCAATCATGACGATTCCGCGCTGTTGTCTTCCATTGCGGCGGAGTCCGGCTCTGATCAAAAACAATGGATCCAGGGCGGCTGGCAGTTTGTCATGCTCGATTCCTCGGTACACAGCAAGGTGTATGGAGAGCTTTCGGCCGATGAGCTGAGTTTTCTCGACAGGGCTTTGTCCGAGCAACCAGAGATGCCTGCTGTGGTTAGCCTGCACCACCACCCGGTGGATATCGGCTCAGACTGGATGGAAAAAATCGGGCTCAAAAACCGGGACGCCTTCTGGCAAGTGATTGACCGGCATCCGCAGGTTCGGGTAGTGCTGTGGGGCCATATCCATCAAGAGCTTGAACAGCAGCGCAACGGTGCTTGCCTGCTGGCTACACCTTCCACTTGCATCCAGTTCGCCACAGGATCCAGTGACTTTGCCGTGGAACCTCTGGCACCGGGTTATCGCTGGCTGGAACTTGATCCCTCCGGCAGCTTCAAGACGGAAGTCCGCCGAGCGGAAAGTTTCGAGTTTGACCTGGACGAGAAGAGTACCGGGTATTGATTCGGGCCTGGCTGAAGGCAGATCACGGTTTACGTTGACGGCTTTGATAATATGACAAGCCTGTGAAGGGGATTTCACAGGGAAGATCAGAACTCGTCAACGGATGACACGGAATGAAAATCATACAACCTCAGGATCTGCGGGCGGCGGATCTGCCAGGGCTGGAATCGCCCTTTTTTGCCTTGGAAAAAGCCCGACGCTTTATTCAGAACAACCCCAACACAAATCTGGAGCGCCTCCTTGGACAGCCGGCAACTTACGGTCTGGGAGCGCGGGCGTTCAATCAACAGCGCAATACCCATATTGAGAATGTCCTCCGGGAAATACGGGATGGGCGACTTCTTCTGGTTTTTGACACTATTGATGGAGAGCCATCCTCACCCGTCGTGCGTTGGCGTGAAGAGGTGGGAGGCGAGGGCCGTTGGCAGGTGACAGACGCCGGAGTTGATCATGAGATCATCGCCGGAGTAAACGCTCTGAATCAGCACGGTATTACCCCGGGAGATTTGCGGGTTCAGGGCAGTATGGGCGTGGGAAGTTTGCCTTCAGGCGATTTCGCGATGGAGTATCGCCTTAAACAGCGCGAGCAGGCTTCGCGGCAAGACGTTCAATCCGGCGGCTCGCCCAGCTCATCCTCGAATAACGTTTTGCCTGTCTCTGCACTGACCAAGACGACCGAATCTTCCACCACTGAAGCACCTCCGGAAATCCATCTCGAAATCGGCATCTTCACTGATGGCACCCTCAACAATGCTGAAAACTCCAGGGAACTGGAGGAGCGCGCGGCAACCGAGTGCGTTGAGGCCTTTGAGCGCGGCGATATGTCCCTGGAGGAGTGCGAGTATCGATTGTCTCTGGCAATGGGTGGGAGTTATAGCAACGCGCCGAGTAATGTGGCGAAACTGGCTCGTCATTATATTGAGTCCAGTGAAGAGTCGAATGGTCGAGCTATACATCGTCTGTTGATTTATGCACCTGGCATTGGCACCAAAACTGGCGAAGGTGATTCGCTGGTTGGATCTGTTTCTGGAATGGGGGAAACAGGAATTGTTAGTCAGGTGAGAAATGCGTTTTTTCGAGTTGTTCGGCGAATTTATGGTTTGGGATTGTCGAGCAATATTAGAACGCTAACGGTAGATCTATTCGGATTCAGTCGTGGAGCAGCCTCGGCTCGCCTGGCTGCCCACGAAATACTCGAAGGACCAACTGGTGCACTGGGGCGGATGTTTCAGTCATTTGACATGGAATGGCCAGGCAAGGTTGCTGTCCGCTTTGTGGGGGTATTCGACACTGTGGCTGCGGTAATTAATCCGCTCGCCATGGATTTATCGCCGTCGAATGAGCGTAATGCACCTGTTACTGTCTATCTCGATCCCAAAAAGGTAGAGGCCGCAGCGCATTTAATTGCAGCTGACGAACATCGGGAAAATTTCTCCCTCAACAGCTTACGGAATTCTGATGGCAGTCTCCCTGAAAACTTCCGGGAAATCTCATTGCCGGGGGTGCATTCCGATATCGGTGGTGGTTACTCGGATAATCAACGCGAGGATGTTCTGGTAACTCCTTACTATGTGATTCCGACACATCGTCATCGTTGGCCAGAGCAGACGATGGAATGGGATAACCTGAATAACTTGAAACTCAAATTTGAATCGGAAGGCTGGATCGGGGAATACAGCATGCCTGTTCAATCATCTGAAGAACCGGATCCAGCACCCAGTCAGCTCGGTCCGCTGGGAGATGCTTATTATCAAGTGCATAAGAAAGTATCCGCTCACCCGGCGCCAGATGGACGGGTAGAGCTGGCGTTGCGGATGGTGCGGCAGGTTAGGGGAGAGTATTCCAGAATAGCTTTCAAAGTTATGTGGGAATTGGCCAGCCAGGCTGGAGTGCCGCTACGAGATATTCGTGCAGACGAAGAAACGCGTATACCTGATGACTTGATGCAAGTTTCCGAGGACATTCTTCATCAAGTTATTTCTGGTTGTGATTCTCCCTCGTTGACCTTGGGTCAACAGGCATTGATTAGGCAGCGCTATGTTCACTATTCGGCAAACTATAACGCGTTAAGGTTTATGATCGGTGAAACCGTTACGAACATTCGTTTCGGACGAAACTTTAGTCCTAATGCTCCTGCTTCGTCAGGAGAGCGCGCCATTCATGCCAACCGATAAGGTGCCGTTATGTATTCTCTTCGAAGGCTTTTGATGATTGTCAGCGTTGGCTTGCTTATCACTGGCTGCTCCACACCGAAGAAAGGTGATATTCCCTGGTATATTGGTGTAGCTGCTCCCCAGCACTATGAGATGTGGGTGATGAACATGCACCTCGAGAGGTCGGGTGAGCGCAGCTGGCGCGTGCCTATAGGCACTGTTTCATGTTGTTGGACGGGCAAGTATGGTCCACGAGGTGGTGGCGGTGAAATGGATCCGTTTCCCAACTTGATTGCGCTTCACTGGTTCTCGTATGCCGAGCAGAAGTTTTACTCAACGTTGATCAGGGTTCCTGACGATCTGGAAGCCAGAATGAGTGTGCCCGCCCTTACCACGACTCCTAGTGGCAAAGAACGTTATATGCCCCGCCATAGCCTGGTACTTGGCCTGGCCCCCGGCGGCCAGGTCGTAATGTGGATGATGAGCCAGCGAAGTAACGCGGTGGAGGTGATGCGAGTATCCGCTACTGAGGTTGAGGGTGACCCCGACGATTTTGCCAGTGCCACAGCGTCTTATCTGGAGGAGCATGGCGATTACCTGGAAGAGCACGGCTTGCAGCTCGACAAGTGGTAGCCGCACCGCTAAATCTGCGGGTGCATTTTCTTGGACGCACCCACAGATTGCCGCTTGTGAAACCTAGCTTCTCAGTTCCCGCGCTGCCGCTACCATGGTTTCCAGTGCCGGCGTCACTTCTTCCCATTTCCGCGTTTTCAGGCCGCAGTCCGGGTTAATCCACAGCCGTTCTGCGGGGATACGTTCAGCCGCCAGAGTCATCAGGTTGATGATATGTTCCTTGTCTGGAATGTTGGGCGAATGGATGTCGTATACGCCCGGACCAATGTCGTTGGGGTATTCAAAGCTCCGGAACGCATCCAGCAGTTCCATGTCTGACCGAGAGGTCTCGATGGTGATGACATCGGCATCCATACGGGCAATGGCTTCGATGATGTCGTTGAATTCCGAGTAGCACATATGGGTATGGATCTGGGTGCTGTCATCTACGCCGTTGGCGGCGATGCGGAAGCTGTTGATTGCCCACTCCAGATACGTTGCCCAGTCCGACTTTCTCAGCGGCAGACCTTCGCGCAGAGCGGCTTCGTCGATCTGGATGATGTTCACGCCGGCTTGTTCCAGATCCTGAACCTCCTCGCGAATTGCCAGGGCCAGTTGCAGGCAGGAATCCTTGCGAGGCTGATCATCCCGCACGAAAGACCAGTTCAGAATCGTCACCGGGCCGGTCAGCATCCCTTTCACTGGTTTGTTCGTCAGCGACTGGGCATAGCGAATCCATTCCACGGTCATGGCCTGGGGTCGGCGGATATCGCCAAACAGAATCGGCGGTTTCACGCAGCGCGAACCGTAAGACTGAACCCAGCCGAAGCGCGTGAAGGCATAGCCGTCCAGTTGCTCGCCAAAGTATTCCACCATGTCATTACGTTCGGGTTCGCCGTGTACCAGGACATCCAGTCCGAGCTTTTCCTGCTCTTCCACGCAACGAACGATTTCTGCTCGCATTTGTTCGATGTAAGCCTGTTCGCTCAGCTCGCCCTTACGGAATTGCAGTCGCGCCTGTCGAATCTCGCGGGTTTGCGGGAAAGATCCGATGGTCGTGGTCGGGAAGGCGGGCAGGTTTAGTCTCTCCCGCTGGCGGACGATCCGCTGAGGGTAGGGACTCTGGCGATTGCCAAGCTCAGACGTGGCGGCGGCAACGGCCTTTCGAACCTCCGGATTGGTCACGCGATGGGAGCTGCGGCGGCTATCGATGGCCAATTGATTGTCTGCCAGCTCGGCGCGCACGCTGCTGCGGCCCTCGTTCAGTGCTCTGGCGAGAATCTTCAGTTCGTCGAGTTTCTGTACCGCAAACGCCAGCCAGTTGCGAATGTCGCGATCTAGTTCCTGTTCCTGAGAGAGATCGACAGGGACATGCAGAAGCGAGCAGGTCGGTGCCAGCCACAGACGTTGGCCCAGTTTTTCGTTCAGGGGTTCCAACCAGCCTAGAGTGCTGTTCAGATCCGATTTCCAGATGTTGCGACCGTTGACCACCCCGAGAGAAAGCACCTTGTGGCTCGGCAGCCAGTCTGCCACGCGACTGACCTCGGCCGGCGCGCTGATGGCATCAACGTGCAGGCCTGCAACGGGCAATTCGCACGCCAGCTGAAGATTGTCCCTGAGCTCGCCGAAATAGGTGGCCAATAGCAGTTTCGGGCGGTTCGTTTTGAGCTGGTGGTAAGCCAGATTGAAGGCATAACGCCAGTTGGCGTCCAGGTCCGTGACCAGGGCAGGTTCGTCAATCTGAACCCATTCCGCGCCGGCATCCGCCAGGGCTTCCAGGAGTTGGGAGTACACCGGTAGCAGGCGCTCCAGCAAATCCAGAGGATTGCTTCCATCCGAGGTTTTTCCCAGCCAGAGATAGGTCACCGGGCCAATAATCACGGGTTTTGCGTTGAGTCCCTGTTTCCGTGCTTCGGACAGTTGTGTTAACAGTCGTTCCGGATTGAGTTCAAAGCGAGTGTCAGCTGTCAGCTCCGGCACAATATAGTGGTAGTTGGTGTCAAACCACTTGGTCATCTCGCCAGCGGCAGTGGCGCAGCAGGGGCTATCATTGGCACCCCGGCCACGTGCGGCACGGAAGTAAGCGTCCAGCTCCGAGCCTTCTTTGCTGGCTGCCCGGATGGGGAGGTTTCCCAGAGTGACGGACATATCCAGCACCTGGTCGTAAAGGGAAAAATCGCCTACCGGCACGTAATCGAGCCCGGCCTGTTGCTGCCAGTGACGCCGGCGCAGATCGGCTGCCGTGATGGCCAGTTCCTGTTCGGTTTGCTGGCCGCCCCAATAGTCTTCCAGCGCGAATTTCAGCTCACGCTGGCCACCGATACGGGGGAAGCCGAGGTTATGTGTGGTTGCCATGATCGAGTCCTTGAATCCTGTGTGGTGAGTCAGGCCTCAAGGTTAGGCGGGCTTTTGCATGAATAAAAATGGTATTATTTCACTAAATCATGAAAAATATTCACGGACAGGTCATGGTCGAGCGGCATCATCTGGAAATCATGCGATCGGTGGAGCGCCAGGGCTCGCTGACGGCTGCGGCGGAACAGCTACACCTCACCCAGTCGGCGTTGTCCCACGCTATTCGTAAGCTGGAGCAACAACTGGGCACGTCGGTCTGGCTCCGAGAGGGGCGTCAGTTGCGTTTGACTCAGGCTGGTCATCAACTGCTGGCATTGGCCAATCGTTTGCTCCCGCAGTTTGAACACGCTGAGATGCAGATTCACCAGATTGCCCAAGGGCAGCGCGGCAGCTTGCGAGTTGGCATGGAGTGTCACCCCTGCTATCAATGGCTTCTGAGAGTAGTAGGCCCTTACTTGCAGCAGTGGCCGGATGTCGATGTGGATGTGAAACAGGAGTTCCAGTTCGGCGGCATGGGCGCGTTGTTTGGTCATGATATCGACTTGCTGGTTACCCCGGACCCGTTGCATAAGCCAGGTGTACGTTTTGAGCCCGTGTTCGATTATGAACAGGTGTTGGTGGTGTCGGAAGATCATTCGCTTGCCGATGAAAAATGGGTAGAGCCGCATCAACTCGAAAAAGAAACGCTGATTACTTATCCGGTGGCAGTAGAGCGTCTGGACATCTTCACGCGGTTTTTTCTGCCGGCGCATACCGCACCGGCACGCCATAAGACCATTGAGACCACCGATATCATGTTGCAGATGGTCGCTGCAGGGCGGGGGGTGAGCGCGTTACCTCGCTGGCTGGTGGATGACTATGCCCGGAACATGCCCATCAGAGCCCTGAAACTCGGTCAACAAGGTATGCCAAAACAGATTTTTCTGGGTTTCCGGGAGCGTGATGAGGCGGTGGATTATCTGAACGCGTTCGTGAAGCTGGCCCGCAGCATTCGCTGGAACTAATCTCTTCGGTTAAACTGCGCGGAAAATTATCACAGGACACACAAATCATGAGTGAAATCCCTTCTGATCTGAAGTACATCGAAACTCACCAGTGGGTGCGCGTTGACGCTGACGGCACCGCCACCGTGGGCATCACCGATTTTGCCCAGGAGCAGCTGGGAGACGTGGTCTACATCGGTGTGCCGGAAACGGGCGCAACGGTAAACGGCGGCGAAGAAGCCGGCGTGGCAGAATCCGTGAAATCCGCCTCAGACGTTTTCAGCCCGGTAACCGGCGAGGTCATCGAGATCAATGAAAAGCTGGAAGACGAGCCGGAAATCGTGAACGAAGACCCCTACGGCGATGGCTGGATGTTCAAGGTAAAGCTGGCCGACGAAGGCGAGCTGGAAGGCCTCATGGATGCGGCTGCCTACGCTGAACACGTGGCCGCTGAGGAATAACTATTGATGGAATTCCCCGTTCTCTATCTGCGCAAAGGCGCAGAACGTCGTCTCCGGGCCGGTCACTTGTGGGTGTACAGCAACGAGGTGGATACCCGCCGCAGCCCGCTGACGGAGTTTCAGCCCGGCGCGCAGGTGCAGGTTCGGGCATCGAACGACAAACCGATGGGGGTAGCGTTTGTGAACCCCCATGCCCTGATCTGCGGTCGTTTGACCAGTCGTGATGCCGCTCACGGCATGACCCCCAAGCGGCTGACTGATCGCATGGAGGCGGCACTGAGTCTGCGGGAACGATTGTTCGATAAACCCTTCTATCGCTGGGTATTCGGCGACAGTGATGGCCTGTCTGGCCTGGTGGTAGACCGGTTCGATGATGTCGTCGTGGTGCAGATCTCCACTGCCGGCATGGAGCAGATGAAGGAGGCTATTGTCCGTGCTGTTCAGCGCCTGGCTCATGCCCGCATCATCGTGCTGAAGAACGATGGCAAAATGCGCAAGGTTGAAGGGCTGGATACTTACGTGGAATTTGCCCACGGTCCGGAAGCCGACACTGTGCTGGTGGAAGAAAACGGCGCCCGCTTTGAAGTGCCCCTGGCGGGCGGCCAGAAAACCGGCTGGTTCTACGACCACCGCATGAATCGACAGCGCCTGCAAGCCTACGCGCCCGGAAAAAAGGTTCTTGATGTGTTCAGTTACGTGGGCGGTTGGGGCGTTCAGGCCGCTTGTGCCGGCGCATCCCAGGTGACCTGCGTGGATGCATCCTCAGCCGCTGTAGATGCGGTACACCACAACGCCAAACTGAATGGGCTGGAAAGCGTGGATACCATTGAAGGCGATGCCTTTGATGCCCTGAAAGCCCTGGCGGATGAAAAGGAAAAATTCGACATCGTGGTGCTGGACCCGCCCGCACTGATTCCCCGCCGCCGGGACCAGAAAGCCGGTGAGCAGGCTTATGCCCGGTTGAATCAATTGGGGCTCCGGCTGCTGGAGCGCGACGGACTACTGGTGTCGGCCTCCTGTTCCATGCACCTTTCCCAGGAAAAGCTGATCGATATTATTCGTAGCAGCGGCCGCAAGATCGACCGGTTTGTGCAACTACTGGAGCAGGGCCATCAGGCGCCGGATCATCCGATCGTACCGGGGATTCCGGAGACGGACTATATCAAGTCCTGCTTTGTGCGTTCCCTGACTGGGTTTTTGTGATCTGCGGGCGTTACGCCCGCAGCGAAATCACCGCCCAGCCATTCTCAATTGCCGTTTTCTCCAGGGTAGGGTCCGGGTCCACCGCCACAGGATTGTCCACCTTCCGCAACAGCGGCAAATCATTGTGGGAATCGCTGTAGAACCAGGCGCCCTCAAGGCTCTCGCCGTGGGCAGTCAGCCAGTCATTCAGCCGCTCCACCTTGCCCTCCTGAAAACTCGGGGTGCCCGCCACTTCACCCGTGAATTTCCCGTTCACCAGCTCTGGCTCAGTGGCAATCAAATGATCCACTCCCAGCATTTCGGCAATAGGTTCGGTAATAAAACGGCTGGTTGCCGTAATGATCATCAGCGTGTGGCCCCGCTCGCGATGATCCGCGAGTAACTTCACCGCCTTGTCCAGCATCATCGGCTGCACCTTCTTGGCCATGAAAGCAGCCCGCCAGCCTTCAAGCTCTTCCAGATTGTGGCGGGTGAGGGGGGCCAGGACAAAGCGCTGGTAATGGAAAACATCCAGCTCTCCATTCAGATATTCCTGATAGAAGCGGTCGTTGGCCCGCTTGTACTCCTCCGCATCCACCATGCCCTCTTCCACCAGGAATTCGCCCCATGCATGGTCGCTGTCCCCGGCCAGCAAAGTGTTATCCAGATCAAAAATCGCGAGCGTCAAGCCTTCTCCTCCCATCCGTACAGGCATCATGGCAAAGTCGACAGTCTACCACGGCATGGTAGTAACGTGCCGCCAACAGCTCCGTTTGCCGAAGCCTTGGGTTTCTGTAAGAATGAGAGCAACTTGGACAATTTTCGCCGGTTAAAAAATGACCGGCAGCCGACTACTACGAGGACTGTGCCGTGATCGACTCAGACGGTTTCAGACCCAACGTCGGAATCATTCTGGCCAACCACAGGGGAGAAGTTCTCTGGGCAAGGCGAATAGGGCAGGACTCCTGGCAGTTTCCTCAGGGCGGTATCAAGCACAACGAAACCCCCGAGGATGCACTCTACCGGGAGCTTGGAGAGGAAATCGGCCTGTGTGCCAGCGATGTGGAAATCATCAGCTGCACCCGGGGCTGGCTGCGTTACCGGCTTCCGAGGAGGATGGTACGCCATAACTCGCACCCCGTATGCGTGGGGCAAAAACAGAAATGGTTCCTGCTGAGGATGTTATCGCCAGATGCGCATGTACGCGTGGATGGCACGGATTCACCGGAATTCGACGGCTGGCAGTGGGTGAGCTACTGGTATCCGTTGGGGCAGGTGGTTTCATTTAAACGAGAAGTATACAGACGCGCGTTGAGGGAACTGGCCCCCAGACTGTTTCATAACATGGAGCAGTGGCACCGGGCCGAGAACCCACGGCGTATGAAGGAACATCAGAAATGACGGACTGACTCCATGCTGAGCATCCTGCGAAGTCTAGTACAAGAGGTAAACAGCGCCCGCGATCTCCAGGAGGCGTTGGAAATCATTGTATCGCGGGTGCAAAAGGCCATGGGCACAGAGGTCTGCTCGGTTTATCTGCTGGATCCCGCCTCTAATCGCTACATCCTGATGGCCACCGAAGGCCTTTACAAAGACTCCGTGGGTCAGGTCAGCCTGGCCTACTCTGAGGGTCTGGTGGGGCTTGTCGGTTCCCGTGAGGAACCCATCAATCTTGAAGATGCGCCATCCCACCCGCGCTATCGTTACTTTCCGGAGACCGGTGAGGAACGCTTCCGCTCGTTTCTGGGGGTGCCGATCATTCACCATCGCCGGGTACTGGGCGTGCTGGTGGTTCAGCAACGGGAGAGTTCCCGTTGCTTCGATGAAGGTGAAGAAGCTTTTCTGGTCACCGTGTCAGCCCAGTTGTCGGGTGTGATTGCCCACAGTGAGGCCACAGGTGCCATCAGTGGATTGTCGCTGACGGGTGAGGAAGCCCGCGATGTCAGTTTCAGCGGCGTTCCCGGAGCGCCGGGTGTCGCCATTGGAACGGGCGTGGTGGTTTATCCTGCCGCCGATCTGGATGTGGTCCCGGAAAAGCCGACCGAAGACATCGATCAGGAGCTGGAACTCTTTCGTTCAGCTGTTTCGGCGGTGCGGGAAGATATCGAGCGCGTTGCCAACCGCCTTGCGTCCCAGCTCCGGCCGGAAGAGCAGGCGTTGTTCGATGTCTATCTGCGGATGCTGGGAGATGAGGCGCTACCGGGGGAGGTGGCGAATCGAATCCGGGAAGGCGTCTGGGCTCAGGGTGCCTTGAAACAGGTGGTTCAGCAGTATGTTCGTCATTTCGAGATGATGGACGACCTGTACTTGCAAGAACGCGCAGTCGACATCCGTGATCTGGGCCGCCGATTACTCTCACACCTTCAGGAAGGTGAGCAGAAGCATCTGGAGTATCCCGAGCGCACCGTGCTGGTGAGTGAAGAGCTGACGCCGGCCATGCTCGGTGAAGTGCCCAAAGGTCAATTGGTTGGACTGGTCTCGGTTAAGGGATCGAGCAACTCCCATGTTGCCATCCTGGCCAGGGCTATGGGTGTGCCCACGGTGATGGGGCTGGTAGACATCCCGGTTAACCAGCTCGATAGCCGGGAACTGGTGGTAGATGGTTTCGAAGGGCAGATTTTCGCGTCTCCCTCGGCGGATCTTAGAGCCTTTTTCCAGGCCATCTGTGACGAAGAAGACGAACTGGTTCGGGGCCTTGAAGCGCTGCGTGACAAGCCCTGTGAGACCACTGACGGTCATCGGGTCTCGCTGCTGGTGAATACCGGTTTGATGACCGACGTGGTGCGCTCTCTTTCCCATGGTGCCGAGGGCATTGGCCTGTACCGCACCGAAGTGCCGTTCATGATCAAGGACCGCTTCCCGTCAGAGCAGGAACAGCGGGAATACTACCGGGAACAGCTGGAGGCCTTTGCCCCTAACCCGGTGACCATGCGAACCCTCGATATTGGCGGTGACAAGGCACTCACCTATTTCCCTATTCAGGAAGAAAACCCGTTCCTGGGCTGGCGCGGCATCCGGGTAACGCTGGACCACCCCGAGATCTTCCTGGTTCAGGTGCGGGCCATGCTCAAGGCCAGTGAGGGTCTGAACAACCTGCAGATCATGTTGCCGATGATCAGCAATATTTCTGAGGTGGAGGAGTCCCTGCACCTGATCTATCGGGTCTATCACGAAGTTCGTGAAGAAGGGTACGACATTCATATGCCCAAGGTGGGTGTGATGGTGGAGATTCCGGCCGCGGTTTACCAGATTCGTGAGCTGGCGGAGCGGGTAGATTTCCTGTCCGTGGGCTCCAACGATCTGACTCAATACCTGTTGGCGGTAGATCGCAATAACCCGAGGGTGGCGCAGCTGTATCACTCCTATCATCCGGCGGTGCTGCAGGCGCTGGTGCGGGTGGCTCAGGATGCCCATTCGGTGGGCAAACCGGTGGGTATCTGTGGCGAACTGGCGGGTGATCCGGGCGGCGCGCTGTTGCTGATGGCCATGGGCTATGACTCCCTGTCGATGAACGCGGCGAGTCTGCCGAAAGTGAAATCCGTGATCCGCAGCGTGGGGCGGGAATGGGCCATCCAACTGTTGGAGGATGTGCTGTTGCTGGATTCGCCTCATGTCATCAAGAGCTGTGTTGATCTGGCGTTACGCAATGCCGGTTTTGGTCGCTACTTGCGCCCTGCCCGTACCTCGTCGGCAGCACTGGCAGAACAGGCCGTTTCCTGAGCGTTGTGAGGGTTATAGTGTGCGCACTCTAAATTCCCTTGTTAGGTTGTTGGATAACTGAAATCCTGCAGCAGTATCCGATAAGGACAGGCAATGAAGACAGCGACCGAGCTCAAGCCAGCACCGAGAATTGGCCTCGCCCTTGGCGGTGGCGGGCCTCTGGGTGGTATTTACGAGATCGGTGCCCTGCGGGCTCTGGACGAAGCCCTGGATGGTCTGGATTTCAATAATATCGATGTCTATGTCGGCGTAAATGCCGGCTCTTTTGTGGCTGCCAATCTGGCAAACCAGATGACCACAGCCCAGCTTTGCCGCATCTTCGTAAGGAACGAAGCTGAGGTTCATCCGTTTCACCCTGAGGTTTTCTATCGTCCGGCTTTGCGTGAGATCGGGCGCCGGCTGCTCGCCGTTCCGGGCTTGCTTTCAACGGCGGTCAGCCGGTTTGTGAACAACCCTTACGACCAGAGCCTGCTGGAAGCCATGACCATTCTGGCCCAGGCGGCACCGGCCGGACTTTTCGATAACGAGGGGTTGCACGAGTACCTGAAGCGCGCCTTCACCATGCTTGGCCGCACGAATGATTTTCGTCAGCTCAAGCGCAGCCTGTATGTGGTTGCTGCAGACGTGGAGAGCACGGAGGCGGTCTGCTTTGGTGCGCCCGGGTACGATCATGTCCCCATATCCCGGGCGGTTCAAGCCAGTACTTCATCTCCGGGGCTGTACGTGCCGGTCGAGATTGATGGTCGTTTTTACGTGGACGGTACGCTGCGAAAGGGGTTGCATGCCTCGGTCGCTTTTGAAGATGGCGCGGATCTGGTGTTGGCGGTCAATCCCCAGGTGCCCATCGATGCCAGTGCTGCGGTGCGCGCGGGGACCATGAAGCCGGGAGAGCTTACCCGTTCCGGAATGCCGAATCTGTTGTCCCAGATGTTCCGGACCATGGTTTATTCCCGTATGCAGTCGGGTATTGCTCAATACACCCGTGATTATCCGGATAAGGACATATTGCTGTTTGAACCTACCCGGGATGATGCCAAGCTGTTTTTCTCAAATGTGTTCAGCTTCCAGAGTCGCCGTATGGTGTGTGAACACGCCTATCAGATGACCCGCCGAGATCTGCTTCGGCGGGCAGATGAACTGGAGCCCAAACTGCGCAAGTACGGCATTACGCTGCGCCGGGATCGTCTTGAGGATGAGCAGAGAACCATCAGTACCAGCCTGTATGGTGAAATGCTGCCCCTGTATGTGGCCAAAGGTCGCAAGAAGCAGGGCGAGAAGAACCGGATTGCGAGCGGCTTCAGTACCGTCACGCACCTGTTCTCAAAGGCAGAATAAGTACTGATGTTGCCGATACGGGCATGAAAAAGCCGGAGAGGTTATCCCCTCCGGCTTTTTTGTTGGCATTTCAGGAAACCGCGAATCAGAGAATGTAGCGGCTCAGGTCTTCGTCTTCAGATAGCTCGCCGAGCTTCTCGTCAACGTAGTCCGCTGTCACCTCAAAGGTATCGGTGACCTGGTCGCCAGCGTCGTAGGACAGACTTTCCAGCAAGCGCTCAAGCACGGTATGCAGGCGGCGCGCACCGATATTCTCGGTGGTTTCGTTCACCTTGTAAGCCACTTCCGCAATGCGGGCGATGGCATCGTCGGCGAAGGTCAGTTTCACACCTTCGGTGCCCATCAGCGCTTCATACTGCTGCACCAGCGAGGCATCCGGTTCGGTCAGAATGCGCTTGAAGTCGTCCGGCGTCAGCGCCTGCAGCTCCACGCGAATCGGCAGGCGGCCCTGCAGTTCCGGAATCAGGTCAGAAGGCTTGGACAGGTGGAAGGCGCCAGAGGCAATGAACAGAATGTGGTCAGTCCGAATGGAACCGTATTTGGTGCTTACGGTGCTGCCTTCAATCAGAGGCAACAAGTCGCGCTGAACGCCTTCCCGGGACACATCCGAGGAGGTGTTTTCCGAGCGTTTGGCAACCTTGTCGATCTCATCGATAAAGACAATCCCGTTCTGCTCAACCGCCTGAATGGCCTTCTGCTTGATCTCTTCCTCATTCACCAGCTTGGCGGCTTCTTCGTCCTTCACCCGCTTCATGGCATCCGCCACTTTCATCTTGCGGGTTTTGCGCTTGTCCGAAGACAGGTTGGAGAACATGCTCTGCAACTGGGAGGTCATCTCTTCCATACCCGGAGGTGCCATGATCTCCACGCCGGCTCCACTGCTGCGCAAATCGATCTCGATTTCCTTGTCGTCCAGCTCGCCTTCCCTCAATTTCTTGCGGAACAGCTGTCGGGTCGAGGAGTCCGCATTGGTGCGCTGGCTGTCTTCGTTAAAATCCCTGGGGGGCGGCAGCAGGGCATCCAGAATGCGGTCTTCGGCGGCATCCAGTGCACGGTGTTCATGCCGCTTCATTTCCTGTTCGCGCAGCATTTTAACCGCCATGTCGGCCAAGTCGCGGATGATGGACTCAACATCCCGGCCTACATAGCCCACTTCGGTGAATTTGGTGGCTTCCACTTTCAGGAAGGGGGCATCCGCCAGTTTGGCCAGCCGGCGGGCAATTTCGGTTTTGCCGACGCCGGTGGGGCCGATCATCAGGATGTTTTTCGGGGTAATTTCATCCCGCAGACTGCTGTCCAGTTGCATGCGGCGCCAGCGGTTACGCAGGGCAATGGCGACGGCGCGTTTGGCTTCTTCCTGGCCCACGATGTGTTTGTTCAGTTCGTGGACAATCTCTCGGGGAGTCATTGCAGACATGGTCGCTCCGGTCGTCAGTCTTTAATGGGCAGCACTTCCAGAGTGCGGTTCTGATTGGTGTAAATGCAGATGTCGCCGGCAATTTCGAGCGCCTTCTCGGCGATTTCGTGGGCGCTGAGCTCGGTGTTTTCCAGCAGCGCCCGGGCGGCGGCCTGGGCAAACGGCCCGCCGGAACCGATAGCGATCAGCCCCTGCTCCGGCTCGATTACGTCGCCGTTGCCGGTAATGATCAGAGAAGCGGTTTTGTCCGCAACGGCCAGCAGGGCTTCCAGCTTGCGCAGGGCTCGGTCCGTGCGCCAGTCTTTGGCCAGTTCAACAGCGGCACGGGTGAGATTGCCCTGGTGCTTTTCCAACTGGGCCTCGAATCGCTCGAACAAGGTGAAGGCATCGGCGGTGCCACCGGCAAAACCAGCAATTACCTGGCCGTTGTACAGGCGGCGTACCTTTCGGGCATTGCCTTTCATAACGGTGTTGCCGAGGGATACCTGGCCATCACCGCCCATGGCGACTTCATTCTCCCGGCGTACGGAAACTATCGTGGTCATTGGCGCTCCAGTTGCCTGTTTGAATTTGTATTTTGGCTTTATGGAGGCGCTGGGCGGGATTTCAAGAGCAGGGGAGGTGGCTGAACAAAGTTCAGCCTTCTTTCGGGATCTTCCGCACCAGAGGCTGGATATTGATAGTAACCAGCTTGTCGACCGCCGAGTTCATCTGGCTGCGTGAGTTGAATGGTCCCACATTTACGCGGTACCAGACACTTCCATTGTCGAGATCAATACGCTGTACATGAGCCCTGAGTCCCTGGAAGGCGATCTGTGCGCGCTGTCGCTCGGCGTCTTCCTTACTCCTGAACGAGCCAGACTGTACGACATAATCGAACTCCTGCATGGCCGGGCCCGGGGTATATTCTTCCACTTTGGGCGGAACGACCTCGGATTCCGGCAGCATTTCATAGAACCGGAAGTTCTGTTCTTTCGGCCGGCTATCCTGTTTAGCCGTGGTGTTGGCGGGTTGCTTGGGCGCTACCGGGGTCTGTTCCTGAATCGGGGTTTGCCTTGCCGTTTCCGGCCCGCCGGGCAAGGTGTTCAGGTAGACAATAAAGCCGATGAAGCCACCCACGGCGGCCAGAGACAGGATGGTTTTCATAGACAACGCGCCATGCTGTGAGTGTGATGGTGCACTCTTTTGGGGTTTGGACGGCTTGCGGGGCCTGGCAGCAGGCTTGCTGGCGGCGGCCCCTTTGCCCGCAGGGCGATCTTTCCTGGCGTAATCTCTGGCCATGGCCTGATTACATCTCCTCTGGTGCGCTTACGCCGAGCAGGTCCAGGCCATTGGCAATCACCTGGCGCACGGCCAGGTACAGGCTGACTCTTGCGTCCCGCAGGGCGGTATCTTCAATCAGCACCTTGTGGGCGTTGTAGTAAGTATGGAACTGGCCCGCCAGCTCACGCAGGTAATGGGTGAGGTGATGCGGCTCGCGCTGGGCGGCAGAGTTGGCAATCAGTTCCGGATACTTCGCCAACTGGTTGGCCAGCTCTTTTTCTTCATCCAGAGTCAGCAGGCTCAGGTCGCCGACGCATTCGTTCATGCCACGCTGTACGCCCTCGGCGGCCAGCTTGCGCAGCACGCTGCAAATCCGGGCATGGGCATACTGGATGTAATACACCGGGTTTTCATTGGTCTGAGAGCGCGCCAGGTCGATATCGAAAGTCAACTGGGAGTCCACGCGACGTGCCGCCAGGAAGAAGCGGGTGGCATCCCGGCCCACTTCGTCGATCAGATCCCGCACGGTAACGTAGCTACCGGCACGTTTGGAGATTTTTACTTCCTGCCCGGAACGGGTCACCATTACCATCTGGTGCAGAACGTAATCCGGCCATCCCTGGGGGATATCTGCCTTCAGGGCCTGCAGTCCCGCGCGAACACGGGTTACGGTGGAGTGGTGGTCGGCACCCTGCTCGTTAATTACGGTGGTAAAACCGCGCTGCCACTTGTCCAGGTGGTAAGCGACATCGGGCAGGAAGTAGGTGTAGCCGCCGTCTTTCTTGCGCATTACCCGGTCTTTGTCGTCGCCGAACTCGGTGGTTTTCAGCCACATGGCGCCATCCTGCTCATAGGTGTAACCGTTGGCCTTGAGGCGCTCAACGGTGGCTTCCACCTTGCCATCCTCGTACAGAGAGGATTCCAGGAAATACACATCGAACTGAACCCCAAAGGCTTTCAGGTCCAGGTCCTGCTCACGGCGCAGGTAGGCGACGGCGAATTCCCGGATGGCATCCCGGTCTTCCGGATCGGCTTTTGCCGTTACCTCGCGGTCGTCGGCCACCACGGTTTCGCCAGCAAGGTAGGCGTTTGCCACATCGACAATGTAATCGCCCCGGTAGCCATCTTCCGGCCAGCTTTCATCTTCCGGCGTCAGGCCCTTAACGCGGGACTGCACCGAAAGGGCCAGATTGTTGATCTGGGCTCCGGCGTCGTTGTAGTAAAACTCCCGGGTAACGTTGTAACCGTTGGCTTCCAGCAAGCGGCACAGGCAATCGCCAATGGCGGCGCCCCGTCCGTGACCCACGTGCAGAGGGCCGGTGGGGTTGGCAGACACAAACTCCACCTGAACCTTTTCGCCGTTACCGGAGTTGTTGCGGCCGAACTGCTGCGCTTCGTCCAGGATGGTGTTCACAATGCCGAAGGCGCTGGCAGTGCTCATGAAAAAATTGATAAACCCCGGCCCGGCAATCTCCACTTTTTCCACGGCGGAGTTCTCAGGCAATGCCGCCACCAGGGCTTCGGCCAGCTTGCGAGGCGGGCAGCCAGCGGCTTTGGAGGCCACCAGGGCAATGTTACAGGCATAGTCCCCGTGGGACTTGTCTTTGGTGTTGCCCACCTGAGGAGTGAAGCTCTGGTCTGCCGGCAATGTGCCGTCAGATTGCAGGGTCGCCAGTGCAGACTGGAGAAGCTCGGATACGGTCTCTTTCATGCTGTCGAATGACTCGGTTTGCAGAAGAATGGGTGTCAGGGCAGGGCGCCCGTTGAAAACAGAAGGGGCGTATTATCGCGGAAAGTTGGGCTGCAAGCAAAAAGACTCAGGAAATAACGCTTCGCTAATATTGGCGATAGCAGGCAGTGAAGCTTGGGTGTGGTGCTTAAAAAGAAAGTGGGCCTTTTATGGCCCACTTTCGTGTCAGACAGTATTAGTTACAAGCGGTTGGGTTATAGGGGCTCTCTGTGCCTCCCGGCGGCAGCACATTCTCGTCGGTTACGTCGTCGGCCAGACAGGGAAGTGTGAACTCTCGGGAGTTTGAGCTTGTGAAGCCTTCGACATTGGAGGTCGCAGTCAGGCGAACCCGTACCCAGCTACACTCGCCTTTCGGATAGCGAATATCGAATTCAACAGAGCCGCTGGCATCTGTGGATACCGAGGTAGGCGCTGATGCCGGGTTGGCGATTTCAGTGCCGTTCACCGGATCCGCATGATTGGTCAGGCAGCTTTGCGTTACGTTGGTAACCCAGCGGTCACCATTGTAGCTGTAGCTGCCCTTGTCGAATTCCAGCGGCAAAACGCTCAGTTGGACCGGCTGGTTGGCGCTGGCGTTACCATTTGCATCGGTAACCAGTACGCTCCACGGCATGTCATAGACGGTTTGGTTTGGTGCTGCAATGGTATTGCCAGTGCCGAGAATCAGCGTGAGCGCTCGACCGGCAACCGTCAGAGAAATAGAGGCCTCGTCGGTTGAGCTGTCCTGGCGGGTGATGCGGGCGGTCACCTGCACGCCGTCTTTATCGCTGATACTGCTGGTGGACCGGTAGGTCGAGATCGCCCGGCCCTGGCTGTCGGTGTTGACGGTGCCTGGTGACAGGGTGCCGCCGGTGGGATCTACCAGCGTGAATTCCACGGTCGCGTTTTTGACCAGGTTGCCGTTTACATCGCGAACGGTGGTAATGATGCTCGCCTCGTCGTTGGTTGATACCTGGGTCTTCGAGGCGCGGATGGTCACTTCGTGGGGCGCTGAAGAGACAAACTCAATAGTGGTGTTTGCCTGAATCTGGCTGCCACCGGCGGCATCAGCGCTTGCAGTGACTTCAGCAATACCCACGTCGGAAGAGGAAATGCTGACTTGAGCGGTTCCCTGAGCGTTGGTTGTCACGGAGCTGTTGGAGAGTGTCCCACGGGTTGTGGAGAAGCGTATCGTTTGACCGACCACGGGGGCTCCGTTTTGAGTCCAAGTGACGGACAATGCTTGCGGAGTGTCAATTTCAACTTCATTGTCAGCCAGAGAGCCGAAAGAAAAGCTGTCGGCTGAAACGTTGATGTCGATCTGTGCCGAAACCCTTGACTCACCCTCGTAAGCAGAGACAACAACGGTATCGGAGCCGCCGCTTGATGCCGTCAGTTGGAACTGAACCCGGCCGGAAGCATCGGTTGTCAGTGTTGGGCTTGAAACGGTGTTCTTCTGGCTCGATACCGACACCGTAGTGTTTCCGATGCCTTGGCCTGAAGAGTCAAGCAGCCGAGCCTCGTAGCTGGCATTTGCGCCATTACTGATGGCTGAAGGCCCGGTGAGGCTTATGCTGGTCCCGGTGACGGCGATATTCACGGAGTTTGAAACGCCACCGGTTGATGCCGTTACGGAAATGGTGCGGTTGCGGGCGTCTCCCTGCGTCGAGAGTTCGGCGCTTGCCTGGCCTGCGTCCGTGGTGGTTTGGGTGGTCACGGTCAGTGACCCGTTATTGGAGGCATTGAAGGCCACGTCAAGACCAGGCGTAAGAATGCCATTCTGATCCCGTACAAGTGCGGTAATCTGAGCCTTGTCTTGTCCGGAAGATCCAATGGAAGGCGTGCTGGTAATAAGCTGGATGGAGCCAACCGTGACGCCCGGAGTGGTTGGCGTCCCGGAGCCGTTATCTCCGCCGTTGTTATTGCTACCGCCCGCTAATGGTGTGGAGCCACTGTCGCCTCCACAAGCTATGAGCAAAAGGCTCAGCGACAATGCGGCCGCACGCGCAAGGAATTTCCATGCCATTTTGTTTCTCCAGTTTTCATCGACAGCAAAAGCCATAAACCTGCGCATTCCCGCACGAGAACCGCAACCTCAGGTTTTGATCCAAGAGTAGTGGTTATAGTGCTGAAAATCATAGCACAGTCAGTTCAAACTGAATGAGTATGAATGGTGAATTCTGAAAAAGATTGTAACGAATTGCAGAATATGGACTGTGTCACGATTCGGGATGATGATCTTCAGCCAGTCTCCTGAGGGTCAACATCAACAATCCATTTGGTGCTCGCTGGCAGCTTGCATTGGTCCAGGTACTGGCAAATGTGAGTAAGCAGATGGTTGAGTTGGCGCCGGTGGTTACTGCACAGGATCAGCTGCGCCCGGTGTCGGTCGGCTTTGCGTGCAATTACCGCCGGTAGCGGCCCCCAGGTTTCTATGCCGTTCGCGGCCGTCATTGGTTTAATGCTGTCTAACAGTTGCAGGCTTGCCTGCATGGTGTCGGCTTCCGCGCGGAGTATGGCCATGGCACGGAATGGTGGCAGGGCGCCGGTTTGGCGTTCAGTCAGAAGTTGGTCTGCCAGAGCGGCATAATTACCCTGGCAGAGCGATTTCAACAGCGGGTGGTCGCTGTGGCAGGTCTGGATAAGCACTTTGCCGGGTTTTTCGCCCCGGCCAGCGCGGCCGCTCACTTGCAAAAGTGTCTGCACCATCTGTTCCGGCGCCCGAAAATCGATACTGAACAGGCCACCATCGGCGTTGACGACGGCAACCAGGGTCACGTTGGGAAAGTCATGGCCCTTGGCGAGCATCTGGGTGCCCACCAGTATGCAGGGCGCACCGCTGTTAACCTGAGCCAGTATGTTCTGGATGCTCCCTTTGCGCTGGGTGCTGTCCCTGTCTACCCGTACAATGGGGGTGTCCGGAAACTGTTCGGCCAGGGTTTCTTCTGTGCGCTCTGTGCCCTGGCCTACGGGTTTGAAATTTTCACTCCGGCATTTGGGGCAGCTGTGGCTCGCGGCCATCTGGAAGTCGCAGTGATGGCAGCGCATGGCTCTGTCCCGGCGATGGTATGTCAGTCGGGTATCGCAGCGCGGGCATTCCTCCATGTGGCCACAATCGAAGCACATCATGATGGGGGCGAATCCCCGCCGGTTCACAAATACCAGTGCCTGCTCACCTCGTGCCAGTGTTTCCTTTATAGCGTTCAGGGTGGGGCGCGAGAGGCCGGCTTCCAGAGGGCGGCTGCGGATGTCGAGCAGCTCCACTTCCGGAGGTGAGGCATTGCCAGCCCGTTGTTCCAGGCGGATAAGGTGGTATTTGCCTTGCTTGGCGTTGTGCCAGGATTCCAGCGAAGGCGTTGCTGAGCCCAGGATGACGGGGCATTGATTCAGGTGAGCCCGATAGACAGCAACGTCCCGCCCCGAATAGCGAAACCCTTCGCCCTGCTTGTAGGAGTTGTCATGTTCTTCGTCCACAACAATGGCGCGAAGGTTCGTGAACGGCAGCAAGACGGCGGAGCGGGTGCCGATCAGAATAACCGGTTCCCCATGTCGGATTCTCAGCCAGGTAGCGAGGCGTTCGCTGTCGTTCAGGGCCGAGTGCCAAACCACAATCCGGTTGCCGAAGTAACGCCGGAAGCGCTCGAGGGTCTGGGGCGTGAGGTTGATTTCGGGAACCAGTACCAGAGCCTGTTGGTCGTCCCGCAGTTTTTGTGTCAGGTAATGAAGATAGAGCTCGGTCTTGCCGCTCCCGGTGATGCCATAAAGAAGTGTGGTACTGAAGCGATCTGTAACCTGTGGTAATTCTTTGGCCGCTGCCAGTTGCGCGGGTGAGAGTCTGGGGCCGTCTACTGTGGCGATGCTTTCGCTGGAAGTCGGATGCTGTGGATCGCTCAGTTCGATAAGGCCTTTATCGTGAAGGCTTTTGATCTGAGGGCGGTTGAAGCCGGCTTTAACCAGTTCGCCGGTCGATATGCCGGGGGCGCGCTGGATGGCTTCCAGCAAGGCTTTCTGTCGATGGGCGTTGGCCGGCAGTGGGGCGATGTTTTGGGTGCCTTGCCAGTGTTCATCCTGTTTCTGCTGTGACGGCCGGCCTCGGCGTAATGCGGGAGGCAGAGCGGTGAACAGGCACTCACCCAAGGGGTGCTGATAGTAGTCGCTGGCCCAGCTAAGGAGTTGGAAGGTGGCTGTGGGTAAGGCAAGCCACGGCTCCAGCACTTCCAGGATCGGCTTGAGGGTAATGCCGTCTGGTGGTGTCACGCCGGTTTCCACCACAAGGCCGGTCAGGGTTTGCCTGCCAAAGGGTACTTTCACGCGTTGCCCGGGTGAGACTGTCATGGTCTCCGGGATTCGGTAATCGAAGAGTCGCCGGAGCGGGCGATTCAGGGCGATGCGAGCGGTTGAGGGCCGTGTCACGGTAACTGCGTATCCTGAAAGCGGGCAAAAGTAGGCTGGTTGCATGGTATCCGGACTGTTCCGGATGGCCAAGATACTTGCCTGTGGTCGGGTTTGTCAGTAAGATTCGCGGTCTGTTTCTGGCCGGGCTTGATTGTGCACGGTCTTTTCAATTGATTCAAACATGCGGTGCCTGGCACCTGGGCAGCAAAGATGCCCCGTGATCAGGTAGCGGCATGACCTAACGAGGTTCGCCATGAAAGAAGGTATTCACCCGAAGTACGAAGACATCACCGCTACCTGTTCCTGCGGTAATGTGATCAAGACCCGTTCTACCATCGGTCACGATCTGCAGCTGGACGTATGTTCCCAGTGCCACCCGTTCTACACCGGCAAGCAGAAGGTTATGGACACCGGTGGTCGTATCGATCGCTTCCAGAAGCGTTTCGGCAGCCGTATCGGTGGCAAGAAAGACTGATCCGCGCCGGGATGTTGAAAAAAGCGCCTTTGGGCGCTTTTTTTGTGCGCCAATGAAAAATAAAGTTTGCTATATACGCAAAATGCACTATTGACTGTTCATAAAATATTCGATTTCGGCTTGTCGTTTTGGGTCGGGCGCGCCATAATGGCGCGCTCCGTTGGGCGAGCTCCAGCGGGATTTACCTTTAAACGTGACAAACGGAACAGTGGCAATGTCTCAAGATCTGAAAGAAGCAGCCCTTGAATATCACGCCAAACCGCGGCCGGGTAAGCTGAGTGTTGAAATCACGAAGCCGACCCAGACTTCCCGCGACCTCTCCCTGGCGTACAGCCCCGGGGTTGCCGAACCGGTCCGCGAGATCGCGAAGGACCCCGAGAACGCTTACAAATACACAGCCAAGGGTAACCTGGTTGCCGTGATTTCTGACGGTACCGCTATCCTGGGTCTGGGTAATCTCGGCCCTCTGGCGAGCAAGCCGGTTATGGAAGGCAAGGGCGTACTGTTCAAGCGCTTTGCCGGAATTGACGTCTTCGACATCGAGGTTAATTCCGAAAGCCCGCAAGCGTTTATTGAAACTGTTGAGCGCATCGCCGATACCTTCGGTGGTATCAACCTCGAGGACATCAAAGCACCGGAGTGCTTCGAGATTGAGCGTGCGCTGATTGAAAAGTGTAACGTGCCCATCTTCCACGATGACCAGCACGGTACCGCTATCGTAACTGCGGCCGGCATGATCAATGCTCTTGAGCTGCAGGGCAAGAAAATTGAAGAGGCAAAGGTGGTATGTCTGGGCGCCGGTGCGGCCGCCATTGCCTGCATGAAGTTGCTGATCAGCTGCGGTATGCGCTCTGAGAACATCTTCATGCTCGACCGTAAGGGTGTGATCCACTCTGGTCGTGATGATCTGAACCAGTACAAGGCGATGTTCGCTAACGATACCGACAGGCGTACTCTGGACGATGCCATCGACGGTGCCGACGTGTTCCTGGGTCTGTCCGGCCCGGACCTTCTGTCTGCCGAGCAATTGGCGAAAATGGCGCCGAACCCGGTGGTGTTTGCCTGTTCCAACCCGGATCCGGAAATCAGCCCGGAAGTGGCTCTGGCTACCCGTGATGATCTGATCATGGCGACAGGTCGCTCTGACTATCCGAACCAGGTGAACAACGTGCTTGGCTTCCCGTTCATTTTCCGTGGTGCACTGGATGTACGTGCAACCGCTATCAACGAGGAAATGAAGGTTGCCGCGGTTAACGCAATCCGTGAGCTGGCCAAAGAGCCGGTGCCGCAGGAAATCTGTGAAGCCTACGGTGTTGATTCGTTCGAATTCGGTAAGGAATACATCATTCCAAAGCCGATGGATGTTCGTCTGCTGGAAGTGGTGCCGGCCGCCGTGGCCCGTGCTGCGGTAGATTCCGGTGTTGCGCGCAATCCGTACCCTGCGCATTACCCGCTGAAGTCTATGGACGACATCATCTGATCGGGATGCAGTCTGGCTTCAAAAAAAACCTGCGGAGATCCCGCCGGTTTTTTTGTGCGTCCTGCTTGGGGTGGTGCTGCGACAGATCAGAAGATCTGCCGTGACAGGTCGTCCCCGTTACCGTTGTCGCCGCTCCCTCCGATACTCTCGGCTGGCAGAGGCGAGGGTGCGTCTTCTTCCTTGAATATTTCGAACACAGCTTCTTCGCCGGGCCGGGCTCTTTCTCCGGTTTCCGGGTTGATGCGGATATTCACGATGCCGTTGGGCCTGGGCATGGTGGCTGCTGGCTGGTCTGCCAGCGCTACTTTCATATAGTCGACCCATATCGGCAGTGCGGTACTGGCGCCATACTCGCCCCGACCCAGAGGGGAGGGTTGGTCAAATCCGACCCAGACGGTAGTTGCGATATCATGGTTGAAGCCCGCGAACCAGGTGTCTTTCTGCTCGTTGGTGGTGCCCGTCTTGCCGGCAATGTCGCTGCGATTCAGGGCCAGGGCGCGACGTCCCGTTCCCCGGCGAACCACGTCCTGCATCATGGAGTGCATGATGTAGATTGATCGTTCGTCGGCCAGGCGTTGCATAATCCGTGGTTTGGTTGTGTTCTCCTCGGCTGCGGAGGCTGGCAGTGTCAAGCCTTCAATTTCGGGTGGTTGCTCCGAAGTGCTTTGTTCGGCATCGGCGACCTGCGTCTGGGAGGCGTCGCAGTTCTCGTCGCATAATATGGTCTTCGGGGCTTCATAGACCACGGTGCCGTCCCATTCCTCGATTCGTTCAATCAGGTAAGGCTGTACGTCGTAACCGCCATTGGCTATCACCGCAAAGCCTCGTGCCAGCTCCATGGGTGTCAGCAGACCGCTGCCCAGGGAGAGCGAGAGGTTGGAGGGCATGTTTTCAGTCGGGAGTCTGAGTTGCTTCAGGTAGCTGAGGGTGGTGTTGATGCCCAGGTCTCTCAGCAGTCGGATGGAAACCAGATTGCGGGAGCGGTAAAGGCCCTCGCGCAAGGTGGTTGGTCCGTAGAACTGGCCCGATGAGTTCTGTGGTCGCCATGCGGTTTCAAGTTCGGAGTCTTCGAATACGATCGGGGCGTCGTTGTAGATGGTCGCCGGTGTTCGACCGTTTTCCAGCGCGGAAAGGTACAGGAACGGCTTGAACGTTGAGCCTGGTTGGCGGCTGGCCTGGGTGGCGCGATTGTACTTG
Organism: Marinobacter nauticus; assembly: GCF_003634635.1. Lineage (GTDB taxonomy): Bacteria > Pseudomonadota > Gammaproteobacteria > Pseudomonadales > Oleiphilaceae > Marinobacter > Marinobacter nauticus. The sequence continues at coordinate 72,892 of NZ_RBJB01000006.1, read as the reverse complement.
CTCTGGTTGAAGCTGTAGCCGCCCGCCAAAGCTTCAATGGCGCCGGTTTTGGCTTCCAGGGAGATAAGTGCGCCCTCGATTCGGGGTGCTTGCGCCAGGGAAACTCGCAGTTCGGTGACGGCCTGCGCGGATGCGCTCTCGCTGCCAGATTCTGCCTCAGAGTCTTTAATCTGTGGCAGTTGGTCAACTTTTACATAGATGACGTCCCCGGGGTTGACCACATCCGAAGGTTTTTCTGGTTCGGGGCCGGTGATGCTCTCGGTTCGGAATCGGCGTGCCCAGGTCATGGTTTCAAAGGGCATGACGCCGGGGCCCAGGCGCCGGGCGTGTACTTTTACTTCGTTCTTTTCGTCGTCTATTGATGTCACAACGGCTGGCACCAGCGTTTCAACCCGCGGGTAGTTCTGCATCTTGTCCGACAGTTCGGCCGGGGTCAGGCCTTCAATGTCGAACTGTCCGATGGGGCCCCGGAAGCCGTGCCGGCGGTCATAGGCTTCGAGCCCTGCCCTCAGGGCTTCGGTAGCGGTTTGTTGCTTGTCGCTGTCGACGGTCAGGGTCACGCTATAGCCATCGGTGTAAGCATTCTCTCCGTAGCGGCGAACTATTTCGGCCCGGGCCATCTCGGCCACATAGTCGGCATCCACTTCGGCGTCGCGAGTGTTATAGCTGGCGGTCAGCGGTGCTTTGCTGGCCAGAGACCAGGCGTCTTCGGTGATGTAGCCCAGGTCTTTCATCCTGCCGAGAATCCAGTTGCGGCGAATCAGGGCCCGCTCGGGATTTGCCAGGGGGTTGTAGGCAGAGGGCGCTTTGGGGAGGCCAGCCAACATTGCCATCTGGGCCAGTGACAGTTCTGTCACCGGTTTGTCGTAGTAAACCTGAGCGGCAGCGGCGATTCCATAGGCCCGGTTGCCGAGGTAGATCTTGTTCAGATAGAGCTCAAGAATCCTGTTTTTATCCAGTTCACGTTCAATCTGAAGAGCCAGCAGTATCTCGTTGAACTTTCGTATGAAGGTCCGGTCGCGTGACAAAAAGTAATTTTTTGCAACCTGCATGGTGATGGTACTGCCGCCAGACTGGATTTCTCCGGTGGTGATCAGTTCCACTGCAGCCCGCGTCAGGCCTTTAATGTCGACTCCGAGGTGCTCGTAAAACCGCGCGTCTTCCGCCGCCAGAAAGGCTTGTAACTGAATTGTAGGGATCTGTTCTATTGTGATCGGTGCCCTTCTCTTTTCACCGAATTCTGCTATTAATCTGTTGTCTTTGCTATACACCCGTAAAGGCGTCTGCAGCCGGACATCCAGCAATTGCTCAACCGGTGGCAGATTGGGCCGAAGATAAAGATACAGGCTTGAGGAAATAATAATGGCGACACTCAGGCCGGTAAGAAAGAACCAGGCAAAAACGCGAGATGTACGCAACAAATGAGACATTTTTTTCTGACAACTGTTGGATATAGGTCTATTATTTGAGAAATTGCTTTAGGAAGGTTCGGTCGCCTAGCCGTCTGCAATGTCTCCCGAAATTCGAGAGATTGCATTGTAGACGGAATAAATAAGAAATTCTCTTACATAAAAAACACATAGAACGCCTCTGAAATGATCGCCTTTACAGGGAGTGGTTCAGGGGTTCCAACGCCGGGTGCATTTAACCAGGTATAGGGTGAGCGCGTGTTCGGATTACCAGGAAAAAAATCCAGTGCCGTCCTTGGAGTGGATGTAAGCTCCAGTTCGGTCAAGCTGCTAGAGCTGTCAAAACATGGCGATCGATACAAGGTCGAGAGCTATGCGGTAGAGCCGTTGCCGGCCAATGCAGTTGTTGAAAAAAACATCACAGACGTCGAAGCGGTTGGGGAAGTGCTCAAGCGTGTCGCGTCCAAGTCACGTACCAGTGTGAAACAGGTGGCTGTTGCTGTTTCCGGCTCGGCGGTGATCACCAAGGTTATCCAGATGGACGGTGGTCTCAACGAGTTTGAAATGGAAGACCAGATTGCGCTGGAAGCCGATCAGTACATTCCTTACCCCCTCGATGAAGTGGCGATCGATTTCGAAGTCCAGGGTCCGTCCGAATCCAACCCGGATCAGGTGGATGTGCTGCTGGCGGCCTGCCGTAAGGAAAACGTCGACATCCGCGAAGATGCCCTGGAAATTGCAGGGCTGACAACCAAGATTGTCGACGTGGAAGCTTATGCTCTGGAGCGGGCTTACAGCCTGATTGAGCCTCAGCTCGACTCCCAGGGTGAAGAATTGGTGGTTGCCATCGTTGATATTGGCGCGACCATGACAACTCTGAGTGTGCTGGCAGAGGGTAAGACGGTCTATACCCGCGAACAGATTTTTGGCGGAAAACAGCTGACGGAAGAAATTCAGCGTCGTTACGGGTTGTCGCTCGAAGAAGCTGGTCTGGCCAAGAAGCAGGGTGGTTTGCCAGACGACTACAACGAGGAAGTCCTGACCCCGTTCCGGGAAGCGGTTGTTCAGCAAGTGGCGCGGGCGCTGCAGTTTTTCTTCGGCGCGAGTCAGTACAACGCGGTGGATTACGTGGTGCTTGCCGGAGGAACAGCGTCGATTCAGGGGCTCACGGAAATGGTGGAAGAGAAAACTGGAACGCCAACCCTGGTGGCCAATCCGTTTGCCAATATGGCGGTGGGCTCCCGGGTTAACGCCTCTGCGCTAAGCAATGATGCCCCCTCGTTGATGATTGCCTGCGGTCTGGCAATGAGGAGTTTCGACTGATGGCAAAGATTAACCTCAGACCCTGGCGGGAAGAGCTTCGCGCCGAGAAGCAGAAACAGTTTGTTGTGATGATACTGGGCGCCGTGATTATCGCGGGTGGCCTGGCTTTCCTCTGGAAATCGGATATGGACAGCCGGATTGCCTATCAGCAATCCCGTAATGCCTATATTGAGACTGCAACCAAAGAGCTGGACAAGCAGATCAAGGAGATTGAAAACCTCAAGCGTCAGCGCGATGAATTGTTGGCACGCATGCAGGTGATTCAGGATCTTCAGGGTAAGCGACCGGTGATTGTGCGGGTGTTCGATGAATTGGTGAGGACTCTCCCGGATGGGCTTTACTACACCGATCTCAAGAAAGCCGGTGAGCGACTCGATATCGTGGGTATGGCCGAGTCAAACAGCCGGATTTCGAACCTGATGCGTCAGTTCGAGGATTCTGAATGGTTTGCCAATCCCAATCTGACCAATGTGGCTGCAGCAGACAGCGCCCGGTCCGGATACAGCCAGTTCAATCTCTCCGTCCGGCAACGGACGCCTGAGCCCGAAGGGGAGGATAACTGATGAGCCTCGCGGACTCTCTGAAAAGTCTTAATGAATTCGATATCAATGATCTGGATATCAACAATGCCGGCATCTGGCCGGCTCCGGTCAAGGCCATTGTGGTGCTAATTGTCTTCGGCCTGATACTGGGTGGCGGTTACTGGTTCTTTGTCAAAGATCAGTATGCTCAGCTCGATCAGGTGGAACGAAAAGAGCAGGAGCTCAAGCAGCGCTACGAGCAGAAGGCCTATCAGGTGGCGAACCTGGATGTGTTCAAGGCCCAGATGGAAGAAATGGAAGAAACCTTTGGAGCCCTGGTGCGTCAGTTGCCCAGTGAAACCGAGGTGCCCGGCCTGTTGGAAGATATTACCAATACGGCGTTAGGGAGCGGTTTGGCGTTGCAGGAAGTCAAGCTTCAGCCGGAGCAGCAGCGAGACTTCTATTCGGAGCTTCCCATTAATATTCGGGTGTCAGGTTCGTATCATGAGCTGGCTTCCTTCGTAAGCAGCGTGGCGAGCCTGCCGCGTATCGTGACGCTGCACGATTTAACCATCAAACCAATTGGCGGAGACGGAGACCAGCTTGATATGCAGGTGGTTGCACGTACTTACCGCTACCGGGCTGGAGAATGAGCATGACAGGAAAGCATGCGGGAAAGGCCTGGCTGGGTGTGTGTCTGGCGTCTTTGCTGACGGCTTGTTCCCAGGGAAACGGTTTTTCGGATCTCGACAAGTTCATGGCAGATACCCGGGCCAAGCCTCGTGGACACGTGGAGCCTTTGCCGGAGTTTAAAGCCTATGAGGCTTTCAGTTACTCGGCGGCAGACCGTCGCGCACCTTTTGAGCCGCCGGTGGATGTCCAACTTACGATGGTTGATGAGCAACCGGTCAGTGACGTAGAGCCGGACCTGGATCGGCCGCGCGAGGTGCTTGAGAACTTTGATCTGAAGTCGTTGACCATGGTGGGCACGCTTCAAGGGGTTGAGGGCAATCTGTTCGCGTTGGTGCGCGATGATATGGGTGGTATTCACCGTGTTCGCACCGGCAATTATATGGGGCAGAACTATGGCCGTATTGTGGGTCTCAGTGAAACCCGCATTGAGCTAATTGAAATCGTTCCGAATGGCCGGGGTGGATGGGTAGAACGCCCGCGCTCCCTGTCTTTGGATGAAGGCTGAGGAGCGGTAACGGTATGAATTCAAGAAACATGCACGAACAAACAGGTTTAGGGTCGAGGCTAGCGATGTTCAAAAAACTCAATGTCTGCGTAGGCGTGATTGCCATCGGGTTATGGAGCGGCCTGGCCAGCGCGGTCACGCTGCAGGACTTGTCGTTTTCGTCGCTGCCAGGGGAGCGGCTGGAAGTCACCATGCAGTTTGATGGCACGCCGCCGGAACCTTCGGGCTACACCATAGAGCGGCCTGCCCGGATTGCGGTGGATCTTAAAGACACCACCAGCGCCTTGAATCAGCGCAGTATCCCGCTGGGTACCGGTAATGCTCAGAGCGTTACCGTGGTCGAAACCAAGGATCGCACCCGGCTGATCTTTAACCTGGTTGAATTGGTGCCTCACGATACCGTGCGTACCAGCAACTCTCTGGTAATGACCATTGGTGGTGAGTCTGACGCCGTCGTCTCCACCTCTTCTCAGCCGGCACAGCGTACGACAACGGCTTCTCCTGCATCGTCGAATGCGTTGGCCGGTGTTGATTTCCGTCGTGGTAAAGAGGGCGAAGGTCGGGTGATCGTCGATCTGGGTAGCAGCACGGCGACCGTCAATCTGAACGAGCTGGGCGGCCGTATCCGTCTGACCATGCCTGACCTTCAGGTTCCTGCCGATCTGAGACGTCGGCTGGATGTCACCGATTTTGCGACACCGGTTACTCGCATCGATACTTTTGTGGAAGATGGCAGTGCGGTAGTCGAGATCAGACCACAGGGTGAATATGACTATATTGCCTATCAGTCAGGTCGTGAGTTTACCGTAAGCATTGAAGAGCTCTCGCGTGAAGAGGCCGAGGCACGCCGTGAGGAGAAATTCCCATACACCGGCGACAAGCTTTCCCTGAATTTCCAAGACATTGAAGTGCGTTCGGTGCTTCAGCTGATTGCTGATTTTACCGGGCTTAACCTGGTCGCCAGTGACACAGTGGGTGGAAGCATCACTCTGCGACTGCAGAACGTGCCATGGGATCAGGCGCTGGATCTGATCTTGAAGACCAAAGGCCTGGATAAGCGTCAGATCGGCAACGTTCTGTTGGTCGCGCCTGCCGAAGAAATTGCGGCCAGGGAAAAGCTTGAGCTCGAGACCAACAAGCAAATTGCGGAGTTGGCTCCGGTTCGGTTGGATATTATTCAGGTGAATTACGCCAAGGCGGCTGACATTGTTGAGCTGATCCAGGCGGACGAAGAGCTCATTTCTTCCAGAGGCTTTGTTTCATCTGATGCCCGTACCAACACAATCAGTGTCCGGGAAACTGCTGAGAAGCTCGATGAAATCCGTCGACTGGTATCGACATGGGACGTTCCTGTCCGTCAGGTTTCTATTGAAGCGAGAATCGTCAGGGCTCAAACCAACGTGGCTGAAGATCTTGGCGTTCGTTGGGGTGGCGCGGCGTATAACGTTGACGGTGATGATGTTGTCACGGTTGGCGGGTCTCTCGGTACTCTGCAAGAGGCTCGGGATGCGGCAAGCGGTGGAAGCAACACTATTTCCTTCCCGGGAGCATTGGGTGTAGATCTCGGTGTGAGTGGCGAGGGAGCCTCATCTTTTGCGATTGGTTGGGGTAGCGATGATTTCCTCGTCGATCTCGAGTTGTCAGCGCTTGAAAGTGATGGTCGTGCGGAAGTGGTGTCCCAGCCCAGGGTGGTGACTGCAGATCGCCAGAGCGCGTCGATCAAATCTGGTGAAGAGATCCTTTATCAGGAAGCGTCTTCCAGTGGTGCGACTTCTGTATCGTTCAAGGAAGCGGTGCTTTCTCTTGAGGTGACCCCGCAGATTACGCCCGATGACAAAATCATTATGGATCTCGTGGTCAACCAGGATTCCCGGGGCGAAGTAACCGCAGGTATCCCTTCGATCAATACTAATGAAGTGACAACACAAGTATTGGTTGCTAACGGCGAGACGGTTGTACTGGGTGGTATCTTCCAGTCTGAAGTTGCCACTCAGACCACAAAAACTCCGTTCCTGGGTGACATCCCCTATCTCGGGCGCCTGTTCAAGCGCACCGAGCATGTTGATGAGCGCAGCGAGCTGTTGATCTTTATTACGCCGAAGATCATCAAGAACGATATCTTGCAGTAAGATTGGTGTAAGTAAAAAAAACCGCCGGGTAACTCCGGCGGTTTTTTTGTTCCGGGCCTGTTGCCCGATACCGAGCCGCTTATGGATTGCCGGTCCTTGTGCTATTCTCACCCGCCTGAAACCTGTTGAGCGGAAATTATGTCTTTGCCCAAACGTGTTGTTCTGGTTGGGCCCATGGGGGCTGGAAAAAGCACCATTGGCCGGTTGCTGGCCAAGGAGCTCGGCTATCGATTCCTGGACTCGGACCGGATTATCGAAGAGCGATGTGGTGCCAATATTCCCTGGATCTTCGATGTTGAAGGTGAGGACGGTTTTCGTCAGCGTGAAACCTCAATGCTTGACGAGTTGTCCAATGAGGTGGGCACGGTGCTGGCGACAGGGGGTGGTGCCGTCATGCGTGCTGAAAATCACGGATTGCTGAAAAAGAACGCTGTGGTGGTTTACCTCAAAACGTCTATAGACCAACAGGTTGAGCGCACACGTAAGGACAGGAACCGACCGTTGTTGCAGAACGACGATCCGGAAGGCGTGTTGCGCAGGCTGTTTGCGATTCGGGACCCGCTCTATACCGAGTTGGCGGATATCGTTATGTTTACCGATCGTAAAAGCCCCCGTCTTGTGGTTCGGCAACTGGTGAACCGAATCAATCCTAAAACGCCCCGCCACAGAAGACAGCGGCGGAAAGAGGGCAGGCATAATGCACAAGGTACTTCGAGAGCTGAAGGTTGAGCTCGGGGAGCGCAGCTATCCGATCATTATCGGGCAGGGGTTGCTGGGCTCGTTTGACCTGACACCCTGGGTGGCGGGCCAGCAGGTCATGATCGTAACTAACGATACCGTTGGCCCCCTGTATCTTGACAAGGTTAAAGGCTGTTTTCCCGGCAAGGTCATTGACGTAGTGACCTTGCCCGATGGAGAACAGTTCAAGGATTGGCAGACGCTCAACCTCATTTTCGACGCGCTTCTGGAAAAACGACATACCCGCAAAACGACACTCGTTGCCCTGGGCGGCGGTGTTGTGGGCGATATGGCGGGTTTCGCGGCGGCCTGTTACCAGCGCGGCGTTCCCTTCATTCAGGTTCCAACCACGCTGCTCTCTCAAGTGGACTCTTCTGTTGGGGGGAAAACCGGGATAAATCACCCGCTTGGCAAGAACATGATCGGTGCTTTCCATCAGCCCCAGGCAGTGCTGATCGATACCGACAGCTTGCAAACACTGCCGGCGAGGGAGGTGTCTGCTGGTCTCGCAGAGGTGATCAAATATGGTCTGATTCGGGATGAGTCTTTCCTGGCCTGGCTTGAGGATTCGATGGAAAGCCTGTTACGCCTTGATGCTGAGGCATTAGGTGGGGCCATCTATCGTTCCTGTGTCTGTAAGGCGGAAGTTGTTGCGCTTGACGAGCGAGAGGGCGGGTTGCGTGCAATTCTCAATCTTGGTCATACCTTTGGTCATGCCATTGAAACCTTTGCTGGCTACGGCAACTGGTTGCACGGTGAAGCCGTGGGCACGGGTATGATGATGGCAGCCGATCTCTCAGTGAGAGAGGGGCTGATCTCGGCGGATGATCGGGCCCGGGCGGTTGCTCTGATTCGGCGCGCTCGTTTGCCTGAGTGGGCGCCGAGCGGCATGACATCAGAGGACTTCATGAATCTGATGTCCGTGGACAAGAAGAATGTGGATGGTCGGCTACGGTTGGTTCTCCTGAAAGCAATAGGTGACGCCTTTATCGCCGAGAATGCCTCCGCTGACAACATCCGTGATACCTTGAGGGCATTCCTGCCGCAGGCAGGCTGATGGGCTCTGAGTTTCGAAACAGGGACAGCGTGTGACTCAAGAATCCTTGAACAGTACCGACGGAGGGGGGCTTTTCCCCCGGCTCCAGCAGCGATACGGTCTTCGAGACAATCCTCTCGAGATGGAAACGCCGTTTTTCCCGGATGCCATGCGTCAGCATGCTTTGGAGACGTTGCGCCATCTTTGTGGGTTCGGGGATATGGTGCTGGTGCTGACCGGTGCGCCGGGGGCCGGTAAGACCCGGGTGTTGGCAGAGTTGGTGCGCAGCGAGTCCTCAAGGCTTGATTTTCATCGAATTCCCGCATCGGCGCTTACCAGCCGCCAGGCCCTCGCGCGTTACCTGAAACAGCTGGCGAAATCCGGGATACCGGCAGACTCTGAGCCCAGAGAGGCGGTTTATCGTTATTTTCGCTGGTCCGAATCCGGCCTCCGCCGAGGTCACCGGCAAGTGCTGCTGATTGACGATGCAGACCGGGTTGAGTCGGATGTTCTGAATCTTCTGGTGGCAGGCTTCGTGGCCTCGGAACGGTCGGTTTCTGCCGTTCCGATTATGGCCGGCACCGAGCAGGTTTGGAGCCAGTTGGAAGATCGTCCTGATTCCGCCTATGCGCATCACCTGAACCTGCCTCCGTTAAGCCGCGAAGACATCAAGGCATATCTCGAACCCAGGGTTCATAGGGCGGGTGGTTCTCAGTCTGAGTTGCTGTCGACCTCTCGGCTGAAAAAGCTTGAGGTGTTGAGTCAGGGCAGCTTTGGTCGACTCAAGGGTGTTGCGCCGGGTGTTTGGCTGGACATGGTTCCGTCGTCGGCAACGTCCTCCTCGAAAGCTGGTTTTACGGTTGCGCATTTGCGGTGGCCTGCGCTGGGGCTGCTATTGCTGGCGGCATCCTGGTGGTTTGTTTCCCAGCAATACGAGAGCACGGTTCAGCGACAGGCTGACGCCGAGGTTGAGCCTGAGCCAGTCCGTAAGAGCATTACCATTGGTCCGGGTACTGAGGAGCCTGAGCCGGAAATGGCGCCTTTGATTGCACCTGCGCGCCAGGATGAGCCTGTCGTTCCGGGCGAGAACAATGCGGCTGAGGAATTGACACAGGCCCCGCCTGAAACAGAGATTGTCCCAGAGCCAGAGCCAGAGCCAGAGCCAGAGCCAGAGCCAGAGCCAGAGCCAGAGCCAGAGCCAGAGCCAGAGCCAGAGCCAGAGCCAGAGCCAGAGCCAGAGTTTGTGCCGGACAATCCCGTTAAATTTGTGGCACTTGACCAATTACGTCAGCGTAAGGGTTGGACGCTGCAGCTTGTTGCAGGCAATCAGGAACAAACGGTGTTGAATGTACTGCGTCGAGCGCCCGAGGATGCGAATTTGAGCTACACCAAGGGTGAGCGCCAGGGCTTACCTTGGTTTATGCTGGTTTATGGCCAATACTCTAGCCGAGAAGAGGCCGGGGCGGCGGCGGCTAGTCTGCCCGACGTGCTGAGGATCTCGAATCCTTGGGTTCGACCCTACGAGGATTATTGATTTTCGCACCATTCCGGTGCGTTTTAGGCGCCAAACTACGAAAAAAATTGTATACGTAGTTTCACGTGTGTAAAATCCCTTCCCCCTTTTTTTCGGTGTCAGCGCATTTCTTGCACCATTTTGGTGCGGTAGCGTCGCTGGCGGGAAGCATTTACACGCGAGAGAACGCTTATGACAACAGGCTTGTATCATCCTGATGAGTTCAGGGACAACTGCGGTTTTGGCCTGATTGCCCACATGAAGGGCGAAGCGAGCCATAAGCTGTTGCAGACAGCCATTGAATCTCTGACCTGCATGACCCACCGGGGCGGCATTGCTGCCGATGGCAAGACCGGTGATGGTTGTGGTCTGCTTATTCAGAGCCCCAAGGCCTTCCTCTATAAAGCTGCCCAGGCAGCCTTCGGCAAAAAACCTGGCGACTTGTTTGCGGTTGGCCAGGTTTTTTTGGCTAAGGACGACGCAAAAGCTTCTGCTGGCCGATCAGCTATTGAAAAAAGGCTGACGGAGCAAGGCCTTGAAATTATGGGTTGGCGGGAAGTGCCCGTCGATGACAGTTGCCTTGGCCCCATGGCTCTGGATTGTCTTCCGCGCATCGAACAGGTATTTGTAGAGCCCGGCGGCAATGAAGAAAAAGAATTTGCGATCAGTCTATTCGTCGGGCGCCGCCATGCTGAACGAGATATGGCGGAAGACCCGGAATTCTATATCTGCAGTCTTTCCCATAAGACGTTGGCCTACAAAGGCCTGATGATGCCCGCGGATCTGGCCAACTTCTACAAGGATCTTGGTGATCCGGATCTGCAAACGGCCATCTGTGTTTTCCACCAGCGCTTCTCGACCAACACCATGCCGCGTTGGCCACTGGCGCAGCCGTTCCGGTTCCTGGCCCATAATGGTGAGATAAACACCATCGACGGTAACCGTAATTGGGCAATTGCCCGCGCAGCCAAGTTCAGCTCACCGGATTTGCCGGATCTGCAGACCCTGCAGCCGCTGGTTAACCTGACTGGCTCCGACTCCTCAAGCATGGACAACATGCTGGAAGTGCTCCTGGCAGGTGGTGTAGACCTGTTCCGGGCGGTGCGCATGATGATTCCGCCTGCCTGGCAGAATGTTGATACCATGGATTCTGAGCTGCGGGCCTTTTACGAGTACAACTCCATGCATATGGAGCCTTGGGATGGCCCTGCGGGCCTGGTAATGTCAGATGGCCGTTATGCGCTGTGTATGCTGGATCGCAATGGTCTGCGTCCCGCACGCTGGGTTATCACCAAGGACGATTTCATCACCCTGGCCTCGGAAGTGGGAACGTACAGCTACTCACCGGATGATGTGGTGGCCAAGGGGCGGGTTGGCCCGGGTCAGATGCTGGCCATCGATACCGAATCCGGCGAGGTCCTGCATACCGGGGATATCGACCAGCGGCTCAAAAAAGCCCAGCCCTACAAGCGCTGGCTCAAGGACAATGCACTGCGAGTCGAGACCACGCTGAATCAGGCGACCCCGGAATTCAAGCTGATGGAATCCGAAGAGCTTCTGGTTCATCAGAAGATGTTCAATATCTCGTTTGAAGAGCGGGACCAGGTGCTGCGCCCACTGGCTGAGAGTGCCCAGGAGGCGGTAGGTTCCATGGGGGACGATACCCCGATGGCGGTTCTGTCCAGCAAGGTGCGCCATGTGGCGGATTATTTCCGGCAGAAATTCGCGCAGGTCACCAACCCGCCCATTGATCCTCTCCGTGAGACCATCGTCATGTCTCTGGAGACTTGTCTGGGCGCGGAACAGAACGTTTTCGAGGAGTCTCCGGAGCACGCTAACCGGATTATCCTGACCACGCCGGTGCTGTCGCCGGCCAAGTTCCTGAAGATCAGCAATAACGATCGCCCGGGATTTGAGGTGGCAAAAATCGCCCTGAGCTATCGTCCTGAAGAGGGCTTGGAGCAGGCGGTTCGTCGGGTATGCGACGAAGCCGAAAAAGTTGTGCGTGATGGCAAGGTGTTGCTGATTCTAAGCGATAAGGACCTGGCTCAAGGCGATCTTCCGATCAATGCCCTGATGGCCACCGGCGCAGTGCACCATCACCTGGTGGCGAGAGGTCTGCGCTGCGATTCCAACATCATTGTTGAGACCGGCTGGGCTCGGGACCCGCATCACTTTGCGGTACTGTTCGGATTTGGTGCTACGGCGGTCTACCCGTACCTGGCCTACCAGATCCTGAACGATCTGATTCGCACCGGCGAAATGCTGATGGATCCGATCGAAGCCAAGAACAATTACCGCAAGGGCATCAACAAGGGCTTGCTGAAGATCCTGTCGAAGATGGGTATCTCCACCATTACCTCCTATCGCGGTGCCCAACTGTTTGAAGCCATTGGTCTTGCCGACAATGTGGTAGACCTGTGTTTCAAAGGCGTGCCGAGCCGGATTCAGGGCGCCGACTTCTTCGATTTCCAGCAGGATCAGGAGCAGTTGGCCGCGGTTGCCTGGAAGCCCCGTAAGCCTATTTCCCAGGGCGGCCTGCTCAAGTACGTGCATGGCCAGGAATATCACGCCTTCAACCCGGATGTGGTGGGCAAACTGCAGGATGCCGTGATAAGTGGCGACTATGGCACCTACAAGGAATACGCCGGTCTGGTCAATGAGCGCCCGGTTGCCACCCTGCGCGACCTGCTGGTGTTCCGTGAGGGCATCCAGTCAATTGACCTGAGCGACGTTGAGCCCGTGGAGAATATTTTCCCGCGTTTTGACTCTGCGGCGATGTCTCTCGGTGCCCTGTCGCCGGAGGCGCACGAGGCTCTGGCCGTGGCCATGAACACGCTGGGTGGTCGTTCCAACTCCGGTGAGGGCGGCGAAGACCCGGCCCGTCACGGCACTAACAAGCGTTCCAAGATCAAGCAGGTGGCTTCCGGTCGTTTCGGTGTGACCGCTGAGTACCTGCGTAGCGCCGATGTTATGCAGATCAAGGTAGCTCAGGGTGCCAAGCCGGGTGAAGGCGGCCAGTTGCCGGGCGGTAAGGTGAATGACCTGATCGCGCGCCTGCGTTACTCGGTGCCCGGTGTCACCCTGATTTCGCCACCGCCGCACCACGACATCTACTCCATTGAAGACCTGGCGCAGCTGATCTTCGACCTGAAACAGGTGAACCCGGAGGCGCTGGTGTCCGTCAAGCTGGTATCAGAGCCCGGGGTGGGCACGATTGCCGCGGGCGTTGCCAAGGCTTATGCCGACCTGATTACGGTTTCCGGTTATGACGGCGGTACCGCAGCCAGTCCGCTGACCTCAATCCGCTACGCAGGCTCCCCCTGGGAGCTGGGCCTGACGGAAACCCAGCAGGCGCTGCGCGCCAATGATCTGCGAGGCAAGATTCGCCTGCAGACCGACGGCGGCATCAAGACTGGTCTGGACGTGGTGAAAGCCGCGATTCTGGGCGCGGAGAGCTTTGGCTTCGGCACCACTCCGATGGTGGCGTTGGGTTGTAAATACCTGCGGATCTGCCACCTGAATAACTGTGCGACGGGTGTCGCGACACAGAACGACTATCTGCGCGAAGAGCACTTCAAGGGCACCGTGGAAATGGCCATGAACTTCTTCCGCTTTGTGGCGGAGGAAACTCGCGAATGGCTGGCGAAGCTGGGTGTGCGTTCTCTGGAAGAGTTGGTCGGCCGTGTTGACCTGCTGGAGCGTCTACCGGGTAATACCGAGCGCCAGAAGAAGCTGGATCTGACCCGTCTGCTGCAGAATGACCACATTCCGGCTGACAAGCCGCACACCTGTCAGATTGAACGCAACAAGCCCTTCGATGAAGGTAAGCTGGCGGAGCAGATGGTGCAGGACACCGCTGCTGCCATCGCCGAGAAGTCCGGCGGTGCCTGGAGTTACCGGGTGACTAACTGTGACCGTTCCATTGGTGCACGCCTGTCTGGCGAGATTGCCGCCCGTTACGGCAATCAGGGCATGACCGATGCGCCCATCACTCTGGACCTGACCGGCACCGCTGGCCAGAGTTTCGGTGTGTGGAACGTCGGTGGTCTGAACCTGATTCTGGAGGGTGATGCTAACGACTATGTGGGTAAAGGCATGACCGGCGGTAAGCTGGTCGTCAAGCCGCCCCGTGGTAGTGACTTTGAGACCCAGGAAACCTCCATTGTCGGTAACACCTGTCTGTATGGCGCAACTGGTGGCAAGCTGTTTGCGGCCGGCACCGCCGGTGAGCGCTTTGCGGTTCGTAACTCCGGCGCCCATGCCGTGGTTGAAGGTGCTGGCGATCACTGCTGCGAATACATGACGGGTGGTCTGGTCACCGTGCTGGGGTCCACCGGCTACAACTTTGGTGCCGGCATGACCGGCGGGTTCGCCTATGTGCTGGACCTGGACAACACCTTTGTGGACAAATACAACCATGAACTGGTTGAGATCCAGCGTATTTCCCGTGAAGACATGGAAGCCTACCGGAACCACCTGCGTGGCGTGATCCGGGAGCACATCTCTGAAACCGGAAGTGCCTGGGCAGAGCACCTACTTGAAGATTTCGACGATTACATCGGCCGTTTCTGGCTGGTCAAGCCCAAGGCCGCGAACCTTCGCAGCCTGCTGGCAAGCACCCGCGCCCGTCCGGAATAACGGGCAGGTCCAACAAGGTTGATGGGTCGCACTCCGGTGCGGCCCCCGTCGAAATCGAGCTGATGAGAGTGGCAACATGAAAGAACGTCTCAACAATGACTTTCAGTTTGTGGAAGTTGGGCGGGTAGACCCGAAGAAGGTGCCTGCCAAGAAGCGCAAAAAGGAATTCGGGGAAATCTATCACCCGTTCAGCGAAACCCATGCGGCCTCCCAGTCCCATCGATGCCTGGCGTGTGGTAACCCGTACTGTGAATGGAAGTGCCCGGTACACAACTATATTCCGAACTGGCTGAAGCTGGTGTCGGAGGGCAACATCATGAAGGCGGTGGAACTGTGCCACCAGACCAACTCCCTGCCGGAAGTCTGTGGTCGTGTGTGCCCGCAGGACCGCCTGTGTGAAGGTGCCTGCACCCTGAATGACGGCTACGGCGCGGTTACCATCGGTTCTGTTGAGAAGTACATTACCGACACCGCATTTGCGCTGGGCTGGAAACCGGATATGTCCAATGTCACCTGGACTGACAAGAAGGTGGCTGTGATTGGCGCTGGCCCCGCAGGGCTTGGTTGTGCTGATGTTCTGGTGCGCAACGGCGTCAAGCCTGTGGTGTTTGATCGTTACCCGGAGATCGGTGGCCTGCTGACCTTCGGTATTCCTGAGTTCAAGCTGGAAAAATCCGTCATGTCCCGCCGCCGCAAGGTGTTCGAGGAGATGGGCGTGGAGTTCCGTCTGAGTACCGAGGTGGGTAAAGACGTTCAGTTGAACAAGATCCTGGAAGAATTCGATGCCGTCTTTATGGGCATGGGTACCTACACCTACATGAAAGGTGGGTTCCCCGGTGAGGAGCTGCCGGGTGTCTATGACGCCCTGCCGTTCCTGATTTCGAATGTTAACCGTCGCCTGGGTTTCGAGAAAAAGGAATCTGACTTCATCGATATGAAAGGCAAGCGTGTTGTGGTGCTGGGTGGTGGTGACACCGCTATGGACTGTAACCGGACTTCCATTCGCCAGCAGGCCGAGAGCGTGACCTGTGCCTATCGCCGCGATGAGGCCAACATGCCGGGCTCCCGTCGGGAAGTGGCCAACGCGAAAGAGGAGGGCGTCAAGTTCCTGTTCAACCGTCAGCCCATCGCCATCATCGGTGAAGACCGCGTTGAGGGTGTAAAGGTAGTCACCACGGAGCTGGGTGAGCCGGACGAAAACGGCCGTCGTCGTCCGGAAGTGGTTCCGGGCAGTGAGGAAGTGATTCCGGCTGATGCCGTGCTGGTAGCGTTCGGCTTCCGCCCGAGCCCAGCACCCTGGTTTGAAGAGCTGGGCGTGAACACGGACGACTCCGGTCGGGTGACTGCGGCAGAAGAAGCCGAGTTTCCGTTCCAGACCAGCAATGCCAAGATTTTCGCTGGTGGCGACATGGTGCGTGGCTCGGATCTGGTGGTTACCGCAATCTGGGAAGGACGTCAGGCGGCCGAAGGCATCCTGGACTACCTGGACGTTTAACGCTGGATTGACCAGAGTCAGAAAGGGCGGCTTGCTAAGGGTAAGCCGCCCTTTTTTATTCGTGCAAACGGGGTATCATTGCTCCCCATTGTCTCTGACCATTTTTACCGACGAGAACGGGAAACTCTATGACCGAGCTGAAGAACGATCGCTTCCTGCGCGCCCTGATGCGCCAGCCTGTAGACCGCACCCCGGTGTGGATGATGCGCCAGGCAGGCCGTTACCTGCCGGAATACCGCGCAACCCGGGCCAAGGCCGGCGACTTCCTCAGTCTGTGCAAAAACACCCCGCTGGCCTGTGAGGTTACCCTGCAGCCGCTGGAGCGTTACCCCCTGGATGCCGCCATCCTGTTTTCTGACATTCTGACCATTCCCGATGCTCTAGGGCTGGGGCTCTATTTCGAAACCGGCGAAGGCCCGAAATTCCGCAAGGTCATTCGTTCGGAAGCAGATGTGGATGCACTGCCCAGGATGAATGCCGAGTCTGACCTGGACTACGTGATGAATGCGGTGTCTACCATTCGCCGGGAGCTGAATGGCCGCGTGCCGCTGATCGGTTTCTCTGGCAGTCCCTGGACTCTGGCCACCTACATGATTGAAGGTGGATCTTCCAAGACCTTCTCGGAAGCCAAGAAGTTGATGTACGGTCAGCCGGAGGTGATGCATCGTCTGTTGGACCATCTGGCAGATTCGGTCATTGACTACCTCAATGGCCAGATCAAGGCCGGCGCCCAGGCTGTGCAGATTTTTGATACCTGGGGTGGTGTGTTGAGCAGCTGGGCCTATGAAGAGTTTTCCCTGCGCTACATGACGAAGATTGTTGATGGTCTGATTCGCGAGAGCGAAGGTCGCCGTGTGCCGGTGATTGTTTTCACCAAGAACGGTGGTCAGTGGCTGGAGTCTATCGCTGATTGTGGCGCCGATGCTGTGGGGCTGGACTGGACGACGGACATCGGAAACGCCCGTGCCCGCGTGGGCGACAAGGTGGCCCTGCAGGGCAACATGGACCCGGCCATGCTGTATGCGCCGAAGGCGCGCATTCGCCAGGAGGTGGCGGATATCCTGAAGCGCTATGGTTCTGGCTCGGGGCATGTGTTCAACCTTGGGCATGGGATTACGCCGGATGTGGATCCGGAGCATGCCGGGGCGTTTATTGAGGCGGTTGTTGAGCTTAGTGGGCAGTATCACCAGTAAAGCCAAACTAGGGGATTGCCGCTTCTCCTAGCCTGCAAGATTGGTGTTTGAGGGCCGTTCTACCGGCCCTCTTCGGACGTTTCTGGAAATATCCTCCTGAGACTGCATCGTGGTCTTTCACCGGATGGGTTTTACTCCGTAACAGTGTCGTTTAACTAAGCTGTACTCCTTTTTATGTCCGGTCTATAGTCAGAGAAAGCAACAACGTCTGTCTGGAGCTTTCCCTTGTCTAACAGAACATCCGAAAAACGCCGGTTTCACCGAATCAACTTTGACGCCCCCTGTGAGCTGCATTGTCAGGATGTGGTGTGGTCAACGGAGGTGTTGGATATTTCCCTGAAGGGCGTTCTCGTTCAGCGGCCTGAAGGATGGAAGGTTCCTCTGAACAAGCCCTGTGAAGTGGTGATTCACCTGAATGAGCATGAAGCTGCGATTGTAATGGCGGTGGAGCTGAAGCATGTGGAGGATCATCGGCTGGGATTTCGCTGCCAGTACATTGATCTCGACAGTGCAACGCACTTGAAGCGTTTGGTGGAGCTGAATCTTGGAGACCAAGCGTTACTCGAACGGGAATTCGCACATCTTATCGACTGACAAGATTCAAAGATCGCTATCGTACGTTAACCTGCTGTGTTTTTGTCTGGAATGATACGGAGGTCATTCTGCAATGGGCCGCTCACTTACCTTCTCTCTTTTCTTGGTTCACCTGTTGTGTTTGTCGTTGCTGACAGCAACGAGTGCTGTTGCAGGTTCTGCGGAACCCGTACTGGGTACGTGGACAGGTTTTGATAACAACAGTTTCTCGGGGCAACTCCGGAGTGTTGAGCTGGCTCTGGAGCTAGATAACGATGCGCAGGCACCGTCAGATCAGGGCATGGCGCTATCGGGACAGAGTGAAACCATCTACCTGAAGGGCCGTATGACGACGACCTTCCTTCAGGGGCGAGCCAATAATCTGGCGTTCGCGGATCAGGATTTTGATGTTCGCGCGGGTTATCTCCCGTCGTTGAACGTGCTCATACTATATCCCTATCGTGAACGAGGTCCGGGGGCGTCCGAGCAGCAGCTAGCTGTGTTATCAGTCGATGGCAACACACTGGCATTTATTAAGACAGCAAGGGCCTCGGGCTGGCCCCTGCCCTGGCTGTTATCCCGGCGAAACCAGTCAGAACCGGTGCTTGATGAGCTGGCTGCGATCAAGCAAGCCGGCCCCTTCGGCGGTGCGGGCATCAACACGTTGAGCGTGACGCTACAAAATCTGAAGCCCAGAATGTCCGCACAGCAGATCAGCGAGCAGAAACAGAGCATTAGTGCCTTCAGAAAACGGCTGGCGAAGGCGATGCTATCGCATGATCTGGCTGCTATCAGGGCGTTGAACACAGAGGCCAGCGAACAGGCCAAGGCCGTGGTGCAGACCGTCATGTTCTCCGGAAATCCCGGAATGGCGCCGGCCAACACGGCGCCCGGCAACCAGGCCTGTCCCGAATCGGTGTTGGGTTGGTACGAAGCGATCGAGTCCGAGCGTCAATCCGAACGCTTCAACAGTTTTCTTGAGGTGTTTAATGCGTTTCGGCCGGATACTTTCAGCCCGCACTTCGGTAAAGATTTCCAGGACTTGAGTGAGGTCGAGCGAACGGTGCTCTTCAATCAGATGAGCCGGTACTGCGCAGGAGAGCCCCGGGTTTCCCGTTCCCGATTTTATCAGTCGTTTCAGCACGCATTCTTGGGTGGGCTTGCAAGCAGCGGAAACAGTTCAGGGCCCTTCACTGCGGCCTCAGGTGCCCGTGCGCTTGAGATTTATGAGGGATGGCAGCAACAAGCTGTCTCTGGCGTCCGGACGGCGGGCTCTGCAGCGCAGGCGGAGCATCTGGCGAAAGTTCTCAACGCATTTTCCGGCAGTTTCTGGGAAGCAAAGGCTGCAGATATCAGGGCGACTGCGGATCAGTTGGTGAACATGGCTTCGGACGCTAATAAGGAGCTAGCGCCGCCGGTCGCTGTTGCCTCAGTGCTGCCCGCACCGGAAGTGCCCGGGCCCGTTGGCCGGCCGGTCCCGAAACAAAAGCCGTTACCGCAATCTGCGCATGCGGAGCACAAAGAGCCTGGAGCTGGGCAACAACCAGCGTCAACAGAGACTCCGAAATCTCGGGAGGCGTCGGGCGTCGGGGCCATAACAACCTTTCGGGAACTGCGGGGTGGTGTGATTGCCCAGGCCGATGCCTTGTGCGTGCTGAGCGGAGGTTGCAAAGACACATGTCGTGCCTCGCCCGACTCTTGTCCGGGTGGCGAGCAGGCTGCGTTAGCCCGGGGCTTCTGGAGTAACTGCAGTGATAACGGCTGGGAAGGAGAAGCGTGTGAGGTTATCATTTCCCGGTTCGGGAAACTGAGTCAGTCTGAACCTGTTGTTGTGCCTGGGGCGTATCAGTCTTTGTACGCCTTGTTGGAATCGGGGCAGGCGTTTCCGCCAACGGAGGAGAATCTGGCGTTTGTTGCGGGGCTTGGAGGGTATCTGGCCAACGAGTGTCAGATTCTTGGGCCCGCCGAGGCAAGCGTGGTCAATAACTTTGCGCGAGCCGGAAAAACGTTCGCCGTAATGGGCAATAACTATATGAATCCCGGACGAAATTTGGGTAAGGCGACCTCCGCCACAGGTCATGTAATCGCGGGCATCGAGCTTGCTCAGAACATTGCCTGTCGATTACCTGAATCCTATGTATTGGCAACGCGTATCGTTGAGAGCATTCAGGCTAGCGACGGCGCGGGGAATAACGGGCCTTCCCGTTTTGTGGCCACTTGCACCCGAACCTTCTCGGAGCAGCAATGCCAGTGTCTTGCGGACATTGGGCGCGCGACGATCCCCGACATCCATACCCGGGATTACCACCGCAACCTGATTCGGGAGATTATCGAGCGTAATCCCATGCTGGGCTTTGGAATCGGATTGCAGTGCCGGATTACCAATTACTAGGGAGCTCAGGTTGATTGCTTCAGGCTGACAGGTGCCCTCAGAGCTCTTCCAGAGCAGACAGGGCATCCGAAAGCTTGGTCACCGGAATCACTTTCATGCCATCGACAGGCTTACGCGGAACGTTGGCCTTGGGCACCAAAGCCCGGGTAAAACCGTGCTTGGCCGCCTCGTAGATACGCTCCTGGCCGCTTGGTACCGGCCGGATCTCGCCAGACAAGCCAACTTCGCCAAAAATAACCAGGTCCTGCGGCAGCGCCCGATTCCGGAATGACGAAACCACAGCTGACAGCAAAGCAAGATCCGCACTGGTTTCGTTGACCTTCACACCGGCCACCACATTTACAAACACATCCTGATCGGCCACATGCATGCCGCCATGGCGGTGCAGCACGGCCAGAAGCATCGCTAAGCGGTTCTGGTCAGTCCCTACCGCTACCCGTCTCGGGTAGCTCCCCTGGGCCATGTCCACGAGGGCCTGAATCTCCACCAGCATCGGCCGAGTGCCTTCCCAGACGACCATCACTACGCTGCCCGGCGCCGCTTCCTCGCCTCGATTCAGGAAGATGGCGCTGGGGTTTTTTACTTCCTTCAGACCTTGTTCCAGCATGGCGAACACGCCCAACTCATTAACCGCGCCGAAGCGGTTCTTGATGCCGCGCAGGGTTCGGTAGCGGCTGTCGCTGGAGCCCTCCAGCAGGATCGAGCAGTCAATCATGTGTTCGAGCACCTTCGGCCCCGCCAGGCTGCCATCTTTGGTGACGTGCCCCACCAGCAAGAGGATGGTGCCGGTTTGCTTGGCAAAGCGGGTCAGAAAGGCGGCGCTTTCCCGAACCTGGGATACCGAGCCAGGGGCGGATTCAATGTCCGCGACATGCATTACCTGGATACTGTCGATTACCAGAATGCGGGGCTTCTCCGCTTCCGCCACCTGCATAAGCCGCTCAACGGAGGTTTCCGAGAGCATTTTCAGGTCTTTGGTGGGCAGGCCCAGCCGCTTGGCGCGCATGGCTACCTGTTGCAGGGATTCCTCACCGGTGACGTACAGCGCTGAGTGCTTCTCGGCCAGTTGGCAAACCGCCTGCAGTAGCAGGGTACTTTTGCCCGCGCCGGGGTGACCGCCCATGAGTACCGCCGAGCCTTCCACCAGGCCGCCACCCAGGACACGGTCGAATTCCTGCATGCCGGTGCTGATGCGTGCCTGCTCTGCCAGACTGACTTCGTCCAGGCTTTTTACCTCCGACAAGCTGCCGGCATAACCCTCAAAGCGGGCGCTGCGAGCACCTTTGCCGGGGCCTGAGACGCCGCGTACTTCGCTGATGGTGTTCCAGGCCTGGCAGGCGGTACATTGGCCCTGCCACTTGGAATAGTCGGCACCACACTCGGTGCATACAAAGGCGGTTTTGGCTTTGGCCATGGGTATGGTTCCGTGTCGGGCAGATCGGGGAGGGCAAGCGGGCCGACGCGAAGGCCGGCCCGGTCATCGGTTACGCCAGTTTCTTGTACTTCATACGCTTGGGCTGCATGGCGGAGTCGCCTTTGCGCTTCTTGAAGTCGGCGTCGTAATCGGTGAAGTTGCCTTCGAAGTAGACTACTTCGCCGTCGTCTTCGAACGCCAAGATGTGGGTCGCTACCCGGTCCAGGAACCAGCGGTCGTGCGAGATCACCAGTGCGGAGCCCGGGAAGTTCAGCAGGGCTTCTTCCAGAGCGCGCAGGGTTTCCACATCAAGGTCGTTGGTGGGTTCGTCCAGCAGCAGCACGTTGCCACCCTGTTTCAGCAGCTTGGCCAGGTGCAGGCGGTTGCGCTCACCGCCGGACAGGTCGCCCACCCGTTTCTGCTGGTCAGTGCCCTTGAAGTTGAAGCGGCCCACGTAGGCCCGGGACGGGGTCTCGTAGTTACCGACCTTGATGATGTCCTGGCCGTCGGAAAGCTCTTCCCACACAGTCTTGCTGCCGTCGAGATCGCGCATCTGATCCACGTAGGCCAGTTCCACGGTTTCACCAACGGTGATGGTGCCAGAGTCCGGCTTGTCCATGCCTGCGATCATCTTGAACAGCGTGGATTTCCCCGCGCCGTTACCACCGATGATGCCAACAATCGCACCCGGTGGAACGTGGAACGAGACATTCTCGTACAGCAGGCGGTCGCCGAAGGCCTTGCTGATGCCGTCCACCTCGATCACCTTGTCGCCAAGGCGAGGTCCGGGCGGGATATACAGTTCGTTGGTTTCGTTGCGCTTCTGGAATTCCTGGGAGCTCATCTCCTCGAAGCGGGCCAGTCGTGCCTTGCTCTTGGACTGGCGGCCCTTGGCGTTGGTGCGTACCCATTCCAGCTCGTGCTTGATGGCTTTCTGGTGAGCGGCCTCCTGCTTGGCCTCCATCTCCAGGCGCTTCTCTTTGTTCTCCAGCCACTGACTGTAGTTGCCCTCGAACGGAATGCCGTGGCCACGGTCCAGTTCCAGGATCCAGCCGGCGACGTTGTCCAGGAAGTAACGGTCGTGAGTGATGGCGACAACGGTGCCGTCGTAATCGTGCAGGAAGCGCTCCAGCCAGGCCACGGATTCGGCATCCAGGTGGTTGGTAGGCTCGTCCAGCAGGAGCATGTCAGGGCCGGACAGCAGCAGGCGGCAAAGGGCCACACGGCGGCGCTCACCACCTGACAGCACTTTTACCTTCTGGTCCCAGGCCGGCAGTCGCAGGGCGTCTGCCGCCACTTCCATCTTGCGCTCTATGTCGTGGCCATCGGTAGCCTGGATAACGGCTTCCAGTTCGCCCTGTTTCTTGGCCAGTTCGTCAAAGTCCGCATCCGGCTCGGCGTAGGCGGCGTAAACCTTGTCCAGCTCCGCCAGAGCGTTGTGTACGTGCGAGACGGACTCGTCAACGATTTCCTTTACGGTCTTCTCCTCGTCCAATTCCGGCTCCTGCGGCAGGTAGCCCACATTGATGCCGGGCTGTGGCCGGGCCTCACCGATGTAATCCTGGTCGACACCCGCCATAATACGCAGCAGGGTGGATTTACCGGCGCCGTTCAAACCAAGTACGCCGATTTTGGCGCCCGGGAAGAAGCTCAGAGAGATGTCTTTCAGAATTTCCCGCTTGGGCGGTACCACCTTGCCCACGCGGTTCATGGTGTATACGTATTGAGCCATTTTGGCATATTCCTTTTATCAAACAGTAGCTTGAAAAATGAAAGCACGTCAGGCGACTGATCGAGGACTTCGGGGTGAGCGATCCGGGATCGTCAAAATCAGGGATGATTTTGTCGAGCGTACAGGGACGTATTTACAGCGTATCCCGGATCGCTCACCCCGAAGGCCGATACCACGGACGTCGGTACCTGAGAACAATAACCGGGTAAGGTATCTAAAGCGTTCCGCGATAGCAATTGACAGCCTCCGGTGTGCTGGTATCTGCGGACGGCATAAAGGATGATTTTTAACCCGCTTTCAAGATAGAATAGCGGCCCAATTTTTCAGGGGTTCCGGCTTGCAAAGAGGCATCGCCGGGCCAGCCATACAGACAGGGGCAGCACATCCATGTTTACTCGTGATATGAAAATCGCCGGTTTCGATGACGAACTTTGGAACGCTATGCAGGCGGAAGAAAAGCGCCAGGAAGCACACATCGAACTGATCGCGTCTGAAAACTACACCAGCCCGCGGGTGATGGAAGCCCAAGGTAGTGTGCTGACCAACAAGTACGCTGAAGGTTACCCCGGCAAGCGTTACTACGGTGGCTGCGAGTTTGTGGACATCGCTGAGGATCTGGCCATTGCCCGCGCCAAGGAGCTGTTTGGTGCCGCCTACGCCAACGTGCAGCCGCATTCCGGTTCACAGGCCAACTCTGCGGTGTTCATGGCGCTGCTCAAGCCCGGTGATACCGTTCTGGGTATGAGTCTTGCTCACGGTGGGCACCTGACCCACGGTGCCAGCGTGAACTTCTCCGGCAAGATCTACAGCGCGGTTCAGTATGGCCTGAACCCGGAGACCGGTTTGATCGATTATGACGAAGTGGAAGCTCTGGCTGTCGAGCACAAGCCGAAAATGATCATCGCGGGCTTCTCTGCTTACTCGCAGGAGCTGGACTTTGCCCGTTTCCGTGCCATCGCCGACAAGGTAGGCGCGTATCTGTTTGTTGACATGGCCCACGTGGCCGGTCTGGTCGCCGCTGGCGTCTACCCGGATCCGGTACCTCACGCCCACGTGGTTGCGACCACCACGCACAAAACCCTGCGCGGCCCACGTGGCGGCCTGATCCTGGCCTGTGATGACGAAGATCTGCAGAAGAAGCTGAACTCCGCTGTGTTCCCAGGCGGTCAGGGCGGCCCGTTGATGCACGTGATTGCGGCCAAGGCCGTGTGCTTCAAGGAAGCCATGAGCGACGAGTTCAAGGCCTACCAGCAGCAGGTCGTGAAGAACGCAGCCGCCATGGCAGAGGTGTTCATCGAGCGCGGCTTTGACGTGGTTTCCGGTGGTACCAAGAACCACCTGTTCCTGGTGAGCCTGATCAAACAGGACATTACCGGTAAAGACGCGGATGCCGCACTGGGCAAAGCGCACATTACCGTGAACAAGAACGCCGTGCCGAACGATCCTCGTTCACCGTTCGTAACGTCCGGACTGCGCATTGGTACTCCGGCGGTGACCACACGCGGCTTCAAGGAAGCCGAGTGTCGGAATCTGGCGGGCTGGATGTGTGACATCCTCGATAACCTTGAAGACGAAGCGGTTAATAGCCGTGTGCGGGAGCAGGTGGAAGCTGTCTGCGCGCGGTTCCCGGTCTACGGCTAACAGGCTTAGAGACAGGTCAGCCCGGGCGCTCCGGTGAGTGCCCGGGTTCTTTCTTTCCGGAGCAGGTGATTTATGCATTGTCCTTTCTGTGGTGAAGCCGATACCAAGGTGATTGATTCGCGCCTGGTGGCCGAGGGTGACCAGGTTCGCCGCCGCAGGGAGTGTCTGTCCTGCCGTGAGCGATTTACCACCTTTGAAACTGCCGAGTTGGTGATGCCCCGGGTCGTTAAGCAGGACGGTACTCGGCAGCCATTTGATGAAGAAAAGCTGCGGGCCGGCATCATGAAAGCTCTGGAAAAACGTCCGGTCAGCATTGAGGAAATCGATGCCGCCCTGAACCGTATCAAGTATCGTCTCCGCTCGACTGGTGAGCGCGAGGTCAAGTCGATGCAGTTGGGTGAGGAGGTAATGACCGAGCTGCGCCAACTGGACAAGGTTGCCTACGTGCGTTTTGCGTCGGTTTACCGCAGTTTTCAGGACATCAACGAGTTCAAGGAAGAGATCGAGCGGCTGTCCCAGGGCAATGGTGATGCCGCGGTGGATGTTGCCAGGGCATTGGTGGATAACGGTACAGACAAAGGCAAGGCATGATTTCGGACCGTGATCGGGCAATGATGGCCCGGGCCGTTCAACTGGCCTGGCGCGGTCGCTATTCCACCCATCCCAATCCCCGTGTTGGTTGTGTTATTGCCAAAGGCGATCTGATTGTGGGCGAGGGCTGGCACGAGCGTGCCGGTGAAGCCCATGCGGAAGTGCGTGCTTTGAGCCAGGCAGGCCATGAGGCTCGGGGAGCCACCGCCTACGTTACGCTGGAGCCTTGCAGCCATTACGGGCGCACGCCGCCCTGCGCACGGGCACTGATAGATGCCGGTGTGGCCCATGTGTTTGCCGCTACCAAAGACCCCAACCCGTCTGTGTCCGGTCGGGGGCTGGATATGCTCAGGGAGGCTGGCATACGGGTGACCGAAGGCGTGATGGCCGATGAGGCTTCGCGTCTGAATCCTGGCTTCATGAAGCGTATGAATACCGGCCGCCCCTGGGTTCGGCTGAAGATGGCGGCCAGTCTTGATGGCCGGACCGCCATGGCCAGTGGTGAAAGCCAGTGGATAACCGGCCCGGAGGCGCGCGCGGATGTGCAGCGTTTGCGGGCGATCAGCGACGCTATCCTCACCGGGGTAGGCACGGTACTGGCGGATGACCCCTCGTTGACCGTTCGGCGGGACGAGATGGGCGATATCGGCGATGCCACGGATCCGTCCCGGCAGCCGTTGCGGGTGATCGCTGACCGGGATGCCCGTACGCCGGCCACCGCCAGGATTCTTCAGGGTGGCAATGTGCAGGTATTCTGCGCCAGTTCGACACTGGCCTCCGGCCCGGCCCAGGATCTGGCTGCGCTGGGCGTCAGCCTGACCGGGGTTGCCTGGAAAGATAACGGTGTTGATGTCGCCGAGTTGCTGGACGCGCTGGGAGAGCTTGGTATTAACGAGTTGCTGGTTGAAGCCGGCCCTACGCTGGCCGGTACGTTCATCGGTGAAAATCTTGTGGACGAGCTCTGGCTCTACCAGGCCCCGGTTTTCCTGGGTAGTACCGGCAGGCCGACAGCGCATTTGCCGCTGGAGACCATGGCCGACAAAGTGCAATGGAAGGTGCTGGATCGTCGTCAGGTGGGTGAGGATCAGCGTCTGATCCTGGCTCGCCACTAATCATTCAATCCATTCCCCGTGAACCGGCTAGACTGTCGGGAGGGGTGAAAGGGTGCAGAACCGTATGGCACTGAACAGCATTGAAGAAATCATTGAAGACATTCGCCAGGGCAAAATGGTCATCCTGATGGATGATGAGGATCGCGAGAATGAGGGCGATCTGGTGATGGCAGCGGAGCACTGCACGGCAGAGGCCATCAACTTCATGGCCCGCTTTGGCCGCGGACTCATCTGTATGCCCATGACCCGTGATCGCTGCGAACAGCTGGGTCTGCCGTTGATGGTGCAGCAGAATGCCTCCGGCTTCGGAACCAAGTTCACCCTGTCTATCGAGGCCCGGGAGGGTGTTACCACGGGCATTTCCGCAGCGGACCGGGCTCGTACCGTGCAGGCAGCGGTTGCCCGGGATGCCAAGGCTTCTGACCTGGTTCAGCCGGGGCATATTTTCCCGCTGATGTCCGATCCTGGTGGCGTTCTCAGTCGTGCCGGTCACACCGAAGCGTCCTGCGATCTGGCGGCCCTGGCCGGCTGTGAGCCGGCCGGCGTGATCTGTGAAATCATGAATGATGACGGCTCCATGGCCCGGCGCCCGGATCTTGAAAAGTTCGCAGAAGAGCATGATCTGAAGATCGGGACCATCGCAGACCTGATTCATTACCGCACCATGAACGAGCGCACGGTTGAGTGTGTGGAGCAGAACGAACTGGATACCGAGTACGGCGTGTTCAAACTGCACACCTACCGGGACAATATCCAGGGTGCTACCCATCTGGCTATGGTAATGGGCGATATCCAGCCAGATGAGCCGGTGTTTGTGCGTGTGCACATTACCGATACCCTGCGCGACCTGTTGGGCGCACGACGTCAAGATTCCCGGAGCTGGCCGCTGCATCACGCACTAGAGAAGGTTGCGGAAGAAGGCAAAGGCGTGGTGGTGCTGCTTAACAGTGCTGAAGACAGCTACAACCTGGAGGACCGGATTCAGGAGTTCTTTGACAAAGGGCAGGGATCCTCAGGCAAGGGCAGTTCCGGCGTGTATTTTACCGTCGGTACCGGTTCCCAGATTCTCCGGGATCTTGGAGTCGGTAAAATGCGCCTGCTCAGTCCGCCGGTTAAATTCTCTGCCATCTCCGGTTTCGACCTGGAAGTGGTGGAATACGTACCTTACGCCCCCGAATGATAAACCCGGTTATCGCCAATAAGGCGATGACCCGTGAAGGAGCCCGAGATGGCAGATATCAAAGTAATTGAAGGTGATTTTACCCAGTGCAGCGGCCGCTATGCGCTGGTGGTTGGCCGGTTTAACGGCTTTGTGGTGGAAAGTCTGGTGGAAGGTGCAGTGGATACCTTGCGTCGTCACGGCATTTCCAATGATGACATTGCCATTATCCGTGTGCCGGGTGCCTATGAAATGCCACTGGCGGTCAAGCGTGTTGCCGAAACCTCGGACTACGACGCCATTATTGCTCTCGGTGCGGTAATTCGTGGTGGTACTCCCCACTTTGAATACGTGGCGGGCGAGGCCTCCAGCGGCCTGGGCGCTGTCAGCCTGGAAACCGATGTCCCGGTTACCTTTGGCGTATTGACCGTAGATTCCATTGAGCAGGCCATCGAACGCTCCGGCACCAAGGCAGGCAACAAGGGCGCGGAAGCCGCCATTACTGCCCTGGAAATGGTCAGTCTGTTCAAAAAGTTGGGTGAGTAATGAGCGAAGCGGGTGACACTTCTCCCCAGCCGGGGAAAACCGGCCAGCCCAAGGCAGGCGATCGCCGCCGGGCACGGGCGCTGGCCATGCAGGGTTTGTATCAGCGGCACTTCAGCAAAACGCCGATTTCTGATATCGAAGCCGAGTTCATGGTCGACAACGACATGAGCAAGGTCGATATCATGTATTTTCGGGATCTTCTGCGTGGCGTTCACCGCGAGCAGGCGGAGCTCGACAAACTGCTGGAGCCGTTTCTGGATCGTCCCCTCAGGGAGGTCGACCCGGTTGAACTGGCGATCGTTCGCCTGGGCGCCTATGAGCTGAAACACCGCATCGATGTGCCCTATAAAGTGGTCATCAACGAGGGTATTGAAATGGCCAAGCGCTTTGGTGGCACCGAAGGGCACAAGTTCGTGAACAGCATTCTGGACAAACTCAGCCGCCGGCTTCGCCTGGCCGAGACCCGCCCGCGTTGATTCATGGGTGAATTTGAGCTGATCCGGAAGTATTTCCAGCCGCTGGCTGATGGTGCCGGGCAGGATCAGCTCCTTCTCGGTCCCGGCGACGACTGTGCGATCCAGCGGGTATCGCCGGGGCTGGATCTGGTGTTTTCTGTGGACACCCTGGTAGAGGGCGTTCATTTTCCTTCCGATTATTCGCCAGATTATCTCGGATGGCGAGCTCTGGCGGTTGCGGTAAGTGATTTGGCCGCGATGGGCGCAAGCCCGGTCTGTTTTACTCTGGCTTTAACCTTGCCAGACGCCAATCAGGGCTGGCTGAAGCCGTTTTCGGAGGGGCTGGCCCGGGCCAGCAAAGCCTTTGGTATCGCCCTGGCGGGCGGAGATACTACCCGTGGCCCCCTGACAATCAGCATCCAGGTGCACGGAACTGTTGAGAGTGGGCGTGCGCTGTATCGATCCGGCGCGAAGCCCGGCGACCTGATATGTGTCAGCGGCACGCTCGGGGCGGCCGGTGCCGCTCTTGATTACCTTGCTGCCCCCGCGCCCTCACCGGCCCAGCTCGCCTTGTTGTCACGTTATCATTTCCCGCAGCCTCGTCTGTCACTGGGTCAGCAGCTGGCGGGCTGTGCCTCCTCTGCCATAGATATTTCTGACGGGCTCCTGGCGGATCTCGGCCATATCCTTGATGCCTCGGGGGCCGGAGCGCGAATCGACACGGGACGTATACCGATGATGGCGGAGTTGGTTGCATTAAAGGGTGAGAACGCCCGGGATCTGGCGTTGGGAGCAGGAGATGACTATGAGCTTTGCATCACCATCCCGCCAGAAACCTTCGGCACTCTTGACGACTCTGTGGCCCGTGAGCTGACGGTCATTGGAGAGATTACTTCGGAGCCTGGCCTTCAACTGAGCGGGCCGGTCTCTGGCGTCATTCAAGGATTTGAGCACTTTGGGAGACCCGCATGAGTGATGAGCTGATGCATGAACCGGACGCCGCCCAGGTCATCTTGCCCCCTGGCTTTCTGAAAAATCCGGTCCACCTGTTGGCCTTCGGTTTTGGTAGCGGTGCAGCGCCGAGAGCGCCGGGAACCTGGGGTAGCCTCGCCGCTGTTCCGGTTTGGTATGCCTTTTCCTGGATGCCTCCGTTGGCCTACTGGCTCGCGGTTCTGGCGGCGTTTCTGGTGGGTATCTGGTTGTGTGGCAAAACCGCGACAGACCTGAAAGTGCATGATCACGGCGGTATTGTATGGGATGAATTTGTGGGGATGTGGATTGCCCTGGGCCTGTTTCCGGATCAGCTTTACGGGGTGCTCATGGCGTTCATGCTGTTCCGGCTGTTTGACGTGTGGAAGCCCTGGCCCATTAACTGGCTGGATGAGCGCTTGCCCGGCGGGCTCGGGATTATGGTGGACGATGTCGTCGCCGGCGCCATGGCGCTGGGTTGCCTTTGGGCGATTGACGTCTGGGTGATGCCCTATATTATCTAGCGGGGCATCACCCATTCGGTTTGTCGGGTGGGTTAGTGCACCTGCTGCTCTTCTGGCAGCATGCGAACAACATGCAGAAAGCGTTTAAGGCCGACTTCTGCCCGCTCTCTTGAGGCAAAAGGCCCGCTATCGAAGCCCTCGCGAGTTGTAAAGTACCATTTGCTCCCTACGCAGAAAAAACGACTGCTGCGAAACGGGACGGGGCCTTGCTCTCCTGTCCTGCGCTGAGTGTCCATGGTTTCTCCTGAGCCCACTTGTTCTTTTCTTCTCGGGCTGTGCGTTGTGTAAGCCGACTTGTTTAAAATTAATCCAATTGCAGCCGAATTCAACAATTTTTTACATTCTTACGTTGGGCGTCACATTCCGGACCTTCCTGCAGTGAAAGTGAATTCCGTTGCGTGTCTTGCTCTGATCCGCCCGGATGGTCAGAATGCTTGGCAGAGTTGCGCTCAACATTGCAGGCCGTGCCAACGGCCATCCCTATGGATAAGGAGATGAAGTGAGTATGTGTCACGTTCCAAGGCTTTTCAAATTGCTGGCTGTTCTGGCGAGCGTTGTCATGGCGGGCTGTGCATCGAGTGTGGCCAGAGTGGATACCTGGGAAGGCCAGTTGCCGGCGACGACAAAACCGGCTGTGCTGCAGGCGCCCGGTGAGATACAGGTGGTCAGTGTGAATGGTCGGAACATGACCAACTTCCTGATTGAGGATCTGGCACTGGACTACGGTTTGTTGCCGGGAGAGAACGAGGTGGTGTTCCGCTACAAAACCATCTGGGCGAAGAGTGGTGTGGTACGCAACGGCGAATCCAAAGTGCATGTTATCGAGAGCAGCACTCAGGTGGCGCGTTTCACGGCGAGCCCGGACGCAGTCTATGGTTTCGAGTTTGATAAGCCGGCAAGTCGCCAGGAAGCCGAAACCATGATGGAGAGCTTTTCAGCAAAGATCGTTGCCGGCAATGGCACTGTCGTGGCGGTATCTGAGGAGTGGGACGGACAGTCCCGTCTGACGGACAGCCGCACTCCGGTTCCGGCTTCCGGGGGCGAGAGCACCAGCCGGCCCCAGGAAGGCAGCACTCTGGAGCAGCTCAAAGCCATTTGGGCCGATGCTTCTGATGAAGACAAGAAAGCCTTTTTGCGTTGGGCATTCGAATAACCCGGCGCCGGGCCTGCGGGCCCGGCTATCTTCTGAATCTGCCCAGCCCGCCTTTCAGCAGTTTTTCCACGTAGGCAAGGACATCGTCGGTCATGTTGTGTTGTGGTTCCGGAAACTGCTCATGGCCCTGATCGGGGCCCAGCTCCGCTGCAGCTTTCTCTATCGCTTCCAGACTGTCGTGTACCAGTTCCGGTAGCTGGTCGCTGTCGGCGACCACGTCCGGGCAAAGAGTAAAGTTCAGGGTGAGCTGGCCCTGGTAGCTGACCGCAACAATCACCAACCCAAGGCTGTCGAATAATGGGGCACTGTTGTACTGGCGCACCAGTCGGGCACCTTGCAGGTACAGCGGTACCTGCGGGCCCGGTACGTTGGTAATCGGCACGTTGAACAGTGGCTGGTAGCGCTGTGCGACCTGCAGCTCGGAATACAGGCGGGCGGACAGTGCCAGCAGCGTTGACGGAAGTAGCTCGGTCAGCCGGTCTGCGGCTATGGCTTCACGGTAGGGCTCGGATTCAACCGCATTGCGGTGAATTCGCCGGATCCGGGCTGCCGGGTTGGGTTCTGCGGTGGCCAGGTCCAGCAACATGGCTGACATCTGATTGCCGGTGGCCTTGCGAAGACTGCTGGAACGAACCGAGATCGGCGTCATGGCGACCAGCGAGGATTTCGTTTCTATGTTCTGGTTGGCGAGGTATCGGGCCAGGGATTCGGCACACAGGCCGAGGACCACATCATTCAGGGTGACGTCGACCAATGAGCCCTTGATGGCTTTGAGCCGGGACAAGTCCACGCTGGTTGAGACAATTCGCCGGTTG
Organism: Marinobacter nauticus; assembly: GCF_003634635.1. GTDB lineage: Bacteria > Pseudomonadota > Gammaproteobacteria > Pseudomonadales > Oleiphilaceae > Marinobacter > Marinobacter nauticus. The sequence continues at coordinate 40,620 of NZ_RBJB01000006.1, read as the reverse complement.
GCGGTAATCTGCCGGTTGAAGGGGCTGTGGGGCGCGGTGAACAAGGGCAGTGGCAATGGCAGCTTGTGTAATTGCTTCTGGATCAGCCCACGGGTGGTGGCTTCGGCGGCGTTATAGGCCAGAGAGGCCAGCTGCATCGGCGTTTTCAGCATGTTGGCGCCGGCCTGCAGGAAAACCCGCTCTTCTGAAGGTTCCTGCCTTGGCAGCCAGGGACGTGGTGGCGTGATGGTTCTCGGGCTGGGTGTGTACTCCAGTAGCTTGCCCATGATTTCCTCACCGCTAAACGCGTCAATGGCGGCATGGTGCAGCTTCACGATCAGTGCAAACCCTTCTTTTTCACCCTCCGGATCGTCGATCCGGAAACCATCGACAAAGGTGATGTGCCAGAGTGGTCGGTCCCGTTTCAGCGGCTCTTCAAGAATCTTCGAGGCCAGGGATATCAGGCTGGCCTGCTTGCCGTGTTCGCCAAGGTTTACGTAGGCCAGGTGCCGCTCGATGCTGAAATCGGCGTCGTCCACCCAATAGGGGCGGCCAAGCCGGAGAGGGATTTCTTTCAGCTTCTGGCGGAACAGAGGTACCACGTGGAGCCGGCTGCGCAGATAGGCGACGAAGGTGCTGAATGCCAGTGGGTTGGACAGCCCGCTGGCATCGAACAGATAAATGCCGCCGATGTGCATCGGGGTGGTGTCCGATTCCAGATACAGGAACGAGGCATCCAGTTCCGACAGCTGACGCATGGAACGCACTCCTTGTGTTTCTCGTTGTATTCGGCTGGTCAGTATACTTCAGGTCGTGAATTCGCCGGTTGGCCCCTTTGCCTCAGGAATCGGCAGGCTTGAGCCACTGGCTGAGGCTCTGGTCTTCGCTCAGCCGGTTCCAGAACCACATCAGTGCCTTGCCTTTGTCTTCACTGTGGCGGGCCAGGTGAATGGCGATCGGGGGGCGTGGTTCGTGCACGGCTTTCGCCACCAGCCGGCCTGAAGCCAGTGCCTCCCGGATGCGTGGCAAGGGCAGCCAGCCAACGCCAAGGCCTGCTTCCTGTATGGCAATTTTCTGGTCGATGTTGGTGACGGTCAAGGTTCGTTGGCGCCGGAAGATGCCGGCATGGCCGGGTGGCAGCGCGCGGGAGGTGTCGGCGGCAACGGCAGCGGGAAATGGGGCGATGTCGCTTTCTTTCAGGGGTTCTTCTGCCTGGGCCAAAGGGTGGTTGGCCGCCACGGCAAAGACGAAAGGTATCTCGCCCAGTGGCTTGGTGGTAAAGCTTCCGGCGGGCTTGCTGAGCTGGTCTGCGCCGATCACCATGTCGACGCGCCGGCTTTGCAGGGCGTCCCAGGCGCCTGCAAAGACCTCCTCCACCACCTGTACATCCACTGGAACGCCCAATTGGTAAAAAGCGTCAATCGCCGGAAACAGGCATTGTGCCGGCAGCAGCGAGTTGAATCCTATTCTAAGCCTGGTTTCCCAGCCCTGAGCTACCTGGCGGGTAGAGTGAGCCAGGTTCTCGGCGGCTTCAAGCAGCGAGCGGCCTTCCTCCAGCAGGTAACGACCGGCGGGCGTGAGCACGGCTTTGTGGCCGGTTCGGTCAAAGACACTGACGCTGAGGTCTTCCTCAAGCTTCTGAACGGTGTAACTGATGGCCGAGGGAACCCGGAACAGTTCGCTGGCGGCACCGGCAAAACTGCCCTTGCGGTCGATAGCGTCCAGTACTTTGAGTGCGTCGATGGTAATGGCTGTATGCATGTTCGAATAATCTGAAAGTGTTTGCCAGAAATGCTTGCTATCAGCCTAGCAGCACAGCCGTTAGCCTGTCTCTATTAATTCAGAACCGGGTCGGCCCCATCACACTTCATCAGGGCAAATGTCATGGTGGCTGACCTCGCAGGAGGGTAGTTATGGGCTTGTTGGTTGACGGCTGTTGGCACGATCAGTGGTATGACACAGGCAGAACCGGTGGCAAGTTTGAGCGCGAAGCGGCGCGGTTCCGGAACTGGGTAACCGCTGATGGCTCTGCCGGGCCGGCCGGAGAGGGTGGTTTTCCTGCAGTGAGTGGCCGGTATCACTTGTATGTTTCCATGGCCTGCCCCTGGGCCCACCGCACCTTGATTTTCCGGAAGCTCAAAGGTCTGGAGAACCATATTTCGGTGTCTGTCGTGCACCCGGACATGGTGGAAAACGGCTGGGAGTTCTGGCCCGGTCGCAAAGAACATCAAGACGACTTGTATAATTTTGACTTCATGCACCAGATTTATACCCGTGCCGCCCCGCATTATTCTGGCCGGGTCACGGTGCCGGTGTTGTGGGACAAAGAGCGCGAAACCATTGTCAGTAATGAATCCGCAGACATTATCCGGATGTTCAATTCCGCCTTTGATGGCCTTGAGGGCGTGAATAACGACCGGGATTTCTACCCGGAAAGTCTGCGTGGTGACATCGAGGCGGTGAATGAGCGGGTTTACCACACGGTGAACAACGGTGTTTACAAAGCAGGGTTCGCGACTGCGCAGGACAAGTATGAGGAGGCCTATCAGGCCCTGTTCGACTCCCTGGACTGGCTGGAAGAAAGGCTGGCGGAGAAGCGCTATCTCACCGGTAACCGGCTAACCGAGGCCGATTGGCGGCTGTTCACCACGTTGATCCGATTTGATGCGGTGTATTACAGCCACTTCAAATGCAACCGCCAGCAGATCCGCGACTATCCGAATCTGTCCGGCTATGTGCGGGAGCTATATCAGGTGCCGGGCGTGGCTGAAACCGTGGATCTGTGCCAGATCAAGCGTCACTACTACGTAAGTCAGCGCACCATTAACCCAACGCAGATTGTGCCGGTGGGGCCAGAGCTGGAATTCGAAGCACCCCACGGGCGTGAACATCTCGGCTGAAAGGGCCTGGTCGACTAGCTGACCCGGGCTACCGCCACTTCGGTCAATAGTTCCAGCGCCTGGCGGTGCTCAGAGCCCGGCAGGCAGGCCAGCAGGTCTCTCGCGATCTGCGCCTGCTCTTTTGCCTTTGTCATGGTGTATTCGATGGCACCGGACGCCTTCACGATATCCAGTACTTTCGGCAGGTCATCCAGCCCTCCCTTCCGGATGGCCTGGCGGATCAGCTGCCTTTCGGCTTCGTTACCATTGGCCATGGCGTAGATCAGCGGCAGGGTGGTTTTGCCTTCCGCCAGGTCGTCTCCCACGTTCTTGCCCATGGTTTCGGCATCGCCCTGATAATCGAGAACGTCATCAACCAGCTGGAATGCCAGCCCCAGGTGTTTGCCATAGTCTTTCAGGGCATTTTCCTGTTCCCTCCTGGCTCCGGCCAGCAGGGCGCCCGTGTGGGACGCGGCTTCAAACAGCATGGCGGTCTTGTTGTGGATAACGACCATATACTGGTCTTCGCTCAAGTCCGGGTTCTTCACATTCATCAGCTGCATGACCTCGCCCTCGGCAATAACGGCCGTGGCGTGCGACAGCACGTTCATGATCGGCAGGCTCTGCAGCTCGACCATCATTTCGAAGGCCCGGGCATAGAGGAAATCGCCGACCAGAACGCTGGGTGCGTTGCCCCATTTTGCGTTGGCTGTGCTGCGGCCGCGGCGCATATCGGAGGTGTCTACCACATCGTCGTGCAGCAGGGTGGCGGTATGCAGGAATTCAATCACGGCAGCCAGCTTCAGATGATCGTCTTTCTGGTAGCCGGCGGCCTGGCTGGCCAGGAGAACCAGCAAAGGTCGCAGGCGTTTGCCGCCGCTTTCGATAATGTACTGGGCGATTTTCTCAACCAGCGGGACATCGGAAGCGAGCCGCTTGATGATAAGGTCGTTAACGCGGCTGAAATCATCCGCTACGGTGTCGTAGATGCGCTGGGCTGTCATCGGGCCGGTAAGTCCCTTGCTGGTGTTTTCGTTGAGTTTTCGGGCAGGTCGCGGCAATGCTAGGTATTGCTGCTTACAGTGTCAACTTGAGCCGGAATCCGGCTTGTATTGGTCGACGGGTTTTCGTACAATCACGCGCCCAACTCATCCCAACCTGCGCTCCCTGCAATAGGGTCGCCAGAGCGCTTCCCTTAGAACCAGGTGGATAAGAGCAGGGATGGGTCAATCGCGGAGACTATGAATGTACGCAGTTATTGTTAGCGGTGGTAAGCAGCACCGTGTAAAAGAAGGCGAAACTCTGAAGCTGGAAAAGCTGGAAGTTGAAACCGGCGGTTCCGTTGAGTTTGATCGTGTTCTTCTGGTTGCCAATGGCGACGACGTAAAAGTTGGCGCTCCGGTTGTTGAAGGTGCCAAGGTGACCGCAGAAGTGGTTAGCCACGGTCGTCACGACAAAGTGAACATCATCAAGTTCCGTCGTCGTAAGCATCACATGAAGCGTCAGGGCCACCGTCAGTGGTTTACTGAAGTCAAGATCACGGGTATCCAGGGCTAAGCCCTCGAATAACCCCTTAATGAAGGAGGCTGGTAATGGCTCATAAAAAGGCAGCAGGTAGTACCCGTAACGGTCGCGATTCCGAGTCGAAACGACTTGGTGTCAAGCGCTACGGTGGCGAGTCTGTATCTGCAGGCAGCATCATCGTTCGTCAGCGTGGCACCCGTTTCCACGCTGGCAGCAACGTAGGCATTGGCAAGGACCACACCCTGTTCGCGAAAGCGGAAGGTCAGGTGAAGTTCGAAACCAAAGGCCCGCAGAACCGCAAGTTCGTAAGCATCGTTCCGGCTGCGTAAGCAGCGGCGATCCGGTTCTGTTGAACCTTGGGTTTGCCTGATATGCTGATTTAGTCAGTTCTCAGGTGAATCCGGAGCCCCGCAAAGCTTCCTTGAGGCTGCGGGGCTTTTTAGTTTATGCAAAGGCATTTGGCGTATGAAATTTGTAGACGAAGCCACCATCATTGTTGAAGCCGGTAAAGGCGGGCATGGTTGCCTGAGCTTCCGGCGGGAAAAGTACGTGCCAAAGGGTGGTCCCGACGGCGGTGACGGTGGGGATGGCGGTTCCGTCTATCTGGAGGCGGACAGCGCACTCAATACCCTGATTGATTACCGCTTCCAGCGTAAATACAAGGCCCAGAATGGTGAGCCGGGCGCTGGCCGTAACTGCACCGGTACTAAAGGCGAAGATCTGGTGCTGCCGGTGCCGGTTGGCACGACAGTGGTGGATATGGATACCCATGAAGTGCTGGGAGATCTCACCAAAGAAGGTCAGCGTCTGAAAGTGGCCCAGGGTGGTTTTCACGGTCTTGGCAATACCCGCTTCAAGTCGTCCGTTAATCGTGCTCCGCGTCAGACCTCCAAAGGGTCTGAGGGTGAGGCGCGTAATCTGCGTCTGGAACTGAAGGTTCTGGCTGATGTCGGTCTGCTGGGTTTGCCCAATGCCGGCAAGTCTACGTTCATCCGGTCGGTTTCCGCCGCGCGCCCGAAGGTAGCGGATTATCCCTTCACCACCCTGGTACCAAATCTTGGTGTGGTCAGTGTGCAGGCCCATCAAAGCTTTGTTATCGCGGATATCCCTGGTCTGATTGAGGGGGCCGCGGAGGGAGCAGGGCTTGGTATTCGTTTCCTGAAGCACCTGGTCCGGACGCGCTTGTTGCTGCACCTGGTGGATGTTGCTCCTTATGACGGCTCGTCCCCGGCCGACGCGGTCAGGGCGATTGCCCACGAACTCGAAAAGTTCAGTGAAACGCTGGCCAGCCGTCCTCGTTGGCTGGTGCTGAACAAGGTCGATATGGTCGCCGAGGAAGATCGCGAGGCCCATTGTCAGGCCATTGTTGATGAGCTTGGCTGGGAGGGGCCTGTGTTCCGCATTTCCGCGCTGAGTGGTGAGGGCACCAAACCTCTGGTGCAGGCCGTGATGCGCTGGATTGAGGAACAGGCCGAGCAGGAAGCCGACAATCCCGATTTCGCTGAGCAGGAAGCCGCGCGCAGGCGTCGCATGGACGAAGAGGCCCGTCAGAAAATTGAGGCGGATCGTCAGGCCCGCAGAGCGGCCCGTAACGCGGATGATGACGACGACTTTGACGACGATGATTACGACGTTGAAGTGGTTTACGCACCGGAATAACTCACTAACGGAAGAGACTGTAGCGCTATCATGAGTGAACGCCTTCAGCTTCGACAGGCCCGCCGTCTGGTGGTCAAGATCGGTAGTGCCTTGCTGACCAATGATGGCAAAGGTCTGGATGTGGCCGCGTTGGGGTTGTGGGTAGATCAGATCGCCGAGCTGATTGCCGAAGGGGTGGAGGTGGTGGTGGTGTCCTCCGGCTCGGTCGCCGAAGGCATGAGTCGCCTTGGTTGGACAGTTCGCCCCCAGCGCTTGCACGAGTTGCAGGCTGCGGCTGCTGTGGGGCAGATGGGGCTTGTGCAGACCTGGGAGGCCCAGTTCAAGCGCCATGATATCCATACGGCGCAGATTCTGCTGACCCACGACGACCTCTCCGACCGCAAGCGTTACCTGAACGGCCGCAGTACCCTGCGTACGTTGCTGGATTACGGTGTGGTGCCGATCGTGAACGAGAACGATACGGTGGTGACCGACGAGATCCGCTTTGGTGATAACGACACCCTGGGTGCGCTGGTGGCTAATCTGATTGAGGCGGATGGTCTGATTATTCTGACCGATCAGGTGGGGTTGTTTAATAAAGACCCCCGCAAGCACGGCGATGCCGTGCTTGTGACCGAGCGCAGGGCGGAAGATCGCGAGCTGGATGCCATGGCCGGCGGTGGTGCCGGAGCGCTCGGGCGCGGTGGTATGCAGACCAAGCTGAGGGCGGCCCGGTTAGCGGCCCGCTCAGGCGCGTTTACGGTGATTGTTGGTGGCCGGATTGAGCATGTGATTGCCCGATTACGCCAGGGTGATGTGATTGGTACCTTGCTGTTGCCGGAGCAGGGGCGGCTGGCGGCCAGAAAGCAGTGGATTGCCAGTCACTTGCAAACCCGGGGCAAGCTCACGCTGGATGATGGTGCGGTGAAGGTGTTGCGCCAGGGTGGACGGAGTCTGTTGCCGGTGGGTGTGAAGGCTGTGTCCGGGCAGTTCCGGAGGGGGGAGATGGTCTCCTGTGTCGATCTGACTGGCAAAGAAATCGCGCGGGGGCTGGTTAACTATGATGCTGATGAAGCCAGGGCCATCTCGGGCCGGTCCAGTGATCGCATTAATGATGTTCTGGGTTATGTGTCCGATGAGGAGATGATCCATCGGGATAATCTGGTGGTGGTTTGATCTTTTTCGCTTGATTCAGACACAAAAAAACCGGCTGATTAGCCGGTTTTTTTATTTCGCACAGAATCAGGCGCTTTTCAGAGCCTTGGTTTTGGCGTTCAGACGGCTCTTGTGGCGAGCAATCTTGTTCTTGGCGAAGATGCCTTTGTTGACCATGCTGTCCATGATCGGCTGAGCTTCTTTCAGAGCAGCCTGGGCTTCATCGTGGTTGCCGGCCTTGATCTTGGCGTCGACCTTTTTCATGTAGGTGCGTGCCATGGAACGCAGGCTGGCGTTATGCTTGCGATTTTTCTCGTTCTGACGAGCGCGCTTCTTGGCTTGCGGGGAATTTGCCACCGTAAAACTCCTGAAAATTCGTTGCTATAAAAAAGAAATTTTTACATCGCGGGCGCGCCAAAACCAGCGCGTCGAAATAAATGACGCGGAACTATGCCGCTGAATGCCCGAAATGTCAAGGCCGCCGCACGGTTCGTGCCTCGCCTGCAAAGCCCTGTGATACACTCCGGCATCGCAGCGCTGGGGCTGGCCGGGGGGCGTTACTCCGCCTCGTGGATTACCGAGATGGCCCGTAGCTTCCACTCAGGATTCTGGACGCCGAAATCATGTCTTCCGAACAACGAAAGCCACCCTCAACAGGGAAGTCAGAACCGCCCAGGGCGCCGGGATTGTTGAGATCGTCTGGCGTGGTCGGGATGATGACCATGCTGTCCCGGGTGTTGGGGCTGGTTCGGGATATGGTGATTGCCCGCTATTATGGCGCGGGAGCGGGGGCTGACGCGTTTTTCGTGGCATTCAAGATTCCCAACTTCCTCCGGCGTCTGTTTGCCGAAGGTGCGTTTTCTCAGGCTTTTGTGCCGGTGTTGTCATCCTATCGGGAAACGCAGGATATTTCGCAAGTGAAACGCCTGGTAGACGCCGTGGCCGGTTCTCTGGGTTTGGTGCTTCTGGCGGTAACTCTTGTTGCGATGCTCGGCTCGCCGGTGCTGACCGCGGTGTTTGCGCCAGGATTTCTGGGTGACGACGTCAAGTTTGCGCTCACCAGCGAGATGCTGCGCATTACCTTTCCGTATCTGCTGTTGATATCCCTGACCGCCTTTGCGGGTGGCATTCTCAACAGTTATGACCGGTTTGCGGTGCCGGCCTTCACTCCGGTCTTACTGAACCTGGCGATGATTTCAGCGGCCATTTTCCTCACACCGGTGATGGATGAGCCGGTGATGGCCCTGGCCTGGGGTGTGTTCATTGCCGGTGCCTTGCAGCTGTTTTTCCAGTTGCCGTTTCTGATGCGCCTGGGGCTTCTGCCCAGGCCTCGGATCGATTATCGGCACGAAGGGGTAAGCCGTATCCTGAAGCTGATGGCGCCGGCGCTGTTCGGGGTTTCGGTCAGCCAGATCAATCTGTTACTGGATACCGTGCTGGCCTCCTTCCTGCAAACCGGGAGCGTGTCCTGGCTGTACTATTCCGACCGTTTGTCGGAGTTGCCATTGGGGGTGTTCGGTATTGCGATCGCCACGGTGATTCTGCCCAGTCTGTCGCGCAAGCATGCGGCAGCATCTGCGGACCAGTTTGCAGCGACCCTGGACTGGGCTGTGCGGGCCGTTCTGCTGATCGGCGTGCCGGCCGCCCTGGCGTTGGCTTTGCTGGCAGAGCCCTTGATCGCAACTCTGTTCCACTACGGCGAAGTGACCGATCGCGATGTCGCGATGTCAGCACAAAGTCTGCGGGCCTATTCTGCGGGTTTGTTGGCGTTCATGTTGATCAAGGTGCTGGCACCGGGTTTTTTCGCCCGGGAAGATACCAAAACCCCGGTAAAGATTGGTGTGATCGCCATGGTCGCCAATATGGTGTTTAACCTGGCGCTGATCGTGCCGCTGGCGCATGCCGGGCTTGCGCTGGCGACATCGCTTTCTGCTTGGCTCAACGGTTATCTGCTCTGGCGCGGACTTCGCAAGGAAGGCGCCTGGAAAAGCCAGTCGGGCTGGCCGAAGTTCCTGATGCAGCTGGCGGTTGCGAACAGCGCGCTGGCAGCGGTGATCCTCTGGCTGAACGTGCCGGTTGGCCAATGGCTGGCCTTTACTGGTCTGCAGAGGGCTTCGGAAATGACGATTCTGGTTGTGGCTGGGGTTCTCGCCTATTTTGTTGCGCTGGCCCTTGCAGGTGTTCGCGTGCGGCAATTCCGCCAGAAGTAAGGCATCGTCATTTCTACCACGCCCGCTCCTGGGGTATAATCGCGCGTTTTCTCACCAGTGCGTCGCGCGTTCGCGCCGGCGCGCCGAAAGCCATTGGCAGCATTAGGGTTCGCAGTACATGCGTCTGATTCGAGGCCTGACCAATCTCAAGCGTATCGCGGGAAGTGCGGATTCTCCGCTGGCCGATGGGTGCGTGGCCACTATCGGCAACTTTGACGGCGTTCATCGGGGCCACAAAACCATCATCGATCAGGTCAGAGGCAAGGCTCAGGCACTTAACCTGCCGTCTGTGGTAATGATTTTCGAGCCTCAGCCCCAGGAATTTTTCAAGGGGGCGGAAGCGCCTCCCCGGTTGATGCCGTTTCGCCAGAAATTTGAAGCTCTGCTTGGCGAAGGCGTTGATGTGGTGCTGTGTATCCGCTTTGACGAAACCTTCCGCAGCTATTCCGGCATGGGCTTTATCGAGGATGTGCTGATCCATGGCCTTGGGGTTCGTCACCTGGTGGTGGGCGACGACTTCCGCTTCGGCTGCGACCGGGCCGGCGACTTCAGGCTGTTGCAAAGCGTGGGGCAGGAACGGGGCTTTACAGTTGAGAATACCCGCACCGTTGTCGTGGACGGAGAGCGGGTGAGTAGCACCCGGGTGCGCAACGCCCTGAATGTGAACGGACTTGAGGAAGCCGAGCGACTCTTGGGGCACCCTTACCGGATCCATGGGCGGGTGGTATATGGCCGGCAGCTGGGCCGGCAGATCGGCGCGCCCACCGCCAATATCCTGCTGCATCAGATGCCGGCGCTGAGAGGGGTTTACGTGGTGAGGGCCCGGCTCGATACCGGGGAATGGCGTGATGGCGTGGCGAACATCGGCCTGCGCCCCACGGTAGATGGCAAGCGACCATCGCTGGAAGTGCACCTGTTTGACTTTGCTGGCACACTTTATGGCCAGCACCTGGAAGTCGTGTTCCGCCATGGCCTGCGGGACGAAGTGAAATTCGACTCTGTTGACGAACTTCGGCAACAGATCGCCCGGGATTTTGAGCATGCCCGGGCCTGGTTGGCGGAGAACCCCGCCACCCCGGAAACCTGATTCAACTGACCAACCAAGAGTACGCACACAGACATGAGCGACTACAAGCATACCCTGAATCTGCCGGAAACCGCGTTCCCCATGCGCGGTAACCTGGCCAAGCGCGAGCCGGACATGATCAAGCACTGGCAGGACCTGAACGTTTACGGCAATCTGCGCAAGCAGCGCCAAGGTCGTGAGAAGTTCATCCTGCACGATGGCCCTCCCTACGCTAACGGCAGCATTCACATCGGGCATGCGGTCAACAAGATCCTGAAAGACATGATCGTGAAATCCCGCAGTTTCATGGGCTACGACGCACCCTACGTGCCGGGCTGGGATTGCCACGGTCTGCCCATCGAGCACAAGGTTGAGCAGGAAATCGGCAAGGCCGGCGTGAAGGTGGACTACAAAACCTTCCGCCAGGCCTGCCGAGACTACGCCACCAAACAGATCGAAGGCCAGAAGGCCGACTTTATCCGCCTGGGCGTGATGGGTGAGTGGGACAAGCCCTATCTGACCATGGATCCGAAAGTGGAGGCGGGCATTGTCCGGGCGTTGGGCAAGATCGTCGCCAAGGGCCACCTGGTGCGGGGCTTCAAGCCGGTTTACTGGAGTGTGGTTGGTCAGTCCGCACTGGCAGAAGCCGAAGTTGAATACCAGGACAAAACTTCAACCCAGATTGACGTGCGCTTCACTGTCGTGGATCAGGACGCCGTACTGAAAACCTTCGGAACCAGCGAAGGTGAGGGCGATGTATCCCTGGTGATCTGGACCACGACTCCCTGGACGATTCCCGCCAACCAGGCGGTGTCCATCGGTGCCGATATTGAATACGCACTGGTACAGTTAGATGTCGGCCACGGCGCTGAGCGAATGATTCTGGCCACGGACATGGTGCAGGGCATCATGGCTCGCTGGGGTGTGGAAGACTACAAAGTGCTGGCCAACGTCTCCGGTTCCGCACTGGAAAACCAGTTGCTTCAACATCCGGTGTACGACAAGCAAGTGCCTGTGCTGCTGGGTGACCACGTTTCCCTGGACGCCGGTACCGGTGCAGTACACACAGCGCCTGACCATGGTATGGAAGACTTCGTGGTGGGTAAGGAATACGGCATTGGCACCCTCAACCTGGTGAAAGCCGACGGCACCTATACCGACGCGGCCGGCGAATTCGCTGGTGTGCACGTATACAAGGCCGATGAGCCGGTATGCGCCGCGCTGGAACGCGAAGGCAAGCTGGTACGCTCGGAAAAATTCCGCCACAGCTACCCGCACTGCTGGCGCACCAAGACCCCGCTGATCTACAGGGCTACGCCCCAGTGGTTCATCAGCATGGACAAGCTTAACCTGCGCGCCGATGCCCTGGAAGCCATCAAAGGCGTGCGCTGGGTGCCGGCCTGGGGCCAGAATCGCATCGAGGCCATGTTCGAGCAGAGCCCGGACTGGTGTATTTCTCGTCAGCGCACGTGGGGCGTGCCGATCACCCTGTTTATCCATAAGGAAACCCAGGAGCTGCACCCGAACACCCAGGAGCTGATCGAGAAAGTCGCCCAGGCGGTGGAAACCGGCGGCATCGATGCCTGGTACGACATTGACGAGAACGAACTGCTGGGCGCCGATGCTGACCAGTACGAAAAAGTGCTGGATACCCTGGACGTCTGGTTTGACTCGGGTGTCACCCATGACTCTGTATTGCGGGTACGTGAAGAATTGGGCCAGTTCCCGGCCGATATGTACCTGGAAGGCTCTGACCAGCATCGTGGCTGGTTCCAGTCATCCCTGAAAACCTCCATTGCCATGAATGGCGTGGCGCCGTACAAGCAAGTGCTCACTCACGGCTTCACTGTGGATGCCAAGGGCTACAAGATGTCCAAGTCCCTGGGTAACGTTATCGCCCCACAGGAAGTCATGAACGAGCTGGGTGCAGACATCCTGCGTTTGTGGGTCTCTGCCACCGACTACAGCGGTGAGATGAGCGTTTCCAAGGATATCCTGCGCCAGACTGCAGACGGCTATCGCCGTATCCGCAACACTGCACGCTTCCTGTTGAGCAACCTGACCGGGTTTGATCCGGACCAGCATATGGTCGCGCCGGAAGACATGATTGCCCTGGATCGCTGGATGGTCGACCGCGCCCTGCAGCTCCAGAACGAACTGCATGAAGACTACGGCAACTATGCCTTCCTTCGGATTTACCAGAAGGTGTACAACTTCTGTGAAGCCACCCTGGGTGGCTTCTACCTGGACATCATCAAGGACCGCCAGTACACCACCCAGGCCGACAGCCTGGCGCGACGTTCCTGCCAGACCGCGCTCTATCATGTAGCCGAAGCCCTGGTGCGCTGGATTGCGCCAATCCTGAGCTTCACCGCTGATGAAATCTGGCAGCACCTGCCGGGTAGGCGCGGCGACACCGTGTTCTACGAAACCTGGTACGAGGGCTTGACTGCGCTGCCTGAGGGCTTCGAGTTAGGCCGTGACTACTGGCGTGAAATCTACGCTGTGAAAGAGGCGGTCAACAAGTGCCTGGAAGAAGTCCGTGCCCGAGGTGAAATCAAAGGCTCGTTGAGCGCGGAAGTGACTCTTTACTGCGAAGGTAGCCTGGCCGAGCGACTGAACTTTCTTGGTGAAGAGCTGCGCTTTGTGCTGATTACCTCTGAAGCCACCGTTAAGCCGGTGAGCGAAGCGGCCGGCGTAGAGCAAACCAACCTGGAAGGTCTGCTGGTGAAAGTGACCCCGGCGACTCACGCCAAGTGCGAACGCTGCTGGCACCACCGTGAAGACGTGGGGCAGAACGAGCAGTACAGCGATCTGTGTGGCCGTTGCGTGACCAATGTGGAAGGCCCGGGTGAAACCCGTGCATACGCCTGATGGATGCGGTCATGACTGAAAGCACTGGCAGTAAACTGAAATGGCTGTGGCTGGCGGTGCTGGTCATCGCCATTGACCTGGGCACCAAAGCCATAGCCACGGCTATGCTGACCTACGGTGACCCGGTACCGGTACTGCCCAGTTTCAACCTGACGCTACTGCACAACACTGGCGCGGCATTCAGCTTCCTGGCCGATGCCGCCGGCTGGCAGCGCTGGTTCTTTGTCGCCCTGGCGGTCGTGGTCAGTGTGGTGCTGGTGGGCTGGCTGAGAAAACTCAAAGCCGATGAAACCTGGACCGCGATTGCCATCGTATTGATCCTCGGTGGCGCCATCGGCAACGTATACGACCGGGTGGTGCATGGTTACGTGGTGGACTTCCTGCATTTCTACTGGCAGGACTGGCATTTCCCTGCCTTTAACCTGGCCGACACCGCTATCACCATTGGTGCTGCCATGATGATCATCGATGCATTCCGCAACCCCGCTGGTGCCAGCGGCGATGCTGACAGGAGCAACTGAACCCCATGAAAGAACTGCCCATCGATAAGGGAACCCGAGTAAAACTGCACTTCGCCCTGAAGTTTGAAGACGGCGAAACTGTGGATTCCACCTTCGACAAAGAGCCGGCTACCCTGGAAATCGGTGATGAAAACCTGCCGGAAAATTTCGAAGCCTACCTGATGGGCCTGAAAGCCGGCGACCACAAAACCTTTGAAGTGCCGCCGGAAAAAGCCTTCGGCCAGCACAACCCCAGCAATATCCAGACCTTCAAGCGCCACGAATTCAGTGCTGACATGGTTCTGGAGCCGGGTGTGGTGATTTCCTTCGCCGACGCGCGCCAGCAGGAACTGCCCGGGGTGATCAAGCGGGTAGAAGGTGACCAGGTGGATGTGGACTTTAATCACCCGCTGGCAGGGCATACACTGAGCTTTGAAGTTCAGATTATCGACGTTGAACCAGCAGGGCCGACACACTGATTATGCACATTCGACTCGCTAACCCCCGTGGCTTCTGTGCCGGCGTAGACCGTGCCATAGAAATTGTAAACCGCGCGCTGGACGTGTTCGGAGCGCCTATCTACGTGCGCCACGAAGTGGTCCACAACAAATTCGTGGTAGACAACCTGCGCAACCGGGGCGCGATCTTTGTCGACGAGTTGGACGAAGTGCCCGACGACAAACTGGTGATCTTCAGTGCCCACGGCGTATCCCAGGCGGTACAGAACGAAGCCGCCCGGCGCGGCCTGAAAGTGTTCGACGCTACCTGCCCGCTGGTCACCAAAGTGCATATGGAAGTGATGCGTTACAGCCGTGATGGCCGCGAGTGCATCCTGATTGGCCACCATGGACACCCGGAAGTGGAAGGTACCATGGGCCAGTACGATCACAGCAACGGCGGCGACATCTATCTGGTGGAAGACGAAGCCGACGTGCAAAAGCTGGAAGTGAAAGACGCCAGCCGTTTGTCCTTCGTTACCCAAACCACGCTGTCCATGGACGATACCGCACGGGTAATCGACGCCCTGCGCGCGAAATTCCCGAAAATCGAAGGCCCCCGCAAAGACGACATCTGCTACGCCACCCAGAATCGGCAGGACGCGGTCAAGCAGTTGGCCGGTGACTGTGATCTGATGCTGGTGGTGGGCTCCCCCAATAGCTCCAACTCCAATCGCCTGCGGGAACTGGCTGAGCGCATGGGCACGCCTGCTTACCTGATTGATGAGGCTGCCCAGATAGAGCCGCAATGGCTTGAGGGCAAGAAGGCCGTAGGAGTCACTGCTGGAGCGTCGGCTCCTGAGGTGCTGGTTGCCGACGTGATTGCCCGACTCAAGGAGTTGGGCGGGGAAGAACCCGAGGAAGTCTCCGGCCGGGAGGAGAACATTGTCTTCTCGATGCCGAAAGAACTGAGGATTGACGCCCTTCAAATCGACTGAACCTGAAGGGCTATCAATTCGTTTTGATGTTACCAGCAGCCCGCCTGGGCTGCGCCTCTGACGCCTTCATCGTTCAGCGTCAGCGTGCCGCAATCATCATTGGCTTGAGCACCCGTGGGGACCGCCTGCAGAGTATATGTGTCGCGCGTCGCGTTCACGGAAAAGCTGATGTTATAAAACGCTGTGCCTGTTTGCGGCGATTGCGTGAAGGGCAATACTGGATTATTCCCACCATCTCTGTAGTCAAAGCCGTTTGAGTAGCGTCTTTCCATCCACTGGGCCAGTTCCAACAGGTCTGCCTGGGCTGTGGTTCGTCGGGTTTGTTCCACCTGGTTCTGGTAGAGCGGCAGGGCTATTGCAGCTATGATCGCGATGATTGCAACCGCGATCATGAGCTCGACCAATGTGAAACCGGCATTCGATTGAATCTTCAAGGTAATAGATCCTTACTCTGGAATGTGTTTTGGCGGATCAATCGCGTATAACGCTGAGACCCACCGCCACTGTTGGCCCCGAGCCGCCCGCAGTATCGGGCGACAGTTCCAGTCTGATGGAGTCTCCTGGCTGAATTTGCTGCAGCACCTGTTCTCGTGACCAGACGGTATTCCTGAACTGGACGAGTCTGTCGAGCGTGAAGGACTCATCATCGACGATCAGGATGGATTCCTCAGCGTGGATGGCGTTTATGGCCCCCTCGTAAAAACGATCATTTGTATTCATAGGTGTGCCGTCAGCGATCTCCTCCCGAGCCTGAAGGCCGGAAGAAATGGATATCGCGACCAATAGGGCGCCTAAACTGCCTAGGGTTTTCTTGTTGATTCGGCGAACGCCGAGAAGCTTGAACGGATTCTTCATGGTCAATCCCGTTTCTAGGTTGAGTCAGTTTTGGGACCAGCTTCTTAACGAAGCTGCTCCCAGGTCTGTCTTCCGATGTTTGTGTCGAGCGATCTGGCGCATAAGCCATCCTCGCATGGATCGCCGGGTGACAACTGAGTCGGGTCCAGCCCCGGAATGACGATCTCCGCGTCACCGTCGGACGTGGCTATGGTCCGGTTTTCGCCACCATACCCAACCTGGATACCACTGGGCGCATACCCCCCGGTAATATCGCCGGTATTGAATTTACCGTCGCTGTTCAGGTCGAAAACTGCCGTGTCTGAGGGCGCACCTGTGCTCAGCCTGAGGTCCATCAGAAACCCTGTTCGTCCGCTGCCACAGGGGTCGCGGTCTGGAATAACGGTCGTGAAACGCACCCGATCCGGGTTAACACCAAATGGGAAGGTGGCACGACTGATCACCCGTTCGCCTACCTTATTCCCGTTATAAGCCAGATCCAGGTACCAGCCACTTTGGGTTGTCAGGCTGTTGCCGGAGGTGTCTCGGACAATGAAGCTATTGGATCCATTTCCGGATGCCTTGCTGACACTGATACTTTCCTGTTTGGTGATGGTTTGCTCCAGCAGGTCTGAGCGCGCTAATCCGCTCTTGTTCAAATCATCCTTGATGGCATAAAGCGACTGAATATCGTAGTCACCTTCGTCCCCGCTGCGGAGGAAACTACCGGTGCCGAAGGCGACAACCAGTTCATCGCTGTCGTTTGGATTAAGCGCCACGCGCGGGGCCACAGTGATCGGCTGGCTATTTCCCGCTGGACTTTGCGCTGTAAATACCTTGGTCGCGGACCAATTAGACACTCGCCCTGTCAAGTCAAACCTCCAGAGGTTGCCCAACAGGTCTCCACCGTAGGCATAACGGGTTACCGGGTCGGTTTCAGGAAAGCTGGTTACTGTCACTGATGCCAGTCCATTGGGGCTGGTGGCAGAGCCTGCTCCAGTCTGAATTTCTTTGATCAGGGTACCGGTCTCAAGATCCACAACGAACAAGCTCGATTGCCCGCTGTCGCCATTGTAGCCATTGCCGAACAGGGCCACCCAAGTGCCATCGCCCAGCCGGGAAATCTGCGGATCGGTTACGCCATAGCCCAGGTTCGGGTGTGAAAACTCCCATAGAACGTCATCCGATGGAGAGAAAGAACCCGGGTTGGTGACATCAAGTGCGAAAACGGTTTTTCCACCGATGCCCATGCCTCCCAGCAGCACCGTGCGCCAGGACTGCGTCCCGCCGCCGGACTTGTCGATGTAGGCGTCCTGGACACGGGGTGTGCCATCCATGAAATATTTATGGGTGTAGTTGGGCTGCATCAGCTCAGAGATTCGTGCGTAGGTTTTTGACCCCGAGGGCAGCAATAGCTCGGAGGGGATGTAGCCAAACAACTCTTCCCCGGTTTCGCTATTGAACGCATGGAGTATGCCGTCGTTTGCGGGTACGTAGAGCGCATCGACACGGTTTTGATACGAGGACGTGGACCTGAAATTCCGGTAAGCGACCCCCTCAGGGTCCGGGAGCCGGGCGAAACCATAGTTGGTTTTACCCACGAACTGAGGGTTGGCATTGATGATATCGCCCATCAGGCGCAAAACGCTGGCGCCACCGTCGTCCTGAACCAGCCGGTCTCTTAACGTCGGGTGGGCATTGTTATCCCCATGGAGCCATGCAATTCGATTGTGCCCAAGGTTGTCCTGGGTGGAGTTGAGCGTAGGGTCGGCGTTCAGAGCATTCTGCTGTGCCGTCGACAGATTCGACAGCGAGCTGGCCGATGCAAACTCCAGCTCAACCCCGGCACTGCCATTATGGGTAATCAGCTTGCGCGCCTGCGGTTGAGTGCTGGCGAGGACTTCTTCAGCATTCCAGGCTTCTGAGCCTTGATCAAAATTGAAGGCGGTTAACGTTCCAGACCAGTCCTGACTCCTGAATCCAGCGAAGAAACCCAGGGAATCGGTGCGGAGCACTGCTGAACTCACTGCTGCCGAGGATGCAGAGGTTTCAGAACGTGCAATGACATCGCCCAGGAAGCCCTGGATTTCAGTGGTGAATTCGGTTGGATTTTGGGCGCTGGCATAACCGCCCCGGCCGTTAATGGCTGCGTGTAGCAGATCATCGATATTATCCGGGCTTTGGTCGGCGCCGGGCTCTGGCCAGTTAATGGTGATATTTTTGCTCGAGTCCAGTGCGGCCAGCGCGTCGGCTTCCTTGATGTCGCCGGTCACACCCAGGCCGATGGTAAACGTAGTCATGTGCTGCCAGAAGGCCGGATCTGTCGAAGAAACCGGCACTTTATTGGCCAGGTCCGTTCTCAAATCGGTCTTCCAGTATTTCATTGCCACGTCTGCGAGAGTGTTGGAATAGCTGTCCGAAAACGGCGACACCGCCTGGTAGGTGAAGTTTTTACCGTTGGGGTCGGGATTGTTGTAGGTGGGGCCACCGGTTCCATCCGCATTGCCTACCTGCGGACTGCTGCCGTTCCAGATACCGTCCGTCATAAGGATAGAAAAGCTTTGACGGCATTCGATATGCGACGTGTTGTCATTGGTGCCGGGCACTTCACCCCATGGACCACGATTGTCGGTTCGGGAATAGTACTGACCCACGTCCTTGAGCGCGGTCCGCAACGGGGTGCCGCCATTGATGCTCTTACCGTGCAGCCAGGTCAGGAAGGTTTGTCGGCGTGCCGCTGTGTACGGACGCACCCCGCTCACCAGCGTGTCAGTGTTAACACCATCAATGGTTCTTCCGTTGACGTTGATCGCGCCATAGCCAACTCTAATGTTCTCGGGGAGGTCAAAGAAGGCTTCAGTTATACCGGATTTTGCGGCCAATGCCCGGGTGCTGTAATAGGAAAACCAGTTGGCATAGTTCTGTTTTTCCTCGGCGGAGGCATTGTTTAGCAGTACGGCTGTATAACAACTGTTTTGCCTGGGGTTGCTGTCACAACTCGTTGAGGAGTTGAACTGCATATAGAAGCCTTGCTCGATGCTGCCAATCTGGTCAAACCGAATATCATTGCGCAGGTCGTCCGTACCCTCTGATTGATCAAAACCGTTGACCCACGCGTTGGTGTAGGACGAGTTCGGATACCGGCTACTGCCATCTGGCTTGTAGGGCGGCGTGTAGGTCACCGACGGGTCATAATAGATTTTATTGACGTGGCTGGAGTAGTAATAGTTGTTGCCCGCTCGCCCGCTCAAATCGTCTGGCATAAAACGCCAGCCCATGGAGCCCGAGTCGTCAAAAATGAAAACCAGGTTGGGATCCACTGATTCCTTCAGAAACAGTGGCACTTGTGACAGGTTTACCTGAGCGATCGCAGATTGTGCGGTCAGGATAGAAAACGCCGCACTGACACCGAAGGTGGTCAGCTTTGACAGCTTTCTCGACTGTAGCCGTTTGCGGAAGATCTTTTTCATAACTGGCTCTCCGGATGGAATGAGCAATCCTAATCTGATGTTCGTTTATGGTTTTCTTTATCACTGAGGCGGTAGCAGAACGGTTGACTGCAGAACCGTCACTGCCTCGGCACTGCCGCCTTGGGCTCGGGCAGTTGTCATATACCTCTCAAAGCAGGGTTGGCCCGGTTCAATCGGGCAGACATCGGCCAGTCGGGCAATGTGGTAAATCGGCTGTGCGCTGACATCCGGGCCGGCATTACCAACGCCCAGGCGAGTCGGATTGGTGCCATCCCAGAGCCACGGGGTCGCAATCAGCGGCTCATCGAAAGCCGTGAGGCGTGTCGGCAGACTGTTCAGAATATCGTCTTCTGCCTGTCGCAGGGCTGCTTCGGATGCCTGAAACGAAAGAGCTCCATCATGGGCGTTGCTGGCCATCCGTTCCTGCATGATGGATCCCTGCATGCCTCCGATAGCCAGCAGGGATATCAACAGCAGCATGACCAGGGCGACGATCAGGGTGGCGCCTTGCTGTTGTCCAGGAAACTGGCCATTCGCGAGCGGATAACCTGGGGAGACTGCGTCAATCATTGCATTCTACCTCTGATGGTGGTGGTGCCGACGGAAACCAGTCGAACTCGTCTGTCACCGTTGTTGGCCTGGGACACTTCGCTGCCCAGGACATCAAACAACCGATCGTTTTCTTCATCAAGCACCTCGTCCCGACTGCGGGTGATTACCGCAAATCGGACGCTTGAAACCGAATCCCAGTTAGCCACGAGGTTGGCGGGAACATAATCGTCTGCGGCTTCGTCTCCAACCGTGTCGACGCCATACAGGAGTTGCAGCGTCTCGACCCCTGACACGAGTTCCTGTGGGGGTTCTAACGGTGTCATCAGTCTTCTGAACAGGGCGGGTTCTCCGTTGGTGCCCTGACCGATGTAGTAAGCCATAGAGGTAAATTCATACACTCGTGTTTCAGAGTCATATGCCAGGTTGAAATTGTTGCCATTATTGCCTGGTATGACATTGCCGCCTGCCATGGTCACTGAGCTCGAGTTGAAGTTATTGCTCTTTTGAAACAACTCGCCTTCAGAACAGTCTCCCAGTGTTGCCAGTACGATCCGGTTGACGGGCACCTCGGAGTTATCAACGAGGTTGATGCTGTTGCCGTTCTGAGGGTTCGCTGCGTTTACAGGCACGCTCAGGGGGGTGAGGGCGTTTATAACGACCACGTCTGAATTGGCCAGTACCGAGCCGGCCAACTGGGCCGGCAGCTGCGCGCCAGCATTACCAGAGGACCAATTGCCCGCACCCGGTGTGTTCAGAGCGGCGGGAAGGGTAACGCTGTCGCTGGGTCCTGTGCCGTTGAAATCCCAGCCCTGGACGGGCCGCCCCAATGGCATCAGCAGGCCACCATTCAATCGATTATCGACAACCTGGTCCAGCGGCCGGCCCATCTCTGCGAGGCAGCCAAAGCTGCCTGCGGACCGGAAATCCGGGGCGAGGATCGCAGACACAAAGCGTGCGCTCTCTTGTGCATGGGCAAGTCCCTGGGTTTGGCGATACGTTTCGTTTCCGCTCAGATAAATCTGTGTGACGCCAAGCGTCAACAGCAGGCCCAGTGCAACTGCAATCAGCAACTCCACAAGTGAAAGTCCGCGCTGGGATTGCCAACGGGGAGCGGAAGTGTGAGCTCTTGCTTGGATAGTGTGCGCCATCAGATCTGAGTCCTCACCACTACGGGGTTCATTGCCTGGTCGTTTTGATCCCAGTCGATCGTCACAGTGACCGTGTTGTTGAGGCCGTCAATGACAACTGTGCGTTCTGCATCCGGGAGCAGGCAAGCCAGGTTGTTTTCCCAGGTTGCCAGATCATTTGCAGCTACACTCCCGTTTGCCGGGACGAAGGATGTGTCGCAGGCGCCGCCATCAGCGCCTTGGGCATCGCCTTGAGCCAGTGCGTAGCCGGCGATGTTATCCGGATTGGCTCGAATTCGGTCAAGCAGATCCTCCGCCAGCAGAACCGCCTGGCTGCGGCTTTGCGATTGCGTGTTCATCTGCAGGGAGACCACCTGTGTCGATGCGACGCCCAGAATCCCGATACCGAGAATCAGGACGGTGACCAGTATCTCAATGAGTCCGATACCTGCCTGGCGGGTCAGAGCCATGGGGCTGTGCGAATTAACTGTGTGATTTAGGGAATTGATCGTCACGGGCATACTCCGTCTTCCACTTCAGTTCGCCCTACCGGACTGATTCGAATAGTCCGAAACCGTATATCCCCGGCAGCGCAGCCAACGGGAGCGACCGTAAATGTCTGGGCTGCCTGCGGTACCAGAAAACCTCGGCGGTCAAACACGATGTCGGCCGCTGATTCGGTATACGTCAGATTGCCGGGAGCCTCAAAAACACGAATCTGGTTGTTTGTGCAATCACCGGCAGCACCGCCCTCATGGACGCACCAGCCACTGTCGAGCCCGCCATCGGTGCTGAGGGTCACGTTCTCGCCACGCTTGATAGCTTCCGATCTGGCCAGCTTGATGGATGAAACAAGCAGGTTGGTACCTGATACCAGTCGGTTGTTATCGATTAACCTGCCAAATCCCGGAATGGCGATGGTTGCGACAAGCGCGAGAATGACCATCGTCACCATGAGCTCAATTAGCGTAAAACCCGCAGTTCTGTTCCTCATATGCCATCCTGCCCATTAATACAGCCTCAATTACAGCAGAATGAGTCGTACAGTCCATGAGTCTTGCGATAAAAGGTAGTTGTCAGGGAATGAGCGGTACGAGCGTCTGATAAAATGAGACCTCGTACCCGCTATCCCGATGTGCGATCAGAAACAGACCACGGTGGTGCCCCACGGTAACCTGATGGTTCCGTCCCGGTCTTCGTCATCGAGGCTGCGTAGACGTCCGCCGATATTCAGGGCCAGGTAGCTCATTCTGATATCGTTTGGCTGGGTTCCGGAGCACACCACTATGCTCCCCAATGTGCCGCGGCTCATTCCGGTTGAAGCGAACTGGAAGTAGCCCCGGCCGGCGGTTCGAGTATGGAGTCTCGCCTGGTTGTCGTTGAGGTGGAAAACCTGATGGCTACGCCCATTATCCGGACGCTTGTCGTTGTCGGCGTCAAGGAACACGTGAACCGGTCGGTTCCAGTCGTCGATGCAGGACTGCGCCGGTGTAAGTGGGCATACCGTGATCACTGTCCTGCGGGTGACGGCCAGTGAGCGGGCACTGGCAAACATGCGATGGATCTGATTGACTGTATCCGTGTGGCGCGTTGAGGTGATCAGTTGGGGCCAGGAGACACTGGCCAAGGTAGCCAGAATGGCCATGATAGATAGCGTAAGGGTCAGCTCTATAAGCGTAAACCCGCCACTGCGTATTGTGTAACGCATAGCGAACGTCCTTGTCTGAGGTTATCTGATGAGCTCTGTACATCCTGTTCAGAGCCTGACAATCCTAACCTAGGCCGCTGGCCTGATTCTAAGTACTGAGTCTACTTCTGGATTACTCCATCCCCAGTTTCTTCAACCGGTACCTCAAGGCGCGAAAGCTGATCCCCAGTCTCTTGGCCGCCGCCGTTTTATTCCACCGTGTCGCTTCCAGTGCTTTTTCAATGGCCTGTCTCTCGATGTTTTCCAGATAGCCCTCAAGATCGATCTCACCCTCAGGCACCGGAGCTGCGGCAGCATCCGTTTCTGACTCCGTCTCTCTGGTCGCGGAGGCGGAGCCCGCTGGCACGACACCGCCGCCAAGATGCAGATCTCCGGCATCAATCAGGTCTTCATCGCACAGGGTAAAAGCGCGTTCCAGGATGTTCTCCAGTTCACGAACGTTACCGGGAAACTCGTAGCCTTTGAGTCGTTCGATGGCGGCCGCGGTGAGTTTGGCCGGGTCGCACTCGTATTCCCGCGCTATGCGTTGGAGAATGTGCTCGGCCAGCAGGGGGATATCCTCGGCGCGCTCGCGCAGCGGCGGAACGGCCAGTTCGATGACGTTGATCCGGTAGAACAGATCCTGGCGGAAGTCGCCTTCCTGCACCAGTTCGGGGAGGTTTTTGTGGGTGGCGCTGAGCACCCGGATGTCCACCGGCACTTCTTTGGTATCGCCGACCGGGCGGACGGCTTTCTCCTGGATAGCACGCAGCAGTTTTACCTGCATGGCCAGTGGGAGGTCGGCCACTTCGTCCAGAAACAGGGTGCCACCATCGGCAGAGCGGAACAGGCCCTGCTTGTTCTCGACGGCTCCGGTGAAGCTGCCCTTCTTGTGGCCAAAGAACTCGCTTTCCATCAATTCCGAGGGGATTGCGCCACAGTTCACTGCGATAAAGGGGCCGTCACTTCTGGGGCCTTGCAGGTGAATCATGCGGGCGACCAGCTCCTTGCCGCTGCCGGATTCGCCGCTGATAAACACCGGTGCCTGACTTCTGGCGAGCTTTTTCGTCTGTGTGCGCAGTTTCCGGATTTGCGGCGAGTTGCCCAGAAGCAGGCCGGGCTCATCGGACTCGGCGGTTTCGCCGATCTGGGGTTCTGACAGCTTCAGAGCGCTGTTGACCAGTTCCCGCAGGCGGGGCAGCTCCACGGGCTTGGATACGAAGTCAAAAGCGCCGGCTTTGAGCGATTCGATAGCCGTGTCCATGCTGCCATAGGCGGTGATCACTGCAACGGGGGTGCAGGGAGTGTGTTGCTGAATCCAGTGAACAAGGTCTATACCATTGCCGTCGGGCAGGTTCATGTCTGTCAGGCAGAGCTGGGGATTGTGCTGCTGCAGTAGTTCCCTGGCGCTGGCCAGATCGGGGGCGGTGTAGGTGGTAATGCCCATCCGGGTGAGGGTGATTTCCAGTAGATCCCGGATATCCGGCTCGTCGTCAACAATCAGCGCTGTCTGTGTAGTCATTCTGTGTCTTCGGTTCCCTGTTGAATTCAAACGCCCGATGGCCAGTTGGTCAGATCATTCGCCCGGGGTGAGCAAACGTTATGCGGAATCGGCACCCCGGCTGTCCGTCATCGACCAGCGAGAGGTGTGCCTGGTTGGCTTCGCATAACTCCCTGGCCAGGTAAAGGCCAAGCCCGGTTCCGCTTTTATCCGTGGTGAAAAAGGGCTCGAATACGGAATGCCGATGCTCGGCACTGATGCCCGGGCCAAAATCCCGAACGTCCACGTAAGCCCGTTTGCCATCGGCCGTGGCGCCCGCAATTAATTGTATCCTGTTTTGCCCGGTCTGCTGTTTGCTGTACCGCAAACCATTGTCGCACAGATTCACCATCACCTGCTCAATCTGGCTCTTGTCGAAACGAGCCTGTGGAATCTGCTCGCTGATATTCAATTCGATCGTGGTGGCCGTTTCCCCATTCACGGTCTGCACGAAATCATCCCGGAACTCGCGAAGCCATTGGCCGACATCTATCAGCTCGGAATTTGCGGTCCGGCGGCGAGAAAGGTCCAGTACATTCTCGATGATGCCATTCACCCTTCGGGAGTGACGGCGAATGATGTCGAGCATGCGAAGATCCCCCTCATCCAGGCTGGGGGATTCTTCCATCAACTGGGCAGCGTGGCTTATGGCGCCGAGAGGATTCCGGATTTCGTGAGCGATGCCAGCCGTTAAGCGTCCGAGTGAGGCCAGCTTCATCTGTTGGGCCTGCTGGGTCACTTTGCTCATGTCTTCAATAAACACCAGAATCTGGTCGCCCCGCTCCTGGTCCAGTTGCGTGAAGTTGGCCTGCAAAAGCGGTGAGGTAGACGACGCCTGAAAGGGTTCAATCCGCATGTTGGGGTTTTTCAGCCAGCTTTCGAGCCCCTGCCTGAGCGGTTTAGGCAGTAGCCTTGCACGGGGCTCCAGATCTTCTCCATCGGCGCTCACACCGAACAGCAGTTCTTCGGCGGCGGCGTTGGCAAGCCGAATCTGGCCGAAACGATCAAGCACCAGGATGCCGGTACGCATGCGCTGGATGATCTGCTGGTTGATCTGTTCCAGTTCCTGAATGCTCCGTGCCCGGCTGCTGGCCAGGGCTTCGCTTCGGATCATCCGTTTTGAAATGCCCTGCAGGACAAAAGCCGCGGCAAAGTAGAGTATGCCCAGAGAACCCGCCCGGACAATGTCGTCGGCGGTTTCATTGATGGCGAGTACCGCCCAGCCGGAGATGCCGAGAGAGCAGATGGCAGCCAGTGCCGCGTAGAAGGTACCTATCCGGCTTGGTGTCAGAATATTGCCCGCCGCCACCGAAATGATAACCAGGTTGGCCAGGCCATTAGTGATACCGGTGCTGGCCAGTAACAGTCCATGCATTACCAGTATGTCGATCAGAATGGAGAGCGTGATATGCCGCTGTCTTGGCTGAAAGCCGGCAAGCAGTAGCAGTGCGGTAAAGCCATTGATTGCCAGGTAGGTAACCACGCCCGCCTGGTAGTACTCCAGCCAGCGGAACTTGCTGTCGGTGGTGAATGGATCGAAGAGCAGCAAGCCCAGCAGCATCAGGCTGATGACCACGCGATAATGATTGTAGATCCGGAACAGCCTTCCCTGTTGCTGCTTGGCCGGCGGCCCGAAAGCAGAGCGCTTGCTGTCTTTGTCGGCAGTGTCTTGAGCCATGGAGCGAGTCATCTGTCTGTGTGCGGGAGAAATCTTTGTTGTTGACGGGTTATAATAGCCTTTTAACGGCAACAAGTTACAGGAGCCAGTCCATGCCGGAAGCCGGTCAAACATCCCAGAGCCAGAACGCCGTCAGAAAACTCCGCGTTGTTATGGCGCAACTGGATTTCCTGGTTGGAGATATTCCGGGCAATACCGATCTGATTCTGGAGGCAACCCAGCGGGCCTGGGCGGAGCATCAGGCCGATATCGTTGTCTTTCCGGAGCTGTGCCTGACCGGTTACCCGCCGGAGGATCTCCTGTTGCGCCCGAGTCTGGACCTTCGCGTGCGCGAAGCACTGGAAGAGCTGCAAAGTGCGGCACTGCCTCCGGCGATGGTCATCGGGGCTCCTATTCGCTCTGGAGGGTTGCTATATAACGCGGCGCTGGTGATTGAAGCCGGTCAGATTCGCGGTCGCTACTTCAAACGCTTCCCGCCGAACTACCAGGTTTTTGACGAAAAGCGCTATTTCGCCGAAGGTTCCGACACGCTGGTGCTCGACATTAAAGGCCAGCCCGTCGGTATTACCGTGTGTGAGGATCTCTGGAAAGATGGCCCGCTCGAGGATGCCGCCGCCGCGGGTGCCCGGCTTATCCTTAATCTCAATGCCTCGCCCTACGATATCGATAAACAGGCCCGTCGCAAGGCTTTGCTCGAGCGCAAGTCCCGGGAGAACCGGGTCAGCATCGTCTACGTGAACCTGGTGGGCGGTCAGGATGAGCTGGTGTTTGATGGCGGCTCCATGGCGTACGACCACTCGGGTGGGCTGTCTGCGGAGGTGCCTCAGTTCGAGGAGGGGCTGTACCCGGTGGATTTCCTGTGCGAGCACCATTGTCAGCCGATTTCTCGGCCGTTACCGCCAGAACCGCAGCTGGAAGCCAATGTTTACAACGCCCTGGTGACCGGCGTACGGGATTACGTGAACAAGAATGGTTTCAGGTCGGTAGTACTGGGCCTGTCCGGCGGCATCGATTCGGCAGTTACACTGGCGGTTGCGGTGGATGCCCTGGGCAAGGAGCGTGTGCGCGCGGTGATGATGCCGTTCCGGTATACCTCCAGCATCAGCCTGGAAGATGCCGAAGCCGAGGCCACCGCTCTGGGTGTGCAGTATGACGTGTTCTCCATTGAGCCCATGTACGATGCCTTCATGGCGGCGCTGGCAGAACCGTTTGCGGGCACAAAGCCGGATACCACTGAGGAAAACCTTCAGGCTCGTCTGAGGGGGGTGCTGCTCATGTCGCTGTCCAACAAGTTTGGCTCGTTGGTGCTCACGACTGGCAACAAGAGTGAAATGGCGGTTGGCTATTCCACGCTATACGGTGACATGGCCGGTGGCTTTGATGTTCTGAAGGATGTGCCGAAAACGCTGGTTTTCCGGCTGGCGCGCTACCGCAATACCCTGTCACCAGTGATTCCGGAGCGGGTGATTACCCGCCCGCCCTCAGCCGAGCTGGCGCCAGACCAGAAAGATGAGGACAGCTTGCCGGGCTATGACGTGCTGGATCAGATTCTGAACCTATACGTGGAGCGTGATTACAGTGCTGATGCTATCGTCGCGGAAGGGTTTGAGCGCGAGGATGTGGACAGGGTGGTCAGGCTGGTTGATATCAATGAATACAAGCGGCGCCAGGCCCCCATCGGTGTTCGTATTACCGAACGGGGCTTTGGCAAAGACAGACGCTATCCCATTACCAATGGCTGGAAGAGCGGGAAGTAATCCCGCTCTTACTCATCCCCCATCAGACCGAAGGTCACCACGTTGGTCAATGACCGGTTCTGGCGGCGAAGAAGATCTGATTCGTACTCACCGTTGTCATTGAAGGAGTCGCTGTTCGGGAAGTTTTTTCTCAGCGTGGCAATGGCATCGTTGGCGCCCTTTTTCAGCTCCAGAAAGCGGAAGGTATCCGCCATGATCATCAGAGCCTCTTCCACTGAAGGCGAAGACGGGTAGTTCTCCACTACGTAGCGAGCACGGTTGTTGGCGGCCACGTAGGCTTCACGTTTGATGTAGTAACGGGCAGCGTGCAGTTCCAGTTCGGCCATTCGATTGCGGATGGCGATCATACGCTGGCGGGCGTCCAGAGCGTAGTCACTGTCCGGAAACCGGTTGAGCAACTGTGAGAAATCGCGGAACGCCTGCAATTGCTCGCCGGGATTGCGTGCGGCCGCATCAACAGGGAAATAGCGTGTGGCCAGTCCCAGGTCCAGATTATAGGAGGCGAGCCCTCTCATGTAGAGCGCGTAGTCCAGATGCTCACTCTGCGGATTCAGGCGAATGAAGCGGTCGGCGGCAGCCCGGGAACCTTCAAGGTCGAGGTTCTGGTAACGGGCAAAGATCAGATCGAGCTGGGCCTGTTCGGCATAACGGCCGAATGGATAATAGGTTTCCAGGGCATCCAGGTTCTGTTCGGCTTCGTTGAAGTTGCCCGAGTTCATGGCCTCACGGGCATTCTCGTAATAGGTTTGTTCCGGCAGGACTTCCACCTCCTTCTGGGACGCACAGCCGGCGGCCAGCGCAAAAAGTGTGGAAAGTAGCAGTAATCGAACGACTGATCTCATGCCGGAATCCCGTATAATGTTCAGAACTTGTGGTTGGATTGGTCATTGTAACGGGGAAGGCTGTCTGTGTGCAGTGTTTCCCGATATTGGCACCAGAATCTGACCGAAACGTAACATCGCCGCCTGTCCGGCGGCCGTCTGCGCCAGAAACCAACGGCGAAAACGAGGCTGAATGACTTCCGAAAACCGAATTACCGGCCAATTTACCGTACCGCCGGAGCTCAGCGATAAACGGCTGGACCAGGCGGCGGCGGAACTGATGCCCGAGCATTCCCGCTCCCGCCTGCAGTCCTGGATCAAGAGCGGAGCCCTGACGGTGAATGGAAAATCCCGTAAGCCGCGGGACAAGGTAATGATGGGCGATTCCCTGGCTCTCGATGCTGAGCCGGAAGTGCAGGTGACCTGGGAAGCAGAACCCATCAGCCTGGATATCGTCTACGAAGATGAGCATTTGCTGGTGATTAACAAGCCGGCCGGGTTGGTGGTGCACCCAGCGGCCGGCCATACTGATGGCACGCTGGTGAACGCCCTGCTGAATTACGCGCCGGAAGTGGAAAACCTGCCGAGGGCAGGTATTGTTCACCGCCTGGACAAGGATACCTCCGGCATCATGGTGGTGGCCCGCAGCCTGATTGCACATACCTCCCTGGTAGACCAGTTGCAAACGCGCACGATGGGGCGGGAGTATGAGGCCGTGGTGGTGGGCGCGCTGACCGGTGGTGCAACAGTTGACGCACCTATTGGCCGTCATCCGCAGGATCGTAAACGCATGGCCGTGGTTTCCAGTGGCAAACCGGCGGTCACCCATTACCGTCTGCTGGAGCGTTTTGCCGCGCATACCCTGGTTCGTTGCAAGCTGGAAAGTGGCCGCACCCATCAGATCCGTGTGCACATGGCGCATGTGCGCCACCCGCTGGTTGGTGATCCTGCCTACGGTGGGCGTCTGCGGTTGCCCAAAGGCACTACAGAGGAGCTTCGGGATGTACTGGCTGCGTTCACCCGGCAGGCCCTGCATGCGAGACAGTTGACCCTTGAGCATCCGGAAACGGGTGAGATTCTGAGCTGGGAGGTGCCGCTACCAGAGGATATGGTTCACCTGATCGAAGCTCTGCGCAAACACGCCCGTGAGCTGGAAGAACGTGATTTCTGACAATTACATCCTGAGGCCGAGTTGGTCCGCACCGGGGGCGGTGCAAGCCATGTGCACGACTCGCAAGGGAGGCGTCAGTGAGGCGCCGTGGAGTTCGCTCAACCTCGGGGATCATGTCGGGGATAGCCCTGAATCTGTCGCCGAAAACCGGCAGCGCCTGGCCCGCTTCACGGGGTTAGAGGTGGATCGGATTGGCTGGTTGAATCAGGTGCATGGTACGAGGGTGGTCGAGCTTACACCCGACAACGCCAAGCAGGTTCCGGAAGCAGATGCCAGTTTCACCCGATTTCCCGGCCTTGGTTGTGTCATTCTGACTGCCGACTGCCTGCCCGTGGTGATTGTTGATTCCGATGGAACCGTAGTGGGGGCTGCTCACGCCGGCTGGCGCAGCCTCAGCGGAGGCGTGCTGGAAAACCTGGTCAGTGCGATGGCGGTTGAGCCTGACAAGCTTTCGGCCTGGCTGGGTCCCGCCATTGGCCCCGACAGTTTCGAAGTTGGTCCGGAGGTGTGCGAAGCGTTTGTCCGGCATAGCCCGGTGGCTGAGAACGCCTTTAAAACCAGGGGGGCTCGCCCGGGCCATTTCATGGCCGATATCTACAGCCTGGCAGCCCTGCGCCTGCATCAGGTTGGCGTCTCGGCGGTCGCTGGCGGTAGCCTGTGCACCGTTCAGGATCGGGAATGGTTCTTTTCCTATCGCCGGGATGGTCAAACCGGCCGTATGGCGACCCTGGTCTGGTTAAAATCCTGAACTCCTGATTGCTCTCCCTGATGTGTTAACTGACAGCCGTCAAATTTCTGACGAATTGAGGTCGGCTCAACTTGAACTCCCCCCACTTGCCCCTACATTAAGTTTCAAAGCAATCGGAATATCCGCACCACAGGGTTGATCGGTATTCACTACGAATTTTGGGGATAAGAACACATGAGAATCGACAAGCTCACCAGCAAACTGCAAACCGCGTTGGCGGATGCGCAGTCCATCGCGGTTGGCAAAGACCATAACTTCATCGAGCCCGTGCATCTGATGCAGGCCCTGCTGGACCAGCAGGGAGGCTCCATTAAACCGCTGCTCAAACAAGTGGGGGTCGAGCCCGGCCGGGTACGGCAGGCCGTGGCGAAGGAAATTGAGAACCTGCCGGAAGTGCAGGGCAATGCCGGCGATGTGTCCATGTCGAACGACATGGGTCGACTGTTCAACATTTCCGACAAGCTGGCCCAGAAGCGGGGTGACCAGTTCATATCCAGTGAGCTGGTTCTGCTGGCGGCGGTTGAAGACCGCGGTTCGCTGGGGCGCATTCTGCGAGAGCAAGGCGTTGACAAGGCGGCGCTGGAAAAGGCGATTGACGAAGTGCGTGGGGGAGAGTCGGTGAATGATGCGGGCGCTGAGGAAAACCGTCAGGCGCTTTCAAAGTACACCATTGATCTTACCGAGCGGGCTGAAGCCGGTAAGCTGGACCCGGTAATCGGTCGCGACGACGAAATCCGTCGCACCATTCAGGTACTGCAACGCCGGCGCAAGAACAACCCCGTGCTGATCGGTGAGCCTGGTGTGGGTAAAACCGCGATTGTTGAGGGGCTGGCCCAGCGTATCGTCAACGGCGAGGTGCCCGATGGCCTGAAGGACAAGAAAGTACTGTCGCTGGACATGGGCGCATTGATTGCCGGCGCCAAGTTCCGGGGTGAGTTTGAGGAGCGCCTGAAGGCAGTGCTTAACGAGCTGTCGAAACAGGAAGGTCAGATCATCCTGTTCATTGACGAAATCCACACCATGGTAGGCGCCGGGAAAGCCGAGGGTTCGATGGATGCCGGAAACATGCTGAAGCCGGCGCTGGCCCGGGGTGAGTTGCACTGTGTCGGCGCCACCACGCTGAATGAGTACCGGGAGAATATTGAAAAAGATGCAGCACTGGAACGCCGTTTCCAGAAAGTGCTGGTCAGCGAGCCCAGTGAGGAAGATACCATCGCCATCCTGCGTGGGCTGAAAGAGCGCTATGAGGTTCACCATGGGGTTGAGGTAACGGATGGCGCCATCATCGCGGCCGCCAAGCTGTCTCATCGATATATTACCGATCGTCAGTTGCCGGATAAGGCCATTGACCTGGTGGATGAAGCGGCCAGCCAGATACGTATGGAAATGGACTCCAAGCCTGAGGCTCTGGATCGCCTGGAGCGCCGGCTGATTCAGCTCAAGATTGAGCGGGAAGCCCTGAAAAAGGAAACCGACGCCGCCTCTAAGAAGCGGCTGGAAGAGTTGTCTGCCGTTATCGGCAACGTTGAGCGCGAATACGCCGACCTTGAGGAAGTCTGGAACACTGAAAAGGCGGCTCTGCACGGCTCCCAGAAGATCAAGAGCCAGCTGGAGCAGGCTCGGATTGACCTGGAGAATGCCCGCCGTGCAGGGGATCTGGGCAAGATGTCCGAGCTGCAGTACGGCAAGATCCCGGAGTTGGAGCGCCAACTGGATATGGCCAGCCAGGCGGAAATGATGGAAATGAAGCTGTTGCGCAACCGGGTCACGGATGAAGAAATTGCGGAAATCGTCTCAAAGTGGACCGGGATTCCGGTATCCAAGATGCTGGAGGGTGAGCGCGACAAGCTGATGCGCATGGAGGAAGCCCTCCACGATCGGGTCATTGGCCAGGATGAGGCCGTGGAAGCGGTATCCAATGCGGTGCGCCGGTCCCGGGCTGGACTGTCGGATCCGAATCGTCCCAATGGTTCTTTCCTGTTCCTTGGGCCGACCGGGGTGGGGAAGACCGAGTTGTGCAAGGCGCTGGCAAACTTCCTGTTCGATACCGAAGAGGCCATGGTTCGCATCGATATGTCGGAATTCATGGAGAAGCACTCGGTCGCCCGTTTGATTGGTGCGCCTCCCGGATATGTGGGGTATGAAGAGGGTGGCTACCTGACCGAGGCCGTGCGTCGCAGGCCCTACTCGGTTCTGCTTCTGGATGAGGTTGAAAAGGCGCACCCGGATGTCTTCAACATCCTGCTGCAGGTGCTGGATGATGGGCGTCTGACCGATGGTCAGGGCCGCACGGTCGACTTCCGCAACACAGTGGTGGTGATGACCTCAAATCTGGGTTCCCACATCATTCAGGAGAAGGCCGGAGAAGAGAACTACGAAGACATGAAGTCGGCGGTGATGGAAGTGGTTGGCACTCATTTCCGGCCGGAGTTCATTAACCGTGTGGATGAAGTAGTGGTGTTCCATCCGCTGGCGGAGTCCCAGATTCAGGGCATTGCCCGCATCCAGATCGAGAATCTGGCTCGTCGCCTGAAGGATCAGGATATGAAACTGGAACTCGGAGACGACGTCATGCAGTTGCTGGCGGAAGTCGGGTACGACCCGGTTTATGGTGCCCGGCCGCTGAAGCGGGCGATTCAGCGCATGATCGAAAATCCGCTGGCGCAAAAGCTGCTTCAGGGTGCGTTTGTGCCCGGCGATATCATTCGCGCAACGGTGCAGGAAGACCGGTTGGTATTCAGCAAGAACGGCTGACGAGGGAACTACAGTTGCTGATTTAAAAAAGGGCGGAAGACACGAGTCTCCGCCCTTTTCTGTTATCCGAACCCCTAGGGTTTAACGCGGGCTGCTGCCACCTTGTTCCGGGCCGCAGTTTTCGTCTGCGATTTCCTGGAATTTCTGGCGCTGCTGCGCAATTTCCTCGGGACTCAGATACCGAGATTCACCGTTCTCCTCCACCCGGATACGAGCGTTGTTATTGATCACCTCAAGATTGGAGCGAGCTGTGCCGCAGTTGGCCTCGCGCTGCTTCCGGCGAGCTTCTTCAACCGCGGATTCTTCTCGTTGCTGCTGCTCTGCCGCTTGTTGTTCCTGCAGTTCGTCCAGCTGTTCCTGTGCGCTTCGGCGCTGAACACCAGCGCCCTGACTGGTGCCGGAACGAACGTTGACCTGCTCGGCGTTACGGCCGGTTGGCTGTCGGTCGCCAAAGTGTGTTACGCCGTTCTCGTCTGTCCACTTATAGACCGAAGCGCTGGTTGCAAGGCCGGGTGCGGCCGCCATCAATACCGTCAGCAATAATATTTTTCGGTTCATGTCTCTGCTCGTCACTTGGTTACTGCCTGTGGCTATCATGCCATCGGATGGCTGGATTTTCCTGTCTCTGGTTCAAAATCTTGCACGCAGTTTTGCACAGTATGGCGGAGAGAGGCGAATTCGGCGGTAATTAAGCCACAGCGCCTATTGACAGCGAGTTTCCCGCTGTCAGAATTACCGATTGCCTGAAGACTGGGGTCAATACGGCAGGCAATCCCGAGCGAGTATCCCCCGTTAATCACCACACTGCGCTCGCCAGCGTCTGGCGGGCCTTGGTTGTTGCTTACGTGCAACCCGTTGATTGGCCGCTCTCCGCAACCCTCAGGAGGGCGGCTGGCCAGGAGACAACCTCTTTAGTTTTGGTGTGGAGGAGTACGCCGGTTCCGCTTTCACAAGAAGCAGGGAAACCGAGAATCCAGGCAACCGGGGCGTAACCCGGCTCATTCACTCGTAGAAGAGGGTAGAAAATCGTGGAGTTATTGTCTGGCGCCGATATGCTGATCCGCTCCCTGCAGGATGAAGGGATCGAATACATATACGGCTATCCGGGTGGTGCAGCCCTTCATATTTATGATGCGCTGTTCAGGCAGGACAAAGTCAAGCATATTCTGGTGCGGCACGAACAGGCGGCGGTCCACATGGCCGACGGCTATGCCCGTGCAACCGGAAAACCAGGTACCGTACTGGTGACCTCGGGTCCTGGAGCCACCAACACCATTACCGGCATTGCCACCGCGTTCATGGATTCCATCCCCATGGTGGTTCTGTGCGGCCAGGTTGCATCCACCCTTATTGGTGAGGATGCCTTCCAGGAAACCGATATGATCGGTGTTTCCCGTCCGGTGGTTAAGCACAATCTGAGCGTTCGTCACCCCGAGGAAATCCCTGAGGTAATCCGCAAGGCATACTACATCGCTGCTACCGGTCGTCCCGGTCCGGTTGTGGTTGATATCCCGAAGGATATGACCACACCGAATGAGCGCTATGAGTACTCCTATCCCAAGAAGGTCAAGCTGCGCTCCTATAACCCGGCGGTTCGTGGCCATGCCGGTCAGATCAAAAAAGCCGTCGACATGCTGATGGCGGCCAAACGCCCGGTCATCTATGCCGGCGGCGGTGTGATCCTGGGCAAGGCTTCCAGCCAGTTGACCGAGCTGACCCGGACCCTGGGCTTCCCTATCACCAACACCCTGATGGGCATCGGTTGCTATCCGGCGACTGACAAACAGCACCTGGGCTGGCTGGGTATGCACGGTACCTATGAAGCCAACATGGCGATGCACCATTCAGATCTGATTCTCTGTGTGGGCGCGCGCTTTGATGATCGCGTGACCAACGCCACCGAGAAGTTCTGCCCGGGCGCGCGCATTATTCATATCGATATCGACCCGGCATCTATCTCAAAGACCATAGATGCAGACGTGCCCATTGTCGGCCCGGTGGATGCGGTACTGAAAGAAATGCTGTCGCTGGTAAAA
This sequence comes from Marinobacter nauticus, assembly GCF_003634635.1. Classification (GTDB taxonomy): domain Bacteria; phylum Pseudomonadota; class Gammaproteobacteria; order Pseudomonadales; family Oleiphilaceae; genus Marinobacter; species Marinobacter nauticus. The sequence goes on along the minus strand of NZ_RBJB01000006.1, from coordinate 5,185 downwards.
GAATCCAGGGACAAGCCGGATGCCGAGGCGCTGGCATCGTGGTGGAAGCAGATTGAAGAGTGGCGCGCGTTCCACGGCATGCGTTACGAGACCAGCCCGGATGTAATCAAGCCCCAGGAAGTGGTCGAGATGCTCTGGAAGCTCACCAATGGTGATGCCTTCGTAACCACCGATGTAGGTCAGCACCAGATGTTTGCTGCCCAGTACTACAAGTTCGACAAGCCGAACCGATGGATCAACTCCGGTGGCCTCGGCACCATGGGCTTCGGCCTGCCGGCCGCCATGGGCATCAAACTGACCCATCCGGAAGATGAAGTGCTGTGCTTTACTGGTGAAGGCAGTATCCAGATGAATATCCAGGAACTGTCCACCTGCAAGCAGTACGATCTGCCGGTGAAGATCATCAACCTGAATAACCAGGCTCTGGGCATGGTCAAGCAGTGGCAGGACATGAATTACGAGTCCCGCCATTCCCAGTCTTACATGGAGTCTTTGCCGGACTTCATCAAGCTGGCGGAAGCGTATGGTCATGTGGGTGTGCGCATTGATCGCAAGGAAGACCTGGAGCCCAAGCTCAAGGAAGTCCTGGCCATGAAAGACAAACTGGTGTTTGTCGATATCTATGTGGACCGCTTTGAGCATGTCTATCCCATGCAGGTCGCTCGAGGATCCATGAAAGACATGTGGCTCAGCAAAACGGAGAGGGTGTGATCATGCGTCGAATCATTTCTGTTTTGCTGGAAAACGAACCCGGCGCACTGTCTCGTGTGGTTGGCCTGTTTTCGCAGCGCAACTACAACATCGAAACCCTGACCGTAGCGCCCACGGAAGACGAAACCCTGTCTCGCCTGACTGTCACCACGACAGGTTCCGACAAGGTTATCGAGCAGATCACCAAGCAGCTGAACAAGCTGATCGAAGTGGTCAAGCTGGTGGATCTGACCGAGGGCGCTCACATCGAGCGGGAGCTGATGCTGGTCAAGCTCAAGGCAACCGGATCCCAGCGTGCCGAGATCAAGCGCACGGTGGATATCTTCCGTGGCCAGATTGTGGATGTCACCAGTTCTGTCTACACCGTGCAGCTTGCCGGCGACAGTGAAAAGCTGGACGGCTTCATTCAGGCGGTGGGCACTTCGGGTGTTCTGGAAGTTGTTCGCACTGGTGTATCTGGCATTGCCCGGGGCGAAAAGGTGCTCAGCCTGTAAGGGCTGCCGAAACAAATCGAAAATCATGGCCCCGAGGGGGCAGTACATATAATAGAGGTTTCTCATGCAGGTTTATTACGATAAGGATTGCGATCTTTCCATCATCCAGGGCAAGAAAGTTGCCATTCTCGGCTTCGGCTCCCAGGGTCACGCTCATGCGTGTAACCTGAAGGACTCCGGTGTAGACGTGGTTGTTGGTCTGCGTGCCGGTTCATCCTCCATCGCCAAGGCTGAAGCCTATGGACTGAAGACCAGCGATGTGGCTTCTGCCGTTGCATCTGCAGACGTGGTCATGGTTCTGACGCCGGACGAGTTCCAGGCCCAGCTGTACCGTGAGGAAATCGAGCCGAACCTGAAGCAGGGCGCTACCCTGGCCTTCGCTCACGGTTTTGCGATTCACTACAACCAGATCGTTCCGCGCAAAGATCTGGACGTGATCATGGTTGCTCCGAAAGCTCCGGGCCACACTGTGCGCACCGAGTTCACCAAGGGCGGTGGTATCCCTGACCTGATTGCGATCTTCCAGGACGCGTCCGGCAACGCCAAGAATGTAGCTCTGTCCTACGCCAGCGGCATCGGCGGCGGCCGTACCGGTATCATCGAAACCACCTTCAAGGACGAAACCGAAACCGATCTGTTCGGTGAGCAGGCGGTTCTGTGCGGTGGTGCGGTTGAGCTGGTTAAAGCCGGCTTCGAAACCCTGACCGAAGCAGGCTACGCTCCGGAAATGGCGTACTTCGAGTGTCTGCATGAGCTTAAGCTGATTGTTGACCTGATGTACGAAGGCGGTATCGCCAACATGAACTACTCCATCTCCAACAACGCCGAGTACGGTGAATACGTAACCGGCCCGGAGGTGATCAACGAGCAGTCCCGCGAAGCCATGCGTAACGCACTGAAGCGCATCCAGAGTGGTGAATACGCCAAGATGTTCATCTCTGAAGGCGCATTGAACTATCCGTCCATGACCGCTCGCCGTCGCCAGAATGCGGCTCACGAGATCGAAACCGTGGGCGAGAAGCTGCGTTCCATGATGCCGTGGATTTCCGCGAACAAGATCGTGGACAAAGACAAGAACTGATCCGGATTTTCGGTAAGGTTTGGAAACGCGGCCCCTTGTGGCCGCGTTTTTCGTTTATACTCCGCCCAAATGCTTTCCGGAGTTTATGGAATGACTGAAGAAAAGAATACCGTGGAAAAATCAGAAACCAGGAAAGCCGCAGATCCGGAAATTGAGCCCGGTGAAGTGGTTGAAGAGGAGCTTGTTGAGGGGGCCAAGGTTCGTCGCAAAGGCATTTACCTACTTCCCAACGCGCTGACGACAGCCTCTCTGTTCTCTGGATTCTATGCGATTGTTTCTGCCGCCAATGGTGTGTTCGACAATGCAGCCATCGCCATTTTCGTGTCCATGATTCTGGATGGACTGGATGGCCGTGTCGCCCGGATGACGAATACTCAGAGCAAATTCGGTGAGGAATACGACAGCCTTGCCGACATGGTGGCCTTCGGTGTTGCGCCCGGCCTGGTGGCGTTTTTCTGGTCCCTCAACGGATTGGACAAAGTGGGCTGGGTGGTTACGTTCATCTACGTGGCCGGCGCAGCATTGCGGTTGGCCCGGTTCAATACCCAGATCGGCTCCGTGGACAAAAAATACTTTGTGGGCCTGCCCAGTCCATCGGCAGCTGCCTGTGTTGCGGGGCTGGTGTGGTGTTTCCACCGTTTCGAGCCATCGTCCTGGCTGACGTTGCTGACAATTATCGTTGTGGCCGGAACCGGTGTGCTGATGGTCAGCAATATTCTCTACCGCAGCTTCAAGGATCTCGATCTTCGAGGTCGGGTGCCTTTTGCGGCGATACTTCTGGTCGTCCTGGTGTTTGTGGTGATCGCCCTTGATCCCGCCACCGTACTGTTCACCGGGTTCCTGATTTACGCACTTTCCGGTCCGGTTCGGGCTCTGTTCCGTCGCAAGCCGGCCCGCGCCCGGTAGGACTTGCCCCTCGGCCGAGTGAATCGGCCGGGAATTTTCTCGGGAACCTCCGGTCAGTTACCTCAAGTAATGAATTGGAGATTTCCGATGCTTATCAAGCGCCGCCCGTCGTGGGCCTTGTCAGAATCTGCAGTGACGCCTGAATCCGTCTACCTGAACCGGCGGAAATTCATGGCCGGGACGATGGCATCCGCTGCGGCGCTGACCATGCCGGCCCTTCTCAGGGCGGAGGAGGGCGGAATTCCTGGCGACGCCCTGCAGTATAAGGCCATGCCGGCGTTTTCTACCGACGAAAAGAAAGCGCCTTACCCCGCGATTACTTCCTACAACAATTTCTATGAATTTGGCACGGATAAGGGCGATCCTGCGCGCTATGCCGATGCCATGTCGGTCGACCCCTGGTCTGTATCTGTCGAAGGTGAATGTGCAAAGACAGGCGCCTATGCGCTGGAAGATCTGCTGAAGCCTCACCAGTATCAGGAGCGTATTTACCGGTTGCGTTGTGTGGAAGCCTGGTCGATGGTGATTCCGTGGGTCGGAGTGCCGTTGGCCGAAGTGCTCGCCAGTCTGGAGCCGACGTCAAAAGCCAAATACGTCTACTTCGAAACCCTTCACGATCCGGACCAGATGCGTGGGCAGCGCTCGATGTTCAGCGTGATTGACTGGCCCTACCGGGAGGGGCTCCGGATGGACGAGGCCATGAACGAGTTATCGTTTCTGGCCATTGGTTTGTACGGCAAGACCCTGCCAAACCAGAATGGTGCGCCGATCCGCCTGGTTGTGCCGTGGAAATATGGCTTCAAGAGCATCAAGTCGATCGTCCGTATCCGCTTCATGGAGGAGCGACCCAAGACCAGCTGGGAGATGATTGCGCCTGAAGAGTATGGCTTCTATGCCAACGTGAATCCGGAAGTGGATCATCCGCGCTGGAGTCAGAAGCGTGAGCGTCGCCTGCCCTCTGGTTTTTTGAGTCCGAACTGGATCGAGACAGTGAAGTTTAACGGCTATGGTGAACAGGTCGCTCATTTATACAAGGGCATGGATCTTTCCAGGTATTATTGATGGCATCCAAGGCTTCTCGTCAATTTCCCTATACTCCGGTTAAAGCCCTGGTTTTTCTGACCTGCCTGATTCCGCTCGCGTTGATCGGGTGGGGCATCCAGAGCGGTAATCTGGGGCCTGATCCAGGCCAGACCATTACGGAAGCACTGGGTATCGCAGCGTTCCAGTTTCTGCTGATAACCCTGTTGATCTCACCATTGCGAAAAATCACAGGTTGGGCCGGTTGGCTCCGTTTTCGCAGGATGCTGGGGTTATATGCTTTTTTCTACGCGGCGTTGCATGTGCTCGCCTTCCTCCAGTTCATCCTTGGATGGTTTGATCTATGGGCAACCTTTACCAAGCGCCCCTATATCATCGCGGGTGGCTTGGCGTTCCTGTTAATGGCGCCGCTGGCGGCGACCTCGACCAGGGGCATGATGAAGAGGATGGGGCGCGGCTGGAAACCGTTACATCGCCTTATCTACAGCTCGGCACTCCTGGCCTGGGTTCATTTTCTGTGGCAGGCGCGCAGCGACGTGACCGAAATGATGATCTATGGCCTGGTGCTGGCTGTTTTATTGGGTGCCCGGGTGTACTGGTCAGGTTTTTCCACGCTCATTCCTCTGAGAAGAGCGTGATTTTGATCAACGCCTGATCGTTTTGGTGGGTATTTGATCGCTGACGTAGGTGGAAACCGAAGCCCGGCAAAATAAATTGAAAATGGGCGTTGACAGTTTTCCTGAGGGCTGTAGAATGCGCACCACTTCTGAGGGACACGGCAGACAACGCCGGTTCACGAGGAACGCAACTACTTGAAAGTGTTCGAAAATTTGCTTCAAAAATTCTTCGAAAAAAGTGGTTGACAGGGCAGCGGAACGATGTAGAATACGCGGCCTTGATTGAGCAACAGCTCAAACGCTCTTTAAAAAGTTAACCAAGTAATTCGTGTGGG
>NZ_RBJB01000005.1 GCF_003634635.1 Marinobacter nauticus | reverse complement strand
GCGGTGAACTGCAATCCGCTTGCCTGGGGCATGACTTCGATCCCTGAAGATTATGTTGAACTGACTCATCCTGAGCAGTCCCGATTATAACCACCAGCCTCCGGAATACCAACCAACAAACCGATGGCCTGTTTTAACCAGTTCTCAGTGATGAAAACCCGCGCCTGCGACTTTTGTTGAACCCGGTGAACGGTTAACCTTGAACACCGTCTAACAACAAGAGCAGCACCATGGCACAGTACACCATTGAAATTGATGAAACTTTCGATGTCCCCAGGGGCAAGGCTTTTGCCGTTTTTGCCGACCACCACCGCTTCGGCAAACTGGTCGGGGCACCGGTCAAGCGTATCAAGGACAGCGACCAGGCAGACCCCAACGGCATTGGCTCGGTTCGCAAGATCGGCATTGGCCCGCTGTCTCTTGAGGAAACCGTACTCGGTTTTGAACCCGACTCTCTGATTGAGTACACCATCAGCAGCATCAGCCCTTTGCGTAATCACCTGGGGCGTATTCTGTTCTCCGATGCAGGCGAAGGAAGAACCCGTATTCAGTACTCCATCCGTTTTGAGGATATTGTGCCGTTTACCGGCAAAGCGGTTCAGGTCGCGCTGGAAAAGGGATTACGCCGTGGTATCAAACGCCTGCCGTCAATGGCGTAAGCCTGTGGGAGCGCAGGCAACAATCGGTAACTTGATGAATATCAGATAATTGACCTGAGGCAACAATTTATATTTGTCAATTCTGTACTCTCCCGCGCAGTTTGCAATATCCGGCCATCGGGCTATAAGTGTGCCTGAAGCCGAAGACCCTACTGCTTTGCGGGAGACAGAAATGGCGGCAGCACCGATTGTTCTCTTCGACAACGGACACCACAAGTGCCTGATGTTCGATTCCCTGGTCACTGGCGAAGGCGTTCAGTCCAACCAGTTCCTGATTGTTGATGGCAAACACGAAGCCCTGATCGACCCCGGCGGAGATCTGACCTACACCCCACTCTCCGTCGCCGCGTCCAAGTACATGAACATCCGCGATATGGACTATGTCTTCGCGTCCCACCAGGACCCGGACATCATCGGCGCCATCGACCGCTGGATTGTCCACACCCGGGCAAAAATCGTTACCTCAAAGCTGTGGGCGCGCTTCTTGCCGCACCTGGTGTCCAGCTACGTCACCAACCAGCTCAGCGGCAGCGTCTACGACCGCATCGTCAGTATTCCTGACGGCGGCGCCAATGTGAGGTTCGGGGAGACTTATCTGCAGTGCCTGCCGGCGCATTTCATGCACTCGGTCGGTAACCTTCAATTCTACGATCCGGTCTCAAAAATCCTGTTCTCAGGTGACCTCGGCGCGTCCATGGGCGGAGAAGACGACCACCAGCCGGTGAAAGATTTCGACAAACACATCCCGAACATGATCGGCTTCCACCGCCGTTACATTGCTTCCAAGAAAGTCTGTCGTCTTTGGGCCAACATGGTTCGAGACATGGACGTGTCGATGATCGTGCCCCAGCATGGCAAGCGCTTTGAAGGCCCGGTTATGATTGATCGCTTCCTTAACTGGGTCAGCGATATGGATTGTGGCATTGATCTGGTATCCCAGGACAACTATCGCCAGCCGGTGGAATACGTGTAACAACCCGGTTCCGCAGGGACGCGGAACCACCTCCTGGCAAAAGCTGCGAAATCAGGCCTGTTGCAATCCGCTCAGGTTCAGTAAAATCCGCCTTTTCACTGAACCCTAGAGGCAGCGAATATGGGCAGAGCCTACCAAAACCGCAAAGAATCCATGGCCAAAACGGCCGCCGCGAAAACCAAGGTTTACAGCAAGTACGGCCGCGAGATCTACATGGCCGCCAAGGCTGGTGGCATCGACCCGCAAGCCAACCTTTCCCTGCGCGGGCTGATTGAGCGGGCCAAGAAAGACCAGGTGCCCACCCACGTTATTGAAAAAGCCATCGACAAAGCCAAGGGTGGTGCAGGCGAAGACTATGCGCCGGCCCGCTACGAAGGCTATGGCCCCGGAAACTGCATGGTCATCGTGGACTGCCTGACTGACAACCCGAACCGAACCTTTGGCGATGTTCGCCTGGCGTTCACCAAAACCAAGTGCAAGATCGGCACCCCGGGCGCCGTGGCCCACATGTTTGATCACTGCGCCATCTTTGCATTCGCCGGCCAGGATGAAGAGGCCGTACTGGAAGCCCTGATGGAAGCCGACGTGGACGTTACCGACATCGAAAGCGAAGACGGCAAAATCACGGTATTCACCCCGAACACCGAATACGCCAAAGCCAAACAAGCTCTGGAAGCCGCGTTTGAAGGCATTGAGTTCGATGTGGACGAGATCCAGTTCCTGCCAAAAACCACCACCGTGGTAGAAGGCGACGACATCCCGATGTTCGAGAAATTCCTCGACATGCTTAACGATCTGGACGACGTACAGAACGTATTCCACAACGCAGAACTGCCGCAGGAATAACCTCTGCTGGCAAAGTGTAGTCACAGCGGCGCGACAGGGCGGAGGTAGCAGGCGTGGAAAAGCCAAAGGTTATTATCCTGAAAACAGGCTCAACCTACCCGCAGATACGGGATCAGTTTGGTGATTTCGACGCCTGGTTCCTCCGCAACCTCAACGGTGATCTTGACGTTACCGTGCTGGATGCCGTGCAAACGCCACCCGCGTCTGCTCCCAGCGACTGGGCTGGTATCGTCATTACCGGCTCGCCGGCAATGGTCAGCGACAAAGCGCCCTGGAGCGAAGAAACCGCCCGCTGGATAAAACAGGCCGTCGAGACCAGGGTTCCACTTCTCGGAGTCTGCTATGGCCACCAGTTGCTGGCCCACGCTATGGGTGGCAAGGCAGATTACCATCCTAAAGGCCGCGAGACCGGCACGCACACCGTGCGATTGCTCGACAGCGCCAGTTCAGACCCCCTGTTCAGTCAGTTGCCGGCAGAATTCCCCGCCCACCTGACCCACAAGCAATCAGCACTTGAGCTCCCTCCGGGCGCTGTACTGCTTGCCAATTCAGCCTTCGAGCCACACCAGGCGTTCCGGGTTGGCGAACATGCCTGGGGCGTGCAGTTTCATCCTGAATTCACCGAAGCCATCATGAAAGCCTACCTCGAAGTCCAATTTCCGGACATCGTCGCCGAAGGCCTGGACGCCCAGAGCCTGCTGCAGGGTGTATGCCCTGCCCCTGATGCAAATCACTTGCTGAAGCTTTTCGCTGAGTACCTGAACGCCCGCGCAATGACCAAATAGTCATGGAACCCGAGCGGCTGTGTGAACGTTTTGTATGTTGAATGAGTACAGATCGCTATCTACTGTACTGGAATACAACAGAGAAAGGAGCCTCACATGAACGGTATCAGAAAGCACTTAAGAAAGTTCTCACTGACGATGGCCGTACTCCTCGCGTTTACGACCACCTTCTCCATGTCCGCCAACGCAGGCATGGTGGGTACCGGTGAGTTGATCCAGCAACAGCAGGTCGATCTGGACCGGCAACAGCTGCTGGAAATGCTTGAAGATCAGGAAGTGAAGGCAAAACTGCAGCAACTGGGCGTGACAGAAGTCCAGGTTGCGGAGCGCATCCAGAATCTGACGCCGGCCGAACTGGCCGAGTTCGAGCAACAACTGGCCGAAGCACCAACCGGCGAGGGGGTTGTCGGCATCATTGTTCTGTTCCTGGTGGTGTTCATCATAACCGATATGCTCTGCGCGACGGATCTGTTCCCCTTCGTGAAATGCATTCGCTGATTTGTAATGCTGAAAGCGAGCAGGTTTCCTGAACACACTACGGCCGTCATTCTGGCGGCCGTCGTTCTGCTGGCAGGGTGCGCATCCACCCCGGACTGGCCAGATACCACGCCCCGTAGCGCTGAATCAGCAAGCTCTGCCACACTGCTTGAGAGTGTTCCCTTCTATCCGCAAGAAAAATACCAGTGCGGTCCGGCATCGCTGGCCATGATGCTGAACGCACAGGGGCTGGAGACCAATCCGGATATTCTGAAAGAACTGGTCTATCTGCCGGGCAAGGAAGGCTCTCTGCAAGTGGAAATGGTTGCGGGTGCGCGGTCCCACGATATGCTGGTATACCGTTTACCACCAGAGCCCGAGGCAGTTCTCGCCGAGGTTGAAGCTGGCAATCCCGTTCTGATCATGCAGAACCTCCGCCTGGGCTGGTGGCCTCAGTGGCATTTCGCTGTGGTAGTCGGTTACGACACCGAGAAGCAAGTCTTGATTCTGAACACGGACACCCGGCGCCATTATGAAATGCCGTATAAAGTGTTTTACAACACGTGGGCCAAGGCAGACCACTGGGCTACCGTCATTCTGCCACCGGATCGGATACCCTCCACCGGTGAAATGCTTCCATACCTCCGGGCGGCCCACGATCTTGAAACAACAGGCCATACTCTCGCAGCTCAGCGGGCCTACGAAACGGCAATAACAAAGTGGCAAGAGCAGCCAACACCACTCATGGCAAAAGCCAATCTCCAGTACCAGCTAGGGCGTCATCAGAAGGCCGCTGACGGTTTCCTGAAAGTCATCAACAAATTCCCGGAGTTCGCTGAAGGCTGGAACAACCTCGCTATCGCACTGAACGATGCCGGGTGCCCGGCTCAGGCTCGAAAGGCCTCGGCTTGTGCGGCCACGCTGGCACCGGACCGGTTTGAGTCAGCCGGCGATGACATCCTGCCCAAAGGGGCAAATCCGGCGGGATGCCCGGCGATACCCTCCTGTCCATCAGACACGGATTAACAACCGGTCAAATCGGTTTCCTCAGGAGTACAACATCTTTCGCCGGAATCTCGAGATCCCAGCCGTAGTGCTGCGCCAGCCAGTCAAAGGTGTACTCCCGGTAGAACACCACATGCGTCGGGTCACGCCGGTAGTGCCAGTTGTCAAAACGGTCGTCGTCGGTCTGAAAACAGGTCATGATGCCAAGCAAGCCGCCAGGCCGTAACAGGCGATCCAGCATTTGGAACACCTCGGCCGGCTGGTAAAGGTGTTCGACAACTTCCGTGCAGGTGACAAAGTCATACCGCTGCGTCAACAGCCGGTCGTCGGGATAGAAGAACGGATCGTAAAGAGCCACCGCCAACCCGGCCTCTTCCAGCATCTTCGCTAATGCCGGACCGGGCCCGCAGCCAAAATCCAGGCCACAGGCGCCAGCTTCCATACGTGCCAGTAAGGGCTCCGCGAGTTTGGTGAGAAACCGCCGGTAACCCGGGTCAGACTCGCTATTCTCGTGCAACTCGTAAACGGCCCGCTCCCGGTCCTCAGCCAAACGACACTCCGGGGCCATGACCGTTGCCTGACACAAACCGCAACGAAGATAGCGCTGATCTCCAATCGTCCGAAAAGGCGCCAATTGCCCGGTTCGGCAAACCGGGCAGTGCGCTTGAAGACATTCCTTAGGCTCCGGCTTTTCAATCATGCACTTTCAACCTGACAAAAGTTTCATTGTCATATCCGGCCATGCGGCAGGTTTGTGACCGGCTACGTAAAAGCCCCCCTTTCCCGCTGCCTATACTGCCGCAGAGTAGAGAGGAGCCGGATAGTACCTCTTGAATGATACCAACAGAACAATTCAAGGCTAAGTGCCAGGAAGCCCCCGGCTCAGAGACAGGAACATGGAAACGTCATCCGAACTTGCACTGGAAGTGCCGATCGTCTCGGCTCGCTATGCCCGCCGTTTTGTCCGTTTTATGGAACATCGCGGTGTAAAGCGGCATACCATTCTTGCCAATACCGGCATCACCGACGAAATGCTGAATAACCCGGACGCCAGCTTGTCCATGCATCAGGTCATGGATTTGCTGCGACAGGCGGACTGGCTGATGACCGACGAACGCGCGGCGTTCGAATTTGGCCAACAACTGGACCTGCCCAGTCACGGCCTTCTCGGGTTCGCCATGTTGGGTCAGGAAAATCCGCGACGCCTGGTGAGCATGATCGTCCAATACCTGCGCGTAGGCCTGCCATTGATGGACATGGAACTGGAATCGACCGGCTCCACATTCCGCATCCGGCTGATCGATACGTGGGGCGTGGAGGACTTGAGACCCTGCCTGACCAAAATCTATATGGGCAGCATTCACCGTATCTCCTGCCAGGTTTGCAGCAACTTCAACTTCCAGTTTGATTTTCCGTCGTCTGCCTCGCTGGACGACTGGCAACTACTGGCCCCCGGATGCGAGTTCGAATTCGAGGCACCGGTTGCTCAGGTAACCATGCCGTTGAAGGGCTCACCAGCCCCTAAAAGTGAGGCTAACCTGGAGTTTCTGGTAGCCCGTACCCGATGCCATCGAAAACCGGGCAATCTGGAAGCCGACGAAACCGCCATGCAGGTTCGCGAACTGATCATGAGCCAACCCGGCCGCCCCTGCACCACCGAAAACATTGCCCGGCGCCTGGACATCAGCCCGCGCACCCTGCGCCAGCATCTTGCCAGCGCCGGCACCTCGTTCAGGGAACTGCGGAACGAAATTCGCGAAAGCTTCGCCACCCTTTACCTGAAAGACACCAACGTACCGTTGGAGTCCATCTCCGAAAAACTGGGGTTCAGTGACCAGGCCGGTTTTACCAAAGCCTATCGGTCCTGGACGGGCACAACCCCTGGCGACGTTCGGCGGCAAGCCCGCTCAAAAAAGTGAACACAGCTCACTTTTCGTTTTGACACCGTTCACGGTTTAGACAATCCCTTCGCCTCTCTCCGCTTTGAACAAAAACGGTGCCGCGACAAGCAATGACCCGCGGCACCCTCTCCCCGTCTAATAACGCTGCACTCATACGTGAACACGTATGGCAAAGGGATCTTTGCAAGTCCGATTGAGCAGTCCTTATCGGTGTTGTCTGCAACCCACTACAACAAATAACGACGTACAGAGGACGAACTCATGAAACTCAGGAACCTCAATACGAGTGTCCGCAAGCTCGGCCCCGCGATTGCCGCGGCGGCTTTGATGGCGGGGGGCGCAGGTAATGCGTCTGCCGAGCAGGTTTCCCTGGAACTGGCCTTTGAATGCCCGTTCCCACTGATCGGCACCCAACCCATTCGCGCCCAGATCAGCGCCGATATACCGCCGGTCGCTACCGTTGGACAACCCACACCGCAGTTTCAGGTTGACGCCATTACCGTCGTTAATGACGACGCGCGCACTGGCCTGAAGCTGGTCAATTCCGAGACCCTCGAGGGGGTTGCCACCAGCATCAACGAAATCGTGACGGTCAACCGCACGTTTGAACAGATCGTAAAGCTGGACATTCCGCCAACCAACATTCCGTCCGAGACCGGAGAGTTTAACGTTCCCGCTGCAGGCACGGCTCCCGAGGTGCTGTTCACCGATGATGATATCGGTGAGGCTGAGATTCGCGTCGGCTCCCTGTCCCTGGATCTGATTGCTCGCACCGCCAATGGTGACATAGCCCCGGCGCCTATCGGCGAGATCACCACAGACTGCGTGCAGCTTCCTGACCAGGACAACCTGCTCCAGACCGTTCTCGTCGAAGGCGATACGGTTGAGGCGCCCCGCATCAATGTCGGCGTTGAGGAACTGGCCTTTGGCAACGTTCAGGCCGGCCTGACCGCCACGCAAACCGTTACCATCTCCAACACCGGCAATTCGGAGCTGGGCATCAATGGCATCTCCATTGGTGGCACAGATTCCACAGTGTTCACACAAACCAATAGCTGTACCACCATTGCACCCAGTGCCTCCTGTGATGTCGACGTAACGTTCGCACCGTCCACGGAAGGTACCCGCAACGCCACTCTGACTATCCAGTCTACCGACGCCGAAACACCGTCTGTGGACGTTGGGCTGACCGGCCGTGGAGTCCTGGCACCGGTTCCCGAAATCGGCGTCAATCCGGAGTCCATCGACCTTGGCCGGATACTCCTCGGTGAATCCGCCAGTGCCGAAGTGACCGTATCCAACAGTGGCAACGCTGCTCTGCAGATCGACAGCATTGCACTGGAAGGCGCGAACGCGGCCGACTTCACCCAGTCGACAGACTGTACCACCGTCGCGGCCGGCGAGAGCTGCGCTGTTCAGGTAGCCTTTACCGCAGCATCGGTAGGCGTGAGCAACGCCAACCTGGTGATCCGTTCCAGCGATTCCGAGAATCCGGAGATCCAGGTTCCGGTCACTGCCGAAGCTTATGAGCAGACCGGAAATCCGACCCTGGAACTGTTGCTGGGCCTTGAAGGCTCAACCCTGATCAAGGCTACCGGCGGCACACTGCCCCTGACTGGCAGCATTGCCACACTCCTTGATCTTGCTTCTGGCACATTCGAGGCGGACCTGGATGTTGAACCAACCTCTGGCAACTTCTCCATCAAACTGCTGTTCAGCAAGATCCACGCCTCTGCAAACGTTGAGTTTGAACAGGCTGAAGTAACCACTGGTTCTCTGGTCGACGGCAAGCTGACGGCGAACTCTCACCTGTACGTGAAGGTGCCCAAGGTTGCCATCAAACTGTTCGGCCTGCCGGTGAAGATTGGTGGTGGCGAAGAGTGCCAGACCAGCCAGCCAGTTGATATCCAGCTCACTTCCGTTGAAGGCTCCAACTTCTCGCCTGCCACCGGCGGCGCGGTAAGCGGTGTCTATGAGCTGCCAGCACTGGAGAACTGTGGCTTGCTCACCAGCTTGCTGAATCAGTTCATGACAGGCCCGGGCAACACCATCGATCTGGAGCTGACTCCAGAGTAGTAAGAACTTCCGGCAATGCCGGAGGCGGGTCCATGGTCAGCGCAGCTGGCCGTGGACCTCATACGCAGTAAAAACAAAATCAAAAAAGGAACAATGCAATGAAAAGCCTGAAAAGAAATCTGCTAGCACTGGCTATCATCGGCGCGCCGTTTGCCGCGCAGGCAGAGCTTAAACCAATCGACGATGCTCAGATGGGCAGCATCACCGGCCAGGCCGGTGTCACCATCGAGCTCGAAACCAAAGTAAACATTGGTGAATTCAGATACACCGATGAGGGCTCTCTCGCCATCAAGGACATCAGCATCGGCGGTGCTGGCGCCGGCTATGAAGATGAGATGTTCAAAGACATCGAGATTGGCAGAAGCTTGGCCTTCAAGGATTACACCGACCTGATCGACAACATCAAGATCGAGATCGACGTTGCCCCGGATGGCGACGCCATCATCAACGTACTGCCAATCACCGCGGCCCCGGTCGATTTTGGCGTGACAACCGGTGAATGGAGCCTGCAAGGCAACACAGACTCCACCCTGCTGGCAAGCAACTTTTCAATGAGGGGTATCTTCAACAAGGTCGGCATCACCGTGGATACCGCGACCGACAAGCTCACCCTGAACACAAAGGTCGGTATTTCCGATCTGGATATCGATGTCGACTTCCTCGCGATCGGTATTCGTGACCTTCAGCTCACCAAGAATACCTATCTCGAAAAGGTTGCTGACAAAGCAACTGGTGGCAATGGCCCGACCATTCTGGATGCCGCCGCGGATATCGTAGTGGATGTCTACAAAGACCAACGCTTCGGCAGCTCAGACGATTCCCTGGCGATTGATCTGCAGCAGTTTGACGCAGACATGAAGATTGGCCAGGTTCTGGTGGGCGGAACCAGCATCGGTTCCCTGACACTGGACAACCTCTCTGTGCAGAACACCCGCATGAGAATCTACGGTCACCAGTAATGCACCGAGGGCCCGTTCCGGGCCCTCACTCTGCCAACCCGGCGGCGCGTTTCATTTCCAGATCCAGATCGTTCTCTGCCAAAGGCTCTGAACTGATCAATTCAATCCGCGATTGTTCTCCCGGCTCACAGGGCTGAACGGTCAACGCACCTTCCACCTGATTGATCACGCGCCAACCATCCAGGGTATGCACGACGGCCTTGAACCGCACCAGACGTTCGTCCATCGCCGTTGCCAGTAGAGACGCCTCCGAGAATTGAATTTCCGGGTGGATGCGCCAGCCCAGACTGTAATGCCCCTGACCACGGTTGGTCATCCGCTGCCAGGGCTGCTCGTCCAGAGACGGTGCCGGGGGGCGAAGATCAAGTGCAGCACGCTGTTGATGTGCATCCGGGCTGGATACCGGCTGACGCTCCATCTCACCGTCCAGCCACTCGGGCGCCAAATGTCCCTGGCTTGTCGTGTAAACGGCACGCTTCGTCAGGGGCAGTGTGGCAACCCAGTCTTCAAACGCCGAGAGTTGCTGTGCCGTGCAAAGATCCGATTTGTTGGCGACCAGAATATCGGCAGCTTCGATCTGATCCCGGAACTGCACATTCTCAAGCACTTTCGGGTTCTCGAGCTTGCGTGGATCCACCAGAGTAATCACCGGCCCCAACGCCAGGACATCCTGATAATGCTCTCCGGTCAGGGTATCGAGAATCTGGGAAGGATGACCAAGGCCCGTGGGCTCAATCAGCAGACGATCCGGCTTGGCTCTGGCAATCAGTTGATTCAGGCCGATCTGCATGGGCAGCCCCGCGACGCAGCACATGCAGCCACCCGGCACCTCGCGCACCACCGCCCCCTCGGTCTCCAGGATGGCACCATCAATGCCCACCTCGCCGAACTCGTTCACCAGTACCGCCCAGGTTTCCCCTTCCGGCTTCTGGCGTAGCAGGTCCAGAATGGCAGTGGTTTTGCCAACGCCAAGAAACCCCAGAATCAGGTTGGTGGGAATCGGTCGGGAAATGCTGGACATAATTCGGGCCTCAAAAACGTTATACTATAACAACATTGACCAGACCGGGCTACGTCCCGACTAAGGAGGAGTTTATGCCAAGACTGTTCTTCGGGCTGGAAATTCCTGAGTCGATCAAGACCAGCGTCTTAACGGTAAAAACTGACATTAACGGTGCCCGCTGGCAAAGCGAAGCCCAGCTTCACCTAACCCTGGCGTTTCTGGGAGAGGTGGAGAGCGAACAGGTAACCCAGGCTCGGGATAACGCCAGAAAGGTGGCCCATACGCCTTTTGAGCTGGAAGCCGCCGGGCTGGGTTGCTTCGGCAAGGAGGAGAGCCCGAAAATCCTCTGGGCGGGGGTCTCTCACGAGGATGAACTGAGGGAACTGCAACGCACCCTTGCCCAAGGGCTCACCAACGACGGCTTCACTCTCCAGAATCCTTCATTCAAACCTCACATCACACTGAGCCGCTTTCGGGCTGGCGCGGGCTCGGTGGCCGAGCTGATCGAGCGTTATCGGAGCACCCGGTTTGGCAGTTGGTCGGTTCAGGACTTTGCGCTGTTTGAAAGTACTCCAGGCCAGAGCGGCTCTGTCTATACCGTGCTGGAACGCTATCCGTTAAACGCCTGAAGCTTCAGGATTGCTCAAGCCGGTTTGCCTCGTAGTCCTCAATCAAGGCTCTGGCGAGAACCCAGTCCTCGTCAGCCACATGCACATTGGTAAAGCCGGCAGCGCCGATTTCGCCCAGTGCACCCTGCAGGTAATGCCCGCCAACGTGCGCCTCTATGTGATTGGCCCTCAGCAGGCCAGCTATGATGTGAGCTTCGGTAATATCCCGGGCCCGATAGGCTATTTGCAAAACGGCGTACTCCTATATGCTTAACGCTGTTTCGACTATAGTCGTCCCAATGCCCTGTGTCTCGCGCCCCAAGGATTGTCCATGCTCTGGATTCTGCTCGCTGTCGTTACTCTTGTTGTCCTGGTCACATTGCTGATCTTCCGGGTAAAGGATCTTTCCGAGTACGACGGCCAGGACTGGGTTATGAAGGAGGTTGCTCCAAACCCGGCTCATGATGAGGTCATAGAACGCATCAAGGACATGGGGCGCGCCTCCCGCGGCCTGAAAGGCAAAGCCCGGCTGATCGCCCTCCGCAATCACCTGGATAGCCTGGGTGAAGGCGTGGATATCGAATCGGACATCCGTCATCAGGATCATCCGCGTGGAGAATGGATATTGGCGCCCGGGGCCGATTCCCGCCGACGTGTGCTCTATATTCACGGCGGTGCCTGGGCTGCTGGCAGCCCTCGCAGTCACCGGGCGATTACCGACCGTTTTTCCCGGATTGCCAATGCTGCCGTTTTTGCGGTTGATTACCGGCTCATGCCCGAACACCGGTTCATGGATGGCATTCGGGACTGCCGCCAGGCCTATTCATGGCTGCTGAATCATGGCCCGGACGGCGAAGCGCCCGTCGACTTCATGGTGGTTGCCGGAGACTCGGCGGGCGGTAGCCATACCCTGTCTCTGCTGGCGTGGATTCGCGACAATGGCCTGCGGCAGGCCGATGCCGCCGTTGCCCTGTCACCCTCCACGGATCTCACGCTGACGGCGCCTAGCAATCGCGAGAATATTCGCACGGACCCACTGCTGGGCCCGGTGTTTGGTGGTTTGTCCAAAATCCCGCTGCCCGTGTTGTGGTGGGGAACACTTGCCGCGTTCAGAATCTCTCCCACCAACCCGGTTGCATCACCTCTGCGGGGTGAGCTTAACAAGCTGCCACCCGTGCTTATCCACGCAAGCACCACGGAAATGCTGCTGGACAACGCCACGCGTTACGCTGCCAAGGCAAAAGCCCAGGGTTCACCGGTGGAGCTTCACACCTGGCAGAACATGGTGCATGTATGGCACATCTTCACGCCACTTCTCCCTGAGGCAGACGAGGCATTCGACGACATCGCGGCTTTTCTGAAGAAAGTGGAACAACCATAGTGGGCTGGTGCCGGCATTACTCAGCCGGCTTTCGCCTGACGTACAGCACCTTATGGACTCGGGCAACGACCGTTCCTGCCTCGTCCACAACGTCGACATACCACTCCGGCAGGTACTTGTCGCCATCAGAGGTGGCTTCGCGTATTTCCTCGAGACGCGCATCGGTCAGCTCGAAGCGGGCCTTTACCACGCCCTTGCCGGGGCGGATAAAATCAATACTCGCGGACTTGTCCCACACGATGTAATCGTTGCCCAGTCGGCGCATCAGTAACAGCATATACATTGGGTCAACCATGCTGTAGAGAGATCCGCCGAAGTGCGTGCCCACGTAGTTGGTATTGTACCAGTGCTGACGCATTTCCACCGTTGCAGAGCTGAAGTCATCAGCAATGTGAGTGACTTTAATACCTGCCCCCAGGTAAGGGGCGAAAGTAGAGAGCACTCGGCGCAGGGCGCCGGCACTGGCAAACCAGCGGCGAATGGTTGAATTCATAGGAACATCCAAACGGTTGAGAATCAGCCTGAAAACTGTGTAGCTGGCTATCTTCTTACAGCCACACTGCATTTTCAACGAAAATTCATACGACCGTTTGAATTATTTAGACTGGAAACATCAAGGTTTCACGCCGAACCACTGGGGATAGTTCAGCAGGCAGTACAGCGCGAGCATGTCATAAACCGCATGCCAGACCATCACCATGGGCAAGCTGCCCCATACCAGGTAAGCGCCACCAAGAATCAGGCCCAGACACGTTGCTACCAGAAAATAGGTAAACGACACATAGTGCACCAACCCGAACAACACAGAGGCCGCCAGTAAGGCTGTCCAGGGCCCGGTGTGCTGCATTAGCCAGCCCTGCACTGCACCACGAAACAGCAGTTCTTCCCCCACCCCGGCGAGCAGGCACAAGGTCAGCAATACCGGCCAGCGATAACTCGCCGCGAAACGGTAAAGGGCCTGCATTTGCGAACCAAGATCATCAGGGAACAGCCAGGAGAGCTGAGTCAGCAGCAATAGCACAAGGTAGGTGGTGCCAGCGCCCAGGATCCCATACAGCAGGATTTCCAGCAGATTCAGGCCGTTCAGCATTAACGGAATATCGAACAGCCAGATCGCGATCCAGCCTACCAAACCAATACCGCCCTGAAACAACAGGGCGGCGGTGGTGGATACATTGGCGCGACCTTGGGCCATAACTCAGTTTTCGAACAAGCCCTTGACCGGGAACAGATCGTCGTAGGCGGGCGCCTGCTTCTGGGCCTTGGCCTGGAAGGATTTCATCATGTCCGTGGGGCGGAACATGCCGGACTGCCATGTGGCCATGTAGCGGAGGCTGTCTTCTACGCTGTGATCGCGGCTGAAGTTGATCATTTCTTTGCAGCCGGTCACCGCCAGCGGCGAATTGGCAGCGATCTGGGCGGCAATGGACATCACGCCCTCAAGCATCGCTTCCTGAGTCTCGTATACCGAGTTCACGAAACCCAGGCGATGGGCTTCTTCAGCACCGAATTTGCGGCCCGTATAAGCCAGCTCACGCACCACGCCCTCAGGCATCAGTTTAGGCAGCCGCTGCAGCGTGCCCACATCAGCTGTCATGCCCAGCTCGGTTTCCTTTATTGTGAAATAGGCATCGGAGGTGCAATACCGGCTGTCAGCAGCGCACACCAGGTCCAGAGCCCCACCAATACAGCCCCCGTGCACGGCAGCCAGCACGGGCAGACGTACTTTCTCCAGAGAGCTCAGAGTATCCTGCAGCTGCAGTACGACTCTTCGCAGGTTCTCCGCCATACGGCCAGGGTCACCACTCATGGGCACGGATTTCGGATCCGAGAACACGCCCAGATCCATGCCTGCGGAAAAGTGCTTTCCGGTCGAGGAGATCACAATCACCCGGGCATCGGTATTGGCTTCAATGTCCTGAACGCAGCGCGGCAGCTCCAGCCAGAATGCCTTGTTCATGGTATTCAGCGCCTCGGGGCGACTGAACTGAACGTGGGCGATGTGGTCTTTTACTTCAATATTGAAACTTTCGTAGTTGGCGAGTTCAGACATGATGGATCCCGTATCATCTGAGAGCATGGTTTCGTATTATTAGGGTGCACATTACCGCGAAACGAGGCACGATGGAATTCACTTTCCTTGGCACATCGGCCGGAACACCAACCCGGTCACGCAACGTCACCGGCCTGGCGCTTTGCCTGTCGGGGCCCAAACCCTGGTATCTGGTAGACTGCGGTGAAGGCACCCAGCACCAGCTGATGCGCACACGGTATTCGGTGATGCAGTTGCGCGCCATTTTCATCACCCACATCCATGGTGACCACATCTTCGGGCTACCGGGCTTGCTTACCAGCGCTTCCATGCTGGGTCGCACCGAGCCTCTGGACATCATTGCGCCGCCACAGGTACGCCGGTTTATCGATGCGGTCATCGAAAACAGTGACTCCAGCCTGAGTTATCCGTTGAACTTCATCAACTCGGAAGCTCCGGGTTTTTACTGGCAGGATGACCATTTGGGTGTTACCAACGTGGCGCTTTCACACCGGGTACCTTGCCGGGCCTACGTATTCACAGAGCGCAACCTGGAACGTCAGCTGCAAAAGGAGAAACTGGTTGCTGATGGCATAGAGCCTGGCCCTCAATGGGGTGACCTGCAGAAAGGCAAAGATGTTCTACTGGATGATGGGCGCCTGCTGCGTAGCGACGATTACACTCACATTCCCAGAACCGCGCGAAAAATCATTGTCGGCGGTGACAACGACATCCCGGAACTGCTGAAAAATGCCTGCCAAGGCACCCACGTCTTGATTCACGAGGCCACCTACACCCAGGATGTCGCAGACCGGGTTGGCCCCTGGCCCCAACACAGCTCGGCGCAGCAGGTGGCCCGGTTCGCACAGGCAACGAAGCTGCCCAATCTGGTACTCACCCACTTCAGCTCCCGCTACCAATCGGCCCCGGGTGGCACACCGCACATCAATCAGCTCGCCGCCGAGGCGTTGCAGCATTACACGGGCCACCTTTTCCTGGCCCGGGATTTTGACACCTACCGTCTGGAGAAAGACTTCCAGCTACACAAAGTTGATCACAGCTAATCAGTCGCTATTCTGGCCTGGCGGCAGTACCACCCATTCAGGGTCTTCAAATTCACCCAAAGGCCGAATCTCAACAAACGGAGCGGCGCTTTTAATGATCTCCGCGATCCTCGGGTCCTTCCGGGCATCCATGGCATCGCGGTCGGCCTTGCTGTCCCAACTGGCGATAGCGATCAACTTGTTCGGCTCACCAATCTTTCGGTGTAGTTCGGTACCACGGGCACCGGGCGCCTGCTGAATCAGCTCACTGGCCCGGACCCAGGCATCGGCATACTCCTCAGCAGAGTGCCCGTCTTTCACCGTGACCTCGAAAATATACTTCATCGCATCCTCCCGATTTGCAGCATCCTGAGGTCATCGTCCAGACTTGAAGAGTACAGATCAAATTCTGACCACAGGAGACGGACGCATGTATCAGAAAATACTGGTTCCAGTCGATCTTGCCCATCTCGACAAGATACCCAAAACCCTGAACACTGCCATCGACATGGCCAAACACTACCAGGCCAGCCTGTGCTACGTGACAGTCACCAACAGTACCCCGGGAGCCGCGGCCCACAACCCGAAGGAACTGGCAGACAAACTCACGGAGTTTGCCGAGGAACAGGGTAAGAGCCACGGCATTCAGACCGAATCCAGGGTGCTGGAATCGGTCGATACCGCCGTTGAGCTGGATAAAATACTACTGGGCGCGATCAAGGATACCAAGGCCGATCTGGTAATCATGGCCTCCCATGCACCGGGCCTCGGCGACACCCTGCACCTTTTGCGGTCTAACGGGGCAGAAATCGTCAAACACAGCGACATTTCGGTGTTCGTGGTTCGCTGAGCCTTGCGGTAGACTGGCCGGACATTCACAGGGAAGTCACCAATGTCCGCACCGCTTGTTTTTGCTGTTATCGCCAGTGCCCTGATTGGCGGCTCGCTGTTCTATTTGTTTTTCTACCGCAACTGGCGACGCCAACGCGAACTGCAACAACCGTTTCCTGCGCAATGGAGACAACACCTCCAGAGCAGTGTCCCCCTCTACAACCGGCTCGCCGACAGCCACAAAACCCGGCTGGAGAATCTGGTGCAGCTCTTTATCTCGGAGAAGGAATTCTACGAATGTGCCGGTTTTGAAATCGATGACCGGGTGCGAGTGACCATTGCCGGCCATGCTTGCCTTTTACTGCTTGAACGCGGATTTTACGAATACGATGACGTCAAAAGCATCCTGGTCTATCCCGATATCTACCGGGTAAAGGACACCGAAAGCGATGGCCTGGTGGTCAGCGCCAGTGACGAAACCCGGGCCGGAGAGGCCTGGTCCCACGGCCGGGTGATTCTGGCCTGGAGCCAGTGTGAACAAGCCATCGCCAATCCTCATGGCCCGCACAATGTAATTCTTCACGAATTCGCCCATCAGTTGGACTACCTGGATGGCACCGCAGACGGCGCACCACCACTGAGTGGCGATGACGCTGCACGCTGGCAGGAAACCATGACCGAAGCCTGGGACCACCTGCAACACCGGCTGGAACACCACCACAAACCCTGGCTCGATCCCTACGGCGCCACCGAACCAGCCGAGTTTTTCGCGGTGCTGACCGAGGCCTTCTATCAACAACCGCAGCACTTGAAACGTGAACAACCTGACGTCTACGCTGCCCTGTGCCGTTTTTACCGGATCGACCCGGAGCACATGCGTGCCTGCCAGCCTTGATGATCAGCCGCCTAGGCCGTTTCCCTTGACGCCGAGACGATCCAGGTAAAGATGCAGCTCTTCCTCGCTGATATTCACGTATTCCAGTACCCGGCCATAGAGCATCACGGTAGGTACATTACGCCCGCCTAACTCCTTCTGGGTCTCGCTCAGGACGTAAAGTATCGTCCGTTCCGTTTTTGTGAGACCATCCCGCGCATCGGGGATTACCTCGTCTGTTCCGCGTAAACTGCTCATATTTCTGAATCCGGTAAGCTGCCCATGGAAATCAAAGTCAATTATCTCGACAACCTGAGGCTTGAGGCCAAGTTTGACGATTTTACCGTCGTCTCAGACCAGCCCGTCCGCTACAAAGGCGATGGCTCGGCGCCCGGCCCGTTTGACTACTTCCTGGCCTCATCTGCCATGTGCGCGGCTTACTTCGTAAAGGTTTACTGCAACGCCCGGGATATTCCCACAGATAACATCCGCCTGTCGCAGAACAACATTGTAGACCCGGAAAACCGCTACAAGCAGATTTTCAAGATTCAGGTGGAACTGCCGGAAGACATTTCGGACAAGGACCGCCAGGGCATCATCCGCTCCATCGACCGTTGCACCGTTAAAAAAGTGGTGCAAACCGGCCCGGATTTCCAGATTGAAGTGGTGGAAAACCTGGATGAAGACGCCCAGGCCCTACTCACCGCTGCCCCGGGCGGCGACGGCAACACCTATATCGAGGGCAAGGATCTGCCCCTGGAGCAGACCATTGCCAACATGACCGGCATCCTCTCAGATCTCGGCATGAAGATCGAAATTGCCTCCTGGCGCAACATCGTGCCCCACGTGTGGTCTCTGCACGTCCGCGACACCGCGGCCCACATGTGCTTCACCAACGGCAAGGGTGCCACCAAGGAAGCCGCCCTGTGTTCGGCCCTGGGCGAGTTTATCGAGCGGCTGAACTGCAACTTCTTCTACAACGACCAGTACTTCGGCCAGGACATCGCGAACAGCGAGTTCGTGCACTACCCGAACGAGAAATGGTTCCAGCCCGGCCCGGAAGGCGAGCTGCCGGACGGCATTCTGGATGACTACTGCCTGGAGATTTTCAATCCGGACGGCGAACTACTGGGCACGCACCTGTTCGACACCAACTCGGGCACGCCCGAGCGTGGTATCTGCAGCATTCCGTATGTGCGTCAGTCAGACGGAGAGACAGTTTACTTCCCCTCCAACCTGATCGAGAACCTGTACCTGAGCAACGGCATGAGCGCCGGTAATACCCTGCAGGAAGCGCAGGTACAGTGCCTGTCAGAAATCTTCGAACGGGCAGTCAAGAAAGAGATCATTGAGAACGAAATCGCCCTGCCGGATGTTCCCGAGAGCGTGCTGGCCAAGTACCCGGAGATTGTCGAAGGTATAAAAGCCCTGGAAGAACAGGGCTTTCCGGTACTGGTGAAAGATGCCTCCCTGGGCGGTCAGTTTCCGGTGATGTGCGTCACCCTGATGAACCCCAAAACCGGCGGTGTGTTTGCTTCCTTCGGTGCACACCCCAGCTTCCACGTTGCCCTGGAACGCAGTCTGAC
Source organism: Marinobacter nauticus (assembly GCF_003634635.1). Taxonomy (GTDB): domain Bacteria; phylum Pseudomonadota; class Gammaproteobacteria; order Pseudomonadales; family Oleiphilaceae; genus Marinobacter; species Marinobacter nauticus. The sequence continues at coordinate 294,688 of NZ_RBJB01000005.1, read as the reverse complement.
CGAGCTGCTGCAGGGTCGCAGCTTTGAAGGTCTGAACGACCTGCCGGCGCCCACCTTCAACTCCATGGCGGTGACCGAGCCCAATAACTACGTTGAACACTTTATCGATTCCAGCGGCGTGGTGTCCTGGCGCTTCTTCAGCGCCAAATCCGACTACGATTTTGTGGAATGGGATTTCTCCGGCAGCAACGAAGAAGAAGCCGACACCCTGTTCGGCATCCTCGCGGACATGGGCAAAGAATGCTACATGGCAGTGTTCGAAGACCTCGGCGCGCCGGTCTGCCGAATCCTGGTGCCGGGCTATTCCGAGGTGTATCCGGTGGAAGACCTGGTGTGGGACAACACCAACATGGCCCTGGAATTCCGCGAAGACATCCTCAACCTGCACCGTTTGAGTCAAGACGAACTGGCCAATCTGGTACAGCGCCTGGAAGAGGCCGAGCTGGATGTATACATGACCATCGTCACCCTCACCGGCATCGAATTCGATGAAAACACCGTATGGGGCCAGCTCACCATTCTGGAACTGAAACTGCTGATCTACCTGGCATTGGGCGAGCTTGAAGAGGCCCAGGAGCTGGTGGAGATGTTCCTGCAATTCAATGACAACACCGTTGAGCGCGGCCTGTTCTATCAGGCCATGAACGCGGCTCTGGAAGCCACGTTGAACGAAGAACTGGAACTGGACGACTACCTGTACAACTTCCGCCGGATGTTTGGTGACGAGGTAATGGATGCCGTAGTGGGCTCGATTAACGGTACGGTCCGCTTCTTTGGCCTGGAAGAAACCGGCATGGACCTGCGCGGTCTGGACCGGCACCTGAAGATGATCGAGAGCTACAAGAAGCTGCACGCGGCCAGGGCCCGCAAATCTGGGCTGTCAGCCTAACCGGCGGGCGCCCGCTCGCCGGTGTGCACCACCTTCTTGCCAATCACCCGGATTGCGCCCGGCCGGCAGGTTGCCCGAAAGGGCGTTTTACCGGCCACGTCGCCATCCACCGTTACCGTCTTGGCGCGGGTGGTTTCTACGTGGCACCACTTGCCCTTGATCTGGATGACGGTGCTGGTCCGGCGCGGCGTCTTGCGGTTCAGGCGCACCATCAAAAATGCAAGTAACAGCTGCGGCAACGGGCGCGGTTTAACGGCAATGACATCCAGCAAACCATCGTTCGCAGAGGCCTCCGGTATTTCATGGCCGCCACCGAAATAGGCCCCCGTGGCAACGGCAATCGATAGCCAACGACCACCCAGATTAGAACGATCAGTACGGATATGGGCGTGGAATCCCCGCTGGGCGCCCAGTTGTCGGAACAGTGTGGCCATGTAACTGAACTTTCCAAAAAGCTTTTTGGTGGGTGAACTGGCTTGGCGCGAAGGCAAAGTGCCCAGGCCAATGTGGGCCACGTTGAGATAGATGCGGTCACCAAACTCCGCCACATCAATCATCTCGGTGCTACCGTCCGCCACCAGACGGGCCACCTCTGCCGGTTCAGACGGAATACCCAGGTTGCGAGCAAAATCATTAGCGGTTCCCGAGGGAAGAACCGCGAGAGTCGCGCCGGTGCGCAGGCAAAGTCCGGCCACACCGTTCACAGTGCCATCCCCACCCGCGGCCAACAATACGTCGTTGCCAGTCACCAGGCGCAGCCACTGTTCAGATTCATCCAGCCTGCATTCGGTTACGTTCTCGATGCCCTGCTCGCGCAGATGCGGCAACCAGAAATCCGCATCCCGGCAGCCATCACCGGAACCAGGGCTATCCACCAGCCAATACGCCATACCATTCCCTCTGGAGAAAGAAACTGTCCTCTTCATTTGATAGCATGGCTGATCGATTTCTTCATGCAGGAAGCATTACCGTATGGCAACGCGCATTACTCTCCATTACTGCACTGGCTGTAACTGGATGCTGAGATCCGCCTGGATGGCGCAGGAACTGCTGACCACCTTCGACGGCATGGTCGACGAGCTCACCTTGAAACCCGGCTCCGGCGGCATCTTTGAAGTCTGGGTAAACGATACCCGAATCTGGTCCCGCAAGGAGCAAGGGGGCTTCCCCGATATTAAGCAACTGAAACAGCTGGTGCGGGATCAGATTGCCCCGGAGCACTCACTGGGGCACTCAGACAAGCCGGTGTAGTACATCTACGAGGGTGGCTACCCGCTCCCGCATCTTTTCGCTACCATACGCCACCCTCAAAACGCCCGCCCGCTGCGCCAGGCCCGTCTGCAGCTGCTGTTCGCCAGAGGTGATCCAGTTGACTCTGCAGAGGCTTTCCCTTGTCCATTAATGCCTTATATACCGACTTGTCGGGCTACTACGATCTGATGTGTGCCGATATCGATTACCCGGCCCAGAGTCTCGGGATACAGCGGTTACATCAGCTATTTGGCAATGGCGGCAGGCGTCATCTGGATCTGGCCTGTGGTACCGGGCCGCACATCCGGCATTTCCTGAACCTCGGTTACCAGTGCGAAGGGCTGGATATTAATCAGCCCATGCTGGATGTAGCCCAACAGCGTTGCCCGGAAGCCGTCTTCAGTGTTCGGGATATGTGTGACTTCCGGTTTGATAGTCCATTTGATCTGATTACCTGCTTCCTGTACTCCATTCATTACAGCGATGGTATCGAGAAGCTTCAGGGCTGTATCGAAAGCGCCCACCAGGCGTTATCAGCCAACGGATTGTTCTGTTTCAATGCCGTAGACAAGACCCGAATCAACAACAATCTGTATGTCAGTCACTCCGCCCGGCACGATGGCAGTGAGTTTACCTTTCGGTCTGGCTGGCATTACGGAGGCGGTGGTGAACGGCAGTCGCTCCGGCTGAGCATTGATCGCACCACCAACGGCATCAGTGAATCCTGGCAGGATGAGCACCCCATGGTAGCACTTAGCTTTCGGGAGCTGGCCACCCTGTTGGAGCCCTGGTTCGACGTGACCATCTTCGAGCACGACTACGAACGCATCTTGCCCTGGGATGGCGAATCCGGAAACGCACTGTTTGTCTGCGTAAAGCGTTGAGCGTTACCGGATTTCGCTGAGAACAATAGTGGTTAGTGCTTCATGCCGGCGTGGTCGTTCATCGCCGGGGCACCGTCAAGGGGGCGCACCATCAGTTCAATATTCAGGTCTTCGGCACCATCAAAATCCAATCTTACCGGAACTTTCTCGCCCTCAACCAGGGGCTCGGGCAGCTTTTCCAGCATCAGGTGATAGCTGTGAGGTTTTAGCTCTACAGTCTCTCCGGCGGGTATCACCAGGCCGCCGTCTACCGGCTGCATGCGCATCACGCCCTCATGCATGGAGGTTTCGTGGATGGAAACATGGCCGGCTCTTGGCGTTTCTGCGCCCACCAGAGTGATAGCCTGTTCACTGTGGTTGGTGATGACCATATAGCCCACGCCCATCGGGGTGCCTGGCGGTGTTGGCCGGCTCCAGGGGTGGTCGATTTGTAATGGACGGCTCTGGTGGTGGTTACCGTGTCCGTGATCCGCGGCAAATGCGGCCGGGGCGGCCAAGGCTGCGGCCAGGGCCAGAGCAATCATGGGTTGTTTCATTCGGCGTTCCTTGTTTTCTGACAAATATCATTAATGTAGCCGCCTGTGCAGGCCACTTCAAAGCCATCAGGAGCGACGAATGGTCGCAGGGGTATCGTTCTGTCTTGCGGTGTCAGTGAGCTTTTGGCCAATGTCTGTCATGGCTACCGGTCGGCTGAAATAGTAGCCCTGGAATCGCAGACAGCCCATGTTGATCAGAGCCTGGGCCTGAGCCTGCTCTTCTACACCCTCAGCGATCAGACTCATGTTGTGGCTGCGGGCGATGGCGACGATGCTGCGCACCATATTGGCGGCTTTTTCATCTTCAACAATACCGTCCACAAAGCTTTTGTCGATTTTAAGCTCATCCAGAGGTAACTGACGCAGCAGGCTGAGGGAAGAATAGCCGGTTCCGAAATCATCCATGGCCAGGCGTATACCGTGGCTTCTCAGGTCGCAGATAGTTTGCAGCACCTGATCGAAATTGCCCATGAACAGCGTTTCGGTAATCTCCAGAACCAGAGAGGACGGCGAGACATCGTGGGTTTTCAGGGCGTTGAGTACTGTATCCACGAAGCCTGGCTGGCAGAACTGAATCACTGAGATGTTGATGGCCAGATCCAGCGGCTGTTGCACCTTGTCTATCAGTTGCCGGAATTCCCTCAGGCTGGTGTCCAGCACGAAGTTACCCAGAGGAATCATCAGACCGCTTTTCTCGGCCACATCCACGAATTCTGCCGGCGAAACGAATCCCAACTCTTCATCCTGCCAGCGCACCAAAGCCTCCAGACCAATGGTATCGCCTGCATCGTTCACCTGCGGTTGGTACACCATATAGAGAGCATGAGAGGCCAGGCCATAGCGCAGCCTCTGTTCCACGTTCAGCCGCCGTAGATAAGCGGTTTCCATTTCTGCCTTGTAGACGCAGACGGCATTCCGGCTTTGTTTGGCCTCATACAACGCCAGGTGGGCACTACGAATCAGCTTGCTGAGGGAGTCTCCGTCTTCGGGGTACCGGGCCACCCCGACACTCGCGCCCACCTGGAGACGAAGCCGGCCCACTTCAAAGATTTGGGCCAGATCTTCTACCAGCGCCCGGCAAGCATCGGTCAACGAGGGGATGTTGGTATTGGGGGTCACGATGGCGAATTCATCGCTCCCGAGCCTCGCCAGATCGTCGTGTCGTTCCGCCAACCGCTCAAGTCTTCGCCCGAATTCCACCAGGGTGTGATCCCCGTACTCCAGCCCAAAGCGGTCATTGATACCACTGAAGTTATCAATGTTGATCACCACCAGACTGAACGGCCTCGCCTGAGAAAGTCTGCCTTCCAATCGGTCCAGGAGCCCGGCGCGGTTTAACAGGCCGGTGAGATCGTCATGTCGAGCCCGGTACAGTAACTCTTCCCGACGCTCTCCCTCGGCACGATCAATAACCCGGAACAACAGGTAGAGCAACCAGGCGCCCAGTACAAAGCCAATCACGTAGGGTACGAGGGTTCCCGTAAAATCGCGGTAAAGAGGGGCAAAACGCGTCTCGGACACTGTCCAGATCTGATACCGAGCGTCGAAGGTGGCGGCTGTCAGATAATCTCGCTGGTCGCGGGACATATGAAAAGAAACCGCCTCCGGACTGGCCATGATATCCGCCATGGTCTTTCCGGTTCCCTCCTCAAAATCACGCCGCTGTGCGCTCAAGCGCTCCTCGTTGACCTGCGAGGCAGAATATCGCTCAGGCGTTGCGCCCTCTCGCGACATAAACTGGACGTATTTGTCTGCCTCCCGAAAAAGGATGACACTGTCCTCGGGACCATCGTGCAGATCCTGCCCAAGAACTGAACCTTCGGCACCAATCTCCAGTCCGGCGGTCATTACTGCAACCACAGAACCATCGTCCGCTCGCAAGGCCTTTCGTATCGGGATTAACCAGGCACCAAGCGCCTCCATATAATAAGTACGCCCTACCACCATCACATCCGACTCAAGGGCTTGCCTGAAACCTTCTGCGGTACTGGGGTTCTCCAGGAGATTGGGCAGGCGGCTGGCATCCATATTGGTGCTGATACGAACCAGCGTGCCGTCCGGGCGGGCCAGGCCAAAACCAACGAGGGCCGGGTTAACCGAAAGGATACTGTCCAATAAAGGCGTTTCCCTCCGCTCTTCCAGCGGTTCGCCACTGTCGAGGAGTTCGCGCCCAACGACATCGAGCACCAGTTCCTGAGTCCGGAACAGACTGTGAACGGATTGGGATATGAGCTCAGCCCTGGACAACTGATGCGCAGTTTCGTAAGACAGGGTCTCCTGCCAGCGCTGCTGGAGAGACACCCCTAAAAGCGCAACGCCGACGATTACGATCAGAAAGTACAGCGTCCAGATATTGCGTTTCAGAGCCGCCAAGTAGTCAGTCCATTTATCCCGGTGAATGGGTTAATTTCGCTAACCATGATTATAGGATGACGCTGCAAATACGCACCCTGTTTTGACACAACCTTACCAAAAAAGATGATGCCAAAAGGAACTTTGCCGTCGTTATCCAGACAATCTGTTCATCTGGCGTTCATGCCGGATAGGGTTTACTGAGGCTAGAATCAAAACCGAGCCAACGGCAACCAGGCGGAAAAGGAGCCAGACAATGAACGTAATGTCAGTGCTGAACCAGATCATGAACCAGGCCCAGGGCGGTCAGTCCCGCCAGGGCAGCCAGGGTGGAATGAACGTAAACCAGATGATGGGCAACCTTGGCGACCAGCTGTCCGGAGGTAAAAGCGGCAGTGGCATTGACGTAAAAAGTCTTCTGGGCGGCGGAGCACTGGGGCTCATGCTGGGCTCCAAGCGTGGCCGCAAAATGGGCGGCAAGGCACTGAAGTATGGCGCCCTGGCCGGCGTCGGCGTACTGGCATGGAAGGCCTATCAGAACTACCAGAGCACCAATCAGGGCCAGGCACAGCCCGCCCCGGTGCAACAGGGCCACCCCCTTGAGCAGTTGCAGGGAGCCGACCAGGAGCGTCGTGGGCTGGAAATTCTCCAGGCCATGATTATGGCCGCCCGTGCCGATGGCCATATTGATGCCAATGAAAGACAACTACTGACTCAGGAAATCGAGCGACTGGGCCCGGACGACGAACTCCAGGCATGGATCCAGCAACAATTCGATGCGCCACTGGATGCCAGTGCTCTGGCACGCAACGCCGATTCGCCCCAGGCAGCCCGGGAAATCTACGTCGTCAGCGCCGTGATGATTGACGAACAGAACCCGATGGAGCGTGCCTGGCTGGAACAGCTGGCCGGTGCCCTGAAGATAGAACCCAATCTGGCCAAAGAACTGGAACAACAAGTGCTGGCTGCCAGTTAATCAATCACAGCAGACGGCACCGGACTCCCCGGTGCCGAATCCAAGTCAGGCCTTCTTAACAAACTCCGACTTGAGCTTCATGGCCCCCACACCATCAATCTTGCAATCAATGTCGTGATCGCCATCCACCAGGCGGATGTTCTTGACCTTGGTTCCCACCTTCACCACCAGGCTGGAACCCTTCACCTTCAGATCCTTGATTACGGTGACGGTATCGCCATCCTGCAGCTCATTGCCATTGGCATCACGAACCACCTTGCCTGCTTCAGCCGCTGCCTGCTCGGCCTCCGTCCATTCATGGCCGCACTCCGGGCACACCAGCTGAACGCCATCTTCGTAGGTGTATTCAGAACTGCACTTGGGGCAAGGGGGCAACTGAGACATTATCATTTCCTGTTAACTGAATGAGCACAGGATTATACCACTATTGCCCCGGCGCCACCCTCGCCAGAATGTCCGGGTTCTCCGACAACGGCAACGCCAGAATCACCCCTTCATTCGAAGCCGGAAAAATGCCCGTCAACGCCGTCACATTCACCTGGTGTGAGACCATCACCACCGGCATGCCGGGCCCAAGGGCACTCACCAAGTTGATGGTTTCACGGGTCTGTTGCGGGCCATCGCCCCGGTTGCGAAAAAATGAATTCAGAGCCGGCCACTCAGTCACTGGCCCCATATTCATTTCCTGGGCGGTCTCAAGACATCGACACCACTGGCTGGAAAACACCCTCGCCTCATCAATTCCATGTTCTGCCAGAAACGCTTTCCACGCCCGGGCCTGCTCACGCCCCGTGTCGTTCAGGTTCCTCTGGGTACTGCAATCTCCGAGCACAAACCCGACTGGATCACCGGTGCCTGGAGCCAGGGCATGACGCAGCATCAAAACGGCTCTCCCCTCTCTAAGGGCAGCCCAGGCGTCCTTTTCTGAGGCATGGGTTTGAGAAAACCCTAAAGCGCCGATGGCCATCAAACAAAACACAAACGCTTTCATAATGATTCCTCAAAGATTCCGTCAGCGCGCATATCGCGGCGGTATCACCAGTGCCAGATCTGTGTCATTGGGGGTTACTTTCCAAAAATTTCGAAGGCCATGGATGGCCTGAGAGAAGCGCACATGGATGTGCTCGTAGCGGTTTTTGGAAAGTAGCCCCCAATGACACAGGCACCCAATGTCTTACCGCCTACTAGCCAATACGCGGAACCAAACTAACAGGCTCACCACATGAAAGGTTAAACTGACCAACAGCCAAACCAACGAAGGAAAACCGAAATGCCAATCTGGGTCGACGCCGATGCCTGCCCCGTTCCCATCCGGGAAATCCTCTGCCGTGCCGCTACCCGCTGGCAAATCCAGACCACCTTCATCGCCAACCACGCCATCAGCCTGCCACCAAGCCCACACATCAGCCGCCGGCAAGTCCCCCACGGTTTCGACGTTGCAGACAACGAAATTATGGACCAGATGAGCAAAGGCGATCTGGTGATTACCCAGGACATTCCCCTGGCCGCCGAAGCCATCGAAAAAGGCGCAGACGTCTTCAACCCCCGTGGGCAGGCCTTCACCAAAGAAAACATCCGCCAGCGCCTTGCCATGCGCAACTTCATGGAAGAAATGCGCAACGCCGGCCAGGTAACCGGCGGGCCGGCCCCATTCAGCCAGGGAGATCGAAAAGAGTTTGCCGACCAACTGGACCGGTGGCTGCAAAGAAACGCCCGCAAGTGAAAATGATTCTGTTTTAAAAAACGAAAGAATCCGCTACCCTTCCCGCCTCTGACAACCAGACAGCAGAAGGAAGCGGAACATGACCACACGCGCCCAGCACACCAGCAGCTTTGCCGCTCTCGGCCGCCTGCTTCGATACGCGCGTGGTTACCGGCGCCAGATCATCGCCGCCACCACCTGCTCCATCATCAACAAGCTCTTCGACATTGCCCCGGAAATACTGATCGGCGTCGCCATCGATGTAGTGGTGAACCAGGAAGAGAGCTTCGTTGCCGGCCTGGGCTTTGAGACTGCGCAGGAGCAGATCACCATCCTGGCGGTGCTCACCTTCTTCATCTGGGCTGGTGAGTCGCTGTTTGAGTACCTGTTCCAGATTCTCTGGCGCAACCTGGCCCAGCGACTGCAGTCCGATCTCCGACAAGACGCTTACGAACACGCCCAGCGTCTGGACATGGGCTTCTTTGAGGCCAACAGCTCCGGACAATTGGTAGCCACCATGAACGACGATGTAAACCAGCTGGAGCGTTTCCTGGATGGCGGCGCCAATGCCATGATTCAGGTAGCGGTTACCGTAGTGGCTGTGGGTGCCGTATTCTTTGTGCTGTCGCCACTGATTGCCCTGTTGGCGTTCACACCTATTCCCCTGATCATCTGGGGTGCCTTCTATTTCCAGCGCAAAGCCGGTCCACTGTACGCAGACGTAAGGGAGAAAGTAGGCGACCTGTCCAGCCGCCTGGCCATTAATCTGGGTGGCATCGCCACGATCAAGAGCTTCACCGCCGAACAGCGGGAAGCCAAACGCCTGAAGGACGCGAGCGAAGCCTATGTTGATGCTAACCGCCGCGCCATTCGTATCAGCTCCGCATTCATTCCGGTCATTCGAATGGCCATTCTGGCCGGCTTCCTGGCCACCTTTACCGTTGGCGGTATGATGGCGCTGGAAGGCAGCCTGAACGTGGGCGCTTACGGGGTGCTGGTGTTCCTCACCCAGCGACTGCTCTGGCCCCTGACCGGCCTGGCGGAAGTGATTGATCTGTTTGAACGGGCCATGGCCAGTACCCGACGGATTCTCGATCTGCTCGCGGAACCGGTAAACGTCCGGGATGATGCCGGCAAGTCCCTGGAACAACCCGTTCGCGGAAAGGTCTCATTCAACCAGGTGAGCTTCCGTTACGCCGGCAGCGGCGCAGGCATACAGGACATTACCCTGAGCGTTCCAGCAGGCAATACCCTCGCGTTGGTGGGGGCGACCGGCTCCGGCAAGTCCACATTGATCAAGCTGTTATTGCGGTTCTACGACCCCGCCCATGGAGACATCCGGATTGACGGCCAGCCCATTCGTGGGGTGAGCCTGAAGTCCCTGCGCGATGCCATTGGCCTGGTCAGCCAGGATGTCTACCTGTTTGAGGGCAACATCCGCGACAACCTTGCCTATGGCAAACCCGATGCCAGCGAAGAAGAGATCATTGATGCCGCTCGTACTGCCGAGGCCTGGTCCTTTATTGAGGCGCTACCGGAAGGCCTGGACACTCCTGTTGGTGAACGAGGCATTCGCCTGTCCGGCGGCCAGCGTCAAAGGCTGTCCCTGGCCCGGGCGCTGCTGAAGAATCCGCCCATTCTGGTGCTGGACGAAGCAACCAGCGCCGTGGATAACGAAACCGAAGCCGCCATTCAGCGCTCACTCAAGCGCATTGGTCATAACCGCACCGTTATTATGATTGCCCACCGGCTTTCCACCATTGTGGATGCGGACACCATTGCCGTGGTCGAGAATGGCCGGATTGTTGAGGAAGGCGATCACGACAGCCTGATACGCAATAACGGAGCCTACGCCGCGCAGTGGCGCGTGCAAACAGGTCAGGCGTAAGAAGGTAATGCTGTTTACCACTTATTATTGATAGGTATTCGCATTTAGATTATCCTGCCAGCCACAGAAACAGGGGAATCTGAATGTCCGCGTTTTTTGATGTCCGCGATCTCGCCGTTCACATTGGTAGCACGGCTATCCTTCATAACATTAACCTGGCCTTTAACGAAGGCCAGGTGACCGCCCTGCTTGGCCACAACGGCTCGGGGAAATCCACTTTGTTAAAGACACTGGCCAGGCAGATTCCAGCCAGTACCGGTGATGTCAGGCTTGAGGGTAACGCTGCGAAAAGTCTGGGCGCCCGCGCTTTCGCCAGGATTGTCGGCTACCTGCCCCAGCACCCGCCGGGCACCGATGGCCTGACGGTCCGGGAGCTGATCGCGCTGGGCCGCTACCCCTGGCGAGGCCCTCTTGGCCGCTACAGCGATGCGGATTATGCGCTGATTGATCAGGCTATCGCAGACACCGACCTCAAACCTTTTGAACACCGCTCTGTCGACACTCTCTCTGGTGGCGAGCGCCAACGCGCCTGGATTGCCATGTTGCTGGCACAGCAAACACGCTGCCTGCTGCTGGACGAACCCATCTCCGCCCTGGATGTAAAGCATCAGGTAGAAACGTTGCGCCTTGTTCAGCGCCTTGCCCGCCAGCGCGAATTGACCGTGATTGTGGTACTGCATGATGTCGATCTGGCCTCCCGCTTCTGCGACCGGTTGGTGGCCCTGAAAGCGGGCCAGGTGGTGGCCGATGGCACTCCGGCAGAGATCATGGACAGCCAGATTCTTGAGTCCATCTACAGCGTTCCCATGGGCGTGATGGAGCGGGCGCCGGGGCAATGGGTTTCCTATGTCCATTAACACGAAAGCCATGATGCTCGGCGCGCTGCTCTTTCTGCTGCCGATCGCAGGAACCGCCCAGACCTGGCACCACGAAGGCGGCACACTAACCCTTGAAGAGCCCCCTGAACGCATTATCGCGCTGAACTGGGCCGCCACCGAGACGCTGCTATTACTGGGTATCCCCCCCGTTGGCGTGGCAGACAAAGCCGGCTATCACACCTGGGTACAGGAGCCGGAACTGCCTGACAGCGTCGCCAATGTCGGCACCAGGGTCGCGCCCAGCCTGGAGGCAATCGCAGAACTGAAACCCGACCTGATCGTCACCAGCACCGAAATGGCTCCCGCGGCCGAACTGTTGGAGCGGATTGCGCCAACCTACGTCATCAGCGTGTATAAAAAAGACGCCCGTCCATTCGACAGGGCCCGTGAAATGCTGATAACCCTGGGCGAAATCACCGGCCGGATCGACCGGGCCGAATGGGTACTGGCCGATATCGAACAAACCCTGAACCAACAGCGGAAACGACTGGAGCAAGCCGGCATCACCGACAAGCCGGTTGCCCTGGTGAACTTTATGGATGACCGCCATGTCCGCATCTATGCCCCCAACGGTCTGTTCCAGACTGCCCTGGATAACCTTGGGCTTACCAATGCCTGGTCAGATCCAGGCAACTACTGGGGGTTTTCAGCCATAGGCCTTGAATCTGTGGCAGATGCACGAAACAGCCGCATCGTGGTGATAGAGCCACTGGTTCCGGGCCTGGCTGACAGTCTGGCTAACAGTCCCTTCTGGACCTACCTGCCACCGGTACAGAACGACGAGATCTACCGGATTCCCGCTGCCTGGCCTTTTGGTGGGGTTTATCCGGTGAAGCGCCTGGCCATTGCCCTGACCAACGCTCTGATTGAAGGGGGCAGTGACAATGTCCGCCGCTGAATCCGCTCTGCACACCGCCAGTCGCCCGGAGATTCCAGCCAGGCTCCCGATTGCGGTCGCGTTACTCTGGCTTACCGCATTCAGCGCCAGTGCCTTACCCTGGTTCGACCAACTGCACTTTTCACAGCTTCTCGCCGCATTCTGGACCTTTGATGGCAATCAGTACACTTCCGTTCTGGCCCACTTCAGCTGGGCACCGAGGGTCTCCATCGCGATACTGATTGGCTGCGCACTGGGATTGGCAGGAGCTGTTACCCAACAGGTACTTGGCAACCCATTGGCCTCACCCACTACCCTGGGGGTCGAAGCCGGAGGACAGTTCGGTGTTACCTTTGCCACCCTGTTTGCACCAGGTTTGCTGGCTTTCAGCCCTGATCTTGCCGCAGTAGCCGGTGGCTTGCTCGCCATCGGCCTGGTAATAGTGCTCACATGGCGGCTTGGCTTCTCACCTGTGACCGTGATTCTGGCCGGGCTGGTGGTTACCTTTTTTCTCGGCGCCATCAACATGGCCTTCCTGCTTCTGAAAGGTGAGTGGCTCGGTAATCTGTTTATCTGGGGCGCGGGATCTCTGGTACAGAACAACTGGACCCCATTCTTTGATCTGCTTCCCCGGGTGCTGGTTATTGCCGCGCTCATGCTGGCCCTGATGCGCCCGCTACAGCTGCTTCAGCTTGGTCAGGCCTCAGCAGATTCGCTGGGAGCAAAGGTGTCGTTACTTCGCGCCGCTGCACTTTTCCTGGTGGTGCTTATGAGCTCCGTGGTGGTGAGCCGGGTTGGTCTTGTCGCATTTGTTGGCCTGGCAGCACCAGTATTGGCAAGACTGCTGGGCGCCAGAACACTGACCGAACGGCTGTTCTGGAGCACACTGGCTGGTGGCGGCCTGCTGTTACTGGCGGATACTCTGGCCCAATGGGCGACTGCCTGGGATGGCGGCTCGCTGGTTCCGACCGGTACCACCACCGCTCTCATTGGCGGCCCGGTTATCCTTCTGGCGCTTCAGGGGTTCCGAAACACTCACCATATGCCTGACCAGGGCAACGGACCTGTGGGCTTTCTGCCGCGCCGCCGAAGCCCGCTGTTGGTTGCCGGAACTCTGTGCTCTCTGTTAGCCCTGACGATCATTCTTTCCATGAGTTGGTCTCCGGGTCTTGAAGGTTGGAACTGGACCCCGTTGGCGCAGTGGACAGACGCCTGGGTATGGCGAGGCCCAAGATTGATGGCTGCTATCCTTGCCGGCATGGCTCTGGGTATGGCCGGCACCCTGATTCAGCGGATGACCGGCAACCCCATGGGCAGCCCGGAGCTGCTGGGCATCAGCGGCGGTGCAGCGTTGGTGATGGTGGTTATGGTCCTGACAGGGCTTGAGATTGGCCGGCTTGGCCAACTGGCGGCGGCCACGGCGGGTGCCGCCGGCGCTCTGGGCCTGTTACTGTTGCTGGCCCGCAAGCACCAGTTTGCGGGCAACCAGCTGTTGCTTGGCGGCCTGGCACTGTACGTTTTCATGGATGCCGGCCTGAGACTGGTGATGGCCTCTGGCGGCACCGTGGCAGCACGCCTGCTGAACTGGATGTACGGCTCCACCTGGCTGATCTCGGAATCCGAAGCCATCGGTTTACTGGCACTGGTGGTAGGCCTTTCGACCTTGCTCTTGCTTGCCCTGCGACCGCTCACACTACTGCCCCTGGGCGAAACATCCGCCTCTGCCCTGGGACTGCGGGTGCCACGGGCGCGACTTCTTCTACTGGTGCTGGCTGCCATGCTGACCGCGGCGTCGACTGTAGTGATAGGGCCATTAAGCTTCGTCGGGTTGATCGCCCCGCACCTGGCCCGGGTACTGGGGCAGCAGACCGTGGGCCGGCAAATGCTGGTCGCAGCCCTGGCGGGGGGGCTACTGCTTTCACTGGCCGACTACCTGGCCCGGGTTCTGGTGTATCCCAATCAGCTACCCGCGGGGCTGCTGGCCGCCCTGGTCGGCGGCTTGTACTTCCTGTGGGGGCTCAGCCGTCATGGTCGCGGCTGAGGCAGCGACGCAATGGCTGACGGATTACCACAATCTGTTGGCCCGCCACGGCCTTGACGCTACCACTCTGATGGACAGCGCACTGGCACCCGCCAACCGCGAACAACCCGCGTTGTTCTCCCTGGCCCAGCTACTGGCAAATCCAGACCTTCTGCAACAACAGGTGCTCAAGGACTATCAGGATGCCGATCATCCGCGACTCCGCAAGGCGCGGCTTTCTGTCCTGCACCAGAGCCTGGCACTTCAGATTATCGGACCATTGGTGATCCGGCTGTTCAGGGATGGCAGCAGTGCTGCACTCGATCCCCGGCGGGTTTTCCTGTGCCCGACAACATCAACACCAGCGGACCCGTCTCGCTGGCAATATGCGGCCAGTGAACAGGAGATCATGGAGCCTGAGGCGTTCATAAGAATTCTCAGTGAACAGATGCAAGACTGGTACGGTGTGTTCCGGCAGCATTTCGGGGTTAGTCCAGGGGCCTACTGGAGCAGTGTCGGGCTGGCGTTGGGTGCGCCCTATTCGGTGGTGTGGAACCGGGTTAATCCGGCAGAGTTGTGTAAACAGGCCGGTAGCTGGCTGGCGCAGTTCAAATGCGAGGCCAACCGATACATTGACTGGATTCCGGCAGAATTCAGCCAACAGTGGTGTGCCATCCCTCAGCGCAAAGGGTGCTGCCTCAAATATTTATTGCCCGGAGGCGGCTATTGCGGAACATGTGGGATCTATCGGAAAGAGCGGATCAGCTAGCTCCGACCATCGAAACCAGTATCACTCCCAACGCAATCAATCCTATGACGGCACCTGAACCTGCCGCCAGCTTCAATCCATCGCGTATTTCCTGTTCCGGATTCATGCTCACTCTCCTTGAGGCTTGATCAACAAAAACCGGGGCAGCCAGCGCAGCGCCGACTGCCCCACTCTGTGATTAATACACCCAGGAAACGGTCAGGCTGGCATTGGCCGGCTCACCGTAGAAACCCTGGGCCGAGGCACCAAATTTCTTCAGGCTCTCGATGTACTTCTCGTCGGTCACGTTGTTTACGTTCAGGGTTGCATTCCAGTGTCGGGCGAAATCATAGCTTGCCATCAGATCCAGCACCGCATAGCTGTCCTGCTCTGTGACGATGGTCTCACCGGCATTCGGGCCGGTAGTCGCAACACCCTGTTCCTGGGTAATCTCAGACTGCCAGCGTACCTTGCCACCAAGCTTCAACCCTTCGACCCCCGGCACCTTCCAGGTAGCGCGCAACTGGGCTAGATGCTCTGGCACGAAGGACTTGGCCCCTTTACCATCCTTGTCCTCAATATCCACATAGGTATAACCGGCGAAGAGCTGAATTCGGTCGGTGAGATCACCCACTATTTCGGCCTCCACACCCTGGCTGGTCAACCCATCCACAGCGGTGTAATAAGAATCATTGGTTCCGGAGAACACTCCTTCTGCCTCGGCTACGTTCTTCTGCTCAGTCTGGAACAAAGCAATAGTGGTGTTCACACGGTCGTTCTGAAACTCACTTTTCAGGCCCAGCTCATAGTTGACCCCGTCAATAGGATCCAGTCGATCACGATTGATGTCCACCTCAGTCTGGGGAGTGAAAATCTCGGTATAGCTGGCGTAGACCGAATGATCGTCATTGATGTCGTAGATCAGACCTGCATAGGGTGTTTTCACGGCATCGTAGCTGCTTTCCTTGGTCGCTCCGTAGCTTTCGCCCTTGTTATCCAGCCAGGTCAGACGGAGCCCTGTAATGGCGGTGAGTTGATCGGTCAGCGACCAACGAGCGGCAGCATAGGTGGACGTTTCGCGGTCGGTCCAGTCAGAGCCGCCGACACCATTATCAAAAGCAGGCTTGGGGTAGTTCCCATCCCACTCATTGAGCGGTGGTAAGGGATTCCCGATGCCGCGGCCATAGCGAGACTCGTCCACCGTCTCTGAGCGAGACCAGGATGCCCCCAAAACCAGCTCATGGGTTCGATCAGCCAGTTGGAACGGGCCGGTAGCGTATGCATCCACGACCCACTGCTCTACATCCAGGTCGTACTGACTGGGGTAGGCTTTAAGTCCCTCACCCGTTTGGCGATCCGGAGTACCATACTGATAAAAGAGTTCGGACTCACTTTCATTCTCCAGCCGGAACACCGTGCCCGTGGCTCTCCAGCCACCAGCAAGCTCCTGACGCAATTCAACAAAGCTGTTGTGCTGGGTGTTGTCCCAGTAGGACCAGTCTGAAGCCGTGCTGGTTGAACGCGCAAAATCCGTCGCTGAGCCATCGGAGTAGAACAAAGGCAGCGCCCCCCACAACGGACTGTCTGTATCAGACGTCTGAACGGCGTGGCCAAGGGTCAGCAACGTGGTATCGGTCAGGTCTGCTTCCAGCACCCCGTAGAACATCTGCTTTTCGTTGTTATACCGGTCAAGGTAGGAGCCTTTGTCCTCATAACCGGCAACCACACGGCCGCGCACCGCCCCGGATTCAGACACGGCACCGGAAACATCACCGACAATCCGTTTTTTGTCCCAGGAACCACCAGTCACCGCAACCGAGGCATTGGTGTCAGCGGTTGGGCGCTTGCGAATAAAGTTGACTGTGGCGGCCGGGCTGCCGGAACCGGTCATCAAACCGTTGGCGCCCCGAACCACCTCCACGCGATCAAAGAAAGCGGTGTCCAGCTCACCCTGAACGTTGTCATATACCGCCGGCATGCCAACACCGTCGTACTGGAAGTTGTTGATATCGAAACCACGTGAGGTGTAGTACGTGCGGTCTGTTTCCACCGACTCTACGGTGACACCGGTGGTGCCTTCCAGAACATCGTTAATGTCGTTCTGGGCGAAATCGTCCATCTGTTCGCGGGTAATGACCGTGACGGCCTGAGGGACCTCCCGGTGTGACAGCTCCATCTTCATGGAGGTTGTGCTGGCTCCGCTGATGTAACTCTCCGTCGTTTCCGAGGCCACCTGGCCACGGGTTGCGGTAACATCCAGGGCTTCCAATGCCTTCGGTTCGCTGCCCTGCGCTGCTGCCAGTCCCGGCAGAGTCGCACACATCATGGCAGTGATCAGGGTTTTTCTTCTAAATCGGGGCTCCGGATTCAGAGACATCTAACGGCTCCTTGGTTGATTAAGACCACGTCATTTTTAAACCCCACTATGTTAATGCGAATGGTTTAGATTTGAAATACCAAATGTAAATGCTCCGAAATTATCGCGAAACTCTATATCTCCAGAGGCTCGCATCGGCCGCAATACCACGACCTGCTATGGTTATTGCAGGTGCTGAAGATCTCTAAGAACAACAGAGAGGCGGAGACGGATATGTTCAAGCGCAAATTCTGGAAGTGGACTCTGGCCAGCCTACTGGTCTCGGCAGCCCTGGCCACACAGGCAAACCAGACCTATCAATCCGAAAAGGCAGACTTTCATCTGGAAACCGTAGCCGCAGGGCTGGAACACCCCTGGGCCATCGCTTTCCTGCCCGACGGATCTGCACTGATTACCGAAAGGGAGGGCCGTTTACGAATTCTGGAAGATGGGCAACTTCGCAGTGAACCAGTCAAAGGCCTGCCGGAGCTAGTCGTTTCGGGCCAGGGTGGCCTGCTGGATGTACTGCTGCATCCGGATTTCGAGGCTAACCGGCTGTTGTTCCTTAGCTACGCTCACCGTAATCGCGAGGGCATGACCACCCGGGTTGCCCGGGCGACTCTGGCTGACGACTCTTTGCAAGATGTCGAGGTGATCTTCGAGGCTCTTCCCCGTTCAAACACCAGCCGGCACTTCGCGGGCCGGATGCAGTTTGATCGCGACGGCAATCTATACATCTCAGTCGGTGACCGGGGTGAAATGGATCGTGCTCAGGATACCGCAGACGATGCCGGTGGCGTTCACAGAATCACCATCAGCGGTGAGCCGGCAGAGGACAACCCCTTTGCCGATCAAAGCGGCTTCAACGCGTCTTTCTTCACCTATGGCAACCGCAACATTCAGGGTATGACCCGGCACCCACAAACCGGTGAGATCTGGAGCCATGAACATGGCCCCCGGGGCGGCGATGAGGTCAACGTCCTTCGCGCGGGTAATAACTATGGCTGGCCCAAGGTCACCTACGGCATTGACTACTCGGGCCTGCCGATCTCCAGCCGTACCACGATGGAAGGCATCACAGAACCATTGCATTACTGGGACCCATCCATTGCGCCCTCTGGCATGGTGTTCTATACCGGAGATCTTTTCCCGCAATGGCAGGGCGATCTGTTTGTCGGCGCCCTGAAGCTTCAGAAACTGGTGCGCTTGTCCCTCGACGGAGAAAAAGTCATCGAGGAGGAAGATCTGCTCACCGACGTGGGTGAACGTATCCGCGATGTGCGTATGGGGCCAGACGGCGCACTCTGGCTGCTGACCGACTCCGATAACGGCAAGGTATACCGGATGGTGCCGGCGGATTGAGGCTCAGTGCGGGTCGTTGGTTCTTTCGGTTTTTTCGAACTGCGGAAGGTTGTCGGTGATCTCGAACCAGTCGGATTTCGACCCCACATAAACGTGCTGGGCCGCCTGTTTTCCCAGCGGCTCATTGATCACGCCAATTCGCAGCCGGAGGATGCCCGGAATAGCGTCGACCCGGCTGTAAAGAGGGCTTCCACAACGGCTACAGAAGGCCCGGTATTTGCCGGGTCGGGATTCAAATTCGGTGATCCGGTCCTCACCGGCCGTAAATCGGAACCGGACAGCCTGAACCGGCGCACTGGCTGAAAAGGCACTGCCATGATTGCGACGGCACTGGCTGCAATGGCACAGCGCTATAGGCCCAATCGGGCCATCGTATTCAAACTGGATATCACCACAAAGGCACTGGCAGGTATACATAACACTCCTGGCTCCGCGAAGGCTCACTGTTCGCGCAGATGATACCGGCTGGCAGCCGGATTAGCAGCCCCGGTTCCGCAAACTCGTTACCCGTAGTTTTTTTCCAGATAAGCAAGAATGCGAGCCGATTCAAACAACCCCTCCCCGCTATTGGGATCTTCCAGATAGGGCACCTGCACCCGGCCATGTTGCTGGAAAAACGCGTCCCGCTTGCCGCCAGGAATGGGCCGATACGGACCGGGTTTGATGCGCTGTCGGGCAGGTCCGACTTCGGTCCAGTGTTCCTTGCCCAGATTATGCAAGGTGTACGGAATCTCGTTTTCGCAGAGTCGTTCCCGAATCAGGCGCGAGAACGGGCTGCCCTCGAAACTCGACAAGTGAAGCCCCTGCTCAGGCCGCCGGGCTGGCCGCGCCCGCATCCCGCGAAGCTCACTGGCCCCGGAGCCTGCAGCGCCGAGTGCCGGTTGCCAGGGACGGCCCTGGTAGTAGCGAGGCACGGAACGATGCGCATACTGGCGGAACAGATACTCGATAATCGCCTCGGATTCATACAGCACTTCGCCGGTGTTCTGGTCATGCAGCAGGGGAAACTGCTGCTTGCCCCCCAGGGTCTCGGCTTCCGGGCGGAATACCCGACCACCCTTCGGGCAGGGTCGAATCTCAACGTCCAGATGCAATGCCGTCAGCACCTCACGAACACGGCGGCAGTATGGACAGGCTTCAATGTCATAGAGAACCAGCGGCTTCTCAGGTTGCGGAACTGCCTTGATAACCAGGCACCCGCGCCAGGCTGCAAAAGAAGAAGTGGCAACCGATTCCAGCACATTCACCTGATGCTTCAGCGTTTTTAACATGATCGTTCCCTTGTTTTCGTCATTTTCTGCATTGTCCCACAGGAGAATCTGTGCCCATTGGCCCGCAGGCCCCTGTGCCGGCGTCATACTAACTCACTGATTCTTCAGGCCACTTACTCGATGTCACAAAAACTCAATATAAACAAAGACTCTACTGCCATTTTTTAACGTCATGTATAGCTTTTCTGCATAGTACATACGCAAAGAATGGGCTATTGTACAAAGAGAACACAACAACGGATTTCGGTCATGAATACTCAGGGGTTGCAGGCGGGCAAAGGCCTTGCCACAGGCAGATTTGCGTCAGGAGCAGTGGCGCTGGCCATCGCGTTGGCCAGCGCCCCGCTCGGCCAGGCTTTCGCTCAAGAACAGACCTCTGCGGAAGAGGCCTTTGCCAGCTCCCGTCACTGGGCCAGCCAGATCCGAAGTTACGCCAGCAAATCCCTGAACAGCGATGAAGCTCTGAGTGTTGCCGTTATTCCCCTCAACGGCCCCGGCATTGAGCAGTATGTAAACGCTGACACACTGATGAGCCCGGGCTCCATCATGAAGCTGGTAACCACCTATGCTGCCCTGGAACTCCTGGGCCCTACCCACCACTGGAAGACCGATTTCCTCACAGACGGCATGATGGTGGGCGACAGCCTTGAAGGAAACCTCTACGTACGCTTCGGCGGCGATCCCAAACTGACTCTGGAACGACTCTGGAGCACCCTGCGTGAACTCAAGAGCATGGGCATTAACCGTATTGAAGGCGACCTGGTGCTTGACGGTAGCTATTTCCGCGTCGACGGCGGTTTCCCGACGTTCGAGGATAACGGCGATAACCCCCACGCGCCCTTTCTGGTGGAACCCTCCGGCTATCTGACCAACCTGAATCTGCTGCATTTTCAGGTGCGCGCCGATGAGCGTGGAACACAGGCCTGGACAACCCCGGATCTGGGCGAAGTCTCCATTGATAACCGGGTAACCGCATTACCGGAAGGTCCCTGCCCTGCCCGCAGCCGGTTTGATTGGGAACCGGTATTTCATGAAAACCATCAAGTAACGGTTCGGGTAACCGGACAGTTACCGCAAGGCTGCCGCAGCACCACCTATCTGTCTCTGCTACCGCACGAACGGTACTCTGCTTCCGTGATTCGTTCTGTGCTATCGGAAATGGGCATTATTATCAGTGGTGGCGACCGCTTTGAGGGCACACCGGAAGACGCACGGCTGATCATGCGCACCACCTCACCTGATCTGGTTTCCATGGTGCGAGACATCAACAAATGGAGCAGCAACGTCATGGCCCGCCAGATGCTGCTGACCATTGGCGCCGAGTTCCGCAAGGAAGATGACAAAGACGACCGGGTAGCCGGTATCCGCACAGTGTACGAATGGCTGGAGAATATGGGCATCAACACCGCAGGCATGGTGATTGACAATGGCGCCGGGCTCACCCGCCATGGTCGCATCACGGCCCGGCAAGGCGCCCAGATACTGCAACAGGCCTGGGACAGCCCCTACGCCTCTGACCTGATGGCCTCCATGCCCATTATCGCCATGGACGGAACCATGGCGCGCCGGCTTCGCAACACCGGTATGGATGGCGAAGGCCGAATCAAAACCGGTTATCTGGAGAATGTTCGCTCAATCGCGGGGTTCACCCGGGACGATAACAACACCACCTGGGCCATTGTCGGTATGGTGAACAACGATCCGGCCTGGAACGGTCAGGCGGTTCTGGATCGGGTTCTCTACTCTCTGCATTTCCGGCCTCCCGTGGGCATGACCTTATCCCAGTCTGCCGACGAAAATCCGGCTTCTTCGATTCAGTAAGTCAATATAAAAAGGCCGGCTGCAGCAGCCGGCCTGGCATTCATACTTTGTTCAAAGAAAGCGTGTTTCGTCTGTCAGTCGACTGTAAAAATTACCTCGTCGATCACATGAATCACTCCGTTAGACGCCTCAACATCAGCTTCGACGACGGTACTGCCCTCGATAACCAGAGCGTTGTCCTGTATATCAACGTTCAAGTTGTTGCTGGCCAATGTTGTTACAGTTCCGCCGTTAGAAGCGTATGCCGTAAGAGAGCCGACCGTAGTTCCGAGAATATGCTGGCTCAGAATGGCTGGCAGATTCGGATCATTGAGCAAGTCGCCGGCTGTAATACCGAGATCCGTCAGTAACGCCTCAAAAGCGGCATCTGTTGGTGCGAACACCGTCAAGGTTGCATCAACGTCCGCAGCTGCAGTGAGCAACGCTGCCGCACCAGGGGTCTGGAGTGCCGCAAGTAGCGTTGTAAACTCCGCGTTTTCAGCCCCCGCCAGCGCGGTTACGATTTCTGCAATCGTTGAGTCTGTATCACTGAGATCGCTCGGCGGCGGAAGCAGCACTTTGTCGATAAGGTGAATAACACCATTGGTGGCGTCTACATCTGGCCCCGTTACTCGAGACGTGTTGACGTATAGCACGTCTTCTCCGCTTTCCTGTGAAATAGACAGCGCGACGTTTTCACCATTCACGGTTGGAACGAGGTTTTGTGGAACCGGGCTTTGCGCAACGCTGATCGCAGCGGCAGCCTTCACTTCACCCACAGACGTTGCAAGGACATGGTAGGTAAGAACCGTGTTTAATAACTCCGTGTTGGCTAACAACTGTTCCGCCGTAAGTCCCAGGTCGCCCAGCAGGGCTTCAAAGGCGGCGTCGGTCGGTGCGAGCACCGTTAACTGATCATCTCCGCCGAGCAGTTCCGCGATGGATGGATCGGCTTCAAGAACGGCAGCTTCCAGAATGGTCGTGTTTTCATTCTCAACAGCGATTTCCAGAATGCTTTGGGTTGCAGCATCGGTGCTGCCGTTATCGTCGTTATCATCGTCATCAAGCCAACAACCGGATAGCATGACACTGCCCGCTAAAACCATCGGTAAAGCGTATTTTGCTTTCATTTTTCGTGCCTCGTCTGGAGGGTTGATTACCAGGTTAAAGTGGTTCGAACCTGCACTGATTCAGTCCCTGACCAGTGTCGAAAGCAAATTACGGTGAGGCGAGAGAAACGGATTTACAAACTTTCACATTTAGGCGAACAATTGTAAGGTGAATAGCAGCAATACACTGGCCTTATCAGTCTGGCCGGCGTTCTTTGGAAAACAATCGGGCCATGGTCCAGTCCGCCATTTTGCCTGCCATTGGTGCGATAAAGCTGACCAGCGGGAAGGCCACCGTCCAGGCGACCACAAATGCTGCGCCCCAGCGATGGAAATAGCCCTCGGTCAGGCCGGTATTGATCAGGGTGATAATCCCAGACATCAATAGCGACATGATGCCGGACATGTAAAAGGCAAAAACAAACTGGCGCACACGCGTTTGCTTGTAACTGGACATGTTTTCCTTCCCGGTTTTAACGTATGGAACACTGCCGAATCCAATCAGGCGACCGCAGCGTAGGAGAAAAGACACTGCCGCCGATGCTGGATCGCAACATCTTAGTGAGCATGCAACATTTTTCCATACGGCTTTTTACCAAGGAGCACAGGTAATGGATGACCCAACGCCCGGAACACGCCGCGCCCGCTGGATCGTCGGGCTGATGTTACTGACGTTTTTGGCGGGCTGCAGTCAGACGCGCCTGGCCTACCGCTACGCCGACTGGGGCGTCGTCTGGTGGGTAGAGGATTACATCAGCCTGACCGGTGAACAAGAAGCTCAGTTGAGTCAGGATCTGGAAGCGCTCAGACAATGGCATTGCTCAGCAGAGTTGCCCCGTTACCAGCAATGGTTGGCAGTCCTCAAATCAGATCTGGCGGAAGGGACGCCGAGCGAGGCCACGGTTCTGTTCCACCAGGAACAACTCATGGACTTCTTACCCGGATTGTTGGAACGGGCCACTCCGGTAGCCGTTAATCTGCTGTCTTCTCTATCGGATGAGCAGGTAGCGCAACTAGCCGACAACATGGCGGAGAAGCAGCAGGAGCTGGAGCAGGAAATGCTGGAGGGAACACCCGCTCAAACGGCACAGGCGCGCTCTGAACGGGCTATTGAGCGTATTGAACGATGGCTTGGCGACCTGAATCAGCAACAGCGGGCCATCGTCGAAAACTGGTCAGCGAACCGTGGCCGGCAAACGGAAATCTGGTTAACAGGGCGGAGAAACTGGCAATTGGCATTGCTCGACACGCTGGAGAGACGACGCCAGTCCGGCTTTGCTGAACAGGTGAACGAGTTGCTGGTTCACTCAGAGCGCGCCAGAGGAGCGGAATACCAGGCCATGCTGGCCGAAAGCCGGGTGGCGATGGCCGGCTTGATGCACGATCTTCTGCAGGCTGGAGATAGCCGGCATCAAGATCAGCTGCTGGCCAGAGCCAGTGAGCTGAAAGGAGATTTTGCAGCGCTGACCTGCAGCTAAACACGGATCGCGATACCAAAAAAGGGCCGGATGAATCCGTATCATCCGGCCCTTTTTGCGTCTCGATCTGTGTCAGACCGTCAGGTAACCACCATCCGCATTAATGCAGGCTCCTGTGGTATAGCTGGAAGCGTCAGACACCAGGTACAGCACAGTACCCGCCATTTCATCGGGATCCGCCACACGCTTCATCGGGATGTGGGCCATGGCCTGCTTCTTGATGGCCTCATTGGTGGTCAGGGCGCTGGCAAATTTGGTATCGGTCAGGCCCGGCAACAAGGCATTTACCCGCACATTCTGCTGGCCCAGTTCCATGGCGAAAGATTTGGTCATGGAAATCACTGCTGCCTTGGTCACCGAATAGATGCCCTGGAAGTGGCCGGGGTTTACGCCGTTAACCGAGGCCACGTTCACAATGGAACCACCACCGTTCTTTTTCATCAGCTGAGCGCCACGGGCGCACATGAAGAAGTAACCACGGATGTTCACATCTACGGTTTTGTGGAAAGCACCCAGGTCGGTGTCTTCCACCGGACCGAAGTATGGGTTGGCGGCTGCGTTGTTCACCAGGATATCCAGTTTGCCGTGCGCTTTGGCGATGTGCTCCCACACCGCTTCAATCTGGTCCATCTCGCCAATGTGGCAGGCGAAGGCTTCGGCGCTGCCGCCGTCTTCACGGATGCTACTGGCCACGGCCTCACAACCGTCAATCTTGCGGCTACTGACAATCACGTGAGCACCGTAATGAGCCAGCGTACGGGCGATACTCTCGCCGATACCGCGGCTGGCGCCGGTTACCAGGGCGACTTTGCCAGTCAGGTCGAACAGGTTTTTGTTGCTCATGGAATTCCCTCAGCTTATCGGAATGTCACCAGGGCGGGGTCTTCCGCTTCCAGGTGGCTATAGTTGTTGAATACGGCCAGGCTGCGCCGGGGGCCGGAATACAGAATGCGGGACACGCTGGTGTTGGCAATCACATTGTTCATCTCCAGCGCCTTGCGGTCTGACAGTTCAAGCAGGCGCTGGGCAATGACCGCAATGGGGCCGCCAGAGGTAGACACAATCACATCGGCACCATCGGCCAGTTCGATCAGCTGATCCAGTGCATGGCCAACCCGCTGCCGGAATCCGTTCCAGGTTTCGCTGTATTCCTGGTCGAACTCGCCACTCACCCAGCGGGTCACTGCCTTCTCGAAAGCCTGCTGGAAGGCTCTAGCAGGTTTGGGAAAGCTGGCGAGGTCCCGCGCCATCACCTGTTTATCCGCCCATTCCGGACGCAGGCGCTCCACCACTTCCAGATGATCAAACTCGTTCAGGCCTTCCAGCACCTGCATATCCGGCAGGCTGACACCGTAACCGGTAGTGATCGCCTCCACAGTTTCCCGATGGCGCTGCAGGTTACCGCCAAAAACAGCACCCGGCTCCACCTTGCCCGCCAGCCAGCAGCCCAGAATCCTGCCCTGCTCCCAGCCTCGCGGCGAGAGCTGGTCGTAGTTTTCCTTGCCGAAACTGGCCTGACCGTGGCGCACCAGATAAATCGTGGCCATTACAGGGTGCTCTCGCTAATCAGGCGCCGGCACCGTTTCTCCAGATAGTTGGCGGCGTGGCCAAAGGCGGCGAAGCGTTTGTCTTTGGTCTGGCCGTGATAAAAGCGGTAGTAGATTTGCTGGATGATCACCGCCAGGCGGAACAGCCCGTAAATTTCATAAAAGTCGAACTTTTCCGCCCGGAAGCCGGATTTCTCCATGTAGTAGTCCACCACTTCTTTACGAGTCAGCATGCCCGGCCGGTGCGTGGGCTGGCGCCGCAGCATCTGGAACGGGCCTTCATCGTCGGCTTCGATCCAATAGGCCAGACTGTTGCCCAGGTCCATCAGCGGATCACCAATAGTGGCCATTTCCCAGTCCAGCACGCCAATCACTTCAAACGGGTTGTCCGGGTTCAGCACCACATTGTCGAAACGGTAGTCGTTGTGAATAACCACCTGAGCGATATCATCCGGCATCTTATCGTTCAGCCAGGCCATGACCTCTTCGAAGTCACCGACATCGTCGGTACGGGCCTTGCGGAAGCGGTCGCTCCAGCCGCCAATCTGCCGCTGCACGTAACCCGCGCCCTTGCCTAGCTTGTCCAGGCCTGCAGCCTTGGCGTCCACCGTATGCAGATCCACCAGCTTGTCGATCACGTTCAGGCACAGTTTGCGAGTGTCTTCGGCGCTCAATTCCAAATCCTTCGGGAAATCCTGGCGCAGAATGATGCCCTTCAGGCGCTCCATTACATAGAAATCACACCCCAGTACACTGTGATCGTCGCAAATGGCAACAATGTTGGGCACGTAGGGATAGACTGGCTTCAACGCCTCCATCACCCGCGCTTCCCGCAGCATGTCGTGGGCGGACTTGGCGATCTTGCCGAACGGTGGCCGGCGCAGCACGTATGACTGGTCGCCATAATCCACCTGATAGGTCAGGTTGGACGCACCACCGGGGTACTGCTTGATGCTCGGCTGGCCTTCCAGGCCCGGAATGGCCTTCTTCATGAACTGGTCGACGGCGCTGATATCCAGCTCTTCGCCTTCACGGATGTCTACGGCCTGGTCGATCTGTGTCATTCAATCTCTCCTGTGATGTGTTCAGGCGTTCGCCTTGCTACCCATCTTGCTCATCCAGCGCTTGGTTTCCTGGTGCATCAGCCAGTCAAACGCCCAGGGTGCGTGGCGCTTGAGCATCCACATGCGGCGCTCTTTGGCGTGGGGCAGTACCCAGAAGTCTTTGTCTTTCACACTGCGGAAGATATCCTCGGCCACGTCTTCGGCGGTGATGCTGGAGCGCTTCATCAGCTTGTTCACGTTCTGTTGAATACCGGGAATATCCGAACGCATGGTGCTGGCCAGGTTGGTCTGGAAGAACGCCGGGCACACGCAACTGACGTGAATGCCGGAATCACGCAATTCCTGGCTGAGGGTTTCCGACAGGGCTATCACCCCGGCTTTGGAAACATTGTAGCTGTCCATCAATGGCGCCAGCATAAGCCCGGCCATGGAGGCGACATTCACAAACGCGCCGGAGCCTTGTTCCTTGAACAGCGGGGTAAAGGCTTTGCAGCCACGCACGACGCCCAGTACGTTGATGTCGAGAATCCATTCCCAGTCACCGATGGTGGTGTCTTCAATGGAGCCTGCGGAGGCAACGCCGGCGTTGTTCACGACTACGTCCACTCCACCCCATTTCTGGACCAGGTCATCACGGACTTTCTCGAAGTCGCTCAGGCGGCGCACATCGCATTCCACGAAATAACCTTCGCCACCGGCCTGGTTCAGTTCCGCCTCAACAGCCACGCCCTGCTCCGGGTTAATGTCCCCGATGCAGACTTTGGCCCCTTCTTTGGCATACCGCAACGCAATCGCCCGGCCCAGGCCACTGGCCCCGCCGGTTATAAATACCCGTTGTGTCATCGTTGTTTCTCTCCGTTATGTTTTGGAGTTCCTGTTCTTTTTTACCCCGGAGTAAGAGTTGGTACCGGAGGGGCTGTCCAAAAACCGCTACAAGCACATCCATGTGCGCTTCTCTCCGGCCATCCATGGCCTCCGACATTTTTGGACAGCCCCTCCGGTACCAACTCCCATACCACTGAGCATGCTGTTCTGACAGCCCTCTCCTGAGCACGCAGGAGCCGGTGGGCCGGGGGTTCTGAAAATTTGTGGAGCCATGGATGGCGGAACACAAGCGCCACATGGATGTGCCGCCAGGAGCGCTTTTCAGAACCCCCGGGCCACCGGCGCCCACCTCCGCACTCAGAGGCTAGAGGAGTAAAACTCCCACGCCCGACTCAGGACTTGTACTTCCGAAGCTCCAACCGCGCCACCATAGCCCGATGAACTTCATCCGGGCCATCGGCCAACCTCAGAACCCGAGCGTAGCCGAATAACGCTGTCAGCGGGAAATCATCGTCGCTGACACCGGCCCCGCCGTGAATCTGAATCGCGTCATCCACAATCTGCTGAAGCATCTTCGGCACCACCGCCTTGATCATGGACACTTCCTGCAACGCGCCCATAATGCCCTTGGTATCCAGGGCCCAGGCACATTTCAGGGTCAGCAACCGTGCCTGTTCGATGTTCATACGGGCATTGGCGATGATGTCCGAATTGCCGCCCAGCTTGGCGATTGGCCGACCGAAAGCTTCGCGGGTCATAGCGCGCTTGATCATGATCTCAAGAGCGCGCTCGGCAGCCCCGATGGCACGCATGCAGTGGTGCACGCGGCCTGGCCCCAAACGGCCCTGAGCGATTTCGAAGCCGCGGCCCGGGCCGGCGATGATGGCGCTTTTGGGCAAACGTACGTTGTCGAACAACACCTGGCCGTGGCCGTAGGGCTCGTCGTAGGCGCCAAAGACCGGCAGCATGCGCTCGATGGTGATGCCCGGGGCATCCAGCGGCACCAGCACCATTGAGTGTCGGCGGTGCTTTTGGGCATCCGGGTCGGTTACACCCATGAAAATGCCCACTTTGCAGTCTGGGTGGCCAATGCCGGTGCTCCACCATTTGCGGCCGTTGAGCACCACTTCGTCACCTTCTACGGTGGCGGTGGCTTCCATGTTGGTGGCATCGGAAGAGGCAACCGCCGGTTCGGTCATGCAGAAGGCGGAGCGGATTTCGCCGCTCAGCAGTTTCGGCAGCCATTCGGCTTTCTGTTCTTCGGAGCCGTAGTGGATCAGTACTTCCATGTTGCCGGTATCCGGCGCGTTGCAGTTGAAGATTTCCGGGGCGATGAAGCTGCGACCGGTTTCTTCGGCAATCAGGGCGTAATCAGAGTTGAGCAGGCCACAGCCGTACTTGTCGTCAGGAAAGAACATGTTCCACAGGCCCTGGGCCTTGGCTTTTTCTTTCAGTTCTTTGATGATCGGCAGCACCACCCAGCGGTTTTCCTGAGAAGCAAGCTCCTTGTGATACTGCTCATCAATGGGAAAAATCTCGTCGCGCATGAACTGTTTCACGCGCTTCAGGTAATCCTGGCCTTTCTCGGAAATATTGAAATCCATGGTGCAGCTCCTCGCGCTGGCCGCCCTGTCGGGGGCAATGTCGATCAGATGGGAATCAGTCTAGGAGCCAAAGCATTATTACGCGACTGAATTGTTCTTATCGTTTATCATTAACCATGCTTATTCAGAAAACGGAACCTCATCATGGCGCTGAATAGACCGGACCTGAACCTGCTGCATGTTTTCGACACTATCTATCGGGAAGGAAGCCTGACGCGGGCCGCAAAGGCTCTGCATCTGACCCAGCCTGCCATCAGTCATTCCCTGGCTCGGCTTCGGGATCATTTCAATGATCCGCTGTTTACCCGCCAGGGTAACCAGATGGTGCCCACCCCCCTGGCCCGACGGTTTCTGGAATCCATGCGCCCGGGGTTGAACCAGATCCAGAGTGCAGTGAATCAGTTTCACGCCTTCGACCCCGCCAGCCAGCGTAAAACCTACGCTCTCGGCCTTCGGGATGTTCTGGAATCCACCTTTCTGCCTCAACTGATTTCAAAACTCGCGCCCTATCCGGACATGGAGGTGCAGAGTCAACGGGTGGCAAGACGAGACATGGAAACGCAACTGGCCGCAGGCAAGCTGGACTTTGCCATTGATGTGTTACTGCCGGTGAGCAACCAGACCAGCCATGAACTGCTGAGGCAGGACCGACTGGTGGTCTTGGCGCGAAAGGGTCACCCGGTTATCGCGCAAGGGCTGGATATGGCCAGCTATCTGGAGGCCCGGCACATTCTGGTGTCGTCACGAGCCGAGGGCCCGGGTATTGAGGATTTCGAGCTCTCCCGCCACGGCGCCCAGCGCACTATTCGCCTACGCTGCCAGCACTACTACGCGGCCTGCCGGGTGGTGGAGAGCTCAGACCTGTTACTGACGATGCCGGAAACCTACGCCCGGATCATTGCCCAGAACACCGACATCGAAGTGCTGGCGCCGCCGGTGGAGATGCCGTCGATTGATGTGCATCTGTATTGGCACAAGGCTTATGAACAGGAACCGGCGCTGGTGTGGTTTCGGGACTTGCTGCGAAACCTGCAAAAGGCTCAATAGGCTCCGACCAGCATCAGAAAGCCGAAGAAGCCAGCCGCGGTAATCGCCAGAGATACCGCCACGATACCGAAGCCCCACCAGATAGCCGCACCATCGGCAATGTCAACACCATGACCGCGCAGGGTGCGATAGAACGCCCATGGACCAAGCACGAACGCGCCCACCACGGCAAACACCAGGCCGATGGCGATTCCGGCAAAGGTCCAGGTAGCCAGTACAGTCGCGCGGTCCGAGGTCTGGTCGGTCACGCCATGATGTTGCAGAAACTTCTTGCAGAAGAACCAGACCAGGGCAAACAGGGCAGCCACAAAGACCAGGCCGCCAATCAGGGTAATCAGGCGATAGAGCACAGAAACATCCTGTTAAGAGTCAATCAGTCGGGAAACACTGGCTCCGGCAGACATTCGAATCCCGGTTTGGCGAACAGGTAGCCCTGGTAAAGGGCAATCCCTTGAGAACGAAACCAGAAGTATTCTTCCGGCGTTTCCACGCCCTCCGCCACAATTCGGCCGCCAAGCTGGCGTATCATGGTGATGATACCTGAGACCACTGCCTGCTTGTTGGGTTCCGCATGAATGTTGCGAACCAGCCCCATATCCAGCTTCAGCAAATCCGGCGGGCTCGAGATCATCAGGTTGTAGCGGGAGTAACCGGCACCGAAATCATCAATGGCGGTGCTGAACCCCATGCTCTTGTAGGCCTCGATGATGGAGGTTAGGTGATCAACCGAGGTCATCTCCTCACCCTCTACCACCTCGAAGATGATCTTCCGGGTGTCGAAATCATAGGTCTTGGCGGCCGCCAGCGTGGTGCGAATGCAATATTCTGCCTGATAGACCGCGTTGGGCATGAAGTTGATGCTCAACATGGCCTTCATATCAAGCCGCGACGCCAGCTTCACCGCCTTGACCCGGCATATCTGGTCGAACGCGTACTGGTTCTGGCTATTCACCTTATCCAGCACAGTCATGGCCCCTTGCCCTTCGGTTCCGCGCACCAGCGCCTCGTATGCAAACACCGTTTTATTGGTGGCATCAACAATAGGCTGGAAGGCAAAGCTGAACGAAAAATCCAGGCCATTACCACAGGCGCACTCGTCGCAATGGGATTCATCAAAAAGAACAGAGGGTCTATCCACAGAAGCTCCAGAGCGGCTCGCTCGAAATGAATTCGGGTGGAACTGTAAAAGAATCAATCACATTCAACTATAGACACCATCCGCAATCGGGTAAAACGAAAACTCGTTATACCACCCATAGTCGGGTGGCATCTGCCGGCTGCGGGTCTACACTGGTTTTGGTGTATTTAATCAGTCAAGTCGCTCTTGCAAGGAGGTTCATGGATGGCCCAGACCACCCGTATTGCAGTAACACCCGGAGATGGTATCGGCCCGGAAGTGGTCGCGGAAGCCGTGCGCTGCCTGGAGACACTGCGATCCAGGCACAGCTTGCCACTGGAATGGACCCGTTTTCCATGGCCTTCTCACGCTTGGCATGAAGAACACGGTGAATCCTGGCCCGCAGATGCCCTTGAGCAGCTCAAGGCCTACGACGCCATATTGCTGGGCGCGCTGGGAGATCCGGGCCCCATGCACGACCCGGAGCGCTATCTGTTACCGGACAGCATTTCGCTCGCGCCCCTGCTGGACATGCGAAAAGGCTTTGACCAGTGGGTGTGTGAACGCCCGGCACGACTGCTCCCCGGCGCTCGCCAGTACCTGAAAGATGACCGCGCCAAGGACATCGATATGCTGGTGATTCGCGAGAACAGCGAGGGTGAGTACGTCAGTCAGGGTGGCCGGCTGCGCCCGGGATCGCCCGACGAAGTGGCCACCCAGATGGAGGTGTTCACCCGCCGGGCCACTGAGCGCATTATACGGTACGGCTTTGAACAGGCTCGTAAACGGGCCGGAGAACGTATTCAGCAAGGCCGCACCCGCAGCTTCCGGACACTGGATGGCAAGACCTGCGAAAGCCAGGTATGCCTGATCACCAAGCGCAATGCCCTGCGCTACTGGGGTGACATGTATACCGAAGTGTTTGAGGAAATCAGCCGGGAATTCCCGGATGTAGCCACCCATCACGAACTGGTGGATGCCGCCTGCATGAAATTTGTCTCCAGCCCCTGGGCCTTTGACGTAGTCGTAGCCAGCAACCTCCAGGGCGATATTCTGACCGATCTGGCCGCCGTGATCTCGGGGGGCATGGGGGTAGCTCCGTCCTGCAACCTGAACCCGACCGACCCGGACATGCCCTCCATGTTTGAACCCACCCACGGTAGCGCGCCGGATATCGCCGGCCAGGGCATCGCTGATCCAACCGCCATGCTGTTTACCACCGCCCGCATGCTGGACTGGCTAGGCCGAAAAGATCCGTTGCTGGCCCAGGCCGGGCAGGAACTGTTTGATGCGGTGGCCGCGGATCTCGCAGAGAAAGGCTCTGAACAACGCAGCACCCGGGAAATCGGGGATGCTATTTGTAAACGCCTTGGGGCCTGACTAGGCTGCAAAAGAGGTATTCCATTCACTTCGGGAGGTGTCCATGACCGACCACAAAGGCAAACTGTCTCCCCTGCTCAAGCAGGCTACCGGCATCACCGCTGCCAAAGGCGAAGGGGCCTATATCATTGATCCTGAAGGTCGCCGTTACCTGGACTTTACATCCGGCATTGGTGTCACCAGTACCGGGCACTGTCACCCGAAAGTGGTGGAAGCCGCCCAGAAACAGGTAGCCACCATGATCCATGCCCAGGCCACCACAGTCATGAACCCGAGACTACCTGAACTGGCAGAAAAACTCGGCGCCGTGACCCCGGATCCGCTGAATGCCTTTTTCTTTTCCAATGCCGGCACCGAAGTTGCCGAAGGTGCCATCCGCCTGGTGCGCCAGGCCACCGGCCGCCCCAATGTGATCGTATTCCATGGCGGCTTTCATGGTCGTACCATGGGCTCACTGTCCATGACCACCTCCAGCGTGGGCCTGCGAGCCGGTGTCAGCCCCATGATGGGGGGCGTGGTCGTCGCGCCATTCCCCCACGCCTTCCATTACGGCTGGAGCCTGGATGAGGCCACGGACTTCTGCCTGAGAGAGTTGGATCGCATCTTCGTGACCTATTCCGCCCCCAAGGAAACCGCGGCCATGCTGATTGAGCCGGTTCAGGGCGAGGGTGGCTATGTGCCGGCCAACGCTCGTTTTATGCAGGGGTTGCGGGAGCGCTGCGACAAGCACGGCATCATGCTGGTGTTTGACGAAGTACAGGCCGGGTTCGGCCGCAGCGGCAAGTTCTGGGCCCACGAACACTTCGGGGTAACACCCGACGCCATCATGATCGCCAAAGGCCTGGCCAGCGGCTTCCCCATTTCTGCTCTGGCGGCTTCAGAAGAAACCATGGCCAAGGGCTGGCCGGGTTCTCAGGGCGGCACCTATGGCGGCAACGCTGTAGCGGCGGCTGCCGCCATAGCAACCATCGACGTGATTCAGGAAGAGGGCCTGGTGCAGAACGCCGATGCGATGGGCAAACGCCTGTGGGACAACCTGCACAGTTTGAAAAAGGACTACCCGGAAATGGCAGATGTCCGGGGCAAAGGCCTGATGGTTGGCGTGGAGATGCGCCGCGGAGACTGCCCGGACGGAGAACGCGCCGGCAAGATCCTGAAAGAATGTGAAAAGCGGGGGCTGCTGATGCTGCGGTGTGGCCCATACCAGGAGATAGTACGCTGGCTGCCGCCGCTGATCGTCAACCAGCACCAGATTGACGAAGCCACCGGCATCTTCGAAGAGGCACTGAAAGCCACGGCCTGAGCCATAGGCCGGTACCAGCAAGCAGAAAGGCCGGGAGGAACGTCATCCACCCGGCCTTTTTTGCTTCCACTCACCGCAAGGCAGGATCTGGCCTTACTGATCCGCCATCACAAACTCCAGTCGTCCCGGGGCTACCCGCACATCCATCGGTACCATCCCGAACATGCGCTGGGCGAAATCGGTTTCATCCAGACGATACACCGGCATGGTTTCCAGCATCTGAGCCACCGCTCGCATGACATTGTCGGTGATGGGTGCCAGATCCCCTTTGAAGAAGGGCGAGTCAATCGAGCTCTCCAGCAACTGCAAGCGGCGGATATACACCGCTTTCTCCTGGCGGTCGTATACCGGCGCGCCCTCCACTTTCAAAGCGAGGTCCACGGGTAACTTGGCCATCAACGCATTCAGGGCTACCTGTCCACGCAGGTCGATCACCGCTACGTCCCGACCATCAGGTCCAAGGGTAATATCCGCGTCATCCAGGCTGAGACTGAGAGGCGACCCACTCTGCAGCTGTTTTCGATCAAACTCCGCCACCACATCCTTCAGGTGACCCTCAATCTCACCCTCGGAGATGGCGTAGGGCGAAAGGCTTGCGCAGCCGCTAGCCGTCAGCACAACGAACAGAGACAGCAGCCAGGCTTTGGCGTGATTCAACATGATTGGATTCCCTGCAAATTGGTCGGCTTTTATCCTGCGCCAGAGCGCCCTGCACCGCAACCGACTGGCATTAACGATTGGTCATGCGCTTACTCATTCTCTGGGCGGGCATCCACACTGACGACTCGCCCCTCTTCCAACTGGACAGTCAGAACAATGGGCTGACAGCACACCTGGCAGTCCTCGACATATTCCTGCTCAGGCACGGTCGGGTCGACGCTGATATCCAGCGTCTCCCAACAGTAGGGACATTGAATCAGGACGGATTCCAGAGCCGACATGCCAGGCCTCAGAACTGCTGTTTGGCCATCCAGGGGATGATCCGGTCAAAGGCCTCTTCCATACGCTCGCAGGTAGTGGAGAAACTGAACCGCAAGGCGTTGGTGCAGTGCTCACCAAAGGCGTCCCCCGGCACCACGCAGACACCGGTTTCCTTCAGCATGCGCAAGGCCAGATCCGAACCATCCACGTGGGGCGGCAAGTCCGGGAAAGCGAAAAAGGCACCGCCGGGCTTGTAGCCGGTCAGGTAAGGGGTTTGATCAATCAACTCGACAACCTTGTCCCGACGCTCCCGGTAGATATCCACCATGTCCTGAACGCATTGCTGGTCGGCCGTCAGCGCCGCCACGCCGGCAAACTGGGATGGGGTATTGGCCACTGAGGTGGTGAACATATGGTACCGGCGCAGGGACTTGATCGCCGCCTGGCTGGAAATGACCCAGCCCACGCGGAGGCCGGCCATACTGTAGGTTTTGGAGAAACTGCTGATGCACATGATGTTGTCCAGGTCCATGGAGCAATTGAGGACACTGGCAAAATCATCGTCATCAAAAATCAGGTGGTCATACACTTCATCAGCGTATACCTGGATACCACGATAGGCGCACTCTTCCAGAATGGTCTCCACGGTACTGCGGGGATACACCGCCCCGGTGGGGTTGTTCGGGTTGTTCAGGATCAGCGCAAAGGTGCGGGAGCCCATGGCCCGAATCACATCGTCCGGATCCAGCTGGTGGTTGTTCTCGGCCCGCGTGGGAACAAACTTCACCTCACCCCCGGTCATCCGGATCAAAGGTGCATACAACAGAAACGATGGGTCGGTCACGATGAACTGCCGCCCGGGCGCCGAGGTGGCCGAAATGGCCAGATACATGGCTTCAGTCGCGCCGCTCGTTACCAGGATGTTGTCACGGGTGAGCTTGCGGTTGTAGCGCTTGCCATAGTAATCCCGTAGTGCAACCAGCAACTCCGGCAGGCCGGCATCCATGGTGTAACCGGTCTGGCCGGCATTGAGCGCATCAATGTAGGCGTCGATAACATGCTTGGGCGTGGGCAGATCTGGCTGGCCGATCGACAGGTGAATCACATCCTTCATGGTAGATGCCATATTCACCAGGCGACGAATCCCCGAAACAGGAATGGCCTGCATGGCAGGGTTCCAACTGGCCTTGGTCTTCCGGTACTTCACTTTACGCGGCTTGGTCTGGCCGGTGTCCTTGTTCGCGGATTCCGCCATAAGCACCTCCTGGGGGACAGGGTAAACAAAAGAGTACCTTTGCAGGTTAGTCAGGAAAGAGGGGGGGTACAAGCAAGCGGGACTAAAGGATAACCGAACCCCTGAAAAACCGGTTCCGGCCGCCTCAGGTTGACCAGCCCACAACCGCCTACCAGACTAGTAAGACAGTCGTTATTGAGTACACCATTACCGGAGGTTACATGACAGATTCACGCAAACCGGTCGTTACCGTTCTGACAGCACCGGGAGAGCCGGCACCGCCGGGTATAGAGGCGGTCAAGGCCCGGGCTGAAGTGCGCTTCGCCTGCGACGAACCCACCCTGCGTGAAAGCCTGCCCGGCACCGATGTCATGATGGTCACGGACTTCCGTACCGAAGCCCTTGAAGCGGCCTGGCCCTGTGCTGACAAGCTGCAATGGATTCACGCCACCAGCGCGGGCGTAGATGCGCTGATGTTTCCCGCCCTGATCAAGAGCGATGTCGTGGTCACCAACGCCCGTGGCATTTTCGACCGCACCATCGCCGAATACGTACTCTGTACCATCCTGATGTTCGCCAAGGATTTCCCCCGCTCCATCCGGCTGCAGATGAATCAGGAGTGGAAACACCGGGATACCGAACGGGCCGAGGGCAAACAGGTACTGGTGGTTGGCGCTGGCTCCATCGGCCGGCAGATTGGCCGGCTGGTAAATGCCATCGGCCTGCACGCCCACGGTATCGCCCGTACCCCGAGACATGATGACCCGGATTTCGTGGCGGTGCATGGCAACGATGAGCTCTATGAGCAGCTTTCACACGCAGACTTCGTGGTGATTGCGGCACCGTTAACGCCACAAACCGAAGGCCTGTTTGATGCCAAAGCCTTTGCCGCCATGAAAAAGACCGCACGCCTGATCAACATCGGCCGCGGCCCGATCGTCAATACCGAAGCCCTGCTCAAGGCACTCGACGATGGCGAGATTGCCGGCGCCGGACTGGATGTTTTTGAGGAGGAGCCCCTGCCCTCGGATCACCCGCTCTGGCAGCGGGAAAACGTGATCATGACCGCCCATATGGCCGGTGATTTTATCGGCTGGAAGCGGGCGCTCACCGATCAGTTCCTGGAGAACTTTGATCGGTGGCACAAGCGGGGCGAGCTGTTTAACCTGGTGAACAAAGAGCTTGGCTACGCCGGGAGTTAATTCAGATTGGCTGCTGAGTACTCTGATTGTAACGGCAGCAAATCAAACACCCGGCTTTCATCATTAGGATCCACCAACTCCGTCGGAGATTTATAGACCCGCGGGGTGGTGTACAACATCTTGAGCGCCGTGCCATGAGGCATGGCCATATAACGCTCCGGCTCGTTTTCCTCCAGCCACTTGCGAACCCTCGGAGCCATGTTGTGGGCCATTATCGGAAAAAAGTGGTGTTCAATATGGTGGCTGAATCGGAAATGCAGGCGGTCCAGCACCGGATGGCTGCGCAGGCTCATCGAGTTATCCAGCGGGTTATTGGTGGCTGTCTGCGGGCGCAGGAAGTGATTGGTGAGGATATAGCCCTGACCCAGCGCGTTGGCCACCATGAACGGAATCAGCACCGTAAACAGCGCGAGCGAGCCAGAAACCGCAGCCAGCGCCAGCCACCCCCCCAGGCACAGAAACACCTGCGCGATGGCCTTCCGACGATCAAACCCCTTGAACTGCTTGCGGCGTTTCGCCTGAATCCACAGCACCAGCTGGGCGTGGAAGGTGAAGGAATAGGTCAGAAAGAGATAGCTGTACCAGGTACCCGAACCCGGAGCCAGCTTGTGAAACTTCTTCTGGCCCGGGTTGGTCTTGTAACGGCGCAGTGTACCGAAGCTGTCCGGGTCTGTATCACCGGTATTGGTGTTACCGTGATGCACGACATTGTGCCACTTGCGCCAGAACTCCGGCGGCACCAATAACGGCCCAAACCCCAGCCAGCCAAACACATTCTGCCAGCGCCGGCTCATGCCCAGTGCGCCGTGTAAAACCTCGTGAGCCAGCAACGCCTGGCAACCTATGGTATGCCCCACCAGCAACGCCAGCCCCAGATTGGCGTACCACGGCAAACCCGCCATCAGGATAACCGCCAGCCCACCCCAGATAATGGCCTGCAGGGGCAGAAACCAGATCACCCGCCAGGTCTGCGGCTTGAAGGTGTCAGCGGGAAGTTCCTTTTTCATGCGATCCCGGAGTTCCCGTTCGTCCGGTTTTCCGAAGACAGCACTCACACTTGTTTCGGGTTTCACTGCTGCGTTCATCTTTTACTTGTCACCATTTGCTGTTGAACACACTCACCATGCACGAAACCTTCAGCGCACACTTGTTAGCTGAAAACTACAACAGTAAACTCAATAAAACAATGGCTACAGACAGAGAAAGTGAACCGGCACAGAAAAGTAAGAACAAGCGTATTCCGATAAGCAATCACCAAAGCATGATGCCACGGGTGAGGAAGCCCTCCCTGAGATTTCTTTGGCCATGGATGGCCAAAGCAAAGCGCACATGGGTGAGGCAAGCGATTATGAAGCGAAGCTTCATGCGCAGCAGAACGACGGCAATCTATGATTGCTGGCTGGACCCGCTTGCGGGTGCTCGTAGCGGTCTCAGGGAGGGCTTCCTCACCCGTGGCACAGCACCAAACTTGCGGGCAAAAAAAACGGGAGCCCAAAGGCTCCCGTTTTGAAACAAACTGAAAAGCTAAAACCTCAACTCCCCGAAAGCGACTGCTCCGAAGGATCCAGCTCCATCTGCTGAATGGCAATCACCGCCTGGGTCCGGTTACGAACCCCAAGCTTGCGGAATACCGCCGTGATGTGAGCTTTGATCGTCGCCTCCGAAACATCCAGATCGTAAGCGATCTGCTTGTTCAGAAGCCCCTCAGCCAGCATCCCCAACACCCGGAACTGCTGCGGTGTCAGCGACGCCAGACGCTCAGAGAAATCCGTGGTCTCAGCCTGCATACGCTCAATCTTGTCGGCGACACCCTCCGGCAGCCAGACATCCCCCTCCAGTACCGCCTGTATCGCCTCGGTAATGGTCGGCAAAGGTGCCGATTTGGGAATAAAGCCGGAAGCACCGTAATCAATCGAACGGCGCATCACCTGCAGATCCTCTGAACCGGACACAACCACCACAGGCAAACCCGGGTACTGGCCTCGCATGAACACCAGACCCGAAAAGCCATGGGCACCCGGCATGTTCAGATCCAGCAGGATCAGGTCCGCGTCCGGGTGCGACTCTACCGCCGCCTGCAGCGCCTTGATGCTGTCGACCTCCACCGTCTCGGCATCCGGCACCGCCTGATTGACCGCCTGTTTCAGTGCTGCCCGAAACAGCGGGTGATCATCAGCGACGATAATTGTTTGTGTCATTCAACAGATTCCTTACAGGTTAGTGCCAGCAGCGAGGCGTTACTTGAACGCCCGACTGCTGATCAGCTCATCCACTACGCCCGGATCAGCCAGAGTGGATGTATCTCCAAGCTGATCGTGCTCGTTAGCGGCAATTTTACGCAAAATCCTGCGCATAATCTTGCCAGACCGGGTCTTGGGCAGTCCAGGTGCCCACTGAATCACATCCGGCGAGGCAATCGGGCCGATTTCCTTACGCACCCACTGTACCAGCTCCTTCTTGAGCTCGTCGCTGGGCTCCTCGCCCTGCACCAGGGTTACGTACACGTAGATGCCCTGCCCCTTGATGTCATGCGGGTAACCCACCACGGCAGCTTCAGCCACCTTGTCGTGGGCAACCAGCGCACTCTCAACTTCCGCAGTGCCCAGTCGATGGCCAGAGACGTTCAGAACGTCATCCACCCGACCGGTAATCCAGTAGTAACCGTCCTCGTCCCGACGGGCACCGTCACCGGTGAAGTACATACCCTTGTAGGTGCTGAAGTAAGTCTGAACGAAACGCTCGTGATCACCGTAGATGGTGCGCATCTGGCCCGGCCAGCTGTCGAGGATCACCAGGTTGCCTTCGGTCTTGCCTTCCAGGATGTTGCCTTCGTTATCCACCAGAGCCGGCTGAACGCCGAAGAACGGCAGAGTCGCGGAACCCGGCTTCAGGTCCACCGCGCCAGGCAGCGGAGAAATCAGGATGCCGCCGGTCTCGGTCTGCCACCAGGTGTCTACGATCGGGCACTTGCTGTTACCGATAACGCGGTGATACCACTCCCAGGCTTCCGGGTTGATCGGCTCACCCACAGAGCCCAACAGCTTCAGGCTGCCGCGGGTGGTGCCGTCCATGCAGGACTCACCCTGCGCCATCAGTGCGCGGATAGCGGTCGGCGCAGTATACAGGATGTTGACCTTGTGCTTGTCGACCACCTGCCCCATACGCGAACTGTCCGGATAGTTGGGCACGCCCTCGAACAGCAGGGTGATGGCGCCGTTTGCCAGCGGGCCATAGAGAATGTAGCTGTGGCCGGTTACCCAACCAAAGTCAGCGGTACACCAGTAAACATCACCATCGTGATAGTCAAACACGTACTGGTGGGTCATGGAGGCATAGACCATGTAGCCACCGGTGGTGTGCAGAACGCCTTTTGGCGCACCGGTAGAGCCCGAGGTGTACAGCATGAACAGCGGGTCTTCCGCATTCATTGGCTCTGGCTGGCATTCGGCCGAGGCGTTCTTCATCAGGTCTTCGTAACGCAGGTCGCGCCCTTCGGTCCAGGGCACCTGATCGTTACCGGTGCGAGACACCACGATCACCTTGTCGACCTTGGCGTCGTCCTCATGCTTGAGGGCGGAATCCACGTTCTTCTTCAGCGGGATGGCACGGCCACCACGCAGACCTTCATCTGCGGTAATCACGAAACGGGATTTGCCGTTCACAATCCGTGCGGCCAGAGCTTCCGGAGAGAAGCCACCAAACACCACAGAGTGGATCGCACCAATACGTGCGCAGGCCAGCATGGCAACGGCAGTTTCAACAATCATGGGCATGTAGATGGTAACCACATCACCCTTCTTGACGCCCTGATCCTTGAGCACGTTGGCAAACTTACAGGTCTCTTCGTAGAGCTCCCGGTAGGTGACATTCCGGGATACCGAGGGATCGTCCCCCTCAAAGATGATCGCGGTCTGATCGCCCCGCTGTTCCAGGTGACGGTCCAGGCAATTGGCCGAGGCGTTCAGGACACCGTCCTCGAACCATTTGATGGACAAGTTATTGTAATCGTAGGTACTGTTCTTGACCTTGGTGAACGGCTTGATCCAGTCAATACGCTTGCCATGCTCGCCCCAGAAGGTATTCGGGTCCTCTACGGACTGGCGATACATTTCCTCATGTTGCGATTTGCTGACCAGTGCGCGCTCGGCGACCTCCGGACTTACCGGATATACCTGCTTGTCAGTCATTGTGCTCCCCCTTGATCTGAGTCTGTTGTCATTGTCGGTTTTTAAATTCAGGGTGGTCGGGCGTTTTTCGCCCGCAAGACAGATGCCTGTAGTTCAACATGTGTGCCACCGCACAATGAATTAGACTAACGTCCTAAGATGCCCGGCAATTAGGGGCAACCTGCTCAGAAATGCAGCGATAAGGGCAGGGACGGGCCACTACCAGGTAATACTCTCAAGGATAGTTTGCCCGCAGGAAATGGCCAAAACAGAAGGAAGAAACCGGGGCAGAAGCGCTTTCCTGCCCCGGCGACGTTTTTCAGGCTGCTTTTTTACGCTGGCGCGCGGTTTTCAGGCTGTACACCTTTCGTTCTTTCAGGGCATAGCGATTGAGCCCGGCCAGGTGAATCTTGCGCAGGTAGAGTTCCCAGTCAATGAGGCGGGCATCCACCGGGAACAGCCCTTTATCGACCTCACCCATCCGGTTCGCCAGCGCCATCAGCTCATCGTTGCGGAAGATATAATCCGGCGCGGTGTAGAAACCAAAAATGGTTGCCAGCGACTGGGTGGTATCCAGGTTCCTGAGCATTTTCAGGTCCCGGGAATTTCCCAGTAATTTGAGCACACGGTCCGTCAGGGAGAGCGGTAAGCGAACACCACTGATCACCAAATCAAACAGCGCCCGGTTAACCGCCAGAAACGGCTTGCTGGGCTGCCGGTAGAACAGGTGATCGTAGGCAGCGTAATTGGCTTTTGATTCCGCCATGAGATGGTCGATGAACTCACCCAGGGAGATTGGATTGCCGCCCCCGCTGCAACACTGATAGATGCGGCGCCGACCGGGTTCTCCAAGAGCTTCCGCCAGGGAAAGGATGATGGAGTTGGCCACCAGGTCCACTGGAATCACATCGATGATACCGGAGCGTTTGCCCGGGAACAGGGTCACTTTTTCCCGTGCGTAAGCCAGGATGATGGCATCTGCCACCTTCACCCCCTCAATCCAGCCGGGTGCCGGCTCCTCCAGGGCACTTTCGATAATCGAAGGACGCAGAATGGTCAGGGTGCGCCCGCTTAACGCCTTCATCAGCAACTGTTCGCCCAGCCACTTGGTAAAGGTGTAGGTATCGCTCCAGCCATAGCGGTTGGCTTCCCGAATTCCCAGGTCCACCAACTTCTTCTCCAGCACCTTGCCGGAATAACGGGCCTGAACGTCTTCAATTTTATCCTGCAGCAGGCGAACGAGCTCTTCTATCTCATAGTAGCCGTCCGGGGAACGCGGCACGGCCTCGCCTGCCGGCTTGATCACCGATTCGGTGACCTGCCCCGAATTCATGCCATTGACATAGCAAGTGGAGACCTGCAAGACCGCAAGCTTCGGGTTCAAATCCACCAGGCCGGCAATATTCCGAAGGCACAGGGTGTTGATGGCCAGAGCCTTGTCGAGCTCTTCACGGAAATTCACGCTCGCGGCGGAGTTGATCACCGCATCCAGTTCGGTGGCGAGTTTGCGATAGTCTTCCTGCCCTATCCCGAAACCCGCTTCGGTCACCTCACCGGTCACGCAGTGAATGCGCTCTTCCAGAAAGGCGTCAAATGCCTCTGAATCGGCCTCGCGAAGACGGTCAAACACCGAGGACGTGGCAATTTCTTCCAGGAAACGGGAACGAGCATCCGGGTGCCGTTTATTGCCCCGGATCAGCAGGTAAATAGCGCCAATATCAGGCACCGCCCGAATCAGCTTTTCGAGGACCACCTTGCCCAGAAAGCCGGTGGTACCGGTGATCAGAACCCGCTTGCCGCGTAGCTGTCCGAGCACCTTTGATGATGAAGTGTCAGCGTGATGTACCTGCTGTATTGCCATGATAGAACTCCTTCTCTGAGATCACTAATGCCGATCTGACGCCGGCCAGTACTGTGCGGGCGGGGCACATCCCTTTCCCCGTCGTCACTGATTCCCTGTTGCAACCGCCTGTCAGAGTGCCTGCATATTGCGGGCCACGAGCCACGATATCGGTCAATTCTCACACAACGAACGTGACAGCACGGTGACAGACTGCAAAATTACGACACAAAAAACGCTAATAAAATGACAATTAAAAAGGCATATGGATCGACCCTGAAACGGCTGCCTCATGAGCCCGTCCGGTCTTTGCCCGCCAGCGCCCGCAGCAGGTCGTCCAGTGAGACATTGGCCGGTTTTTCCCGCAGGGCGCGTACCAGTTGCTCCTGCTCACCGAAACTGACCCGGTCATACAGAGGGCCCTCAAGGCTGTGATGAACCGCCTGAGAGGGGGGCTGGTCACTCGGCGGTGGTGCCAACTCATCTGACAAATGCCGCAAATGACGAGCAAGACTGGCGCGATCGCGAGTCGGCAGCTTATCCCAGTTCATGGCGGCGAGACTGGTCTGAATGATCTCCACCGTGTCGGCATCGGGACTGCGCCCCAACAGTGCAAACAGCCGGGTAAATGCTTCATATCTGAGCATGACATCGTCGGGTACCGATATCATGGCCTTTTCTAATTGTGCGATCAGATCCAGACAATGCTGCCGGCTGCTTTTATCCGCCCCGCTGCTCTGACCATTACCTGCGTCCGCCTCAGTGGCGCGTTTGGCGGCCCGGTACCAATAAGCGGCGATCCCCGCCTTTCTTGGGGGCAGTCGGCCAACATGAACGTTCAGCATCTCGGCCAGGGAGTGAAACTGCCGACAGGAGGGGTCCGAAGCCGGCAGCACCGTCACCGGCATCTGGTCCAGCACTGACTGACGCAGAGTTTCATCACGCCAGAGCCCGCCCAGATAATGCAGCGACCATTGCAGATGGCGCTGACAGGCACCATTAAAACGCTGAAACACAGAGCGCGCCTGACTGGCCCCCTGCGCCATATTAACGATCACTGCCGGAGTCCGGCGGTAGCCGCGGCGTTTGAGTACCTTCATCAGAGAAAAAGCGTCGGTTAGTGAGGCCGGATCAGGCGTGACAACCAGACAGGCCAGCTCGGCAGC
This sequence comes from Marinobacter nauticus, assembly GCF_003634635.1. Taxonomy (GTDB): domain Bacteria; phylum Pseudomonadota; class Gammaproteobacteria; order Pseudomonadales; family Oleiphilaceae; genus Marinobacter; species Marinobacter nauticus. The sequence continues at coordinate 249,895 of NZ_RBJB01000005.1, read as the reverse complement.
AGCAATCATATGCAAGCCCACCGACTGTAAACCCGACGCCGTATCGATAATAACGGTGTCGTAGCGGTTCTCAAGCTCATGCAGTGCCCGCAGAACAGCCAGACCGCCCTGCTCCGACATCTCCATACAGCTCTGCACACCGGATGCACCTGGGATCAGATCCAGCCCGGCGTAGGTGGTCATGATAATATCCTGCATGGCGCATCGCCCCGCCACCACATCGGCAAGCGTGCGCTGAGGGTAGGCACCTACCATAATGCTGACGTTGGCAAGGTCGGTATCGCCATCCAGCAGAAGCACCTTCTGGCCCTGCTCAGACAGGGCAATGGCCAGGTTCAGCGCTACCGTGGTCTTGCCAACACCGCCCTTTCCGCCCGTAATGGCAATGGTTCGGGTCTGGCGCGATTTTTGCGCTGGGTTCTGGCTTTGTGTCTGCTTGGGGACTTCCATGAAAAACAGCCTGGACGCTTAAACTTGTCACTATAAGCGACATTTTAACCTGTAAAAAGGGTACACATATCACAGACCGGATGATAGATTGCTTAAAAAAGCACCAATAAGTATTTAATAGTGACGGATTATTGTCTAAGCTCAGGGACCAACAAGAAGAATGAACACCCTGTCATATTATTTCAATACAGAACAGGGAAGCTTGCGCACGGCCATTAGCGGACCGCGCAGGACCAAAGGGGCGTGCCATGACTACAGCGACGGATATTGCGTCAGATCTACAGCTGCCGAGCCTTCCGGAGGTTATCCTGCGCGCTCTGGACGCCTGCCATTCCGGTCAAAGCTATCGCGAAATCAGTCGTATCGTTTCTGCCGACACCGCCCTCGTTACCCGGTTACTCGCCCTCACCAGTTCCGCGCTATACCATCGGGGAGCTCCCAGCCATTCTGTTGAACAGGCCCTGTTGAGACTGGGGACCCGAAAATTCCAGACGCTGCTACTGACGTCCGCCCTGCGACAGCTGATGTTTGAACTTGGAGGCGATGAGTGGCAACAACTGAGGGACTTCTGGCGGCACTCCCTGACCACCGCACTGACGGCCAAGACGCTGGCTACGCTGACCCGCTACCCGGAACCGGAAGAGGCCTTTCTTCTGGGGATGATGCATAACATTGGCGAGCTCATTGCGATCAAAACACCCTGCCCCGAACGCAAGCAACAGATACTGAACCAGCAGAACGACATCGCCGCCGGGCTGGTGTCCTCCTGGGGGCTGGGCACAATGGCTGTCGATGCCATGCGCTATCAACAGGCCTTGCCCGGACAACTGAGGGATGCCGGGCACCTGGTCAAGGTGGTCAGTCTCTCTACCCGGCTAGCTCTGTCTGATGCCGTAGGCGTAGGGGCAGCGGCCACCATCTTCGGGTTGCAGGAAGATCTGACCCGTGAGATCAACAAGAAGATCGGCGAAGAGGTTGCCAGCGTGGCTGCATCCCTCGGTATCCCTCTGGATACTGATTACGATGCACGCGAGGCCAGACGTCAGCTGAACCAGCGGCTGCTGGAACACACCATGGTGCGAACCGCGCTGGCGTTGCCAGCCTCTGGCCCGGAAAACCTCTCCACACTGGTGTCGGAAGCCGCCAGCAGCCTGGCACTGATCACCGGTCTGCCCGTGCTCTGCTTCAGCCGGGAGGGTGAGGATCTTACACTACGTTCAGGCACCTGCCGGCAACTGCCGGAGATGTCCGTTAATCCAGCCTACGGCGACAGTGCGCTAACCACTGCTCTGAGAACCGGCACCACCACAACCATGGATCAGGCCGAACCCACCGTGCTTGATCAACAGCTGTGCTCCTTGCTGGCCGCACCCTCACTACTGGCGCTCCCCGTTTCAACCGGGGACAGTGTGTTCGTGATTGGCATCGACGACCAGACAGTGGCGGGTGCGCGCAACCTCGGAGAGTTGTTCACCCGGGAACTCTCGGCGGTTCTCAAGCTGTCATCTGCCGATCGCCTTGGCTCGGACCAGCAAATGGTGAACGATCGTCTGCGCCGACAGGTACACGAGGTCAGTAACCCGCTCACCATTATCCGCCAGTACCTGTTCCAGCTGCGCAGCCGGCTCCAGGATCCAGATGTTCAGGATGAGCTGAACATCATTCAGGAAGAACTCGAGCGTGCCGGCAACCTGTTGTTGCAGATCAGCCAGCACGCGGCCGAAGCAACAGGCTCCGACACCGATCTGAACGAAGAACTGACCGGTCTGGGCAGAATCCTTCGGGATAGCCTGTTCCATGACGATCACCGGGAGCTTCACCTGCACCTCTGCAAAGCGGACACTCAAGTACAGGCAGCCCCCTCTGCGGTCCGCCAGATCGTCCTTAATCTGGTCAGAAACGCAGTTGAGGGCTTTGGAGAGCGGCCCGGAACCCTCACGTTGAAAACCACGGCACCCCTGTTTCAGAACCGGCGACGCTGGGTTGAGTTGCAGGTCACCGATAACGGTCCCGGCATTCCGGAGCCATTGCAACGCCGACTGTTTGAACCGGTCAACAGCACCAAGGGAGATGGCCATAGCGGCCTGGGGCTGAGCATTGTTAAACAACTGATTGATGACATGGAGGGCATCATTGCTTGCCACACCGGACAGGAGGGCACGGCCTTCCGGATACTGCTGCCGGCGGCAAGTCATAACGATAACGACACCGACTGACGACGAAACCACGGACACACAGCCATGGCAAGCGAACAGACCACAGAGTCCTCCAGCCTTTCACGACGCCCCAGTATCCTGGTGGCAGACGACGAGCCACGCCTGCTCAAAACCCTGGCCGACCTCCTCCGGAGCCGGGGTTTTGAGGTGTCAGAAGCCCACGGTGGGCGACAGGCCTGTGAACAGCTTCACCGGCAGGCCTTTGATCTGGCCCTGCTGGATCTGAACATGCCAGAGCTGGACGGTTTCCAGGTAATGGCGGAAACCGGCCGGCTGCAGCCGGATTGCGGTGTCATTGTGGTCAGCGGAGAGTCGTCTTTCAGCACCGTCAGTCGGGCCCTGCGCCGGGGCGCACTGGATTACATCCGTAAACCCTTTGACCCGGAAGAATTGCTGGCAACTGTGGAAGGGGTTCTGGGCAAGCAGTCGCTTATTCGCGCCCATGAGATGGTTCAGTCCCGGCTGGAGAAATCCGAGGCTCTGCACCGCTATATCGTCAACAGCTCGCCGGACATCGTGTTCATGCTCGATGAAACCGGGCATATCTGCTTCATCAACAACAAGGTCGAAAGCCTGCTCGGCTATCAGCCCTCAGAGCTCTGCGGGCAGCATTTCCGCCACATACTGGATGACCGGGACGTGGCCCGTGGCACCTATGCTCTGCAGGGCCCCAACATCTCTGCCGATAATCCCCGGGTACTGGAGGTCCGCCTGAAAACCCGGGGCAGCCGCAAGGCCACCCGTCATTTCGAGATCACCGCCTTCCCGGTAGACCCACAAACCTGGCCCCAGACCGGCAAGACCCAGGGCGGCTGCACCGGCCAGCCAGCGCGTTATTATGGCATCGCCCGCGATGTCACCGAGCGCAAGGAGGCCGAGGCCTTCATCAATTTCCAGGCTTACCACGACCTGCTGACCCGGCTGCCGAATCGGGCTCTGTTCAAAGACCGGCTGGAACTGGCCATCACCCATGCACGACGCAGCCAGCAGAAACTTGCCGTGATGTTTCTGGATCTGGACCGCTTCAAGGTGGTTAACGACACGCTCGGACACGCCATGGGAGATCGCCTGTTGCAGGCGGTCACGCATCGACTGGAAAAGTGCCTGCGCCGGGGAGACACCCTGTCCCGCTTCGGGGGCGATGAATTCACCCTGTTATTGCCGAGCATTCACGGCAACGACGACGCAAGGAACATTGCCCGTAAACTGATCAACGCTCTGAAAGCGCCGTTCCAGCTGGGAGACCACGAGGTCTTTGTGGGGGTCAGTATCGGGATTTCAGTATTCCCCGAAGCCGGCGAGACCATGGATCTGCTGATACAGAACGCCGATATCGCCATGTACCACGTGAAAGCGCGGGGTAAAGATGGCTATCGCTTCTATTCCGACAGCATGAGCATCAACACCGCCAACCGGCTGAGCCTGGAACGGGATCTTCGCCTGGCACTGGAACGCAACGAGCTCCGGGTGTTTTACCAGCCTCAGGTATGCTCCCGTTCCAACCGGGTGGTGGGCCTGGAGGCCCTGGTGCGCTGGCAGCACCCGGAACGGGGACTGCTCTACCCCGGGGATTTCCTGCCCCTGGCAGAAGAAACCCGGCTGGTTGGCAAACTCAGTGAACAGGTTATCGATCAGGCCTGCCGCGACGTGGGCCGCTGGATCAGTAGCGGGCATTCCGACCTGCGCCTGGCGGTGAACCTCTCCCCCAGCCAGGTGGAGCACCCCAGATTCGTCGAAACCCTGATGAACCGGGTGGCCGCCCACAACTTCCCGGCCGATAACCTGGAAATCGAAATCACAGAAAATGTGATCATGAATGATCTTGAACAGATCAGCCGCAAGCTCAAAGAGCTGGCCGCCACCGGCGTGCGCATCGCCATCGACGATTTCGGTACCGGCTATTCCTCGCTCAATTACCTGCACCGTCTACCGATTCACACTCTGAAGGTGGACCAGTCCTTTGTTAAAGCCATACGCAGTGGCGAAGACGGAGCCTGCATCGTCAACGCCATTATCGCCATGGCACACGGCCTGAAACTCGAGATTGTGGCCGAAGGTGTGGAAACCGACGACCAACTTGCGTACCTGAAAAGCCTCGGCTGTCACCAGGTTCAGGGCTTCTTCTACGGCCCCGCCCGACCCGCCGCCGACATTACACGGTTGCTGGCCAAAGATGGTCTGGCCTTCGCACATACCGGCTAAAACGATTATCGATTGTCTGACACTCCGAACCAAAACATTGACCCGGTTTGCAAAGTGTATCCTTACGTTACTTTGTGTATCCGGAAATGCGCAGTACTGCACATCTTTCAACCTACCCCTTCTCTAAGCTCGGTTTATCAGTAACCGATCACCGGAATGTCCGACAGGCTGTCGGAGCAACAATCACAATAACGGTGGCGGACAACCAGGGAACAAGAAGAAGGCAGCAGTCATCATGCGCGACAAGTACAAGTATATTGGCCCCGTCTACGATTTTCTCAGCAATCTCTACAGCGGCAAGAACATCCATCGCTGCAAGACCGCCATGCTGGATGTGGAAACGGTAAAACCCGGAGACCGCATTCTCTTTGCCGGCGTCGGCCACGGCCGGGACGCTATCCGAGCCGCAGAGCTGGGAGCGGAGGTAACGGTGGTCGATCTGTCCGAGACCATGCTGCGCAAATTCGCCGATGCCCAGCATAAAGAAGCGCCTCATCTGACCATACGCCGTATCCACAGCGACATCATGAAGGTGGATGAGTTCGAGCAATACGACATGGTAGTCGCCAACTTTTTCCTGAACGTGTTTGACGAAGACATGATGGTCAAAGTGCTCGAGCACCTGATTCGCCTGGGCAAGGCCGATGCCAGAGTGGTTGTCGGCGACTTCTGCTACCCGACGGGCAACATCCTGTCCCGCATGTTCAAGAAACTCTACTGGTACATGGCGGTGTTCATTTTCTGGCTGTTTGCCAACAACGCCTTCCACAAGATCTACAACTACCCCGAGCACATGCAGCGCCTGGGCCTGCAGGTAACCGAGAAGAAGCACTTCAAGCTTCTGAACATGGACTGCTACTGGTCCATCCTCGGCCGAAAACAGGCCTGAACCCCTGACACCAAAAACAACAACAGGTTATCGGGAGCGTCATCATGTCAGACCAGATTCTTGCACTGGACCGTACCCAGGGACTCACCGACGGACAGTTTACGTTTTCAGAGCGGGTGAACTACCTCAAGCAGTTCGGCGTGCACTCACAGTCCTTCTCGACTCTGCAGCCGGGGATGCAGTACTTCGATGTTGAAGGGATGGGCTACGTGGCCTACATGCGTAAATGGGGCGGCACCTTTGTGCTGTCAGACCCGGTTTGCGCACCCGAGAACTTCCCGGTGATTCTGGAGCGCTTCCACCAGAAGTTCCCGAATGCCTGCTACATCCAGGTCTCCAAACCGGTGGTGGATTTCCTGCATCTACGCTTCGGGCTCTACGGCACCCAGTTTGGCAGCGAATCCCGCATCGACCTGCGCAAATGGTCCCTCAGCGGCAAGAAAAAGCAGATTCTGAGAACCGCCCTGAACCAGGCCGAAAAGAACGGGATCACGGTGAAAGAGCGTTTCAGTGATGACCACACGCGGGAAATCTCGGAAGCCTGGATTCGCACCCGAAAATGCAAGAGCAACGAAATCCGTTTCCTGATTCGCCCGATGGAAATGGATTATCGGGAAAACGAACGCCATTTCTACGCCTATCAGGATGGCAAAGCCGTCGGCTTTATCTACTTCGACCCGATCTATCGCAACAACGAAATTATCAGTTATGTGCCCAACATCTCCCGCGCCAACGCGGATTTCCGTCAGGGTATCTTCTATACCCTGATGGCCCACGCCATGGATGTTTTCAAGGCCGAGGGTGTGCCATTTCTGGACCTGGGCCTGATACCTCTGTCCCTCGACAAGGCCACGGAACACCAGGAAAGCCGGCTGCTCAAGAAGATGCTCCACGGAATCTATGAGAAAGGAAACTTCCTGTATAACTTCAAGGGGCTGGAGTTCACAAAATCACGCTTCCGCGGCGATGGCTTCAAAACCTACTGCTGCCACAAGCGGGCGATCCCGGCGCTGGAATTCCTCGCCATGTTCAAACTGACCCGGTTGCTGTAACGCCGGGCCAGTGACCGGCCACCATTACCACCGGGATGCCCATTTCCGACATGAACGGGCCCAGGTCTTCCGGCGCATCACCAGAAAAGCAGGCACTGGTCACCACAGCCCCGGACTGGTTCGGCGGTGTCTGCGCACAGGCCAGGTCACCGGCCTGTTCAAACCACCAGGCCACGCGGCGGGCTATCGCCTCGCCGGACTCCACCCAGTGCATCACCTCCGGCAACGCCTTGCGTAACCAGGGCAACAATAGCGGGTAATGAGTGCAGCCCAGAACCACCGTGTCGACACCGCCTTCGCGCAGCGGCACCATGGCGTCATCCACCTCCACCTGATCCGGCGCAGAGCCGCCAACCAGCTCCTCAGCCCAGCGCACCAGGGCCGGATGACCAAGGCGGAATACCTCACAATCCCGGGCATACTTCTGAATCAGATCATCCAGATAGGCGCGTTTGACCGTCGCCGGTGTCGCCAACAGGCCAATGCGGCGATTGACGGAACAGGCTGCCGCCGGTTTGACCGCCGGCACCACCCCGACCACCGGCACAGCAATAGTGGCCCTGAGCTCGGGCAAGACAACGGTACTGGCGGTATTACAGGCCACCACCACCACATCGCACGGAAACTCAACCAGACATTGCCGTATAAGCGTGCAACAGCGCTCGATTACCACCTGTTCGGGCTTGTCGCCATAGGGAAAGCCGGCATTATCTGCCAGGTAAACCAGCTCCACACCGGGCAACGTCTGGTGAATACAGGCGGCGACACTCAGGCCACCGACCCCGGAATCAAACACCAGCACCCTCGGGCGACGGTCAGTCATGGTGGCTACCACCATTACCGGCAGCAATCTCTGCTTTCAGGGCATTGATCAATCGCCCTGCTATGGTGGTTTCTGGCGGAACCGGAGGATGTTCATCCACCGTAAACCAGCCAGCATCCGCCAGTTCCTCTTCCTGCAACCGCAATTCGCCGCTCTCGTAGTCGGCAAAGAAGCCCAGCATCAACTGGTGAGGAAATGGCCAGGGCTGCGACCCCTGATAGCGAATGTTGGTCACCGCCAAACCGGTTTCCTCCATCACCTCCCGGGCCACCGCCTGCTCCAGATTCTCGCCCGGCTCCACAAAACCAGCGATCAGACTGTAGAAGTTGCGGGTGACCCGCGCGGATTTTGCCAGCAGGAAGCGGTCGCCCCGGCGAATAACGGTAATGATGCAAGGGGCAATACGCGGGTACCAGGGGATGCCACACCGGTTGCACCAGCGCGCCCGTTCGCGGGGATGGGCTCCAGTTTTCTCTCCACAGCGGCCGCAGTAACGATGGTCCTGCCACCACTGCCAGACCTGATAACCGGTACTGAGCACATCCGCCGGCGCCCCGGGCGTAAGCAGCATAGCCTCACGCAGGGACAGCGTCTGCATGCCCGGCACACCGGTGTCCGGCAGCATAGTGACATACAGAGGGCGCCCCTCCCAGGCGCCCAGGGACAGCGCCTCCGGCCGGCTTCCACCCATTTCCGGGCCACCCCAGCGAAGGAACCAGCCATCCGCCGGCTTCAGAATACTGTTGCCCGTGAACGCCAGCAGCAGATCACCCTGCTCCGGCGAGGCCTCATTCCACCCGGGTACCCACTGTGCCTTGTCGTCTGCCATGCCCTGCTTTTCCTGCTGCCTGAATACCAGTCCCGGAATGTACCACATCACATTCATCACCAAGAATTGGTGCACGACTTTCCGCTACCGCCCCAACCCGTTAAACTTGGCGCCTGTTTCCAGGACCGGAGTAACCGTTTATGCGACTTTATCAGGGCATTCGCAGCCTGATCCTGTCTCTTTTCCGAAAGATCCTGTTTTTATGGGTCAGGACTGATGTCAGTGGCAATACCCTGGAAGCCCTCGGGCTGGACCCGGACAAGCCCGTCTGTTACGTGCTCCAGTACAGCTCACTGTCGAGCCGTCTGGTGCTGGAGCAGGAAGTCATCCGGGCCCGGTTGCCGGGAGCCACAGATACCTTGCCGGTCAAAAACGGGCCCTCGCATTCGTTTTTCTTCCTTTACAAACGCATTGGCGGCCTGTTTCGGGGCGGCCGACACAAGCCGGTGCCTACCCGGGAATTTACTGATCTGGTCCACTTCGGGCTGGAACATCCGGATCAGGACGTCCAGATTGTGCCCGTCTCGCTGTTCTGGGGTCGCTCACCCGACAAGGAAAAGTCCCTGGTCAAGCTGCTGCTCTCAGACACCTGGTCGGTCGCGGGCCGCCTGCAGAAATTTCTGATTATTCTTGTGCATGGCCGCAACACCTACGTGCAGTTCAACCAGCCGCTGTCACTCAGGCAGGTGGTGGACGAGTATCGCGACAACGAACAGAAGGCCAACCGCAAGCTGGCGCGAATTCTGCGAACCCACTTCCGTCGTGTACGCCAGGCGGTGCTGGGGCCGGATTTGTCGCATCGACGCACCCTGGTGGAGGGGCTGGTACGCACCCAGGCGGTCAAGGAAGCCATCCGTGAGACTGCAGCGAAGGACGACATCCCGCCGGAGAAGGTCCGCGCCAAGGCATACAAATACGCCGACGAGATCGCCGCGAGCATGTCGATTGTGACTATTCGCTTCCTGGAGCTGGTATTGGCCTGGCTCTGGAACCGGATCTACAACGGTATTGCCATCCACAACATTGGGGTAGCCAAGGAAGCGGCACAGGACAACGCTGTGGTCTACGTACCCTGCCACCGATCCCACATCGATTACCTGCTGCTGTCCTATGTGCTCTACAAAAACGGCCTGATGCCGCCCCACATCGCGGCAGGCATCAACCTGAACATGCCCATCGTGGGGCCAATCCTGCGCCGTGGCGGCGCGTTTTTCATGCGCCGCAGCTTCAAGGACAACCCGCTTTACGCCACCGTGTTCAACGAGTACATGCATGTGATGTTCACCCGGGGCTACTCGGTGGAGTATTTCGTCGAGGGCGGCCGCTCCCGGACCGGCCGCATGCTGCCGCCACGCCCGGGCATGCTGTCGATGACCGTGCGCAGCTTCCTGCGGGATCACCGCAAGCCCATCGTTTTTGTACCGGTGTACATCGGCTACGAGAAGGTCATGGAAGGGCGCTCCTACCTCGGCGAGCTGCGCGGGAAAAAGAAACAGAAAGAAAGCATTTTCGGTCTCGCCAAGACCGCTCGCAAACTGACCAACTCGTTTGGCCGCGTTGCCGTCAACTTCGGTGATCCGATCCACCTGGACAAGGTGCTGGACGATGTTCACGAAAGCTGGCGCCACGAAGCCTATGACGCCGAGTATCGCCCGTCCTGGCTGAACCAGGCCGTTGATAATCTGTCCCAGCGTGTGGCCAGCAACATCAACGCCTCAGTGGCCGTGAACCCGATTGGCATGACGGCCACCGTTCTGCTGGGTACCGAGCGGCTGGCGATGGACGAGGGCCAGCTGATCCGCCTGCTGGACAAGTATGCCGACCTGCTGCGCGCCTATCCCTATGCCGAAACCATTACCCTGCCGGAAGGTACCGGCCGGGACTGGATTGCCTATTGCGAGAACATGGGACTGATTACCCGTCAGCCCCAGAAACTGGGCGACATTATTGCCCTGGAAGGCTCGAACGCCATCCTGATGACTTACTACCGCAACAACATCCAGCATCTGTTTGCTCTACCAGCGCTCATTGCCAGCCTGTTCGAGAACAAGGCCAGCCTGAGCCGGGAAAAGATCGTTTTCCTCACCAGCGTCGCCTATCCCTACCTGCAGTCAGAGCTGTTCCTGCAGTATGATCAGGAACAGGTAGACGCGGTGATCAACCAGTGGATTGATGTGCTGGTGGACCAGGGCCTGCTGATCAGGCTTGAGGATGAGCGGCTGGGACGGCCCGAAGAAGGTACCGAAGCGATGCTGCGGTCGCGGATTCTGTCCCGCTTCATCATCCAGACCCTGGAACGCTATCACATCACCCTGGGCATACTCAGAAAATATGGCTCCGGCAACCTGACGGCGGCGGAGCTGGAAGAACAGAGCACCTTGCTGGCGGAAAGGATGTCGATCCTGTTCGGCCTGAATGCACCGGAGTTCTTCGACAAGACCCTGTTCCGGAACTTCATAGCCAATATGCAGAAAAACGGCGTTCTCACAACCGATGAAGACGGTCGGCTGTGCTATGGCGAGGGTCTGGATGAAGTGGCTGAAGACGCTCGTCTGGTTCTGAGCGTGGAGAAACGACAGGCTATCCAGCAGGTCACCATGCTCGACGCCTGACAGATCGCTGCGGCACGGTCAGGTCGGCAACGCCCGGATCGGGTAAATGTCGTAGCGACTGCTTTTACCCTCAACCCGCGCAGCCGGCTCCGGTCCGGCGATCGCGGGTGCCTTGCGGGGGCGTTTGACCACCACCCGATAGCGGGCACAGCCGAGCGCGTCCTCCAGGAGCTGGCTGGCGTCGTCATCATCACCCACCACCTGCCGGAACACCTGCATCTCCTTCTTGACCAGCGCAGACTTGTCCCGATGCGGAAACATCGGGTCCAGATAGACCACATCGACGGCTTCGGGTCCTGCCTGGTTCATCCAGTCCAGTGAGTTGCCAGAGTGCAGCGTCATTCGCGCCACAATCGGTGCACAGGCCTCATTCAAGCTAGCCCGGTACAGGCCATCGGCCAACAGGGCATGAATGATCGGGTTACGCTCGAACAGTGTCATCTGGCACCCCAGGGAGGCCAGTACAAAGGCGTCCTGGCCGAGGCCGGCGGTGGCATCAAGCACCTGCAACGGAGCGCGGGTTTTCTGCATACCCACGGCGCGCGCCACCAACTGGCCAGCGCCACCACCGTGCTCGCGCCGGTAGCCCATCTTGCCACTGACAAATTCCGCCCTGACTGGCCCGGGTGCACCTTTACCGGTTTGCTGTAACGCCAGCCCATGCTCGTCCATGAACAATAGAAGACCCCAGTCCCGAACCTGTTTGGGGGCGACCACGCCCAGCCAGTCAAGCCCCAGCTCGGTGGCCAGCGTACGGGCTACGCCCGGTTCAGCCAAGGGGCTATGAGCAACGGCCAGGATGTGACGGAGAGACGAGGAATCCGGAAGCTCGGTGTGAGAGGAAGGCGACGGCATCAGACCAGAATATCAATTCCGCTCAGCACGCTGCCGCTCTCAAACTCCTGCCCGGCAGCGGCAACGCCGGCAAAAGCCGACAGCGCGCGGGCGGCAGGAAGCGGCAATTCGTCTGCGCGGAAACGTTCAAGCCGGGCATCTTCCGCCGCGCGCCGGGCTTCGACACGCCGGCTGTCCAGTTCCGGGCCGGTACCACCGGGCTGTGCCGGATTACCGGGGGCGGTATCCCGATCCTGACGGGCGGTATTGAGCTGGTTGCGAACATCACCCGTGGCAAGTGCCTGGGGGTCCGCCGCCGGGGTGCGGGATACATCCGTGCGTTCCCGGGCCGGGGAGTTATTACCCGCCTGGTACAACGAAGGATTTGAGGGATTGATGCCGCCAATCATAACGCACCACCGGGGTGAGGATTCAGAGTCGTCATCGCATTATGGAGGATCTGGTGCAGAATGCAAAGACGGCGGTTGGAGCGGGGTTCACTCCCGACCGGGCAACTTCTTCCAGGCCACTTCGTCCCGGATATACACCGGTTGTGCCTGCTCTGCTGGCACCGCCTGCCCGTTCGACATTCCCTGTTCGGCCAGCTTCGCCACCTGGGCCGCTGCCGGCAACAACGTATCGTCAATGGCTGAGAGGCGTTCAACGAGCTCACCGGGCATCTGCTCTTTCAGGGTCCAGCCCTGACCGGCGCCGTACCAGTTGCCACCGGCATCCGGTGGCAGAGTCACCGCATCAGGCGGGCAGACCCGCTCCTCGCTCAGCAACACTGGAAGCCCCGCCTCACAGCGGAACACGCCCCAGTAAACCTCCCCCATGCGGGCGTCAAAGGCCACCGCAATGCAATCACCCTCCTGCAGGGCGTGCGTTTCGATCGCCGCGAGCGCCACCGCCGCCAGGGACGACACTGGAACCACGGGGATATCCAGCCCCCAGGCCAATCCCTGGACTACACCGGTTGCAATCCGCAGCCCGGTGAAAGAGCCTGGGCCCCGGGCGAACGCCAGCGCATCGAGATCGGTTGGGGACAGGCCCTGCTCCGCGCACAATTCGCGAACCATGGGCATTAACAGGCGAGTGTGGCCCCGTGGGGCCAGCTCGAATCGCTCGGTCACCCGGCCATCCAGCCAGAGTGCCGCGGAACAGCCCTCGGATGAGGTATCCAGTGCCAGAAGTTTCACAGAATCAAGCCTCCGGGGCTGAGCCGGTTTCGATCACTTCAGTTGGGACAGAATCTGATCGCGAATGCTGTCGAGGCTGCCAACGCCTTCAACGCGCACATACCTGGGCGCATCGGCCGGGGCTTTCTCTGCCCAGCTCTGGTAGAAGCCCACCAGCGGCGCTGTCTGCTCATGATAGATTTTGAGGCGCTTGCGAACGGTCTCTTCCTTGTCGTCTTCACGCTGGATCAGCGCTTCGCCGGTCTCATCGTCTTTGCCTTCTACCTTGGGCGGATCGTATTTAACGTGGTAGATACGGCCACTGCCCTCGTGTACACGACGGCCAGACAGGCGGCTGACGATTTCTTCGTCTTCAACCGAGATTTCGACCACGTAGTCGATGGCGATACCCTGGTCTTTCAGGGCCTCAGCCTGGGGAATGGTGCGCGGGAAGCCATCCAGCAGGAAGCCGTTCTTGCAATCTGGCTGCTGGATACGCTCTTCAATCAGGGCAATGATGATGTCATCAGACACCAGGCCACCAGACGCCATAACCTCTTTAACCTGCAGGCCCAGCTCCGATTCGGCTTTGACCGCAGCGCGGAGCATATCACCCGTGGAGATCTGGGGGATCTCGAAACGCTCGGTAATAAACTGGGCCTGGGTGCCCTTACCTGCGCCTGGCGCGCCTAACATAATGATTCGCATAACGTTGTGCTCCCATTGCTTTATATTATCGTTTGAAAAGTTATGGCAAAGACCTCTGCCTTTGCGACAACCTCTCGACGGCTCCGGACCGTGTATCCGGCGCACACGCACAAAAACGAGGCAGCATTATACGAACTCACACCCGGCAGAGAAAGTCGACCTCCGTATCATTGTCCGAATGCTGGGCTGTCAGCTGCCTCAACGGCTGGTGCAGGGCTGGGAATAATCAGGAAGCGAGGGAAGACGCCAGCACGTCCAGATCGGAAGCCACCTGGTCCATGTCGCTCTGAACCCGCTCCAGCACATCCGCCCGGAGCCCAAGGCTCTCAACCAGTGCCGGCAGGTCGTCAGGATTGAGTTCGTCACCAATACCACGCTCTTTGAGTATGGCATTGGCCAGCTGCACCATCTGGACATATTCCTCGTGCTCGCCATGGTATCCGATGTGCTGGTGCATGCCGGCGGCTTTGATCACGGCTTCCGGCAACTGCCACAGCCGGTGCAGAATACCGCCAATGGCACCATGACCAACAGCCAGAATATCCTGGCGCTCACTGTGGCCAAACACTTCCTGCTCGAGCGAGTGCATGCTTGCCTCCGGGTTGATTTCCCGCAGAGCATTAAGCTCTTCAAACTCCGATGGAAACAGATGGCCCACCAGCAGCAGGCCGAAGTTGTGCAGCAATCCGCACAGATAGGCGAGCCCTTTGTCGCGGCCGGAATAGGCGGCGAGGTTCTGGCACAGGAACGCGCAATAAAGCGAGTGGCGCCAGAAATTATCCATGCCGAGCATGCCTCCGCGGGGCACATCAAACGCCCGCACCGAGGCAATACCCAGGGCAATGTGGGCAACCCGGTCAAAACCGAGGACCCGGGTGACCGCTTCCTGTACAGAGTTTATCTGGCCGGGGTAGTTGAACAGCGCTGATCGGGCATAGCGCATGATCTGCGCGGTCATACTGGGGTCGAATTCGATCAACTCGGCCAGCTCTTTGGCCGTCGCTTCAGTATTGGCGGTCAGCCGCAGGATTCGCAATGCCAGGGCCGGCATTGGCGGCAGCCGATAAAGCTTTTGCAGTTTGTCTGCCACGTCTTCCAGAGTCAGGGCTTCGCGATCTTCCACGCCCTGACCACGAATAACCAGATGTCCCTGCCGGGCGCCAGCCTGAGCCAGGCGGAAGGCCCGGCCGTCCATTTCAACCAGGCTGTGGTCCGTGCCACCGGAGAAGATCACACTTTCGGCTGTCACTACATCTTCATCCACCAGAACCGGCAGCTCCCAGGCGGCTCCGATCGGAGGTACGAATCCGGCGTCACAGTCCCCGAACAACCGGGAAGTCTGGCGCGCCGTCAGCGGCTGCAGGCGCCGACCGGTGAACTGGTGCACGGCATCCATATCAAGCGTGCTGTCAAAACGGTGTACCACCATAACCACCCCATTGATATCGATCAGCAGGGTCGCCTTGATAAAGTCATGCTGGGGTTTACCCGAAGCAAGCACCGCCGCGTCCAGATTGGCAACGGGCTCCGTTTCCAGTGGCTGGTAGGTAATGCCCTTGCGGGCCAGAAAACGCGAAAGCCTCTCCGACAATGCCAACGGGGGTAACTCCTTAAAGCAAATGGGCCGGGGCTGTCCGGCCCCGGCCTTATTATGCACCTTAACCGGTATTTCGCATACCGGCAGAAATTCCGGCCATGGTCACCTTCAGCGCCCTCTCGACCAATTCCGGCACCTTTCCAGCCCCCTCGCTTTCCCGGTCACGCCTGAGTAATTCTGCCTGCAGATAGTGCAGCGGATCAGTGTAGGGATTCCGGACTTTCATTGAATGGGCAAACACCGGCTCCTGCTCCAGC
Organism: Marinobacter nauticus; assembly: GCF_003634635.1. Classification (GTDB taxonomy): domain Bacteria; phylum Pseudomonadota; class Gammaproteobacteria; order Pseudomonadales; family Oleiphilaceae; genus Marinobacter; species Marinobacter nauticus. The sequence continues at coordinate 234,248 of NZ_RBJB01000005.1, read as the reverse complement.
AGAGTCTGTTGCTGTTTAAGCTCCAGCAGACGCTCAATGCAGCCCTGCAAACGCTGCCTCAGGCTCTGGCCAAGCGCCAGCAAGTGCTCATCCTCAACCAGGGTCTGCTCGTAATAGCTGGCAATACGCAAATCTGCCTTGGCGAGGACCATTTCCAGCATATCCACGTAGGTGCGGAAGAACGGCCAGCCCTGCATCATCTCCCGCAGTTCGGGCAGGCGGTCCGCCTGGGCCGCCTCTTCGAGGGCAACATCACTGCCCAGCCAGCTTGGCAGCATCAACCGCATCTGGGTCCAGGCAAAAATCCACGGAATGGCTCTCAGGCTTTCAACGCCCCCTGTGGCCTTGCGCCGGGCCGGCCGGCTGCCAAGGGCAAGTTTACCCAGAGCCGTTTCCGGTGTGACCTGACGGAAGTAAGGCACAAAATCCGGATTCTCACGGACGACCTCACGGTAGGACCGCAGCGAACGCTCGGTCAGCCAGTCCATGACCTCGCGCCACTCATCCTTTGGCACAGGTGGTGGCGCCAGGGTCGCCTCAATCACCGCTGTGGTGTACAAGGTCAGACTCTGCACCGCCAGCCTCGGCAGACCAAATTTAAAACGGATCATCTCGCCCTGCTCGGTAATCCGGAAGCTGCCGTTCACCGAGCCCGGCGGCTGGGACAGAATCGCCCGATTCGCCGGACCACCGCCCCGGCCCACGGTGCCGCCGCGGCCATGAAACAGTGTCAGATGCACTCCATACCGATTGGCCACTTCGGTCAGCTTCTCCTGGGCCTGGTACTGGGCCCAGGCCGCCATCAACTGGCCGGCATCCTTCGAGGAGTCTGAATAGCCGATCATCACTTCCTGGCGCCCGCTGCAGTATTCCCGATACCAGTCCACCTCGTACAGGGCCGCCATACTGTCGGGCGCACCCTTGAGATCATCCAACGTTTCGAACAGCGGTACGACGCGCATGGGGAACGCCATCCCCGCTTCCCGCAGCAGCAAAATCACGTTTAAAACGTCCGAGGGCTTGCTGGCCATGGAAATCACATAGGAACCCAGGGCTTCCGGTGTCTGGCCAGCGACCACCTCGCAGGTTGCCAGAACCTCGCGCACCGGCTCGGAGGGTTGCCAATTCCGGGGCACCAGGGGGCGCCGCCCTTTCAGTTCCTTGACCAGAAACGCCTGGCGCTCCTGTTCCGACCAGGACAGATAGTCACCCAACCCTAGGTAGTCCACCATCTCTGCCACCGCCTCGGCGTGGCGTGAGGCCTCCTGGCGGATATCCAGTCGGATCAGTGGCAGGCCGAAGGTGTGCGCCCGGCGAATGGTATCCAGCAGCGGACCATTGGCAATGGCTTCCAGCCCGCACTCCATCAGGGAGCGATAGCACAATTCCAACGGCCCGGTGAGATCCTCATTCTCGAACAGAATGCCCGAATCGTCTGCCGGCTCGCCCTTGACGCTGGCTTCGGCCCAGTCCCGGGTCTTGATCAGGCGCTCCCTCAATTGGGCCAGCACCTGGCGATACGGCTCCCGGGAATCTCCTACCTCGGCCCGCAATTCATCGCTTGCCTGCCACATGGAAAGCTCTGCTCTCAGCGCCTGGATATCGCGCAGATAGAGATCTGCGGCCATCCAGCGACCGAGCAGGAACACTTCCCGGGTCACTTCGTGGGTGACATTGGGGTTGCCATCACGGTCGCCCCCCATCCACGAAGCAATACGGATCGGCGACACCTGCAACGGAAGCCCCTGACCGGTCGCCTCCGACAACGAGGTATCCAGGCTACGGAGAAATTTCGGCAGCGCCTGCCAGAGACTGTTCTCGATAACGGCGAAGCCCCACTTGGCCTCGTCCACGGCGGTCGGCTTTTCATGCCGAATCTCGTCGGTATGCCAGGCCTCGGCAATCAACAGCGACAACCGGTCAACGATTTCCTCCCGTTCACCGGGCATCAGGTCGTCATGATCCAGCCTCGACAGGCAATCGGACATTTCATCGTACTTGAGGATCAATGTACGCCGGGCCACTTCGGTGGGGTGCGCGGTGAGCACAAACTCTATGCGTAAATCTGCAACCTTCCGATGCAACTCTTGCGGGTCTATCCCCCCGGACTTCAGCCGATCAAACACCTCCCCCAGGGATTCCACCATCAGATCTGACGGATGCCCCTGCTTGCGACGAATTCCGTGGTACTGCTCAGCCAGGTTGGCAAGGTTGAGAAACTGGTTAAAGGCTCGGGTCACCGGCAGCAGCTCATCATCGCTGAGCTGGCCCAGGAGTTTCACCAGGCGTTGTCCGGAACCACTTTCCTGGCGCCGGTCAGCCTTGGCGGCGGCGCGGATTTCTTCAATGCGGTCGTAGCAGTCCTGTCCGGGGAATCGGAGTATGCTCTGGCCAAGCAGATCGCCCAGCAAACGTACGTTTTCTCGAAGATCCGGGTGCAGTTCGGTCACGGCAGGTTCCTTCTGAATTGACGGAAACAATCTAAACTTACGATACTAGGGAGCAACGCAGAAAGTCTATTGACGATTCAACCACTTCGCTCAGGAGCTGACATGAAAGTGACCGAACTGCCCCAGCATTGGGAAAAGGAAAAACAGGCCCAGGAGCGCAGCCATGAATACAACCTGCGCCTGCCTCTGGAAGATGCCGCACGGATTGCGGCCCTGGCGGAACTCTACCCGGACCGGAGCGAAAGTGAGATCCTGAACGACATGATTGCCGCCGCTCTGGACGACCTGATCAGCCAGGGCCCGCTGAAAGACCGATTGGCAGAACAGAAGAAGTCGTAATACAAACAACAACGCCGGGCTGAGCCCGGCGTTGTTGTTACAGAATCTATGGCAATGGGTGTTGGCAACCGTCAGGCAACCGACTCCAACTGGCGGGCCTTGAGGCGCTTGATGTGTTTCTGGCTCAGGGCAACGAATTGCGGTGTCAGGCCTTTGTCCTCATAGATTTCAAAGCCATCCTCGTCGTAAGCCACAACCTTCTCACCCTGAACGTAGGGGAAACTGGTTTCCAGCTCGTCGAGAGCGGCGGAGATCAGATCCCGCATCAGATCCTGAGTGGACTTCATCGGATACAGTGCCGCAAGCTTCTGCAAACGGTCATGATGCTGGTCAGCCAAAGACAGATAGGCGGCGTCCCGGGTCAGTCTTCCACGGCCGTGTTTATCCCAGTGCTTGACCAGATCTTTGATCTTCATGGTGCCTTCACTCCTGCATCTTGTTTGATGGCACAACGCACTTTTTCAGTGCGACTGTTCCCGGAAGTGTAGACGAAGAATGACAGGCCGGTGACGGAAAATTGGTAACGGATTGTACCTATCGGTGACGGTTTCCAGTTCCGCTTCCCTACTCCTTTTCCACCCCTTTCACGCTCTGCCACACGGCATCCAGCGCTTCCAGGGTTTCTTCATCCAGATTACGACCTTCTTTTTCCAGCACCCGCTCAATGGCACGGAACCGGGCATCAAACTTATGATTGGTTCGCTTCAGGGCCTGCTCGGGATTTACTTTCAGGAAACGTGCCAGATTTACGCAAACAAACAGCAGGTCACCCAGCTCGTCCTCAACCGCATCCAGGTCTCCGGTACCGGCCTCGGCCATTTGCCAGGCTTCCTTCAGCTCATCGATCTCTTCGTGAAGTTTGTCGAACACCGGGCCGATATCCGGCCAGTCGAAGCCATGCCGGGCCGCACGCCGTTGCAGTTTTTCCGCCCGGGCCATGGCCGGCAGGGTGCGGGCAATACCGTCCAGACGGCTGGCCGGAGTATTCGCCACCGGTTTCTCAGCACGCTCCTCGGCCTTGATGCGCTCCCAGCTTTCCTTGATCCAGGCTTCGTCGGGTCGATTATCCGGATCGATACGGCTCTCCAGCGTGCCCCCCGGAAACACGTGGGGATGGCGCCGAACCAGCTTGCGAACCAAATGGTCAACAATGCCATCAAACTCAAAGTGGCCGGCTTCTTCTCCCATGCGGGCATAGAAGATGACCTGGAAAAGAAGATCTCCCAGTTCGTCTTTCAGATGTGGGAAATCCTCCTGCTCGATGGCATCAGCGACTTCGTAAGCTTCTTCAATCGTGTGGGGCACGATGCTGGCAAAGGTCTGTTTGGTGTCCCAGGGGCAACCGGTGTCCGGATCCCGGAGCCGGGCCATCAGGTGTTTCAGATCTTCGATGCTGTAACTCATCCGCGTTTCCGCCTTACGTCGATGATGTTCGGCAGGTTCCGAATCTGGGCCAGCAGCCGCGCCAACTGCTCCAGACTGGAGATTTCCACCGTCACCCGCATAGTGGCCGTGTTTTCGTCTTTGTTGGTCACGGTGTTGAGAGACAACACATCACTGCGGGACGAAGACAGCACCTGGGTGATGTCTCGCAGCAGACCGGATCGATCATAGGCCTCGATTTCGATATCCACTGGATAGACCGCCGCCGGCTGCCCGCCCCAGTTCACTTCAATGATGCGGTTCGGTTCAAATTCCCGCAGATTCAGGAACGTGAGGCAGTCCTGGCGATGCACGGTCACGCCGCGGCCCACGGTGATATAGCCTCCGATCGGGTCTCCGGGCAGCGGCTTGCAGCACTTGGCCACCTGAGTTTTCAGCTTGCCAACACCAAGTATCTGGATATCGGATTCAGTGTCGTAGGGCTTTTTCCGGTTCGGGGTCAGCTTAAGATCCAGCTGTTCAGATCGGGGCTCCAACAGTTGCTGAGCCACATTGGCCACATGAGTAGGCCGCAGATCTCCCGCCCCGATGGCGGCAAACATATCATCAATGCTGTGGTAGTTGACCTTGGCCGCCAGTTGTTCCAGCTCCACATCAAACAGCGACAGGCGCTTGAACTCGTCTTCCAGAATAGCGCGGCCGTCAATGACATTGCGGTCACGGTTCTGCTGTTTGAACCAGTGTGTAACCTTCGCCCGGGCCCTGGACGTCTGAATATAGCCCAGGCTCGGGTTGAGCCAGTCCCTGCTGGGAGCCGGATTGTTGGAAGTCAGAATAAATACCTGATCCCCGGTCTTGAGCGGGTAAGTCAGCGGAACGATGCGGCTGTTCACCCTGGCACCCCGGCAGGCATGACCAATTTCGGTATGCACCCGGTAGGCAAAATCCACCGGCGTGGCGCCCTGGGGCAGGTCTACCACATGGCCTTCCGGCGTAAACACATACACCCGGTCTGAGGCCACGTCTGATTTCAGATGATCCGCCAGTCCGGAAATGTCGCCCAGCTCCTCCTGCCACTCCAGAACCTGGCGCAACCAGTTGATCTTGGCGTCGTAGCCGGTGGATTTGTTCCTCGTATCGGTGCCCTTATACAGCCAGTGGGCACATACGCCCAGTTCCGCTTCTTCATGCATGGCATGGGTGCGAATCTGCACCTCCATGACCTTGCCTTCCGGGCCGATCACCGCCGTGTGCAGCGACTGATAACCGTTCTCCTTGGGGTTGGCAATGTAGTCATCGAACTCGTTGGGAATGTGGCGCCACAGGGTGTGAACAATCCCCAGCGCGCCATAGCAATCACGCACTTCCGGCACCAGAATGCGCACGGCACGGACATCGTATACCTGGGAAAAATCGATTCCCTTACGACGCATCTTCCGCCAGATACTGTAGATGTGCTTGGCCCGCCCGCTGAGCTCGGCCTTGATACCGGAAGCCTTGAGCTCGGTTTGCAGGGTATCAATCACCCGGCGGATGTAGCTTTCACGGTCCAGCCGTTTCTCATCCAGCAACTTGGCGATTTTCTTGTACGCGGAGCCATGCAAGTAGCGGAACGAGAGATCTTCCAGCTCCCATTTGATGTGGCCGATACCGAGCCTGTGCGCCAACGGAGCATAGATGTCGAAGACTTCCCGGGCCACGCGCATGCGTTTTTCTTCCGGCGCATCTTTCACTGCGCGGATAGCGCAGGTGCGCTCTGCCAGTTTGATGAGCGCCACCCGAACGTCATCAATCATGGTGACCAGCATCTTGCGGACATTGTCCAACTGGCCTTCGCTCTGCCCCAGGACATTGCCCTTGAGCGGATGATGGATGGACGAAATCGCAGCCATCTGCTGCACGCCGTTAATCAGCCCCGCCACTTCATCGCCGAATTCCTTGCGAACCTCTTCAAGCGGCACCCGTTCTTCACGCACCGCCCGATAGAGCACGGCGGCAACCAGGCTGGCCTGATCAAGATGCAGCTCTGCCAAAACCTGCGCCATTTCCAGACCGGTCCGGAAACTGCTGGCTCCGGGCGCCCACAAACGGTCTTCCCGGAACGCCTGAACGGCGATCTGGGCGGCTTTCTCACAAGCCCGCCGAAGCTGATCCGGATCCTCGAGATGAGTCTGTTCAGCGATGTGCTGCACGCAGCGGTCTATATCGACCTCGCCGTCACCGCTGATCGAATAGTCTTCCCGAACTTTTACCATGGCAGAGCTTTACCCATTTGTTTTTCGGTTATTCTCACGGCCATCCTGGCCGTTCCGTTGCATACCCCCGAAACCCGGTCAGTCTGCGCTACGCTCAAACAACGCAATGGACTCAACGTGGGTGGTATGGGGGAACATATCCATCACACCGGCCTGTACCAGCCGATAACCATTGCGCACCATCACCCCGGCATCCCGCGCCAGGGTAGCGGGGTTGCAGGACACGTAAACAATGCGGTTGGCACCGAAAGCAGTCAGATACTTACAAATCTCCTCCGCGCCTGAACGAGGTGGATCGATCAGAATCTTGTCAAAACCCTCTTTTGCCCAGGATTGCCCGGTGAAATCCCCGTGCAGATCTGCCCCGTGGAATTCCACATTGGAGAGATCGTTCAGGCGGGCGTTTTCACGGCCGCGAACCACCATGGCATCGTCGCCTTCCACACCCACAACCTGCCCGCCCTTGCGGGCCAGTGGCAGTGTAAAGTTGCCCAGGCCGCAGAACAGATCCAGCACCCGCTCTCCGGGCTGGACGTCCAGCCACTCGACCGCACGGTGTACCATATTGCGGTTGATGCCGGCGTTCACCTGGGTAAAGTCCATGGGATGGAAGGCCATGGTGAGGTCAAACTCATCCATACGATAGGTCAGGCGTTCATCGTCCCGCCCGCCGGATTCCGGCCAGATCCGGTGCACGGTGTCCGGGCCCTTGGGCTGCAGATAGATATGCAAGTCATGGGCCTGACCAAAGGCGATCAGCTTTTCCCGGTCGTCCGGCACCAGGTCATCCATGTTCCGGAACACCATGGCAGCCGTATCATCGCCACAGGCCACTTCTACCTGGGCAATCCGGTCAAATGCCGCCATGCCATGTAGCAACTCCCGAAGAGGCTCGATTCGCTCACCGATCCGGGGATCCAGTACCACGCAGCGGTCAATGTCGGTCAGAAAGCTATTGCGCTTCTCCCGGAAACCAACCAGCACCGACTCCCGGGCCTTCACATAACGTACGCCCAGCCGCGCCTTGCGACGATAGCCGAGGCTATCCGGAGAACGCATCGGAGCCACCCACTGCTCCGGTTCAATGCCCCCAAAGTGGGCAAAATGCTCGCGCAGGGTATTTTCCTTGAACCGTATCTGGGCATCGGCGCTCATGTGCTGAAGACTGCAACCACCGCAAAGATCGGCAAACTCACAGGGTGGCTGCTGGCGGTCAGGGGCTGCTTCCAGCACTTCGGTTGTGCGCAGCTCATCAAACCGGCTGCGGGTGCTGACCATTTTGGCCATCACGGTTTCGCCCGGCAGGGCTCCGTCAACAAACTGGGTTTTGCCATCAGCGCGGGCAATGCCCCGGCCATCGTGGCTCAGGGTCTCGATTTCACAACGCACGGGCTCCTTGGGCAGAACCTTGCGGCGACGCTTACTCATATAGAATTCTCTTGATTGGGGGCCACTCAGGCGCCGGGAAACACACCGGTGGAGAGGTAACGGTCTCCGCGGTCACAGATAATGGCCACGATCACGGCGTTTTCAACCTCACGGGACAATTTCAGGGCCGCTGCAATGGCGCCGCCGGAGGACACACCACAGAAAATGCCCTCTCGCTCGGCCAGTGCCCGCATGGTGTCCTCGGCTTCCTGCTGGCCAATATCCAGAACCAGGTCTACCCGGCTGGCATCGTAGATTTTCGGCAGGTAAGCCTCCGGCCAGCGGCGGATACCCGGAATCGAAGCCCCATCCTCTGGCTGCAGGCCGATAATTCGGATATCGGGATTGCGCTCTTTCAGGTAACGGGACACACCCATGATGGTACCGGTAGTACCCATGGAGCTGACAAAGTGCGTAACCCGCCCGGCGGTCTGCTCCCAGATTTCCGGGCCCGTGGTGTGATAGTGGGCCGAAGGGTTATCGGCATTGCTGAACTGGTCCAGAACCTTGCCCTTACCCTCGGCCTCCATTCGAATGGCCAGATCCCGGGCGCCTTCCATGCCCTGCTCACGGGAAACGTTCACCACCTGGGCGCCGTATGCACGCATGGAGGCCCGGCGCTCCTCACTCAGGTTATCAGGCATGATCAGCACCATCCGGTAGCCCTTGATGGCCGCGGCCATGGCCAGCGCGATACCGGTATTGCCGGAGGTGGCTTCAATCAGGGTGTCCCCGGGCTTGATCTCGCCCCGGCGTTCAGCCTCCTGGATCATGCTCAAAGCCGGCCGGTCTTTCACCGAACCTGCCGGGTTGTTCCCCTCCAGTTTTGCCAGGATGACGTTACTGGTGTCTCCCGGCAGACGCTGCAGACGCACCAGGGGAGTATGGCCGACATAATCTTCAATGGTGGGGAAAATCATATTGATACCCTGTGATACACTTTCGGATTCGAATCATACGCGTTATGGCCGCCTTGTCCCAATACAGCTTGTCGCTATATCCATGACCTGCGGCTATAACTGTCTGTTTCCGGGATAACGGCCACGGTTATATCATCGCCGTTCAGCTATGCTGACAAGGAAGTATCCACCAGCAGGCGTTCTCCGCCGGTGGACAAGGTAATTTTACAGGAACACGGTATGCGACGTTGGGGCATTCGCAAGAAAGTACTGGTGGTAACTCTGGTTCCCACCCTGCTCACCACGCTGTTGTTAGGGCTATTCTTTACCTACAGCTGGGTGAACAACATTGAGAACCTGCTGAAGGATCGCGGTGAGTCCCTGTCCCGACAGCTTGCCGCAGGCTCTGAATACGGCCTGTTCACGGCCAATCGCAGCCTGCTGAGCAGCCTCTCCAACGCCCTTCTTGAAGAACAGGATGTTCGCTCCATCACCTTCTATGGCAGCGATGGCCAGCGCATGCTTCATACTGGCCCAGGCAGCGCTGAAACCGTGGCGATGGCACCGCTGGAACCCAACCAGCCGATCCGGTTGACCCACGACAGCAGCACTCGTTTTGTCACGCCGGTTCACCTTCAGGATCTGATGATCGAGACCATGCTGGACCCGGACGCCCGCCAGTCTGCGGCGGAACGCCAGGCCCCGCTGGGCTGGGTTGCCGTAGAGATGTCCCACGTGCGCACGGAAAAGGAAACCTACAAGGCGCTGCTGATCTCGCTGCTGCTGGTGATCGGTGGTGTCCTGCTCAGTCTTGCCATCGCGCTGCGGCTGAGCCGTGCCTTCACCGACCCGGTATTCCAGCTCAACGAAGCCGTAGCCAAACTCAAGGAAGGCAAGCTCGACACCCGGGTTTACACCAGTGCCGGCCCGGAGTTCGAACAGCTGGAGTCGGGGCTCAATGATATGGCCTCGGAATTGAGCAAGGCCCAGGCCGAAATGCAACAGAACATTGACCAGGCCACCGAGGACCTGCGGGAGACCCTGGAGACCATTGAAATCCAGAATATCGAACTGGACTTTGCCCGCAAGGAAGCACTGGAAGCGAGCCGGATCAAATCCGAGTTCCTGGCCAACATGTCCCATGAAATCCGGACGCCGCTGAACGGCATCATCGGCTTCACCGAGCTGTTGCTGAAAAGCCCACTGCCCCGCCAGCAGCGCGACCACCTGAACACCATCCGCAAATCCTCGGAAATCCTGCTGACCATCATTAACGACATTCTGGATTTCTCCAAGATCGAAGCCGGCAAACTGATCCTGGACCGCGTGCCTTTCCAGCTCCGGGATATCGTTGAGGAGGTGATGGTCATGCTGGCACCGGCGGCCCACGCTAAAAACCTGGACCTTGTGCCACTGGTCTACAACGATGTACCGGACAACATCATGGGGGATCCGCTGCGAGTCAAGCAGGTGATCACCAACCTGGTAAACAATGCCATCAAGTTCACCCAGACCGGCGAAGTGGTATTACGGGCGAGTCTGGAAGACGAAGATACCGAGCATAACCGGGTCACACTGCGCCTGAGCATCACCGATTCCGGCGTTGGTCTGTCACGTGCCCAGCAGCAGTCACTGTTTAACGCCTTCAGCCAGGCCGATGCCTCCACTGCCCGCCAGTATGGCGGTACCGGTCTGGGGCTGGCCATCTCCAAACGGCTGGTGGAAGAAATGGGCGGCAAGATCGGCCTGGAAAGTGAGCTGGGCAAAGGTTCCACGTTCTGGTTTACCCTGACGCCGGAACTGTCCTCAACCGGTGACAGCTCCAGCCCCAAAGAGGCGCTCCGGGGCGAAAAGATCATCTATCTCGAACACCAGAAGACCACCGGGCTGGCGGTGGAGCACCTGTTAAGGGACTGGGGCGTGGCCGTTGAACGGGTTGCCTCACCCGGAGCACTGCAGGAACAGATAGAAGAGGCGCAACGGAGGCAGGAAGGCTACGCCGGCGCCATCATCGGCATTACCCGCCACCTGCTCAACTCCAGCCAGTACTGCAACCTAGTGCGTTCCCTGGAAGTGGAACGCGACTGCCGCACCCTGTTGCTGACGCCCACTCTGGAAACCCACGACACGCCGCTGTCGGGCCTGGCCAGCGGCCACCTGACCAAACCGGTCTGCCGGGACGCCCTCTACGATGAACTGCTGCTGCTGATCCATGGCATTCAGTCGGGCAACCGAAGCGCGCAGGAAGCCGCGCTACCATTGAGGCAGAACAGCGGCTCAGGCACGCCCCGCATTCTGGCGGTGGACGATAACGAAGCCAACCTGAAACTGGTAATGACCTTGCTCAATGACTGCCGCCTGGAAGCCGAAGGCGCCTCCAGCGGATTCGAGGCATTGACCAAGGTGCGTCAGAAGGCGTTTGACCTGGTGTTCATGGACCTGCAGATGCCGGGGATGGACGGCGTGGAAACCACGGCCCGCATCCGTGATCTGGACAGCGGCTCACACCACACCCCCATCATTGCCCTGACCGCCCACGCTCTGGCGGACGAACAGGAACGGCTGGCGCAACAAGGCTTCGACGGCTATATGCCCAAGCCGATCAGCAGCAGCCAACTGGTGGAACTGATTCGCGAATACACCGGCTACGACTGCACCAATAGCGCCGACCGCTTCCGGATTTCCGAAATACGGGATACCCGCCGGACACTGCGGCCGTCAAATCGCCGGATGCAGCAGGACTGCGTCAGTGTAGAGGAGAGCATTCAACTGGCGGCGGGCAAGGCCGATCTGGCGGAGGAGCTGTTCAGTATGTTGCTGGAGCAGTTACACACCGATATCGACCGGATTCAGGCGCTTTGGCAGACCGGTGGCAACGAGCCCCTGCTTGAGTGCGTGCATAAGCTTCACGGGGCCACCCGCTATTGCGGCGTTCCCGAACTGCGCACAGCCGCCAACCGGTTCGAGACCGCCCTGAAGTGCGAGGCTCCGGATCGAGAGCTGTTAAAAGATCAACTGATTTCGGCCATGGAGCGGCTGCAGATCTGGAGTGAGCAGACCGACTGGCAGCAACTGTTCCGGGAACAGCAGCGCCAGCCGGAAACCACCTGACTGTTGATCAGGCCCTGGCCCGGTCAAGAATCGCCTTCATGTCCCGGACCGCATCTTTCAGGCCGGTAAAGACGGCACGGGCGATGATCGCATGGCCGATGTTCAGTTCATTGATACCCGGGATAGCGGCCACCCGCTCGGTGTTGTGGTAATGCAGACCATGGCCGGCATTCACAATCAGCCCCTTCTTGCGGGCATAGGCCACGGCATCGGCAAGCACTTTGAATGAGGCTTCCACCGCTTCGGGTTCCCCGGCCTCGGCATATTCACCGGTATGCAACTCAACCACCGGCGCACCGCAGCGCACCGCCGCGTCGATCTGTACCGGGTCCGGATCGATAAACAACGAAACCTCGACGCCGATTTTTGCCAGACGATCACAGGCCTTGGCCACCCGCTCTTCCTGGCCATCCACATCCAGTCCGCCTTCAGTGGTGAGCTCCTCGCGTTTTTCCGGCACCAGGCAAACACATTCCGGGCGCACCTGCTCGGCGAACGCCAGCATGGCGTCGGTCACCGCCATTTCCAGATTCATTTTGGTCTGCAGTACTTCCCGCAACAGCAGCACATCCCGATCCTGGATATGCCGGCGATCCTCACGGGGGTGAATGGTGATGCCATCAGCACCGGCTTCTTCCGCCACCAACGCCGCCTGCACGGGGTCCGGGTAACGGGTGCCCCGGGCCTGACGCAGGGTGGCCACATGATCAATATTCACTCCAAGCAGGACTCGGGTATTCATGATTCTCTCCCAGATGACGGATTCGAATGACTGAACAGGGAACGGCTGTGCAGCGGCCGGCCCTGCAAAAGGTAATCCACCAGCACCCGCATGACGCGCTTGGCGGTTTTACGGGGTGCTTCACTCATGAAATCGCCGGCCGCCAGTGCCAGCAATGCCTCACCCGGCAATTGGCGCAATGGCAACTCCGGCGCGAGATTGGAAACGATGCCCTGGCCCGGATCGTAGCCATAGAGCTCGCCTGCCTGTACAGGCATACCTGTATCCGTGGTTTCGTCCCAGGCAAAATCGTAGCCCAGCGAGGCGGCAAATGCGCGCTCAAAATGCCTCAGCAACGGCTCCACATCATCCTGTGAAGACAGATCCGCCAGGGCCTGCAGCGTTTCAATGTAGCTGGCAAACAACGCGGGGGAGGGATCGGCCACCGGTAACACCCGCTGAACCAGTTCATTAATGTAGAAACCACTGTACAACGCGCGGGGTTGGCTGACCGCTGGCGCACTGCGCACTTCCAGCTGCACCAGGGTTTTCAGCTCACTTTTGCCGGTCCAGTCCACTAATAACGGCTGGAATGGCTGAAGCTGGGCCTTGAGCGGGCTCTTGGTGCTGTTGGCGCCTCGGGCAACCACACTCATGCGGCCGTGATTCAGAGTAAACAGATCCACCAGCAAGGCGGTTTCGCGCCAGGGTCGCCGATGGACCACATAAGCGGGCTCTTGCTGCACCGCGCCCTTCATGGCGGCCTCAGAAATCGCTCATGCCCAGGCTTTTCAGAGCCCTGTCGCTGTCAGCCCAGCCTCGCTTGACCTTGACCCAGAGCCGGAGCATCACCTTGGATTCGAACATCCGCTCCATATCAACCCGGGCTTCCTGACCGATACTACGCAGGCGCTCACCCTTATCGCCAATGATGATTTTCTTCTGGCCTTCCCGTTCGACCAGAATCAGTGCCGAAACATGCAGGGTATTGCCCTGGTGCTTGAACTCTTCAATCTCCACTGCCACGGAATACGGCAGTTCAGCGCCCAGTTGACGAGTGATTTTCTCCCGGACCATTTCGGCCGCCATAAAGCGTTCACTGCGGTCTGTGATCTGATCATCGGGGTAGAAGTGGACACTTTCGGGCAGGAAGCGGCCAACAGCCGATTCCAGCGGCTCCAGATTGGTCTCTTTCAGTGCCGAAAGAGGAATGATCTCGGCAAAGTCCCGCTTTTTGGACAGAGCCTCCAGATGGGGCAACAACAGCTCCCGCTTCTCCAGCTTGTCGACTTTGTTGACCGCCAGGATAACCGGGCACTTTACCCGCTTGAGCTTCTCCAGCACCATCTCATCGGCACTGGTCCACGCCAGCTGATCCACCACGAAGACCACCACATCCACGTCGATCAGGGCGGACGCCGCCGCCTTGTTCATATAGCGGTTCAGGGCCCGGGGCTCATCCTCATGCATGCCCGGTGTATCGACATAAATGGCCTGTACCGGGCCCTCGGTCTTGATGCCCAGAACCTGATGCCTGGTGGTCTGAGGCTTCCGTGAGGTGATGCTCAGCTTCTGGCCAAGGATGTGATTGAGCAGTGTGGACTTGCCCACATTCGGCCGGCCGACAATGGCGACGAAACCACAGCGGCTTTCCGGGTTTTCCGGGCGGGTAATATCAGTCATCAGGAATTCTCCACACCCAGTTGCTTGAGTGCATTTCGGGCGGCCTGCTGTTCAGCAACACGTCGACTACTGCCAGTGCCGGTGGTTTTACGGTCCAGCGAGGGCAAGGCGCAGGAGACATGGAAAGTCTGGTTGTGGGCCTCGCCGTCAACAGAAATCACTTCATAGCGCGGCAACGGAAATTGCCTGGACTGCAGGTACTCCTGCAACCGGGTTTTCGGATCTTTCTGGGTGTCCTGAATATCCAGGTTTGCCAAGCGCTGTTCAAACCAGCGTAACACCTGAGCCCGACAGGTATGAAAGTCGCTGTCCAGATAAATGGCCCCGATAATGGATTCCACGGCATCGGCGAGTATGGACTCACGGCGGAAACCACCACTTTTCAGCTCTCCCGAACCGAGCCTCAGATACTGGCCCAACTGAAATTCACGACCGATCTCGGCGAGGGTAACCCCCTTGACCATACGGGCCCGAAGCCGGCTCAACTGCCCTTCCCGGGCCTTCTCGAAATGAAGATACAGATACTCGGCGATCACCATGTTCACGATAGAATCGCCCAGAAACTCAAGACGTTCGTTATTCTGGTTGCCAAAACTGCGATGGGTCAGCGCCAGCAGAAGCCGCTCCGGTTCCTTGAACTGGTAGCCAATGCGGCGCTGAAGTTGGTCTAGGTCTGGTTGTGAACTCACTGGCCCTGAAACTCATACTCGTGCTGGAAGTGCACAACGGTGTCCACGTTCCGGAAGATGTTATTGCGAACCTCGTAATCCACCTTGATCACGACCAGTTCGCCATTTTTTTCAACGGAGATGTTCTTTGGATCAAAACCGTCAACGTTATTCACACTCAGGCGCTTGTTAATCAGGCTGCGCACCTGTGCCGGACCCATCTGTGACAGGCCGTCGGTACCATCCAGGCTTTCCAGAGCCTCCTGGATGGTAAAGTCATCCAGGTAGGCCGGCCCGATCTTGATCGCCAGAGTCAGCAGGCCACCAAAGAACAGAGCCATGATCATCATCGTCAAAGCGCCGCCCTGCTGCGTGTTCAGGCCTGCGGGATAGTGTCTTCTCATCGTCTTATACTCCGGAACCATCAGAATTATTGGATGCCACCCACCCGATCAAAAGATGGCAGACTTGTCAGTGATTTCCAGTGCATCCAGATGGCAAAGGCCTTGCCCACCACCATCTCATCCGGCACCGTGCCCCAGAAACGGCTGTCGTTACTGTTGTCGCGGTTATCGCCCATGACAAAGTAATGGCCTTCAGGAACAACCCATTCTCCCTCACCGGAACCGCTCACCCGCCCCATGGTCAGGTACAGATCATGTTCAACCTCACCCAACTGTTCCCGCCAGCGTTCCATGGGGGGCAAGCGCGCAACGAAATCCCGGGGAACCGGCTCATCATTGATGAACAGTTGCTTGTTGCGGTAACGAATATGATCGCCCGGCAGGCCGACAACCCGCTTGATGTAATTGGTGGTGCCATCCTCAGGATAGCGGAACACCATGACATCACCCCGCTCCGGATCGCCGATCTCAACAATCTTGGTACCGGCCACCGGCAGGCGCAGGCCATAGGCGTACTTGTTGACCAGGATAAAATCCCCCACTTCGAGGGTCGGCAACATGGAGCCTGAGGGGATCTGGAACGGCTCGATCAGGAACGACCGAAGCACCAGGACTACCGCCAGCACGGGGAAAAATGAGCGGCTGATATCCACCAGCCAGGGTTCCCGGTCCTCGAACTCATCGGCTGATTCGTCTACCTGGCCACCCTGCTCTGCGCCGGCAAGCCGACGCTTTCTCAGGAACGCGATGTCCGCCAGCCAGACCGCTCCGGTCACGAAAGTCAGAACCACCAGTACCAGTGGAAAATCAATGTCCATCCAGGTGCCTTTTTAGTTATCCACTTTCAATACAGCAAGAAACGCTTCCTGAGGCACCTCGACATTACCCAGCTGCTTCATGCGTTTTTTACCTTCCTTCTGCTTCTGAAGCAGTTTCTTTTTACGGCTGACGTCGCCACCGTAACACTTCGCCGTTACGTTCTTGCGCAGGGCCTTGACCGTTACCCGGGAGACCACCTGGGTACCAATGGCAGCCTGAATGGCAATATCAAACATCTGACGCGGGATAAGCTCTTTCATCTTCTCAATCAACTGGCGCCCTTTGCGGTGGGACAGATCCCGGTGCACAATCAGCGCCAGGGCGTCGACACGATCCCCGTTGATCAGCACATCCAGGCGAACCAGGTTGGCACTCTGGAAACGGACAAAGTGGTAATCCAGTGATGCAAAGCCACGGCTGGCCGATTTGATCCGGTCAAAGAAGTCCATCACCACTTCCGCCATCGGCAGCTCGTAGGTGAGCTGTACCTGTGTGGACATGAAGTGCATGTTCTTCTGCACACCGCGCTTTTCTTCACACAGGGCAATGACATTACCGAGGTGCTCCTGGGGTACCAGGATGTTGGCCTCGACAATGGGCTCACGCATTTCTTCGATGGAACCAATATCCGGAAGCCTTGAGGGGTTGTCCACCGACAGAGTCTCACCCTGCTTGGTGACCACTTCATAGATTACCGTCGGCGCCGTGGTAATCAGATCCAGGTCGTACTCTCGCTCCAGCCGCTCCTGGATAATCTCCATGTGCAGCATGCCCAGGAAACCACAGCGGAAACCGAAGCCCAGAGCATCCGAGTTCTCGGGCTCAAAGAACAGCGAGGCGTCGTTGAGGGTGAGCTTTTCCAGGGCATCCCGGAAATCGTCATAATCGTCGGCGCTGACCGGGAACAGACCGGCGTAAACCTGGGGTTTCACCTTCTTGAACCCCGGCAGCATCGGGGTTTCTTCCGCAAACTTCTGGTGCACGATGGTGTCACCCACCGGCGCACCGTGGATGTCTTTGATCCCCGCAACAACAAAACCGACGTCACCCGCTTCAAGCACATCGGTGTCGGTCGGCTTGGGATTGAAGACACCAACCTTGTCGGCGTTCCAGGCTTTCTTGGTGGACTTGATAACGATCTTGTCGCCTTTACGCAGTACACCTTCGGTCACCCGAACCAGTGACACCACGCCCAGGTAGTTATCAAACCAGGAATCAATAATCAGTGCCTGCAACGGCGCGCTGCGATCACCCTTGGGGGGCGGAATCTTTTTGATCAGATCCTCGAGTACATCCTCAACACCCAGTCCGCTTTTGGCACTGCAGCGCACGGCATCGGAAGCGTCAATGCCGATAATGTCTTCAATCTCCGCCGCAACCCGCTCGGGCTCGGCCTGGGGCAAATCCATCTTGTTCAGGACCGGCACCACCTCAAGGCCCTGTTCGATAGCGGTGTAGCAGTTGGCCACCGACTGGGCTTCCACACCCTGACCGGCATCCACCACCAGCAGCGCCCCTTCACAGGCGTACAGTGAGCGGGACACCTCGTAGGAGAAATCCACGTGGCCCGGGGTATCGATGAAATTCAGTTTGTAGGTTTCCCCATCCTTTGCCTTGTAGTTGAGCGTAACGCTCTGGGCCTTGATGGTGATCCCGCGTTCCCGCTCCAGATCCATGGAGTCCAGGACCTGTTCGGCCATTTCACGGTCTGTCAGGCCACCGCAGATCTGGATAAAACGATCCGCCAGCGTGGATTTGCCGTGGTCGATGTGGGCAATAATGGAAAAGTTACGGATTCGGCTCAGTTCAGTCACAGACAATGATTACTCATATAAGACGTAGGATTGAGCCCGGAGGGGCCGCTACCGGGATCCGGGAACGGCGTGATTTTACCGGTTACAGGCCGCCATTGCCATGATCAGGAAATAAGCGGCTTCTCGTACTGCCGGATCAGGAATCCGATCAGGGCATCTTCGTCCAGCGGATAGCTGAACAGATTGCCCTGGCACTGGGCGCAACCGGCGGATTTCAGGAACGTCAGCTGCTGTAGCGTTTCCACCCCTTCCGCCACCACCGTCAGGTGCAGCTTGTGAGCCAGGGCGATCACCGCCGACGCCACATCGGTGGCACTGACGTTGTAGGGAATGTCGCGAATGAAGCGATGATCAATCTTGATCACATCCAGCGGCAACTGCTGCAGCGCCACCAGTGAGCAGGAGCCGGTACCGAAATCATCCAGAATCAGGCACACGCCCAGGTCGTTCAGCGACACCAGCAGTTCCCGCAGCATTCTCGGGTCTTCATTGAGCAACTCCGCCGGCATTTCCAGCTCCAGCCGCTCGGGAGATACTCCCGTCTCGGTAATCACCCGCCGGATCATGTCCAGGAAGCCGGAGTCCGTCAGCTGCCGCACCGAGAAGTTCACCGCCATCTTCAGCGACTCGAAACCGGCCCGTTCCAGCGCCTGGACCTGGATACAGGCTTGCCGCAGCGCCAGCTCGCCCAGGCGGATGATCAACCCGGTTTCTTCCGCCAGAGTGATGAACTGCTGGGCCGAGACCAGGCCTTTTTCCGGATGATGCCAGCGCAGGAAAGCCTCCACACCGATCACCCGCTGAGTGGCCAGATCCACTTTTGGCTGGTAGTGCAGGACAAACCGGTCGCCATCGAGTGCCGTGGCCAGCTCTTCCTGTTGTAGCAGACGGCGAGCGGCCTGGATGTTCATGGCCGGCGTGAAGAACTGATAGGTATTGCGCCCCAGTTCCTTGGCGCGGTACATAGCCAGGTCGGCATACTTCATCAGCGCGCCTGCATCCTCACTGTCGTGAGGGATCATGGTGATACCGATGCTGACGGTCACACCTACCTCATGGTCGTTCAGTCGAATGCGCTGGCACAGGCGCCGCAAAATGTTTTCCGCCACTTTGCCGGCGGCTTCGGAGCCACTGATCCGGGACAACAACACCACAAATTCGTCGCCACCGAGCCGGGCCACAGAATCTTCCTCACGGACACAGCCTTCCAGCCATTGCGCGACCTGACGCAGAAGTTCGTCACCGGCATCGTGCCCCAGGGTATCGTTGATCCGCTTGAAACCGTCCAGATCAAGGAACATCAGGGCTGCCGCCTCGCCACTTCGGCGACTGCGACGAACCACGTGATTCAACCGATCCCGGAACAGCTGCCGGTTGGCGAGCCCGGTCAGTGGATCGTAGAACGCCAGCCGGTGCAGTTCGGACTGAGCCGCCTTGAGCTGGGTAAGATCGCGAAGGCTCAGAACCACACCGTTGACGCCAGGCACCGAGAGCATCGCGGTGAAGGTGCCTTCCATATCCCGCCACTGGCCATCTGCATCGCGCACCCGGGCACGCACCACTGGCATCTGTTTGCCCGGGGAGGCCATGGACTCTTCAAAGCCTCTTTGCAGGTGCGACCAGTCATCCATATGCACCAGCTTCTCGAATTCCAGGGCTTCCACCTTGTCCGGATCGAATCCCAGGATGTCACGACTGGAAGGGCTGGCATAGAGCGGGCGCCCACGACGATCCATGACCAGGGTGACGTTGGCTGCGCCCTCAGTGATGGCGCGATAACGGCCAGCGCTGACCTGGGCAATCAGCCGGGAACGAATCAGAGCCAGCACGAACAGCCAGAGCAGCAAACTGATGGCCAGGCCAGAGCCGAGAACAATAGGGGGGCGTGGGTCGGCGGCGAGATAATCAAACGCCGGCGTGGAACGGGTCTGCAGCAGCCATTCCCGGCCACCGTGTCTGATGGTCTGGCTCATTTCAAAGCTGAATTCGTTGTCCAGCGAACCGAGATTGGAGCCATACATCAGGGTATCTCGTGCCACCACCCCGCTGTCGTAGATGCGCACATCCAGAAATGGCGATATCAGGCCAACAATACCGTCGATCAGGTTGTTCATCCGGAAGGCACTGAACACGTAGCCGGCCAGCATCATGCGGCGCTCGGCCCGGATCTCCGGAATCTCGCCGCCCTGGAACACCGGGTAGTACATCAGAAAACCGGCCTGATCCTCGGCGACAGACTCCTGCACCAGCACAACCTTGCCGGTGACCGTCGGGATAGCGTCATCCCTGGCCTGTTCCATGGCAGTACGGTGGATGGGGTCACTGAAAGCGTCATAACCCAGCGCCTTGCGATTACGCTCGGTGCCCGGCTCCAGATAAACCATGGGATAGTAGTAGGGCCCGGTACCCAGGGGCTTGACCAGATAATTGTAAAGCCCCTCCGCCCGAACCGAGGCAATGTGATCGGCCATTTCGCGGACACCAATACGCTCCACGTAGCCGATACCCTCAATGCCAGGGTAATAACGATTGATATCGACGTTGTCGACGTACTCTTTCCACTGATCGCGTGTGACTTTACCGGTGACAGCAAACAGACCGGCACTGCCGGCAAGAACCTGTTCGTAATTGAGCAAGCGTTCTTCAATCGCGGTCTTAAGCTGCAGGGACTGAGTGCGGAATCGGGCCTCGGTGCGATCTTCAACCAGCCGGATGGAGACCTGCCAAAGCAATACCGTCGCAACCACAGACACCAGGAATACCACCCAGGCGATCCAGGAATTGCGCAGCTTCAGCAACTGACGGAGGGGAAGATCCTTTTTGGTCATCATCGTGTTCGGCCCATTCCATGACCCGGTTTATTGTCGAATCCGGCGAGTATAACAAAAGTGTTCTTGAACCCACAGTTTGGCCGGCCGTTGGCGCTGAGGTGTGGCCGACAGCTTGGTCGGTGCTGCTGACACCCTTGGCAATTCAGGCTGGCTTGAGGAGGTACAGACGGGAGCTACGGTCGCAAAGCGCCGTTCTTTGAATACACAATCCCATCGGTTCATTGCTTAATAATCCGCGTTTGCTGCGTCCGGCGGAGAACCGCCAGGTTTCAGGGATTCCGAAAGAAAATCCAGCAGCAGCCTTATCTTCGGCGACAGATGACGGTTATGGGGATACACCGCCCAGATACCGTCATCGTCTTCCTGATAACGGGTCAGCACCGGAATCAACAGCCTGGAATCCAGTGCGCTCTGAACGTAGTAATCCGGAAGCTGAACAATGCCAATCCCCTTGAGGGCGGCGTCAAGCAGGGCCCTGCCACTGTCGCAGCGGATGTTCCCCGTTACCCGCACGTTGCGCGGCTGGCCCAATTCCTGGAAGCGCCAGTAATCCAGGTTTCCCAGCAGGCAGTTGTGGTTCGCCAGTTCGGACAACGAGTGAGGCGTGCCGTGCGTGGCGAGATAATCGGGCGAGGCACACACGTATAGGGTTCGGGATGCGAGACGCCGGGCCATCAAGGTCGAATCCTGCAGCTTTCCCATGCGCACGGCAAGATCGTACCCCTCAGCGACCAGATCCAGTGTCTGGTTGGTAAGCTTCATGTCCACGTCGAGTTCGGGGTATCGCAAAACGAAGTCATTGACCAGCGGCGCAATTGATTTCTCTCCATAGGTCACCGGCGCAGTCAGCCTCAGCCTGCCTCGCGGGACCAGCTGCATGTTGGTAATAGAGCGTTCCGCCTGCTCCAGGGCATCAAGTACCTGCCGGCAGTGCTGGTAAAAGATCTGTCCGGCCTCGGTTACCGACACCCGGCGTGTGGTGCGGTAGAACAACCGCGTCGATAAGCGGGCCTCCAGGGCACTGACCTGACGGCTGACCTGTGCTGTCGACACGTCCAGTCGCTTCGCGGCACGCGTGAAACTCTCGGTTTCGGCAACCGCCACAAACTCGTTTACCCCTTCCCAGCGATACATGATTATCCCTTTTTGCTTTGCGTCAGCCGATTATTACACATACGTAAAGGTGATTTGATAAAAACAGCGATTATCAATCAGAGAACCATAAATACAATATGGCCTTCGTTTGGGCGCGGCGCCCTTCCTGAATGACCAATGGAGAACGTTATGGCTGAGATGATCAAATCAAAAGCAGCAATTGCCTGGGGCCCGGGTCAGCCACTGTCGGTTGAAGAGGTGGACGTGATGCCCCCGAAAGCAGGGGAAGTACGGGTAAAAGTGATCGCAACCGGTGTATGCCACACCGATGCATTCACCCTCTCGGGTGAGGATCCCGAGGGCAACTTTCCAGCCATCCTTGGCCATGAAGGCGGCGGCATTGTAGAGGCGATTGGTGAAGGCGTTACCAGTGTTGCCGTCGGCGATCACGTTATTCCCCTGTATACCCCCGAATGTGGCGAGTGCAAATTCTGCCTGTCCGGCAAAACCAACCTGTGCGGGAAAATCCGCGAAACCCAGGGCAAGGGGCTGATGCCCGATGGCACCAGCCGCTTCTACAAGGACGGCCAGCCCATCTATCACTACATGGGCTGCTCGACCTTCTCCGAGTACACCGTTCTGCCGGAGATTTCGCTGGCAAAGGTCAACAAGGAAGCCCCGCTGGAAGAAGTGTGCCTGCTGGGCTGCGGCGTAACCACCGGCATGGGCGCGGTCATGAACACCGCCAAAGTGGAAGAAGGCGCTACAGTGGCCATCTTCGGGCTCGGCGGCATCGGCCTCTCCGCGATTATTGGCGCGACCATGGCCAAGGCGAGCCGAATCATTGGCATCGATATCAATGACAGCAAATTCGACCTGGCACGACAGCTTGGCGCAACCGACTGCATCAATCCCAAAGACTATGACAAGCCGATTCAGGAAGTGATCGTTGAACTGACTGACGGTGGCGTGGACTATTCCTTCGAATGCATCGGCAACGTGGATGTCATGCGGTCCGCACTGGAATGTTGCCACAAGGGATGGGGCGAGTCGGTCATTATTGGCGTTGCCGGGGCAGGCCAGGAAATTTCCACCCGCCCGTTCCAGCTCGTTACCGGTCGCGTCTGGAGAGGATCCGCCTTCGGCGGGGTCAAAGGCCGTTCCGAGCTACCCGGCATTGTTGAACGCTACATGCAAGGGGAGTTCAAGCTGAATGATTTCATCACCCACACCATGGGCCTCGATGACATCAACGAAGCCTTTGAGTTGATGCACGAAGGCAAGAGCATTCGCAGCGTTATCCATTTCGACAAGTGATGGTGAGGGCGGCCCGCCGCTTCGGCGGGCCGCCCCGCAACGGAGTGTCCAATGACCCTTGAAAACCTGAGCAGTAACAAAAGTTTTGGTGGCTGGCACAAACAGTACAGCCATCCGTCCGAAAGCCTTGGCTGCGCCATGCGCTTCGCCATCTACCTGCCACCGCAGGTTGCCAACGGACAGAAAGTGCCGGTGCTTTACTGGCTTTCCGGCCTCACCTGCACAGACGAAAACTTCATGCAGAAAGCCGGCGCCCATCGCGCGGCTGCAGAACTGGGCATGGCCATCGTGGCACCGGATACCAGCCCCCGGGGCGATCACGTTGCCGACGATGAAAGCTACGATCTTGGCCAGGGGGCGGGCTTCTATGTAAACGCGACCGAAAGCCCATGGCATCCCCACTACCGCATGTACGACTATGCTCTCAATGAGCTGCCTGCACTGATCGAATCTGTTTTCCCGGTAACGAATCAACGCTCGATTGCGGGCCATTCAATGGGTGGTCATGGCGCCCTGGTTCTGGCTATGCGCAACCCGGCGCGGTACCAGTCCGTGTCGGCCTTCAGCCCGATCAGCAACCCGGTAAACTGCCCATGGGGCAAAAAGGCCTTTACTGCCTACCTGGGCAAAGACAGCTCGCGTTGGGCCGAATACGACGCCAGCCTGCTGATGCGGGATGCAACACAGTTCGTACCGGCACTGGTCGACCAGGGGGACGCGGATAACTTTCTGACTGATCAACTTCGGCCAGAGGCGCTTGCGGCCGCAGCCAGCACCAGCAATTACCCGCTGGAGCTCAATTTCCGGGAGGGCTACGACCACAGCTACTTCTTTATCTCGAGCTTTATCGAGCAGCATCTGCGATTTCATGGCCGGCATCTGGGGTGTGGCTCAAATTATTGATATCGAGACAGACTGGGCGTAGGTTTTTCAGAGCAGTGGGAAATTGGCTCATATTGCAGCGGGGGCTTGCCAGTGTTCGCTTTTGTTGAGTCTTGCCGGGGATGTGGACGTTCGCGAAGCGAATATTCAGACTAGGGGTGACGCCCGGCTCACGCGCCGGTTTGGAGCCGTGTAGCGGCGGAAAATCGGTCGCTGTGCAGCCGATTGTTATGTTTTCCTCAAAGTGCTAGATTGTGTATAGAGCTAGACATTTATACACATAGGTGCCATATGAGAACGAACATCGTCATTGACGACCAACTGATGGCCGAAGCCCTCAAAGCTTCCGGCTACGAAACCAAAAAAGAGGCCGTTGAGCAAGGCCTGAAACTTCTGGTCCAGCTTAGCAAGCAGCAGGAAATTCGAAAGCTGCGTGGCAAAATTAAGTGGGAAGGCGACCTGGATGAAATGCGGAGCGCCGGATGATACTGGTGGATACCAGCGTCTGGATCGACTATTTCAACGGAGTCAAGAACCCGCAGACTGACCTGTTGGATGCCTCAATAGTCCAAGGATCCGTCGCTATCGGCGACCTCATATTTCTGGAAATCCTGCAAGGCATCCGCAACGACAAACACTATCGTCAGACCAAACAGAGCCTGCTCTCGCTGGAACAGTATGAAATGTTTGGCAAAGACATGGCACTTGTTTGCGCGGACAATTATCGGGCACTCCGCAAAAAGGGCATCACAATCCGAAAAACTGCCGACGTCATCATCGCGACCTTCTGCATAGAGAAAGAGCTACCACTGCTGTTTCTAGATCGCGACTTTATCCCTTTCGTCGATCACCTTGGACTTGAGCCTGCTCTGAGAGAAACATAAAGCCGAAGCACAGCGGCGACCTTGGAGTGGCGACGAAAGAGCCACGTAAAGGGCGTCCGGCGGCCATCGGCCGCGAACTGCTGCGCCTTGTTATGCACGTTGAGCCACCTTGCGAGACGCCACGATGAAGATGATTAGCGGCAGCCACACCAAAATTGCCAGAATGGCCGCTTTCAAGCTATAGGGTGCAAACATTAACCCGTAGACCGCCCACGCTGGAAGGTTGAGCCAGGCCGACACAATGTCAGATACCCAAAACCCCTGACAGTGAAAACCAATCACCATTGCATCAGTAAGATAGCAACCAACAGATTCAGAGGTCAGCGCACCACGCCCGATGAACAATGCGACGAGGATATCTGCCAACACGGCCAAACCGATCAATGTCAGCGCTCCACCTGATAATTTTTTAGCGATTGACCAGTTCATCATCCTGCATAACGCTAAAGCGCACCGGCGCACTTTAGTGCGTCCGCGTGACGCGACTTGTTATGCATTTTCTAGTTTCCGGACTACCTTCCGGGCAAGCTCTTGGTACTCGATCGCCTCTTGATAATCCAGGTCTGTATCACTCATATGCACAGCTTGGTTTCGCAAAAATCTGAGGCTTTTTAGAGTTTCGATGGTGCTATTTCCTAAGCGCGCGTATTCAGGGTTTTCAGCGTGTCCCTGCCCAAGTCGAAATGGCTTTCTCTTATCAAACTCTAGGCCATGTTTTTCCGCATATACCTTGAGTGCTTTCTCGACTTGCAGCCAAGATTCAATGATGGCGCCTCTGGGTGAGTACTTCGCGAGCTCGCTCATCTCAGAGCCATCATCCAAAGGCTCGGCCAATGTCGAGTCGGAAGCAGCGGTTTCGAGAGCTACTTCTAATTCCCTTTCAAAATCAACTTCCGTGTCTTTGTGTTTGAGTCTTTTCACTTTGCGGAGGACGGCACCGATATCACTCCGAAGCAAAAAGACGATAAGTATGACCGTGACTGGCCAAGCCAAGCTATCTGTCATACCTAGGATAAACTCAAACGAATCCATCTAACTTCCCTGCATAACACCTTGCTCACCGGTAAATTAGGAGCGCAGCGAGTAATTTATCCGCGTGCAGCAACTTGTTAGAACTAAGTTGTGGTGAAAATATAATAAACATAATTTCCCAGGACACCTGCTCCAACGCTAACGATGAAGGAAAAAAACCATATGAAGTAACTTCTTTTCTCTCTCGCTATTAGTTTTTCTCTTCTTTGCTTAGCTTCTTTAGTCAGAACCACGAAACTTGGCTTTTCTCGTTCTGAGAGAAATATACACCAGACCGCCATCGCCATACCAAAAGCAAAAGAAATAATTCTGTACCCAAAGCCAACTTTCGTAATTCCATTTTCCGGGCGCAATGCCTCAAGGGTAAGGTCAACTTTTTCACCCAAATCCTGAATCGTTAAGGGTTTAGAATCAATCACTTCTTGATAGTTGTGAAATATGCTTTCCACTTGGGCTTTCTGAATATATTCGTTCATCCATTCAGGGAAGAGCATCCCGCCAAATAAAAATGCTAGTGATAATAGAGCAAAAGCT
Source organism: Marinobacter nauticus (assembly GCF_003634635.1). Lineage (GTDB taxonomy): Bacteria > Pseudomonadota > Gammaproteobacteria > Pseudomonadales > Oleiphilaceae > Marinobacter > Marinobacter nauticus. The sequence continues at coordinate 207,699 of NZ_RBJB01000005.1, read as the reverse complement.
ACCGATAAAAATGAATTATTAGGCTCCTCCTCCAAAACATGATCTATTTCTTGTTTCAAAAGGTTTTCAATGTCATCACCCCAAGTCCTTTCTGTATGGCTTATTCTATATGATATAACGCCCACCTTATGCTTTGAGGACATTATTCTCCTAACTGGATCTTCCGGCTTTGACGCTGCAGGAGCTTTAGAAGAGAGATAAACTCCAATTTCTTGCTTTTCAGGAATGTCCTTGTTGGGAAAACTTACAAGGTAAGTCCATGTTATTCGCACGGACTGGGAAGTAATCTTCTTTGTCTCAGAAAAATGCTGGAACGCTTCGACTGAATTTAAAGTTCTTTTAAGATTGTCTTCATAAAATATGATCGCTTTAAAATCCGTCAAGCTTGCATGATTTTGCTGCTTTATTCTCTGGTCAACTAATGCGTGCAAGTGCAAGAGCCATTCATGGTTAACATCAAATGTTCCGTAAAGCTCTCTTTCAATCGTTTGCGCCTGACCTAAAAGGCTTGAGATAAACCCACCAAGCTTTTCAGGTGAAACGGGAAGGTTTATATCCTGTCCGTCGTCTTTATCCTTTATTACCAAATCAAACGATGATCCCGTCATAACATTAAAACTCACGTCTTAAAGTGTTTGAGAAATTCTAACGCGGAGCGCACCGGCGCACTTTAGTGCGTCCGAGTGACGCGATTTGTTATACCTTTTCCCAGCTCAAACCCACGTCCGTAGAGCGAGCCTGGTACTGGTGTTTGAATTTAGATACTAGCGGGCTGGCTAACAGTGAATGAGCGGCATTCGGATTATGGAGTACCACCAATTCTTTGGTTGCCAAGAATGCTACCGCAATCGCACTGATATATTCCTTTCGATTGGTAAATAAGCCGGGGCGCCGGCTTACTTCTACAACTTGGCCATCCTTCTGCTTCATAAACTCCGCGGCTCCCATCATCGCAGACTGAACGTTCTGGATGAGGAGCAAATCTCTCACGGCGAAGTCTCTCTTGTCGCAGAGTACAACTACACACGGCTTGTCAGTAGCCCCATATCCTTTAAATTGAATAGATGCACTCTTCACACGATCTGCTATTCGGTCAGAGTTGGTGCTGTATATTTCGTGATGTCCTTCTAGAACCTTTTTCTCGTAAGGGTTTTCGACAAATTCTTTTACCTCCCAATAACTGGTCAAGCTTTCGACCCAAATCTCAAAGTCAGGTGTAGGCTCACCCAACTCAGGCAGTTTTCGATGCTCTATACCAAGGTCAGTAAGGATCTCGTCTACTAGGGTTTCCGACTCGTTCATAGGTTCACGTAGGTATAACGCCGTGCTCTGCGGCAAATTTGGAGCGCAGCGGAAAATTTGTCCGGCAGCAGCGCTTGGTTATGCGGCTTGGTGCTTCTAATTAAGAACAGACTTCGCTATCGTGCATGGCTGTAGTCCTACCCTTTTGGCAGAATCTTGCTCAAGATCGAATGCTTATTTTTTTCAATGCTCTCAGCTTGCCTATCCAATTCATTCAAGTGGCGAACCAAAAAATATCCCGATACTACGCTACCTGATATTACAAGCAATGAGCCAAAACCAAGTAGTCCCAGAGAGACTCCGTTATCCATAATTTCTCTATCAAGGAACCAGATCATATCAATGCCTTCGCCTACACAAGCGAGCAAAACCAATAGATATCCCAAGATTGAGCATTGCTTCCCAGGTGCTTTTTCCGCGAAAGCCTCTGCACTTGCATAAGCTTTTCCATAACCTTCAGAGACTGAGGCAGAAAGCACATTTGCGATCTCTAAGGCCTTAATAGCCTTATCAACTTCATTATTCTCCTCCATTCTACTCTCCCGCTCATTGTTTATTTTAATGGTGCCGCATAACGCAGAGGTAACGGGCGCGTTGGTGAAGGTGATGGTTGTGTGACAATTTGCGAAGCAAATGCACAAACAGCACCGGAGCCAAGGCGTCCCGTTGACCGTATTGTTATGAATTACCGTACTCGCCAATTATCTCGATCTTACCCACAATATTATCATTGAGTTCTTCAAGTTTCTCTGCGGGAACCCACCACTCTGTGTGCCTCTTAGCACCCACGGTTTTTATTGGGAAACGATCCATAAATTCTTTTTTCACCTCGAATTTAGATACGTAGCCCTTCCCAAAATCGGTAATGTTCCACTGAGTCAGCTCGATGGCGTATTCCTCACTGGTAACTGGGTAGAAAATTGGTTGTTCTGGTAATCTAGGTGGCCACCGCGTAAAACCGCTTTCCTCTACCAAATCCAATTCCTTTTGCCCGAGCGGGCGATAGCACGTTACTGTAGTCATTTAGTACTCGTTAAAAATTCATAACAGCTTATTGGTTTGAATTCTTATTAAACCGCAACGCCACGACCCCGTCCAAAACTGAGTCACGGCCCGGATAATCTCGACTTTTCAAACCCTTACCATCCGGCTCCCAAGTGCTTTTCCTGTCTTGCTTCTGTGAAAAGTTTGCAAGCAAGTTATTGTTGCACGTTTCTGCAAGTGAAATCCAAAAGGCCAAAAATTTCCGTCTCTAAATCAATGGGCTACTAGTGTGCTCTGTGAAAAGTGTGCGGCCTTATGCAAATCAAACCGCAGAATTTTTGGCATTCCCGAGACTTTTTCATTATAACTGTATACATATACAGCACTCAGCCACGGAGGGGCGACTGTGTCAAAATCACCGTTTCTGCAATCGGTTCGCACAGAAATCAGGACGAAGCAGTACAGCTATCGAACAGAGAAAACCTATCTCTACTGGGTCCGCCAGTTCATTCTGTTCAATGACAAGAAGCACCCTGAGGTGATGGGTAATCGCGAAATTGAGCGTTTCCTGAATCATCTCGCCGTAAATCGAGGGGTCAGCCCCGCCACCCAAAACCAGGCACTCTGCGCCATAATTTTCCTTTACAAGAATGTGCTGAAAAGGGAGATCGAAAACCTGCATTACAAGATGTCGAAGACTCCTCGGCGCATACTTTTCGCCACGCTTTTGCCACCGAGCTACTGAGATCGGGAAGTGATATCCGAACGGTCCAGGAAATCCTCGGCCACAGCGATATTCGGACGACTGAAATCTACACCCACATTATTGGCGATCGAAGAGCTGGAACAGTTAGTCCATTTGATCGTTTGCCGGGTTCTTGAGAAATGACCAAGCGCCCAACCAAGGCAGAAAGAGCCGGGGATCTCTGAGGCCATCCGAATGTTCGCTTTTGTTTAAAAAGCGGCTTAATCGTTAATGACAGAAATTCCGGGTCGACTTGGCGGGCACAAAGCATCGAATGGCTTTTATAGTGCTCGCCCAAAACGGACAAACTAAGGCTTGAAAACCAAAAGCCCCCGAACGTGTCCTGACACGCCGGGGGCCCAATCTTACTTGAAATGTGGTTATCGACTCAGGGCTTCATGACCAGATAGATTGCCCGACCCTGCCTTACAATCCGGACCGAAACCGCCCGGTTTTCCGGCAAGTCGCGGACCACCGACCGGAAGTCCTCCACCGAGCGAATCTGCTGGCGGTTGATCTCGGTAATGATGTCCCTGGCACGAATACCAGCCTCAAAAGCCGGGCCACGATCCACCCCAGCGACTACAACACCGCCTTCCACGCCGACGGAGCGAGCAGTCTCGGGGGCCAGTGGCTCAACGGACAACCAAAGCGGTGCGCCCGCGCTATTGTCGCGGCTACCGGTTGAGGGCTGGGCAGCGTCATCGCCGTCTTCCGGCAACTTGCCAATTTCCACGTCGAGGGTGATTTCATCACCACCGCGCAACACGGTCAGGCGCGCAGATTCACCTACCGGTGTGCGGCCAACCATGGGCGGCAGGTCAGAGGACAACTGAACATCCTCGCCATTATATTCCAGCACAATGTCACCGGCTTCAAGGCCACCCTGCTCCGCCGGTGAATCCGGCATCACTTCGGCAATCAGCGCGCCACGGGGACGGCGCAGCCCGAAACTCTCGGCCAGATCCCGGTTCACTTCCTGAATAAGCACGCCCAACCAACCCCGGGCCACGGCGCCTTTGTCGCGGAGCTGGCGGAAAACGTTCATGGCATCGTCAATGGGAATGGCGAACGACACCCCCATGAAGCCGCCGGAGCGGGTGTAAATCTGGGAGTTTATGCCCACCACTTCGCCTTCCAGGTTGAACAGCGGGCCACCGGAGTTACCGGGGTTAATGGCAACGTCGGTCTGGATAAACGGCACGTAGTTCTCGGATGGCAGCGAGCGGCCCAGAGCACTGACAATGCCCGCCGTCACCGTGTAGTCAAACCCGAATGGCGAGCCGATCGCGAAAACCCATTCGCCGACTTTCAGATCCCGGGAACGTCCAACGCTGACCACCGGCAGGTCTTCACCATTCTCGATTTTGAGAACCGCCATATCCGAGCGGGGATCGGTACCCACGATAGTGGCGGAAAACTCGCGGCGGTCATTCAGGCGCACAATCACTTCATCGGCACCCTCAACCACGTGATTGTTGGTCAGTACATAACCATCGGCTGACACAATAAAGCCGGAGCCCATGCTCCTGCGCGGCTGCTGCGGCCGAGGGGAACCACCAAAAGGAGACTGCGGGCCGCGGAAAAAATCCTGAAGGAAAGGCGGCAACTGCTCCAGTTGCCTTTCATCAAAAGGGAGCCCATGGAAGCCAGAGCTCTGGCTGCCCGGATCCGTCGTGGTACTGATATTCACCACCGCACTGGAGTTATCTTCTACCAGTTCAGTGAAATCCGGCAGGCCTCTGGCTGCGACGCCCTGGCTCCAGAATACCGACACCATGGCAGCCAGCATCAGCAGAACGCCCAGCATGGCACCGGGCCTGGCCAGGGAAGGCATACGGGCAGCTTCTATATTTTTTTCTGGCATGTAGAACCCCCTGATTTTACTTGCGTTTATAGAGCTATTCTGGGGCTGGGGCGTGAATTTTCAACTTAAAAAACGGTAGGGATCATGGACATGTCGAGGATGGAATTGTCTTTATCCTCAACAACCGCGGCTGGTAGCGATCACCGGCCCCGGCCTGCCAACGCTGCACCAGCCAGAACCCGACGCCCAGGCCTGCCACCGCTCCGGCGATGGCGCCCAGGTCTGACCCCGCGGCCCAGTTATGAGCCATCACACTGGCAAGCACCATCAGCACCAACGGCAAACCGTAAATAATCAGCGAGGCATTCAGCAGCGACTGTTCATCCAGCCCGATGACCACTTCATCCCCCACCCGGGCGCCCACGGAATTATCTACCAGCACCTGGTTCGCCCGGCCGCCGGATACCGCAGCCAGGGCTCGCTGCCCGCAGCCCGAGCGGGCCGAGCAACTCTGACAGGCACTGGTTCTTATCGTCTGAACCCAAACCTGATCACCCACCAGGGCCACGACTTTACCGGTTTCCGTGATCATGACCGGACAGCTCAGCTACGAAATCGTCATCCACTTCCACGGCATCTGCCACCTTTCGTGCAGTGCCCGGCGGAATTTCACCAACCACCGCTATCAGGAAGGGGCGATCAGAGACCATGACTTCGCGCATGTAGATGGTGGTTGCCCCGATACGGGAAGCGCCTGTCGGCATTTTCAGCCGCCCGACAGGCTCGACAAATACGGAAAACGCAGCCAGGCCATCGGAGAACGCCACGGCCTTGCCACTGCCCGAACGTGGTGCAGCCGCCGGCACAAAGCCCTCCGGCTGCCAGGACAGAGTCCAGCCATTCATCCGGCCAACCGATGACTCCTGTTTCCGGCCATCGTCCAGGGTACGGCTAATCTCACGACCACGGGTCTGAACCTCGAGTTCCTCGTCGGAAATATCGTCAGTGATCTCAAGATCGGTGAACTGAAAATGCTCCAGTACCTCACCGTTTACATCCCGCACCTGGCTCTTGACCAGTAGCCCCGTCTCTTTTTCCAGCCAGAGGCGGTGGCTGTAGCGATCATCATCCCGGGCCCCGAGCGCCACGATCACCACATCGTAGCCGGCGACCCGGTCTTCACCCGCCAGTTCAGGCAGATACCAGCGGCCAAACGGCATCAACTGACTGGTAAACGCTTCTGCGAACGGGCCGGAAGGAATCACCTCGTCCAGCCGGACCCTGCCCCGGTCAGGCAATACACAGACCACGTTCATGCCTTTACGGACGATTTCACCACTGCCGCCGTCCTGCATCACCAGGCGTTCCTCAACACGCCCGTTCCGGTAACGGTGGGCAATGCGCATGGAATGTACCTGATCGCCCCGGGCATAAACAAAGACCCCGCGGTACGAAGTCATGTTGAGTGCAGGGCCAAGCCGCTCCAGCCAGGCCATGGCCGCCGGAGCTTCACCGCTTTTCGTTGTCTCGCTGGCCAACTCGGCCCTCACCGGATTGATCAACAGGCACAGCAGAGCCACAAGAGCGGCAACCGCTCCGAATACCGACCTGCTGGATACCCGGTTATTCATAAATCCATGCTCCCGGCTCAATAGTTACCACTGGCGCTGACCAGGCGGGCGTAACCCACCGAGCCACGACCTGCACCCACGCTGTTGTGCTGGGCATGCTCAAGCAGGTACTGACGCATCTGGCGCAACTGGTCTTCGTCCAACCGCTGCAGTGCCACTTCCTCAACCGCCGCCGACAGCGTTACCGCAGAGGCTGAAGGCTCGGCACTGCCGCCGGCCAGTGCCTGAACAGATACTCCGGTGCGGGTATCCCAGCCGGCTCCGGCACCGAAGCCCACAATCAGCGCCATGAACACCATGGCGGCCACCGGCCAGCGCCAGACCGACACCCTGGGCACCTCCACCGGCGACCGGGCCTGTTCTGAGCGAGCATGGCCATCGAGCGCTTCCCTCACCGCGCCGGCAACATCAATACCATCGGCAGGACCGTGCTGCTCGTGCATCAGATCACGTATCTGCTGCCATCGCTGCCACTGGCCGCGCACGTCCTCCTGGTTGCCATGTGACAACAACCGACGAACCGATAGCTCATCGGCCTCGTCATCCATCATCGAAGACAGTGTTTCTCTGAGACGCTCATCCATAGGATGCAACCTCATTCACGTTACTGACTGATCAAGAAGCGGGCCAAGGTGGCGATCCACCGAGTCCCGCGCCCGGAAAATTCTTGAGCGCACGGTACCTATGGGGCACTCCAGTATCCGGGCAATATCTTCATAACTCAGGCCATCGTATTCCCTGAGCAGGAACGCCGACCGCAGTTCCTCCGGCAGGCTGGCAATGGCTTCCGCAAGAGCTTTCTGCAACTGCTCCCTCTGCAGCAACCGCTCCGGCGAGGCCGGGTCACGCAGTCGGCCGCCATCATCAAAGTTTTCCGCATCGGTGACATCCGCCGATCCCTGGGGCCGCCTGCCGCGGGCCTCAAGGAAATTCTTGGCGGTGTTTACGGCAATCCGGTACAACCAGGTGTAAAACGCGCTGTCGCCGCGAAAGCGATCAATCGCGCGGAAGGCTTTGACAAAGGTTTCCTGAGTCAGATCCATGACTTCCTGGCTGTCGTAGACATAGCGGCTGATAATAGACGCGACCCTGGACTGGTATTTCACCACCAGCAGATCGAAGGCCGCACGATCTCCGTTCCGGACCTTGCGAACCAACTGCAGATCCGTCTGGCTGTCGGACTGCTCACCGGGTTTCCAGTCATTTTCAGGCGTCATGGACGAAGCAACAGAAAGTCCTGTTTTGGGAGCCAGTGGTCTGGCCTCGATACGAGTGGCTTGTGTCATTGGGCTGTTCCAGCGTTCGTTCACTAACCCTTGATGCAGACCGCACCCGGCTGACAGGGTTATCCGTTAGCCCAAATAGACAGCAAGCGTAAAGTTTAGTTCAATACACGTCCACATTATGGCCCGCGACCACGACTCAATGCCACAGTCCTACGAATACGATGTTCTGATCATCGGCAGCGGCGCTGCCGGCCTTACCGTTGCGCTGAATCTTCCGGAGCACTTGCGGGTTTGCGTCATCAGCAAAGCCGATATCAGCTCTGGCGCCACCCTCTGGGCCCAGGGAGGCATCGCTGCGGTTCTGGACGATACCGATTCCGTGGAGAATCACATACAGGACACCCTCAACGCGGGCGGCGGTCTGTGCCACGAGGATGCGGTCCGCTTTACCGTGGAACACAGCAAGGAAAGCATCAAGTGGCTGATCGACTCCGGCGTGAAGTTCACCAGGCAGGACGATGGCGAGGACTACCACCTCACCCGCGAAGGCGGCCATAGCCATCGCCGGATTATCCACGCCGCCGATGCCACCGGCCACGCGGTTTCCACCACCCTGGCGAGCCAGGCCCAGGCCAGGCCGAATATTCACCTGAAAGCCGGCCGGGTGGCTGTGGACCTGATTACCAACCGCAAGCTTGCGCTTCCCGGCAACCGCTGCGTCGGCGCCTACATCCTGAATCTCGAAGACAATCATGTGGAACTGTTTCGAGCCAGGTTCACCGTCATCGCCACCGGCGGCGCCTCCAAGGCGTATCGCTACACGACCAATCCGGACGGCGCTTCCGGAGATGGAATTGCCATGGCCTGGCGAGCCGGTTGCCGTGTTGCCAACATGGAGTTCAATCAGTTCCACCCCACCTGCCTGTACCACCCGCACGCCAAGTCCTTCCTGATTACCGAGGCGGTTCGGGGCGAAGGTGGCGTGCTCCGGCTGCCGGACGGCAGTCGGTTCATGGACCGGTTTGATGAACGGGCGGAACTGGCTCCCCGGGACATTGTTGCCAGGGCCATTGACCATGAGATGAAGCGCCTGGGCGCAGACCACCTGTTCCTGGATATCAGCCATAAGCCGGCCGACTTCATCAAACAGCACTTCCCGACCATTTACGAAAAGTGCCTGAGCTTCGGGATCGACATTACCCGCGAACCGATTCCCGTGGTGCCTGCTGCCCATTATACCTGCGGCGGAATTGTCAGTGATGAACGGGCGCGTACCGACATCAACCAACTCTATGTCGTTGGCGAAGCCGCCTTCACCGGCCTGCACGGCGCCAACCGCATGGCCAGCAACTCGTTGCTGGAATGTCTGGTCTATGGCCGGGCCGCGGCTCAGGACATCACCCGCAGGGAGGCTGACATTCCACCACCACCGTCAGCCCCGGACTGGGACGAAAGCCAGGTGCGGGACTCCGACGAAGACGTCATCATCTCCCATAACTGGGACGAACTTCGGCACTTTATGTGGGACTATGTCGGCATCGTCCGAACCACCAAACGCCTGCAGCGGGCGAAACACCGGGTTGACCTGCTGTCCCGTGAAATCGGCGAGTTTTACAGTAACTACCGGGTCTCCAATGACCTGATCGAACTGCGCAACCTGGTCACAGTCTCCGACCTCATCATCTGCTCGGCACTGCAACGCAAGGAAAGCCGTGGCCTGCATTACACACTGGATTATCCGGGCCTGCTGAATGACGCCCAGGATACCGTGCTGGTGCCGACGACTTACCGCACCCTGTCTCCCTGAGACCGGGCCTTACTCCGTTTCCAAAGGCAGAATCCGTTATGTCCGAAACCAATACTTCTCAGGATCACACCGAATTTCATCGCCTGTGGTGGCACAGCCGCCGCGGCATGCTGGAACTGGACGTTCTGCTGCTCCCGTTCCTTGAAGAGGTATACCGGGATCTTTCAGCGGAAGACCAGGCCCGTTACCGCAAGCTGTTAAGTTGCGAGGATACGGACATGTTCGAGTGGTTCATGCAGCGCAGCAAGCCGGAGGACCCGGATCTTCGTCACATCGTTGACATGATCCTGAACCGTGTCCAACCCGATTGAACTGAACCTGTCGCCCTCCAGGGCCGCGGGTATTTGCGCCAGCCTGCCCTGGCTGGCGCTGTCTGCTGTACTACTGGCAATCGGCCTGTCCATCACCCCGCTGGCACTGGTGTTGTTACCGGCTTCCCTGCTTCTGGGCTGGCAGGACTTCCGGCGTTGTGGCCGGCTCCGTGGAGCCAATGCCATTATCAGCCTGACCACTGACGACCGGCATCTTCGATGCCAGCTGGCCAATGGCCAGGAAGTTACCGCCCGAGTTTGCGGCTGCAGCTCGCTCGGTGCATTCTTTCTGATCTTGAAAGTAGAGTCCGTTGTCACCAGATCAGACACCATGACCGCGATCCTGCTCAGTCCATCCCGGCTATGTCGTGGCAATGTTTCCGAACAGGCATTCCGTCGGCTGCGCATGTGGCTCCTTGCAGGGCCAGCAGCTATTTCACGGTGAACCCCCGATTCCATCCGGAGTTTTCGATGACCAACGCCAATACCGAAACGCCAGCCAATCCCACTTACGAGGGTTGGGCTCATCTGACCGACCGGGTTCTGGCCAGAATCAGCGGGCCGGGTACCGACAAGTTTGTCCAGGGCCAGTTCAGCCAGAGTGTGGACGAAGTCACTGCCGGACAGTCGCTCAGGGCAGCAGCCTGCACCCCGAAGGGCAGGGCCTACTGCATTACCCGACTGGTCCGGGATGGCGAAGACTTGCTGCTCAGCCTCGAGCGGGAGACCGCAGAAGACACCGTTCAGCACCTGAACAAGTACCTGATGCTGTTCCGGGGCACATCGCTTGCCGTTCTTGACGCAGGCCGGATCACCGGTCTGCTGGGGATCGAGACCGCCCGACAGGTTGCCGGCGCGGCCACAGACGAACTGACCCGCCCCGGTCAGGTGTTAAGTACCGATAACGGGTACCTGATTCGTGTCGAAGATGACAGCAACCACCTCGCTCGCTTCGAACTCTGGCAAACCGATGCCCAGCCTTCGTTGCCGCCCACCTCCGAACTTTCCATGCCGACCTGGCAGGCCTCGGAGATCAGCGCCGGCGTACCCTGGCTGACCGAGGCAACCCGGGAAGCCTATGTTCCCCAGATGCTCAACCTTCAGCATCTGCAAGGCATTCACTTCAAGAAAGGCTGTTACACCGGACAGGAAGTGATTGCGCGGATGCATTTCCTCGGCCAGTTAAAGAAAAGCCTGTTCCGGGTCGCTTTCTCCGGTACTGATGCCGCCCCGGCACCCGGTACCCGCCTGATCGCCGATGGCAGTGCCGTGGGCGAGGTGGTTAACTCAGTACTGACTGGCGAGCAGCAGGGGGAAATGCTGGCGGTGATCCGACATGACGCGGCCAGCAAGCATCTGGGCGTAGACGGTCATGAGGGCCTGCAACTTGAGGTGCGGCCGATACCCTATCCGGTCCCTGAACGAGAGAAAGCCGAACAGCCGGATACATAAGTTGACAGGAAATACCGGAAAAATTTGCTATAAATTAAAACACATACCGGTTTTATCCCCGTACGTGGGATGCCTCCAGACAAGTGGAACCTAACTGACCATGGCCAATATTGTTGAAACCATCAAGTCTGACCTGACGGCTGCCATTGAAAACGACAAGCTGGTACTTCCAACCCTGCCTGAGGTAGCGCTTCAGGTGCGGGAGATTGCCGAGTCCGAAGACTCTGCCATTGCCGATCTGGTGAAGGTCATCAGCAACGATACGGCGCTCTCGGCGCGTATCATCCGGGTGTGCAACAGCCCGCTGTTTCGCGGCAGTCGCGCCATCGAAAACCTGAACATGGCGGTCAGCCGGCTGGGTATGGCTTACACCAGTAATCTGGCCATGGGGCTGGCGATGGAACAGATGTTCCAGGCCACGTCAGACATGATCGACAAGCGCCTGCGTGCCACCTGGCAGACCAGCACCGAAGTGGCGGGCGTGTGCCATGTTCTGGCGCAACATTACACCCGCCTGAAGGCGGATCAGGCAACGCTGGCTGGCCTGGTGCACCTGATCGGTATTCTGCCGATTCTGCGTTATGTGGAGGATCAGGATATCCAGATCAGCAGCATCATGCTGGACAATGTGATTGATGAGCTGCACCCGCGTATTGGCTCTATGATTTTGAAAAAATGGGATTTTCCGAAGGAACTGCAGAATGTGCCTCTGGAATACGCCAACTTCCAGCGTGAGGTGCCGGCAGCAGATTATGCCGATCTGGTGATGGTGGCCAACCTGCAGCTGGTTGCCGGGAGTGATCATCCCTGGAACGAGATGGACTGGACGAAGATTTCTGCGTTCGATCGGCTGGGACTGGATCCGAATATCGATATGAGCGAGGAAGAGGATCTGAATGCGCAGATGGAAGCAGCTATGGCGCTGCTTCAATAGGTTCCGGTTATCTTCGGGAGTCTGCCGACCGCCTTCAGTGCGTCACTGTTTATATTTGGCAATCAACGCAGCTTTGCTTGGCAATGCCCAATCAACGGGGGGCCTGCCCTGCCCCCTCAGCCATTCGTTAGCCTTCGAGAAATGCCGGCAACCAAAGAATCCACGGTAGGCACTGAGCGGTGACGGGTGTGGGCCATCCAGAACCAGGTGGCGGTTCCGGTCAATGTGCTGGCCCTTTTTCTTGGCGTAGCTGCCCCACAACAGGAAGACCACGTTGTCGCGCTCCCGGTTGATGACTTCGATCACCTTGTCGGTAAACCTCTCCCACCCCTTGCCTTGATGGGCGCCGGCATTGCTCTGCTCGACCGTGAGGACACTGTTGAGTAGCAGCACGCCCTGCTCTGCCCAGGGCTGCAGGCAGCCGTGATCCGGTGGCGCAATGCCCAGGTCGGTTTCGATTTCCTTGAAGATATTAACCAGGGACGGTGGTGGCGGAACCTGAGGGCGCACGGAAAAGCACAAACCATGGGCCTGGCCGGGGCCGTGGTAGGGGTCCTGGCCAAGAATCACTACGTTTACGTTCGCCAGCGGTGTGCTGTTGAGGGCATTGAAGCAGTGGGTGCTGGGGGGATACAGAACCTTGCCGGCCTGTTCCTCGGAGGCGAGGAATTCGGCCAGTTGCCGCATGTAGGGCTGGCGGAACTCGTCCACCAGCCACTGGTCCCAGCCGCGGCCGGGCTTCAGTTGTTGAGCCAGTGCCTCGGCAGGGTGCATGGGCTTACTCGCTTTCCGGTTTCTGTTCGGCCTTGTGTTCCGGGCGCATGGCCGGGAACAGGATGACGTCTCGGATGGATGGCGAGTTGGTCAGCAGCATGGCCAGGCGGTCGATGCCGATACCTTCACCAGCGGTCGGCGGCAAACCGTATTCGAGGGCCATGACATAGTCGTCATCGTAGAACATGGCTTCGTCGTCGCCGGCGTCTTTCTCAGCCACCTGGGCCTGGAAGCGTTCGGCCTGGTCTTCGGCATCGTTAAGCTCAGAGAAGCCATTGGCAATCTCCCGACCGCCCACGAAGAACTCAAAGCGCTCGGTCACAAACGGATCGCTGTCTTTGCAGCGGGCCAGAGGCGACACTTCTTTCGGGTACTCGGTGATGAACGTCGGCTGGGCGAGGCGATGCTCGGCGGTGGCTTCGAAAATTTCGATCTGCACCTTGCCCAGGCCCCAGATGTCTTTCACGTGGATACCCAGGTTCTTGGCCACTTCTCGAGCCTGTGCGTCGTCAGCCAGTTGCTCACGGGTGATGTCCGGGTTGTAGCGCAGGATGGCGTCGACCACAGTGAGGCGCTCGAACGGCTTGCCGAAATCGTATTCGATGGTCTCTTCGCTACCGTCTTTCAGTACCCGTGTGTTGATTACAGTGGTGGTACCCAGCACCTTCTGGGTGATGGTACGCAGCATGTCTTCGGTCAGGTCCATCAGGTCGTTGTAATCGGCGTAGGCCTGGTAGAACTCGACCATGGTAAACTCGGGGTTGTGCCGGGTAGACAGGCCTTCGTTGCGGAAGTTTCGGTTGATTTCGAACACACGTTCAAAGCCGCCGACCACCAGGCGCTTGAGGAACAGTTCCGGAGCAATGCGCAGATACATGTCGATGCCCAGAGCGTTGTGATGGGTCACGAACGGACGGGCGGTGGCGCCACCCGGAATAACCTGCAGCATGGGGGTTTCCACCTCCATGAAATCACGCTCGGCGAAGTACTGGCGCATGGCGTTGATGATCTTCGACCGGGCATGGAACACGCGGCGGCTGTCCTCGTTCACCATCAGGTCCACGTACCGGTGCCGATAGCGGGCTTCGGTGTCGGTCAGCCCCTTGTGCTTCTCCGGTAGCGGGCGTAGTGACTTGGTCAGCAGTACGTATTCGTCCATGGTCACATACAGGTCGCCCTTGCCGGATTTCGACAGGGTGCCACGCACGCCCACGATGTCGCCCATATCCCAGTGCTTGGTGTCTTTCTGGACGTCCTTGGAGGCATAGATCTGGATGCGGCCGGTCATGTCCTGGACCACCTTGAACGCCTTGCGGTCGAGCATCATGCGGCCGGCAATGGCCACCTTGATGCCCAGACCTTCCAGCTCTTCCTTGGATTTATCACCGTACTTCGCCTGCAGTTCGGCGGCGGTGGCATCGCGACGGAAGTCATTCGGGAACGGATTGCCCTGCTCGCGCAGCGCAGCCAGTTTGGCGCGGCGCTCGGCAATCAGCTTGTTATCCTCATGCTGTGCGGCGTTCTGGGTCTGTTCAGTCATCTTGGCTCACTAAAGAAGTCGGAATGGTCCGGTTTGGTTTGGATGGCGCCGTCTACAGCGCCATCTTCAGACTGGCTTCAATAAACTTGTCGATGTCACCATCCAACACCGACTGGGTGTTGCTGGTTTCCACCTTGGTGCGCAGGTCTTTGATACGGCTGTCGTCCAGCACGTAGGAACGGATCTGGCTACCCCAGCCGATGTCAGACTTGGAGTCTTCGGCTTTCTGTTTCTCTTCGTTACGCTTCTGCATTTCCAGTTCAAAGAGCTTGGCCTTGAGCTGCTTCATGGCCTGGTCTTTGTTCTGGTGCTGGCTTCGGCCGGCCTGACAGGCCACCACGATGCCCGTGGGGTTGTGGGTCAGTCGCACTGCGGATTCGGTCCGGTTAACGTGCTGACCACCGGCGCCGGAAGCGCGATACACATCGACCCGCAGATCCGCCGGGTTGATCTCGATTTCGAAGCTGTCGTCCACTTCCGGTGATACAAACACGGAAGAGAAAGAGGTATGGCGACGGTTGCCGGAATCAAACGGGGATTTCCTCACCAGGCGGTGTACGCCGGTTTCTGTGCGTAGCCAGCCGTAGGCGTAGTCGCCCTGGATGTGGATGGTGGCACTCTTGATGCCGGCCACTTCACCTTCCTGCAGTTCAACGATTTCGGCCTTGAAGCCACGACGCTCGGCCCAGCGCAGGTACATACGCAACAGCATGTTGCCCCAGTCCTGGGCTTCAGTACCGCCGGAGCCGGCCTGGATATCCAGGTAGGCGTTGTTGGCGTCCATTTCGCCGGAGAACATGCGGCGGAATTCGAGCTTCTCGAGTTCTTTATCAAGGTTTTCGAGATCGGCTTCGATTTCCTGGACGGTGCCTTCGTCGTCCTCTTCCACAGCCATGTCGAGCAGGCTTTCTGCATCGGCCAGGCCGTTGGTGAGGTTGTCGATGGTTTTAACGATCAGTTCAAGGTCTGAGCGCTCTTTGCCCAATGCCTGGGCCCGCTCGGGATCGTCCCAGACGGTGGGTTGTTCGAGTTCGCGTTCGACTTCGGTCAGGCGTTCACTTCGCTGATCGTAGTCAAAGATACCCCCTCAGCGCTTCAGTGCGCTCGCGAAGCTCTTTGATCTTCGTCACTATGGGATTAATTTCCATGAAACCTTGTCTCGCTTTGGAAAATGGTGCGATAAAAACAGAGGGCGGATTCTACCGGAATTTGCGGGTTAAATCAGCAAGCCTAATCAGCCTAAAGGTTCCAGGTAATCCACCAGAAGCTGCAAATTGGTCCGTCCCCGGAACGTATTGGCATCCGGCTTATAAACCACCCGCGCGCCACTCCGGGTAAAGTCCGGCACTTCCGGCCCGGTGTTGAAGGCAATGCCATCAATAATGCCCCCGCCTTCAACCGGCTGCAGCACCAGTTTCAGGTGGTTCTCGCCGACAATTCGCTGGCTCACTACCCGGAATTCGCCATCAAACACCGGCTCCGGGAAATGCTGCCCCCAGGGGCCGGCGCGTTTGAGCAGGTAGGCGGTGTCCAGGTTCAGCTCTTCCGGGGCCAGGGGGCCGTCAGTGGTGATGGCGGCTTCCAGGTCTTCCGGTTTCAGGGTATCGCGCACGGCCTGGTCGAAGGCGTTGCTGAACCGTTCGAGGTCGTCCCGGGCAATGGTCATGCCGGCGGCCATGGCGTGGCCGCCGTATTTTTTCATCAGGCCCGGATTCTTCGCATCGACCACAGCCAGGGCATCTCGAATATGCAGGCCGGGGATGGATCGGGCAGAGCCTTTCAGGTGTTCGCCGTCGTCGTCGGGTGCAAAAGCAATGGTGGGGCGATGGGTCTGTTCGCGGATTCTGGCGGCCAGGATGCCGATCACGCCCTGGTGCCAGTCCTGGTCGAACAGGGCCAGCCCCCAGGGCAGGCCGTCAATATCGAGGGACATGGAGGCCAACAGGTCCTGGGCCTGGGCTTTCATGTCTTTTTCAATGGTGCGGCGTTCGCGGTTGAAGTTGTCCAGTTCCCGGGCCAGACGCAGCGCTTCGTCGCGACTGTCGGCGAGCAGGCAGGCGATGCCGATACTCATGTCGTCCAGCCTGCCGGCAGCGTTCAGGCGTGGGCCAACCACAAAGCCCAGATCGGTGGCGCTGATTTCGGTGTAGTCGCGGCCGGCTACTTCCAGCAGGGCCAGGATGCCCGGTCGGGCTTCGCCTTTGCGGATGCGGCGGATGCCCTGCTCCACAAAGATGCGGTTGTTATGGTCCAGCGGCACCACGTCGGCCACGGTACCCAAGGCCACCAGGTCCAGCAGGCTGCCCAGATTCGGCTCCGGGTCCGGCAGCAGGTTGTTGTCTCGCAGGTACTTACGCAGCGCCGTGAGCACGTAGAACATCACGCCCACTCCGGCCGCATTTTTGCTCAGGAACGGGCAACCGGGTTGATTGGGGTTCACAATGGCATCGGCATCTGGCAGCTCTTCTCCGGCCAGGTGGTGGTCGGTGATAACCACTTTGATGCCCAACTCCCGGGCAGCACGCACGCCTTCGATGGCGGAGATGCCGTTATCGACGGTCACCAGGAGGTCCGGCAAATCCCCCTCTTCCTGCAACCGGTGGATGATGCCGGGTGTCAGGCCGTAGCCATCAGAGAATCGGCTGGGCACCCGGAAATCGATAGCGGCCACGCCGAGCATAGACAAACCCAGCATGGCCACCGAGGTACTGGTGGCGCCATCGGCGTCGAAGTCCCCCAGCACCATCACCCGCTGCTTCTGCACGATGGCCTCTGCCAGCAGTTCAACTGCGCGATCAATACCACGCAGCTGCATGGGCGAAGCCAGGTGTTTCAGGGTGTACTGGAGCTGGTCGTCGGATTGCACACCGCGGGCGGCGTACAGACGGCGAAGGATGGGAGGCAGATTTTGCCCCCAGCCCGTCACATCGGACGGCTGGGGGCGACGCAGGATCTTTTTAGGAGTCATGCCGGATCAGGCGTTCTTCCAATGCTTGGCGATAAAGCCCTGCACCTCGGACACATCGTTATCCAGCACGGTGTAACGCTCTTCCCGCTCGAACAGGTCGGCCATATGGGCCGGCAGTTGCGGCTTGACGCTCAGGCCGGTTTCGGCGATGGCATCCGGGAACTTGGCCGGGTGCGCGGTACCCAGTGTGATCATGGGCACGGCAGAGTCGCGGCGGCAGTTGCGGGCAGCGCGAACGCCAATGGCAGTGTGTGGGTCCAGCAGGTATTCGTTCTGCTCGTAGACGTCACGAATGGTGTCGCAGGTGGTCTTGTCGTCCACCGCATCGCTGTCGAACAGCTTGCGGGCGTGCTTCCAGCGGTAGTCTTCAATGCTGACCGGGCCCTTGGCTGCATTTTCCAGCAAGGTTTTGACCGCCGCTCCGTCACGGCCGTGCAGATCAAACAGCAGGCGTTCGAAGTTGCTGGATACCATGATGTCCATGCTCGGCGACAGGGTATGCTCCAGCTGGTGCTGCTCATACTTGTTGCCGCTCATGAAGCGATGCAGGATATCGTTACGGTTGGTGGCAATCACCAGTTGGCTGATGGGCAGACCCATCTTCTTGGCCAGGTAGCCGGCAAAAATGTCACCAAAGTTGCCTGTGGGCACAGAGAACGCCATGCTGCGGTCCGGACCACCCAGGGCCAGGGATGCCTGGAAGTAGTAGACAATCTGGGCCATGATCCGGGCCCAGTTAATGGAATTCACCGCCGCCAGCTGGGTTTTACCGCCCAGGAAGGACTGGTTGCCGAAGCTCTCCTTCACCATGCGCTGGCAGTCGTCGAAATTGCCTTTGACTGCGATGTTATGGATGTTGTCACCCTGCACCGTGGTCATCTGCCGACGCTGTACTTCCGACACCCGCTGGTGCGGGTGCAGGATAAAGATATCCACATGCTCGCAACGGCGACAGCCTTCGATAGCGGCAGAGCCGGTATCACCGGAGGTGGCCCCCATGATCACAACGTGCTGATTACGCTTCTCGAGAACGTAGTCCAGCAGGCGGCCCAGCAGCTGCAGGGCGAAGTCCTTGAACGCCAGCGTGGGGCCGCGGAACAGTTCCATCACCCACTCGTTGGTGTCCAGCTGCACCAGCGGCGCGACCGCCTGATGACTGAACACGCTGTAGGTTTCATCCAGCATCTTGCGGAAGTCGTCCGCCGGGATGGCATCCTCTACGAACGGATACATCACTTTGTAGGCCAGCTCCGCATAGGGAAGCCCGCGCCAGCTACGAATTTCTTCCAGGCTGAAGTGCGGCAACGATTCCGGCACATAGAGGCCACCATCGGTGGCCAGTCCGGTCAGAAGAACGTCTTCAAAGCCCAGTGCGGGAGCTTCGCCCCGTGTACTGATGTATCTCACGTGCGTACCTGTCAGTTAAAGTTTTCTGCGCGAATACGGACAACCTTGCCATCGATGTCGGCGAGGGATTCCATCTCGTCAATGGCCAGGTTCATCTGGCGCTCCTGAACCGTGTGGGTCAGGATGATGACCGGAATCCGGCCATCCTTGAATTCGGATTCTTTCTGCATGATCGACTCGATGTTGATGCCGTGCTCACTCAGAATCGCAGCAATCTTGGCCAACACACCCGGATGGTCAAAGGCCTGGATTCGCAGGTAGTAAGCCGACTGGACATCTTCCATTGGCAGCACCGGCAGGTCTTCCAGGGCGTCCGGCGTAAATCCGAGGTAGGGAATGCGCTGCTGGCTGTTGCTGGCCACCGCACGGGCGACGTCCACGATGTCTGCGATGACCGCAGATGCTGTAGCCTCATCCCCGGCACCAGGACCGTAATACATGGTCTGGCCAACAGCATCGCCATCCACCAGGACTGCGTTAAGAACGCCATCAACCTGAGCAATCAGATGACTCTGTGGCACCAGCGTCGGATGCACCCGCAGTTCAATACCATCTTCACGACGACGGGCGATGCCCAGGTGCTTCACCCGGTACCCCAGCAACTCTGCGTGGGAAATATCATATGGAGTAATACCGGAAATGCCCTCGGTAAAACCTTTCTCAAACTGAAGGGGAACGCCGAACCCGGACGCCGCCAGGATGGTCAGTTTGTGAGCGGCATCAATACCTTCCACATCGAACGTCGGGTCCGCTTCCGCGTAGCCCAGCGCCTGCGCTTCTTTGAGGACTTCACCAAATTCCCGGCCCGCGCGCATTTCGGTGAGAATGTAATTGCCGGTGCCATTGATAATGCCGGCAATGGTGTCAATGCGGTTGGCGGCCAGGCCCTCACGCACAGACTTGATTACCGGAATGCCGCCGGCAACGCCGGCTTCGTAGGCAACCACAACGCCGGCCTTCTCCGCTGCGTCAAAAATCTCATTACCGTGCACGGCAATCAGGGCCTTGTTGGCAGTCACCACATGCTTGCCGTTGGCAATGGCCGCCAGCACCAGCTCTTTGGCCGCATCGTAGCCACCAATCAGCTCCACCACGATATCAATCGAAGGATCGTTCACCACGTCATAAATGTCGGTACTGAACGGGACATTGCCCAGATCAAGGTCATCGCGGCTATGGCGGCTCGCCACCCGGGCAATCCGGATGTTGCAGCCGGCACGACCCGCAATAATCTCGGCGTTGCGAGTCAGGACATTGAATGTACCGCCGCCTACGGTTCCCAGTCCGCAAATTCCGACATTGACGTCTTTCAAGCTCTCACCTCTGATCCCGATGGGGGTGCTGATGGATTGCAATAAGGGGGCATAGTATACCGATTCAGGGCCGGCTGAATAAGCCCTGAATCGGTCACGCTTTCAACAAAGATGACGACTGGCGACGAACACCGACAGGTTCACAGAATACCGAGACCCTCGGCCAGATTTCGGGCCGGCACATAACCCCGAACCATATTGCCGTCTTCCAGCAAAATAGCCGGCGTGCCGGTCACCCCAACCTGACCGCCGAGACGATACTGCTCTGCCACCGGGTTCTCACAACTCTTCTGCTCTACCGAACGCCCGGCCTTGGCGGCATCCATAGCGGCCTGCTGATCGTCAGCGCACCAGACCGAGATATATTTATTGAAGGAGGCCGTACCTGGCCCGGAACGGGGAAACGCGTAGTAATTGACGGTAATACCGTACTCATTCAACTGGGGCACTTCATCGTGCAACTTCCGGCAATAGGGGCAATCGATATCGGTAAACACATTAACGACCGCCTTCTCTTTACCCTTGGCCGGATACGAAATCACGCCCTTGCCACCATAATCCGCCATCAGGTCCTTACGGGAACCCGCACGGGATTCTTCAGTAACGTTGGCAATGCCGTTTTCGGTGATTTTCAGCAGATCGCCCGTCAGCAGATAGGTGCCGTCTTCCGTGGTGTAGATGGTGTCGCCGTTGTTGCTCTGAACTTCGTACAACCCTTTTGCCTCAGATTCGCGAACAGAGTTTACCTTGAGACCGGGAACCGCCTCGGTCAGCCGCTGGGCAATGCGGTCTTCGGCTTCGCCTGCCTGGGAGGCTGGCGCCCCGACCAGGGTCAGCGCCAGTCCAACGGACACTGCTACTGATTTGATGTTCATGAGCTTGAAACTACCTCTGTCGGTTTGTGTGGTGTCTGCGACACCGGAAAATCGGATTAGTTCAGCCTCCGGAGCGGCCGCAGTCAACCCCTGGGGTGATGGGCCTGATGAAGATCCTGCAATCTTTGCCGCGCAACATGGGTGTAGATCTGGGTGGTCGACAGATCTGAATGCCCCAACAGCATCTGCACCACCCGAAGATCCGCCCCGTGATTGAGCAAATGGGTGGCAAATGCATGCCTGAGCGTATGAGGAGAAAGGTGCTTGGTGATTCCGCAGCGAATCGCATAATGCCGGATTCGATACCAGAAGGCCTGCCGGGTCATGGCGGTGCCACGATTACCCGGAAACAGGGCATCACTGGTTTTGCCTCGCAGCAGCTCGCCCCGGGCCTGCCGCATATACTGCAATAACCAGTCCACAGCTTCCTCACCCAGCGGCACCAAACGCTCCTTGCCGCCCTTGCCCTGAATGCGAACCACGCCCTGCCTCAGGTTGACCTGGTCCACCGTCAGCCCCGTCAACTCCGAAACCCGAAGTCCGCAGCCATAGAGAATCTCCAGCATGGCCCGATCCCGCAATTCTACTGGCTGCTCCGGGTCCGGCTCAGTCAGCAGCGACTCCACGTCGGCCTCGGTCAGGGTATCCGGCAAGCGCCGGGGCAACCTAGGGCTGTCAATCCGCAACGTTGGGTCTTCGGCAATAATGCCTTCACGCAACAGAAAACGATAAAAGCGCCTTACGCCAGACAGACGGCGGGCCGCCGTGCTGGTTTTCAGGCCGTCGGACAAGCCCCGGGACATCCAGGCCAAAAGGTCTGTGCGTCGTGCGCTGCGCAGGGTTGGCGCCCCAGCTTGCTGCTCCAGCCACCCGGACAAACGGTACAGATCACTGGCATAGGCCTGCCGGGTTTTCTCGCCAAGGCCATCCTCAAGCCAGACCGCATCACTGAAACGCTCTATCAACTGCTCATCTTCTGGCCTTGGCACAGCACCCTCTTCGATTCCGGAGTCATCGCAGGCATTAAACCATAAAAAAAGCAGCCCCTTGAGGCTGCTTTTTTGGTACTGAACAGACGAATCTGAATCAGTTAAGCTTTTCCTTGATACGAGCTGCCTTACCAGACAGGTCGCGCAGGTAGTAAAGCTTGGCCTGACGCACGTCACCACGACGCTTCACACTGACGCTGTCGATCAGCTTGGAGTAGGTCTGGAAAGTACGCTCAACGCCCACGCCGTAAGAGATCTTACGAACGGTGAAGGAAGAGTTCATGCCACGGTTACGCTTGCCGATAACCACGCCTTCAAACGCCTGCAGACGCTCACGGTTACCTTCAGTTACGCGAACCTGTACAACCACGGTATCGCCCGGCGCGAACGCGGGGATTTCCTTGGTCATCTGTTCTGCTTCAAGTTGACTGATGATGTTGTTCTTGCCGCTCATCGTAATGCTCCTGATACCCAATCTTTCAATGCCCTGATGACTCAGAGGCACCCGGTTCGTTCAAAATTTCTTCCAGCAACTGACGCTCTTCTTCCGTAAGTTCCCGCTTTTCCAGCAGGTCGGGGCGCCGCTCACTGGTTCGCCTCAACGATTCTTTCAATCGCCAACGCCGGATCTGTTCATGGTGACCGCCCAACAGAACTTCCGGCACCGCCTGACCTTCGTAAACCTCGGGCCGGGTGTAGTGCGGACAATCCAGCAATCCGTCGGCAAAGGAATCCTGCTCTGCCGACTGCGCATGACCCAGCGCTCCGGGGATGAGGCGTGTTACCGCATCAATTACAGCCATCGCTGCCAGCTCGCCACCCGAGAGAACGAAATCCCCAAGGGATACCTCCCGGTCGACCTCTGCCGCAATCAGGCGCTCATCCACACCTTCATAACGACCGGCAACGAGAATCAGCTGCTGCTCGGCGGCGAGTGACTCCACCACCGACTGATCCAGCCTTTCACCCTGCGGCGAAAGATAGACCACACAGGCCTTGCCGGGTGCCGATGCCCTGGCCGCCTGGATTGCGTCCCGCAGAGGCTGAATTTTCATCAGCATCCCCGGGCCACCACCATAAGGCCGGTCATCCACCGTGCGATGACGATCGTGGGTGTAATCCCGAGGATTCCAGCTCTGAAAGGTCAACAGACCTTCACGCAATGCCCTCCCGGTAATCCCGTAATCCGTCACCGCAGAAAACATATCCGGGAACAGACTGACTGCGCCAATCCACACCCGTCAGAACTCCGGATCCCAGTCAACCACCATGCGAGAGCCTTTGAGATCCACCTGCTGAACCACTTGATCCGGCAGATAGGGAATCAGACGCTCGCGCTGGTCAATAGAGCCCGCCGTAGCGTGCACCACCAGGACATCATTGGAGCCTGTCTCCAGAAGGTGATGCACCTTACCCAGGCACTCACCTTCTACCGTGAAGACATCCAGACCTTCCAGCTGATGCCAGTAGAACTCCCCTTCGGGCAGTTCCGGCAGTTGCTCGGTGGGAACCCGGATCTCCGCTCCGCAATATGTGCGGGCTACTTCACGATCATCAATACCTTTAAGCCTGACGACGATCCCCTGCCCCTGGCGGCGACCTTCCTCAAGCCTGATCGGAATACGCTTGCCGTCCAGGAGCAGAGTCCAGTCACGGTAGTTCAGTATTCCGTCTTTCGGGTCTGTGTAAGAGAAGACCTTAAGCCAACCCTTTACCCCGAACACCGAGGTGATCCGGCCGATCACAGTTTCCTGCGAATTCTGCGTCATGCCTTTACAACCCCGGTACCAACAATGCTATTACTGAGCAGCCTTCAGCAGCTGAGCAACACGCTCACTGGCCTGTGCACCCTGGCCCAGCCAGAAATCAACGCGCTCACGATTAACACGCAGACGCTCTTCCTGACCACGGGCAATCGGGTTGAAGAAACCAACACGCTCAATGAAACGGCCGTCACGGGAGTTACGGCTGTCAGTGACTGTCAGATGGTAGAACGGGCGCTTCTTGGAGCCGCCACGAGCCAAACGGATTGTTACCATTTCGACCAATATCCTGTTCTGTTGTACGAACTTTGTACGATTCCCGACACACCGTTTCACGGCTGACGGGAAGACCCATACTCGAAAGGGGCGCTATTCTATGCGAAAAAAGCGCCAATGAAAACAGGGAAACCACCGGTTTCCCCATTTTATATGTAAGGCTTTTTACATACGGCCAAATGGAGGCATGCCACCACCGCCGCCGGGCGGCATCATACCACCCATACCGCGCATCAGGTTAGCCACCCCGCCCTTCTTGCCAAACTTTTTCATCATCTTCTGCATCTGCTTGTGCTGCTTGAGCAGACGGTTCACGTCCTGGATCTGGGTGCCGGAACCGGCGGCAATCCGACGCTTGCGAGAGTTATTGATAACGTCCGGATAGCGGCGCTCTTTTGGCGTCATGGAGCAGATAATGGCTTCCATCTGACCAACCGACTTGTCGTTAACCTGAGCCTGCGCCATCTGGGCCATCTGCCCCATGCCCGGCAACTTGTCCAACAGCCCGCCGATACCGCCCATATTCTTCATTTGCTGGAGCTGGTCGCGAAAGTCTTCCAGATCAAAACCTTTACCTTTCTTGATCTTCTTGGTGAGCTTCTCGGCTTTCTTCCGGTCCAGCTTGCGCTCAGCTTCCTCAATCAGGGAGAGCACATCCCCCATGCCAAGGATGCGGGAGGCAACACGATCAGGATAGAAAGGCTCCAGAGCGTCTGACTTTTCACCAATACCCAGGAACTTGATGGGCTTGCCGGTGATGTGACGCACGGACAACGCCGCACCGCCACGGGCATCGCCGTCGGTCTTGGTCAGCACCACGCCGGTCAGCGGTAACGCGTCGTTAAATGCCTTGGCGGTATTGGCCGCGTCCTGGCCAGTCATGGCATCAACCACAAACAGGGTTTCAACCGGATTCACCGCCTTATGCAGGCGACCGATTTCACCCATCATCTGCTCATCCACGTGCAGACGACCCGCGGTATCCAGGATAACCACATCAATGTGCTTGCGGCGGGCAGCCTCGATGGCACCATTGGCAATATCCACCGGATCCTGCTCGGTGGTGCTGGGGAAGAATTCAACGCCCACTTCACCGGCAAGCGTTTCCAGCTGACGGATGGCCGCCGGCCGATAAATATCGGCACTGACCACCAGCACGGACTTTTTCTCACGCTCTTTCAGGAAACGGGACAGCTTGGCCACCGTGGTGGTTTTACCCGCACCCTGGAGGCCCGCCATCATAATGACCGCGGGCGGACGCGTGGCGAGGTTCAGGGATTCATTGCCCTCCCCCATGACCCGTTCCAACTCCTGCTGGACAACCTTAACGAAGACCTGGCCCGGGGTCAGGCTCCGCTGAACTTCCTGGCCGATCGCACGCTCACGAACCCCTTCAATAAAGGCCTTGACCACCGGCAGGGCGACATCAGCCTCCAGCAGGGCCATCCTCACTTCACGGAGCGTGTCCTTGATATTGTCGTCAGTCAGGCGCGCCTGGCCCGAGATCTTGCGCAAGCTACCGGATAGCCGGTCCTGGAGATTCTCAAACATGTTGCTCTTCCGTACCCCGGAGAATTTGTTCACACAGATCAAGAAGCCAGGTCGGCCTGCTTGATTCCTGTTGCATAATCACGACATTATACCCAGACTACGGAGCCTCTGAACAACTCCGCGCCGATTTCACTTCATCAGGCAACACGATTAAGGATGTCATGGGAACGCTGATTCTCGCGGTTACCGCACTTTTCCTCTATAGCGTTGGAACCGCGCTTCAGGCCCTCCATTTACGTGGCAAGGTCCACAGTAACCTGGCGGTTACGACACTGATTGGCGTGCTTGCCCTGATCGGCCATGGCCTGCTCATTGCCCAGACCGTACACCTGGACGGCGGCTTCGACTTCAGTTTCTTCAAGAGCTCCGTTCTGATCTCCTGGCTCATTGTCTTTCTGCTTCTGGGACTAAATCTGAGCAAACCCGTACAAAGCCTGTTCATTGCGGCCTATCCGATTGCAGCACTGACCATTGTCATGGCGCTGATTACCCACACACCGTCTCGTCTGGTGTCCGAAGAAAGCTACGGCATGCTGTCTCACATTGCCCTGTCAGTCACGGCATACAGCCTGTTTACCCTGGCAGCCATACAGGCGGTTTTACTGTACGTACAGAACCGGCAGCTCAAGCGCAACTACAACAGCTTGCTGGTAAGGAACCTGCCACCGCTGCAAACCATGGAGTCATTGTTGTTTGAAATGGTCTGGGCGGGCGTTGTGCTGCTGGTACTCGCCATTGTCACTGGCGCTGTTTTCATTGAAGACCTTTTTGCTCAGGATCTGGCCCACAAAACCATTTTTTCCCTGCTGTCCCTGCTGGTTTTTGTCGGACTGTTGGTAGGCCGCTACACCAAAGGCTGGCGCGGCATCACCGCCAGTCGCTGGACACTGGCAGGCTGCGCACTGCTGATGCTGGCCTTCTACGGCAGCAAGTTTGTTCTCGAGCTGGTTTTCCACCGGGGCGTCTGAGACCCGACCCCCCTTACTGACCTAACCCGCTTGACACCTGTTACCTTCAAATCCTATTTTCGCAACTTATCCTCAATATAAGGGCTGCTCTCTTGAACGAAACATCGCTCACCGCGCTGTTTATTCTACTTGTCGGACTGATCATCCTCTCTGCGTTTTTCTCCAGCTCTGAAACCGGCATGATGTCCCTGAACCGCTACCGCCTGAAACACATAGCGAACACCGGCCACAAAGGGGCCCAGCGAGCGCAAGGCCTGCTTAACCGAACCGACCAGTTGATCGGCGTTATCCTGATCGGCAACAACTTCGTGAACATTCTTGCGTCATCGATCGCCACGGTCATCGCGATTCGCCTCTGGGGCGACGCCGGTATCGCAATTGCCACCTTACTGCTGACGATCGTTATCCTCATTTTTGCCGAGGTCACCCCGAAAACTCTCGCAGCCCTGTTCCCTGAAAAAATTGCCTTCCCGGCCAGTCATATTCTTGGGCCGTTGCTGAAACTTCTGTACCCGCTGGTATGGACGGTCAACCTGTTTACCACCGGCATTCTTCGCGTTCTGGGCGTCTCCTCGGCCCAGGCCTCGGAAGATCATCTCAGCCGTGAAGAACTCAGAACCGTGGTGAACGAGGCCGGCGCACTGATTCCGGCCCGGCACAAAGACATGCTGGTCAGCATCCTGGATCTGGAGAATGTCACCGTCAATGACATCATGGTGCCCCGAAACGAAGTCGTCGGCATCGACCTGGAAGACGACACAGACACTATCCTGCGCCAGCTCAGAAGCAGCCAACACACGCGGCTGCCTATCTTCAAGGGTGACATCAACAACATTCAGGGCATTCTGCACCTTCGCAGCGCGGCCAGGCTGCTGCAGGAGGCAGACATCAACAAGGCGATGATCATGCAGCTGTGCCAGGAACCCTACTTCATTCCGGAGAGCACTGCGCTCAATACCCAACTACTGAACTTCCAGAAAGGCAAACGCCGGTTCGGCATTGTGGTGGATGAATACGGCGATGTACTGGGCCTGGCTACGCTTGAGGATATTCTTGAGGAAATCGTCGGGGAATTTACCACCGATTATGCCGCCACCTCGCCCGACATCATTCCCCAGGACAACGGCACCTTTATCATCGATGGCAGTGCCGCCGTGCGGACGATCAACAAGACCCTGGGCTGGCATCTGCCAACCGATGGCCCGAAAACCCTGAACGGACTTATCACCGAAACTCTGGAAAATATTCCGGACACCAACGTGTGTCTGAAAGTTGGCGGTCATCGTATTGAAGTCCTGCAAATCAAGGACAACGTGGTTAAAGCCGCCATTGTCCACCCCAAACGCAAGAAAAAGCGTGGCCGGAGTTTATGAACCTGATCGCAGGTTAGCGTTTATTCATGTTAATGCAGATCAAAATGCGCTAAATTTATCCAATAATCAGAACAGACAAGAATCAGGCTCGGTCATGTATCCGGTTGAGGCGTAAACAGGAGTCGGCCATGAACAAGCAGTCCGGCATACATTACCTCCGCGAGCACAGGGAAGCGGCAAGCACCCGACCGGTTCCTGCGGAGGTAGCCCGCATCCGCGACACCGTTGTTGCGGGGCTGGGTGATTTGTTGCAGGGGGCTTTCGATGCCGTCGATGATTCACTCTTCGAACTGGCCAACAATGCCCGCAGCAACAATGAACAAAACCGCTACTTCGAAGCCATGCGCGAGATTCGCATCAAGCGCAAGGGCGTAGAGCGTCATTTTCAGAATACGGTTGCCCAGTTCTTTGCCAACCCGCCCCATGCCGGCCAGCTTCCGTCAACCGAAGCCAGCCCGCAGGCCAGTGCCGACACTCTTTCGCTGGTTGGCAATGACGATCTGGAAGAACAGGTTGCCTTCAACGCCATGACCACCAAGGCCAAGGCGCACTTCCAAGGCCCTTTACTGCAATTGCAGGCCCGTTTTACCGAGATCTATCCGGACGCCACCGAGCAGGAGCCGGTCAACCCGATGGCACCGGAGCACCTGTGCAGCGCTTTTACCGAAGCGATTCAGGCCCTCGATATCCAGATTCGCGAACGGCTCATCCTGCTCAAGCAATTTGACCGTTACGTGATCTCCAACCTGGGCATGCTCCTGGATGAAGCCAATCGCATTCTGATCCAGGCCGGCGTTATCCCGAACTTCCGTTATCACGGCAAGAAGAACCAGAGCCAGAAGCCATCTGCAACAGCAGACAGCTCTGCCGAAAGCCCCAGCGAGACGACTGCCGGCTACGATCAACGCCCGGAAGACACCGTACTGTTTGACCAGATCCGTCAGATGCTGGCTCTGCAAAGGTCCAATGCCGGCATGCCCCCACGCAGCGCCGATCCCTCTCTGAGAGTGGTCGGAGGCCGGGAACTGGCCGATATGCTCAACGCCATTCCGCTTCAGCAAAACTGGCCGGAAACCGACGACCTTAGCACGGGTGAGCCCGTAACCGTCGACCTGCGCCAGGTCGTTCAGCAACTGCTGGCTAAGGCCGACGCTCAAGATGGTCGCCAGCCCGCACTGAATGAAGTGGATGAAGATCTGATCAATCTGGTCTCCATGCTGTTCGAGTTCATCCTTGATGACTACAACCTGTCCGCCCCGGTTCAGGTGCTGATCAGTCGCCTACAGATTCCGATTCTGAAGGTTGTGATCAAGGACAAGAGTTTCTTCAGCAAGGCAACCCACCCGGCCCGCAAGCTGCTCAACTCCCTCGCCCGCGCGGGCATTGGCTGGAGCAGCAGCGATGAGAAAACCCGAGACAAGCTGTACGGTCAGATACACAACGTGGTGCAACGAATCCTCAATGAATTCGATGGCAACATTCAGTTGTTCGAAACCCTGAACGAAGAATTTGAGCAATTCCTGGAGCGAGAAAACCGTAAGGCCTCCCTGGTGGAACAGAGAACACGAGAATCGGAACGTGGTCGCATCAAATCCCAGAAGGCCCAGGAAGAGGTGGACCGGCTGTTACGGGAAAAAGTATCCCGTTACCGGCTTCCGGACTCGGTCAGCGATATTCTGATGAATGGCTGGAGCCGGGTTATGTTCCTGGCCTACCTGAAGGACGACACCGAACATCGCTGGCACGAAACAGCACGGGTCGTGGATGACCTGATCTGGTGCCTGCACCCCCATGAAGAAGATGAAGAGCGTGACCAGTGGGTTCGGGTTGTGCCCGGTCTGTTGAAATCACTGCGGGCAGGACTTGAGGAAGTCTCCTACAACGCCACCCGGCTTGATCAGATGATGGGGCACCTGAAGCATGAGCTGGCTGAGGCCTTCCGGACCAACGCCGCCATCGAAGCTCGTCAGGATGCACCGTCGGATGCCGAAGACGAAGCCCCGACCGTGCACCAGACCGCCGTTGAACGGCAACAGGAACTGGAAGATGCTGCGATTGCCGAATATGTGGCCAAGCTCGACACTATCGAAATTGGCAACTGGGTGGAGTTCCGCCTGGTCAACGGCACCAGCTTCCGCTGCAAGCTCTCAGCCATTATTGATGAAGCGGACTGCTTTGTGTTCGTCAACCGTATGGGCCTGAAAGTCATTGAGAAAACCCGTGTTGAGCTGGCTCATGAGATGCGCCGTGGCCGCCTGACGCTGCTCGAACAGGGTGCCTTGATTGACCGGGCCCTGAATGCCGTCGTGGGCAACCTGCGCACAAAAACCGCCTGATATAGATGCCGGACACGGGTTTTCGTTCACCCTCAATGCCGGCATCCTATCGGCTCCTGCTAGCGGTTTCCCTGGCCATACTGGCTCACACTCTGGTACTGGCCGGGCTTCCATCGCCTCTGAAGGAGGCCCGGGAACTGACTCACCGGCTGGTTTTTACGCTGACAACCCCGGCGGCCGTCCCGACACCAGAGAGCGTGGCAAGTCCGGAACCGCCAAAGCCCAGGCACTCCGAGTTCGAGATCCCGCCGGCCGAGCCGGTGGTAACCTCGACAGAATCTACCTTCAGTGCTCCGCCCGAATCGCAAACCGTCACTGCGACACAGCCAGATTCCCCGAAGCGGACAACCGAAAGCACCCAAACCCGGGCAACATCCTTCGAATCCCCTGCATCAGTTGCTACACCTGCATTGACTGCACGTGCAAGCGAGGCCGTAGAAACGCCGGAGCCAGTAACGCAAAAGACTGAGACTCCCGATGAAAGAGACCCTTTTGTCGCAAAACTCTCAAGTCATTTGTCGGAATATCTCTTCCGAGAGACGATTAGGGTGCCTGTAGACTCGGAGGGATCAAAGACATGGATAGCAGAAATAGAACTCAGATTAATGGGAAATGGCGCGGTGACGGGCGCGAAAATCGTTAAATCAACGGACCTAAAGGATGTAGACGCCGCAATATACCGGGCGGCTTTAGAGGCAAGCCCCTATCCCGCTCCAGAGAGCGGGATAGGAGGTCGTTTTACGATAAAGCTTAAATACCGTTACGAGTAGCAGGTTGATCAGGCTTCGGCCTGACCCGCAGCATCCTTGACCATCTTGGCCAGCTCGCCACTTTCTGACATTTCCAGAACTATGTCGCAACCACCCACCAGCTCACCGTTGATGTAGAGCTGCGGATAGGTTGGCCAGCTGGAATAGACTTTCAGGGCCTCACGCAGTTCCTGATTGTCGAGAATATTCACAAACGCAAAGCGCTCACCGCACGCCATCAGAGCCTGAACAGTACGTGCCGAGAAACCGCACTGCGGAGCTTGCGGGGTGCCCTTCATGTAAAGAATAACCGGGTTCTCTTCAAGTTGGCTCTTGATGGTTTCATTGATGTCCATGAACTCATTCCTCTGGTTGGGAGTCAGCTTTGCCGCCAAACGGCCTTTGCGCTTATTGTACACGGGTGCCTCAGGCCTCAACAAACCGTCCGTTTTGACCCAGAACAACAGCACCGCGCCCGGCGTTGTTTTCAGGGTAGCGACGGGCTAGACTTGTTGGCTTTTCCGAACGGGCAGTTTGCTTGAAACAGGGGCCTTTCATGGCAGCAAGACATTTTCTGACACTGAACGACATGACCACGGCGGAACTGGAAGATCTGCTCGATCATGCTTCCAAATTACGCAAAGAGTGGCGTTCAGGCCAGACCAGGGACACCCTTAAAAACCGGGTGCTGGCAATGATCTTCGAAAAATCGTCCACCCGGACCCGGGTTTCCTTCGAAGCCGGCATGACCCAGCTCGGGGGTAGCGCCATGTTCCTCTCGCCCAAGGATACACAGCTTGGCCGCGGCGAACCGATCGAGGATTCTGCCATTGTGATCTCCAGCATGGTCGACGCGGTGATGATCCGTACCTTTGCCCACGAAACGGTCGAGCGCTTTGCCACTGCCTCCAGCAAGCCCGTGATCAACGCTCTCACCGACGAATTCCACCCCTGCCAGCTGCTGGCCGACATGCAGACCTATCGGGAGCTTCGCGGCAGCATCCGTGGTGCCACCGTGGCCTGGATTGGTGACGGCAACAATATGTGCCACTCGTACATAAACGCTGCAGAGCGTTTCGATTTCCACCTGAACGTTGCCTGCCCAGAGGGTTACGAACCGGATCAACAGCTGATCGAACAGCATGCTGACAGGGTGACCGTTGTGCGCGCGCCAGAAGAGGCAGCACGGGGCGCCCAACTGCTGGTCACCGATGTCTGGGCATCCATGGGCCAGGAAGACGAGCAGAAAGCCCGGGAAAAAGCCTTCCGCAGCTATCAGATCAACCCGGCTCTGATGGCTCAGGCCGACAAAGACGCCCTTTTCATGCACTGCCTGCCCGCCCACCGGGGTGAAGAGATTTCGGCAGACATGATGGACCACGAAAGCTCGGCAGTCTGGCATGAGGCGGAAAACCGGCTGCATGCCCAGAAAGCCTTGCTGGAATTCCTGATTCTCAATCGTCTGGACTGATCCATGCCCGAAGCCCTGGTGCCCCCCGCAGACTGGCTGCTGGAAGTAAACAATCTGTCCTGTGGCTACGGCGGTGATTCCGTCGTCAAGGACGTCAGCTTTGCCCTCAGCCACGGTGATATTGGCTGCCTGCTGGGCCCCAGCGGCTGTGGCAAGAGCACCATTCTCCGGGCGCTGGCTGGCTTCCTGCCGATTTCCCGAGGTGAAATCCGCCTGCAGTCACAGGCCATCAGCCTGCCCGGGCGAGCACTGCAACCGGAAAAGCGCAAGATTGGCATGGTGTTCCAGGACTATGCCCTTTTTCCGCACCTGAGCATTGCCGATAACGTCGGCTTCGGTCTGAAGTCATTAAGCAAAGCGGAACGTCGACAAAAGGTCATGGAGTTGCTGAACCTGGTGCACCTCCAGGACCTTGCAGACAACTATCCCCACGAGCTGTCCGGCGGCCAGCAACAACGGGTGGCCCTGGCCCGGGCACTGGCACCAGAGCCAACACTGATCCTGCTGGATGAGCCTTTCTCCAACCTGGACACAGATCTGCGCCGCCGGCTGAGCCTGGATGTGCGGGAAATCCTCAAGACCCTCGGCATCAGTGCCATCCTGGTTACCCATGATCAGCAGGAAGCCTTTGCCATGTGTGATCAGGTGGCGGTTCTCCGGGACGGGCAGATTCAACAGTGGGATGTGCCCTACAACCTCTACCATGAGCCGGCGAACCGGTTCGTGGCCAGTTTTGTCGGGCAAGGTGGGTTTATTCCCGGCAAGGCCCTGGGCCCTGACACCATAGAATCGGAACTGGGCGTCATCCATGGCAACCGGGCCTACAAATGGCAACCAGGCACCCTGCTGGACGTCCTGATCCGGCCGGACGACATTGTTTTCGATGAAGACTCAGAGCTGAAGCCAAAGGTGGTGGAAAAAACCTTTGCCGGAACCTCCACGCTCTATCGTTTCCGGTGTTCAGAAGACACTGAATTTGAGGCCCTGTTCCGGAGCCACCTGGACTTTAACCTGGGTGAGCAGGTACCGGTCCGGGTGGAGGCTGATCACCTGATCGCCTTCGAACGCACCGGCCACTGAACCTCAGTGATTACAGACTCGCTCAACAGCATCCAGCCAGCCGGCATAGAGTGATTCCCGCAGCCCCGGCGCCATATCCGGCCGGAACTGGTGCTCGCATTCCCAAAGCGACGTAATCTGCTCCAGGCTATCGAAAACCCCGGTCTGCAAACCCGCAAGATATGCGGCCCCCAGCGCCGTGGTTTCGGTCACGCTCGGCCGGTCAACCGGCACATTGAGAATGTCCGATAAAAACTGCATCACCCAGTCGTTCACAGCCATGCCTCCGTCGACTCGCAGCGATTCCAGTCGAGCGCCATCGTTGCGAATGGCGCGCACCAGGTCTTTGGTCTGATAGCACACCGATTGCAAACCCGCCGTGACAATCTCGGCAATGCCGGTATCCCGGGTCAGCCCCAGGATTGCACCCCGGGCGTTCGGGTCCCAGTGCGGGGCTCCCAGGCCGGTGAACGCGGGCACCAGATACACCGGATTATTCACACCGACCCTCGCCGCATGCTCCGCCGATTCCCGGGCATGGGAAATCAACCGAAGCCCATCCCTGAGCCACTGCATGGCGGCACCGGCAACAAAAATACTGCCTTCAATGGCATAGCAGGGTTTGCCGTTGAGGCGGTAGGCTACCGTCGTCAATAACCGGTTTTCAGAGCGCAGGGCCTGCTGGCCGGTGTTGAGCATCAGGAAACAGCCTGTGCCATAGGTACTCTTGGCCATTCCCGGCTCAAAACAGGCCTGGCCGATCAAAGCGGCATGCTGATCACCGGCAATACCGGCAATCATCACCGAAGCGCCCAGACATTCGGGTTCCGTCAACCCGTACTCAGCTGCACTGTCGAATACCTCCGGCAACAGAACAGCAGGCACCCGAAACAGCTTGAGCAGCTGCGGGTCCCATTGCTGTGTATGGATATTGAACAGTGCAGTGCGGGACGCATTGGTGGCATCGGTACGATGGTGCTTGCCGCCGGTCAGATTCCAGAGCAACCAGGTATCAATGGTGCCAAAGGCCAACTCACCGGCTTCCGCGCGCTGGCGGGCACCGTCAACGTTGTCCAGAATCCACGCTATCTTGGTGGCAGAGAAGTAGGGATCAATCAATAATCCGGTGCGGTCAACCACCAGGGATTCATGGCCATCCTGGCGCAACTTGGTACACCAGGACGCGGTACGGCGATCCTGCCAGACAATGGCGTGATGAATCGGCTGCCCCGTCGCCCTGTCCCAGATCACAGTGGTTTCCCGCTGGTTGGTAATGCCGATGCCTGCGAGGTCAGATGCCTTAATCTTGCCGTTGTTCAGGGCTGAACGACAGACCGCCAGCGTACTGTCCCATATTTCCATGGCATCGTGCTCGACCCAGCCATCTTTGGGGAAGTACTGGTGAAACTCCTGCTGGGCAACGGCCACCTGAGCGCCTTTGTCATCAAACACGATGGCGCGGGAACTGGTGGTACCCTGGTCTATGGCAAGCAGATATCGGGACATCAAAACCTCCTGTTGTTTTCAGGAGATTTTAACAGGACGGGGATCGAGCGGTGTGACGCGGCGCGGAAATAAAAAAAGGGCCGGAAAAACCGGCCCTCAAATGACGAATGAAACAAGGAAAGTTCGTAAGAACTACAACCTCAAAAGTCATCCCTTACGCTTTGAAGTATTACCCAGGGCTGCGGAGGGTTCAGTTGTGGTTGTGTAGAGCTTTGTTACATCAGGTGAGGTACAGAGCACTGGTTCACAAATCCGGGTCTGCGGGCTTCAGGCGCGGCCAGACCAGGCTGAACCGGGCTCCGCCCAAGACATCACTGCGGCCCACAAACGCCTGCCCACCGTGCCAGTACAGAATCCTGCGAACAATGGACAGGCCCAATCCGTAGCCGCCTGAGGTGCGGGTACGACTGTCATCAAGCCGGGCAAAGGCGGTGAACACCTTCTCCCAATCCTGTTCCGGAATGCCCGGACCATCGTCTTCCACATCAATCCGGCAATTATCTTCATCCAGATGGCAACTCACCCGCACACGGCCTGCGGCATAGCGCGCGGCATTGCCGACCAGGTTCTGAACCGCCCGGTGAATGTAACGAGGCTCCATATCGGCCTGTGCCCAGCGCTCCGAGGCTTCGTCAATCTGACACTCAATGTCGACTCCCTCCCGGATCAGCCGCTGTTCGGAGACAACCTGCCTGACTATATCCGTGACCGAGCCCTCCCGGAGACTGAACACCGGCCCGCCCTGCTCCAGCCGGGCATAGGTCAGGATCTCGTCAATCAGTTCGTCGAGCTCCTGGATGTCGCCATCAATGCCCTCGAGCTGCTTTTCGAGCACTTCCTGGGTACTACCAGATTCAATCATCTGGACGCCGAACCGGATACGGGCCACCGGCGTTCTCAGTTCGTGGGAAACCGCGTGAATCATTTCCCGCTGCACCTGCACCAGGCGCTGGATATGTTCCGCCATTCCATTGAACGAAGCCCCCAGCCGGGACACGAGCGTGCCCTGCTCGGATTCCACCCGGGCTCCCATCTCACCCCGGGCAATACGAATCGCTACCGACTCAACCTTGCGCAGATGACTCTCTACAAAACGCAACGCAAGAAACAGGGCCACTGCCAGCACGCCACCGACAACAGCGGTCAGCAGCAAGATAATCGGCCAGCCCCAGGGATTGAAGGGGGGAGGCAATGTCACCACAACCAACGCGCCTTCCGACAAACGAACCAGCGCCCTGGCACGGTTATCACCGTGTTCAAAAATCGCCAGCCCGGTGTCGCCAAGCCGCTCAAGCGCCTGCTGATCCGGCAGATCCTCGGCCTTCTGAACCAGACGGATATCGAGATTCAGAGACTCTGCCAATTGCTGCGCCACATCCGCACGCTGAGCCGCAGGGCTGGTATCCAGATGCCAACGCACCATCAACGAGATTGCCCGGGCCAGATCCCGGTAGGGTTGCTCCAGATGTATGCCGATCACCTCGCCCCCGAGACCAAGGACATAATAGCCATACCCGCTATCGGTTGACTGCGCCACCACCTGGCCATAGCCCAGGCGCTCAAGCGCAACCTGGGAAAGCCCGAAGTCGGCCGCAACGCCACTGTGCAGACCAAACATCGGGGCCATCCAGTGATACTGACTGAGCGGATCCGGGGCCGCTGCCAGCCAACGCATAACCGGTGTCATGGCCTGCTCATGCCAGTATTGTTCGCGAACGGAGTTGATGCCGTTAAACAGCAGGACGCACACCAGCACGACCGCCGCCGCAATGACAGCAATACGAGCGTAGGCTTTCAGGAAAAATTTCAGGGACATCGGGCCAACCCTGGTAACCGGCGTTGCCACCTTCGGGGCGGCAACGCCTCAGGCGCGATCAGGCTTCCTTGACGAACAGGTAACCCTTGCTGCGAACGGTTTTGATACGGCGCGGGTGGATGGGATCGTCACCGATTTTCGGGCGGATCCTGGACACGCGAACGTCAATGGAACGATCCTGCCCATCGTACTCGATGCCCCGGAGTGCGGTGAAAATCTCTTCCCTGCTTAGCACCCGCCCGGCATTACTGGCCAGCAGCCAGAGCAGGTCGAACTCAGCACTGGTGAGGTCGATACTTTCGTCACTTAACCAGGCTTCACGCATGGAACGATCGACCACGAGGTCGTTGAACTGCAAACGCACCGGCTCCTCCCCGGACGTCTCCTGCCCGCTAACGGGCGAGGTTTCTACCCGGCGCAGCATGGCACGGATGCGGGCGAGCAGAACGCGCGGTTGGACCGGTTTGCCAATGTAGTCATCCGCGCCCATTTCCAGGCCCAGGACCTGGTCCAGGTCGTCTGTCCGGGCGGTGAGCATAATAATGGGGCCATTGAAGAACGGCCGTACCCGCCGGCAGATGGACAAACCATCTTCGCCAGGCAGCATCAGATCCAGAACCACAAGATCAGGCTGCTCGTTGCGGATCCGCTCAACAGCGGCTCCCCCGTGGGTTTCCAACGACACTGTCAGGCCATTGTTCTCAAGGTACTCGCGGGTCAGATCCGCAAGCCGCTCATCGTCCTCTACGATCAGGATTCGCCAACTCTCGTTTGTTTGTTCCACGCCATCCATCTCTGATTATTTTATTCCGGTTTCAGGGTTGTACACCCGACGATACAGGCAACGTTCAGTTACAGCAATTATACATGCTATTCAGAAATATACATGGAACCGCCAAAGGGTTACAGCCTGTGACACATATCCGTTTTCCTGAAAACGGTCTCGCACTGTCACAGAGACGTCACCCCGGCGTCACCCATCTGTCATACCCGCTTCATAGCCTTGACCTGAAACAGAAACACAGAGGCCAAGCCATGACTGCAACCACCGCGAGCCTTCAACCCCGCCGGGGCCGTAACCTGAGCACCGAACTGACCCGTGACCCGGAGCTCATAGAAGCGGCGCAGCGCCTGCGTTACCGGGTATTCTCCGAGGAGTATGGCAGCGATCTCGGCGCCACAATCCCGGGCATTGATGCCGATGCCTACGATGCGGCATGCGATCACCTGATCGTCACCGACGCAGACACCGGTGAACTGGTGGCCACCACCCGCATACTTCACCAGAACGATACGGCTTCTGTTGGCGGCTTCTACTCCCGAGGCGAGTTTGATCTCGCGGCTCTGGAAGCCCTGCCCGGAACACTGGCTGAACTCGGCCGAACCTGCGTGCACCCGGACTACCGCAATGGCGGCACCATCACGCTGCTGTGGTCAGCGGTGGCGGAGTACCTGGTGCAGCGTAACGTTACCCATCTGATCGGCTGCGCCAGTATCAGCATGGCCGACGGCGGGGCGAAAGCCTGGCATGTGGCCCGGCTTCTGCAACAACAGCATCTGTCTGAGCCGCATTGCCGGGTAACGCCAAAGCGCCAACTGCCACATCTTGCCCATCCGGAATCAGAACGCTCTGTGGACATACCGCCCCTGATCAAGGCGTACATGCGCCTGGGCGCAAGGGTCTGTGGCGAGCCTTGCTGGGATCCTGAATTCCGATGTGCCGACATGCTGGTGCTGCTGGAGGTCAGTAACCTGGCCGGCCGCTACAGCCGGCACTTCCTGCGTCGCCCCGCCTGATTCGGAGGATTGCCGATGAGCTGGCTTCGACTGAGCTTTCGCTTAGCAATGTTTGCAGGCTTCCTTGTCGGAGCCTGCGCGCTGGCGGCTTTGCTCCGGATCTCCGATCTGGCCAGGACCAGACCGGTGGGCAGGAATCCCTGGGCCACAATCTGTTTTCGGAAGGCATGTCAGTGCCTGGGCTGGCAGGTTCAGGTTTATGGCCAGCCCTGCCCGGAAAACGCCCTTTTTGTCGCCAACCACATCAGCTGGTCAGACATCCCGGTTCTTGGCAGCATCACGCCCATGCGGTTTCTGTCAAAAGCGGAAGTAGGTCAATGGCCGGTGATCGGCTGGCTGGCCCGGCAGGCCGGCACGCTGTTCATCAAACGCGGCGGCGGTCAGGCCAGAGCTATCAAAGCCAGTATCGCGCAATGCCTGCAGGCTGGAGAATCGGTGATGGTCTATCCCGAGGGAACCACCAGCACCGGGCTAGCCGTGTTGCCCATGCACGGACTGTTGCTGAGCGCCGCCCGGGACAGCAACACGGCCATACAGCCAGTGTCCATCGGTTATCGGCGAGAACGGCGCCCTGACTCACTGGCGCCCTTTGTGGGCGATGACAGTTTCCACTGTCATCTGTTCAGGCTGCTGCGACAGCCACCGGGGCAGATCATCGTAATATTCCATCCGCCCCTTGGACCGGATCCGGATCTATCCCTGAATGAGCTGACCGGGTGCATACACCAGCAGATCAGCCAGGGCCTCGCCCGCATTCACTCGGGCGAGTTCGACCAGGTACCCGAACGCCCTCTCAGAACAGCGGGCGACCCTGAGCTACCTCGTCTTCAGTAGCCTCGCGACGACCCACGATTTCCAGATCAAAATAGAGGGTGAAGCCGGCCAAAGGGTGATTGGCATCCACTTTGACCAGGTTGCCGTCGATCGCCACCACCTGTACCACCTGGGCCTGATCACCGGAGTTAGTCTGGAATTTCATGCCCACATCCAGGTTTTCAACGCC
Source organism: Marinobacter nauticus (assembly GCF_003634635.1). GTDB lineage: Bacteria > Pseudomonadota > Gammaproteobacteria > Pseudomonadales > Oleiphilaceae > Marinobacter > Marinobacter nauticus. The sequence continues at coordinate 167,966 of NZ_RBJB01000005.1, read as the reverse complement.
CTCAAAGAGGGAACGGGGCACCTTGCGCACCAGGTCCTCGCGGTATTCGCCGTAGGCCATCTCCGGTGGCACGGTCACTTCCAGGCAATCACCTACGTTTCGGTCTTTCACCGCCTCCTGAATGCCGGCAATGATCTCGGGGCTGCCGTAGATAAAGTGCAGAGGCTCGCTGCCTTCAGACGTATCCACCAGCTCACCGATGCGGTTCTTGAGCACGTAATGGACGGTAAAAACATCCGGCCGGGTGTTCGGGTTATCGGCTTGCATCAGCTGTTTTCGCTTCCTGTCTTTGTCGCGGGTTCAAGTTGCTGCAGGCCATGTATCACCAGTTTGCGATCCAGCTTCTCCCGAATGCCTGAGGGGTTGTTCAACCCCATGCGTTCGAGCAGCACCGCGTACTGGCCAGTATCGTCTTCAGCCCGGATGGCCTGCCAAAGGGTCGCCAGTTTACCACGGGGAGTGGCGGTTGCGGCTTTCAGTCCTTTAAGGGCTTTCCCCAGGGTCAGCTCCTCATCGGTGAAATCCCGGCCGAACGGGAACGCCGGGAACCAGTCGCCCTTACCGGGTGCAGCCAAAGCCTGGCGAACCGACGCCGGCGTATTGTTCTGCCAGTCCGCAGGCAAGCGGAAATCGTCACGGACCTTGCCCGCCTTCTGGGCCTGTTTCAGCAAATCCGCCTGGAAACGGGAATCGGCAATACGGATCAGCGCCAGGAACACATCTTCGTCGGACCGCCCCCGCAAATCGGCAATGCCGTACTCCGTGATCACAATGTCCCTGAGATGTCTTGGAATGGTGCAATGGGCATAGTTGAATACAATGTTGGACACTACCTGCCCACCCGACATGCGGGTGGCTCTGAGAGCCAGGATGGAGCGCGCCCCGGGCAACTCATGGGCCATCGAAACAAAGTTGTACTGCCCCCCCACACCACTGACCACGCGACCATCATCCAGCCCATCTGACACTGCCGCTCCATTGAGGGTGTACATCATCGCAGAGTTGATAAACCGACCGTGCAAACGCTGGGCGGCTTTGAGCTTCTGATCTCCGAAACGGTGATCGTAAAGGTGGTTGATGAAATTGACACTGGTCATGCAGATCTTGTCACGCTGCTCTGGCGACAGATCTCTCAAAGCCTGGTAGAAGGCCTCCGGCCCCACGTAGAAGCCACCGTGCATGGCAATACCACCGGTGAGCCTTGAACCAAGACCCAGGGCAGCCAGCGCCTCACGGGTCTGATCCTGGCTGAGGTCTGCTTCTACAGCGTGATCTTCACTCAGGCGCAGGCGTCCGCCACGGAATTCCACTGTGTCCCGCAGAATGCCGTACTGAATCAGCCAGTTGACATCCCGCGCCCGCAATGGCGAGTCGATCAGCCCTTCCCGGACCAGCACATCCAGCATGTCGAGCGACGGCGTCAGGGTAATCTCGCCCCGGTTGATCAGAGTCTGCAAACCGGCATGATCAAATACTTCCCGCTTCAGGATGCCCTCCTGCATCAGATACAGGAAGCCATCCACCATCATTTCACTACAGCCATACAGGCCGGTCTCGAACGTACCGGTACCGCCGCAGCTGTCAACCACAGGGAACCTGGATCCCACATCCAGGTGGTCATAAACTGCGCGCCAGGCATCATTGTGCTTGTGGCGCAGAATGGCGTTGTGAACCAGCGAGGCTCCCAGTGAACCGATGCCAACCTGAAGGGTTCCGCCATCCTTCAACAGGCAGCTGGCGTAGAATCCGATGAGGTGATCAGACGGACTGATGGCCATCTGAGGAGCCGAGAATAACGGATAGTCTGTCGATGGATGACTGAAGAGAAGATCAAACTGCTGTTCCTCGACGGCTGCATGATGGCCAAACCAGGGCAGGTACTGATTGATTTCAGCCACCATGGCCACCGGTACGCCCTGCTGTTCACGCTCCCGCAGCAGCGGCAGGATATCGAGTGACAGGTCCGGGTTACAGCTAAAGCTCACCTGGCCCGGAAAGCCATTGGGCTCGCCTGGGGAAACCATCTGCCCCACCACATTCACACCCTGCGCCATCAGATCGCGAACGGCATGGGTGTAGTTGGTGCATACATAGTTTCGCTGCTGGTTGCGATTGTTCAGGTAGCTGCCAGCTTTGAAGAAAAATTCAGACACCTGGACATTGCTTGGCAAGCGGTTATTGGCGACATCACGGGCATAGGCCAGTTCCGGAATATCGCCAAACAGGCGCTTGGCGAAGGGCCCCATGAAACGTTTTTCCAGTGAAGAACTGCCCTCAGGCGCTAACAGGGAGAGCGCGGTCACAATATGCAGCTCAATGTCCGGATCATCCTTGGCACGCTGATAGAGCGCATTCACAAACCTCACCGGCTTGCCAAGACCAAGCGGCAAGCCCAGGGTAATGCGCTTGCCAACCCGTTCAATCACCCGATCAACACACCGTTCTGCGTCGTCGCAATAGACTCCGTTCTCTGCTGCCATTACCGGCTCCTCGTCGCTTGAGAATCTCAATTAAGGTGGATGATCACACGGCAGATTCAAGCTGACAATGCGTCAGGTCATGACATTTTGACAAAGCGGAAGGTCGGGAGAAAGATGGCGGGCACGCCAAGGAACAGCGGTCAGAACTTCCAGCGCAGGTTCAGGCAGGCACCTTCGTTCAACAGGGCGATGCCGTGGTCAGGCTGAGCCGGATCGGAAGCATAGGTCTTTTCAGCAGTGCGGGAGCGGCTGAGGCTCAGGCTGAGCAGACGGGAGCCGATAGCGGTAAGTGCATCGCTGCGGTCGTCTTCATAATCGCCGGACATCCATTCCTGAAGTTCGTAAACATCCTCCGCCGTCGTCATTTCGTCGCGCTCGGCCATCATGCGCTCGGAAAGCATCGGTTCCGACAACATGGGCTGCGCAGCGTCAGCCCGCATCGCAAAGGCGACGCTATTCAGGGCTAGAAGGACGACGAACAGGCGAAGAATCATGGCAACAGGAAATCCGGTATCGACATTGGCTTTATTTAATTCACAGTACCAAAGTCTAATGATTGCGACGAAGATTGGTGTGATTTTGCACACAATTTCGCCAGCGTTCCGTCGCCTGGCACCAGCTTTTTTGTCAATAAATGATCACTTATATTGCAGTATGTAACGATCCTGCCGCTGGTCGGAGCGGCAGGATCGCACCTGGCTACTGCAAGCCCTTATGCATACAGTCTTCAAGGGCAGGGATAGGTGAACTCGGCATGGATCGCCTCGATGGCGGACACGAGGTCGGGGCTCAGAGTCACACTGGCTGCCCCGATGTTCTCCCTGAGCTGCTCCATGGTGGTTGCGCCAATGATGTTACTGGTTACGAACTCCCGACTGTTCACCCAGGCCAGTGCCAGTTGGGCCGGCGTGAGACCATGCTGGTGAGCCAGCTCAACATAGGCCCTCGTGGCGTCCGCCGCACGGTCATTGGTATAGCGACTGAACCGCTCGTACAGAGTCAGCCGGGCCTTTTCCGGCCATTTTCCCCCCAGGTATTTGCCGGTCAGCATGCCAAAGGCCAGTGGTGAATAGGCCAGCAGGCCGGTGCCTTCACGATGGGCGAACTCCGCCAGGCCTGCTTCAAAGGAACGGTTCAACAGGTTGTAGGGGTTCTGGATAGAGACCACCCGGGGCCAGCCACGCTGCTCCGCCAGGCGCAGGTACTGCATCGTGCCCCACGGTGTCTCGTTGGAAAGCCCGATGTGTCTGACCTTTCCTTCACGCACCAGTTCATCCAGCGCTTCCAGTGTTTCCTCAATGGGCGTCATCTGCTCATCGGGATTGCGGTCATAACCAAGCTTGCCAAAAAAATTTGCGCTCCGGTCCGGCCAGTGCACCTGATAAAGATCGATGTAATCCGTCTGCAGGCGCTTAAGGCTGCCCTCACAGGCAGAGCGGATATGCTCCCGGGTCAGCCTCGGGCCACCGCGCAAATACCCGAGGCCATTACCCGGCCCGGCCACCTTGCTGGCGATCACCAGGTCATCACGCTGGCCACGGCGGGCCAACCAGTTGCCCAGATACTGCTCGGTCAGGCCCTGGGTTTCTGCCCTGGGTGGCACTGGATACATTTCAGCGGCGTCGATGAAATTGATGCCCTGCTCCATGGCATAGTCGAGCTGCTGAAAGGCTTCCTGCTCGCTGTTCTGCTCGCCCCAGGTCATGGTTCCCAGGCAGATCAGGCTGACCTCGATATCTGTAAAGCCAAGTTTTCGCGTTTGCATGGAATCTCCTTGCAATAGGTCGATAAGAGACGGGGTATAAACACGTAAACGGAATGTCACGGAGTTGTCGCATTTCTGTCATGGCGTCTTTCCATAGTAAAGGCATGACAGCAGAACCTTCAGGAACCCCCGTGACCGAAGCCCAGTTGACCGAACGGCGACCGCAACACATTACCATTGTTTCCGAGACGTTTCCGCCGGAAATCAATGGTGTTGCCAACACCATGCGGCACCTGTGTCAGGGGCTGATGCAACGGGGCCACCATGTAACCGTGGTGCGCCCCCGGCAGCCCCACGAACAGAAAGGACTGTTTGAGAGTACCGGGAGCGGGTTGTTTTCCACCGAACTGGTGGTTAATGGCTTGCCTCTTCCCGGCTACGCAGATCTGCGCTTCGGTACCGCCCGCCCCTCGAGCCTGAAAAAGCTCTGGCAGAAACAGCGGCCCGACGGCATCTATGTGGCAACCCAGGGGCCACTCGGCGTGGCGGCCGTGAACGCGGCTCGCAGCCTCGCCCTGCCTGTCAGTTCCGGGTTCCATACCAACTTCCATCAGTACTCTCGCTATTACGGAGCGGGCCTGCTCGAACGGTTACTGTGTGCCTACGGTCGCTGGTTCCATAACAGAACAGCCATCACCCTGGTGCCTACCGGTCGCATGCAGCGGGTGACCCGGGACATGGGGATCACCTGCACCGGCCTCTGGAGCCGGGGCGTGGATTGCCAGCGCTTCACCCCCCACAAACGCGACCAATCCCTGCGTCGGCAATGGGGGCTGCACGACAACGAACGTGCCGTACTCTATGTCGGGCGCCTGGCTGCGGAAAAAAACCTGCGCATGGCTGTTGCCTGCTTCGAGCGTATCCGCGGCCTGCATCCTAATGCCCGCTTCGTGCTGGTAGGGGATGGCCCCATGCGCCGCTCCCTGGAAGACCGGCACCCGGACTACATATTCTGTGGCACACGACGGGGCGAAGATCTGGCCCGGCACTATGCCTCCGGTGACCTGTTCCTGTTTCCCAGTAAAACCGACACCTTCGGCAACGTGGTGCTGGAAGCCATGGCCAGCGGACTGGGCATCGTCGCCTTCGACGATGCTGCAGCCGCAGAACATATCCGACATGACGAAAACGGCATGAAGGCTGAACTGACAGACGACGAAGCCTTCGTCAATCACGCCCTGAGACTGGCCGACCAGCCCTCACTGTTGAACCGAGTCCGCGCCCAGGCTCGCCTGGACGCTCTTGAATTGAATTGGAGCAGCCAGATCGACCAGTTTGAACAGCTGGTTTTAAACCAAACTGCACAGGCCCGATACCATGGCATTAACAAGCAAGGCATCTCGCTTCTTTGAGTTGGCAGACCAGCGAGAATTCGCGGTCTGCCAGGCCATTAATCGCAGCGTACGGTTCCGGCCGATTCTGGGGTATTTCCGAGTCGTCAGCCGACTTGGCGACGGTTGGTTCTGGTACGCACTGATTCTCTCACTGCCTTTCTACGCCGGGGACTCTGGCCCGGCCCTGGCACTTCAAATGGCGCTTACCGGGCTCACCTGCACGCTAACCTACAAGGCCCTCAAACGCTGGCTGATTCGCGAGCGGCCTTTTATTTCGTTTCCGGTTATCAACTGTGCAACGCCGCCACTGGACCGGTACAGCTTTCCGTCCGGCCACACCCTGCACGCGGTGTGTTTTCAGGCCATGCTGTTCGTTGCGCTCCCGGCCCTGGCCTGGTGTGTGCTTCCGTTCACCTTGTCAGTGGCGGCATCCCGGGTCATTCTCGGGCTCCACTACCCCAGCGATGTCCTGGCCGGCGCCTTGATTGGTGGCACCATGGGATGGGCCTCTATGCAGTGGCTGGCCGGCTGAGCCCAACCCAGGCAGTTGCCGCATTCTGGTCTACACTGATTCCGGAGAATCCTGCCGGAGTGAGTCATGAACACAAAGATCCTGCTGGTCACCGGGGCCGCAATTATTCTGGCGCTGGCGCTCCTGTGGCCGACCAATACCCCGCCACCCGAGTTACCGCCAGCCGGAAACGCTCCGGATACCGCTTCAGATCCGGCCGAGGCACCCCCGCCCTCTTCCGATACCCTGACACCTGAACAACAGGCACTGCTGGACAACCCCAAGGTCAAGGCTTACGCCCAGCGGCTTGAATTTGAAGATGACCTGCACGATTTCTTTGCCAACGCCCCATCTCTCCCCGAACAGAAGCGCCGGGCCCAGGCCGATGCCCTGCAAGAGCGTATGAACGAATACGAAGGATCTGCGCAGGTGAGCGCTCCGGAAGCCGCGTTGATTCAACTGGCGATGATCCAGATTCTGGAGCCGGATGAGGAGGCAGCAAAAGCCGCCGCACAGCAACTCATGGACAGGTACCGGGCTGAATCCGGAGCCAGACTGCAGGCCTGGCTGGATGAACCCAGGCCGGACTTCGAACGCTACAAGGCCCGGGAAAAGGCAATTGTGGGAGAAGTGATGGCCATGGATGATATTCCCGGCGGACTGACCCGGGACCAATACCTGCGTGAGCGCCTTCAGGAAGCTCGGGTAGAGGCCATGGGCCGGTCCGCCGGCAATAATCAGAGCAACTGATCCAGCGACCAGTACAACAGGTTGAACGGTTTGTTGTAATCGGCCACCGTATCGGTCTCCGAGGCCTGCATCACCGCACCGCTGCCATTCATCACGTTATTGACGAAATCCCCCAGTTCCAGGCCCAACTCCTGAATATCCGAATTGGCGAACTCGATAATGGACGTGCAGTGACTTTCATTCACGTCCCGAAACATGGGCAGGTAATAGCCGAAGTTATCCAGCCCGGCCAGCGTCTGCGTCAACCGTTCGGTATCCACGGCCCACTTCTGATGCAGCAAAGCCTCCTTGGTGGCCTGATCCGGCGCATTCTCGATCTCCGGGAAGAAGCGCTCATAGGAATAGGAGGAGTAGTTCAGGTCCCGCCAGAAATGCGTATGCCCCATACGGTCCTGTGGCAGCGCCGTCGCCAGCGCAGGATACAGGCTGCCGAGGTCATTCAGGTTCAGTGCCGGTAAACCGGACTTCAGGTAAGCCAGCGGGCCGCCCGGCTGGTCCAGCCCCCAGGATTGCCTGATGAAGCTCTGTAGCAGCACCGAAGGATACTGCTGAGGGTCGGCGCCAACCGGCGCACTGAAGGCAGGGCCTGAATCGTTGATCAGGAAACTTCGAGTCGGCGCCATGTCCCGCCGGGTTGGGTGATAGTTGGTCAAGCCACCAATGCCACCAGCACTGCAACCGGTCGCCAGCATCTGCCCGGGGCGTTGCAGGTTGTCCTTGAGCCAGCTGATCACCGCCCGGGTATTCCTCAGGCCGTTGTGATGCCAGACCAGAGGTTCCGCCTCGCCTTCAGGATCTTCATACACCGCCACCCGGTCACCGGAATAGATATCCCCCGTACAGTAGGGTACGTAGACCATGTTCCAGTTCTGGGTTTTTACCCGGGTCCAGGGATGCAGACGAACCACAAACGGGCTCACCAGGCTGGCTCCGGGATTCAACAGAGACATGTAATCATCCGGGATACCATCGGGATTACGAGCTCCCCGGATCCCGGTCTGGCCACTGCAACTCTCGTAATCCCAGCAGGCACCGCCACCTTCGAAATAAACCACGGTATTGGAAGTGTTCGGCACCCGGTTCACGAAGAACTTGTACTCCGAACCGTTACCGCATACAGCGCCGGTTTCCGGCGCCAGTGCGATGGTCTGCCACTGGTAGTAGGCCCCCGCCGAGAAATTCTCGTAGCCATCGGGATTGGCCAACAAAGGGTAGGCACCCTGGCGCTGATCCGATGTCACCGGATTATCGGCACCGGGCGGCGACGCCAGGTTACCCAGGGTTCGCCAGAATCCATAATCCCCCAGCTCCGCCGATGCCGGAGCCGACAGCAACAATAACAACAAGCCCGCCAGCGCACCGGAGCGCCAGGGGCCACAACAGCCAGCTTTGTTCATTCTTGTTCTCCTGCGATTGTCGTTTCGGGGCGGGCGTGGCCCGCAACGCTTACAGCAGGATAGCGTCACCTAAAAGCTAGAGGTGACACACTGTCACGTCAAAGCGGCAGCCATACCGTTTTAACCTAAAAAAATGGCGGATATGCCCGCGGGGACCGAAGTCAGTCAAACAGGCGCAACTGGGTGACCGGAGCATCGTCATTGCGGAACCGGACACCCACTCCCAGCAGGCGAACCGGGCGGTCTTTGGGCATCAGCTCTTCGAGCAGTGGTTGGAAATCCACCAGAGCCGGCTCGGTAACGGACTCCCGAACCCGCTCCAGCGTGTGGGTGGAAAAATCGCTGTAGCGGATTTTCACGAACAGCTTGTGTATCGGCTTGTGCTGCCCCTTGCGCGAGAGGCGAAGATTGAGGTCGGCCACCAGGGCCGGCATCACGGTATCGCAGGCGCTCCGGTCCGGGAGGTCCTGGGGAAAGGTGCGCTCGACGCTCACCGACTTGGCCACCCGCGACACCACAACGGCGCGATTGTCCCGGCCATGGGCCATTTCAAACAAACGATAGCCCTGTTTGCCAAACTTCTCGATCAACACGTCGGCACCCAGCGCCTGCATATCGCCACAGGTTTTCACACCCAGGGCGTGCAGCCGGGCCGCGGTCACCTGCCCTACACCGAAGAGCTTTTCCACCGGCAGCTCGCTTACAAAGTCGGCTACCTCCGGCGGCGTAATCACAAACAGACCATCGGGCTTGCGCCAGTCACTGGCAATTTTGGCAAGGAACTTGTTGGGGGCCACGCCGGCGGAAATGGTAATGCCGACTTCCCTGCTCACCCGCTCCCGCAGGTGCCGGGCCATCAGGGTGGCACTGCCCTTGAACGCGTCAACATCGGTCACATCCAGAAACGCTTCATCCAGGGACAAGGGCTCAACCAGATCGGTCATCTCCCGCAGTATCGCCATCACCTGCTGGGAAACTGCCCGGTAACGGCCCATGTCCGGCGGTACCGTAACCAGGCCGGGGCACAACCGCCGGGCTTCGCTGCCGGGCATGGCCGAACGCACACCAAAAGCCCGGGCCCGGTAGTTGCAGGTGGTCACCACGCCACGGCCGCCCTGGCCACCCACTGCCAGCGGAACATCCCGCAAGCTTGGGTCGTCACGCATCTCGACGGCGGCATAGAAGCAGTCGCAGTCCACATGAATGATCTTGCGCTGGGCCATAGGGGCGGGCTCACGTTAACAATCTGTACGTTTATACAGCCTTGTATCTTACGGTAACATGCCGAGAATGTCAGGAAATCCCGATAGTCCCGGCAAGCAACAGCGAGGCCCCATGAGCAACCCGATTCCCGAGTCTGAACGCACCGAAATCGAAGCCGCCGCCTTCCGGCGCCTGGTGCAGCACCTGCGTGAAAACAACGACGTCCAGAACATCGACCTGATGAATCTGGCGGGTTTCTGTCGCAACTGCCTGTCCAAATGGTATCGGGCCGAAGCGGGAGAGCGGGGGTTCGACATTTCAGATCCGGACGCCCGGGAAGAAATCTACGGCATGCCGTACGAAGAATGGAAAGCCAACTACCAGACCGGCCCCAAGCAGGATCACAAATAATGAATGTTAATGAAGCGGTTCGTATCCACCTGGCCTCAGTGCAGGCCGGTCATGCCGATTTCGACGACACCCTGAAACTGATCAATCAGTATTTCGAATTTCGGCCCACCGGTTTCAGCAACGGCCCGCTTCGCAACGAGACTGGCGAAAACGCTGGCTCCTGCCGGGTCTTCGGCCTGGGTCAGTACTGTAATCTGAGCGAGACCGACACCCTTCGCCTGTTCGCCCAACACTACGAGCAGGTGCTCGGCGACCCGGCCGGGGACAGCCATGGTAACATTCGCCAGTTTATCAGCACGGGCTGGTCCGGCATCCGTTTCGATGCCCCTCCGCTGCGCGCCCTCGGAGATGCCCATGCCTCAGACACCGGAGAACAGGTCCATCCATGAGCGATTCCGCAGCCACCGACACAAAACAGAGCTTTCAACTGAAGAGTGCCAGTGTTTCCCTGACCGCCCTTGAGCTTTACTACTTCGACAACGACGAATTTGAAGCCAATCTTCGGGACAAGATCAGCCAGGCGCCGGGCTTCTTCAAAGACATCCCGCTGATTATCAGCCTGGAGAAATATGAAGGCCTGGACAGCGAACTCGATTTTTTCAAGATGATCGGAACCTGCCGCCGTCACAACATTCACGTGATTGGCGTTCGTGCCGCCAACGACGATCAACGCCGGCTTGCCCGGGGAGCCTCCCTGGCACTGCTGCCCGGCGGCAGCCTGAAAGAAAGGCCGGCGCCGGAAGCCCCGGCAGAAGCAGAACCGGAAGCGGCCGCTGCACAGGAGCCTGCAAACGAACCGGCACCGGCAAAAATCATCAATCAACCGGTTCGATCGGGCCAGCAGGTATACGCGCCGGAAGGCGATCTGATCATCCTTGCGCCGGTGCAGGCCGGAGCCGAAGTTCTGGCTGCCGGCAATATTCATGTTTACGGCCCGTTACGCGGACGGGCGCTGGCCGGCATTCACGGTGCCGAGTCTGCCCGGGTGTTCTGCCAGTCACTTGAGGCGGAGCTTGTGTCCATCGCCGGACACTATAAAATCTCCGAAGATCTTCAGGACATTGGCTGGAAAAGCGCTGTGCAGATCCAGCTCAGGGACGATGTGCTGGTGGTGACGCCACTGGACAAGGCCTGATGTTGTGACAACCGATAACAACAGTTGAAACCATGACGAATCCACCGAGAAACAGGAACTGAACCTTGGCTAGAATCATTGTCGTTACCTCAGGAAAAGGCGGCGTGGGCAAAACCACCACTAGCGCCTCCATCAGCACTGGTCTGGCAAAGCGTGGCCACAAGACCGTCGTGATTGATTTCGACGTGGGTCTGCGCAACCTGGACCTGATCATGAACTGCGAACGCCGGGTGGTGTACGACTTCGTTAACGTCATTCAGGGCGAAGCGACTCTCAACCAGGCCCTGATCAAGGACAAGCGGGTAGAAACGCTCTACATCCTGCCTGCCTCCCAGACCCGCGAGAAGGAAGCTCTCACCAAAGATGGTGTGGAGAAGGTCATCAACGAACTGTCCGAAACCTTCGACTACATCGTGTGCGACTCCCCGGCCGGCATCGAACATGGCGCCCTGATGGCGCTCTACTATGCCGACGAGGCGATTGTCGTAACCAACCCGGAAGTCTCATCGGTACGGGATTCAGACCGCATCCTGGGCATACTGCAGAGCAAATCCCGGCGAGCGGAAATGGGGCAGGACCCAGTCAAGGAACACCTGCTACTGACCCGCTACAACCCGGACCGGGTAGAAAAAGGCGAGATGCTGTCGGTACAGGATGTTGAGGAAATCCTGGCCATTCCCCTGCTGGGCGTGATTCCCGAGAGCCAGATCGTACTGAATGCCTCCAACCAGGGCCTGCCGGTCATTCTGGAGGAGCAAAGCGATGCCGGCCAGGCCTATGAAGATGCCGTTGCGAGGCTGCTGGGCGAGGAACGGGAACACCGTTTCATGACGTCCCAGAAAAAAGGCTTCTTCTCACGGATGTTCAAAGGGGGCTAAGGGATGAGTTTTTTCGATTACTTCAGAAGCAAGAAAAACAGTACGGCCAGTGTCGCCAAGGAGCGACTGCAGATTATCGTGGCCCATGAGCGGGGCCAGCGTGAACAGCCGGACTACCTGCCCCAGCTGCAGCAGGAGCTGTTGCAGGTGATCCGCAAGTACGTTCAGATCAGCGACGACATGGTACAGGTGGAGGTGGATCGCAATGACCACTGCTCCGTGCTGGAATTGAACGTCACCCTGCCCGAAAAGTGATGGCTATGCCCGGTTTACCACCGGGCAAAGTGATCTTCCATCAATCCCCGTAACCCGTTTACGGGGATTATTCTGCCGCTTTCATCCGCAACCGTACCCTGGAAAGTGCCCACAAACTGACGGAAATTGGAGGCAATAACCCAGGCGTTGAGCTTTTCCCGGCGCGCGCCAGCGGGCACGAAACGGAGGTCAACGCGGCCATCGTCGGTGGTGACCCGCCAGTCTGCCCCGGGCTGATAGCGATTAAACTCGAATCGGGCCGGCCCCAGCAGAATGCGACGTCCGTTGAGCCACAGCGCGTTCTCGGTCATCCCGGTCTCGTTCACACCAGCGGCCAGGTTCAGCCCCACTGAAACACCATTGTCGGCAACCCCAGCCAGACTGGCCCAGTTCCAGGCAGTCTCCCGGCGCATGAAGCCGCAGCTCCAGTCGATGGACGCACGGGTAGACTCATCGCAACGCCAGACCACATCGCCCAGGCGCACTTCACCGTCCACCGTCAGCCCGGCCGATTTCCGGGTGAACACCCAGCCGTTGTATCCGGCCGGCGACACCAGCCGCAAGGGTTGTTCGGTGTCCCGCAACTCAAGATCCACCCGGATATTACCGGGCCCGCTCACTCTCACATTCCGACCGCCGGTGGCCGGTTCAATGGCCATGCTCAAGTCGCCTTTGCGGAACCGGGCGTGACCGCGTTCAGGATAGGGCTCTATGTTCGTGTTCCTGGCCAGAGGCTGCAAAAACGAATGCTCGAACATCTGTCCGCTCTCGAAATCAAACAGATAGAAAAAGCCATTACCCACCAGGTTCAGATCCACAATAGCCAGGCCAAACACCCAGCCCGGTGCCATCGCACTGACAAACTGGAACTGATTGAAACGCCAGTGTCTGGCCAGGCGGGTCCGAGGCTTGTCCATCACCGTGCGCAGGTCGTAGTCGAGATAGTTGATGGTGTCGACAGGATGCTCCATCAGCCCTGGCGTTATTCGTCCGCGGGCATCTACCAGTTTCTGTGTTGTCATAATGTTCGTCAGATCAGGCCAATCGTGGTGTGCGTTGTGTAACTAAGCTACTTGGTTCACAAACCCCCGCATTCACAGGCGGGGGCCATTGCGCCCCGTGGTAGACTCGGCTCACTCTTACAACGGAAGTTTAGCCTATGAACACAACCAGAGCCCACGGCGTTAGCCGCCTGATTTCCGGCATTATGGGCCTGTTGATGACCTTGTCTGTGTCCGCCAGTGAAACCGGGCCGTTGCCATCGGAAGATGCCGAGGCCTGGTCACTGCGCAAGGAAGTGGACAATGTGCGGATATACACCATGGCGCGGGAAGGCTCGGGGTTCGAGGCTTTCAAGGCAGTAGCGGAACTGGACGTTCCTATCGAGAACCTGATGGCCGTCATGGTCAATCCGGAATCCTGTGAGGAATGGGTACACAACTGCACCGAATCCCATGCCTTTGGCCAGGGGGACTTCCACGATCGCTATGCCTATTCGGTCAACGATATGCCGTGGCCGGTAGCCGACCGGGATTATGTACTGCGCATCCGTACCCGCGGCGACGCGTCCACCGGCGAGATTATCATGGACCTCAACGCCACTCCCAACATGCGGGCCGAGTTCAACAGTCGCGTGCGGGTGGACCGCTCCGACACACTCTACCGGTTTATCCCGGAGGGCGACCGAACCCGAATGGTCTGGGTGCAGCACACCGAACCCAACGGCGCATTGCCCGGCTGGCTGGTCAATAGCCTGATTGTCGATATACCGGTCAAATCCATCCTCGCACTGGAAGCCGTCGCCAAACAGGATCGCTATCAGGGTTACCAGTTGCAATGGGGCGAAGACGGCACATTGCAGGGCGTAAGCCCGGAAGCCCGTTAACCCGACCCACAATGCAGGGGTGACGGCAGGCCACGGAACGGCTAAGCTTCATCAAAAGCACAGCAAACGGAAGATGCCCGCACATGAGTGTTCTCGCCCATGAGATCATGACCCCGACCATCAAGGCTGTCCCCCACAACTGGACTATGGATCGCCTCGCCAGGTTCCTCACCGACAACGAAATCACCGGCAGCCCGGTTACCGACGACAACGGCGACATCATCGGCATAGCCACCCTCAAGGACATTACCGAATTCCGTTGGAATGCCTCCCGTTCCGGCGATCAGCCCAGGCTGACCGAAGAGGAGCAGGAAGAGGCCCGGCGTCTGCGTATGGTCATCTTCGAAGAGATGGGCAAGGTTCCGGTTGAGGTCCGGGACATCATGACGCCCATTGTTTTGTCGGTTGACGAAGACACGCCAGTGCGAGACATTGCCAATATCATGATGCGAGAGCACCTGCACCGGATCTTTGTCACCCGGGATTCAAAAATCACCGGTATCATAACCACTTATGACATGCTGAAACTGATCTCCGACAGAGACCTGACGCAACGCTGCGCCGAGACCGACTGAGCCACCAGAGAGGTAGCGCCCCCTATGCCAAGAGCACCGCAAGCTCGCCGGAAAATGTATGTCCTCGACACCAACGTCCTGATTCACGACCCGAATGCCCTCCTGAACTTTGAAGAACATGATGTCATCATTCCGATGACCGTCCTCGAAGAACTCGACAGCCTGAAATCCGGCAAACAGACGGTGGCCGCCGACTGCCGCCAGGCCATTCGCAACATCGACAAACTGCTGGGTGATGCCAGCCCCAAGGACATCGAGAAAGGCGTGCCGATTCTGCGCGGCAAGAAAGCGGACCCGCTGGGCGCTCTCTCCATCATCATGAGCACCGAAGGTGCCGGCAATCACTCACTGCCCGAACACCTGAACGACAACAAGATCATCAACACCCTCGCCGCCCTGCAGGCACGCCACAAGTCCCGGGATATCATCCTGGTCAGCAAAGACATCAACATGCGGTTGAAGGCCCGCGGGTTCGGTGTCGAGGCCCAGGACTATCACAACGACCAGTTGCTGGACGACATTGACCTGCTGCCCAAAGGCTACAAGGAGTTCCCCAACTCATTCTGGGACGGTATCGCCAAGGTGGAAACCATCCAGCGGGAGGGGGTGACCGAGCACCTGCTCAAACGCGAAGGGGAACTGGCGAAACTGAACATCAACGAGTTCGTGATTGACGAGCAGGGATTCGTTGGCAAGGTGGTCGATATCTCAGAGGATCAGTTGGTACTCAAGGACCTGCACCAGCATGACCTGATGAATGAAGAAGTCTGGGGCCTGGTACCCAGGGATATCTATCAGGCCATGGCCCTGAACCTGTTACTGGACCCCGACATCCACCTGGTGAACCTGACCGGCTCGGCCGGTTCCGGTAAAACCATTCTGGCCCTGGCCGCCTGTATTGAAATGACCGTGGCCAGCAAACTCTACAAACGCATCATCGCGACCCGCTCCACCCAGGGCCTGGATGAGGATATCGGTTTCCTGCCCGGTACCGAAGCCGAGAAAATGGAACCCTGGCTGGGTGCGATCGTGGACAACCTGGAAGCTTTGCACGAAGACGATGAGAACATGACCGCCAGTGTCGACTACATCCTCAGCAAAGTGCCCCTGCACTTCAAATCCATGAACTACATCCGGGGCCGCAGCTTCCAGCACAGCCTCATCATCATTGATGAATCACAGAACCTGACCCCGCACCAGATCAAGACCATCATCACCCGGGCCGGTAACGGCTCCAAGGTGATCTGCCTCGGCAACCTGGCACAGATAGACACCCCCTATCTGAGCCCACTGAGCTCCGGCCTGACCTACATGACTGAGCGCTTCAAGGGCTTCCGCCATGGCGGTCACATCCATCTGCAAGGCGTACCCCGTTCGGTACTGGCCGAGTTTGCCGAAGCCAATCTGTAGGCTTCAGTGCGCCCCCTGTTTGCGCCAGCGAGCCGGGGGCATGCCCGTCCAGCGATGGAATGCCCGGTAAAAGGTACTGGCCTCTGCAAATCCGAGCGATAAAGCGATCTCTGCCAGGGACAATCCCGATTCCCGCACCGCTGCCAGGGCGAGCTCCCGGCGCACCTCGTCCAACAAGCTGTTGAACGTATAGCCCTGCGCCTCCAGCCGACGGGCCAACGTGCGTTCGCTGAGGCCCAACATCCTGGCCGCTTCTGCCCGTCGTGGAAGGTTTGGCCCCATCCGGGCGACCAGCCATTGTCGCAGATCCTCTGCCGACACAGCGCCCTTTTCCAGCGCCGCCAGCCGCCCTGCATTGTACTGTTCATGTACACGGGCAAGGGCCGGATCTGCCTGTGGTAAAGGCCTGTCCAGCACCTCATTACCCACCAGCAAACCACTGAACGCCTGCTCGAACTCCACCGGGCAACCAAACAACTCCCGGTACCCTGACAGTGGCCCCAGACGGGCCTGACTGAATTGCACTCGCACAGGCCCAACCGCAGAACCGGCAATCCAGTCGGTCAGGCTGACCACGGCCGACAGCACGGCTTCAATCTGATGCGGACTGAACGCCAGACGCCCCTGCCGGGGGTGGTAGACAATCCAGGTGCCCCTGCTACCCGGTATCATCTGGAAGCGACCGCCATCAGAGATCAGCCGCTGGTATTTCTGGACCAGGGTGATGGCTTCGCGCAGCGTGGCGGCGCTCTGCATGGCGAAACTGACCGCATCAATACTGGCCGGCCGCACCCCGGCGCCAACTTTCAGACCAAACCCGGGATCCCGCGTGCACTGCTCAGCGGCGTGCCAGAGACGGGTAATGAAGTCGATGGGCCATCGTTCGAGAGACAGGGCCCCGGCCGGCAGACCAGCGGTTTCCAGCAACAGGTTCTCAGGAACGCCCAGATTCTTCGCGGCATCGATCACGGTATTGACCCAGCCCATGGATACGGTGGCTTCTAACGTCAATTATTATGGCCTCTGAAGTCAATTCAGAACCGATCATAGCGTTATATGGTCTGTAACAACAAAATCAAAAATACAATCCGGAAACGCACCATGGTGAAACCTGTTAGCTCAGACCTTTTGATTGCCGGCGGCGGACTGGCGGGCATTGTCACCGCCCTGGAAGCGCTGCGGGCTGGCAAGTCCGTAACCATTGTTGATCGTGACAGCCCCGAACGCTTCGGAGGTCTGGCGCTGTGGGCCTTTGGCGGCATGATGCTGATTGACACGCCGCTGCAGCGGCGCATGAGAATCGCCGATTCGCCGGAACTGGCGCTGAACGACTGGCTGCGTTTCGGCGAACTGGACCCAAACGATGAGTGGCCTGTGCAGTGGGCCCGCTATTACGTTGAGCATTCCCGTACCGAGGTGCACGACTGGCTCGCTGACGAGGGCATCAAATTCATGCCGGCGGTGAACTGGGTGGAGCGAGGCCGGTTTGGCGATGGCAACAGCGTGCCCCGGTACCACATCACCTGGGGCACCTCCCGGGAACTGGTGCGCTGCATGGTCAATGCCCTGCACGAAGCCAACACCAGTGGCAGACTGGCCATTCATCACCGGCACCGAATGACCGCACTCGACCATCAGGCCGGTGAGGTCTGCGGCGCCGTTGCCATCAACGAGGAAACCGGCGAAGAAGTGCGGTTTGAGGCTCCGAACGTGGTGCTGGCTATGGGCGGTATCAACGGCAGCCACGCCGAGTGCCGTACCAACTGGCCCAGACATCGTCCGCAACCGGACACCATGCTCAACGGTGCCCACCCGTTTGCCGATGGCAAACTGCACCACTGGGCCAAAGACCACCTGGGCGCGCGCATCACCCACGCAGGCGAAATGTGGAACTATGCCGCCGGCTTTCCCCATCCCTATCCGCATTTCCCGGGCCACGGTCTGTCTACCATACCGTGTAAATCCGCACTCTGGTTGAACCACCGGGGCGAGCGTATAGGGCCGGAGCCCCTGGTGACCGGCTTTGATACTCACTGGCTGTGCCAACGGGTAGCCGAACAGGAAAAACCCTGGACCTGGCACCTGCTGAACCGGCGCATCGCACTGAAAGAATTTGCCATCTCCGGCGCTGAACACAATGCCCGCATCCGGGACAAACAATTCCCGCTGTTCCTGAAAGAACTGCTGCTGGGCAACAAACCGTTGGTGAATCAGATGCAGAACGAAAGCCGTCACTTCCTGGTGGATGACACCCTGGAAGGGCTGGCGAAGAAAATGAACGCCCTGACCTGCTCTCTGGACATTGACGCCGCCACCCTGCAGGCCACTGCCGATGCTTTCGATGCCAATTTCAGCAAGGGCGATCAACTGAACAACGATGCCCAAATCCGCATGATCCGCCACGCCCGCCAGTGGGGCCCGGACCGGCTGCGCACCTGCAAACCGGCACCTCTTCAAAAACCAGGCGCCGGGCCGTTTATCGCCATTCACATGCAACTGACTACCCGCAAGAGCCTGGGTGGCCTACGCACCGACCTGCAAAGCCGGGTAATGGATGCCAGCGGGCAACCCATCCGCGGCCTGTACTGTGTCGGCGAAGCGGCCGGTTTTGGCGGCGGTGGAAGCAATGGCAAACGGTCACTCGAAGGCACCTTCCTGCCCGGTTGCATTCTGACGGCGCGGGCTGCCGCCCGCTCCATCACCAAGGGAAACTGAGACCATGCCCCTGAGTTATCCGGCCACCGCCGCCGATTACCAGCAACTCGCCCGCCGTAAACTGCCCCGGTTTCTGGCAGATTACCTGGACGGCGGCGCTACCGAAGAACACACCCTGCGGGCCAATGTCCGCGGCTGGCAGGATATCGCCCTGCGCCAGCGTGTGTTGATTGATGTCGATAACGTGGACACCCGCACCGAGCTGGCCGGGCAATCCTGCAGCATGCCTGTCGCCCTGGCGCCTCTGGGGCTGGCCGGCATGATGGCACAACGGGGAGAAGCCCAGGCTGTGAAGGCAGCCAACTCCGCCGAGGTGCCTTTCACCCTCTCCACCGTTGGCATATGCCCGTTGGCAGAAGTGAAAGCAGCCGCCACGGCGCCCTTCTGGTTCCAGTTGTACATGATTCGTGACCGGGACTACGTAGACACCCTGCTGAAAAAAGCCTGGGATGCCGGCTGCCAGACGCTGATATTTACCATCGACCTGCCCCTGCCCGGCCCCCGGCATCGGGATACCCGCAACGGCCTGAACAGCGCCGGCGCCCGTTCCGTTGCGCTCAAAGCGCAGCAGCTTCTATCGAGGCCCGGGTGGCTATGGCAGGTAGCGATAAAAGGTAAACCCCTCACCTTCGGCAATCTGAGCGACGCGGTGCCAGAGGCCAGTAACCTGGATTCCTTCAAGCAATGGGTCGATACCCAGTTCGACGCTTCCGTCACCTGGC
This sequence comes from Marinobacter nauticus, assembly GCF_003634635.1. Lineage (GTDB taxonomy): Bacteria > Pseudomonadota > Gammaproteobacteria > Pseudomonadales > Oleiphilaceae > Marinobacter > Marinobacter nauticus. Next base: position 148,540 of record NZ_RBJB01000005.1, on the reverse strand, counting down.
AGGCCATCGAATGGCTGCGGGAACGCTGGCCAGGGAAACTGATCCTGAAAGGCATACTGGAAGTGGATGATGCCAAAGCAGCCGTCAACGTAGGCGCCGATGGCATCGTGGTCTCCAACCACGGCGGTCGTCAGTTGGATGGTGTGGCCGCCACCGCCCGCAAACTCCCGGATATCGTGGCCGCCGTCGGCAACGACACCGAGATCCTGGTGGATGGCGGCATCCGCAACGGCGTAGACGTTTTCCGCGCCCTCGCCCTGGGGGCCAACGGCGTGATGATTGGTCGCCCCTGGGCGTGGGCCCTGGCGGCAGAAGGTCAGGCCGGATTAACCCGACTCCTGAACACCTGGCAGCAGGAACTGAAACTGGCCATGACCCTGACCGGCGTCACCAGAATTGCCGATATCAACGAGACCCATCTCGACCGGACCAATACAAACGAATTGACCCAAGCTGGAGAACAACAATGACCAACGGCGCTCAGGCACTCATGAAAACCCTGGTGGATTCGGGTGTTGAAGTCTGTTTTACCAACCCGGGCACCAGCGAAATGCATTTTGTCGCCGCCCTGGACAGCGAACCCGGAATGCGGGCGGTACTGGCCCTGTTTGAAGGCGTCGCCACCGGTGCCGCCGACGGCTACGCCCGGATGGCGGACAAACCCGCTGCTACCCTGCTGCACCTGGGCTGTGGCCTGGGCAATGGCCTGGCCAACCTGCACAATGCACGCAAGGGTAAGGTACCGGTGGTCAACATTGTTGGCGACCATGCCACCTACCATGTGAAATACGACGCCCAGTTGCAGTCTGACATCGAAACGGTCGCTCGCAACATCTCCCCCAATTTTGTGCGCACGTCACAAAGCACAGAAGCCCTTTGCCAGGATGCCGCCGAAGCCATCATCGCCGCCCGGGGCCTGCCAGGGCAGGTAGCCACTCTGATTCTGCCAGCGGATGTGTCCTGGGGCGAAGGCGGCAAGCCTTGTGCCGCACCCACTCAACCGCAAGCGCCAGCAGCTGAAGATAGCGCTGTTAAAGCGGCCGCAGAAGCCATTAAGAGCGGTAAGAAAACCGCCCTGCTGCTGGGTGGCCGCGCCCTGCGTGAGCCCGCTCTGCTGGAGGCGGCACGCATTGCCGCCCACAACGGTGTCACCCTGTTTGCCGAAACCTTCCCAACCCGCATTGAACGGGGCGCCGGCCTGCCGCCGGTGGAGCGGATCGCTTACCTGGCGGAACTGGCCACTCTGCAGCTCTCCGAGTTTGACCACCTGATTCTGGTGGATGCCAAGGCCCCGGTATCCTTCTTCGCCTATCCGGGCAAACAAAGCTACCTGGTGCCAGACAACTGCACTGCTCACACCCTGAGCACGCCGGAGCAGGATGCCACCGCCAGCCTGAAAAAGCTGGCCGAAACTCTCGGTGCCAGCAATGCCCAACCCAAGCTGCAGGCGCCCGGCCGCCCCGGCCTGCCCAAAGGTAAACTCACCGCCGAAAAGGTTTGCCGGGCGGTGGGCGAACTGATGCCCGAGAACAGCATTATCGTGGATGAAGCCATCACCTCCGGCCTGATGCTGAACGCCATGACCGCAGGCTCGCCACGGCACGATCTGATCACCCTCACCGGCGGGGCCATCGGGCAAGGCATGCCCAACGCCGTCGGTGCAGCCATCGCCTGTCCGGATCGCCAGGTTTACGCACTGATCGGTGACGGCACCGCCATGTATACCAACCAGGCCCTGTGGACCATGGCGAGGGAAAATCTGAACGTGACCACCATCATCTTCAACAACGCTTCCTACTCGATCCTGAACGTAGAACTGGAACGGGTTGGCGCAGAAGAAGCCGGTGCCAAGGCGAAATCCCAACTCGACATCAGTGGCCCGGTCACCAACTACGCGTTGCTGGCCCAGAGCATGGGCGTGCACGGCACCCGGGTAACCACGGCGGAAGAGCTGATCAAAGCCATGGAATACGCCAAACACAACCCCGGCCCGCACCTGATTGAAGCGGTGGTGCCGGAATCCTTGAATGGCGTAAAAAGAAAGGTTCTGCCCTGGCTGCTGAAGTCGCTGCCGAGCCTGCCAAGGCCGCTGACCAAAGCCCTGAAAAAGAAAATCGCGCCCTGATCCGGGCAAAAAAGGCGCAGATCACTTTCGTGACTGCGCCTTTTCCTTCGACTGGATAGGTAACTCTGCTCAGACCCGGTAGCGGCTGACCTCGTCGGTCAACTCACCGGCCAGTGCCTTGAGGCGCTGGGTCGCTTCGCCGGCGCGACGGGTTCCCTGGGCAGTCTGTTCCGAGATTGCCACGATTTCGTGGACATTCTGGTTGATGGTTTCCGACACGCTGGTCTGCTCTTCCGCAGCACTGGCAATCTGGGTGTTCATATCGGTAATCGTGTTCACGGCCTGGGAAATACGCTGCAGCGCTTCGTTCACCTGGCGGGTTTCCTCCACGGTTTCCTCGCTGCGCTGGCTGATGGCGCCGATCAGCGTTACCGCCTGCTGGGCACCTTTCTGCAGCCGCTCGATGGTCGCCTGGATCTCCTGAGTGCTCTTCTGGGTCCTGCTTGCCAGCGTACGTACCTCGTCGGCAACCACGGCAAAGCCACGGCCGGCTTCTCCGGCGCGAGCCGCCTCGATGGCAGCATTCAGGGCCAACAGATTGGTCTGGTCGGCAATCTCCCGAATAACCTCCAGCACGCTGTCGATCTGGCGGGAGTCGGTGCCCAATTTTTCTATGACCTGAACACCCTCTTCCACCTGTTTGGAGAGCCCGCCAATCACCTCGATGGCCTGGTAGACCAGCCCCTGGGCATCGGTTACCTGAGCGGTAGCGTGGCCAGCCGAATCCGACGCTTCACTGGCATTACCGGCCACTTCCTGGGCTGCGGCAGTCATCTCGTTCATGGCGGTGGCTACCTGATCACTTTCCGATTTCTGGCGCTCAACGCCCTGCTCGGCTTCCACCATGACCTCGTTCAACTCGCCGGTGGTAACATTCAATGTCTCGGCCGACTGGCGGACCTGGCGGACCAGCCCATGCACCTGATCCGCAAAGCTGTTGAACGCCGTGGCCAACTGGGACAGCTCATCCCTGCCCGAGACGTCAAGCCGACGGGTAAGATCCCCGTCGCCACTGGCAATGCCATTCATCGCCGTCACCGCCGACTTCAATGGGCGGATAATGCCGCGAACCACGACAAGGGCCAGAAAGACGATAATCGCCAGGGCGATCAGGGAGGTGGTCACCGAACCAATGATCGCCTCACCCAGGGAATCGCCCACCCGCTGTTCCATGGAAGCAACCTGAGATTCCAGGCCGTCAATCCAGAATCCGGTGCCGATCATCACGCCCCATTTCGGCAGCATTTCGGCATAGCCTAACTTGGGGGCTACGTTACCGGTTTCCGGGTGTTTCCAGCCATAGGGTACATAGCCGCCACCATTGCGCGCAGCCTCGATCAGTTCGCGAATCAGGTAGGTGCCGTTCGGGTCCTGAAAGCCCCAGAGGTTACGGCCTTCCAAGGCGGAATTGACACCATGCATCACGGAAACACCTTCCGTGGTATAGGCGAACAGATAGCCCTCACTGCCGGAGTCGTCAAAACGCAGTTGCCGCAAGATGTCCCAGGCCTGCTGCTGGACCTCAGGATCATTGGCCGAGCCCGGCTGCTCATAAAGATGCTGGATGGACGTTTTTGCCAGCTCCAGATAGTTGCGCAGCTCCTGGCGCTTGCTGGCCTCCATGTCTTCCGAGAAGCTTGCAACCGCCTGCTCTCCGATCGAGCGGGCCTGATTCAGGTTGTAAGTGGTCAGCAATGCAGTCAGAACAATAACCGGCACCAGTGCCAGCAACAGCACCCTCGCCTGGATGGTCAGATTCTTCATGTGGCGTGTTTTCCGTGGTTGGAATGACTGTCGGAGAAGTCCGCTAAAAAAAGATTAGCAATCCTACAGAAAAACACACGACAGATTTATCGAGGAAACCTCGTAGTTTGTAAAACCAGTGCAACCAGGGCGTTATCTTTTGTAACGGTCAGTCCTTGAACTCGGCTTTGTCCAGCCCGTGTTTCTTCATTTTGTCATACAGCGTCTTGCGGGCAATCCCGAGCTGAACCATGGTGTCCTTGATGCTACCGTGGCAGGCGTTCAGAGCACTGACAATAGCCGAGCGTTCAAAGCCATCCATCATTTCCGACAACGTCTGCCGGCTGGCAATGTTCGGTCCGCTGGCGGAATCCCCTTCGGCCAGGGCTGCCGGGCCCAGCAAGACATATCGCTCAGCCAGGTTACGCAGTTCCCGAACGTTGCCGGGCCAGGAATGCTGCATCAGCCGGGCAGCCTGACGTGCGTCCAAAGGCACACTCTCGCGGTCATAGCGAGCGGCAGCAATCAGCACAAAGTGATGGAACAGTTTGGGGATGTCTTCCTTTCGCTCCCGCAACGGCGGAATATCCACTTTCACCACATTCAGTCGGTAATAAAGGTCGGACCGGAATTCTCCCTTGTCACTCAGTTCCTTCAGATCGGATTTGGTGGCGGCGATAATACGTACGTCCACGTCAACGACCTGGTTGCTGCCAAGCCGCTCAACCCGTTGCTCCTCAAGAACCCGGAGCAGTTTTATCTGCAACGGCATGGGCATACTTTCCAGCTCATCCAGGAACAGGGTTCCCCGATGAGCGTGTTCTATCTTGCCAACACGTCGTTTGTCAGCACCTGTGAAGGCACCGGCCTCGTGCCCGAACAGCTCGCTTTCGATCAGATTCTCGGGTACAGCGCCGCAATTGATCGCAACAAAATTGTGGCTGCTGCGTGGACTGTTTTCATGGATATATCTGGCCAGCGCGTCCTTACCGGACCCCGTCTCACCATGAAGGAGCACGTTTGCGGAGATATCCAATACCGGATCAATGGTCGCCATCACCCGTTGCATAGCCGGCGAATCGCCCAGCATCCGGGGGCCGGGGCGGGCAAGGTGTCGGAGCTGAGCTTTCAGCCGCCGGTTCTCAAGCGCCAGATGCCGTTTCTCAAGGGCATGCCGCAGAAGTTCAATCAACTCCTCGTGATCAAACGGTTTCTCGATGAAATCGTAGGCACCCTGCTGCATGGCCGATACCGCCGTGCTGATATCGCCCTGACCAGTCAGCAGAATGACCGGAATATCTTCATCAATCTGCCGGATGCGCTGCAACACATCCAGGCCGTCCATGCCCGGCATGTTGTAATCACACAGGACGATGCCCTCGAAATCCGGATGAACCTCCTGCAAGGCTGACGCACCATCCGCAAAACAGGCCACCGGGATATCCTCCAGCTCCAGGGTCTGTTCCATCAGTGGCCGGATATCCGGGTCGTCATCGACAAAAATGACTGAAGCGGTTGTCATTCCTCTGCCCTACGCTGTTTCAATTTGAGAACGAACTCGGCACCCGGACCATCGTCACGATTGTGGCCGACCAGGTTTCCGCCCAGAGCTTCAACGATCTGACGGGAAATGGAAAGCCCCAGGCCCAACCCCTGTTTGACGGAGCGGGTGGTAAAAAACGGTTCGAACACCTTCTCTGTGTTACCGGGAAGGCCATGCCCATTGTCTCGAACCCGGCAACGCCAGTTCCCCTCTTCTTCATCAATCATGATCTCGATCAACGGCTCGTCACGGCCTTCAACCGCCTGAACCGCGTTCGCCACCAGATTGACCATCACCTGCTCGATCCGGATCAGATCGCCGTGGCACATGACCGGCTGCTCCGGGCGATGCCAATCGATGCCAATGCCGCTACTGCTGTGCTGGGCACGAATGATCTTGAGGGCTCCATCCACCGCCAATCTGAGATCAACCACCGACGGAGGGCCCTCGGATTTTCTCGCGAACACCTTAAACTGTCGGATGAGCTCCGCCATCTTGTCGCACAGGGCAACAATTTCCCCCAGGTTGGCATCCACCATATCGGTGGCCCCTCGCTCCAGAAACTTCCGACTGTTGCGGGCATAACCCTGGATAGCGGTCAGGGGCTGATTGATCTCGTGGTTCAGACCCGCCGACATTTGCCCGAGCACCGCTAGCTTGGCAGCCTGGATGAGCTCTTGCTGGGTTTCACGCAACTCGGTCTGGGCTCTCTCCCGCTCCTGTATCTCTTCCAGCAGTTGGTCATTGGAACGTTTAAGATCGGCTGTCCGCTGAGCAACGCGACGCTCCAACTGCTCTCCCCTCAAGGCCAGTTCACGTTCCCGCCGGTATCGTTCGCGGAGATACAACCAGGTAAGGAACCCGGCCAGGAACAAGGCCAGCCCGCTGACCAGGAAACCGGCGCGGGTCCAGAGTACTGATCGCGTCTCGGACAGTACCATCAGGCTCCAGTCCAGCCTGGGCAAGTCCACCTCGACGGTCAGGTACGTGCCGGCACTGTTGCTGTCCCGTAACTGAATCCGTGTGGAATAATCCGCCAGCCCCCACGGCTTGCCAGTGACCGAGAAGTCAACAGGCGCTAAATCCCGTTCGGGGTAACGCTGCCGCACGCGGGCGGTTTTTTCGGCCTTGTCACCTGGCCGAAAGTCCCGATACAACCACTGGCTGCGACTGGACAGAAAACTGATGCCGTCGCCGTCCAGCACCACCATTTGCGCCTGCTGGGTCGATTCTGGCCGGTGCCACTGCGACTCCAGCTCATGGACCAATATCTTGATGGCTACGACCCCGAGCATCTTGCCCCGCTGATCGCGCACCGGATGAGTGAAGTACAGACCACGCTCCAGGGACCGTAAACCCAGGGCAAAATAGGCCACGGAATCTCCGGTTTGCACGGCTTCAGAAAAGTAGGGGCGAAACGCGTAATTATTGCCGACGAAGGTGTCCGGCTGGCCGAAATTGTTGGCCGCAATCGTCAAACCAGACAAATCCATCAGGTAGATATCTGAGCCGCCGACAATGTTCGCCATTCTTTGCATCTGCTCGTTGGCCCGAAGCAGGGTCACAGCATCATTCGGTTGCTTGAGTGCGTCGGCTAACAGGGGGTGTTCGGCGATAAGAGCCGGAACCGGCAGATACCGGTTCAGCTCGTTCGCAACCAGTTGTCGGTACCGGAAAGCCTCTTGCAGGGCCTCCTGCTCCAGCTGGCGATAACCGTACCAACCGCCCAGAAGCCAGGACAGCAGCATGATGACAACCAGAATCACAACGACGCTGAAGCGCTGGAGCATGGAATTCAGTTCCGAAACATCAAAGAGGGGCTTCGGCCAAGCCTAGCGCCCCCGGACCGGCAGGACAACCCGCTCAGCGGCAGGTTGTCCTCCGGGTACTGGCCATATCAGGCTGCGGCCAGAGCCGGCGCACGCTTGCGCTGGATGAGCATGGCGATTACCGCCAGCGCGATACCCGCCAGATCCGTCCACAAACCACCCTCGATGGTCAGCAGGGCTGCGGCCACCAGTAACAGCCGTACCAGAACCGGGGCGGACGACCGTGCGAACCAGCCCAGCACACCGGCAGACAGCAGGTACACGCCAAAGGTAGCGGTAATCAGTGCCCGTCCGATTTCGAACCACCCTCCTTCCATCAACAGGGCACTGTTGTAGAAGAACATGAAGGGCACGATGAACGCCGCAATGCCGATCCGGAATGACGCTACCGATGTGGACATGGCGTTGGCACCGGAAATACCCGCCGCCGCATAGGACGCCAGTGCCACAGGCGGCGTGATGGCCGAGACCACGGCAAAGTAGAAGACAAAGAAGTGCGCCGTCAGCGGTTCAATCCCCAACTGCACCAGACCCGGGGCCACGACCGAAGCTGCAACGGCATAAGCTGCGGTGGTCGGCATGCCCATGCCTAGCAGAATGGAAATAAACATGGCAAACACCAGAGCCAGCAGATGGCTGTGGGCCGCCACATCCAGCAACAGCACCGAGAACCGCGCGCCGACGCCGGTGAGTGAGATCACACCCACAATGACACCGGCGGCCGCACAGACCACGATGATCTGAATCGACATATAGGCCGCTATCTCAAACGCATGCAGAATCTGCCGCATGCCCATCTTGTTGGGGGAAATCCAGCTGACCACCGCCGCGGAAATCGTGGCCAGAGTACCTGCACGAATCACCGAGTAGCCCTGGAACAACACCACGATCAGAATGATGATGGGCACAAACAGGTATACCTGGCGCAGCATCAGGCGCAAATTGGGCAGCTCGTCTTCGCGCATGCCGCGCATTCCGAGCTTCTTGGCCTCGAAATCGACCATGAAGTAGACCGAGGCGAAGTACAGAATCGCCGGAATGATCGCCGCAATGGCAATTTCGGTATAGGGAATACCGGTAATCTCCGCCATGATGAAGGCACCCGCACCCATGATCGGCGGCATGATCTGCCCGCCCGTAGACGCTGCTGCTTCAACCGCGCCGGCGGATTCCTTGCTGTAGCCAACCCGCTTCATCAAGGGGATGGTCAGGGAACCAGTGGATACCACGTTCCCGGCACTGGTGCCGTTGATCATACCCATCAGGCCAGAGGCGAAAATGGAGACTTTGGCGGGACCACCCCGGGACCGGCCAGCCGCTGCAAAGGCGAAATTCACAAAGTAGTCACCTACCTTCGACGCCTGCAGAAACGCGGCAAAGATAATGAACAGGATAATGTAGGTCGAAGACACCGCCGTGGTCGGCCCGAGGATACCGGCATCGGTATACACCTGGCTGAAGAAGCGCTGCACCGACAGCCCGGGATACCCCAGAAAGCCCGGAAGGTAGGGGCCGGCGAAGACGTAGGCAAGAAACACCAGCGCAATCACCACCAGAGCCATACCGGCTACCCGGCGGGTAAGCTCCATAATCAGCGCGGTACCGGCCACGGCGGCGAAAGAAATGCCCACGGGGGCGAAGGCGGTGCCGGTGGTCATCCGCATAGAGGTGTTGAACACCACCAGTAGGTAGGCGGCAACCGCCACAGAGCAGACGATCAGAACCAGATCCGGCACGCTGAACCGGGCACGGTCGCGCTGGTGGAACCAGCTCATGACAATACCCACACCGGAAGCCGCCAGCAGCGGCCAGCCAAAGTGCCAGGTTTCCAGCTCGGCGGGAATCCGCAGGGTACCGCCCAGAATCATCTGGTGAAAGGCGTAAGTCTGGTACAGCGCATAGAGCGCTGGAATCAGTGCGACTGCTGCAAACCAGGTGGTCCAGCGATGCCGCGCAGCACCTTCTTCACCGGAAACGAAGCGGGCACCGGCAAACAGTATAAAGCCCAACACCAGGGCACCGGCCACGTGCACAATACGGAACGACCAGGTTTCCATGGGCGACACGTTCAGGGTGTAGAGGTGAAACGCCGAATAGGCAATGGCCAGCAACACCACGAACTTCAGCAAAATACCGGTGTACAGGCGACGGTTCGCCTCCACCGGTTCTTCATCCACATTGTGGGCCAATACATGGTCTTCATTGACCGTCAGGTTTTCTGCCAGCTGCGTTTCGCCACCGGCATGGGATTGTTCTTTGGTCATGATAAGTCCTGCCTGTCTGAGAGGCGGTGAATCGGTATCGACCGGATGCCGAAGGGTCGTCAGGCGACCCTCCGGCCAGGTTCATTACTGCTTGATGGCCGCGTCTTCGATGGGATAGCCGTTCTCGTTGAACCAGCGTGCCGCACCCGGATGCCAGGGCAGTACCTTGTTCTTGGTGTAGTTCTCGGGAACGGAGTGGCGCGCCGCCTTGTGGATCGACACCATCTTGTCGTTGTTCTCCATGGTCAGCTTGGTGATTTCATACACAAAGCTTTCCGGCATGTCGCAGTTCACCATGGCGAAGTTCCACATGGAGACCACACGGGACGGGGCGTCCAGGGACTGGTAAGTGCTGGCCGGAATCACGAACTCAGACACCGGGAAGTTGTCGACGATCTTCTTGGCTTCATCGTCGTTCATGCCGATCACGTTAACGTCGGTCTGAACTTCCAACTGGCTGACCGCCGGAATGGGAATACCGGCCGCAAAGGCCACCACATCAATCAGACCGTCCTGAAGCTGGCCACCCAGATCGGACCAGCTGCCGTTACGACGCTCGAACTTGACGCCCAGCGTTTCCATCATGCGCGGGAAATAGGTATCCGAGGTGGAGCCGGCCGGCCCGAAACCAATGGTGGCGCCGTCCGGAATCTCGGAGATGCTGGTAATACCGGAGCTGGACAGCGTGGCAATGGAGAACGGGGTTTCATACATCGGGAACATGGCACAGACGTTGTCCATCTTCATGCCCGGTGCCAGCGGGCTCTGCCCGTCCACGGACTCACGGGCGGGGCCCATGGTGGTCAGGCCAAACTTCAGGTCTCCGGTGTGGACCAGCGCCATGTTCTGAACCGGTCCGCCGGTGATCTCAGCGCCACCAGACACCCCCAGATTCTCCGCCACAAAGTTCGCCCAGCCGGAGCCATAGGCAAAGTAGGTGCCGCCCTGGCTTGCCGTGCCAACGGTAAAGCTCTCAGGCCAGCCGGCACGATCCTGGGCAATCACAGGGCCAGCAACAACGGAGGAGGCGATCGCAGCCGCCAGAATGGTTTGAAGTTTCATAAGAAATGCTCCCGATTCATCTTGTTGGTTGGGTGCTGATGAGACCTGCCCGGCCTCGCTGGGGGAGCATTCAGCAAGGGCCAGGCCAGTTCGGGAAACTACTTATAAAACAGATTTCTAAGCCGGATTGGCCGGAAGGACATGCAATTAATGGGTGGATTTCCACCCAGAGAAGAATCGCCTATGGGTGGAAACCCACCCCTATGGGGAGCGCCTGAACGCTTACCAACGACCCTGCAAAGTCGCCACAATTTTTCGACCACCGGCATGATTCCGGTGTTCGCAAAGGTAGATGCCCTGCCAGGTACCGAGAGCCAGATGGCCATGGCTGATGGGGATGGTCAGCGACGGCCCGATAATCACGCTTTTGATGTGGGAGGTGGTGTCATCCGGGCCTTCCAGGGTGTGCTCGTAATAGTCGGCGTGTTCCGGCACCATCACATTGAAGTGACGCTCCAGATCGCCACGCACGTCCGGGTCGGCGTTTTCATTGATGGAAAGAGAAGCGGAGGTGTGCTGTATGAACAGGTTCAGCAACCCCACTTCGCAGTTAGTCAGTTCCGGCGCCTGGGCCAGGATTTCGTTGGTCACCAGGTTAAATCCCCTGGGCAGCGGGGCCAGCTCAATAGTGTTCTGGTGCCAGATCATACGTGCTCCAACAGTCGGTTATTTCTGAAGTTCATCCCAGGGGTGTACCGGCACCACCGCTTCTTCCGACATCTCGCTCTCGAAGGAACTGCGGAAGTAATCCATGGCCTTCTCGGCCTCACCCAACTCATCAAACCGCGCCACGTGGTAGATGGCCTCACCTTCGTTCACCAAGGGCAGGTTGTTCACACAGATGACGATCCCGGAACAGGGTGAAGTAATAGCCACTTCAGTCTCGCCAAAGGGGTCGGCTACCATGGCCAGCCGCTGCCCCTTGCGGACCTTCTGGCCCAGCCTGGCCACCGGCCGCATGATGCCGTCGATATCTGCCCGCACCCACTGCGAATTGGCCGCCGTTTCCGAACGCTTTTTCGGCGCCTTGGGGCCTTTCTTGGCCGGCACCATTTCCAGTTCCCGCATTACCCGGATAATGCCCTTCACGCCGCTGGCAATGACGACATCGTCAAAGCGCAGGGCTTCGCCGCCTTCAAAAGTAATGACCGGAATATCCAGTGAATCGGCGTAGGCACGCAGGCTACCTTCGCGCAAACCGGCATTGATGATAATCGGTGCACCGAAAGCCTCAGCCATTCGAGAGGTTTCGGGATTTTTCAGTTCCGCACGGATCTGCGGCAGATTGAACCGGTGAATGGCGCCGGTATGCAGATCGATAATGTGGGTGACGCTTTCCATGATCTGGGTGCGCAACAGATAGGCAATACGCCCACCCAGAGAACCACTCTCTGAGCCCGGGAAACACCGGTTCAAATCCCGCCGGTCGGGCAGGTAGCGGGTACGCTGTACAAACCCGAAGATATTGACAATGGGAACCGCCACCAGGGTGCCCCGAAGGTGCCGGAGCGCGGAGTTCTTCAACACCCGGCGGATGATTTCAACACCGTTGATCTCATCGCCGTGAATGGCACCACACACCATCAACACCGGGCCGTCCCGGCGACCGTGCACCACTTCCACCGGAATATGCAGCGGGGTATGGGTGTAGAGTTTTGCCACCGGGACTTCCACGGTCTCCCGGGTACCGGCTTTCACCTGTACGCCGGCAATCTCAAACGGTGCTCTGGCCATGCCTGCTTATCCCCTGCCCCGGGTTTTGGTTTTCCAGGGTTTATAGTTCTTTTCGGTCCAGTTAATGATCATGCCGGCCACGTTCTTGCCGGTGGCATTTTCAATACCCTCCAGGCCCGGCGAAGAGTTTACCTCCATCACCAGCGGGCCACGGCTGGAACGCAGCAGGTCAACACCGGCCACATTCAGGCCCATGGCCTTTGCGGCGGTGATAGCGGTGCGGCGTTCTTCCGGGGTAATCCGCACCAGCGAGGCGGTGCCGCCGCGGTGCAGGTTGGAGCGGAATTCGCCTTCGGCGCCCTGGCGCTTCATGGCGGCAATGACCTTGTCACCGATCACGAAACAGCGAATATCGGCACCGCCCGCTTCCTTGATGAACTCCTGCACCAGAATATCGGCTTTCAGGCCCATAAAGGCTTCAATAACACTTTCTGCCGCCTTACGGGTTTCCGCCAGCACCACACCGATACCCTGGGTGCCCTGCAGCAGCTTGATGACCACCGGAGCCCCTCCCACCATTTTCAGCAGTTCCGGTACGTTGTCCGGTTTGTTGGCAAAGCCGGTCACTGGCATACCTACACCCTTACGGGCCAGCAGCTGCAAAGAGCGCAGCTTGTCCCGGGAACGGGTGATGGCGACCGATTCGTTCACCGGGAACACACCCATCATTTCAAACTGCCTGAGTACCGCGGTGCCGTAAAAGGTGACTGAGGCACCAATACGGGGGATCACCACATCAAAATCCTCCAGCACCTCTTCGTGGTAGTGGATTTTCGGGTCAGCAGAGGTGATGTTCATGGAGCAGTGCAGGCAGTCGATGACCTTCACTTCGTGGCCACGGTTAATGCCTTCCTCCACCAGACGCCGGGTCGAATACAGGTGACGGTTTCGGGACAGTACCGCAATTTTCATAGTCAGGTCCTTGGTGCCGGCTCACCGGCAAGATAAGAAGCTTCGGGGTAAATCGTTGAGCGTCCCGCCATGGCGGTGCGCCCAAGTAACATCCGGAACCGCATGGAGTCCCGGTTGGTCAGTGTCATTTCAATGGGCCAGCTCTGGTCGCCCAGGACCAGCGTGGTTTCAATCACCAGGCGTTGTTCCTTGTGGCCACCGGAATCCGATACCGTGCGCTCGTCCAGCACCCGGGCATCGCATTCCACCACATGGTGCAGATCGTTCTGAACCGGGTGCACCCAGAACTTCACACGACGTTCGCCGTTTTCGGTATAGGGCTCGGTTCGGAACGTGTGCAGACAGGATGTCCTGGCGCCAGTATCCACCTTGGCCTTGATACGCTGGATATCAAGATCCGGCAGCGCCACCCATTCCCGCCACCCCAGACTAACCTTGTTCTCCGCGGCTTTCGGGGGAGTGGTTTTGATGGCTTCAGGTTTTATTGTCGACATCCGGTAATTCCTTTTCTTGCTGTTGTTCCGACCCGACCAGCTGTATGCGGAAAGGTTCGGAATGACTGCCGGCGTAGACACTGGTGTGGGGAAACGGTATTTCAATACCGGCCCCGTCCAGTGCCTTCTTGATGGCGACCATCATGCCGCCTTTACCTTCCAGGAAATCCTCCCGTGCCACCCAGAAGGAAAACTGGAGATCCACAGACGAAGGCCCGAAACCGGTAACCAGCACAAATGGCCGGGGCTCTTCCAGGCAATGCGGATTGGTCTCCGCCAGCCCGAGCAACAGATCCCGCACCCGCTCCACATCTTCAGCGTAGGCGATACCGATCACCAAATCGATCCGCCGGATCGGAAACCGGGACCGGTTCACCACCCGGGTTTTGATCAGGGTTTCATTGGGGATACGCACATACAGGTTGTCCGGTGTTCTCAGCTTTACACTGAGCAGATCAATCGCCACCACCTCACCAATGGTGGCATCCGCTTCGATGACATCGCCTATCTCAAACGGGCGCTCCATCACCAGAAACAGGCCACTGATGATGTTGGAGGCCGATGTCTGCGAAGCAAAGCCAATGGCTACCGTAAGAATACCGGCCGCCCCCAGCACCACTTCCAGTGAAAACCCGGCTTCCCGCAGTGCTGCGATAGCAAACAGCACGAAAATCACATAGAACACCAGGCGCCGGATGAGCACCTGGTGGTGCCGTGAAGTGCGGCTTTCGACCAGCCGCCCGACGCTCCGGGCCAGCATGGTACCCAGGAAGATACCCAGCACCAGCAAAAAGCCCGCCGCCAGCCACTGCCCCCAGGCAATGCCACTGATCAATTGAATAAACGTAGCCTCAATAGCCTCAATCAACAGAGTTGCTCCTGATTCTGTCAGCCAAACATCCGGTCAAACGCCCGCACCAGGCGGCGCCCTTTGGCCAGCTTTTCCCGGGGCGGCGCCACCAGTTGGCATTGACCGGCACAGGCGGGTACTGACTGTTCAATATTCAGGCTGGCGGAGTTCATATCGGTTTCACACTCTACCGTGACTCCCGGCGTCCACAGCTGTCCACGCTCGTTACGATAAAGGGCCAGCAATGGCGTGGGCAGGCTGAACCTCTCCAGCAGCAGTGACTGCTCACGGCGATTGATGATGGTCACCGGAGTAACGGCCCGCCAGGGCCGTTTCGGCACCGCCTCAAGTGCCAGACGACCAAACGTGGAGGAAGCGTAGCAAAGCTCTCCCTCCATGGTGTTACGGCCAAGCCAGGTCATGGAGGGCACGGCCAGCGGGATCTCGGTCAGCTCCGTTTGCCCATCACCTACACACACTTTCATCCACAAGGATGTTCCCACGTAAAGCAAACAGCGCCCACCGGCAGGAATGGTTAAAGGCTGGAACGGCCGTATAACCGTGGGACGACAGCCCATAGCGGGGTTGAAGCGGACGATACCGTTATCATCCATACGCACAAAACGCTGCACTGGGATATCAGCGGATGGCACGGTATGGCCCAGGGTTTCCTGCCAATGGAGGGGATCGGAATGAATATCCAGCTTCTCCTCACGCACCTGCCACTCAAGGTCCAGCAGGGTAATCCAGACCCGGGTATGTCCAAGCTGATGTTGCTGTGTCTGGCCGGATGCCAGTTGATAGGGGTGCGCCCAGACACCTTCGCGCTGGCTTTCGGTTTGCTCGGTCATGCCTGCGAAACGGCTCCTTGTTGTCAGCGTGATTCGGTGGCGGCTGGTTTTAACTATAATCCAATCCGGTAGTTGCAGCGAATATACAAGCCTATGATTTTTTGGGTTGTATTTACCCTTATATGCACCCGTCAACGACCTGGATGACCCGATGACACAACTGGTGTGGTTCCGTAACGACCTTCGGCTTGCCGACAACCCTGCCCTGACGGCCGCGTGCCGGTCCGGAGACCCGGTGCGCGCGTGTTTTGTAGTTACCCCTCAGCAATGGCAGGAACACGACTGGTCTGCCGCCCGGGTACGCTTTGTTCTTGAACACGCCAACGCCCTGGCCCGGGAACTGGCTGAGCTTGGCGTTCCACTGACATTCCTGAACGCCGAGCGTTTTTCGGATGGCAGCGATGCGCTGCTGCAGTTCTGCACGGACAGTGACATTGCCGAGGTCCATTTCAACGAGGAGTACGGCATTAATGAACGCCGCAGGGATAAAGCACTGCGCGATCGCCTGGTGGACTTCGGCATCCGGGTGAGCAAGTACCGGGATCAGACAGTCGCCCCGGTCGGCCAGATTCTGACCCAGCAGAACGAACCCTATTCAGTGTTTACCCCCTTCTCCCGGCGCTGGCGCAGCTGGATAGAGGAAACACGGCCCACTCTGCACCCCAGGCCCGCCGCGGTCGGCAACGCGGTCAAACCCGAAAAGACCGACACCCTGCCTGCGCCGTTCAGAGAGACACCGGAGCCCCTGGTACCAACGGGAGAGGATGCCGCTCACGAGCAGCTGGAAGCGTTTCTGGCGGAGCGCGCCAAGGACTACAAAGATAACCGGGACTTCCCGGCGCTGGATGGCACCAGCCAGCTCTCCCCCTACCTGGCCAATGGCGTGCTCTCCGGGCGCCAGTGCCTGATTGCGGCAAAGCAATCCGGCCTTTCCGGGGAAGGCGTGGAAACCTGGATCAATGAAATCGCCTGGCGGGATTTCTACATCCATATCCTTTATCACTACCCGCGAGTGGGTATGGGACGTGCGTTCAAGGAGGAAACCGAGGCTCTGGCCTGGAATACGCCGGGCGAGCATTTCGAAGCCTGGAAGGAAGGCCGCACGGGCATCCCTATTGTGGATGCAGCCATGCGCCAGTTGAAAGCCACCGGCTGGATGCACAATCGCCTGCGGATGATCACTGCCATGTTCCTCACCAAGAACCTGTTTATCGACTGGCGGCTTGGTGAAGCCTGGTTTATGCAGAATCTGGTGGATGGCTTTCTGGCGTCTAACAACGGTGGCTGGCAGTGGAGTGCCTCAACGGGTACCGATGCTGCGCCCTACTTTCGGGTGTTCAATCCGGTGACCCAGAGTGAGCGGTTTGATCCTAAGGGGGAGTTTATTCGGAACTGGGTGCCGGAGCTGGCAAAGCTCGACAACAAGCGGATTCATGACCCTTCCAGGGGTGGTGTTATCCCAAAAGGCTATCCCAAACCCATTGTGGACCTGAAAGAGTCCCGCAAAGAAGCCATCGCCAGGTTTCAGGCGCTGAAGGATTGAGACTTTGGAGTCTCGTTGCCGGTCAGGGTTGGGGGAGGTCTTTCCAAAACACGCCGTAAATACATCCATGTAGGCTCCGTTCCGCCATCCATGGCTCCACAGGGTTTTGGAAAGACCTCCCCCAACCCTGACCTATCCTGGAGTTAACTTGCGCAGACTGGGCACTCGGGATCTCTTGCCAGCTTCATCTCCCGCCATTCCATCTGCCAGGCATCCAGAATTAGCAGACTGCCTACCAATGGTTTACCAACCTCTGAGATGACCTTTACAGCTTCCATCGCCTGAGCCGAGCCGATCATACCGACGAGCGGAGCAATGACACCAGCTTCCGAGCAGGTCAGGTCTTCGTTGCCCTGTTCAGGATACAGGCAATGGTAACAAGGGCTTTCCGACTGGCGAGGATCGTAAACGGAAAGCTGGCCTTCACCTCTTATTGCAGCCCCCGAAACCAGGGGCACTTTCGAAGAAACCGAAGCCCGGTTCAGGGCGAACCGGGTATTGAAGTTGTCCGTGCAGTCCAGCACCAGTGTGGATTCGCTCACCAGATGGCGCAAATCATCACCATCCACCCGGCGATTCACCGCATTAACGGTAATCTCCGGATTGATCGCCCTCACCCGCTCGGCCAGACGCTCGGCTTTTGAATTGCCCAGCCAGCTTTGCTCAAAGGCTATCTGGCGCTGCAGATTTGCCAGCTCGATCTGGTCATCGTCAACCAGAGTCAGGTGGCCAATACCTGCGGCGCCCAGGTAGAGGGCCACAGGACAACCCAGGCCGCCAGCGCCAATAACCAGTACGTGGGCGGCTTTGAGTTTTTCCTGGCCGGCGATGTCGAACCGGGGCATCAGGATTTGCCGGCTGTAGCGGAGGAGTTCTTCGTCGCTGAGCATAGTTGTTCTCGCTATTGGTCGCTGGCCGGTTTCCTGGCCAGGGTCATGCGATCATTGCCGCCGTAATCTTTGCGGGTTTCCATGTTGCGCCATCCGGCTTTTGCAAACAAATCCCGTACAGCGCTGCCCTGGTCGTAGCCATGCTCCAGCAGCATCCAGCCATTGGGGTTGAGCCAGTTCAGTCCTTCGGTCACCAGCAGACGAATATCGTCCAGACCGTCGTCTCCGGCCACAAGGGCAGATTCAGGCTCGAAGCGCACATCGCCTTCCCTTAAATGACGGTCGCTGGCCGGTATATACGGTGGATTGGAAATCAGAAGGTCGAAAGTACCGGCGGGAATCTGGTCGAACCAGTGGCTCTTTACCACGGTAACAGGCAATCCCAGGCGCTGGCTGTTTTCCCGGGCCAGCTCGACCGCGTCTTCCACACGGTCACTGGCCATAATCTGCCAGCCAGGCTGTTCACTGGCCAGAGCCAGCGCGATAGCACCGGTGCCGGTGCCGAGGTCCAGCACGCTTGCGCTGGCAGGTAATTCCAGCGACAGCGCGGCCTCTACCACGCACTCCGTATCTGGCCGGGGGATCAGGGTGGACGGACTGACTTTCAGAGGGAGAGACCAGAACTCCTGCTCCCCCAGCAGATAGGCAACGGGTTGGCCGCTGGCACGCTCGCCCACCAACGCGAAGAACCGCTCTGCCTGCTCCACCGGCACGTCCCGCCCCGGCCACGCCCGGAAACTGGTGCGGGTCAGGCCGGTGATATGGCTCAACAGGAGTTCGGCATCCAGCCTGGGAGACTCACCACCAATCCGGCCTGCCGCTTCTCTCAGCAGGGCCTCACAGGTAAGCGAACATTCACTGCTGCTCATTGGCCATATCTGCCAGCAGTTCGGCCTGGTGTTCCTGCTGCAAGGGAACCACCACGGCGTCCAGGTCTCCGGCAATCACTTCGTCGAGCTTGTACAGAGTCAGGTTGATACGATGATCCGTTACCCGGCCCTGGGGGAAGTTGTAGGTGCGGATACGTTCGGAACGATCACCGCTGCCCACCAGGCTCTTGCGGGTTTCCGCCATGCTCTTCTGCTGCTTTTCCAGCTCGGCATTCTGAAGGCGGGAGGCCAGCAGGCTCAGGGCCTTGGCGCGGTTCTTGTGCTGGGAACGTTCTTCCTGGCATTCCACCACAATGCCCGTGGGCAGGTGGGTGATGCGGATGGCCGAGTCGGTTTTGTTCACGTGCTGACCACCGGCACCGGAGGAGCGGAAGGTATCCACCCGCAGATCGGCTTTGTTGATCTCGACCGCTTCGGCTTCGTCGGCCTCCGGCATCACGGCAACTGTGCAGGCCGAGGTGTGAATGCGGCCCTGGGATTCGGTTTCCGGCACTCTCTGCACCCGGTGCGCACCGGATTCAAATTTCAGCGTGCCATAAACACCATCGCCAGAGAGGCGGGCGATGATTTCCTTGAAACCGCCGTGCTCCCCTTCATTTTCGCTGAGCACTTCGACCTGCCACCGGCGTTTCTCTGCATAGCGGGAATACATGCGAAACAGGTCGCCGGCAAAGATAGCGGCTTCATCGCCCCCGGTGCCGGCACGGATTTCCAGGAACACATTCTTGGTGTCATTGGGGTCTTTGGGCAGCATTAAACGCTGCAATTCTTCGTCCAGCTCTTCACTGCGAGCCCGGGCACTGGCCAGCTCCTCTTCGGCCATTTCCCGCATGTCTGCATCGCCGTCTTTGGCCAGTTCCGTGGCCGCATCGATGTCCTCCAGAGACTGTCGCCAAGCCTGAAAACACTTGACCACCGGTTCAATCTCGGCGAACTCGCGGGACAGGTCCCGGAATTTATCCTGATTGGCAATCACCGATGCATCACTCAGCAACGCGTTCACCTCCTCGAACCTTTCAACAAGCTGTTCGAGGCGGGACTGGATGGATGGTTTCATAGTTTTTCCGTGGTGGTGGGCTCGTCAGCTTCCAGTGCGTCCAGCTGGTAAAGCTCCCTCAGGCATTCGGTCACTTCGGTACGGCCTTCGGCCATCGCCTTGCGTACCTGAACCGAGGGTTGGTGCAGAAGTTTGTTGGTCAGGCCCCGTGCCAGTGAGCGCAGGGCCGTCTCCGGATCGGTGCCGTTGCGCAGGGCGCGCAAGGCTTTTTCGGTTTCGACATCGCGCAGCAATTCTGCACGCTGACGGAACACCTTGAGAGTGGAAACCGCATCCAGGGCACGCAGCTGATCCAGAAAATCCTGAACGCCACTGCTGATCAGGTTTTCCGCCTCCCGGGCCGCGCCTTCCCGGGAGCGAATATTCTCTTCAATCACCTGGCGCAGGTCGTCTACGGTATAGAGGTAGACGTCGGCCAGTGACGCCACTTCCGGTTCAATATCCCGGGGCACGGCAATGTCGACCATGAAATAGGGCCGGTGTTTGCGCTTCTTCAACGCCCTTTCCACCGCGCCTTTGCCCAGAATCGGCAAGGGGCTGGCGGTGGAGGAAATCACGATATCCACGTCGGAAAGATGATCCGGAATTTCCGACAGCAGAATGCCTTTACCACCGTGGGCTTCTGCCAGCGCCTGGGCCTTCTCCAGCGTACGGTTAGCCACCAGAAAACTACGCACACCGGCTTCTGCCAGGTGTCGTGCGACCAGTTCAATGGTTTTCCCGGCACCAATCAGCAGCGCCTTGTTGCGGGACATGTCCGCAAAAATGTGGTGCGCCATGCTGACCGAGGCATAGGCAACCGACACCGGGTTTTCACCAATGGCCGTCTGGGTGCGTACCCGCTTGGCTACTGAAAAGGTCTGCTCGAACAACCGGGATAGAAAGGAACCGGTGGCGCTGTGTTCCCGCGCCAGCGCATAGGCATCCTTGAGCTGGCCCAGAATCTGCGGCTCGCCCAACACCATGGAGTCCAGGCCGGCGGCCACCCGCATCATATGACGAACCGCGTCGGAATCCCGATGCACATAGAGTACGTTTTCAAGATCGGCCACATCCAGCTCGTGGAAACCGGCCAGCCAGCGCAGCACCGAGGGGGCACAGTCGTCATCGCCGGCCAGATAGAGTTCCGTCCGGTTGCAGGTGGACAGGATAGCCGCCTCGCTGGCACCGGAGGCAGCACGGAGTTCTGAAAAGGCCTCGGCCATTCGCTCCGGCGTGAACGCCACACGCTCGCGGATCTCCACGGGTGCGGTGCGATGGTTAATTCCCAGCGTTACTAGTGCCATTTGGAGTACAGAAAACCCTGCCCTGATTATGGATAATCACTCGCCATTCTACCGGGGCAACTGCTCAGTCGCCACCCGAAAACCCGTCGCCTTCGGCAAGTGCGGACAGGTTGGGCAAGTTCAGACGCTTATGCCATTATAGGGCCTTGGCCGTGGCCGCAACCCGATCTGCCTCAATTACCGGGCAGAAAACGGTTTTCACTGACCTATCGCCGATAGCACACAGGAAGTTGCATGCAAAAATCCGCACCGTATCTGGTTACCTGCCTGTTGGGACTCACTCTCGTCACACTTCCGGGCTGCGCCGTATTTTCCGGTACCCCGGAACCCGCCGATGAGGTAACCGGGACCGATACCCCCGCAGCTACCCCGCCTGCCACGCCCATCAACTATGCCGAATTCGAACCGGAAGTGCTTTACCAGCTTCTGTCGGCTGAAGTGGCAGGCCAGCGTGGCCGTTACGATGTCACCCTGGTCAATTACCTCCAGGCTGCGAAAACCTCACGGGACACCGGCGTGATTGAGCGGGCCATGCGGATCGCCCAGTCTCTGAATGCAGACAATGCCCAGCAACAACTGGCTACACTCTGGCTGGACGTGGACCCCGACAATCTGGAAGCACATCGGATATCGGCCATTCAGGCGGTCAAGCGCCAGAAACTGGAAAACGCCCTGTTCCATATGGAGCAGATCATGGACCAGGGAGAAGACGCGGATTTTGACAGCCTCGCTGCCATGGCCGCGGGACTGCCGCCCGCGCAGCAACAGGAGCTGTTGACGCTATACAGTCAACTGGCAGTCAAGCACCCGGATAACCCCGAACTGCAGTACAGCATTGCCCTGCTGCAGAAAATAACTGGCACCCCGACCGTCGCCCTCCGGCAGATCAACCAATTGCTTGAGCAAGAGCCTAGCTTTCAGCCGGCCATCATCCTCAAGGGCGACCTGCTCTACCAGACCGGGCAGAAACGTGAGGCACTGAATTACCTGACCACCAACACCCGGCGCTTCCCGGCCAACCGCCAGATGGGCACCCTCTATGGCCGCATGCTGATTAACGAGGGAGAGCTGCAGGCGGCCCAGGACGAATTTGAACGGCTGGTAAAACGCTATCCGGACACCCCGGGACTGAGACTCTCACACGCCCTGGTCGCCCTGGAAAACCAGCAACCCGCACTGGCCCGGGAGGAACTGACCCGCCTGATCGAGCAGGGCCATCATGAAGATGAAGCCAGCTACTACCTGGGACGCATTGAGGAAGATGCCGGCAATACCGACCAGGCGATCGAGTACTACCAGAGCGTGCAACGGGGAAACTATTTCTTCCCGTCGCTGGCCCGTGCCAGCGAACTGCAGGCCCAGGCCGGCGAACTGGACCAGGCCATTGCCCATATCCAGAACCTGCGCGAGCGAGCCCCTGATCACGCCGAGAAATTCTGGCTGCTGGAGGTGAATCTGCTGATCGATCAGGAGCGGAATGAGCAAGCCCTTGCCGCAGCCGATGCTGCACTGGAAAGCTACCCGAACAACGTTGAACTTCGCTATGCGCGGGCCATGCTACAGGACACCATGGGAGAACCGGCTGGCGCAGAGCAGGATTTGAAAACCATCCTCGAACTGCAACCGGACAATGCCGTTGCCCTGAACGCCCTGGGCTACATTCTGACGGTACGTACTGATCGCCTGGATGAAGCCCGCGGTTATATTGAGAAAGCCCTTGAGCTGGACCCGGAAAACCCGGCTATTCTCGACAGCATGGGATGGATACTGTTCCGCCAGGGCGAAACGAATCAGGCCCTCGACTTTCTGGCCCGCGCCTGGGAAGCCTACCCGGACCCGGAAGTAGCGGCACACTATGGCGAAGTCCTGTGGGTAACCGGTAATGAAGAACAGGCACGCATCATCTGGGAAGAAGGACTGGACCAGAGCCCGGACCATGAAATTCTTCGGGAAACCATCGACCGGCTGACCAGTGATGGGGCCGACCAATGATCCGAAGACTACTCGGCGTGGCACTGCTAACCGGTGCCATGACCGGCTGTACCACCATCCAGCTGGAACCCTTGCCCGAGGGCATGACCAACCAGCCGCCCGCCGACTGGGCCGAGCGCAGCAACCACCTGAGCCGCTTTGACCAATGGCAACTGAGAGGAAAGCTGGCGGTAAAACAACCCTCAGACAGCGGCACTGCCATTATCAACGGCTGGCGCCAGCAGGGTGAACGCTACGACCTCTCGCTGTCATCCTCATTCCTGGGCATGGGCACAACACGACTCACGGGCGTTCCGGGCTTCATAGAATTAACCCTGGCCAATGGTGAGACCTACCAGTCCTCAGACCCGGAAACCCTGGTGGCCGCCGCTACAGGGTGGAACCTGCCCATCGACAACCTCGCCTGGTGGGTTCGGGGACTGCCGGCGCCGGAGGGTGATTTCCGCCTGCTGTTCGACGAACAGCACCAACTGGCCATCCTGCGGCAGGATGGCTGGGAAATTCGCTATGACCGCTGGCAGCCATTCATTGACAGCCTGCCCGCGCTTCCTGCCCGGATCACAGCCCTGAACGGCGACAAACGGGTACGCGTGGTCATCAGCGAATGGCAACAAGAGGACTGAGTATTGTTAACCCGGATTACCCTGCCCTCGCCCGCCAAACTCAACCTGTTCCTGCATATCGTTGGCCGGCGCCCGGACGGATACCACGAGCTCCAGACCCTGTTCCAGTTTCTGGACTATGGCGACGAACTCACGTTCACACTGACTCCGGAGCAGCCCGGCATACGACTGGCAGAACCCGTATCAGGCGTTCCGGACAATGACAACCTGGTGATCAGGGCAGCCAAAGCCCTGACCGAAACCACCGAGAACACGCTCCCCGGCGTTACCATTCACATCCACAAGCGCTTGCCCATGGGCGGCGGCCTGGGTGGCGGCAGCTCCAACGCCGCAACCACCCTGCTTGCAATGAACCGCCTCTGGGAACTGAATCTGGGCGAAGACCAGCTTGCAGAAATCGGGCTGCGCCTGGGCGCCGATGTGCCGGTATTTGTGCGTGGCCATGCAGCCTTTGGCGAGGGTGTCGGCGAAAAGCTGACCCCCACAAACCCGCCGGAAGACTGGTTTGTGGTGCTCAAACCCGAGTGCAACATCAGCACCGGAAAGATTTTTTCAGCCGAAGGGTTGACAAGGGACACACCAAAAATCAAAATACGCCCCGCTTTTGAGGGAGACGCCTCGAGGTACCGAAACGACTGTGAGGATGTAGTTCGAAAACTGTATCCTGAGGTTAACCAGAGCCTGGAGTGGCTTTCACAATTCGGACCTGCAAGATTAACCGGAACCGGGGCTTGCATTTTTGGACGTTTCCCGACAGAATCCGCAGCCCGGATTATCTGGGAAAGCAAACCCTCCGGCATCACGGGGTTCGTAGCTAAAGGGGTGAACCAGTCACCTCTGCACAAAAAGCTGACAGAGCTGAAATGATGCCAAAAAAGCACGATGATATTGGGGTGTCGCCAAGTGGTAAGGCAACGGGTTTTGATCCCGTCATGCGCAGGTTCGAATCCTGCCACCCCAGCCACCTTTCTCCCGCTTCTTCTGAATCAAACGCCGATACTGAGAAGGATGCTGTCGTGTCCAAATTGATGATTTTCGCTGGCAATGCCAACCCCGAACTTGCGCGTGATATTGCCAGAAAACTCCATATTCCCATGGGCCAGGCCACTGTAGGCCGCTTCAGCGATGGCGAGACCACCGTTGAAATCAATGAGAATGTTCGTGGTCACGACGTTTTCATTATCCAGCCCACCTGCTACCCCACCAACGACAACCTGATGGAACTGATCGTGATGGCTGACGCCCTGCGTCGTGCATCCGCCACACGAATCACTGCCGTTATTCCTTACTACGGCTATGCCCGTCAGGATCGTCGCGTTCGCTCTACCCGGGTAGCCATCAGCGCCAAAGTGGTCGCCGACATGATTTCCAGCATTGGCGTGGATCGTGTGCTGACCGTAGACCTGCACGCCGACCAGATTCAGGGCTTCTTCGATATCCCGGTGGACAACATCTACGCCACCCCGGTACTGCTTGAAGACATTGAAAAACAGCGGTTCGAGAACTTTGTCGTCGTATCTCCGGACGTAGGCGGCGTTGTCCGCGCCCGTGCTGTTGCCAAGCGCCTGGATGATGCCGACCTGGCCATTATCGACAAGCGTCGCCCCAAGGCCAACGTTTCCCAGGTAATGCACATCATCGGTGACGTCCGCGACAAGACCTGCATCCTGGTGGATGACATCGTCGACACCGCCGGCACACTGTGCAAAGCCGCCAACGCGCTCAAAGAGCACGGCGCCTCCCGCGTGGTTGCCTACATTACTCACCCGGTACTTTCCGGCCCGGCCATCGAGAACATCAACAACTCGGAGCTGGACGAACTGGTGGTGTGCGACACCATCCCGCTGGGTGACAAAGCCAAAAATTGTGATAGAATCCGCCCCCTCAGCATGGCTGGGCTGCTCGCCGAATCCATTCGCCGCGTGAGCAACGAAGAGTCCATCAGTGCCATGTTCGAGAACGTCTGAACAGACTTATCGCTGTAACCCTCAGACTTAAAGGCAGTTTCCGGGTCGGGAGTCCAACAGGGCTCCCGACTCTTTTAGTCGATCGGAAAACTCCGGTCTTTTTGAAATGCTCATCTGTTCAGAGCCTGGTCGCGGGCCGCTCAGATGACCAACGAGGTAATTACCATGTCTCAGGATTTTGTTATTGAAGCATTTCCTCGTGACGATCAGGGGAAAGGTGCGAGCCGCCGCCTGCGTCGCGAAGAGCGTAAGATTCCGGCCATCATCTACGGTGGCGGCAAAGACGCAACTCCGGTCGCCATCTGGCACAATGAGCTGAAAAAGGCCATCGAAAACGAAGCCTTCTTCTCTCACATCCTGACCGTCGACATTCAGGGCAAAAAAGAGAGCGTGATCCTGAAGGATCTGCAGCGTCATCCGTACAAGCCCATCCTGACTCACGCCGACTTCCTGCGCGTTGACAAGGACCACGAGATTCACGTTAACGTACCGCTGCACTTCATCAACGAAGACACAGCTCCGGCCGTGAAACTCCAGGGTGGCATTGTTTCCCACACCATGACCGAAGTTGAAGTGATCTGTCTGCCGCAGAACCTGCCCGAGTTCATTGAAGTCGACCTGAACGAAGTCGAGATGGACCAGGTAGTTCACCTGAGCGACCTGAAACTGCCGAAAGGCGTTAAAGTTGCCGCTCTGCAGCAGGGCGAAGACCACGACCTGCCAGTTGCCTCTATCCACAAGCCGAAAGGCGCCAAGGCGGACGACGCTGAAGGCGAGGAAGGCGAAGAAGGCGGCGAGGAGTAATAACTCCGGGGGCAACGGCGAATGGCACAGGATATTGTCATGGTGGTTGGACTGGGAAATCCCGGTTCCGACTACGAGAATACCCGCCACAACGCCGGCGCCCTGTTCGTCGAAGCGCTGGCCCGCGAAGCGGGTCAGACGCTCCGTCCCGAAAAGAAGTACCACGGGCTATACGCCCGCATTCAGTGGCAGGGCCTGGACCTGCACTTACTGAACCCCAGCACCTTTATGAACCGCAGCGGCACTGCCATCAAGGCCCTGGCGGACTTCTTCAAGATCTCCCCTGAACAGATTCTGGTTGCCCACGACGAGCTTGACCTGCCTCCCGGCACGGCCAAACTCAAGAAAGGCGGCGGCCACGGCGGCCACAACGGGCTGCGCGACACCATCGCCCATCTGGGCACCAACGATTTCCAGCGCCTGCGCCTTGGCATAGGCCACCCCGGCGACAGCCGCAAAGTCACCGGTTTTGTACTGGGCCGACTGGGCAAACAGGAAACCGAACAATTGACCGCCATGTTTGACGAAGTCATGCGGGTATTACCGGATGCCGCCAACGGCAAACTGGCTGCCGCCATGAACCGTTTGCACAGCTTCAAACCAACGCCCTGAACAAGGCACATCCCCTTACTCGCACCCTTACCGATACACCGGTATAATCCGCCCAAATTTTTCAGTTCCAGCAGAGGCATTCCATGGGATTTAACTGCGGCATCGTCGGCCTTCCCAACGTCGGCAAATCCACCCTGTTCAACGCACTGACCAAAGCCGGCATCGGCGCGGAAAACTTCCCGTTCTGCACCATCGAGCCGAACGCCGGCGTGGTGGCCATGCCCGACCCGCGCCTCACCAAACTGGCGGAGATCGTCAAGCCGGAGCGGGTGGTGCCCACCACCATGGAGTTCGTCGACATCGCCGGCCTGGTCGCCGGCGCCTCCAAGGGCGAAGGCCTGGGCAACCAGTTCCTGGCCAACATCCGCCAGACCGATGCCATTGCTCACGTGGTGCGCTGTTTTGAAGACGGCAACGTCATCCACGTGGCCAACAAGGTAGATCCCGCTTCCGACATCGAAGTGATCAACACCGAGCTGGCCCTGGCTGACCTGGATACCGTCGAGAAAGCTATCAAGCGAGTACAGCGCGTAGCCAAGAGCGGTGACAAGGAAGCCAAGGCCCAGCTGGAGATGTTTGAAAAGCTGCTGCCGGTGCTGAACGAGGGCAACCCCGTGCGCGGCATGGGCCTGGACAAAGACCAGATGGCACTGATCCGTGAACTGTGCCTGCTTACCGTCAAGCCCACCATGTACATCGCCAACGTGAACGAAGACGGCTTCGAGAACAATCCCCACCTGGACAAGGTGCGTGAGATTGCCGCTTCTGAAAACGCAGTCGTGGTACCCATCTGCAACAAGCTTGAAGCCGAGATCTCTGAACTGGAAGACGAAGAGAAATCCATGTTCCTGGACGAAATGGGCATGGAAGAACCTGGGCTGGACCGTGTGATCCGCGCCGGTTACGGCCTGCTTGGCTTGCAAACGTACTTTACCGCCGGCGTGAAGGAAGTGCGTGCCTGGACCGTCAGAATCGGCGCCACAGCCCCTCAGGCGGCTAGCGTTATCCACACCGACTTCGAACGCGGCTTCATCCGGGCTGAGGTGGTGAGCTACGACGATTTCGTACAGTACAACGGCGAAGCCGGCGCCAAAGATGCCGGCAAATGGCGCCTGGAGGGCAAGGATTACATCGTCAAAGACGGCGATGTTATTCACTTCCGGTTCAACGTGTAATTTTCGGTATTTTTTGGCCGTAAAGCCTTGACAGGATGAGCCCAAATACCGAAAATACGCGCCTCGTTTGGGGCGTGTCCCAAAGCGAAATGGCAAGGTAGCTCAGTTGGTTAGAGCACAGCACTCATAATGCTGGGGTCGGCGGTTCGACTCCGCCCCTTGCTACCAGAATTCAAAGGGTTACAGCTCACGCTGTAGCCCTTTTTTTATGGTTGTCCCCTTTTTGTCCCCCGAGTGTCCCCACAACCTCTTTTAGAAGAATACATCCGACCGACATTGAGCAAAACCAAGATCCTCACCTGGGGAACACGGTGATTCGAATCGACATCGCTCAACCGATTTCAAAATCTGGTACTTCAATTCCGCACTCTTGTGTTTAGGCGAGAGGTAGAGTGACGCTGGGAGAATCCCGGCGGGCCTGACGTAGGCATCCATTAGACGTTCACCCAATATCTCCTTTACGAGAAGAGTGGGAACAACTGCAACATCAACCCGATCCCGCAGGAGCATATTAAGCACCTGACTCCTATTATTCACTTGATAGACTTGATCAGCAGTTTCAGGCAGGAACACTTTGCCTGCAGCACCTCTCAGAAGCACGAATTTCGAACGGGAAAAGTCTGACTCTTCGGAAAAGGGTTTAAAGGACACGTAAGAGTATTCAGCGCTATCTAATCGCCCACCAAAAATTAATGCGTGGTCTCGCTCGGGTGTCTTCGCTAGTGGCAGGAAAACATCAAGCTCTCCGGTCTCGAGATAATAAAGCCCTCGTTTCAGTGGCAGGACGAAAAGCTGAACAGAATAACGAGCGTCTTCAAATATACAGTTATAGGGCTCGGCCATTAGGCCAGCCAAGTTCCCATCAGCAGCTTCAAGCATTCCCACCATAGCCTCACTAACTCCAACACGAAGCACATGATCGGCAAACAGTTGTCCAGGGACACCAATAAAAAGTATTGGAAATAAACAAACTCGCCAAATTAGCATCAATCGAAAACCTTTCTAAACCATTGCGGAAATTGGTCTTTGGAACGCAGAAAAATGCATCACCCACTCTGTAACATAGGTGAAATATTTGATTGGTGGAATCCGATACTCAGTTATTACACTTTCTTTTACATTGACTTTAATGAAGGCTGGAGTTCAGCAACGGGACAGAGCCTGATAGCCGATTCAAGGTGATCCGGTGAGAGGTGGGCATAGCGCATGGTCATGGTGATGTTGCCGTGTCCGAGGATGCGCTGGAGCGTGAGTATGTCGCCCCCGTTCATCATGTAGTGACTGGCGAAGGTGTGGCGCAGGATGTGGGTCAGTTGTTGCGGCGTTGAGAATCCACACCGTTCATACGCTGACCTGAACGCTGATCGGCAAGGGCCAAACAATCGTCCTGGGCCAGGGAGCGCGTTTTCGAGCACTTGCTCCTGGATGCTGGGAGTAATCGGTACTGCCCTGCTCTTTCCGTTCTTCGTATCCCTGAAAATGACCTTACCCGAGACAATGCACGACTGCGTTAGTGTCTCCGCTTCTGCCCATCGGGAGCCGGTAGCCAGGCGGATCATGGCGACTGACCACACAAAGTGGTTGGTGCTATTGCGGCATTCGTCCAGGAGCTGCTTGCACTGCTCGATAGTGAGGAAGGACATTTCCCGTTCTTTCACTCTCACCTGGCGAACCGGAGCAATGGGGCTTGTCTTCAGGTGGCCAATACGCACCATTTCCGAGAAGACAGACGACAGGTAACGCTGCTCATGGTTGCAGGTGCCGGCGCTGACTTGCTGTCCTACCCCCTTATTTTGGCAGCTCACGAAGATAGTTTAGTTCAGCAACCGGGTGACGATCAGTTTCTGGTTACGGCGACGATGGCTAGAACAGGTTAGAGCTGTCTCATAAAACCCAAGACTTTGTTTATTTTTTGACCAACCCGGTGTATAACTAGAAATACAGGAAGGGAACCCAACCATATTCAAAAGGATTTGTCATGGAACCGCGCCTCACATCCAAACTCGCTCTCATCCTCGTAGCACTATCTTTTGTTGCCTTGCCAGCCTTCTCAAGTGTGCAAGCTACTGACCAGTTTTCCAGCACTATCATCAAAGGCTTCGCTCAATGGAACGCGTCAAGAATTGAGAACATAGTGTTAAGCAATGGTCTAAAACAAGCAGCCAATATCAATGAGGTGGAGCGTTTTTTCCCACTTACCTCAAATAGCATCAAGACATATAAATTTTTGAGCGCCAAAGCATTACTACCCTTGGTACAAGATTCTATTCAAACGGATATACAAGCGTTTTCGAAATTCTTTGGTGAATGCGTACCGGAAGAAATCAAGACAATCGCCAACATAGATGATGATAAAGATAGTAAATGGAAGGACCTCAGAGCCAAGCTGACGAGCTTTATCAACGGGAAAAATCCAGAAAATCTCCTTTTGAAAACAACAGATTCGACCTGCCCTAACTTAGTTGTTTCGTCAAAAGAAAAGAAAGCCGTCGTAAAAATGGAACAAACGTACCTTAGTACCCCTCCTGATCCTGAAATGCTTCCCAAAGGTACAGACACGAACTTCAGAACAACCTCAATAGCCCTTAGAGATTTCAGAGAGTACCTGAAGGTCCCTGACGACATGCAGATTACTAAACCAAAAGATCTAACGTCGGAAGTGAATTTTGCTCTCATACTAGATCAGCTCCTTTTCCTAGAAACTCTCAAAGATCAATCTCTCTCATATACGACACGAGTTCACCACTTACTTTCGGGTATCGATCGAATTGCCGAATTTTCAACAAAGAAGGACTACCCTGCATATGCTAAGTTTCAGCGTATAGGCCTTTTTTTTGCGGCGCTAGCAGATGCAGGCGAGGCGAAAAGCCCGGAAGCTGTGGTTAGTGCATTGGACACTTATGTTGATGCACAAGGAGCCTATAATGACAAACGACTTCCTGGTGGTGTGTACGCAAATTACTACGTTCCGATTTCTACAGCGCCGAGTGAACCCGTTGAGAGCTTACCTTTCGAAAACTGGACGGTTGGATGGGATCTGTACATTTCATCATACTACGGACCAAGTGCTCACCGTTTGATAGCTGAGGAAACCGATATCAGGTTTTTTGGGCCGGTGGGTCTTGAGCTGAAGCTAGCAAAATTCCGAACACCCCGAAACTGGGCTGTACATACGGGAGGGGCATTGGGCTTTAATTACGCACCAGTCGATATAGGGTCTTACATAACTAACGAATTATCAGACGACGATTACAACGCCAGTTTCGATGATATTCTTGCGCCGAGTTATTTTTTATCCTATTCCTTTGATAATGCACCAGTAGCTTTGCTCTCAGGATACCAAACGAACATAACTATTTCAGAGAACAAAGAAACGAATGGGTGGTTTTTCGCCATCACCTTTGATCTACCAGTCTTGAAGATTTTTTAATAATTTAAGAGGAGCGCGTATCGCTTGGTGTCTATAAAAATGACGATGGGAAACGTATTTCCAAGAGCGGAGTTGATATCCTGTAACCAACCTAGGCGGCTACCCATTAGATCTGATCAATACCAAAATAGAAAAAAACGAACTAGAGATAGTTCACCGAATACACGCGATTGCCCACTTGCCCCCTAGAGTGTACTTTACTGTCCGCCAGTAGCCGACTGGAATTCGTAAGCAGCTGTTTCTGAACATTTTTGCACACGAGTGTACGCCTCACACAGGTCTTATAATGCTGGGGTCGTCGGTTCGACTCCGCCCCTTGCTACCAGAATTCAAAGGGTTACAGATCACGCTGTAGCCCTTTTTTTGTGGGTTGACTACAAGTTGACTACACCGTAGACAAACCGCCCTCCTCTAGCTGATAAGATCCCCTCATCAATACAAAAAAGCTCCTGCCAAGACGATGGCCAATCAATGTGAGCGGCCAGGGCCGGCTTTGTCTATGCGCTTAATAGGAATATCGCTTTGAAGAAGCTCATCATCCTCGTAGCCATCGCCTTTACTGGATGGAAGATCTACCAGCAGTACGCACCAACTCCCGTTGTAGAGTGGTCAAATTCTGAGACCCAAAACTTCATCCAGTACCAAACGCCGGAAGCAATGACTCGTGAGGCAACCAATGCTATGCGCTTCACCTGCGACGGTCGGGAATATTGCAGCGAAATGACATCCCGCGCGGAGGCGGAGTACTTCAATCGGTATTGCCCAAATACAAAGATGGACGGCGACAATGACGGCATCCCATGTGAAAACGACTCCCGATTCTAACAACTACAGGGCTCCGCTTTTCACAAAGAGTGACGACCGCACCGCCTGACGCCAGGTAATCCGATGGCGAATGGACATGGCCGCACAAAAGTGCGGTTTAGAAGCAGCCCCAGGCTTCCTGAGGCTTGCCCGCATTGCCTATGCGCTTGTTTTGAAAGATGAGACTCTATCTTTCATTTCTGCCGCCAATCGCGCCAACTCGTGACTGGCTTCTGATGATTGCTTGGCACCGTCGAGGTTCTGACTGGAGAGATCGACAATATGAGTAAGATTTCCACTCACTTGCTCCGCAGCAACTGACTGTTCTTCCGCCGCACTCGCGATCTGTTCGCCCATTTGAACAATGTGATCAATGGCGTCCCCGATCGAATTCAGAGTTTCGGCCACATCGTCGATCAACATGCGGTTTTCTTCCACTTGCTCTAGCCCGGACTGCATTACCGCAACGGTTGCTTTGCTTTCCTCAGTCAGGCCTTTAATCACACCGGCAATTTCCGCCGTTGATGTCTGCGTGCGTTTAGCAAGGGAGCGGACTTCATCAGCTACAACAGAGAAACCACGTCCATGCTCTCCAGCTCTTGCTGCTTCAATTGCCGCGTTCAGTGCCAAAAGATTCGTCTGATCAGCAATGTCATTGATGACCTCCGTGACCTTCTGTATTTCCAAACTCCTGTTCTCCAGGGAGCTGATCTGTTTCGCGACTCGCCGGATATCCTCAGAAAGCCGATGCAGTGCTTCTCGCCCTTTCTCACCACGCACGCGACCTTCCACGCCTTGCTCTTTGGCTGACCGCGCAGCAGATTGGGCTTCTTCTGCGCTTCTGGCCACGTCATTGGAAGCCGCGCTCATCTGATTCATCGCTGTTGCGACCTGGTCAGTCTGATCAGACTGGGATTCAATATTTCGCTCAACACTTGAGTTTATTGAAGAAAGCTCTTCTGAAGCCGTCGCCACCTCGTCAGACACCGCGGAGAGGCGACTGATGACCTGGTCGAACTCATTTAACATATGGTTCAGAGAGTGCCCCAGTTGGGCAAGTTCGTCTTTGCCGTCAACGTGGAGGCGCTGGGAGAGATCTGATTGTTCTGCAACGGATCGCATCAGGTTTCTCATCGCATTGATGGGACCAGTGACCGACAAGATGATCAAAATGCTTGCACCAATTGAAAGCACAGCCGCAACGACAGCGGTCGATGGATAGAGCACCTGACTCTGAGCGTAGAGTTCCCCAACCGATTGTCGTTCCTGAGCCGCAACATCGAGTTGTAGCTCGATGAGTTCGCCAATTTTCTGAGTCACAGGGTCAATAAGCTCGTAGAGGGGACCGTCAATTCGATTCAATTGGCCTTGAGCATTGGAAGGAGCGCTACGAAGGACCGCCTTTGCTTCTTGGATCCCCCGGCTCGCTCCGTCAAAAAGCGAATCCGCCTCCCTAACCAGCTCTTTTTCACGCGGAGTAAGGGACGTCTGGGTGTATCGCTCCCAATTGGTTTCGATGCTGGACTCAGCCTCTTCAATCTGACGGAGCGCCTCACGAGGTGATATCTGTCCTGCATTTGCCTTGTTGATTGCATCAACGACGAGAACAGCATAATCATCGGAGATAAGCTTGAGATCCTTGAGCGGTACAACTCGATCATTGTAGATACTTGAAACGCCACGATTAATGTCAGTAAACACCACGAGAGCGTATATGGAAAGGCCTGCGATAGCAGCCAGGGGAATGGATACCAAGAAAACCAATCGCAACTTGAGTGACAAAGTACTAAGGAGGTTCATTATTCTTTCCTATGCGCCGACCTCCCTTTCGCAATGAATTTCCAGTACTGAAATCATACACTAGCTCATTACATTCGGATTAAGTGTTTGTAATTTATTTATTTGATACCCAAGCTCACCGAAGTCGAATAGGCGAAGCTCTGCACTTTTCGACATAATACTGGCGCCACACTGGAAGATTACCAACGATACCGTGATGCGAACTGGCTAGAACCCCAGATACCGGTGCAGCAGCAGCTCCTGATATTGATCAATGTGTTTGCTGTTGATTTCAACGATCCGGCCTTTCGCACTGAGGCGATCAAAGCATTCGTCAAACTGACTGGCAAGCTCCTCACTTCGGAAAACCACTTTGTAAGGAGTAGGGTTGAAAACCGGATAGAATACAAAATCGTCCAGCTCTTTTGGCCAACTCTCCCCAAAACGACGGTCTGAACGGATCCGCCTGTCCAGAGTAGCCACCACAAGACCGTCGGCAAGAATGACATCAACGCGGCCCATTAACTGCATCCGGGCGTGGATCGTCTGGTCAGTCACCTCCAGCAACAGCTCAAACTCATCCACGCGATCAGATAGTCTGAGTATGTCGATGCCATTCTGAAACGTAACCGCCCTTAACCCTGCCAGATCATCAATTGTCGTTATGGGACCAGCCACCGACGCGTTATAGAAGGCGCCGTTGTGGTACCAGATATAAGCAGACGTGGAGAACCCCGGTATGTCCAAAGATAGCGGGACCGTCATAACGGCATCGGCGGCAGTCAGGTCGCGAAAAGTGCGGATGTGGCGACCGAAGGGCTGGTAGACAAATTCGGCTTCCCAGCCGCAGGCCTCCAGCACAGCATTCACCAATTCTACATCTCGGCCACTTTCTCCTGGCTCCGACATCCCGGGTATGTCGGGCGCCATGACGATGAGGGGAGCCAATGGAAACGTATCTGATTTCACTGCACCAGGGATCAACAGCAGGACATAAAAGAAAAAACGGTACAGAGAGTCTGGTATCAAGGGATAGGCCACCGGTAACAGTTTATGCCGCTACCAAATACAGTACCTCTTTTTGAACGATTGCTCCACAAAAAAGGATAGAATCCGGGTCAGCCATTACTCGCGGTCATCATAGGATTCGCAATCACGAATAGCTCTACGGAACTCCGGTGCCAATCGCCTCGCACCGAAGCGGTGTGACACATACAACGAAAGATCTACCCACGCCGCGGTTCGCACGTAGAATGGCTTTTCATACCCCGCCATCAAATGGTCGATAAGAACCGCCGGTAAAACCACGACATCGGCACGGCCAAGCTTCACCATATCAACGGCCTGCTTCCATTCAGCCACCATGACCGCACTGGCGTTGTCTCCCTGAAGGAACTGGTTGCCTATGAACCGACGCACAAAGGCATAACGCAGGCCGGACACCTGGCGCAAAGGCGGATATTGCTCCAAAAACAGATACACGTATTCGGTCTGGAACAGCCTGCCACCAAAATCGGCATATTGGTCGCGGTCTGCCGTCTGCACAAGAGGCAACCCAATCGCCAATTCTCCCTTCTCCAACTGAAAAAGAATTCTCGCCAGCGGCATCTCAATAAACTGGAAGTTCCCTTCCACCCGATCAAAGACGCAGCGGTAAATGTCGGCAAAGCGGCCAACCAGCGAGCCGTTCTCAACGCCAATTTCCCGCGGGATCCCCTCAAAAACACCGACGGGATAGACGGTCTTGTCAGTTACGGCACCCGATAATGAAGGTATAGTGAGAAAGTAGATTAAAACCGGCGCAAGCCAGTGCGGTATCCTGCCCATGTCAGCTGCTCCCTGCCCGTGCAACTCGAACGGTGGTTTCAGGGTAGTACAGAAATGCCCAGTCTGCTGGCAACACGCTGATGGAACCAACCTCTTCAATACCTGTGCACAGTGACTATGCCAAAACGGAATACCGGAAAATTCGAACCAATCGCTTCTTTCTTTGACACTCATTACCTTCAGCCGGGGAAGCTTCCTGGAATGGTTACCCTGGTAGCCCGGCATGGCGAGATTCTGTGGTGTCACGCCCAGGGCCTGCGGGATGTTGAGAGAAACTTACCGATGAACCGGGACACCCTGTTCCGCGTGTACTCCATGACCAAACCCGTCACCAGCATTGCCATGATGCAGCTGTACGAGCAGGGCAAGTTCCTGCTCAACGACCCGGTCCACAAATACATTCCAGGCTGGCGCAATCTACGCGTCTACAAGGGAGGCCGTTATCCGGATTTCGAGACCGAACCCGCGGCCTCGTTCATGACCATCCGGGATCTGATGGCCCACACCTCCGGGCTGACCTATGGCTTCACCGAGCGAACCGAGGTAGATGCCGCCTACCGCAAGCTGAAACTGGATGGCAGTACCATTCTGACTCTGGACAAGCTGGTCGACCGGCTGGCCGAGTTACCTCTGGAGTTCTCTCCCGGCACTGCGTGGAACTATTCTGTGTCCACCGATGTCGTGGGCTACCTGGTTGAGCTGCTCTCCGGCCAATCTCTGGACAGCTACTTTCAGGAGCACATCTTTGCCCCCCTGGGCATGACCGATACCGGATTTCATGTGCGACCAGACCAGCAGGAACGCTTTGCCGCCTGCTATCTGTACCAATCCGGTAATACCATGAAACTCCAGGATGATCCGGAGCGGTCACGCTATCTGAAGGAACCAAAGTTCCTGTCGGGTGGCGGCGGGCTGGTGTCCACCATAGATGATTATTTCCGCTTCGCCCAGGCCCTGTGCCAGGGTGGCGAATATCAGGGCCAGCGCATCATCGGCCGCAAAACCCTGGAGTTTATGCGCCTGAACCACCTACCGGGCGGCCAGGATCTCCCTGCCCTGTCTATTGGCGGCTTCACTGAAACACCTTATGCCGGCAGCGGCTTCGGATTAGGGTTCTCGGTCAAAACCGATATCGCCAAATCCGCCACGATTGGTTCGCCGGGAGAATTCGGCTGGGGCGGCCTGGCTAGCACCAGCTTCTTTATCGACCCGGTGGAAGATCTGGTGGTGATTTTCATGACCCAGCTGATGCCGTCTTCGTCCTACCCCATCCGACAGCAGCTCAGAGCTCTGGTATACGGTGTCCTGGACTGACTCCGCGTTCCACCTTATATCGGTATAACCGCTGGAACTGTGCCGAAGCCCGAATGCCTGTGGCATACTCGGCTCCTTAAACCAATAACGAACAATCCACCAGCAAGGAATGTTGTGATGAAACCAGCTACTCTCGCGTTGCACGCCGGCTTCAAGAGCGACCCGACCACCAAGGCCGCCACCACGCCCATTTACCAGACCACGTCTTACACCTTCGACGACACCCAGCATGGTGCCGATCTGTTTGACCTGAAGGTACAGGGCAACATCTATACCCGCATCATGAACCCCACCAACGCGGTTCTGGAAGAGCGTATGGCAGCGCTGGAAGGTGGTATTGGCGCACTGGCAGTAGCGTCCGGCATGGCGGCCATTACCTATGCCCTGCAAACCATCTGCAAGGTGGGCAACAACATTGTCAGCACCAGCCAGCTGTACGGCGGCAC
Organism: Marinobacter nauticus; assembly: GCF_003634635.1. Classification (GTDB taxonomy): domain Bacteria; phylum Pseudomonadota; class Gammaproteobacteria; order Pseudomonadales; family Oleiphilaceae; genus Marinobacter; species Marinobacter nauticus. Next base: position 110,694 of record NZ_RBJB01000005.1, on the reverse strand, counting down.
CTACAACCTGTTCGCCCACTCGCTGCCGAACCAGGGCATCGAATGCAAGATGGTGCCCCACGATGATTTTGCAGCGGTAGAGAACGCCATCGACGACCAGACCCGGGCGCTGTTCTGTGAATCTATCGGCAACCCGGCCGGTAATGTGGTGGATATCCAGAAGTGGGCCGAGATTGCCCACAAGCACGGCATTCCGCTGATTGTCGATAACACTGTCGCCACGCCGTTTCTGTGCCGCCCGTTCGAGCATGGCGCAGATATCGTGATTCACTCCCTGACCAAGTACATCGGCGGCCACGGCACCACGGTGGCGGGGATTGTGGTGGACTCCGGCAAGTTCGACTGGAAAGCCAGCGCCGACAAGTTCCCGATGATGAACCAGCCCGACCCCTCCTACCACGGCGTGGTTTACACCGAAGCCCTGGGCGAAGCCGCTTTTATCGGCCGCTGTCGGGTGGTACCGCTTCGCAACACCGGCTCCGCCCTGTCGCCGTTCAATTCGTTCCTGATCATGCAGGGGCTGGAAACGCTGGCCCTGCGCATGGAACGCCACTGCGACAACGCCCAGAAGGTTGCCCAGTTCCTACAGGATCATCCCGCCGTGGAATGGGTCAACTACGCCGGCCTCGCGAACAGCCCTTACAAGGCTACCTGCGACAAGATCTGTGACGGCAAGGCCTCCGGCATTCTCAGTTTCGGCATTAAAGGTGGCCGCGAAGCCGGCGCCAAATTCATCGATGCCCTGGATCTGATCCTGCGACTGGTGAACATTGGTGATGCCAAGTCTCTGGCTTGCCATCCGGCCACCACTACCCACCGCCAGCTCAATGCTGACGAGCTGAAAAGTGCGGGGGTCAGCGAAGACCTTGTACGGCTGTCGATCGGCATTGAAGATGCCGACGATATCATCGCCGATATCACTCAGGCCCTGGAAAAATCCCAGGCTTGATATCCCTCAACCGGGTACGACCAAAGTCGTGCCCGGTAACCCCGTGATTGCCCCTACCTGCCTTGTAACTGCCCTGCCTGCCGATTACTCTTAAAGGTTCACCACACCCTTATCCGAGAGTTCCTGGCCAATGAGCGAAAGCGCAAAGCCCCGCATTACCAGTGGTTCCAAATTCCGTAACGAACACGGCTTCTCCGCCATCAAGGACGGCGTCAAGCGTTCATCATCAAACACGGAAGGCAAATCTCTGGAGCGCAAGCCGAAATGGCTGAGGGCGCGCATGCCGGGCGGCGAGCGCTACGATGCCGTGCGCCGGAACGTGACCGAGCACCGCCTGAGCACCGTCTGCCAGGAATCACATTGCCCCAACATTGGCGAATGCTGGACCAACGGCACCGCCACCATCATGGTGATGGGCTCTGTGTGCACCCGGGCCTGCAAATTCTGCGCAGTCGACACCGGCAACCCGAAAGGCTGGCTTGACCCGGAAGAGCCTGAAAACACCGCCAAGTCTGTGGAACTGATGGGCCTGCGCTACATCGTGCTGACGTCGGTAGACCGTGACGACTTGCCCGACGGCGGCGCCGCGCACTACGCGGCCTGTGTCTCGGCCATCAAACAGCGTACCCCGGAGGTGGCGGTAGAAGCCCTGACCCCGGACTTTGATGCAGTAATGAGCGACGTGGAAAAAGTGGTGGATTCCGGACTGGACGTTTTCGCCCAGAACGTGGAAACCGTCAAGCGCCTGACCAGTCGTGTGCGAGACCCCCGTGCCGGTTACGAAAAAACCCTGAGCGTACTGGCCCACGCCAAGAAACATCGGCCAGATGTGCTCACCAAAACCAGCCTGATGCTGGGTCTGGGTGAAACCGAAGAGGAAATCCTTGAAACCATGGACGATCTGCGCGCCATTGGTGTGGATATTCTCACCCTGGGCCAGTACCTGCGCCCCACGCCGAACCACCTGCCGGTGGAGCGCTACGTCACCCCGGAAGAATTCAACCGTTACCGCGACATTGGTCTGGAAAAAGGTTTCATGGAAGTGCCGTCCGGTCCCATGGTTCGCTCCAGCTACCGGGCCGACCGGGTATTCGACAAGAACAATCTGGGCCTGAGCGTGCCGGAGGTTCCCGTGCCCGACAAGGCGATGCAGATTCCGGTCAAGGCCGTTGACTGAGAGCCGCCAATGCTGACCCTGTTGCGAAATATCCGGCTGAAGTACAAATTCTGGTTGCTGAATATTCTCGTGTTTGCGGTGCTGTGTCTGCTGGTGCTTTATGCCATGCAGGTGATCGCGGGCCAGACCGAATCCAACTTCAGCCAGGTATTTGCAGAGACCGCGCCGGGCTTTGCCCTGATCGTGGCAGTGCTTATGGCACTGGAGATGGCCGGCTCCCAGCTGCTGATTTCCTTTATCGAACGCCATGTTAACCGGCTCAAGGACACCATGGTTGCGGTGCAGACCAGCGGCGACCTGAGCCGTCGGGCCGACGTCGACTCCCGGGATGAAATTGGCGAAATGGCCGCTGCCTTCAATGCGATGCAGGATCGTACATCTGATGTCGTTCGCAGCATGAAAACGGCCACCGAGCACCTGCACCAGGAGGTCGAATCTCTCACCCAGCGGGCCGCCGCACGCAGGGACAGCCTCACGCGGCAACAGGAAGGCGCCAACCGCTCAGCCGAATCCGTTGAGGCCATGCTGCAAAGCTTTGTCGGCATTGCCGAACAGGCAGGCATTGCCAAAACCCTGTCAACAGAAGCCCGGGAAACTGCGGTAAATGGCAGCCAACGGGTCAGCCAGAGCGCCGACAGCATTCGCAGGCTGGCGAGTGTGGTTCGCCAGTCTGCTGGCAGCGTACAGTCACTGGCCGAAAACAGCCATGAGATTGGCCAGACCATTACCGAAATCAAGGGCATTGCCGAGCAAACCAACCTGCTGGCCCTCAATGCCGCCATAGAAGCCGCCCGCGCGGGCGAACAGGGCCGGGGCTTTGCGGTGGTTGCCGAAGAAGTCCGTAACCTGGCGCGCCGGGTTCAGGACTCCACTGACCAGATCCAGACCACCCTGGATCGCCTGTTGGCCTCCATGAATACCGCTGTCGAACAGATGACGGGGAGCTCAGACGACGCCGAGCGATGCGTGGAAGAATCCGAAAAGGGGCGCCAGGCCCTGGAAGCCATTAACGAGGTGGTCGGTCGTATCGACCGGACCAATCAGGAAATCGCGGATATGTCTGCCGAACAGACCGCCGATACCGATCAGGTTCTGACCAATGTTCAGGACATCCGGGAAACCACTCGGAACATGGTTGTCCAGCTCTCGGAAAGCGCAGATATGACGCAACGTCTGGAGCAACTGATCCGTTCACTGGAAGAAGCCTCGGCAAAGGTCACAGTTCGCTGAGGTTTGTGGCACACTCTGCACTCGTTTTTGACTGCAGAGTTGTAACCCATGAATCGCCTTGGCGCCTTCTACGACCGTTTTATCCTGCCCCACCCCTGGATTGTCCTGGCCCTGTTTGCCCTGCTGCTGGCAGTGACCGCGCTGCGTTTTGATCAGTTCCGGCTGGATGCCTCGGCAGAATCCCTGGTGCTGGAAAACGATCGTTCGCTGGAGCAGTACCGACAGGTAAACCAGACCTTCACCACCTCTGACGATTTCCTGGTGGTCACCTACACCCCCAACGAGCCCCTGTTTACCACCGAAGGCTTGGCGCGGTTAAGGGCTCTTCGCGACGAGCTACAAGCCCTTAAAGCCGTCGGTTCCACCAACAGCATTCTGAATGTGCCGCTGCTGCACAGCCCGGACCTTACTCTGGACACCGTCGACAGCGAGATCAAAACGCTGGATGAACACGATGTGGCTCCGGCGACCGGCCGACAGGCGTTGCTGGACAACCCTATGTACCCCAACCTGCTCATCAGCGAGGACGGCAAGACCACGGCCATCCAGGTCAACCTGCCAACCCCGGACCGCTATTTTGACTTACTCAACCAGCGCAACGAACTCCGGGAAAAGGTGAATCGGGGCGAGGCCAGCGAGGCCGAGCGGACGCAACTTGAGGAGACAAGCGACGAATTTATCCGCTACACCGAGCAACTGGGTGAAGAGCGTGATGCCACCATCAATCAGGTTCGCGCCATACTGGAGCAATACCGCGACCACGCCAGCATCCACCTGGGCGGCGTGCCCATGATTGTCGCCGACATGATACGGTTTATCGAAAACGATCTCTCCACCTTTGGCTTCGGGGTATTGGCTTTCCTGCTGCTCACCCTGGCGATTATTTTCCGGCAATGGCGTTGGGTCGTGGTGCCGCTGTTGTGCTGCGGTTTCACGGTCTGGCTGATGGTCGGATTTCTGGGCTGGGCCCAATGGCCGGTGACGGTGATTTCGTCCAACTTCATTTCGCTGTTACTGATCATGACCCTGTCGCTCACCATCCACCTGATCGTGCGCTACCGGGAATTCCAGCATGACGAGCCCGAAGCTGCACCGAATACCACCCTGCGCAACACCCTGATGACCATGATCCGACCGTGCTTCTATATGGCGATCACCACCATTGTTGCCTTCGGCTCTCTCACCTTCAGCGGCATCCGGCCAGTCATCGATTTTGGCTGGATGATGACCCTGGGGCTGACCGTGGCTTTTCTCATTACCTTCTTGATCTTCCCGGCCCTGTTGAGCCTGCTGCCACCCCCGATCGACCAGCGCGTGAGCTCAGACAAGGTGCCCTTCACCGATGCCTTCGCCCGCTTCACCGAGCGCTTCAGCGGGACGGTTCTGGTCAGTTCCGGGGTCATTGCCGTGCTCTGCGTGATTGGCCTGAACCGGCTGACGGTGGAGAACAGCTTTATCGACTACTTCAAGTCCTCCACCGAAATCCATCAGGGCATGGTTACCATAGACGACCGCCTGGGGGGCACCACGCCGCTGGATGTGGTCATCACCGACCAGCCCGCCCCGGCGAATGCCAACACAGACCCCTTCGCCAGTGACTGCGACCCGTTTGTGGAAGACTGCGGTGACGAGGAATACCGGGATACCTGGTACACCTATCAGAAAATGCGCCAGCTGGGCGAAGTGCATGATTACCTGCACAGCCTGCCGGAGACCGGCAAAGTCCTGTCCATACAGACCACGCTCGAGCTGCTGGCCCAGGTGAACGGCGGTGAGCCCCTGGACGCCCTGGAGCTGGCCTTCGTGCCCGCCGCCGTGCCGGACGACCTTCAGGACATTCTGCTGACCCCTTACATTTCTGAGGAGCAGGACAAGGCGCGATTCAGCATCCGCATACTGGAAACCATGCCGGACCTGCGTCGACAGGAGCTGCTGGATGACATTCGCCACCACCTGAGCACCGAACTCGGTTACGACCGGGATCGCATACTGCTCTCAGGCATGACAGTGATGTACAACAACATGCTCCAGAGCCTGTTCGATTCCCAGATCAAAACCATCGGCGTGGTGTTTGGCGCTATCCTGGTCATGTTTCTGATCCTGTTCCGTTCCGTGAAGCTGGCGCTGGTGGGTATGGCTCCCAACCTGATTGCCGCAGGCTCAGTACTGGGGCTGATGGGCTGGCTGGGCATTCCTCTGGATATGATGACCATTACCGTGGCGGCCATCACCGTCGGGATTGCGGTAGATGACACCATCCACTACATCCATCGCTTCAAAACCGAGTTCGCCAAAGACGGCGACTACCTGGCCACCATGCACCGTTGTCATCGCAGCATTGGCCAGGCCATGTTCTACACCTCGCTAACTATCATTGCCGGTTTCTCCATACTGGTGCTGTCGAACTTCATTCCCACCATTTACTTTGGCCTGTTCACCGGTTTTGCCATGTTCATGGCCTTGCTGGGTGCACTCACCTTGCTGCCCAGGCTGATCATTCTGGTTCGCCCGTTTAACGCCCGATAACAAAAAACCCCGCCGGGGCCAGGCTCCGGCGGGGTTTCTCTCAAATACACCGACTCAGCGAATTACTGCTGGCCCTGAGGTTGCATCATCTGACGCTGCTGTTGCATCTGCTGCTGCATCTGTTTCATGCGGCGATCCAGCTCATCACGCTGCTCCTGGGTGAACACCGCATCCACCTTCGCCTGCATCAGGGCAGAAAGCGCTGCAATTTCACCGGTCACATCACCGAGTTTGGCGGCATTGTCACGAATGGCAGACTCGTCGTAATCCGGCTTGATCTGCTCTTGCAGGTCTTCCTGCAGCGAGCGGGCATCCTGGCGCAGTTCGCCGATTTCGCCCTGCATGTCGTCGATGATGCCGCGAATCTCGGTTTGCTGTTCTTCAGACAGCCCCACCATCTGCGCGAGCTGGGCCACCTGATCCGGCTGACCACCCGGCGACTGCTGTGCGATCGCCGGCGCTGAGATAGTCAGGGCGACAAGTGCGGAACCGATGAATTTTGCGAGCTTCATACTGTTCTCCATCATTGAGGCGGCCTGTCGGGTACCACCACGGATTGGCTTTAATCGTTTGAAGTGACACCCTAAAGCATTCACCTACTTCATTTCACCCCGATATCCCTTCAATTTGTACAGGTTCTCAGTTTGATTCGCTCTGAGGGCGCTGCACTGGCGGGATTTGATGAATGTGAAAATTTAGTCATTCCCCTGCATAATGGCGCCCTCAATCAATCAGCGGAGTAAACACCATGGCCATTAACTGGTTTCCCGGGCATATGCACAAGGCCCGAAAGGAGATCAAGAAAGTCATGCCCCAGATGGACCTCATCATCGAGGTGGTGGACGCCCGGATTCCCTTCAGCAGTGAGAATCCGCTGGTGCCTTCGCTGCGTGGCGATACCCCGCTGATCAAGGTGCTCAACAAGCGCGACCTGGCCGACCCGGTCATCACCGAGCAGTGGCTGGCCTGGCTGGAGCGGGAACGGGGTGTACGTGCGGTCACGCTCACACACAATCAACGCCAGGAAGCCCTGGGCATCCTCAAGCTGGCGGAAGAGATGACGCCCGGGCATGATCGACAGAAAAGCGCCTTGAGGGTGATGATCCTGGGCATCCCGAACGTCGGCAAATCCACACTGATCAATACCCTGGCTGGCCGGCCCGCCGCCAAGACTGGCAACGAGCCGGCGGTTACCCGGGCACAACAGGCCATCAAACTGCCGGATAACGTTCTGCTCTACGATACCCCTGGCTTCCTCTGGCCCAAGCTGTCGCCGGTGCAATGCGGCTATCGCCTGGCAGTAACCGGCGCAATCCGCAGTGCCGTGCTGGATTTCGAGGATGTTGCGCTGTTCGAGGCGGATTATCTGATTGCTAACTACCCGGAACTCGTCGTCAACCGCTACGGACTGGACGAGACACCGGCGGACGGGCTGGCACTGATGGACGCCATCGCCGTAAAACGCCGCTTCCTGGGCCGCGGCGGCGTACCGGATCTGCACAAGGTTTCCGAAGTGCTGCTGAATGAATTCCGGGCCGGAACACTGGGCCGGATCTCGCTGGAAACACCGGAGATGGTGGAACAGGAGCTCATTGAAACCCGGGCCCGGGAACAGGCCGAGGCAGAAGAAAAAGCCAGGAAAGATGAGCAGCGCAAGAAGCGAAGAGGCTAGACGGAAAAGGCGAACGAGCAAAGACTAAAGTTTGGGCATAAGACTAGCCTTTTTTGCTATACTTGATTTAAATCAAGGTGACTGAAACCAGATGTTTCAGCATTGGCACCCATGGGAATCCGCCGCATGCCCAGGTATCCGGATCGCCCAGGGTGTCCGCCCCGAACGCAGGCAAAAGCCTTACCTGTTGGGGCTGAGGACGCACCGCACACGCTTCGGTGCGGTTTTGAATGGATCAACCCGGATGGTTCGTCAACTATGGCCCAGGCAATTCGACTTCACCAAGTATCCCCTCTCAAGGCCTCCTGTCACCAGTGCAGCCTGAGCAACCTGTGTCTACCTCTGGCCATTGAAGAGAACGATCTTGATCGCCTTGAGGACATTGTCCAGCAGGGGAAAATCTATAACCGCGGCGAGCATATTTTCGATCAGAGTACCCCGGTTCGCTCCTGCTTTGCGGTCAAGAGCGGCTCCATCAAAACATCCATTATTACCGAAGGCGGTGAAGAACAGGTAACCGGTTTCTTCATGCCTGGTGAACTGGTGGGGCTGGACAGCATGAGCAGCGAGAACTATGCCTGCACGGCCAAAGCGCTGGAACGTACCAGCGTATGTGAATTCCCGGTCGACAGGCTTGAGGAACTCACCGGCAAGCTGCCGGAACTGCAGCACCACATGTATCACCTGATGAGCCAGGAAATTCAGAACAGCCATCAGCTGGCGATGCTGCTCAGCAAGAATACCGCCGAAGAGCGCATTGCGGCGCTTTTGCTCTCTCTGTCCAGCCGCTTCCGCCGTCGTCGTATGTCGGCTACCAATTTCAGCCTGCCCATGGCCAGGAACGACATTGCCAACTTCCTGGGCCTGGCAGTTGAAACCGTGAGCCGGGTTTTCACCCGCTTCCAGAATCAGGGCATCATCCGCGCTCGCGGGCGGGAAGTGGAACTGCTGGATGTGGAAGCGCTGCAAATGGTAACGCGGGATTTCGCCCGTCAGGGCCAGTAAGCACCAACCAGTCACACACCCTGAGCGGGTTCAGAAATTTGCCGGAACCCGCTCAGCGCTGTTCGATTCCTTCAACATCGCCACCTCTTCAGACAACCAGGTGCGCCACGGCATCTGTTTTATGCCGAAGGTATTGCGGATCTTGGTACAGACCATAGTGGTGTTTACCGGTTCGATGTGACCCCAGTCGGGCACCTCGTCCACCACCTTGATTCCTTCAGGAATGCCAGGCATGCCGGCTATCGCCAACCCCAGTTCATACAGACTGATCTCTTCTGCCCCGGCATACTGGTAGGTACCCCAGACTTCAGCACCACAATCGATCTGGAGCGCCACTGCCACGATCACCCTCGCCAGATCCTTCACCGCCACAGGCTGCCCCTGACAGCGGCCGGGCAAAGACAGGCCACCTTGCGCCGTACTTCGCTGAACCTTGCCGATAAACCGGGCCAGGCTCCAGCCGGTACGCAGAATAATGTGCCGCGGGAGCTGCGTTCTCAGGGCCTGCTCACATTCCCATTGCCAGCGACCCAGCTCGTTAACAGGCTGCCCTGGATTCGACGCAATGTAGGCACCCTGTTTACGGCCATCAAACACATAACATGAAGAAAGCTGCAGTAAAGCCATGTTGCGCTCACGGGCATGCTCGGCCAGCGCCAACGGCAATGAAAACGCCGCTTCGTGAGTCGCCTCCCGGTTTTTCTCCGCCTTTTCCGGATCCGCGAGCCACAACGCATTGATAATCAGCGCGGTGTCTTCAGGAATCCAGTTATCCAGGGCATGCAGGTCGACATTGGCAGGATCACTGACCAGCAAGGGACTGATCCGCAGATGCGTTTCCCGCAGGCGCTCCAACAGCACCTTGCCAAGCGGGCCATAGTCGTGAACAACAAGTACATGCACGGGGAAACAACGCCTCCGGAATATCACTGATGTGACGGATGTCAGGAAACACTCGGGCCAATGGCTCGGAACACTACTTTACTGCAGTATCATGCAGCCTGAAACGTCAGCCTTACGGGGAGCCGGTGAACGCTCCCGGATCGACAAGCATACAACAACGGGAATCCCAATGCTGAAACAACAGAGCCATATAGTGGCCCCTATCCCCGATGAACTAAGAACCCGGGCTCTTTATACCGTCAGTGAGCTCAAAGACCGCGGCAAAGCCGACAAGCAGGCCATCGACCAGCTGTATGAACTCATCGTTGAACTGACCGAATCCGGGCTGGATTTCTTTTTCCTTGAGCCACTACGCCGCCTGAATGCCGGCAGCATGATGATGGGAATGGCCAAAATGGGCATCAGTAGCATGCTCAAGGGCAGCAAAATGGTGATTCACAAAGTCCTCAAGAAACTGGACGACCGAAGCCTGGCGGCGATTCTCGATTTCATCGAAGAAATCATTCATGAACCCGAGGCACCCGCGACGTAACGCCGGTGAGCAACTCATAGCCAATGGTACCGGCGTAACCGGCCACCTCGTCGACACTCACGGTTTTGCCCCAGAGTTCCACCAGGTCGCCCTCGCGGGCTTCAGGGACAGCACTCAGGTCTACCGCCAGCATGTCCATGGAGACCCGCCCCAACAAACGGATTCGCTGGCCGCGCACAGCGGCTGGCGTTCCGGTACCCGCGTGACGCGGGTAGCCATCGGCATAACCAATGGCCACCATGCCCATTCGGGTATCCTGACTGGCCGTCCAGGAAGCGCCATACCCTATCGACTCCCCGGCACGGACCACGCGTGTGGTAATCAGAGGCGCCTGCAAGGTCATCGCGGGGCAAAGCCCCAGCTCCGCACCGGTTTTACCCTCCATGGGCGACGCCCCGTAGAGCATGATCCCCGGGCGGCTCCACTCGTACAGCGGCTGATTCGGGCGAAAGTGAGCCGCGGAATTACCCACGCTACGCATCAAATCCGGCCAGGGAGCTACCGCCCGCTCAAAAATCCGGGTCTGGAGCCCGGTCATCTCGCTGTCCGGATCATCGGCACAAGCAAAATGAGTGACAAAACCAATCGCAAGATGCTTCAGACCCGTTTCCTCAAGCCCGGCCATCACCTCCGGCAGCTCTTCGGGCCGGAAGCCCAGACGGTTCATACCAGTATTGACCTTGATCCAGAATCTGGGAGAACGCCCCGCACCGAGCCACGATAACTGTTGCTGACAGTGGAGCACGGGCTCAAAACCCGACTGCTCACATTCGGCCAGGTCATCCTTTTGATGGGTGCCCTGCAGCAGCACCACGCTGTGCCGATGGCCGGCACCGCGAATCGCTATGGCTTCCTCGATACAGGCCACCGCAAACCGGCTGGTCTCCGGAGCCAGAGCATCAGCAACCGAGCCAATGCCATGGCCATAGCCATCGGCTTTGACCACCGCCATGGCGTAGGCGGTTCCAGCCAGTTCCCGGGCCCGTCGAAAATTGTGTTTCAGGGCGTCAAGATCTATGCGGGCAACGGTGGGGCGTGGCATTAATAATCCCCACCGTAATCGCTGTAATCGCCGTGCGCCAGGTCTTCGAATTTGGTGTATTTACCAATGAACGCGAGACGGATGGTACCGATCGGGCCATTCCTCTGCTTACCAATAATGATCTCGGCAATGCCCTTATCCGGCGTATCCTCGTTGTAGACCTCGTCCCGGTATACGAACATGATCACGTCGGCATCCTGCTCGATCGCACCGGATTCCCGCAGGTCCGAGTTGACCGGGCGTTTGTTGGGTCGCTGCTCCAGACTCCGGTTCAACTGGGACAGCGCCACAACCGGGCAGCCCAGTTCTTTGGCAATACCCTTGAGTGAGCGTGAGATTTCGGAAATCTCCGCAGTCCGGCCTTCGGTGTTACCCGGCACCCGCATCAACTGCAGGTAGTCGACCATGATCAGGCCAATCTTGCCGCCGTTCTCGCGGGCCACCCGACGGGCCCTGGAGCGCATTTCTGTCGGGCTCAGCCCAGGAGTGTCATCGATATAAAGCGGCTTATCCTTCAACAGACTGACGGCAGAGGTAAGCCGGGGCCAGTCATCCTCTTCCAGCTTGCCGCCCCGCACTTTGGTCTGATCAATGCGACCAAGCGACGACAGCATACGCATGGCCAGCGCATCTGCGGGCATCTCCATACTGAACACCAGTATCGGGGTGCCGGTGCTGATCAGGGCGTTCTCAACAATGTTCATGGCAAAAGTGGTCTTACCCATAGAGGGCCGCCCCGCCACAATGATCAAGTCGGCTGGCTGCATACCGGAGGTCTGGTCGTCCAGGTCCCGGAAACCAGTAGTCAAACCGGTCGTCTGCTCGCCGGATTCAAACAGCTCTTCAATCCGGCTGAGTGTGGTAGCCAGGATGGGGTTGATGGCCTTGGGACCGGAACCTTCTTTAGTACGTGCCTCGGCGATCTGGAACACACTGCGTTCTGCTTCGTCCAGGATATCGTTACTTTTTCGCCCCTGCGGGTTGAAGGCTGAATCGGAGATCTTGCCGGACACCTCCACCAGCTGCCGCAGAATGGAGCGTTCGCGAACAATGTCAGCGTAGGCCCTGATATTGGCGGCACCGGGTGTTTTCTCGGCCAGTTCCGCCAGATAAGACAGACCACCGGCATCCTCGATATCGCCGGCCCGTTCGAGAAACTCGGCCAGGGTAACCACATCCAGCGGCTCGCTCTCGCTGGCGAGGCGCTCCACGGCGCCGAAAATCAGGCGATGGTCCTGCCGGTAAAAATCAGCCGCTGAAATAATTTCGGCGATCTCGTCAAACCGACGGTTGTCCAGCATCAGGCCGCCGAGCACCGCCTGTTCAGCCTCGACCGAATGCGGCGGGACCTTGATGCGACTGGTTTCCGGATCAATAGAAGCAGGTTTCAGAGTGGGATTGGCCATAGACACCGACATCAGGGAAATGAACAAACGAGGTTACAAGAATACCAGAAAGCAACGGGCCCGAAACCGTCTCCGGCTCGGGCCCGTTTTTCAGCACGGAAACCTGTGGCTTCAGTGCTGGTTGAATCGACCTGTCACTGGGCTACCGATTACTCGGCAACAACCGCCAGCTTGATGGTCACTTCAACGTCTGTGTGCAGCTGCAGCTCGATGTCGTACTCGCCAGTCACCCGGATCGGGCCTTCCGGCAGACGAACTTCGCTCTTCTCGACTTCAGTACCACCGGTAGACACTGCGTCGGCAATGTCACGAACACCGATAGAACCGAACAGCTTACCTTCTTCACCAGCCTTGGAGGTGATGGTGAAGGAAGCGCCTTCCAGAGCTTCGGCACGGGCCTTGGCAGCAGCCAGCTTTTCAGCAGCAGCTTTTTCCAGCTCAGCGCGACGCTCTTCAAACGCCTTTACGTTTGCTTCCGTAGCAGGAACGGCCTTGCCGTACGGCAGCAGGAAATTACGACCGTAACCGGCCTTAACCTTTACCTTGTCACCCAGGGAGCCAAGGTTTGCGACTTTCTCGAGCAGAATAACTTCCATCTCGTTAACCTCTTCGTGCTTTATTCAGCCGGACCGGCGGGTATACGCCCCCGGATATCCAGCCAGCTATCCACAAAAGCCAGAACCACTAACAGCATCAACAGATTGGGACCCAGCAGAACCAGAGCAACGTAAAACATTGCCAGCCAGTTTCCGCTCCACTGCTTTCGAGCAAACACACCGTGCACCAGAGCCAACCCGGCCAGAACCAGCGGGGTGCCCGCAGCCCAGGCCAGCAGGATGGCATTCAGCCCAAGAATCGGGCCGACCACCATGGTGATGGCGCACACTACGGCTACCGCCGGCGATAACCTGAGGCCATGGAATTCCTTGCGGAATCCACCGGGGTTATACAACCCCGCCTGCCACGACCTTGCCAGCATCGTCATACCGATGGCGGTGGCAAAGTAGGTACCGGCCATGCTGGCGTTCATGGTGTCCCGGATAACCTGTTCCAGTTCACCACCCAGCGCACGGGCCATTTCAGTGTTGTACTGCTCGTAAACCTCGACACCAGCCTGAACCAGATCGTTCAGCAGCGCCGGATACATCACAGGCAACATCAGCCCGGTCAGTATCGCCAGAAAGGCACCGGACAACAGCGCTCTTTCCCAGGACAGCGTCGTCCGGATAATGGATGCCATCAGCATCACCTGCAGCAGCACCGCCAGCGCCGTGGGATCCTGGCCGTAAACGGCCCACCCGATCGCCGGAATCAAAGCCCAGAGGCCAATATTGAGCCCCTGGCGAATGCCCAGTCGAAGAACGACCAGGCCAGTTACCGCTGCGCCAATCCAGAACAGTAAGGGTACTGCGGTGGTAACCGCTGCAACCCCGCCAGCCTGCAGGGGACCGCGCATTACATACTGTGCCAGTGCACGCATGGTCCCGGGTCCTGTCCGTTAAAACTTAGTGGTCGTGACCGTCCGTATACGGCAGCAGTGCCAGGTAGCGGGCACGCTTGATAGCGGTAGCCAGCTGACGCTGATAACGTGCTTTGGTGCCGGTGATGCGGCTGGGCACGATTTTGCCGGTTTCAGTGATGTAGCCTTTCAGGGTGTCCAGATCCTTGTAATCGATCTCTTTAACACCTTCTGCCGTGAAGCGGCAGAACTTACGACGTCTGAAAAAACGAGCCATAACGTAACTCCTAACTCCGGTTAATTACTCTTCTTCGTCCTGGGATGCGCTCTGACGCTCTTCAGAGTCAGCTGAACGACGTGGACGATCGTCTCCGCCGGAACGACGGTCCTCGCGGGACTCAGCGGCTTTCATCGGAGACAGGTCGGTAACGGCCTCGTCGCGACGCAGAATCAGGTCACGGATGATGGCGTCGTTGAACCGGAAGTTGTGAGTCAGCTCGTCCATCGCGGCCTGTGAACATTCGATGTTCATCAGCACGTAGTGAGCCTTGTGGATCTTGTTGATCGGGTAAGCCAGGTGACGACGGCCCCAATCTTCCAGGCGATGTACCTTGCCGCCATCTTCAGTGATGACGCTGGTATAACGCTCGATCATCGCGGGCACCTGCTCGCTCTGATCCGGATGTACCATGAAAACGATTTCGTAGTGACGCATGAGTTCTCCCTACGGTTTAAACAGCTTCCTTCTCCCGGTGGCCATACCAGTGGTTGTGGCCGGAGCATGAAAGCAAGGAGGTGACAGCAAGTGCTGCCGGTTTCTTTTTTGCTTTATCAATAAGGCTTTACAAGAAAGGCTTGATCAAAAGCGAAGCTCATTATTGCCATGTAACAGGCAATAAAAAACCACCCCTTGAAAAAGGGGTGACGTATTCTAGGCCCGCAGGCCTGTTTGTGCAAGGTTTAACCGAGGCGCTGGCGCAGTGCCTCGTACAGACAGACACCGGTCGCCACCGACACATTCAGACTGTCGACGTGGCCGAGCATCGGAATGTTGATCAACTGGTCACAATGTTCACGGGTCAGACGGCGCATGCCTTTACCTTCGGCACCCATAACCAGAGCAACCGGCCCCTTGAAATCAGCCTGATACAAGGTGGCATCCGCCTCACCTGCCGTACCAATCAACCACACGCCCTGGTCCTTCAACTCCCTAAGGAAACGGGCGAGATTGGTCACCCGGACAAACGGTACCGTTTCTGCCGCCCCACAGGCGACCTTTCGGGCAACCGGTGTCAACGAGGCAGATTTATCCTTGGGCACAATCACGGCCTGCACTCCCGCCGCATCGGCGGTACGCATGCACGCACCCAGATTATGGGGATCCGTCACGCCATCCAGCACCAGAAGGAATGGCGGCTTGTCGCTGGCGGCCAACTGGGCAAGAAGATCATCCTCGGTCCACTCCCGGCTTTTCGCAACGGCAGCAACAACACCCTGGTGGACACCGGACACCCGCTCATCCAACTCTTTCCGGTGCACCACTTTCCAGGGCACCCCCAGACCGTCAAGGGCATCGGTAACCGACTTCACCCGCTTGTCCTGACGACCGGTCTGAATCCAGACCCTTTGCAACCGCTCCGGCTCTCTTTTCAGCACGGCATCTACGGCATGCCAGCCGAATACATATTCCTGAGACACTGACAATCAATTCCTGCGTAACGTGTTATTTGCGACTCTTGCGCTTACGGCCCGAGCCTGACGGTTTACCTTTGGCAGATTTGGACCGGGCCTCCCGGGCAGCCTCTGCGGCCAGCTTTTCCTTGGCGCTGGCCGGCTTACCGGTTTTTCGCCCTTTACCGGAGCGATCACCCTTGCCTTTGCCCCGCGGCTCGCGCTTGGACACTTCCAGCGCATCGCGGTCTGCCTTCCGGCGCCTGGGGGTACTTACCAGCTCAAGATCGATTTTGCGGTCTTCCAGATCGACACGCACCACGCGGACTCGCACTTCGTCACCCAGACGGAAGCTGACGGCCGTGCGCTCACCAATCAGACGATGCTTGACGGCATCGTGATGGAAGTAGTCACCACTGAGCGTGGACACGTGTACCAGACCTTCGATGTAGATATCGGACAACTCAACAAAGAAGCCAAACGGCACCACCGCGCCGATAATGCCATTGTACTCCTCGCCCACGTGATCGCGCAGGAACTCGCACTTGAGCCAGGCCATGACATCCCGTGTAGCATCGTCGGCCCGGCGTTCGGTCATGGAGCAATGCTCACCCAGCTGCTCCATGCGGGCGTAATCGTAGGGATACTCTGCCAATTCGGGATCGTGCACTTTCGGAGACACCAGATCTTTGGTCGCCTCGGGATTATGGATCCGGGACTTGATGGCCCGATGCACAATCAGGTCCGGGTAACGTCGAATTGGCGAGGTGAAGTGGGTATAACTGGCAAAGCCAAGACCAAAATGCCCGGCTTCTTCAGGACTGTACACCGCCTGGCTCAGAGAGCGCAGCATCACCATCTGGATGACATTGGCATCCGGGCGGTCGGCCACCTGACCCAGCAAGGCCTGGTAATCTGCCGATGATGGCTTATCGCCGCCGCCCAGCTGCAATCCCAGCTCACCCAGGAACAGGCGGAGATTGCTCAGACGCTCTTCCGAAGGCCCGTCGTGCACCCGGTAAAGCGCCGGAATCTTGTGCTTCTTGAGGAAGCGGGCCGTCGCCACGTTCGCGCACAGCATGCACTCTTCCACAATCTTGTGGGCATCGTTCCGGTGCACCGGAACAATTTCCTCAATCTTGCGCTGCGCATCGAAAACAATCTTGGTTTCCGTGGTCTCGAAATCAATGGCCCCACGCTCGGTGCGAGCCTTTCGCAACAACTTGTAGAGGTCATACAGGTTGTGCAGATGCGGCAGCAGATCCGCATAGTGGGCGCTGAGTTTGTAGCCCTGTTCTGTATCCGGATGCTCCAGCATGGCACTGACCTTGTTGTAGGTCAGCCGGGCATGGCTGCGCATTACGGCCTGATAGAAAGTGTAGCCGCTGATGTTACCGGCGGCACTGATGGTCATGTCGGCCACCATGCACAGGCGGTCGACATCCGGGTTCAGGGAACACAGGCCATTAGAGAGTTTCTCCGGCAACATGGGCACCACGTGGTCCGGAAAATACACCGAGTTACCGCGCTGAATGGCCTCTTCATCCAGTGGCGACCCCGGGCGGACGTAATGGGATACATCAGCGATGGCCACCACCAACCGGTAGCCACCACGGGGACGAGGCTCGCAGTAAATGGCATCATCGAAGTCACGAGCGCTCTCGTCGTCGATGGTCACCAGGCGCATGTTGCGGATATCCACCCGGTTTGCCTTGTCTTTCTCTGCCACTTCCGCCGGAATCGAGGCTGCTTGCTCACCTACGGCGGGCGGCCAGCTATGGGGGATTTCGTAGGAACGAATGGCAACATCTATTTCCATTCCCGGCGCCATGTGCTCGCCCAGAATCTCAATGACCTGGCCGGTAGGCTGGGTTCGAATCGTCGGCTGACGAATAATCTCCACCACCACATACTGGCCGTGAACCGCCTTACCCGCCTGCTCATCCGGAACCAGTATCTCGTGATTGATCCGGGCGTTCTCCGGCACCACAAAAGCGATGCCGCTTTCTTTAAAGAACCGACCGACAATCTGGGAAGTACGATGCTCCAGCACTTCCACAATCTTGCCTTCCCGGCGCCCACGATCATCCACCTGATCCACCCGGGCGGCCACCCGGTCACCGTGGAACACCTGGCGCATCTGCCGGGCGGTCAGAAACAGATCGGAGCCACCATCATCGGGGATCAGAAACCCGAAACCATCACGATGTCCAACCACACGCCCGGTGACCAGATCCGCTTCTTCTATCGGCAGAAACGCATCACGGCGGTTACAGATCAACTGTCCATCACGGCACATCGCAATCAGACGACGGCGCAACGCTTCAATCCCTTCCGCGGACGTCTGCCCGAGTTCCTGACACAGGGTCTCGTGCGTGGCCGGCGCGCCCCGCTCTTTCAGATGCTGGAGAATGTACTCCCGGCTCTGGATGGGGTTGTCATATTTCTGGGCCTCACGCTGGGCATGAGGGTCACTTTGTTTGTTCTTCCTGGAAACCATTCGGATCCTTTCTGTCTCACCGCAAACCGTGCGGCATCATTCGTGTTTGATGCAGTATAACGTTGGGA
This sequence comes from Marinobacter nauticus, assembly GCF_003634635.1. Lineage (GTDB taxonomy): Bacteria > Pseudomonadota > Gammaproteobacteria > Pseudomonadales > Oleiphilaceae > Marinobacter > Marinobacter nauticus. The sequence goes on along the minus strand of NZ_RBJB01000005.1, from coordinate 92,554 downwards.
TGGGAATGCTGCCTAACAAGGGCGCCAATATAGGCACAAATACCCTGAAATCGTCAGACTCTGCCGCCGAAACTTTTTTAAAAAAATGTTTGACAGCACCTAAACGAATCATTAAAGTACGCGCCATCGGTTGAGGGGCAACTCCTCACCACTGGCAGAAACGCTAGGTTTTCAATAAACTATACGCGAATCTGCAAATCACCTGCCGAGGTGGTGAAATTGGTAGACACGCTAGCTTCAGGTGCTAGTGGGGGCAACCCCGTGGAGGTTCAAGTCCTCTCCTCGGCACCATCCTTTTCCTCTATTGGATGGTCGAATCAATACCTTACAGACTTCAGATATACAGGTGTTTGGGTTAGAAAAGCCCGACTTTAACACACCTGATTAAACCATTTCTATTTCCCTACTCTGCCCTGATAGTTCAGCCACCTTGGGCTGCCCCGTATACGCACTTTCTATTTCTTCCTTTATTGACCTAACGACGCTGTTTGTCGCCTTCATTCAATACCCTACTCTCCTGCAGCATTGCCCGTGTGCGCCCCCGCCGCTACACTCAAAGGCATTTTGACCCGCATGGGCACCACACGCCCCATGCTCATTGCAGTAGATGGAATCCATTGAATGAGCCACAACATCACCCTTCAGCAACTTGAATCCTTTCTATGGGAAGCCGCCGACATTCTGCGCGGCAATATGGACGCATCCGAATACAAGGATTACATCTTCGGGATGATGTTTCTGAAGCGTCTGTCGGATGCCTTTGAAGAAGCACAGGAAGGCGTTGTCCGGTACTACATGGACAAAGGCAAGACCGAAGACCAAGCCCGCGAGCTGGCGGACGATGAAGACGAATACGACAAGACCTTCTACATACCAGCCATTGCGCGTTGGGGTGCTATCAAAGACCTGAAGCACGACATTGGCTCTGAACTGAACACTGCCACGGAAGCCATCGAAGAATACAACCCCGTTCTGGAAGGGGTGCTGGTTTCCATCGACTTCAACATCAAGAACAAGCTGTCTGACAAAAAGCTGCGCGACCTATTGAGCCACTTCAGCCGCTACCGTTTGCGCAACGAAGACTTCGAGCGCCCTGACCTGCTGGGTACTGCATACGAATACCTGATCAAGATGTTCGCCGACAGCGCCGGTAAGAAAGGCGGGGAATTCTACACGCCGTCTGAGGTAGTCCAGCTGCTGGTTGCCCTGCTCAAGCCCCATGCCGGTATGCGCATCTACGACCCCACTGCTGGTTCTGGCGGCATGCTGGTACAGACCCGGAACCATCTTGCAGCCAATGGTGAAAACCCGTCTAACCTGTCCCTGTTCGGTCAGGAGATGAACCTGAACACCTGGGCAATCTGCAAGATGAACATGTTTCTGCATGGGGTCTACAGTGCGGACATTCGCAAGGGGGACACCCTGCGCGATCCGCAACACACCCAGCAGGGGGAACTGATGACCTTTGACCGGGTGATTGCCAACCCGCCCTTCAGCCTGAAGAAGTGGGGGAAGGAAGAAGCGGACAGTGATTCCTATGGTCGCTTCCCCTACGGCACACCGCCCAAGGATGCCGGAGACCTGGCGTTCGTCCAGCACATGATCGCCAGCCTGAACGCCGAAGGCATGATGGGGGTGGTGATGCCCCACGGTGTGCTGTTCCGGGGTGCCAGCGAGAAAGTCATTCGTCAGGGCATCCTGAACGATGACCTGCTGGAAGCCGTGGTTGGCTTACCGGCTGCCCTGTTTTACGGCACCGGCATTCCCGCCTGCCTGTTGATCATCAACAAGAACAAACCGGCAGAGCGCAAAGGCAAGGTGCTATTCATCAACAGTGAACTCGAATACGAAGAAGGCAAGAACCAGAACAAGCTCCGCCAGCAGGACATAGAAAAAATCGTCCAGAGCTTCGACAACTACGCCGAAATCAAACGCTATTCGAAGGTGGTGACCCTCGCTGAGATCGCCGAAAACGATTACAACCTGAACATCCGCCGTTACGCCGACACCAGCCCGCCCCCGGAAATCTTCGACGTGCGCGCCATCCTGCACGGCGGCATTCCCGTTCGGGAAGTAGAAAGCGAGTACATCCGGGAAGAAATTTTGGAAGACTTCGACGTGTCCACGGTGTTTGTGAAGCGGGATTCTGACTACTACGACTTCAAGCCGGAGATCGACGCCAAAGAAGCTATCCGGGAAGCCGTTGGCGATGAAGATGCCAAAGTGATCACCCAGCTAGAGCGGTGGTGGGACAAGTACCGGGTGTCATTGCACGAGCTGGATGAGCAGTTGACTGAGGCAGAGAGCTTGATGAAGGGCTATCTGAAGGAGCTGGGGTATGAGTAATACTGTTCCTGATGACTGGTCTGTCGGCACTCTCACTGACTTCAGTGACATTAACCCCAGATTGGCACAACGATCAGAGATGAATACAGATACTCCCGTCTCATTCATCAAAATGGAAGACGTATCGAATAATGCTGTTGTGAGGAATATTCGTACTGCATCTTACGGGCAGGTTTCAAAAGGATTTACCAGCTTCCAAAATGGAGACGTCTTAGTCGCCAAGATCACTCCTTGCTTTGAAAACGGGAAAGGCGGTTTTGTCCAAGGCTTGAGGAATGGCGTGGGCTTCGGCAGCACGGAGTTCCATGTATTGCGAGCAAGAAAAAACTCTAGCGCGAAATTTCTTTACCAATTCACCAATTCCGAAGACTTTCGTCTCAAAGGTGCAGTAAATATGACCGGCTCGGCTGGTCAACGGCGAGTTCCCACGGAATACCTGAAAACGCTAGATGTAGCTTTCCCCCCTCTCTTCGAACAACAAAAAATCGCAGCCATCCTGTTCTCCGTCGATGACGTGATCGAAAAAACACGCGCACAGATCGACAAGCTGAAAGACCTGAAAACCGGCATGATGCAGGAGCTGTTGACTAAAGGGATTGGGCACACGGAGTTTAAGGATTCGCCAGTGGGGCGGATTCCCAAGCAGTGGACCGTGGTTAGGATTGGAGACCTCACTGTTGAGCACAAGCAGGGATATTACTCGAAGGAAAAATATAGCGAACGTGGCACCTATGTTGTTCGCATAACCGATATGTCTAACCCAAAAATATCATTCGCGGATATGCCAAGGATGGAAATATCTGACGCAGACAAAGAAGCGTACAAGATCAGTAAAGGAGACTTTCTTTTTGCAAGAAGCGGGGCTATCGGGCGATATGGAATATATGAATCAGGAGATGAGGCTGTTTTTGCATCTTACATAATTCGCTTCCGGTTCAGTACCGAACTTTGTACCAACCGCTTCATTGGATACTGCTACGAATCGGACATTTGCCAAGATCAGCTGTCATCGATTACTCAAGGTAGCTCGAACATCAATATCAATGCACAGAATATTAAAGATATTCTTGTTCCGCGCCCTTCAGTGCAAGAGCAAAAAGAAATAGCTACCCGAATCGAGTCAATAGACAACAATATAGAAGTACTCAATAGCAGATATCAAAAATTCAAGTGCATCAAAGCAGCCCTCATGCAAGACCTTTTAACCGGCAAAGTCAGGGTCAAAATTGATCAAAAGGAGTCAGCGGTTGCCTAACCCGGCACCTGCCCCGATATGTTTCAGGATGAAATCGAAAAAGTCGAACTGCCCGCCATTGAACAACTGACCCGCCTTGGATGGACCCACTTGCCCGGTGCAGACCTCGCACCGGTTCTGCCTGTGGATGGCTCACCTGCAGGCGAACGAGGCTACTACCGGGACGTGGTGCTGTCCAAGCGCCTGAAAGCTGCCGTGGTCCGGTTGAACCCCTGGATCAGTGACGAAAACCTAAGGAAAGTCATCCGCGAATTCACCCACCCGAATCACGCGGGTTTGATGGAGTACAACCAGTCTATCTACGACCTGCTGGTGAACTACCTGTCCGTTGAACAGGACCTGGGTGCCGGTCGCAAGGGGCAGACGGTCAAGGTCATCGACTTCGACACCCCTGAGAACAACGAATTTGTATGCACCAACCAGTTCAAGGTTGAAGGCATCAACCAGAACATCATCCCGGATGTTGTCTGCTTCGTGAACGGCTTGCCGCTGGCGGTGATTGAGTGTAAATCGCCTTATATTGCCGATGCTGTAGCCGAAGGTATCAACCAGCTGCGCCGTTACGCCAACCTGCGCAACCCGGAAGACGATGAAGGTGCCCAGAAACTGTTCTGGTACAACCAACTGATGGTGTCTACCTGTCGGGATCAGGCGAAGGTGGGCACCATCAGTTCCAGTGCGCAGCATTATGGCGACTGGAAGGATGCTTACCCGTACACCGATGCCGACATTCGGGCGATGGCTCATCAACCCGACTTTATCTCGACCGGGACTGCCTCAAGCAGCCACAAGGCAGGTGATGTGCCCTCACCGGAGTATCTGGTTGCCGCCAAGCAGGTGGCTGCCGGTGTCGATTCAGCTGCTTCCGGTAGTTCCAGCGAGGTCACACCGCAACAACGTCTGCTTGCTGGCATGTTCACCCCCGCCAGCTTTCTGGACCTGATGCAGAACTTCACCCTGTTTGAACCGGTGGATGGTCGCCTAATCAAGAAGGTAGCCCGGTATCAGCAATACCGGGCGGTGAACAAGGTCATAGAACGCCTCAAGACTGGCACCACGCGCAAAGAAAAGTCCGGGGTAGTCTGGCATACCCAAGGGTCCGGAAAGTCCCTGACAATGGTCATGCTGGCAGTAAAGATGCGCCGTGACCCGGAGCTAAAGCAGTACAAACTGGTGTTCGTCACCGACCGCACCCAGCTGGATGGTCAACTTTCCAAGACCTTCCGGGATGCCCAGAATGAAACCATCCACAACGCCAGATCGGTTGCCGACCTGAAGGACCTGTTATCAAAGGATTCTTCCGACATTGTGACCGCCATGGTGCAGAAGTTTCAGGAAGCAGAACAGGAAGGCGACTTCACCGACCTGAACCCCAGTGAAAAGATCATCGTGCTGGCGGACGAAGCCCACCGCACCCAGTTTGGCGGGCTGGCAATGACCATCAACGCCGCCCTGCCCAACGCACCCAAGATCGGCTTTACCGGTACGCCCCTGCTGAAGTCCCAGAAGATGGACAAAGCCTTTGGCGGTTACATCGACAAGTACAAGATCAACGAAGCCGTGGATGACGGTGCCACCGTGCGCATCATCTACGAAGGTCGCCAGGTCCAGAGCGATGTGGTGGGCGATTCGCTGGACGCGCTGTTTGAAGAATACTTCAAAGACAAAAGCGACGACGAAAAGCGGGAAATCAAGAAGAAGTACGGTGTGGAGCGCGCAGTAAGGGAAGCCCCTGCCCGCATTCGCTGGGTATGCATCGACCTGCTGAAGCATTACCGGGAGAAGATTCAGCCCAACGGCTTCAAAGCCATGATTGTGGTGGGCAGTCGCCATGCCGCCACGGTGTTCAAGAAGACCCTGGACGACCTGGAAGCGCCCCCTTCGGAAGTGATCATCTCCGGCACCCACAACGACCCGGCATACCTCAGCAAGTACACCGACAGCGCGCACCAGAAACAGGTGATCAGGAACTTCACCAAACCCATGGATGAAGACCCCACCAGTTTCCTGATTGTGAAGGATATGCTGCTGACTGGCTTCGATGCGCCCATTGCACAGGTGATGTATATCGACCGGAGCCTGAAGGATCATACGTTGATGCAGTCAATCGCACGGGTGAACCGGACCTATAAGGGCAAAGCCTGCGGTTACGTGGTGGATTACTACGGGCTGTCCGACTACCTGACCGATGCCCTGAAGCAGTTCAGTAGTGAGGACGTGGAAGGCACCTACCACACCCTGAAGGACGAGATACCGCGCCTGAAAGCGGCTCACACCCGTGTGGCTGCTATTTTTTCCGATGTTAAAGGCACAGGTGTAGATGATTACGTGCTGTACCTCAAGGATGAAGACACCCGCCAGCAGTTCGAACTGGCGTTCAGGAAGTTCGCCAAGCAGATGGAAGTGATTTTGCCGGACACCGCCGCCAAGCCGTTCATTCCAGACCTGAAGCTATGGGGCAAGGTTCAGAACGCCGCCCGCAACCGCTACCGTGATCCCGGGCTGAACATCAGCGATGCCGGGGCGAAAGTCCGCCAGCTGGTGGACGAACACATCATCAGCACCGGGGTAGACCCGAAGATTCCGCCCGTGGACCTGATGGCAGCAAACTTCAAGGAAACGGTGGAGCAAATCAAATCCCCCGAATCCCGCGCATCCGAAATCGAAAGCGCCATCAAGCACCACATCACGGTGAATCTGGACGAAGACCCGGAATACTACAAATCCCTGAGTCTTCGCCTGCGGGACATAATCGAAAAGACGGCGGGCAAGTGGGATCAACAACTGGACATGTTGCTTCAGATGGTCGATAGCATGGAGTCCGAGCACAAGCAGGCGGCAGATGATCTGGGGCTGAGTGAAACCGAATTCGCATTCTACAACATCCTGATGGCAGAAGTGACCAGCCATGCCGGTGAAGATGCCATCAGCGAAGCCGTACACGACGAGATCAAGGCAACCAGTCAGGACCTTGTCAGCATGTTCGACGAAGCCACCCAGATTGTGGATTTCTTCAGCAAGCCGGACGAAGTGAAGCGGATGAAGAAAGAAATCAAACGTGCCGTTCTGGACTGTTCCTTCGGTGAGAAAGCACTGGTTAACGTGGTTCAGGACCGATTCATGGAACTAGCAAAGAACAAGTTCAAATGATGGCAGCTGCACAGAAACCGGAATACCGGGACGCAAACGGCTTCATTGCCGAAGTCATCCGAACCAACCGCCGCAAGTCTGCGGATATTCGCGTGGAAGACGGTGCCGTGTCTGTGGTGGTGCCCGTAAACACCCCTGCCGAAAAGATTGACCAGCTACTGGCAGCCAAACGCCGCTGGATCAAAGAAAAGATCACCCTGCACCGGGAAATGACACCTGCCAGCAGCAAACGCTATGTGTCTGGAGAAGCCTTCAATTATCTGGGGCGTAACTACCGGCTGAAGGTAGAAACGGGAAACTTCGCACCTGTGAAGCTGCTGAATGGACGTTTGGTGGTCACCGTACCCAACGGCACCGAACAACCCCACATGATCCGCAATGCCCTTGTGCGCTGGTACAAACGGCAAGCTGAACAGAAGCTGACGGAGAAAGTGAACCGCTTCGCGCCCATGGTTGGCGTGGAGCCTGCCGGAGTTGGCATCCGCACCTTCAAATCCCGCTGGGGCAGCTGCACCGCCAAAGGAAAGCTGGAATTCAACTGGCAAATCATGATGGCACCGAACCGGATGGTGGATTACGTGGTGATTCACGAACTCTGCCACCTGATCCGCCATGACCATTCACCGGAGTTCTGGCGGGAAGTGGCGCGGGTGTTGCCGGAGTATCAGCGGTGCCGGGAGTGGTTGCGGGAATATGCACTTAAGCTGAGTATTTGAAGTATGTATCGGATTAATAAATCAGCAAACAGCATTCAACGACTTGAGCAAAAAACCTTTTCTTCGCTGGGTTTTCGTGAGCGGGACCATCTTCAAGAATGGATCGCCAAACAACCAGACGTTTTGGGAGAAGACCTGTTAATCATTCAGAAAGAGTTTTCTGGATTTGATGCCACGCACGAACGTCTAGATCTTCTTGCGCTGGATAAACAGGGCGCTTTAGTCATCATTGAAAACAAGCTGGATGACTCTGGTCGTGATGTGACATGGCAGGCGCTCAAGTATGCGTCCTATTGCTCCGGGCTATCTAAATCCAACATTGTGAAAATCTTTCAAAAGTATCTGGATATAGCTGAACCCGGAGTGAACGCTGAAGATCGAATCTGTGAATTTCTGGAGAATCAGGATTTTACAGAAGTTACCCTGAACAAAGGGGTAACCCAACGGATCATGTTAATCGCCGCGAATTTCCGCAAGGAAGTTACCAGCACAGTGCTGTGGTTGATGAATTTCAAATTAAGGCTGCAATGCTTTCGCGCCACGCCGTATGCCATGGGGGAAGAACTGTTTCTAAACGTCGAACAGATCATCCCTACTCAAGACACGGAAGAATACATGATCGGCATGGCGGAAAAGGCGCAAGACGATATTGAAGATCAGGTTGAACAGAAGCACCGGCATGTTGTTCGTCGCGAGTTCTGGGGCAGGCTGATTGATTCGATGAATGCCTCACCATCCAACCTTTATCAGAGCATTAGTCCCGGTGTTTATAGTTGGATCGGTGCGGGTTCCGGGGTGGGCGGAATTAGCTTCAACTTCGTTGCAACCAAGCAGTATGGAAGGGCTGAATTGTATATTGACCGTGGCAACAAAACCGAGAATGAACTGGTTTTCGAAGCCTTGGCGGCGCGCAAAAACGAAATCCAGACCGCATTTGGCGGGGAACTTGAGTGGGAGCGCCTAGACGAAAAACGGGCTTGTCGCATCAAGGCTGAAACCGTCGGAAATGTTTATGACCGAGAGCAGTGGGACGAAATGATTAACTTTATGGTAGACGCAATGTGCCGCTTGGAAGCGTCTTTAAAAGGTCCAGTGCGCGAAGTATGGGAGCAGGTGAAAGCCCGGTCACCAATTAACCCCGAATCCATGAACTCGATTTGATTCGCAGCCTAGTTTGGGTGGGCATTTAACGGCTGCTGTACTTCTGGGTCTGACAGCAATGTGGGAACATCCACCCTCAACTGAACAGCAATTGCCTCAACGACCCCGAGGTCACATTCCGCCCGCGACATTCAATCAAGCTGATTAACGTCCGGTGCATCCCCGCAGGACGTTCTTGACGCGTAAAGACTGAACGTTATCTTGACGCCGAGCATTTTGTGCTGCCTGAAAGGGCGACAAACCAACCATCTATCACCCTTCCCGCTAACCGTCTTACTCCGACAGCTTGTCCAACAGATAGTCCGAGAGGGTCTGGTACTCGTACTCCACTGTGGCATACGCCCGGCCCGGCCGGTCGAGAGGGCCGTCGCCGCACTCAGATGTCGCCAGGAAATCGACCAGATATGCCGTCTTGAGCAGGTTCGGACGCTGAGGATCCAGGCCATCGCCGTTCAGTGCGTCGTAAAACAGCTGCCACTGGAACGCCCCGTTCGCGGAATCCACTTCTGGCAGATTTGCGGTCGCCATATCCAGGAACGGGAACCGGAGCAAGCGGGCAACAGAGACGCCATTGCGATCATCAATATCGTATTCATAGGCGCCTGCCCCGAAAAGATCGGAAGCGGCAACGTCACTGGTAAATGAGAAGGGAAACAGCCGGGTCGCATACTGGCCGTTGCGCTCGGTATCGTTAGGCGCAACACCCTGCGGCGCGCAGGAGGCGCCGCCACCGGAAAACTGAACGCCTGCTTCCAGGCCACCGCCCTCGGTCAGCTGATACCCACTGACCAGATCCAGGGGCGGCTGTTCGCCATCCAGGACTTCCGCTGGCGAATTGGCCGACTCAACCTTCAGTTCGCGGTCAGCCCTGTTGGGCACAGACTCCACCAGGGTTCCCGCCTGATCGTCCCAAACCCAGCTGATATCACTAATGCCATCCAGCTCGGTTCCCCCTGGCGTTACCCCGAGCGTCTGCTCGTGGCATGTAGTGACCGTATCAAGACTGGCCGTGCCATTCTCCCAGGCAAACTCCAGGCGCTCGTGCACGCCCTCCTCGTCGTACCAGACGGCACTTTGAGGTGAAAGGGAGGACGATGGCAGCCACTGGGTCTTCAGATTGGTCATATAGCCATCAGCCTGAAACAACCGGGCCATCTCAGGCAGCGAAATACCCATGCAGCCCCGGCTGGACACAGCCAGCAGCCTGCCACCTTCACTGTATTCAAACGACAATTCTGCCGAGGCGCCCAGATCCGAGGTATTGGTGGGCAGCGTGTCTGATCGGGTTGGCCGTGCCGAAATCCGCTGGCTGACCAGCAGCCTGGGATTGCTGACCTCCACATCAACATCCGGCAGTATCAGCGTATCGGTATCCACATTGCCGTAGTTGCCACCGGATACTCTGGCATCGACAATCGCAATAACCTCATCAGCATTCTGAACCAGGGAATAGCCAAGCAGATATACACCGTCACGCGGTAACAGGCTGGCCTCGCTGCCGTCACTGCCGTTCCCGGCCAGGTAATCGTTGTAGCCATCAGGGATCTGGCTGGCCATGAACCGCGCCAACGCCCGGGCATAGGCGTGAGCGCGGTCGTCATTGGCAAGGATATAGTCCTTCCACAGATTGATACCGTCCAGATCAGCGAACCGATTATCCGGAATCGGGTTTTCAGTATTCCACTGTCCGGCCAGGCTCCGGAAGCGGGCCAACGTAGTCAGTGGGGTAATATTGGTGACGCCGGGGCTGGCCGACATCAAAAACGCCCGAGTGACCGGCTCATCACCGTAGCTACGCTCCTCCAGGGTCTGCCCGGGGATGGCAAGGGCATAAAGCGGATAATCCCTTGGGTCCAGGTTTGCCCCGATGGATGACGGAACATCCAGTGCGGATACATCCATGGAGAACCGCCCGCCGGGACCACTCATCACGGTTGGCTCGCCATTCTCCAGAACGTGGGTATTACCGCTGTCCAGCTCAATCTCAACAGGGCCTGCGGTGTACTGGCCATTGTCGTCAAGATCCAGCCAGACCCGGGCATCGTTGAGGTAACCGTCGATTACCCGCCCCTGGTAGGGCGCTCGCTCACTGTAGGTAACACCATCGAACTCCCGGCCATCAACCGGCAGGTCATCGGATTCATCACCACAGCCGGCGATCGCAAGTGACAGCAGAGGAACGGTAACACTGATCAGACGTTTCATCGCGGCAACCATTTATCCTTGTTAGAGGTTGTGCCGCTACTTTAGGAGATGTGCCGCCGGGAGACCTTGACAGGCTTGGCAAATTGTAAAGTTTGGTAACGAGCAGGCCCCGGAATGTGCCGGGGCCTGCAAATCGGGACAATTCGTCAGAACGACCGCGCCACGATTTCTTTCATGATTTCGTTGGTGCCGGCGTAGATCCGCTGCACGCGCGAATCGGCCCACGCCCGGGCAATCGGATACTCCCACATGTAGCCGTAGCCACCGTGCAGCTGAACGCATTCGTCCATCACCTTGCATTGAAGGTCGGTAGTGTGCTGCTTGAGCATGGCCGCCGTCGGGATATCCAGTTTCTTGTCGAGGTGCAGCTCCAGGCAACGGTCAGTGAACACACGGGCGGCCGTGATTTCGGCCTTCAGTTCAGCCAGCTTGAAGCGGGTGTTCTGGAAAGCGATGACGGGTTTACCGAAGGCTTTGCGTTCTTTCACGTAATCCAGGGTCCACTGCCAGGCCGCCTCGGCGGCGGCTACGGCGGTCAGGGCCACCTGCAGACGCTCGGCCGGCAACTCCTGCATCAACTGGAAAAAGCCCTGCCCTTCCATGCTGCCCAGCAGGTTGTCTGCCGGTACTTTCACATCCTGGAAGAACAGCTCGGAGGTGTCCTGGGCTTTCATCCCCACCTTGTTCAGGTTCTGGCCTTTTTCAAAGCCCTCCCAGGCGGTTTCGACCAGCAACAAGCTGGTACCCTTGGCACCTTCTTTGGGGTCGGTCTTGGCAACGACAATCACCAGATCCGCCAACTGGCCGTTGGTGATAAAGGTTTTCGAGCCATTCAGAATGTAGTGGTCACCCTGGCGAATCGCCGTGGTTTTTACGCCTTGCAGGTCGGAACCCGCGCCCGGTTCAGTCATGGCGATGGCAGTAATCATTTCACCTGAAGCCATTTTCGGCAGATACTTCTGTTTCTGCTCTTCTGAGCCGTAGTTCAGGATATAAGGCGCCACGATATCGGAGTGCAGCCCCCAGCCAATGCCAGACAATCCGGCCCGGGAGATCTCTTCCATAATCACTGCGGAGTAACGGAAATCGGCCCCCACACCGCCGTACTCTTCCGGCAGCATCGGGCACAGGAAGCCCAGCTCACCTGCTTTCTGCCAGAGCTCGCGGCTGACCTGACCATCTTTTTCCCATTGGTCATGATACGGAGCCGCTTCCTGCTCCAGAAACTTGCGAACGGAATCGCGGAAGCCTTCAAGATCGGCGTCGAAAAGAGTACGTGGAATCATTGCTGAACCTCGGTAAACGGGTTGGTTTATCATTGTGTTCAGCAAGTCTGTGGCGGGGCGGGGTTTCGCTCAATGGTGAAAACCATCAATCGCTTTGGCAAAAACCATCGCCCCGGAACGGATCAGTCGGCTTTCTTTTCTCCCCAGCGAGGTACCAGGGTTTGCGGAAGATCCAGATGGTCGAGAATCCGGGCCACCATAAAATCGACCAGATCATCCACCGACTGCGGGTTGTGATAGAACCCGGGGCTCGCCGGCATCATTACCGCACCCATGCGGGTGAGCTTGAGCATGTTTTCCAGGTGCACTTCGGAATACGGCGTCTCCCGTAACACCAGAATCAGCTTGCGGCGCTCTTTCAGGGCCACGTCGCCGGCGCGCTCGATCAGATTGTTGCTGGCGCCGGTCGCCAGTGCCGAGAGCGTGCCGGTGCTGCAGGGGCAAATTACCAGCGGCGCCTTCTCGCCGGAACCGGAAGCCGGTGGAGAAAACCACTCCTCCCGGCCAAAGACCTGTACCTGACCGGGCTGCGCACCGGCGAAGTCCGACAAGGCCTCTGCCATGGCAGGCGTGGAACCCGGCAGCCGAAAATCGGTTTCAGTCGCGATCACCACCTGGGCCGCCTTACTGATCATCACGTTCACACGGCAACCGTTGGCTACCAGGCACTGCAACAGACGAAGCCCATACTGGGCTCCGGACGCGCCGGTAAACGCCAGATTAACAACCGGTGATTGTTCAGCCACGACGCTTCTCCAGTTCGGCCACCAGTTTCCGATGAATGCCGCCAAAACCGCCATTACTCATGATCACGATATGACAGGTCTCTGGCAGTCCCTCCAGCGCCTTCTCAATCAGTTCCTCCACCGACGCCTCCACCCTGTGATGATCCAGCTCACCGTGTTCCGCCTGCCAGCTCCCCACCAGTTCCGGCAACCAGTCCATATCACTGAGATTACCCCAAAGCACCCGATCTGCCAGTGCGGCACTCGGGATCAGCGTCTGCTTGTGCACACCCTGCTTCATGGTATTGGAGCGGGGTTCGATAATGGCCAGGATGGGCTCATCTCCCACCCGGTTGCGCAATCCCTGCAGGGTAGACGCAATCGCGGTTGGATGATGGGCAAAGTCGTCGTATACGCGCACACCGCCGATTTCGCCCACCAGCTCCATTCTGCGCTTCACTCCAGAGAACCGGCACAACGCCGCCACCGCATGGTCAGGCGTTACGCCCACATGACGGGCAGCGGCAATCGCCGACAGGGCATTACGCACATTGTGCAAACCGGTCAGCCCCCATTTCAGCGTCGCAACCGGCTGCTCATGGTGGATGACCATGAAGCGGCTGCCATCCTCAGCCAGAAGCTCAGCCCGCCAGTCCGCCGTGCGGCTGATCTCGCTGCCGATAGCCGTATCCTGCACCGGGCTCCAGCACCCCATCTCCAGGGCATTATCCAGGTGGCTGTCCAGGGCAGGTCGAATGATCAGGCCCTGAGACGGTACGGTACGCACAAGGTGGTGGAACTGACGCTCAATGGCTTCCACGTTTTCGAAAATGTCGGCGTGGTCGAATTCCAGGTTATTCAGAATCAGGGTACTCGGGCGGTAGTGGATAAACTTGGAGCGCTTGTCAAAGAACGCGCTGTCGTACTCATCCGCCTCGATCACAAAGAAATCACTGCTGCCCAACCTGGCAGACACCGGAAAGTCCTGGGGCACACCGCCTACCAGGTAACCGGCATCAAAGCCGGCCTGGTCGAGAATCCACAGCAGCATGGCCGTTGTGGTGGTTTTGCCATGGGTACCGGCTACGGCCATCACCCACCGGTGGCGCAGGACTTCCCGGGCGAGCCATTCGGGGCCAGACATATAATCAATGCGCCGGTTGAGCACCGCTTCCACTTCCGGATTACCCCGGGACATGGCATTCCCGATCAGCACCAGATCCGGTTTCGGCTCCAGGTTCTCGGGCCGGTAACCTTCTGTCAACGCAATGCCCTGGGCCTCCAGCTGAGTACTCATGGGAGGGTAAACGCCCTGGTCTGAACCGGTCACCTTATGCCCCAGCTCCCGGGCGATCACCGCCAGACTGCCCATGAACGTGCCGCAAATGCCCAGAATATGTATATGCATTAAGGTTGTGCCTCCGGTTTGAAACCTGCCAAGCCTCTACCATACTTTCTGCGCGGTCAAGAGCCGGCATATGCTCATGAAAAACCGCGGTGTTTGGCGTATCATCTGCGCCATCGTTGAACCAGCAGGAGGCTTCAGCCCGAGATGGCTATCAAGAACGCATTTTATGCCCAGTCTGGCGGGGTCACCGCCGTTATCAATGCCAGTGCTTGCGGTGTTATCCAGACCGCACGCAAACATCCGGACCAGATCGGCAAGGTCTATGCCGGCCGCAACGGCATCATCGGTGCTTTGAAAGAAGAGCTGATTGATACCAGTCTGGAATCTGACGACGCCATCCAGGCCCTCATCCACACGCCAGGCGGGGCTTTTGGTTCCTGCCGCTACAAGCTCAAGAACATTTCCGAGAACCAGCGCGAATACGAGCGCCTGATTGAAGTGTTCCGGGCCCACGACATCGGTTACTTCTTCTACAACGGCGGCGGCGATTCCCAGGATACCGCCTATAAGGTCTCCCAACTGGCCGATCGTATGGGTTACCCGATCACCTGCATTGGCGTGCCCAAAACGGTCGACAACGACCTTCCCTTCACCGACTGCTGTCCCGGCTTTGGTTCCGTGGCCAAGTACATTGCCACATCCACCCTCGAAGCCAGCCTGGATATCAAATCCATGTGTGAAACCTCCACCAAGGTCTTCATTCTGGAAGTGATGGGTCGCCACGCCGGCTGGATTGCTGCCGCTGGCGGACTGGCCGGACAGAGCGAAGGCGAGCCGCCTCACGTCATCCTGTTCCCGGAGATTCCCTTCAACCGGGAGAAATTCCTGGAGCGAGTGGATCAGTGCGTGAGGGATTACGGTTACTGCGTGGTGGTGGCGTCTGAAGGCGCCCAATACGAAGACGGCCGCTTCGTTGCCGATGCCGGCGCCAAGGATGCCTTCGGCCACACCCAGCTTGGTGGTGTTGCCCCGGCCCTGGCCAATATGGTGAAACAGGCCCTGGGCCACAAATACCACTGGGCAGTGGCAGACTATCTGCAGCGTGCAGCCAGGCACATTGCCTCGGCCACTGATGTGGAGCAGGCTTACGCGGTTGGCAAGGCTGCGGTGGAAATGGCCCTGGCAGGCAAACAGGCTCTGATGCCCACCATCGTGCGGGATCAGGCCAAGCCTTATCGCTGGTCAATCGGCGAGGCCAACCTCAGCGAGGTCGCCAACCAGGAAAAGAAAATGCCGATCCATTACATCACAGACAACGGCTTTGGCATCACTCAGGATTGCCGGGATTACCTGCAGCCGCTGATCGCCGGCGAAAGCTTCCCGCCGTTTGACGACGGTCTGCCCAGGGTTGCCAAGCTGAAGAACCAGCTGGTGGAGAAGAAACTGAGGACCGAGTTCGAACTCTGATCCTGCCCTGCAGCCCTACAAAAAAGCCCGGCCAAAATTGCCGGGCTTTTTTTTACGCTACAAACGGCTGCGACCTAACTGGCCGTTTGCGCCTCATGGCGGCGCACATACGCTGAGAAATCGTCGAAACCACCCACATACTCGGAACCCACCAGAATCTGGGGCACCGTGTAGACTGGATGGCCGATACGGTCGGCAATGTCCTGTTTGCTCATGCCTTTTTCGATCATGTCCACCCACACGTAGGGGATGTTTCTGGATTCACACAGGTCCCTTGCCCGAACGCAAAAACCACAACTTGAACGGCCATAAATCGTGACCTGCTCCATACATACCTCCTGACTCAAAGGGTTGCGAGTGGCTGGCACTCAGCGCATTTATAATGTCGCAATAATGGCATGGCGAGCACCAATTGAAAATTGATCCTCGCCATGATCGTGATAGTAGCTGACGATACCGATATCGCCCGAGGAAGGGCCAGCCTCAGGTTTTCAGGCGGCCCAGTTCGCGATCCAGCACCTGAACCTGGCCATCGAGCGCTTCGCCACTCTGGCGGACCCGCTGCGCCAACTCCCTCAGATCGTTGGCTGCGTCGCCGATGTGGGTCAGGTTCCGGTTAATTTCCTCGCTCACCGAACTCTGCTCCTCAGCGGCGGTGGCCACCTGGGTGACATGCTCAACAATCGTGGCGATACGCTCAACCACTGTGGCCAGCGAGTGACTGGCTTCCCGGGTACCCTCTACCGCGCTGGTGGCTCGCTCCACCCCGGTTCCAATGACCGTTACCGCACCGTCCACGTCGCCTTTCAGACGCTCAATCATGCCACTGATTTCATCCGTGGATTCGCGGGTTCGGGACGCCAGCGTGCGCACTTCATCGGCTACCACCGCAAAGCCACGCCCCTGCTCTCCGGCCCGTGCAGCCTCGATAGCGGCATTCAGTGCCAGCAGATTGGTCTGCTCAGCAATGCCACGGATTACTTCCAGAATCCGGTTGATTTCCTCACTGCGCTGGGCCACGTGACCAATAGCCGAGCTGGCCTGATCCATATCGCCGGCCAGTGCATCCACGCCCCGCAACGCCGTACCCAGAGTATCCTGGGTAAATTTAATGCCATCCCGCGCAGCCCGGGCATTATCCGCTGCCTCGCCAGCAAAGCCGGCCACTTCCCCCGCCGCCGCCGACATTTCATTCATGGCGGTCACCACACTGTCGATATCCTGATGCTGGCGGGCTGTCTGTTCATCGGTATCCCGTGCAATGGCGCCCACATCCGAAGCCTGCCCCCGCACCTGGGCATTCACATCTTTGAGGTCGTTGATCATTTCCCTCAGGCGGGCCAGGAAGGCATTAAAGCCGCCAGCAAGGTCAATCAGCTCGGCATGAGTGTCAATATCCAGTTCACGGGTAAGATCGCCCTCGGCACTGGCCAGATTGCGCATGCGCTTCCGGATTTCGTCCAGCGGCCGGGTAACCGAACGCACCAGCAACACCAATACGGCAATCGCAAGCACGACCACCACAATGCCCACCACGGTTTGGCGGGTGGCCGTGCTGGTTACTTCGTCTGACAGCAACGCCGTTATTTCATTCACACTGGCCAGGGCGATATCGCGCGGCAATTCAATCAACAGCGACCATTCAGCGCCAGGTAACGCGACCTTGACGGGATACGACACGGCGAGAATCTCACCGTTGTCGAAGCTGCCTCCGTTGCGGTGCAACGCCGTAAATTCGCCAGCCAGATCCGGCAGTGCTTCCCGCAGTGGCCGGCCCAGATGCTCCTGATAATGACTCGAAGCAGCAATCAGGCCTTTCTCGCTCAGCAATGTGACCCGTGACTGGCCGCCAAAGAGTTCCTCGCTGACGCGGGCAATGGTCGACTGCAGTGTCGACAGGTTGATGTCGGAACCGACCACCCCGGCAAACTCGCCGTCACTGATCACCGGCACCACCAGGCTGGTCATCAGCTCGGAGTAGCCCTCTTCAATCTCATACTCATAGGGCTCCATCAGGCAGGGCTTCAGAGAATCGCGGGAACACAGGTACCATTCGGCTTCACGGATCCCGAACTCATTGCGGTTATCCAGGTATTTGGTGGCAGGGTCTTCGGTTCTGCTGAACAACACATTGCCGGCCGGGTCCCGATAGTAGTAGATCTCAAGGGTGCCCTCATCACTGCTGTGTTCTTCCACGCCGCCGGTAAAGTAAATGTCCTGGCCGTCGTAACCATCCGGCTCAAACTGGGCGTAAATCGAACTCAGATGCTTCTGTTCCTCGAGCACAGCCCCAATGTTTTCCTGAAGGTCGCGCCGGCTGATCCTTCCGGAACTGTCCGCTTCTATATTGCGGGTAATCAGGCTGCGAACCACTTCAGGCGTCTGGTAGGCGGTTTCGAATACCCCGGTCACCAGCTCACCGTATTTCCCTGCGGTCGCACTAAGCTGATCCATTACAATACGTTGCACCGTGCCCCGGGTTTCCCGGGTCAGCCGTTCCTCCATGGAACCGAGGGAGAGCTGGGCGGTGATAACAATACTCACACCCATGGTTAGCAGCAGTGCAATCACCAGGGCGTAGAGTTTTACGCGCAGAGAGAGTTGTTTCATGTACATCGAAACCTTTTTCTGTGAGGCTTAACCAACATCCTAGAGCATGGAGGCGTTTTTGGCCTACCTGACCCTGTTCCTGACATCTTTTGCCGCGGCAACGCTGCTGCCCGCGTATTCGGAAATACTGCTCGGCACCCTGGTCAGCCAGAATTATCCCCTGTTCTGGTTGTGGTTCTGGGCAACCATGGGAAATACTCTGGGGTCAGTGGTTAATGGGCTTATCGGCCGGCAAGTGGATCGCTTTAAGCACAAACGCTGGTTTCCCGTCAGTGAACTTCAACTACACAAGGCACGAAACCGGTTCAATCGATATGGTCAGTGGTCGCTCCTGCTGGGCTGGTTGCCCATTGGCGGCGATGCACTGACCCTGGTGGGCGGCATTATGCGAGTCCCCTGGCTGAATTTTATTGTTCTGGTGGGGATTGGTAAGGGACTGCGCTATGCCTTCGTCATCTGGGTGGTGCTGACCGCGTCTGGCTAGGCAGCACCGCTCCCATAGAGGTATTTTCTCAACAAGTTCTCGCCGTTGAACTCGGAGTGCAACACCGCAATGAAGGTGTAAACCCCGATTAGTTTTCGATTGAGGAACACGAATTCCTTGGGGGGTACACGAAAATAGCGGCTGATGGCAGACCTGGCGGCCTGCTTGGCCACTCTCGAGGGCAAATCGCTCTGTTTCCAGCGGTACTGGCCATGGCTGTTGACGGCATAATCCGGCCACTGACTGCGATCCTTCGCCAGGGGTTCCAGTACTGACATACAGACCTTGCCAAACTTGTCCAGCACCTCCGCCGGCCAGTCCCGGCTCATGAATCTGAGCTTGATTCCGCCCTCAACAACCTGCTCCAGATCTTCCTCATAGGAAGCCCTGATCATCTGGATGACCGGCTTCAGAAAGCCAGACGAGTAACTCTGCACGGCGCCAAAATCCAGCAGGACAATCCGGTCAGTTTCCGAATCACCACCCTGTTCGCCCGCAATACGAATCCGGTAGTTGCCGAAATTCGGGTCGGTCTGGATCTCACCCCATTCAAATAGTTCCCGGAAAAATAATTCCAGGGCTGCCTGGCCCAGGGCACTGCGTCGCTCCAGTGGCAATTCACGAACCGCCACTGAACTGACCGAATGGCCGTGCTCATAGGTCGAGGCAATAATATGATCCGTTGAAAATTCTGCCAGCACTCTTGGCACCACAAAGCGTGGATCATGGCTAAGCATCTGGCGGAACTTTTCGGTGGTACGGGCCTCCAGCCGGTAATCCACCTCCCGGTGCATCATTTCCCGGACTTCTTCCAGCCAGTCGTTGAATTCAGGGCCGAAGCTGACCAGCCGCGCCACTTTCAGCAGATGAGCCACAGCGTTCAGATCACTGTCGACGGCATCGGCAACACCCGGGTATTGCACTTTGAGCACAAGCTCCAACCCGTCGCTACGGCGTACCGCACGATGAACCTGGCCAAGTGAGGCAGCTCCTATAGGCTCCGGGTCAATATCGAGTTCAGAAAGCCGGCTCTCCCCCAGTTCGGCTTTGAGCACCCGCTCAATGGCCGGCCACTCCAGAGAGGTGGTCTGGTCTTCCAGAGTGTGCAGCGCCTCAGTCACTTCTTCGGGGAGAAAATGCTCGCCGTACAGCGCCATGACCTGGCCGATCTTGACCACACTGCCCTTGAGCCGGCCAAGTTCGTCCACCAGAAACCGGGCCTGACTGGAGAGCATTGCCCGATGCCGCTGCTCCCGGGTTTCCTTGTTGCTGAACCAGTTAGTCGCCATATGGGACGCCATGCGCGTGCCTGCGAACAGTCCGGCTCTGGTCAGCGACAACCTGCGCTCAAAGCTGCCGGTCTTGATACGGGAGACGGATTTTCCGGGTCGGCTGGAAGACATGAAAGACCTGTTTCTGTCAGGAAATGTGAATGCCTGCAATATATCTGACCATTATACGGATCTGGGCGCGCGACTACCTAACCCAGTCGTCGCGCCGGCACTGCCCCTGCAGCCAATGTGTATAAACTTCGACCAATTTAAAAGAGTTCGTGACATCGGTTACGTTTTGACACAGTCACAGATCACAAAGCGGTCTAGTATTGGTTGACAGGGTTTCTGTGATATTTATCAACTACAACAACACCACCCACACATGAATCAGCCCGCTTCAAGAACGCCAGACGCTGAGCTGTCGCAGTTTCGCGTTAAAGGCGAGATACCGGTACCGGCCCTGATCAACGGCCTCACCTGTGCGGCAGTGCCGTTGCTTGTGTTTTTCGCCTGGCGCTCGTCCGGCCACGGCGACCCGTTAACTTCACGGCTGCTGCTGGCCTTCGCCGCCCTTCTGGCCATTAATGCGATCGTCTTTCTGAGCCTGGGCCACAAAACCCTCCAGCGCCGGGCATTCATTACCCTGATTATCGCTCTGTTTACCTACCTGGCCATTCAGGCGGTTGAAGACGGCTCGGCCATCATCTGGCTGTTCGCCTATCCCCCCATAATCTTCTACATCAGTGAAGCCAGAGTCGGCATACTGGCCTGTGTGGGCGGATGGCTGGCCGTATTATTCCTGTTCAGTCCGTTGGGGGATATGGTTTTTGACTCGCCCTACAGTACCAGCTTCCGGCTTTCCATGATCATCGTGCTGGCTTTCGAAATGGCCACTTGCTACATCCTCGATCAGAGCCGGCGGCGGAGCAAGCTAGGCTTGATCCGGCTGGCCGCAGAATTCGAGTACGCCGCCAAACACGACGCACTCACCAGCCTGGCCAATCGCCGCGAAGGTTTGGAACAACTGGAAACAGAGTATCAGCGCTACCTGCGTAACGGTCGCAGCTTCTCGGTTCTGCTGATGGATATCGACCTGTTCAAGAATGTGAACGACAGCTACGGTCACCAGGCGGGCGACGACATGATCGTGTTGGTTGCCCGCACCGTGACCGGCCAGAGCCGCAAGGTGGACACCATCGCCCGCTGGGGCGGA
This sequence comes from Marinobacter nauticus, assembly GCF_003634635.1. GTDB lineage: Bacteria > Pseudomonadota > Gammaproteobacteria > Pseudomonadales > Oleiphilaceae > Marinobacter > Marinobacter nauticus. The sequence goes on along the minus strand of NZ_RBJB01000005.1, from coordinate 71,314 downwards.
GAAGAGTTTCTGGTACTACTCCCCGAAACCGCCCTGACCGAAGCCGCCGCCACGGCAGGGCGAATCCGTTCAGCCGTGGCGAGCCAGGGCATTGACTGCGCGGGCAAGCGAGTGACCGCCACAATCAGCATCGGCGTGGCATGTATACAGGGATCGGAGTCGATCGATCGCCTGCTGCAACGGGCCGATGAGGCGCTATATCAAGCCAAGACGCTGGGGAGAAATCGCGTGTGTCAGGCTACTGAGGCGCTTCACCAGCCCTGACGTTGCTCCACCTGACTGTGGCCCAGGCCGTCGACCAGCTCGCTCACCAGCCGGCGCTCCAGGTCATAGACCGAGGCTCCGGCCTCAAAATCACTGACTTGGCACATGGACATGCCCGCGTAGCCACAAGGGTTGATTCGGGAAAAGGGTTCCATGTCCATGTTCACATTCAGAGCCAGGCCATGGAAGGAGCAGCCCCGGCGGACCCTCAAACCCAAGGACGCAATCTTGGCGCCGTTCACATAGACACCCGGCGCATCTGACCGCGGTGCTGCTTCAATGCCGCCTTGGGCCAGGGTACGGACAATCGCCTGTTCAATAGCACTGACCAGGTTACGCACCCCGAGTTTACGCCGGGTCAGATCAATCAGCAGGTAGATCACTAGCTGCCCGGGGCCGTGGTAGGTCACCTGGCCACCTCGATCAACCTGAATCACCGGAATGTCTCCTGGCAGAAGGATATGCTCGGCTTTGCCCGCCTGCCCCTGGGTAAACACCCGGGGATGCTCCAGGCACCAGAGCTCATCCACGGTGGCCTCGTCCCGGTTGGCGGTGAACGATTTCATCGCTTCCCAGGTTTCCATGTAGGGCTGTTGCCCCAGTGACCGCACGATGAGGTCAGCCACGCTTACAGCACCATGTGAACGCGGCCACTGGCCTTGAGCTCTTCAAACAATGCTTTGAGCTGATCTTCACCGGTCGCCACAATTTTCAGCTGAACCGAAGAAAACCGGCCCTTGCTGCTGTCGGTCACCGAGATGTCCGCTTCAGACAGTCCCGGGGCATGCTGCTCAACCACTTCCACCACAAATTCGGTGAAATCGGGCGCGGCGTTGCCAATCACCTTGATGACATAGTCACAGGGAAACTCGATTTTTGGTGCTTTCGGCTCAGTCATGCCGCACATTACTCCCGGCTAAGGCAAACAGCGCCTCAACCTCAGTTAAACAGTTGAACAAAAAACAGCTTGATGGCATCCCAGATGCGCTTGAACAAACCGCCTTCCGGCACTTCTGTGAGCGCCAGCACAGGCTCATCCACCAGGGTTTCACCGTCCAGAACCACACGAACACGGCCCAGCTCATCTCCCACCTTAATGGGCGCTTTTATCACGGAATCAAGGTCGACCACCGATTCCAGTTTCTCGCGGGAGCCACGGGGAATGGTGACATAGATATCCTCCGGCATGCCTACCGACACCTCATCCGCCTGACCGCCCCACACTCTGGACGCCATCAGCTCCTGACCGGCACGGAACAGCCGCTCGGTTTCAAAGTAGCGGAAGCCGTAGTTGAGCATTTTCTGCACTTCCTGGGCCCGGGCCTCAGAGCTGCTGGTTCCCATAACCGTAGCAATCAGCCGGGTCTCACCCCGCTTGGCCGATGCCACCAGGCAATAACCGGCCTCTTCCGTGTGCCCGGTTTTCAAACCATCAACGCTGTCATCCCGCCACAGCAAGCTGTTTCGGTTGGGTTGACGAATATTGTTGTAGGTGAAGTGCTTCTGCGCATACAGCGGGTAGTTTTCCGGGTAGTCCTGGATAATATGCCGTGCCAGGACCGCAAGATCGTAGGCGGTTGAGAAATGGTCTGCGGAGGGCAGGCCGGTGGCGTTTTCGAAGTGGGTATCTTTCATGCCCAGCAGTTGCGCCTGCTGGTTCATGATGTCCACGAAAGCCCCTTCACTGCCGGCCACAAACTCGGCCAACGCCACAGACGCATCGTTGCCAGACTGGATAATCACACCCTTGAGCAGATCCTCAACGGACACCAAGGTGCCCTCCTGCACGAAGGTTCGGGACCCCTCTGTGCGCCAGGCCTTGACACTGATAGGTACCATATCCGACATGGAGATACGGCCTTCATCCAGCTCGCGCTCGACAATATAGGCCGTCATCATTTTGGTCAGACTCGCCGGTGGCAAACGCTCATTGCTATTGTGCTCCATGATCACACGACCACTGAGCGGATCCATCAACACCCAGGAGCTACCGGCAATCTGCGGCGGAGACGGGATCAGTACCGCCTGCGCCGAGGCCTGCCCGCTCATCAGCAACAGGGAAAAAACCAGAAACAGTGTTCGAGTTACAGTCTTGAAAGCCATGGATAGTTTCATTCGTCGTCAGATGCTTGTCTTATGTTGGTTCTGAACTCAGTCGGTTCAGTGCGAATCGGTCAGTACAATGGACTGCCGGAACCCTCTGGATTCCAGAAGGTTCTGAGCGTAGCGCGCGTCGCCCTCGCTCTTGAATGGCCCCACCTGAACCCGATGGAACCGGCCATTATCAGTGGTGATCTCCCGGACTCTCACAGGATTATCCAGCACTCCCAGCAGACGCTCACGCATGGCCTCAGCCGGATCCCGCTGACTGAATGCGCCGAGCTGGACAAACAGCCCCTCACCGGCGGCCAGCTCTGTTGTTCCGGAAGCCTGTGAGGCAACCACTGGAGCCTGGCCAGCGGCATCAAACGGCTTGCCAGCCAGAAACATGGCGCCGTCCGGACGCACCGTAATAGCGGCCACTTCAACCCTGGCGGTACCACGGGATTGATAGTCGAGCTTCTTGGCCGCGGCATAGGACAGATCGATCAGCCGATCCCCGTGGAAGGGGCCGCGATCGTTCACACGGACAATCACCGAGCGGCCGTTGTCGAGATTGGTCACTCGCGCGTAACCCGGAATCCGAAGGGATTTGTGTGCCGCCGACATGGCATACATGTCGAACACTTCACCGTTGGAGGTCTTGTGGCCGTGAAATTTCTCGCCATACCAGCTCGCGGTGCCGCGCTGCACGTAGCCGTCGTTACTGTCCATCACATGATAGCGCTTGCCCCAGACCGTATAGGGCGACTTGTTGCCAGCCGTTCGCGGCTGCTCATAACGGGGTGTGGCATCGGCCAGGCCACTGGCGTCAAAGCTGCCCGAAGGAGCCCGATCCTGCTTAATGGTGTAGCGTGACGAGTGGTCAACTTCAGGACTGCTGGCACAGCCGGCCAGCAAGGCAGCTAAAGCCAGTGCGGGAATCCGTTTGTCAGAGACCTTGACCATGTCTGTTCACTACCCCAAAACCTGTGTATTGATACCGCCATTACTGACCAGCAACATTGTAACGGGTTCCCTTGTGTATACACCATTACCGGGCAGCCATCATTACTGGTTCAGGCGGTGATCATCCGGCGATGGGTGTGAATCGACATCAGCACGCCGAACGCCGCCATCAAAGTGACACTTGAGGTGCCGCCATAGCTGATCAACGGCAAAGGCACACCGACCACTGGCAACAGGCCGCTCACCATTCCGATGTTGACGAAGATATAGATAAAGAACGTCATCGTCAGCGCTCCGGCCACCAACCGGCTGAAGGAGTCCTGGGCGGTAACCGAGATATAGAGACAACGCAGAATAATCAGGAAGTACACCGTCAACAGCAGCAACATACCGATAAAACCGAACTCCTCTGCCAGCACCGCGACAATAAAGTCGGTGTGGCTTTCCGGCAAAAACTCCAGGTGTGACTGGGTACCCTGCAACCAGCCCTTGCCCTCCATACCGCCGGAACCGATCGCGGTTTTCGACTGGATAATGTTCCAGCCGGCTCCGAGCGGATCACTCTGAGGGTCCAACAGCGTCAATACCCGCTGCTTCTGATATTCCCGCACGACGAAGAACCACATCAGCGGGGCAGAAACCGAGACCATGGCGAGGAACGCGGCAATCAACTTCCAGCTGATACCGGCAAAAAACACCACGAAAATGCCGGCCATGCCGACCAGCAGGGAGGTACCGAGATCCGGTTGCTGGATGATCAGGAACATCGGCAGCAGAACGATCACCAACCCCGTCATCACCCTCGGGAAGGTCGGTGGCAGGTAATAGCGAGACAGATACCAGGCTGCCATCATCGGCACCACCAGCTTCATGAACTCGGAAGGCTGAAACCGGGGCAGGCCAGGCAACGCCAGCCAGCGTTGCGCCCCTTTGGCACCGACACCCACCAACAACACGGCGACCAGCCCGATCAGCCCCAAGCCGTAGAGCCAGGGCGCCCATCGGCGAAAGACCGCCGGATCCAACTGAGCGAATACGAACATCACCACAAAGGCAACGCCCAGGCGAATACCCTGTGCCTTGACCACATCAATATTCCGGTCAGCACCACTGTAAAGCACAAAAAGGCCGCCACCGACGAGCAACAACAGAAGCCCCAGGAGAATCGGGTCCAGATGCAACGCTGACCAGATACTGCGGTTGCGCCCCAGATCGCTGCCAGTCTGACTGCTCCACAATTTGCTGCCGGCCATCAGTTGTCTCCCCCGGCCGCGCTGGAATCGCTGATCACAGGTTCTGCCTGCTCCGCCGGAAACTCCTCCAGCCAGGCATCAAACAAGGCGCGGGCAACCGGAGCCGCGGCGCCGCTGCCACTGCCACCATTTTCAACGATAACCGCCACTGCGATCTTGGGGTCATCCGCTGGCGCAAACCCGACAAACAGCGCGTGGTCCCGAAGCCGTTCCCTTATCTGCTCTTCGTCGTACTCCTCATCCTGACCAAGACTGAATACCTGGGCCGTGCCGGTTTTACCGGCCATTCGGTAGCTTGCGCCTCGACCAGCGCTTCGACCCGTCCCCCGGGCACCATGCATCACTTCTTCCATGGTATCGACGACATATTCCCAATCGTCAGGATCCTTCAGTTCAAGCTGTTCATGCGTCTGCTCCGGCAGGAACTCCTCCACTGGACTGTCGCCGTGAACATCCTTAAGCAACCTGGGCTCAACCCAGGCTCCGCGATTGGCAATCAATGCTGTAGCCGTTGCCAGTTGCATGGGCGTTGCCAGCAAAAAACCCTGCCCAATGCTCATGTTGACTGAGTCTCCGGGATACCAGGGTTCATTTCTCACGGCCCTTTTCCAGTCTGCGGTCGGCAACAACCCGGTCAAAGCACCGGACACATCCAGGGTGGCATCCTCACCAAAGCCGAACCGGGCCAGATAGGAAGACATGACATCCACCCCCATATCAACGCCCACTGCGTAAAAGTAAACATCATTGGATCTCGCCATGGAGTACTTCAGATCCACCCAGCCATCGCCAGAGCGATTCCAGTTCCGAAAACGCCTCCCGCCCTCACGTAGCTGGAAGTATCCCGGGTCCCAGATTCTACGGTCTTTATCCGTTGCGCCGCTGTCCAGCGCTGCAACAGCCATCATGGGCTTGATGGTCGACGCAGGGGGGTACTGGCCCCGGAGCGCCCTGTTAAACAATGGCTTATCGATACTCTGACTCAATTCGCGATAATCATTGACGCTGATACCGGTCACAAACTTATTGGCATCGAAACCGGGCACACTGGCAAGCGCCAGGATCCCGCCGGTCTTGGGCTCGATAGCAATGATCGCACCTCGCCTGCCCTCCATCAGCTCATGCGCCCGACGCTGGAGCCGCAAATCAAGATGGAGCTGGAGGTCTTCGCCCGGAACAGGATTTACTCGCTCAAGCACCCGCAAGATCCGGCCACGGGCGTTGGTTTCTACATGCTGGTAGCCCACCTGACCGTGAAGCGCCTCCTCGTAGAAACGCTCAATGCCGGATTTGCCGATGTAGTTGGTCCCCGCGTAATTGACCGGATCGATACGCTGGAGTTCGTCGCGATTGATACGGCCGACAAACCCCAGGGCATGGGCGGTCAGCTCGCTATGGGGATAGTAGCGAACCAGTTCGGCCTCAACTTCCACCCCGGGAAACTGATGCCGGTGCACTGCCATGCGGGCAATTTCGGCTTCGTCGAGATCGTAACTCAGGGGGATCGCCTGGAACGGACGCCGCGGCTCCCGCAGTCGGCGCTGAAATCGTTCCAGATCTTCATCGGCAATACTCAGAATGTCGCTCAGGCGCGCCAGGGTTGCGTCCATATCGCCAACGCGCTCCGGCACCACCGTCAGGCTGAATACCGGGCGATTCTCCGCCAGCAGAACGTTATTCCGGTCGTACACCAGGCCTCGGGGTGGCGGTACCGACTGTACCTGAACCCGGTTTTTGTCAGACAGTGTGGTGTAGATCTCGTGCTCAACGATCTGCAACTGGTACATCCGCGCCAGCAACCCGGTCATCAGCACCAGGACGAACACCAGCATCACCATGGCCCGGCGCTGGAACAGCCGGCGCTCCGCTGCGGTATTTTTCAGTTCGCCCCAGACCATGTCTGTTCCTAGGCCCGGTGGTAAGGGTGGTTACGGGTGATGCTCCAGGCCCGGTAGAGTTGCTCGGCCAAGAGGATTCTCACCAGAGGGTGGGGCAAGGTAAGAGGCGACAGTGACCATTGCTGGTCCGCTCGCTGTCGACAGGCATCCGCCAGGCCGTCGGGGCCGCCGACCAGAAAAGCGACATCCCGGCCGTCCTGTTGCCAGTTTTCCAGCTGTGAGGCGAGTTTTTCCGTTGACCAGGGGCGCCCACCCACCTCCAGAGCCACCACGCGGTCACGGGCGCCTGCTGCAGACAGGATAGCGTCGCTTTCCCGCTGCATCAGCCGGGAGATGTCGGGATTTTTGCCCCGGTGGGCCATGGGGATTTCAGTCAGTTCAAGGGGCAACTCGGGCGGCATCCGGCGAGCGTAGTCGTTGTACCCCGCAGTGACCCAGTCGGGCATTTTCTGCCCCACACAGATCAGACGCAGGCGCATGACTACTCGCTGCCCGCAGCACCGAGATCCGGAGCATCACGCCAGAAGCGCTCCAGATCGTAGAACTCCCGGGTAGCAGGCATCATCACGTGAACAACCACGTCACCCAGATCAACCAGGATCCAGTCACTGCCGCCTTCACCTTCAACATTGGATGCACGTACACCCTGCTCTTTGGCCTCGATCACCACCGAATCCGCGAGGGATTTTACATGTCGGTTGGAGGTACCGGATGCCAGAACCATAAAATCGGTCACGCTGGTGCGGTCGCGAACATCAATCACACTGATGTCCTGAGCCTTGATATTTTCCAGTGCGTTAACGACCAGATCTTTCAGTTGTTCAGCCTGCATAATTACCCTGTAGTACGGGTACTGGCCGGTATGGCCACCCGATCAATGATATTCAGACGCGATTGTAGCATCAAAGACGCCTGTGAATAACTCCTATTGGCTTTCAACGGGCCGGGCACCGTAGAGCCCCCAGGCACGGATACTCTGGCATACGTCATCCGGGGTGAGGTAGCGTGGCGACCGACCCGCCGCGATACGCCGTCGAATACCCGTGGCGGAAATGTCCAGCAACGGCGGCGCCAGCTCCAGTACCAGGCCCGCCGGCCGCGAATGCAGCTCCGACGCTGAACCCACACAGCGCTCTGCTACCAGCTGCGCTGCCTCGCTGCCCACCGGCAGTTCCGAGCCGGGGCGGCGCACCACCACGATATGGGCAAGCCCGGGGATCTCCTGCCACTCGCGCCAGCGGTCAAACGATGAGAAAGCGTCGGTACCGACCACCATCACCAGAGGACAATCCGGCCCCAGCTCGGCCCGAAGCTGGCGCAATGTATCGGCGGTGTATGAGGCTCCGCCCCGGTGCACCTCCTGCTCGTCCAGCGCCAGCGCGGGTTCGCCGGCGATGGCCTGCCGGATCATCTCCAGACGCTGCGCTGAACTGGCTCCGGTGCTACCCCGATGCGGAGGGATATGGCTGGGCACCAGATGTACCCGGCTCACCTCCAGCGCCTCGGACACTTCCAGTGCCAGCCGGAGGTGACCGTGGTGAATCGGGTCAAAGGTACCGCCGTAGATCACATGCATGGTGTCAGGTCCGGATATGGCCGTCACCGAACACCACGTACTTCTGTGAGGTAAGCCCTTCCAGACCGACCGGCCCACGGGCATGGATCTTATCGGTGGAAATACCAATCTCAGCGCCCAGGCCATACTCGAAGCCATCAGCAAAACGGGTTGAGGCATTGACCATGACAGAGCTGGAATCCACCTCCGTCAGGAACCGACGGGCACGGGTGTAGTTTTCGGTGATAATGCTGTCGGTGTGCTGGGAGCTGTAGCGATTGATATGCTCAATGGCACCATCCAGTCCGTCAACCACCTTCACCGCCAGAATGGGGGCAAGGTATTCCGCGTGCCAGTCTTCCTCAGTGGCTTCGACAATATCTCCGAGAATGGCACAGGTGCGCCGGCACCCCCGCAACTCCACGGTTTTGCTTCGGAACTGTTCCGCCAGCAGCGGCAACAAGTCCTCCGCCACCTCGTCATCAACCAGCAGGGTTTCCATGGTATTGCAGGTCCCGTAACGCTGGGTTTTGGCATTAACCGCTACCTTCAGCGCCTTCTCCGGGTCGGCATGGCTGTCGATGTAAACATGACACACACCATCCAGATGCTTGATTACCGGCACGCGGGCGTCCCGACTGATACGCTCGATCAGGCCCTTACCGCCGCGAGGAACAATCACATCCACGAACTGAGGCATGGTAATCAGCTCACCCACAGCGGCCCTGTCGGTAGTGCTGACCACCTGGACTGCAGTTTCCGGCAACCCCGCCTCGCTCAGACCCTGTTTGAGACAACGGGCAATGGCCTGGTTGGAGTGGATCGCCTCGGAGCCGCCACGCAGAATGGTCGCGTTGCCGGATTTCAGGCACAGACTGGCAGCCTCGACCGTGACATTGGGCCGCGACTCGTAAATGATACCGATTACCCCCAGCGGCACCCGCATCTTGCCTACCTGAATACCCGACGGGCGATAGGTCATATCGGTAATCACACCCACCGGGTCCGGGAGCGCAGCCACCTGGCGCAAACCCTCAATCATGGCATCGATGCGCTGAGAGGTAAGCTCCAGGCGATCCAGCATGGCACTGTCGAGTCCGTTTTCCCGGCCACGCTCCAGATCCTTGCTGTTAGCCGTGGCAAGCTCGGATCTGGCGGCGTCCAGGGCGGCGGCGGTGGCCAGAAGTGCCTGATTCCGCACGGCAGTGGAGGACCGAGCGACTTCCCGGGAAGCGGCCCTGGCCTGCTGGCCGAGCTCCGTCATGTAGGCTGCTACATCCATTGATTTACCCTTAATTCTGCAAGCTGATTCCAAAACGGGAGGGTTACTTTACCTTTCCCGTTTCAAGTCCGCACCCCAAACGACTATTATAGCGCTGCACAGGTTCAAATGGATGCGCCAGCAAAGGACAGACTCAATGCCCCAAACCGCCGAAAAATTTCTTCCCGGCAAGTTTTCCCGCAGCGGGTTTATTGCCTTTGGCCTGACCACCGGGTTCTGTCTGTTCATGGGGGAACTGCTGGCGGCAGTGGCAGCGGCAGCTGCAGCTGGTCTTTGCCTGGCGGGCACCCATCAGGGCAAAGCACATCAAAACGCCCCCTGGCCACAATTACGGGCATTCTTTCTGACAGCCCTCGTTCTGGCTCTCGCATCGGCCATCTGGCTGGGCCCCTGGCCACTCAGCCACTGGCTCTATGCCCTGCCGCTGGTACTGTTCGCCATGGCGCCGGTCTACCTGGCAGCCATTGTTACTGTCATCTTCATTTTCTTGGTGCTAGCCGGAACCCAGTGGGCGATAGCCCTCCCGGACCGGCACCAGATGATGACGGCACTGGTACTGACCACGCTCCTCGGGGCCATTCTGGTGTTCATGCGCGAGTACAAATCCCGGCAGCTTGCGCCCCTGCGCCGTACCGATGAGCTTACCCAGGCAGCCAGCCGGGAATACCTGTCAGCTGACCTGCACAAGGAAATACAGCGCAGCGAGCGGGAAGGCACCAACATGTCGGTGATGATGATCGGGCTGGATACTCACCTGAGCGACGTCGATCCGGACGAAGACATTCGCGCGATTCTGCCACGCATCGGCCGCTACCTGCACTCTCAGCTTCGGGATTTCGATACCTATTACCGGGTGGCCGACCTTCAGTTTCTGGTGATTCTCCCCGGCGCCAATACTGCCGAGGCAGCCCGCACTGCAGAACAGGTTCGCCGCGGCCTGTGCACGCTGATGGATTCGCACGGCCTTAAGCTTACGGTCAGTACCGGCGTGGCCGGGCTCAATATCGGCGACGATGCCGACAGCCTGCAACAGAGCGTTGCCAACGCCCTGCGGCGCGCCCAACAGCAGGGCGGTAACCGGACCCAGACCTACAGCAACCCGGTACCCCCAGAGGCCAGCGGACTAACTGAACCTTCCGGCAGGGAGGCAACGCAATGACCGAGACCCGACTCCGAACCTGGACCCACGCCTTTGGCTACGGCCTGGCGGCGCTGTTCACCGCCGCGCTGGCACTGCAGAACCTGCGTTACGGCTTTTACCAGCTGTTCTATCTGGCCCTGGCCATGACCGCCTTACTGGTTGCCGGCCTGGTCTATACCTGGCTATGCCGTCGCCAGCAGCTCTCCGCGCCCGGCCACCTGGTCATTCTCGCCGGCCTTAACAGTGGTCTGGTTGCAGCGGTACTGACAATGGATGCCCCGGGCATCAGCCACTGGGCCATGCCTTTGCTTTCGCTGAACCTGCTGATTTTGCCCCTGCGGCATGGACTAATGCTCTCAGCGATGCTGCTGGTGCCGGTGCTGGCTGTCACCTGGCTGTCGACATCCATAGACACTGCCCTGATGACGACAGCCGGCTTTATAGCACTGCTGGCAGTGACCGCCCTGTATATCTGGCACTACGACCATATGGCGCAATCGGCCCAGGATCTTGCCATTACCGACCCCGCCACCGGAGCCCATAACGCCCGTTTTCTGGATGAGACACTGCAGAAGGAAATCAGTCGTGCCATTGCCACCGGCCACCCATTGTCGGTCGTCAGTCTGAACATCGACCATGCCGACGAAATTCGCGACCTGCACGGCAAGGCCGGCCTGCAAACGCTGCTGCGCGACGTCACAGGTACCCTGTTTGAAATCATCCGGGCCGGGGATTCGCTCTACAGCATCAACGGCTCGGAGTTTTTCCTGATCCTGCCGTTTACGCCGGAGGAAGGGGTCCGGGTCATCGCAGAGCGCATTCGCAGAACCCTCAGCGAACATGACTGGGCCCAGGTTGGCAAGATCTCGGTCAGCCTCGGCTGCACCACCCGGGGCAACGGCGACACCAGCACCCATTCATTGCGTGACCGCGCCGTCACCGCCATGCTCGAAGCGCGGAAGCGGGGAGCGGCTTCTGCCTGGTTCAGCCCGGGAGAGCCCGTCAAGGCATGACCGCGACCTGGCTCACCGACGTTACTTCCTGGGTCGCCGCCAATCCGGGCTGGCTGATTGCCGCCCTGTTCCTGACCGCGCTGATAGAATCGCTGGCGGTGGCCGGCATCATCGTGCCCGGAGTGGCTTTACTGTTCGCATTTGCCGCGCTCGCTGGCAAGAGCGGCCTGCCCCTGTCCGACGCCCTGCTGTGGGCCGGCCTTGGCGCCGTGGCGGGGGATGCGATCAGCTTCGCCATCGGCCGCCTGTTCAAGGGGCGTCTGAATACCGTCTGGCCATTCAGTCGATACCCGGGGCTCATTGCCCGCGGAGAGAGCTTTTTTCGCGCCCACGGAGGAAAAAGCGTGGTCATTGGCCGTTTCGTTGGGCCGATACGCCCGGTCATTCCACTGATTGCCGGTGCGCTGACCATGTCGTGGCAGCGCTTTCTCACCTTCAATCTGCTATCAGCCACGGGCTGGGCCCTGGTGTATATCCTGCCGGGATTTTTCGTAGGCTCGGCTATGGGCAGCGAGATCAAACCCCCACCCCATTTCTATCTGGTACTTGCGATCAGTGGTGCGGCGCTGGTGGTTGTCTATCTGATTGTTTTGCGGATTCGGCTCGGCGTTGGTGAAGGGAGCTGGCTCTATCAATGGCTGGAATCCCGGATGAGTCAATACGACGCAACACACCGGTTCTGGCGTCTGTACAGCAGCGAGCGGCCGGCTCAGCAGGGGGAATTTCCTCTGCCCTCACTGCTAATGACAGCCACCTCGCTAGCATTGTTTCTTGGGCTGGCACAGTTGGTCGGAGTCAGTGATGAGCTGGCCTTTATGAACCAGCAAGTGCTGCAATGGTTCGGCGCTCTGCGCCAACCCCTGCTGGATCTTCCGATGGTAGCGTTCACCTTGCTGGGAGATCCCCCGGTCCTGTTCGCTGCCGCCGTGTTTGCCGTTCTGTTGCTGGCGTTCCGGGGCTACTACGCAGCCGCCATTCATATTGCCACTGCAGCAGCCATCACCGGGATCAGCGTTTGGCTGCTGAAAGCAGGTATCGGCATCAGCCGGCCAGATCAGGTGCTCTCGGCACCAAGCTCCGGCGCTTACCCCAGTGGGCATACGGCCGGTATGACCGTGCTGGTTACCCTGGCAGCCAGCTTCGTCGCGGGCGAAAACCGCAAACACCAGCGCTGGCAACATTACCTGTTTCTGTCACTACCCTTGCTGCCGGTAGCCCTGAGCCGACTGTATCTCGGCGTGCACTGGTTCACGGATGTGCTTGGAGGCCTGTTTCTGGGGCTCGCGATCACCGGTGCGACACGGGCCAGTTACAGCCGATATGACAGGGTGGCGCTGAGCCCGGACAGCTTGACCTGGGCCGCCGGAATCGGCTGGCTGGCTTTCGTGGCCATGTACATGATGGGTAACTGGGAAACTGCCGTGGTGAGTTACGCACCCCAGCTATAACCGTCAGCCGCCCTGTTCCAGCGCTTCCAGCAACTGTTGCAGTCGGTCAAGCCGTTCAAGCGGATCCTGTAATTCCGCCAGCCGCTGTTTTTCCTGCTTATCCAGCGGCAGCAATTCGGTCAGCCTCCAGCCAATATGGCGGGCATCGTCATAATCCACATCCATTTCCAGATCCTTGACCACCGGATGCCGGAACAGTGCCCGCAAAACCGAGGGCAACTCATGGTAGCGTTCCGGCACGTCACTCTCGGCCTCGGCAATCAGGCACTCCACATCGCCAACATTGAGACCATCCTCCTGCTGCCAGCTACGGATGACGGAAACCTTGTAATCGCCCTCAACGGTGATACCCAGCAAACCGTTATCCAGTTGCTGGAAGTCAATGATCCGGACGTAGGTGCCGATGTCGTAGAACGAGGCCCGGGCTTCGGTCTCGGCCCCTTCCCGCAACAAAACCACCACAAAGCCGCGATCCTCCTTCAGGCAGCGGGTGAGCATGTCGATATAACGGGGTTCAAACAGCTGCAGGGGGATTCGCCCCCCGGGCAGGATGATTGAATTCAATGGAAACAGCGGTACGTTCATAAGTTTTTCAGTCACTACCGGCCAGGCTCCTGCTGCGGCTTGGTCTATCGAATCGAAAGAAGCTTCTGCACTTCATCCACCCGTTCCCGGGCCTCACTCAGCAGTTGCAGACTTCTGGAAGCATTCAGTTCCAGCTCGCCCAGCCGGCGCCATGCCGGCACCTGATCAAAGGCTGGAAGCCCCTCATTCTGGCTGGAGCCAATCATCGAATGCAGTTGGGCAACAATCACCACATCAACCAGTTGGGGCGCAGTTTCCCGGCACTCATGATGCCAGTCTTCCGCATGGCGCACCGCCTCCACGAAGGCTTTCGGGAACGCCCAGTTCTCAAGTACCGCGCACCCGACATCGGCGCGGAGTTCGTCGATGGCATGGTGCAGGTTTCTGTCATCGGCGAACAGATTGACGTGGTGCTCGGCCTGCACCAGCACAGGAACCACCCCGATATCATGCAGTAACCCCGCCAGTAAGGCTTCCTCAGGATCAATGCGTGTGGCGTGGTCCGCCAGCACCCAGCACAGCGCTGCCACCTCCCGGGAATGGCGCCATAGCTGCTCCATTTCTTTCTGCAATGCCGCCCGACGGGTCTTGAACACCTCGCGCATGGCGAACACCGTCACTAATTGCCGGGTGGTACGCATGCCCAGCCGAACCACAGCCTCACGCACATTGCGGACATCGCTGAAACCGCGATAGAGCGGACTGTTGCAGGAACGTACCAGCTTGGCCGCCATGGCCGGGTCTGCCGACACCGCGGAAGCGACCTCGGTGGCCGACGAGTCATCCCTATCCACCACCCGCCGGACTTTCCAGGCCACATCCGGCACACTCGGCAACTGGACTTGATTGGACCGCAGCTCAGAGTAGAACTCCATCAACAGATGGTGCTCTTCGCTCTGGTCTTCGTCGTGATCCGACGAGTCCATTTCCACCTGGGAAATGGGCGCCGCCCGCAGCATCTGGTTCAGCACTTCCTGCTCGATCACCAGAAACTCGCAGGGTTTGACCGCAGTAACGTCATACATCCGGGGCTGCAGGCGGGCTACTGGATTGAGGGCTTTGTCGGTCTCAGCCTCAATGGTCGACTTACGACCATCAACCGATTGCAGCTCCACGGCGCCGGAAATCAGAAAATAATCCAGCCCATCCCGAACGCCCCGTTCCATGACCCTCTGCCCTGGTCCATGGGTTCTGCGCTCAGCCCGGCTGGCCAACAGCACAAGCTGATCGTCAGTCAGACGGCCCAAAGGCTGAAAACTTTTAAGACGACGTAACGGCAGGCTTTCCTGGCCGCCCATAGGCAGACTCCCCTGAACTGCTGGATAAAAAACGGGCATCACATGTTACGTATTGTAATCACCACTCGGGAAAACAGCCATGCGAGCGGCGTCGAATCTGTTATCCTCTGGTCTTTAACTTTATCCGATAACCTAGGGAGAGAACCGCCTACCATGCCCCAGTATCGTTCCCACACCTCTACTGCCGGCCGCAATATGGCCGGTGCCCGCGCCCTCTGGCGTGCCACCGGCATGAAAAACGAGGACTTCGGCAAACCCATCATCGCCGTTGCCAACTCCTTCACCCAGTTTGTGCCCGGGCACGTTCACCTGAAAGACCTGGGCCAGCTGGTTTGCCGCGAGATCGAAGCGGCCGGCGGTGTTGCCAAAGAGTTCAACACCATTGCTGTGGATGATGGTATCGCCATGGGGCACGATGGCATGCTTTACTCCCTGCCGTCGCGGGAAATCATCGCCGACTCGGTGGAATACATGGTCAACGCCCACTGCGCCGATGCGCTGGTGTGCATCTCCAATTGCGACAAGATTACCCCGGGCATGCTAATGGCCGCCATGCGCCTGAACATTCCCACCATTTTTGTTTCCGGCGGCCCGATGGAAGCCGGAAAAACAAAGCTTTCTGAACACAAGCTCGACCTGGTGGATGCCATGGTCATCGCCGCCGATCCAACGGCGACCGATGAGATGGTCGAGGAATACGAACGCAGCGCCTGCCCCACGTGCGGTTCCTGCTCCGGCATGTTCACCGCCAATTCCATGAACTGTCTGACCGAAGCCATCGGCCTGGCCCTGCCCGGTAATGGCTCCATGCTGGCCACCCATGCCGACCGGGAACAGCTGTTCCTGAAAGCCGGTCGCCAGATTGTGGAGAATGCCAAACGCTATTACGAGCAGAATGATGCCAGCGTTCTGCCGCGCAGCATCGCCTCCGTGGAAGCATTCGAGAACGCCATGACCATGGACATTGCCATGGGCGGCTCCACCAACACCATCCTGCACCTGTTGGCTGCGGCCCAGGAAGGCGGTGTTGAATTCTCCATGGCCGATATCGATCGCTTGTCCCGCAAGGTTCCGCAGCTGTGTAAGGTTGCTCCCAACTCCCCCAAGTACCACATGGAAGACGTGCACCGCGCCGGCGGCATCATGGGCATTCTGGGTGAACTGGAGCGCGGCGGCCTGATCAACGTCGACCTGCCCACGACTCACAGCAAAACCATGCGTGAAGCCCTGGAAACCTGGGACATCATGCGCTCGCCAAAACCCGAAGTGATCGAATTCTACAAAGCCGGCCCCGCCGGTATTCCGACTCAGACAGCCTTCAGCCAGAGCACCCGCTGGCCAAGCCTCGATGGCGACCGTGAAGACGGCTGCATCCGCTCCGTGGAACACGCTTATTCTTCAGAAGGCGGCTTGGCAGTACTGTATGGCAATATCGCCCAGGATGGCTGCGTGGTGAAAACCGCGGGCGTTGATGAAAGCATCTACGTCTTCGAGGGCAAGGCCCGGGTCTTCGAAAGCCAGGATTCCGCCGTGGCCGGCATTCTAGGTGACGAGGTCAAGGCCGGTGATGTGGTGATCATTCGGTACGAAGGGCCCAAAGGCGGTCCAGGAATGCAGGAAATGCTCTACCCGACCAGCTACCTGAAATCCAAGGGGCTGGGCAAGGACTGTGCACTGCTGACCGATGGCCGGTTCTCCGGCGGAACTTCAGGGCTCTCCATCGGCCATGCTTCGCCGGAAGCTGCTGCCGGTGGCGCGATTGGTCTGATTGAGGATGGCGATACCATTCTGATCGACATCCCAAACCGATCTATCAATGTTCAGGTCAGTAAGGAAGAACTGGCACAGCGACGGGAAGCACGCGACGCCAGGGGCTGGAAACCGGAGTTACCGAGGGACCGGAAGGTATCCGCCGCCCTCAAAGCCTACGCACTGCTGGCCACCAGTGCCGATAAAGGTGCGGTTCGGGATTTGAGCAAGCTGGACTGAATCTGGACCACAAAAAAGCCCGCAAAGTGTTTGCCTTGCGGGCTTTTTTTATCCGGGGACTGGCGTTTACCAGAGCGACCAGCCACCATCTTCGTCTTCTTCAATGGTGTCTTCGGCAGAAGACTCGGTCTCAGCTGGAGCCGGTTCTGCCGGTGCCGCCTGCGCAGTTGCCGCCGGCGCAGACTGGCCTGCATCAGCGGCCGCCTGCTGCACGGTGATCAGCCCCAGAGCCCGCTCGGTTTCCTCGTTCAGAATACCGGTTGCCTCAAGGCCGTTGTCTTTCTGGAAGCGGGCCAGTTCCGCCCGGGTCTTGTCATCCATGCTCGGGCTGACATTGTTGATGTCGTAACCGGCGCCATAAAGCGCGTGCTTGAGCGCGACCACTTCATTGGCCTGGGCAACGGGTGCCAGACCCAGCAGGGCGACCGTTCCGACCGCCAGCGCCGTCCTGCCGATGTGACGGGTGACTGTTTTCATGGTTCTCACCTGATCTACTCCTGGATATCTCTGTGACATCTGCTGTTCTGTTTTTATAGTGTGGCGCCTTCCTCTACGTATCAGCGCTTCCTAGACCATAACATAATTTAATCTTCGCGGGCCGGACCATTCTCGGGATTTGCCGGATCGGCATAGTGATACTGGCCAAATTCACGGATAAAAATGCCCCAGAACGCCATGAAAAGCGCCGCCACCAGCGGACCCATGACAAAACCATTGATGCCGAACATAACAATGCCGCCCAGGGTGGACAAAAGCACGAGATAGTCCGGCATTTTGGTGTCCCGCCCTACCAGCACAGGCCGGAGCAGGTTATCCGCCAGACCAATCACCACCACCCCATAGGCGGTCAGAATGATGGCCGGCACAATGTCCCCCACGGCAGCCAGATAAATGGCCGCCGGCACCCAGACAATCGCAGCCCCGACGGCTGGTAGCAATGAGACGATGGCCATCACCACCCCCCACAGCAAGGCTCCGGTAATGCCCAGTATCCAGAAAATCATGCCACCGAGCGCTCCCTGAATGATGGCGATCAGCAGGTTACCCTTGACCGTGGCACGGGTGACTTCCGCGAATTTGGCAAACAACAGACGCTCACGCTCATCACCCAGCGGCAAGGCGCGAATCATCAGCTCTATCAGTTTCTGGCCATCGCGGATCAGGAAAAAGGCCAGGTAAACCATCAGAGCCAGCCCCAGAAAGAACTGAAAGGTGTTCTGCCCTATGCCCAGGGCCTGCTTGGCCAGAAACTGACTCCCCCCCAGAAAGGCATTAACGGCGCGGTCCCTCAGATCCGCAAAGTTGATGTCAAACTGGGCCAGAAAGGCCTGGATGGCAGGAAACGACTGGTTAACCTGATCAATGTATTCCCCCGGCCGAATCTCTCCGGCCTGGATCTTCTGGTAGATCCCCATACCTTCCGCGATCAGCGCCGCGCCCAGTACCAGCACCGGAATCACCACGATCACCATACACACGAACAGTGTAATCAGGGCGTTTAGTGTCGGCCGGTCGCCAAGTCTGCGTACCAGCAACTGCTGCACCGGATGGAAAATCAGCGCAATGGCCACCGCCCAGAAGATCGGGCCAAAGAACGGCTTCATCAACAGAATGAACGCAAGCGACACACCGAGCAGCATCGCCAGAAAAGTCCGTGTTTCAAGTTTTGCGTACATAGTTAAACAATTCCTGTCCAGAACATGCCCATCGGGGCTGATAGGGAAAGCAGACTACCACGATAGCGTGGCCAGTGTAGTGGGGTTCGCGTTATAGTGGTTGGTTATCAATCAGCCAACAATACAGGTTATGTGGTTGGAAGCAGACAACTTTACCGTGGAGAGCGCGCTGGAGGCCGCACTGGAACTGCAGAAAGTGCTGGCAGCCCGAACCCATCGTCGCAAGGTGATGGGCCAGGAGGTACTCGTGCCCGGCCAGTTGGGCGAGGCCCTGCACCTGCCCAGAACCATCAGCCGCCTGAGTGGCAAGCAGCAACGATTGCGGGATCGCGGCCTGGAGGATTTCCAGGAGCTCTGGCCCACGCTGTCTGAATACACTCGCCAACGGGTTCTGGACGGACTTGGCTGGTACGACCCCAAGCAACTCGATTGGGAGGACAAGCGCTCCAACCGCCGGCCATTGGTCGATCCTGACGCCTGATACGTACAACTGCGGAAGCCGAAGTGCAGGGCCCAGGCCCGGACTGACTTTGAAA
The DNA here is from genome assembly GCF_003634635.1 of Marinobacter nauticus. Classification (GTDB taxonomy): domain Bacteria; phylum Pseudomonadota; class Gammaproteobacteria; order Pseudomonadales; family Oleiphilaceae; genus Marinobacter; species Marinobacter nauticus. The sequence continues at coordinate 52,328 of NZ_RBJB01000005.1, read as the reverse complement.
TGTCACACTTCGCCCTTACTGTGATCTGATCAGGAGGATAACTATGACAGACAACAACCATTACACTGCCATCCTGGCCCAGGGGAGCGCCGTGCCCACCCTGTTGTGCGGGCATTGCCATTCCATTCTCTCCCGCGCCAGAATTTTCCGTAACCAGGGCGACGCCCATCAGGCCATTGAGTGCAACACCATCGGCCTGTGCTCCGCGGACGATTGCGGCGCGGTGAACTGCTGCGACGAGGCTCTGACCCAGGTGGAAAACCCAGAACGCCTGTTTGACATCGCATCCTGATTCAAACTGGCAACGCTCTGTTACGCAACTCAAACACACAAAATTCCCATCTGATTTATCCTGACCTTCGACGATTGTCGTACCGATAATCACGCAACCACTCAGTCAGGACAGTCGATGGCATGCGTACTCTGAGAACCGACGAAGCCCGCTTCGCAGGCCTCCCGGATTACCCCTTTTCAGCACACTATCTGGATGTTGAGCCAGGTCTTCGGATGCACTATGTAGACGAAGGGCCCGCCCACGCAGACCCAGTGGTGATGCTTCACGGGGAGCCATCCTGGTCCTATCTCTACCGGCACATGATTCCGCTTGTCGCCGAAGCGGGCCATCGGGTGCTGGCGCCCGATCTGATTGGCTTTGGCAAGTCAGACAAACCCGCCGATGTCAGCGACTACAGTTATGACAGCCACATGCGCTGGCTGACCCACTGGCTTGAAACACTGGACCTGACCAACGTCACGCTGGTGTGTCAGAACTGGGGCTCACTGCTGGGATTAAGGCTGGCGGCAGAGCATCATCGTCGGTTCAGCCGGATCATTGTCGGCAACGGCATGCTGCCAACGGGGGACACCCGGGTACCGGCCGTCTTCAGACTCTGGAAGGCGTTTGCCAGCCATAGCCCCTGGTTTCCGATAGGCCGGATCGTCCAGCTTGGTACCGAACGGTCACTCAGCCCGGCCGAAATAGCCGCCTACGAGGCGCCCTTCCCGACACCGGATTACAAAGCCGGTGCCCGGGCGTTCCCGGCACTGGTGCCAACCTCACCCAACGACCCGGCCAGCGCCGCCAACCGGGAAGCCTGGCGCGTGCTGGAAAAATGGCGCAAACCCTTTATCACCTGCTTCAGCAGCGGCGACCCGATTACCCGGGGTGGCGACCGTTATATGCAGCGGCGAATCCCCGGAGCCTTCGGCCAGCCCCATATCACCCTCAACGGCGGACACTTCCTGCAGGAAGATTCTCCCCGACAGTTTGCCCGGGTCATTCTGGACGCGCTGAAAGCCGAGATGGCGGCCTGATAACCAGACCCGCCTCACTCAGCCGAATACCGTAACCGTCTGCCGGCTCAGGGCCACCAGTTCACCGGCCGGAGTCCAGATACCGGCATGAGTGTGACCATATCCGGCGCCAGCCTGGTCGATGGTTGCCCGGTACAGCAGCCAGTCATCCGGCTTCATGGCAGGCCTGGGATGGACAATCTCCAGCGCCCAGCTCAGGGAACTGGCTGGCGCCGGGCCCTTGAGATGCGGCAACAGCGCCGGTGGCCAGGCATCTACCAGAGCAACAATGTGGGCGTCGGTCATAGTCTCCGGGGCTTCCCGGAACTTCATCCAGCCCCCCATTTCGCGCCCGCCCTTACCGGAGAATGGCATATGGCCAAACGCCCAGCGCATTTCGATATGCCGGGTGAACTCCGGCGTCACCTTCGGGATATACGGAAGTGACTGACATTGCTCTGCCGGCACCGCTTCCGGTGCCGATGTCGGCCCGACCCGGACAGCAGACTCACGGTCGCCCCCGAAACTGGCCAGACAGACAAGGCGGGGCTCGCCATTCTGAAGGATCCGTCCCTGGACCTGGGATACTGCCTTGCCTTCACGCAGGACTTCGGCCTCAACACGGGCCGGCACATCCGCCTCTACGGGGCCGACAAAAGACACCTGAAGGGCCCGCATGGCGCGATCATCCGCCACTTTTGATGCCATCACCTCAAACACCAGGGCCGCGACCAGGCCGCCGAACGTGGCACGTCCCTGGCCCCAGTCTGACGGTATCACCACTTCGTCGTTATTCCGGACATCACCGAGAAGGTCATCGAACGTCATTTGCTTCAGATCCTGTTCATTAGCCTGCAAACCGGTAAGACTGCACCACTTGTCGAAGCCTGACAATAGGCCGGCCCCGGCAACTACCTATCGATTGCCTGGCAATAGTCGTATAAAAACCACCCCAAACAGACTATAATGCGCCAAAATCATGCATTGCCTTTGCAGTGCGATACCCTCCGAATACCGAGTACATTCATGTCAGAATTGTCTTTTGCCGAACTGGGGCTGGATCCAGCAGTACTGGAAGCCGTCTCCGCCGTTGGCTATGAAACCCCGTCGCCCATCCAGGCGCAATCCATCCCTGCTCTGCTGGCCGGCAACCACCTGTTGGGCGTCGCCCAGACAGGCACCGGCAAGACCGCAGCCTTCGCCCTGCCGTTACTGAGTCGGATTGATGCTAACGTGGCCGAGCCACAGATTCTGGTGCTGGCCCCTACCCGGGAGCTGGCTATTCAGGTCGCGGAAGCGTTCACCACCTACGCCAGCAAGTTCCGCAATTTTCATGTTCTGCCAATTTACGGTGGCCAGGATTTCTCACCGCAGATTCGCGGCCTCAAGCGTGGCGCCCAGGTTATTGTGGGCACACCTGGCCGCATGCTCGACCATCTGCGCAAGGGCACCCTGAAGCTGGACGGCCTGAAGGCCCTGGTACTGGACGAAGCCGACGAAATGCTGCGCATGGGCTTCATTGATGACGTGGAAGCCATCCTGGCGAAGACGCCGGACACCTGCCAGCGCGCGCTCTTCTCGGCCACCATGCCGCCACAGATCAAGAAAGTGGCCCAGACTTACCTGAAAAACGCTACCGAAGTAAGAATCGAGAGCGAAACCCGCACGGTTGAACGCATCGCTCAGTTTGTGCTGCCGGTCTACGCCGAGCGCAAGCTGGATGCGCTGACCCGCATTCTGGAAGTGGAGCCTTTTGACGCCTCGATCATTTTCGTGCGCACCAAGGCCGAAACCACCATGCTGGCAGAAAAACTGTCCGCACGCGGCCACGCTGTGGCGCCCCTGAGCGGCGACCTGAACCAACGCCAACGCGAACAGACCGTTGAAGACCTCAAGCGTGGCAATAAAGACATCATCATTGCCACCGACGTCGCCGCCCGTGGTCTGGACGTGCCCCGGATTACTCACGTTATCAACTACGACGTGCCCTACGACACCGAGGCGTACATCCACCGGGTTGGCCGTACTGGCCGTGCCGGCCGTACCGGCAAGGCTATCCTGCTGGTGACTCCGCGTGAGCGCAGCTGGCTGCGCACTCTGGAGCGGGCCACCAACTCCCCGATGGAACCTTACCAGTTGCCGTCACCTGCCGCCCTGCAGAAAATGCGGGTAGAGCAGTTTGAGGCGCAACTGCTGGGCTTCACCGACGATCCTCGCGCTGCCAAGGCCATCGCCCTGCTGGATGAGATCGCCGAGCGTAACGACATGGACATGGCCGCCATCGCCGGCGCCATGGCCTGCCTGCTGGAAGCTTCCCAGCCAGACTCTCTGCCGCTGGAACAGCCGGAAGCACTGCCGGAGATTTCCGCCGCGCCCCGCCGGGACCGTAAAGGCCCGCCACCAGGCAAAGGCGGTTTCCGCAAAGGCGGCCCTGGCAAGAAGTTCAGCAAGGATGGCAAACCCGGCTTCCGCAAGAGCGGGCCGAAAGGTGGCAAGCCCGCCGGCAAGGGCGGCAAACCTGCAGGAAAAGGCCCCAAGCGCGCGCCGCGCTGAGGCCTGATTGGCTAGCCGGTCACTCTGACCGGCTACGCTGGTATACGACAAAGCTGTAGTCGTAAGGATTGTTGTCAGACGCAGAAAAATCTTCGCGCCCGATCTCTTCCCACTCGTCCCAGTTCACTTCCGGAAAGAAGGCATCTCCGTCCACCTCGGCGTGCACCTGGGTGATGTATATCCGGTCAACCATTGGCAGCGCTTCGGCATAGATCTGACCTCCGCCAATAATCATCACTTCATCACCACCTTCCAAGTCCGCCTGGGCTTCGGCTTTCACCAACGCTTCGTTCAGCGACGCTGCGGCAACGGTTCCGGCTGGCGCCTGCCATTCCGGATTTCTGGAAATCACCACGTTCATCCGCCCGGGCAAAGGCCGGCCGATGGAGTCCCAGGTCTTTCTACCCATGATAATGGGCTTGCCCATGGTGGCCTGCTTGAAGTAGCGCAGATCACCGGGCAGATACCAGGGCAGCTTGTTATTCCGGCCGATCACCCGGTTTCGGGCCATAGCTACGATGAGGGCCTTGCGCATAACGGGTTCCTTGCTCAAATTGCTATAGGGGCTTTGATCACGGGGGACGGGTCGTAACCTTCGAACTCGAAATCTTCCAGCTCGTAGCCAAAGATGGATTCCGGTTTACGTTTGATGACCAGCTTCGGCAACGCACGGGGCTCACGCCGGAGCTGTTCGAATACGATGTCGTCCGTCAGGTGATTCCGGTAAAGATGACAATCACCAAATGTGTGCACAAACTCCCCCACATCCAGATCACACTGCTGCGCAATCATATGGGTCAGCAAGGCATAGGACGCAATATTGAAGGGCACCCCCAGGAACAGGTCGGCGCTGCGCTGATAGAGCTGGCAAGACAACTTGCCGTCGGCGACATAGAACTGAAACAGACAGTGGCAAGGCGCTAGGGCCATGCGCCCCTCCCGCACGTTATCCTGCGGACTGATGGACTCGTCCGGCAGCTCGGCCGGATTCCAGGCGGAGACGATCAGGCGCCGGGAGTTGGGCTTGGTGCGAATCTGCTCGATCACCTCGCTGATCTGGTCAATCACGCGGCCGTCGTGGCATTGCCAGCTGCGCCACTGCTTGCCGTAGATCGGACCGAGATCGCCGTTTTCCAGTGCCCACTCATTCCAGATGCTGACTTTGCGTTCTGTCAGCCAGGTGTTGTCGGTGGAACCCTTGAGGAACCACAAGAGTTCATAAATGATGCTGCGCAGGTGGACCTTCTTGGTCGTCACCAGCGGGAAACCGTCCTGCAGATTGAAACGCATCTGGCGGCCGAACACCGAGCGGGTGCCCACGCCGGTGCGATCACCTTTGTCGAATCCGTTATCGACAACATCCTGCATCAGATCGAGATAGGCTTTCATTGGACGTTTCTCCGATAAGCAAGGAACATCAGGGCGGCGCCGGCGGCAATCATCGGTGCAGAGAGCACCTGCCCCATCGTCAGCCAGTCAAAGGCCAGGTAACCCAACTGTGGATCTGGCTGGCGAACGAACTCCACCAGGAAACGGAAGATGCCATAGCACACCAGAAACAGGCCGGACACTGCCATTTTCGGGCGGGGCCTTGAGGAGAACCACCAGAGAATCACGAACAGGAGTACGCCTTCCAGCGCGAACTGATATAACTGCGACGGGTGCCTGGCAAGGCTGTCTGGCGCCTGCGGAAAGACCATGCCCCAGGCTACGTCTGTCGGTTTTCCCCAGAGTTCGCCGTTTATGAAATTTCCGATTCGCCCGGCACCCAGCCCAACCGGGACCAAGGGCGCGACAAAATCGGCAATTTTCCAGAACCCGGCTCCGGTTTTTCGGCCATACCACCACATGGCCAGCATTACCCCCAGCAACCCGCCATGGAAAGACATACCGCCTTCCCAGACCCGGAGCAACCAGAGCGGGTCCGCTATAAAGGCATCGAAGTTGTAAAACACTACATAGCCAAAGCGGCCACCGAGGATCACACCCAGGGCCATATAGAAGAGCAGATCACCCACCTGCTCTTCCTGCAGTGGCGACCAGGGCTTGCGGGACCGAAGACGGCCCAGCCACCAGCCGGCGGCAAACCCGACCAGATAGGTCAGGCCATACCAGTGAATTTTCAACGGCCCAAGGGCGATCGCCACCGGGTCAAACTGTGGATGTTGCAGCATGAATGCTCTCTCAGCTCAGAAGAAACCGTAAACCAACCAGAACCAGCATAATGGCAAAGATGCGCTTGAGCAGACGCCCATCCAGACGATGGGCCAGCCCGGCGCCGATTCGTGCAAAGAACACACTGGTGGCAACCACACCCACCAACGCCGGCAGGTAGATAAAACCAAGACTCAGCTCGGGCAGATCGGGATCCTGCCAGCCGGTCCAGACATTGGCCAGGGCGCCCGCAATTGCAATCGGGAAGCCGCAAGCAGCCGAAGTCGCCACCGCCTGCTGCATTTTGACGTTGCACCAGCTCAAATAGGGTACGGTCAGAGTGCCACCACCAATACCGAAGATGGCCGATGCCCAGCCAATGATACCGCCGGCTGCCCCGAGCCCTGTGGTGCCCGGAACATCCCGCCCCGGCTTCGGATTGACCTCAAGAATCATCTTCAGTGCCACCAGAATGACGAACACCCCGATAATGGTTTCCAGCACCGGGCCACTCAGCATCGCAGCTGTCCAGGCACCAAGCACAGCACCAACCACAATACCAAAAGTCATGGGGCGAAACAGATCCCAGCGTACTGCGCCATGCTGGTGGTGGGTACGTATGGAACTGATGGAGGTAAAGACAATGGTGGCCAGAGACGTCCCCACAGCATGATGGGCTGCAATCTCCGGGCTGATCCCCTGCAGCCCGAAACTGAAGATCAGTACCGGCACAATCACCAGACCGCCACCAATGCCAAACAGACCGGCCATGGTGCCTGCCAATGCGCCCAATAAAAGATACAGTACGATGATGCCTATCATGCTCATGGTTACAGACCACCCCGGCTCAGATCAGGCTGGTATGATACGCAGGAATGCCAGCAACTTCAGCCCACGCATCCAAGGAATTCCGTTCACCCATGTGCCTAATTGCTTTTGCCATCGGCCAGAACCCCCGCTTTCCCCTGGTCGTTGCTGCCAACCGGGATGAATTCTTCCGCCGTCCCACGGCCGCCATGGACTGGTGGCAGGCCGACAGCGGTCAGCATCTGCTGGCCGGGAGAGACCTGGCTTCTGGCGGCACCTGGCTGGCCATCAGCGCGAACGGTCAGGTTGCCGCTGTCACCAATGTGCGGGAGGGTAGCCCGGAAACCGGTCGCTCCAGCCGCGGCGAGCTGCCCGTTCGTGCCCTGGCTGAACCCGCCAGCGTATTGGGCGCTGCTCTGAACAGCGAACCCGATCGGTACGCCGGATTCAACCTGGTGTCTCTGACAGAACGCGGCGGCTGGTATTACAGCAACCGCGACGCGCACCCCGGGCGCCAACTCTTCCGAGGCAGCTTTGGTCTTAGCAATCATCTTTTACAGACACCCTGGCCGAAACTGCTGCGCCTGAGAAAGGCCTTTGCCACCGCGGTTGAAGCTGCGAGCCACCGTACCGAGGACTTGCACAACCAACTCCTGCCTTTGCTTCAGGACACCAGCCCGGCGCCCGACGCCACGCTTCCCGATACTGGCGTAGGCATTGAGACCGAACGATTTCTATCGTCACCGTTCATTGTCGGCAGTGACTACGGCACACGGGCCACTACCATCGTTACACTGGACGCACAGGGCGAAGTCAGGGTGACAGAACAATCCTGGGGACCCAATGCCCAGGCCCTGGAAAAACGGCAATTCAGCTGGCAGCGATAGCAAACCGACTCTGTTATAATCCGCGCAATTTCCGAAACACCCGACCGGAGGTCGCCCCATGGCCGGCGAGAACACCAGCAGCGCTTCCATAGCCGACTTTGAGAAATCCCTGAACGAACTGGAACAATTGGTTCGTGACCTGGAACAGGGCGAACTGTCCCTGGAACAATCACTGGCGGCTTTCGAGCGCGGCGTCAAGCTGACACGGGAATGCCAGAGTGCCCTGAAATCCGCCGAACAGCGGGTCGAGCAGCTGGTACAGAACAGTGACGGCACACTGGAAACCCGGCCTTTCTCAGCAGACGACGAGCAGTGATGGACCATCGCATCCGCCAGGCGGAGGCCTATCTGGACCAGTGCCGCCAACAGGTTGATCGGGAGCTGGACCGCTGCCTTGCCCGCCACGCCACCTCAGAACGGCTCCAGGAAACCATGCGTTACAGCGTTCTGGGCGGCGGCAAACGAGTGCGTCCGGCCCTGTGCATGGCTGCCGCCCGAGCCATGGGCAGCGACGAAAACACGGCCCTGGCGCCAGCCTGCGCTCTGGAACTGATTCACGCCTATTCCCTGGTCCACGATGACTTGCCGGCCATGGACGATGACGATCTCCGCAGGGGCCGACCGACCGCTCACATTGCCTTTGACGAGGCTTCGGCCATTCTGGCCGGGGACGCGTTGCAAACACTGGCATTTGCGTTGCTGTCCGATGCGCCGGCGTTGTCAGATCGACAACGCGTGACCATGATCTCGGAGCTGGCCCGGGCCAGCGGTCATCAAGGCATGGTTGGCGGTCAGGCCATTGATCTGGAATCCGTTGGGCGACAGCTGAGCGTGGCGCAACTGGAAGCCATGCACCGGCACAAAACCGGCGCCCTGATCGAAGCCAGTGTTCGCCTGGGCGCACTAACCTCTGAAACCGTGACCGAGTGCCAGTTGAGCAACCTGACGGATTACGCCAGCGCACTGGGGCTCGCGTTTCAGGTGCAGGACGATCTTCTGGATATTGAGGGCGACACCGAGATCATCGGAAAACGCCAGGGCTCTGATGCCGCCAGGGCAAAACCCACGTATCCGGCATTACTGGGTATCGAGGGAGCTCGCCAGCACCTGGCCCGACTGCTTGATGAAGCTCTGAGCGCACTGGAGAGCTTCGACTCGGAAGCCGACACCCTGAGGGCCATGGCTGACTACGTGGTGGCACGCAGCCACTGAACCATTTCAAGGCCAAGCATCACCATTTTGTAACAACTGGCCCGGGATGTATGAAACCGGGCCGCCTGTTCCCTTATAATGCCAGCCATAGAACCCACATTCCGATAAAGACCCGAGCTGATGCAGGACACATACATTTTCAGGGAAATCCCGTCGCAGCGACCCAATACGCCGTTGCTCGACCGGATAGACGTGCCATCCCAGCTGCGTGAACTGCCAGCGGAGGACTTGCCCCGGCTGGCCAGGGAATTGCGAGCGTTCTTGCTGTGGTCAGTGGGCCAGACCGGTGGTCATTTCGGCGCTGGCCTTGGCGTGCTCGAACTGACGGTGGCCCTGCACTACGTTTTCAATACCCCCGAAGACCGGCTGGTATGGGACGTCGGCCACCAGGCCTATCCCCACAAGATTCTGACCGGTCGCAAGGAACAAATGGGCAGCATTCGCCGTAAAGGCGGCCTGGCCGGCTTCCCGAAACGGGCAGAGAGCGAGTACGACACCTTCGGCGTAGGTCATTCCAGCACATCCATCAGCGCGGCACTGGGCATGGCAATCGCCGCCCGGATGCAGAACACCGGCCGCAAGAGCATTGCCGTTATCGGGGATGGCGCCATGACCGCGGGTATGGCCTTTGAAGCCCTGAATCATGCCGGACACCTTCATGCCGACATGCTGGTGGTGCTGAACGACAACGACATGTCGATTTCACGCAACGTCGGCGGGCTTTCCAACTATTTCGCCAAGCTGCTCTCCAGCCGTACCTACAATCAGGTGCGCGACAGCAGCAAGAAGGTGCTCAAAGGCACTCCTCACCTGATGGCCCTGGCAAAGAAAACCGAAGAACATTTCAAGGGTATGATTGCGCCCGGCACGCTGTTTGAGGAGCTGGGGTTCAACTATATTGGCCCCATCGACGGCCACGACCTGCCCTTGCTGGTGGAAACCCTGGAGAACATCCGTGAGCTGGAAGGCCCGCAGTTCCTGCACGTGGTCACAACCAAAGGCAAAGGTTTTGCCCCTGCCGAAGCGGACCCGATTGGCTACCATGCCATCAACAAGATTGAACCGGTGCCCGCCAGCAAGCCGGAACCGGTGAAGCCGAAACCGGCCAGCCCGAAATACGCCAACGTCTTCGGGCAGTGGCTATGCGATGCCGCCGAACAGGACAGCCGGGTAGCCGGAATTACCCCCGCCATGTGCGAGGGTTCAGACCTGCTGGCCTTTTCAGAGCGTTTCCCGGATCGCTATTTTGATGTCGCCATTGCCGAGCAGCATGCCGTCACCCTGGCGGCAGGTCTGGCTTGCGATGGTGCCAAGCCGGTCGTGGCCATTTACTCAACATTTTTGCAGCGGGCCTATGACCAGTTGGTACACGATGTCGCCATCCAGAACCTGGACGTCCTGTTTGCCATTGATCGTGCGGGCCTGGTCGGCGAAGACGGCCCCACCCACGCTGGCGCCTTCGACATCAGCTATCTACGCTGCATTCCCAACATGCTGGTGATGACGCCGTCGGACGAAAACGAAACCCGACAGCTACTGCACACCGGCCTTGAATACAGCGGCCCGGCTGCCGTTCGCTACCCCCGGGGCACCGGACCTGGGGCCGAAATCCAGCAGCAACTCACGCCACTGCCCATCGGCAAGGGCCGGCGCGTACGCGACGGGAGCGGTATTGCCATCCTTAATTTCGGCACTCTGTTGGCGCCGGGACTGGAGGCAGCAGAAGCCTTGGGCGCCACGGTCGCCGACATGCGCTTCGTCAAGCCTCTGGATGAGGCCCTGGTACTGGAACTGGCGGAAACCCACGACCTGCTGGTCACCCTGGAAGAAAATGTTATTGCCGGTGGCGCCGGCAGCGCGGTGACGGAATTCCTGAATGCCCGCCAGGTTTCCATGCCGGTATTACAACTGGGACTGCCGGATGCGTTCGTTGAACACGGTCAGCATAAGGAATTACTGCGGGACTGTGGGCTGGATGCCGAAGGCATTCTTCGCAGCATTGCCACGCGAATGGAGCAGCTCGGATACCCGACAGTGGTGGCGGCTAAATAACTCGGGAACGAAGGCGGATCACAACTGATCCGCCAGAGGTCGATCAGACCGGGTCGTCATCCTGGTGGGTTTCCAGCCAGTGGCCCAGTTTGCTCTGCTTGGTATTCAGGTAGTGCTCGTTGTGCGGATTGCGGCCCACATGCAGAGGCACGCGCTCGGCAATGTTGATGCCGTAGGATTCCAGCGCCTTCACCTTGCGCGGATTGTTGGTCATCAATCGCAGGCTTTTGATGCCCAGGTGCTCAAGCATGTCCTTGCACATGCTGTAATCCCGGAGATCTGCGCCAAAGCCCAGACGCTCATTCGCTTCCACGGTGTCGGCGCCCTGGTCCTGCAGACGGTAGGCCCGGATCTTGTTCAGCAATCCGATACCGCGGCCTTCCTGACGCAAGTACATCAGAATACCCCGACCCTCCCGGGCGATACTGCGTAACGCTTCTTCCAGCTGATAACCACAGTCACAACGCATGCTGTACAGGGCATCACCCGTCAGACACTCTGAGTGGGTTCGTGCCAGCAGTGGTTCTGCGCTATCAATGTCCCCCAACGTCAGCGCCACATGCTCCTTCCCGGTGTCCGGCTCCTCAAAGCCGTGCATATCAAACACACCAAAGGGGGTGGGCAAACGGCAGGTTTCAATGTAACGAACAGCCACTGTGTTTCCTCGTGGTTCGGACAAATTGGGCGGGCATTCTATCATGCGGCTGCTTGCCTGGCGTAGTGTCGACACAGTTCCCCTCCGGATTATGCAGTACCCGAAAGGTTACGGTCGCCGCCAGGCTTCAGATCATTGCTCCCGGGCCTGCCAGTGGCCGGAGCGGCCGCCTTTCTTTTCAAGCAGACGCAGATTATCGATCACCATACCTTTGTCGACCGCCTTACACATATCGTAAATGGTCAGGGCGGCCACACTCGCGGCCGTCAGCGCTTCCATTTCAACACCGGTCTGACCGGCCAGTTTGCACCGGGTCTCGATCGCCACGGAGGCGCCATCATTGCCAGCCCTCAGTTCGACTTTCACGGAGGTCAGGTTAAGCGCATGGCACAGGGGAATCAGGTCGTGGGTTCGTTTCGCAGCCATGATGCCTGCTATTCTGGCCGTCGCCAGCACATCCCCCTTGGGGTGCTCACCTTCCAGGATCATTCTCAGGGTTTCCGGAGCCATCCGGACACAGGCTTCGGCTCTGGCCTCACGTTCCGTCACCGCTTTGTCGGTGACATCCACCATTCGGGCTTCACCCTTGTCATCCAGATGGGTCAGTTTTGTCACAGAAAACTCCGATTGATCTGTTGAAGAGGTTACTTTGGCATGGCCCGGGCCTGGTTGAAATCCGTAATCGCCCCGGGCCACAGATGCCTACCACCAGAAACCGATACCAGCCACGCCCTGGCCACCAAGCGCGCGGGCCCGGGACTGGTGCTCAGGTCCGAGACCTCCGATACCGTAAACCGGCACATTTGCCGTTGCGGCCAACGCCTGAAAAGCAGCCCACCCGATTCCGGGCTGCCCCGGATGGCTGGGCGTCTCCAGTACATTTCCCAGGACCACGTAATCCGCCCCCAGGCGCTCTGCATGGCGCAATTGCTCAGCACTATGGCAGGACACACCCAACCAGTAATCGTCGCTGAAAGGGCGTTCTGAATACTGCTGCGCCTCGCGCCAGGGCAGGTGAACGCCCTGGACATCTGGAACGGCCCGACACAGGTCTGCTGCCCCATGCAGAATCAACCCGACGCCCCTTTCCCGGCACCCGCCCAGAGCCGCTTCGGCCAGCTCAAGGTACGCAGCCCCTGAGAGGGTCGGAGCGCGAAGCACCACCAGTGAATCCGGCTGCCCCCGGTCGAGAGCGGCACCGAGTCTGGCCAGGCCTGCCGGCGCATCCTCAATTGTTCCGGTAACCGCCAGCCGATGGGGCAATCGCAGCGCCCTGATGATGGGCCGGTTAGCGGCAGGAAACTCTTCGTCCTTGAGCGCCTCAGGAGCCAGCCAGCTGACCGGCTGACCTTCTTTACCCTCTGGCTCGCCCTGAGCCGAGTGGCTTGACCAGACATCAAGAAACACACACTTGTCGCCGTAGTCGTGACGTATGCCAATCACCGGCTCCAGGCTGTCCTCAGTCAGAACCAGCCCGGTCTCTTCGGCGATTTCCCGACACAGTGCCTGCTGGACGGTTTCTCCGGGCTCGACCTTACCACCCGGAAACTCCAGCAAACCGCCCTGATGGGCTGTGTCCGGGCGCCTTGCAATCAGGACACGACCATCGCGAACGATCACGCCCACCGCTACATGAACAGTCTTACGGTTAGCGGAAAGACCCTCGACAGACTCAGGTACGGTATTCGGCATTGATGGTCACGTAATCATGGGAAAAATCACAGGTCCAGACCGTTTCCCGGACATTGCCCCGTTTCAGATCAATCGCAATAGTGATCTCTTCCTGATCCATCACCGCCTGACCCCGAGCCTCGGAGTAGTCGTCGGCACGGCCACCGTTGCGCACCAGGCAGACATCGCCCAGGTAGATTTCAAGGGCATTGAGGTCCAGATTCTCCACACCGGCACGACCAACGGCCGCCAGGATACGCCCCCAGTTCGGGTCTGACGCAAACAGGGCGGTTTTCACCAGCGGGGAGTGCGCCACGGTATAGGCTACATCAAGCGCTTCTTGCTGGCTGGCTGCGCCGCTGACATCAATGGTGACGAATTTGGTAGCCCCCTCGCCATCCCGGACAATGGCGTGGGCCAGCTCCAGGTACACGTCCTGCAAGGCCGCCCGCAGTTCCGGCAGCAGCGGGCTGTCGGCGGTAATCTCAGGCCCGCCATACTGGCCACTGGCCATCAGCATGCAGGCATCGTTGGTGGAGGTGTCGCCGTCAATGGTAATGCGGTTGAACGACTTCTCGCCGAGCTCAGAAGCCAGCGTTTGCAGTACCTCCGGCGCAAGACGGGCATCGGTAGCGATGAAGCCGAGCATGGTGGCCATGTTGGGGCGAATCATGCCCGCGCCCTTGCTGATTCCGGAAATGGTCACCCGATGGCCATCCAGATCCAGCTGCCGCGACGCGCCTTTAGGGCGGGTATCGGTGGTCATGATGCCGGATGCCGCCTCTGCCCAGCGGTCTTCCCGGGTGTCGGCCAGAGCCTCCGGCAGCGCACTGACGATCTTGGCGACCGGCAATGGCTCGCCAATCACCCCGGTAGAGAACGGCAATACCTGGCTGGCAGAAATGCCCGCCTCTTTCGCCAGCGCCTCGCAGCAGGCCGCGGCGTCCGTCAGGCCCCGTTCGCCGGTACCGGCGTTGGCATTGCCGGTATTGATCAACAGATAGCGCGGAGCATCCTGGGACAGGTGGCGGCGACTGAGGACCACTGGAGCCGCACAGAACTGGTTGCGGGTAAAAATACCCGCTACCCGGGTTTCCGGCGCCAGTTCAAACACCACGATGTCTTTTCTGCCGGGCTTTTTGATCCCCGCACTGGCTATGCCCAGCTTGATTCCCGCCACCGGGAAGAAATCGGGTAAGGTTCCTGGACCTACCGCCATGCCTGTCTCCTTGAATTTTCCTGATCTTCAAACGACAGAACCCGCAAGCGCCAGCGCACTGGCGAATTGCGGGTTCTGGTTTCCGGCTACTCAGTGGCTGATCAGCTCACCTTTCCGCAGCATTGCTTGTACTTTTTGCCAGACCCGCAGGGGCAAGGCTCGTTACGACCGACCTTGCGCTCCTGGCGGACAAAGGTCTCCGGGGTTGCCTGCTGGGCCTGCTGGCCATCGTCACCCTCACCTTCTGCCTGGGCAGCACTGGCCTGCTCGTGGCGGAGTTTGGCGCGCGCCATTTCCCGCTCCAGCTCTTCCTTGCGTCGACGTTCGATTTCCGCCATTTCCTCCTGGCTCTGAACCCGCACATGGCACAAAACCCGGGTAACGTCACGCTTCATGGTATCGAGCATGGTTTCGAACAGGTTAAACGCCTCGCGCTTGTATTCCTGCTTCGGGTTCTTCTGAGCGTAGCCACGCAGATGGATACCCCGGCGCAGGTGATCCATGTTGGACAAATGCTCCTTCCACAGGGTATCCAGCACCTGCAGGAACACCTGCTTCTCAAACTTGCGCATGGCTTCGGAACCGGCCACTTCTTCCTTGGCCTTGTACTCAGCCACAATGGCATCGAGAATCTTCTGGCGAAGATTGTCTTCATACAGTTTATTGTCGTCCTTCAGCCACTGCTGGATGGGCAGCTCAATCGCCATCTCGGACTGCAACTGAGCCTCCAGCCCCTGCACATCCCACTGTTCGGGCATGCTTTGCGGCGGAATAAAGTCACTGACCACCGAATCCACGACGTCTTCGCGAATCGTATCGATCATCTCGGAAATGTCGTTGGACGCCATCACCTCGTTGCGCTGCTCGTAGATGACCGTACGCTGATCGTTGGCGACATCGTCGTATTCAAGCAGCGTTTTACGCATATCGAAGTTGCGGCCTTCGACCTTGCGCTGCGACTTTTCAATGGCATTGGTGACCATCCGGTGCTCGATGGCTTCACCTTTCTTCATGCCCATGGCCTGCATCAGATTCTTCACGCGCTCCGGCGCAAAGATCCGCATCAGGTTGTCCTCCAGCGAGAGGAAGAATCGGGAAGAGCCCGGATCCCCTTGACGACCGGCACGACCACGGAGCTGGTTATCAATCCGGCGGGACTCGTGGCGCTCGGTACCGATGATGTGCAGGCCACCGGCGTCCAGTACCTGGTTGTGGCGCTCAGTCCACTCCGCCTTCATGCGAGCCACTTCTTCTTCCGAGGGATTATCCAGGGCCGCAACTTCGTACTCCCAGTTGCCACCGAGGACAATATCGGTACCCCGACCCGCCATATTGGTAGCAATGGTAACGGCACCCGGCCGCCCTGCCTGGGCAATAATCAAGGCTTCCGATTCGTGCTGTTTGGCGTTCAGGATCTTATGGTCAATGCGTGCCTTCTTCAGCAGCATGGACAGAAGTTCGGAGGCTTCGATGGACGCGGTGCCCACCAGAATGGGCCGGCCTTCTGCGGTCACATCCTTGATTTCATCGATGATAGCGTGGAATTTCTCTTCCTGGGTCAGGTACACCAGGTCGTTGTAATCAATCCGCTGAATAGGCTTGTTCGGCGGAATAACCACCACGTCCAGGCCGTAGATCTGGCGGAATTCGAATGCTTCGGTATCGGCGGTACCGGTCATACCGGCCAGCTTGTCATAGAGACGGAAATAGTTCTGGAAGGTCGTCGACGCCAGCGTCTGGCTTTCGGCCTGAATCTTGAGCCCTTCTTTTGCTTCAATCGCCTGATGCAGACCTTCGCTCCACCGGCGTCCGGGCATGGTCCGGCCAGTGTGTTCATCTACGATCACCACCTGACCGCCCTGGACAATGTAATCCACGTCTTTCTGGAACAGGTGATGGGCTCGGAGCGCCGAGTGCACATGGTGCAGCAAGCTCAGGTTGGCGGCCGAATACAGGCTTTCACCCTCCTTCAGCAGGCCCTGACCAAGCAGCAGATCTTCAACCTTCTCATGACCGGATTCGGTCAGTTCAACCTGACGGGATTTCTCATCAATGGTGAAGTCACCGGAGGATTCACCTTCCTCGCTCACCTCGCCTTTCTCAAGACTCGGCACCAGAGCATTGACGGCCTGATACAGTTTGGAAGAATCCTCAGCGGCACCGGAAATAATGAGCGGGGTACGGGCCTCGTCGATCAGGATGGAATCGACTTCATCGACAATGGCAAAGTTAAGACCGCGCTGAACCTTGTCCTCAATGCTGAAGGCCATGTTGTCGCGCAGATAGTCGAAACCGAACTCGTTATTGGTGCCATAGGTGATATCGGCCTGATAGGCTGCACGCTTTTCTTCCGGCGGCTGGCCCGACGCCACCACTCCCACCTGCATGCCGAGGAAACGGTAAAGTTTGCCCATCCATTCGGCGTCACGGCGAGCCAGGTAATCGTTCACGGTTACCACGTGCACGCCTTTACCGGGAAGCGCATTCAGGTAGACCGCGGCGGTAGCCACCAGAGTTTTCCCTTCACCGGTCTTCATTTCGGCGATTCGACCTTCATGCAGGGTCATGCCCCCGATGAGCTGGACATCGTAGTGGCGCATGCCCATCACCCGGCGGCTGGCCTCCCGCACTGTGGCAAACACTTCAGGCAGCAGGCTGTCCAGCGCTTCACCTTCATCAAGTCTGCGCCGGAACTCAGCGGTCTTGCCTTGCAACTCGGTGTCAGACAATGCGCCAAACTGTTCCTCAAGTTCATTGATGCGCGTGACAACTTTGCGCATCCTCTTGATTTCTCTGGCGTTCTTACTGCCGAACATCTTGGTTGCAAGCTTTGTGAACATAGACCACTGCTTCTTCAGTTAAACGGAGGAAGCCGGCATTCTAACCTTATTTGGCGACAGGACAAAAGGCGGGGTTCACGGGAATGGAATCAGCGGCTTGCGCGCTGGATGTATTTCACGGGATTTTCGGATTTACCATTGCGGATAACTTCAAAATGCACGTGGGGGCCGGTGGACCGGCCGGTGCTGCCCATCAGTGCAACAACCTGGCTTTTCTGCACCACATCCCCAACCTTAACCTTGATGCTCTTGGCATGGGCATAACGGGTAACCAGGCCGTCGCCATGGTCGATTTCAACCAGATTTCCGTAGCCATAGCGCTCGTCCGCCCAGGTTACAACACCAGCCGCCACGGCAATAATATCGCTGCCTTCCTTGCCTGCCAGATCAACACCGGCATGCCAGGTACGTTTTCCGGTAAAAGGATCCGAGCGGTATCCGTATTTGGACGAGAGCCAGCCCCAGGTGATCGGCCGCCCCTGCACATAGAGCTCATCTTCCAGCTTTTTGCGGGAAGCGACTTTATCGAGCAGGCGCAGTTGCTTTTCGCGATCGTTGATCTGCTGTTCCAGCTGATTGATCATGTCCGTCAGCTCGGGAGCCGTGTAGGAATCCCCGGGTAGCGCATCTTCTTCTGGACCACCAACCGCTGCCGGCTTGTCAAAATTGAATTCATCGCTGGCGACCATGCCGGTTTCCACGAATCGCTGGCCGAGCGCATCCAGGCGTAGCAGACGACCCTGAATCTGGCCCAGCCGAAGGGTCAGCGCATCAATCTGCTGCTGCACGTTCTCACGAACCCGGGCGACTTCGTCCTTCTGATCTTGCAGCCTTTCTTTCCAGCCGGCCACAAGCTCAGACTCGGTGGGTTGCCGGGCTTCAAACTGACTGATCGCCATCTGGTAGCCAGCCCATCCGGCTGCCGCCAGCGTTGCCAACACCAGAAAGACCAGGCCACACAACAGCGGCCCATTCAGCGGTATTGCCCTGGACTGACCGTGACGTTTGCCTACGAAAATTACGTTCATATCGTCTTTCGGTTTCATTGTTGAGCCGCAACCGTATCCCTGTAGTGCTGCGACCCGGAAATATTCCGAGCGGGTCTGCTATCCTTGGCAACAACTACGTACTGAATAATCGCAGCGCCCGGTAGACTCTCTCACTCGTGACAATGTAAAACGAGAGTAACAATGGCGCTACGCACAAAGCGTGCCGAAGTGTAACCAATCGTAAACAGGCTCGTCGAGAAAAAAGCGACCATGACGGAAAAAAATGATCAAAAAATGATCTTCGGCAAAGGATCGGCTGGCAACAATACGCTGAAAGAGCTGATGTCCAAAGCCGAACTGCACCTGCAGGCCGAACAACTGGTACTCGCGGCCATTCCCGCAGAACTGTCCGAGGGTACCCGATTTGTCAGCTGCCGGGAGGGGGAACTGGTGCTGTCCACTGATAACGCGAGCAAAGCCACGCGACTGCGCTTCCGCCAGCACGAGATCATGTCGGCACTGAGGGAGAATGAACTGTTCCGCTACGTCTGGAAGGTCAGAATCAAGGTCAGCCCACCCAGATTCGCCAGCCGACGCAAACCGGTAAAAGAGCCGCTCAGCAAAGAAAATGCCCGGCTCCTCCAGGAGGAAGCCGGGCACACGAAGGATAAAGCTCTACGCGAGGTTCTCGAAAAACTCGCCAGCCACGTCCGGGATTAAGGCTTCCCGCCTTAACCCGCCGCCAGCACAGGTTTCATGTAAGAGATAGGCGCAGTGGCTTCATCATCGAAGGTCACTACTTCCCATGCATCTTCTTCTGCCCTGAGCTTGCGCAGCAGCTTGTTGTTCAGGTCGTGACCTGATTTGATACCACGGAACTCACCAATCAGGCTGTTGCCCAACAGATAGAGATCGCCGATGGCATCCAGTACCTTGTGCTTGACGAACTCGTCATCGTAGCGGAGACCGTCCTCATTGAGGATCTTGTAGTCGTCCACCACAATCGCATTATCCACGCTGCCACCCAGTGCCAGGTTCATCGCTCGCAGCTTTTCGATATCACGCATGAACCCGAAGGTTCTGGCGCGGGACACTTCCTTCACAAAGGAGGTGCTGGAAAAGTCCACGGTCGCTGTCTGGGCACGGCCCTTGAAGACCGGGTGATCAAAATCAATCCCGAAGCTCACCTTGAAGCCTTCGAACGGCAGGAAGGTGGCTTTTTTGTCGCCCTCTTCCACAGTGACTTCGCGCTTGATGCGGATAAAACGCTTGGCCGCTTCCTGCTCGGAGATACCGGCAGACTGAAGCAGGAACACGAACGGCCCGGCAGAGCCATCCATGATCGGCACTTCTGCAGCGCTGAGCTCGACAAAACAGTTGTCGATGCCGAGACCAGCCATGGCGGAGAGCAGATGCTCTACCGTCGCCACACGGACACCGTCTTTTACCAGCGTCGTGGACAGCATGGTCTCACCCACATTCTCCGCACAGGCACGGATTTCGACCATCGGGTCGAGGTCCGTGCGGCGGAAGATGATCCCCGTGTCGACGGGTGCTGGCTTCAGGGTCAGGTATACCTTTTCCCCGGAATGCAGGCCAACACCGGTCGCGCGGATGGTGTTTTTGAGTGTCCGTTGTCTGATCATCGGTTCATTATTCCGTCACAAAAAGTCGATATTCTGAGCAAAAAACTGCCCGGAGAATATCAGAATTCAAGACTGAGTACCATTTAACCAACATGACTTTACTTAACTTTTGCAATAGTCATGAGCTATGGCATATCAGTTCAACTTAGGCGGAAGCTTGTGCTTTCTGATTGACAGTAAAGCCAGCTCTGCCACGGTTGAAACAGATTATCAATCAGCCTGCCGGCGAAGGAATGCGGGAATATCGAGATAGTCCACACCCTGCTCTTCGCTTTCTTTGCTCTGATCCAGCGCCACATTACCCTGGGCAACCGCACGACGACGCAACACGGCCGGGCGATCCAGCTGGTTGTAATCGGTCTTGCCATCGAGGGTACGGGTGTTGTCCACCACCTTGGTCGGCTTCTCGCGCTCGCCACCCAGGCCAGTCGCCACAACAGTAACCTTGAGCTCGTCGGTCATTTCCGGATCGATCACAGTGCCGACCACCACAGTGGCTGAATCGGACGCGAATTCGCGCACAATGTCGCCCACTTCGGAGAACTCGCCCAGGTTCAGGTCCATACCAGCGGTGATATTGACCAGAATACCCTTGGCACCCTGCAGGTTGATATCTTCGAGCAGCGGGCTGCGAACCGCGGCTTCTGCAGCTTCACGGGCACGATTCTCGCCGGTGGCGCGACCGGTACCCATCATCGCCATGCCCATCTCGGACATAACCGTTTTCACGTCGGCAAAGTCGACGTTGATCATACCGTTGCGGGTAATCAGGTCAGCAATGCCCTGAACCGCACCCAGCAACACATCATTGGCGGAGGCAAAGGCATCCAGCAGGCTGGTTTTCTTGCCCATGACTGCCAACAGCTTTTCATTGGGAATGGTAATCAGGGAGTCAACGCTCTCTTCCAGTTCCTTCAGACCGGCTTCAGCCACGCTCATGCGCTTGCCGCCTTCAAACTGGAACGGCTTGGTAACCACCGCAACCGTCAGGATACCCAGCTCACGGGCAACTTCAGCAACCACGGGGGCTGCTCCGGTACCGGTACCGCCACCCATGCCGGCGGTGATGAACACCATATCGGAGCCGCTCAGAGCTTCGGCAATACGGTCACGGTCTTCCAGTGCAGACTGGCGACCGACTTCCGGATTGGCACCCGCACCCAGGCCTTTGGTGATGTTGCCACCCAGCTGAATAATCTGACGTGCGTCCAGGTCCTTCAGGGCCTGGGCATCTGTGTTGGCGCAGATAAATTCAACGCCTTCCACGTCGCTGTTGAGCATGTGACGAACGGCGTTGCCACCGCCACCGCCAACACCGACGACCTTGATAACTGCGTTCTGCTGAACATTATCAACGAGTTCAAACATTTCCCCTACTCCTTCGTGCTGTGTCCGACCTTTCCAGGCCGGTTGCTTCAATCGTTGTGTTTTTTTCGAGAGACCTTCGTGTACTGCAACCGGAACACCGTCAGAAATGACCGGTGAACCAGGCTTTCATGCGCTCAACCAGCGAGGGAGCCTCCTCCCCCTTGAGCACCGGCGCCCGGCCAAGATCCATTTGCCGGAAGCCATGGATCAACAATCCGACGCCAGTGGCGTATATCGGGTTGTTGACCACTTCCGTCATACCGGAAACCGCCTGCGGACAGGCCAGTCTTACCGGCATGTGGAAGATTTCTTCAGCCAGCTCCACCACCCCTTCCATGGTGGACGAGCCGCCTGTAATCACGATGCCTGCCGGGATCAGATCCTCGAACCCGGACCGGCGTAACTCAGACTGCACCAGCGTGAACAGCTCCTCATAGCGGGGCTCAACGACCTCCGCCAGAGCCTGACGCGAAAGATCCCGCGGAGCCCGGTCTCCCACGCTGGGAACCTTGATGGTTTCTTCCGCACCCGCCAGTTGGGTCAGGGCGCAGGCGTACTTGATCTTGATTTCCTCGGCATTCTGGGTGGGCGTGCGCAACGCCATGGCAATGTCGTTGGTCACCTGGTCACCGGCGATCGGGATGACGGCGGTATGGCGAATTGCCCCGCCCGTGAACACGGCAATGTCGGTTGTACCACCACCGATATCCACCACACAGACGCCCAATTCCTTTTCATCCTCGGTCAGGATGGCGTGGCTGGAAGCCAGTTGTTCCAGAATGATGTCGTCCACTTCCAGCCCGCAGCGTTTGACACACTTCTCGATGTTCTGGGCCGCATTCACGGCACAGGTCACCAGGTGAACTTTGGCCTCCAGCCGCACACCGGACATCCCCATCGGTTCCTTGATGCCCTCCTGGTTATCGATGACGAATTCCTGAGGCAGGATGTGCAGGATTTTCTGGTCCGCCGGAATCGCCACCGCCTGGGCAGCGTCAATCACCCGGTCAATATCCGCCTGGGTGACTTCCCGGTCCCGGATCGCCACGATGCCGTGGGAATTCAGGCTCTTGATGTGGCTGCCAGCAATACCGGCGTACACCGAATGAATGCGACACCCCGCCATCAGTTCAGCCTCTTCGACTGCGCGCTGAATGGCCTGTACCGTGGTTTCAATGTTCACCACTACACCGCGTTTGAGCCCCCGGGACGGGTGTGAACCGATACCGACTACTTCGATGGTTCCATCCATCTTGCGCTTGCCGACTATCGCCACCACCTTGGAGGTTCCAATATCCAGGCCGACAATCATGTTTTCCGTTTCAACCGATGACATGTGTTTCACCAAACCCCAGGTTCGTAGTAATCGTTATCAGGATTTCGGAGCAGCCTGAGCCACGTCCGTCTTCCACTGCACCGCTACCCCGTTCGAGTAGCGGACATCTATCCGGCTGACCTCATCAACCCGCGAGGCCAGACGGTTCTCATAAATGGTGATAAAGCGTTCAAACCGTTGTTCTACCTGATCTCGCCCCAGCACCACTTCGATGCCATTGCTGAGAGTCAGGGTCCAGGCGCCACGTTGCTCCAGCGCCAGTCCGGCAAAACCCAGGCCATATCCCACCAACTGCTCGCTCATGGTTCGGGCCATACCGATCACGTCCCTGACCCGCTCATCCGGCCCAGCCAGACGAGGCAGCTTTCCGGCCACCCCCGGATTCGGCGGCGAGAACAGTTCGCCTGAACGGCTCACCAGTCGACCATCGGTCCAGTAGGCCAATGGCTTCTTTTCCCGAATATCGATTTCAAGACGGCCTGGCCAGACTCGCTTTATCGCTGCCGACGCCACCCAGGGGCGCCGTTCCAGTTCAGCCTTGATGTCAGCCAGATCGGTGGCGAAATAGCTTTTGCCAATCCAGGCGCCGGCCGCTCGCTCAATAGCCGTCTGGCTGTCGCCAACAAATTCGCCCCGCACATCCACCGCCAGGATCTGCTGATCCATGGCGGTCAGCATCCGGTCCGTTGCCCAGGGCACCATGGCGGCCAGAAGTACCACCGTTGCGCCCAGGCCGACCTGCAACCAGGGTACGGCCGACAGCACAGCTTTCAACACACCAAACCGGTCCCGCTCAGGCCCGACAGAGGTTGCCCCCCGGCGGCGTGGCGGTTCGGGCGGTACCGCCCGGCTCCGGATCAGCAACGTCTCAAGCATCGATGCCCTCCGCCAGCGTATCCCTGAGAATTCGCACCACCAGTTCTTCAAAACTGATGCCGGCCGCCTTTGCAGCCATCGGCACCAGGCTGTGGTCCGTCATACCGGGAACCGTGTTCACCTCAAGCAACCAGAACTCACCGGTCCGGTCCTGCATGATGTCGACCCGTCCCCAGGTGCGACAGCCCAGCACCCGGAAGGCATCCAGGGCCAGATGCTGCAATCTCAATTCGTCATCCGGCGCCAGACCACAGGGAATACGGTACCGGGTATCGTCCGCCAGGTACTTGGCGTCATAGTCGTAAAAGGCGTGATCGGTGCTCAGGCCAATCGCCGGTAACGCTTTGTCCTGTAGCAGGCTGACGGTAAACTCCGGCCCTTCGATCCACTGCTCTACCAGCACCAGATCATCCAGCCGGGCTGCCGCCTCATAGGCTTCAGCCAGCTCTGCCGCGCTGCTCACTTTACGGATACCGATACTCGAACCTTCGTGGGCCGGTTTCACACTCAGGGGCGCCCCCAGTGCCGTCACAACGTCCTCGGCCTCGCTCACGGAGGTCATGGCACGAAATGCCGGCGTAGGCAGCCCACAACCTTCGAACACATACTTGGTGCGCAATTTGTCCATGGCCAGTGCCGATGCCAGCACTTCACTGCCGGTATAGGGAATGCCTGCCTGCCCAAGGATCGCCTGAAGGGTCCCGTCTTCGCCACCACGGCCATGAAGGGCAATGAACACGCGATCGAAATCGGGTTCGTCCACGGTCCGCAGCAGACAGCCCCGAATGTCCCGGCCAACCGCATCAATACCCGCCGATTGCAGCGCTGCCAGCACGGCTTTGCCACTTTTCAGGGATACTTCCCGCTCGGCGGAATCGCCCCCCATGAACACAGCCACGCGCCCCAGTGCCCGAACCAGTTCGGGGGGTGCCTGATACGGCTGAATGTCGTTGTGGGTCAGATCACTCACTTGCCTTGACTCCTGCTGCTGCCAGCCTTGCTGCTACGCCACCGATATCGCCGGCCCCCTGGGTGATCAACAGATCACCATCCTGCAGGACATTGGCCAGCAGACTCTCGATTTCACGGTTATCTTCAACGAACACGGGTTCTACCTTGCCCCGCTGCCGGATGCTCCGGCACAAAGCCCGCCCGTCTGCTCCCGGAATAGCCGGCTCACCGGCGGAATACACATCCATCAGCAACAGCCCATCCACTTCGGACAATACCCGCACGAAATCCTCATATAGATCCCGGGTCCGGGTGTATCGGTGTGGCTGATACAGCATCACGATCCGGCGCTGGGGCCAGGCTTCGCGGGCAGCCCGGATAACGGCCTCCACCTCGGTGGGGTGGTGGCCGTAGTCGTCCACCAGCGTCGCTGCTGCTTTCGGTGTCTGATACTCGCCATACACCTGGAACCGACGGCCAACACCGGCAAATCCAGCCAGCCCGCGGCAGATGGCCTGGTCGTCCACCCCCTCGTCGGTCGCCACGGCAATCGTTGCCAGGGCGTTAAGAACGTTGTGACGACCCGGCATTTTCAGCTCCACCTGGAGATCCGGCCGACCACCAGGGCGACGAACCAGAAACCGGGTCTTCAGACCATCAGAGGTAATGTTCTCCGCCCGGTAATCAGCATCAGGATTGTCGATGCCATAAGTGATAATGGCCCGGGAAATGCGTGGAATGATCTCCTGAACGTAGTCGTCGTCCACGCACATAACCGCAACACCGTAAAACGGCAGGTTGTGCAGGAAGTCCACGAAGGTCTGCTTGAGCTTTTCGACATCCCCACCGTAGGTGTCCATGTGGTCAGCTTCAATGTTGGTGACCACAGAAATAACCGGTGTCAGATGCAGGAACGACGCATCGCTTTCGTCGGCTTCTGCCACCAGGTAACGGGAACCACCCAACTGGGCATTGGTTCCGGCGCTGTTGAGTTTGCCACCGATCACAAAGGTGGGGTCCAGTCCGGCCTCTCCCAACACGGAGGCAATCAGGCTGGTGGTTGTGGTTTTGCCGTGGGTACCAGCCACAGCGATACCATGGCGATAGCGCATGATCTCCGCCAGCATCTCGGCCCGGGGTACAATCGGTACCCGCCGTTCACGGGCAGAGACCACTTCCGGGTTGTCGCCGGCAACGGCCGAAGACACTACCACCACGTCGGCCTGATCGGTGTTTTCGGCGCGATGACCGATGTACACATCGACATGCATTGCCCGCAGGCGCGCAGTAACAGCACTGTCCCGGATATCAGAGCCAGATACGTCATAGCCCTGGTTCTTCAGGACTTCGGCGATACCGCTCATCCCGGCACCACCGATCCCGACAAAATGGATGCGGCGGATCCGGCGCATTTCCGGCACCTGATAGACCAGTGGCGGATTGGTTGCATCAGCCATTGGCGGCCTCCAGACAGTAATTCACGACTCTCTCCGTTGCATCAGGGCGGGCCAGCGAGCGGGCGGCCTTCGCCATAGTCAGAATTCGTTTTCGATCTGTTGCCAGATCTTTCAGGGTTTCCGCCAGCACCTCCGGGTTCAGCTTTGGCTGCGGAACCAGAATGGCCGCCCCGGCTTTCACCATGTGCTGGCCGTTCCGGGTCTGGTGGTCATCGACCGCGTGGGGGAATGGCACCAGCACCGCGCCAATTCCCGCCGCACAGAGCTCAGACACCGTCAGCGCTCCGGCACGGCAGATCACCAGATCAGCCCAGCCATAGGCCTCCGCCATATCGCGGATAAAGGGCTCAATGCTGGCACTGACTCCGGCTTCGTCGTAGGCCGCCCGGGCCGCCTCGAGATTCTTCTCACCGCATTGATGCCGAACATCCGGGCGATCAGCCTCCGGCATCAGCGCCAGGGCCCGGGGCAGCTGCTGATTGAACACCTGTGCTCCCAGGCTGCCACCAATAACCAACACCCGGAGCCTGCCACTTCGGCCCGCCAATCGTTGTTCGGGGGCGTCCATCGACGCCACTTCGCCCCGCACCGGATTGCCAGTACAGCGGGTAACCGTCTGGTCACCAAAACTGTCAGGAAACGCCTCAAGCACCGTTTCGGAAAAACGTGTGAGCCAACGGTTAGTCATTCCAGCGATGGCGTTCTGTTCATGAATCACCAGCGGCTTACGCATCAGCCAGGCGGCAATACCACCCGGCCCGGTGACAAAACCGCCCATACCTACCACGCAGTCGGGGCGGATCCGGCGCAAATGGGTGTAGGCTTCGCCCAGGGCGCGCATCAACCGGAACGGTGCCAGCAGCAGCGCCAGCTTGCCTTTACCGCGCAGGCCGGAAATGTGAATGAGCGACAGCGGAATATCGGTGTCTCCAATCAGACGTTCTTCCATGCCGCCGCTGGCCCCGAGCCAGTGCACCTCGTGCCCCCGTTGCTGCAACGCGCGGGCTGTGGCCAACGCAGGAAACACATGGCCGCCGGTGCCGCCAGCCATCATCAGGAAGCGACGGCGAGGTGAATCAGTCATACACTGCTCCTCCTTTGCGTCCGCTGCTCTTTGTTTCCGATGCCACCCTGGCCCGATCCTGCCGCTCCAGCTCTACCCGGGCGATAACCGCGATACCAATGCAGGTAACCATCAGGCTGGAGCCGCCATAACTGACCAGCGGCAAGGTCAAGCCTTTGGTTGGCAGGAGCCCAGTACTCACCGCCATGTTGATGCCCGCCTGCAATCCGATCAGCAGCGTGATGCCGTAGCTGAAACAGGCGCCGAACGCCATGCCGGCTTTCTCCGCACGCCGGGCAATCACCAGGCCACTGACCACCAGCGCCGCAAACAGGCCGAGCACCACCAGCGCTCCAAGCAAACCGAATTCCTCGGCAATAATCGCGTAGATAAAGTCCGTATGGGCCTCAGGCAGGAAGAACAGTTTCTGTACCGAGTTGCCCAGACCAACACCCACCCACTCGCCTCGACCAAAGGCAATCAGTGACTGGGTGAGCTGATAACCGCTGTCGAACTGGTCTTTCCAGGGGTCGAGATAGCTGACCACCCGCTTCAGTCGATACGGTTGGGTGACCACCAGAACCGTACCCAGGGCCGCCAGTACGCCAATCAATGGCATAAAACGGCTTAGCCTTACGCCGCTGAGAAAAATCATGCCCGCTGCCGCCGTCACCAGAACAACCGTTGCGCCGAAGTCGGGCTGGATGACCAGTAACACCGACGCCACCCCCAGAACCCCGAGAGGTTTCAGAAAACCTGGCCAGGTATGGAGCAGCTCCTCCCGCCGACGAACCACGTAACCCGCCAGGTAGGCGATGAGGCAGAGTTTGGCGACTTCAGACACCTGCACATTGAACAGCCCCATGGGAATCCATCGGGTAGAACCATTGACGGTGCGGCCGAGAGGAGTAAGCACCAACACCAACACCAGAAGTCCAATGCCCAGCAACAACCAGCCACTGCGTTCCCACCAGGATACCGGCACATTGACAGCGACAAGGGCGGTGGCGCAGCCAAACCCGGCGAACAGAATCTGGCGAATAACGTAGTGGTAACTGTTGCCCAACGTGGCGGCCGCCATGTCCATCGACGCAGACGAAATCATCACCACACCAGTCACCAGCAAGGCCACGGAGGTAATAATCAGCACCGGCAGCGGCTGCAACTCACCCGCCATACCCTGATAATGAGGAACGCTGACGCCTGCCTGCATCACAGCCCCTCCACCAAAGCGCGGAACTGTTCGCCGCGATCGTTGTAATCCCGGAACATGTCAAAGCTGGCACAGGCTGGAGACAACAGCACCCGATCGCCCGGCTCCGCCGCCTGGCGGGCAAGGCTGACCGCCTCTTGCAGTGACGTTGCGCGATACTGCGGCACTGACACGCCTACCGCCTCGGATATCTTGCCGGCATCGCGTCCAATCAGCACCAAGGCACGACAGCATGCGGCCACCGGCTCTGCGAGCGGCTGAAAATCCGCGCCTTTGCCATCTCCGCCTGCGATCAGGATCACCTTGCCTGAATCCGGCACCAGGCTTTCAATGGCGGCTACCGTGGCACCAACATTGGTACCTTTGGAATCATTGATGTAATCCACGCCATTCAGGTTGCGGACGAATTCACAGCGATGGGGCAGCCCCCGGAAGCTGCGGGCCACCTCCAGCATCGGCTCCATGGCCAGGCCAGCCGCATGCCCCAGCGCCAGGGCGGCCATCACGTTGCTGATGTTATGCCTGCCCATCAACTGGAGTTCACTGGCCAGCAAAAGGTTATCCAGGCCCCAGGTAATCCAGGTGCCCTGGTCATCATCCCGGGTGCTGAAGGTCTCCGGATTCACCCGGTTAAAGCCAAAACACAGAAACCTCAGGGTATCCCGAGCCATGGGCGTGCTCAGGGCATCGTCGAGGTTCACGATGGCATTTTTGCAGCCACGGTAGATCCGTTGCTTGGCCTGGAAATACGCCATCTTGTCCGGGTACCGGTCCATGTGATCATCGCTGACATTCAACACAGTGGCCGCCAGCGCCCCGAGTTCTTCAGTGGTCTCCAGCTGAAAACTCGACAGCTCCAGTACATAGAGATCCGCACCCTGGTCCAGCAAATCCAGCGCGGGCGTACCGATATTGCCGCCCACCTGCACATTGCGGCCCGCAGCTCGTGCCATTTCCCCGACCAGGGTTGTTACCGTGGTTTTGCCGTTAGAGCCGGTGATGGCAATGATCGGCGCGTCGGCCGCATCGGCGAATAAATCGATGTCGCCGCGAATCCGGGCGCCCCTGGCCGCCGCACCGGCAATCGCCGGCTCTGCAATACTGATTCCCGGGCTGACTACCAGCTCATTGAAACCGGCAAACAGGTCCTCACCAAACTCGCCCAGGTAAACCGGGACGTCTGGCCAACCGGCCTTCAGCTCATCCAGGCCTGGTGGCTGAAGGCGACTATCAGCCACAGCAATCTCACGCCCCTGCCCGGACAGGTAACGCACGCAGGAAAGCCCGGTCTTACCGAGCCCTACGATTAACGCGCGACGATCCGAAACAATGACACTCATAGCCGTAGCAATTTCCTATCGGATTTTCAGACTGGCCAGGCCAATCAGAACGAGAACAACAGTGATAACCCAGAACCGGACAATGACTCGTGGCTCGGGCCAGCCTTTCAATTCAAAATGATGGTGCAGCGGCGCCATCCGGAAGATCCGCCGACCCGTGAGCCGGAATGAGGCCACCTGCAGAATCACAGAAATGGTTTCCATCACGAACACGCCGCCCATGATGAACAACACAATTTCCTGCCGTACGATGACGGCCACTGTGCCCAGGGCGGCTCCCAGGGCAAGGGCACCGACATCGCCCATGAATACCTGAGCCGGGTAAGTGTTGAACCACAGGAACCCGAGACCTGCACCCACCAAGGCTCCGCAGAAAATGATCAGCTCACCGGTTCCGGGCAGATGTGGAATCAGCAGGTAATTTGCGAACTGGGCATGGCCCGAGAGGTAAGCAAAGATGGCCAGAGCTCCCGCCACCATGACGGTTGGCATGATGGCCAGACCATCCAGACCGTCTGTCAGGTTTACCGCGTTACTGCTGCCGACAATCACGAAGTAGGTCAGCAGAATGAACAGCACCGGTCCCAGGGTCAGCGAGACATTTTTCAGGAACGGCAAATAAAGCGAGGTTTCCTGGGCCATTGAAGCAGTTACATAAAGCACGATCGCGGCCGTGGCCCCGATCACCGACTGCCAGAAGTATTTCCAGCGTGCCGGCAGGCCCCGGGGGTTGCGCTCCACAACCTTGCGGTAGTCATCCACCCAGCCAATGGCACCGAACAGCAGGGTAACCAGCAACACCACCCAGACATAACGATTGGTCAGATCCGCCCACAGCAAGGTGGAAATGGCGATGGCCACCAGAATCAGGGCGCCGCCCATCGTCGGAGTACCAGCCTTGCTCAGGTGAGTCTGGGGGCCGTCATCACGCACGGCCTGGCCGATCTGGTACTGACTCAGCTTGCGAATCATCACCGGACCGATCACCAGCGAGATCAGCAGCGCCGTAAGAATGCCCAGAATCGCCCGCAGTGTCAGATACTGAAACACCGTCAGCGACGAAAAGTATTGCGATAGTATCTCTGTCAGCCAGAGCAGCATGGGTTCTTCACCTTTTTCTGAATTCCCTCCACCACGCGATCCATGGCGGAACTACGAGAACCTTTCACCAGGACCGTCATAGCACCATTCCGGTCCGCCACAATGGCGCTCACCGCCTGCTCATGACTCGGGAAAAACTCTGTCTCGTCACCAAATCCGGTGCCGTAGCCGTTACCCCCGGCTCCCACCACCATAAGCTTCTCGATTCCTCGGGCACGGGCATGTTCACCCACCTGCCGGTGCAACTCGTGCGCCTCATCGCCCAGCTCTGCCATGGCGCCGAGTACCGCCACCCGGGGCGCCGGGCACGACGCCAGCACATCCAGCGCCGCCTTCATGGATGCCGGATTGGCATTGTAACTGTCGTCAATCAGGGTCAGATCCGGGGCCGGCTTGAGCACCTGGAGACGCCCCTTCACCGCTTGCACCTGCATGAGCCCGGACTGAACCTGCTGATCCGTCGCTCCCAGTTCCCTGCAGGCCGCGAGAGCCAGCAGAGCATTGGTGATGTTGTGTTCACCGGGCAACCCCAGCACCAGATGACAGCGCCAGCTGTCTGGCCCCAGCACCAGGAATTCAAACCCCTGGTCAGTGGCCATGATCGCCTCCGCGCGGTAATCCGCGGCCGGGTGACCCATCCGGGAAACACCCAGCACCCGCCGTTGGCCCGCACGGGCATGCCACTGATCGAAGGCGGGATCGTCCCGGTTCAGCACGACGGCTCCATCTGCCGGCACGCCATCAATAATCTCGCCTTTGGCCAGAACAATATTCTGGTAACTGCCAAAACCCTCCAGGTGCGCCTGACCTGCATTGGTCAGAATCGCAACCTGCGGCCGGGTAATTGACACCGTGTGGGCAATTTCGCCAAGACCACTGGCCCCCAGCTCGATGGCACCGAACTGGTGATCCGGCGTCAGCCGAAACAGGGTCAGCGGAACACCAATGTGATTATTGAGATTACCTTCAGTCACCAAGGTCGGCCCCATGCCGGCGAGAATGGCCCCGGTCATTTCACGAACCGTGGTTTTGCCACTGCTGCCGGTAATCGCCACCAGCCGGGCCGCGCTTTCGCTGCGATTGCCGCTGGCCAGATCGGCCAATGCCTGAACCGTATCGCTAACGACCAGTTGCGGAATGGCAACATCGGTGATCTCGGTGTCCACTACTGCGGCGACTGCGCCCTGTTTCAGGGCCTGGCCAAGGAATTCATGACCATCAAACCGCTCACCGCGCAGAGCAACAAACAGCTGCCCATCTCCAACCGATCGGGTATCGGTGGAGACGCCATCAAACCAGAGTTCACCCGCATCAGTGCGCGCTCCTGCCAGGGTTGCCTGAAGCCACTCGCGAGCTTCCGCCAGCGAAAAGGCGCGCATCATGCCACACCTCCATTCAGGTTCAATAGATGGCGTACCTGCTCGGCGTCGCTGAACGGCAACTTCTGGCCCCGGATCTCCTGATAGGCTTCATGACCTTTACCTGCAATCAGCACCAGATCATCCTCATTGGCCATACCCAATGCCTCGGCAATTGCCTGAGCGCGGTCGTGAATCACCTGCCAGCGACCAGCCTGAGTGAAACCAGCAGAAATGTCGCTGACAATCCGTTCAGGCTGCTCGGTACGCGGGTTGTCGTCGGTTACGATGACGTAATCCGCCCGCTTTTCCGCTTCTTTCGCCATTTCAGGCCGCTTGCCGGGGTCCCGGTCGCCACCGCAACCGAACACACAGATCAGCCTGCCCCGGGTGTGGGGCCGCAATGCTTCAAGGGCATTGGCCAGGGCATCAGGCGTGTGGGCGTAGTCCACCACCACATGTTTGCCGGTTGGGCCGGTGAATCGTTCAAGGCGCCCAGGGGGCGGTGACAGCTCCCTGACAACGGACACCGCCCGCTCAACCGGTACGCCAAGCGTCAGTACGGTAGCCAGGGCTGCCAGAACATTGCTGGCATTGAAACTCCCTAACAGGGGGACAGTAAGATCAAACTCGCCCCATTGCCCATCGACCCTGGCACGGAACCCTGAGGCCGTGGGCGTAAATTCCTTCAACCAGAGTTCCGTCTGGGCTTCATGCAGACTGTAACGAACGCGGTCACACTGGCCCTCAAGCTGACCGTAAAGCTGCCGGCCAAACGGATCGTCAAAATTGATCACTGAGAAGTGCAGTTCTTCCCGCAGGAACAGCCTGGCCTTGGCCTCACCATAGGCTTCCATGGAACCGTGGTAATCCAGGTGATCACGCGTGAGGTTGGTGAACACCGCACCGGTCATAGTCAGGTTATCAACCCGCCCCTGATCCAGAGCGTGCGACGACACTTCCATTACTGCAGCCCGACCACCCTCATTGCGTATGCGGTTCAATACCCGGTTCACCTGGACCACATCCGGCGTGGTATGCGTGGCCGACTCGATACTGCCCGGCATGCCATAACCCAGGGTACCCAGCAGCCCGCAGGGCGTGCCGGTTTCCCGTAACAACTGGGAGATGTATTGGGTCACCGACGTCTTGCCATTGGTGCCGGTAACCCCGATCACTCTCAGATGGCGCGAGGGATGCTCGAAGAAGCGATCAGCAATTCGGCCCAGACGGGCACGCAGACCAACCACGGGCACAATCAACGCGCCGTGGCGCTCATGGCACTGCCGCTCCTGCTCGGACTCAAGCAGAATAGCCGTGGCACCGGCGCTGATGGCCTGATCCATATAGTGCTCTGCGGGCGTTCGTGCTCCGGCCAGAGCAATAAAGGCGTCACCAGGCAGCACTTTCCGGCTATCCGTCTTCAGGCCGTGGATAGTGACATCGAAGACCGATGGCACCTCAATAATGCCCTGAAGCAAGGTGCTGATGGATGTGATGCACATGGCTTACCCTCTCCCCCCGGAAGTTACTTGCGAAACGCGTGTTTCACTGACTTCCAGTTCAGGCTTCACATTCAGCAGTCGCAGCGCGTCACCCATCACCCGGGCGAATACCGGCGCGGCAACTTCTCCACCGTAATATTCTCCGGCCTGCGGCGCATCCACGGCCACAACGGTTACAATTCTGGGGTCATCAATCGGTGCCATACCGGCAAAGATGGCCTTATATTGACTGTCTTCGTACCCGTTCGCTCCCACCAGGTGAACGGTCCCGGTTTTGCCTCCGGCCGCATACAGCCCGGGCTGGGCGCGCTTGCCAGTACCACGGGCAACCGCCTGTTTGAGCATGTCCCGAACGGCCCTTGTCACCTGCTCAGACAGTACACGTTGCCCCTGCGGCCTCTGCTCCTGCCTCATCAGGCTGAGGGGGTAACGAATTCCACCATTGGCAATAACCATATACGCCTGTGCCAGTTGCAAGGCGTTAACGCTCATGCCGTAGCCATAAGACAAGGTGGACTCTTCTACCGGCCGCCATTTCGGGGGGGCCGGCAAAACACCAACGGCTTCCCCAGGGAAGCCGATACCAGTTGCCTGGCCGAGGCCCAGGCGGGCATAGAGGTTTCTCAGAGTATCGCCACCCAGATCCGTTGCGATGTTGCTCACCCCGACGTTGCTGGACTTGACAATAATCTCCGTCAGATCCAGCACCCCGTAATTGCGATGATCCCGAATGGTGAAGCGACCAAACCTCCGAAAGCCCGGGGAAGTATCAATGGTGCTGTTAACCGTGTAATCCCCGGACTCCAGAGCAGCCGCTATCGTCAGCGGCTTCATGGTTGAGCCGGGCTCGAACAGATCTGTAATGGCCTTGTTGCGCAGGTTTTCCGCGGCAAGCTGTGACCGGTCATTCGGGTTGTAGGAACCTTGATTGACCATGGCCAGCACCTCACCGGTGTCGACATCCAGCATCACCAGCGTGCCACCGCGAGCCTTGTGAGCACCGACCACCGCCTTGAGCTCCCGATAGGCCAGATACTGCAGCCGGAGATCAATACTCAGCTCCAGGTCTTTCCCGGGCCGGGCATCGCGGATAAGCATCAGATCTTTGATCACACGCCCACGGTTATCCTTGAGCACCCGCTTCTGGCCCGGCTCACCGGTCAACCATTTGTTATAGGCTAACTCGATACCTTCCTGGCCATGCTCGTCGATATCAGTAAACCCGACCACATGAGCGGTGACTTCTCCCGCGGGGTAATAACGACGATATTCCTGCCGGGCATAGATGCCACCGACACCCAGAGCCAGCGCTTCACGCGCCATTGAGGGCTGCACTTTGCGGCGCAGGTAGATAAATTCGCGGCCAGCATACTGGCGCAATCGCTCCCGCAGCGCGCCCTCAGACAACCCAAGAATTCGGGCAAGAGCCGCCAGTTGCGGATCTTCGGGATCGGTTTCGGAAGGATTTGCCCACACGGTCTGAACTGGCGTACTGACGGCCAAAGGCTCGCCATGACGATCCGTCACCACGCCTCGATGGGCATCGATAGATTCAACGCGGATGGTTCTGACATCTCCCTGCTTGCGCAGGAAGTCATTATCCACCACATGAAGATCCACCAACCGCCATCCAATGCCGGCCACAACCAGCAGGAAAACGCCCAGCACAGAGCCGAAGCGCCAGGCTTTCAAGCCTGCCACCAGCCTCTGCTTCCAGCTGTTTGCGTGCGTTCCCTGACCGGACACTTCAGTTACCCCGGATGGTTATTGTTGGTTTTAGTTCGCTGCCAGCGGTGACATCAAAGGCACGAGTACAATGTCCTGCCGCCCGGGCACCACCATGTTGAAGCGCTCAGCAGCGAGTTTCTCGACCCGCCCGTGAGCGCTCAAAGCACTCTGTTCCAGCAGCAACTGACTCCACTCACGCTGATAGGCATCGCGCTGCTCCTGCAGACCCGACAACGTATTGAACAGCTCGCGGTTCTCATGGGCACTGACCACTACCCCGATGGACGACAGCGTCAGTACCGCCACCAACACCAGCGTCACCAGAACCCGGCTTTCCCGTGTTGCATCAAACACCTGACGGGACAAACGAACGGCTGTCGCAACACCCTCGCGAACCCGCTGTTTGTTTATCCTGTTGGTTTTTACTGGTTGCTCAATCGCTACCGCGCCCATGGCGTCGCGCTCCCCTGCGTTTTCGATTAATTCGCTTTACGTTCAAGCACTCGCATGACCGCGCTGCGAGCCCTGACGTTTTCAGTAATTTCCTGCTCATTGGCCTTGCTGGCTTTGCCAATCAGCTGGAACCCGGATTCTTCCTGCTCCGCCGTGACCGGTATCCCCTTCGGCAGCTTTGGCCCCCGCGCCAGATCACGCATAAAGCGCTTGACCAGACGATCCTCAAGAGAGTGAAAGCTGATCACCACCAGGCGCCCACCGGGAGCCAGGCGATCAACTGCCGCGGCCAGACCGGCTTCCAGGTCCTCGAGCTCCCGGTTGATAAAAATCCGGATAGCCTGAAAAGCCCTGGTGGCGGGGTGCTTGTGCTTCTCTTTCTTCGGCACGGCCTCCGCAACCAACTCCGCCAGCTGCCGCGTGGTTTCAATCGGCTGCTCCTGACGCCGCTCCACGACAAGACGAGCGATACGGCGAGAAAACCGCTCCTCGCCGTATCGCCAGATCACATCTGCGATTTCCCGCTCATCAGCCTCGGCCAGCCACTGGGCAGCACTCGGCTCCTGCTGCGGGTTCATTCGCATATCCAATGGACCGTCCCGCATGAACGAAAAACCGCGGGAAGCATCATCCAGTTGTGGCGACGACACCCCCAGATCCATTAACACGCCATCAACCTGTGACCAACCCTGCCGTTCAAGCGCAAGATCCAGTTCGGCAAACGAGCCGTGGTACCACTGAAACCGGGAATCCCCAGATGCCAGCTCTCCGGCGACGGCAATAGCCTCCGGATCCTTATCAATGCCCAGGAGCTGACCATCCTGACCGAGCTTGCCGAGAATCAGACGACTATGACCGCCCCGGCCAAACGTGGCGTCGACATAACGGCCATTTTCATCTGTAACCAGATAGTCGACCGCTGCATCCAGCAGTACCGAGCGATGCTGATAGCCTTCATTGGCCTGATCGTCCCGGCGTGCGGTCATAGCGACAGCGCCTCCATTTCCGGCGGCATTTCCTCGTCGGCTGCGGAGGCATCAAGGTAAGCATTCCAGCTTTCCTCACTCCACAGCTCATACTTCTTGCCAAGCCCGACCAACATCAGCCGTTTTTCAAGATTGGCGTGATTTCTGAGGGTCTGCGGTACCAGAATCCGGCCGGACGCATCCAGCTCCATGAGGGCAGCATTACCCAGAATGAGGCGCTGCAGGCGCTTGGCCGCCTTGTTCATGTTGGGCAGCGCCTCGATTTTCGGGCGCAGCACTTCCCATTCCGGCTCGGGGTAGAGCAACAAGCACTTCTCCTCATCGGCGTTGGCTGTCAATACAATACGGCCACCGCAAAGCTGCGCGAGCTCTTCACGCACCTTTGTCGGGATCGCCAGGCGACCCTTCGCGTCCATATTGATGGCATGACTGCCAAGAAAATTGCTCATTAACGTCTAGTCCGAGGTTTTCATTTCCACAAAATTCCACCAAAAACCACTTTTTCCCACTCCCGCACACTATAGAAACACGCAAATAACAATGCAAGCGCCGCGACAGGCACCACACACAGGAAAGTTCCTTTAACGACAAGAGGTTACAAAGCAGAAACGGAACGAAGCGTTAAAAAGACGTAAAGAAAAGGATAAAAAACAAATACCTGCAGACACCTTTAGATAGCCAACTTCAGGTTTAAGATTTTTTGGCTATAAAAGGTAACTTGTGAGAAGGATGCAGATCACATCCGAATAATCAGGAAAAGAGGCGAGCTCGCCGATAAGCCGGGTTCTGTCTTGGACAGTCATTCATCTAGGGTCTGCGTCACCACAGACCTCAAGCAACCTACCCGAATCCAGCGCGGGCCACGCCATTGGATTCCTATTTGGTCTTGCTCCAGGTGGGGTTTACCATCGCCGTGGACTGTTACCAGCCACGCGGTGCGCTCTTACCGCACCATTTCAACCTTACCGGCGCCCGAAAGCGCTTAGGCGGTATACTTTCTGTTGCACTTTCCGTCGGCTCACGCCGCCCAGGCGTTACCTGGCACCTTGCCCTGCGGAGCCCGGACTTTCCTCCCCCGGATCAACCGGCGGCGACTGTCTGGCGAGCTCGGCGCTGACAATACCCGCGTGCGCGCAGGCATGCAAGGCTTAATCACCCTTTAACTGCAGCGCTCGCTGATACAGTTCATTTTTTCCGATGCCGCTGACTTCCGCGACGATTTTCGCAGCCTTTTTGACCGGCATCTCTGCAACAAGCAGCTTTAACAGCTTATCGGCATCCAGATCGAGCGACGAACCGGTCACGACATCGCTACCCCGGACCATCACCACGAATTCGCCCCGACTGCCATGCGGGTCGGCCTCCAACTCCGCCAATACCTCTTTAACCGTCCCACTGTAGAAAGTTTCAAAGGTTTTGGTCAGCTCCCGACCGAGCACACACTCCCGGCCCTCGCCAAACTCATCAACCAGATCCTGCATCAGGTCCAGAATTCGATGGGGGGATTCGTAGAACACCAGAGTGGCAGTCTGTTCACGCAATTCCACGAGCGCTGAACGTCTACCCGCCCGTTTAGCCGGCAAAAAACCTGCGAAAAGAAAACGATCCGTCGGTAAACCTGCCGCCGACAATGCCGCAACCAGTGCACATGGACCGGGGATAGGGGAAACCGGAAAGCCCGCCTTTCTGGCTTCACGTACCAGGATGTACCCGGGATCGGAGATCAATGGGGTACCGGCATCGGAAATCAGTGCCACTTGCTGCCCTTCAGCAAGGGCAGAGAGGATTCTGCCGACGCGATCCCTCTCATTATGATCGTGTAGCGCCAGCAAAGGCTTGCTCAGGCCCAGGTGCTGTAACAGGCGTGAGCTGTGACGGGTGTCCTCAGCGGCGACCAGATCCGCCGCAGCGAGCACCTGCCGGACACGATCAGAAAGATCGGCCAGATTACCGATGGGCGTGGCAACAATTGAAAGCCGACCACCGACAACGCTTGCTACAGAACTGGACATAATAAACTCCACTGAAGTGAACCGCGGCGCCGCTATTTCCGGCCCATGACTGTCCCGTCATGTGAAATGCGCCGGGAGCTGGTAAACTTGCCAGCTAAAACGCGGCACCACAAGCCCAACGATTCAGAGAGTACCGAGCCCGCCATGACAAATCGCTTCCGCCACAGCCCAATTCTGGCCCTGATCACCCTCGTTCTGTTCTATCTGGGCGGCTGCGCCACCGTCAATCTCGATGAACATATGGCACAAAGCCCGGAGCAGGCACTGTCACTGGCCAGCGATGAACGTGATCCGGTGGTTGGCCAACGCTATCTATTGAGGGTGGCCAGCCGATTCCAGGATCAAGGCCGCCACGAAGATGCCCGAGTCATTCTGCAGGCCCCCGCTCTGGAAAATGCTCCGGAGGACATCGCCAGACAACGCTTACTCTTGTCCATGGCCAGTGCCAGCGAGTTACAGGACGGCCAATGGGCTGAGCAACTTGTCACAGATAGCACACCAGAAAGCTTTCTTGCCTACCCCGCGGAGTTAATGTCCCGGGCTGCCATGCTCCAGGCCCGGACCTATGAGCTGGCCGGACAACCTTTGGACGGGGCACTGACGTTGATCCTGCTCAGCCAGACCGACTCCAGCACTTCCCCGCAGGAGGTGCACAATCGCATTTGGCAATTGCTCAAGCCCATCAATCGCTCAACCCTGCAATCCGCCTCCGACAACGCCCTCGGATTCGAGGTTCAAGGCTGGCTTGAGCTCGCTCTGCGCCTACGCACCAAAGGGGCCAGCCTGGATGATCAGGGGCGTCTGATCCGGCAATGGCAGAATAACTGGCCGGGACACCCCGCAGCACAGGTACTCCCCATGGATCTCGCCCTGCTGGCTGAACTGGCAGCAAGCCGGCCGGAGAAACTGGCATTGGCGGTTCCACTTCAAGGTGCCCTCGCCAGTGCCGGCAAAGCGATTCGCGACGGTTTCCTGGCCGCCTATTATAAGGATGAAACCACTGACCGCAGCAAAACCGATATTCGGGTCATCGACACCTCCACCGGCTCTTTTTCCGAGCTCTACGAGGAACTCTCCAATAACGACATTGATTTGATTGTTGGCCCACTGGACAAGGAAGCACTGTCCCAGCTCGCTAACATGAACACGCTGCCGATTCCGGCACTGGGCCTGAACTACCTTGGCCCGGATGCCCGTATCCCGGACGGCCTTTATCAGTTCGGGCTATCTGCCGAAGACGAGGCGCGACAGATCGCCGACAGACTCGATGCCGAGAACATCGAACAGGTTCTCGTACTGATTCCCCACGGCGAATGGGGAGACCGGGTTGAAGCCGCCCTGCGGGCGAGGATGGACCAGCTCGGGTTGCGAGCGCTCGACATCGAACGCTTTTTCCCGGAAGACAACCTTCGCTCGGTGACAGCTGACCTGCTGGGCATTACTGCATCCCGCCAGCGGGCCATTCAGGTGGAGCGAACAATTGGCCTGAATGTGGAATTTGAACCCCGCCGCCGTCAGGATGCCGAAGGCATCGTGCTGGTTGCCGCACCCACAGTTGCCCGCCAGTTCAAGCCGCTGTTCGCCTTCTACTATGGCGGTGATCTGCCAGTATACTCACCTTCCATCGTGTACGAGGGTACGCCGAATCCGGGCCGGGACCGGGATATTGACCGGGTCTTCTTTACGGACATCCCCTGGGTATTGGCCGAGACGAATACCCTGCGGGAAGAATCGCGCCAGTATCTGAGTGGCACCACCGGGCAACTGGGGCGCCTTTTCGCCATGGGCGCCGACGCCTGGCAACTGAGCAAGCGCCTGCCGCTTCTACGCCAGGTTGAAGATGCCGCCATTGAAGGACAAACCGGCATTCTGACCATGGATCCTGACGGCAGCATTCATCGCGAACAACGCTGGGCACAATTCCAGGGGGGAACACCCAAACTGCTTTCTCCGACCGTTCCCCGGGAAGGTGAACCCACCCCGACTGCAAACAACTGATAACAGATGGCCAGGGAAGGCTCCAGAAAACTCGGACAGCATTACGAAGGTGTCGCCGCGCGGTATCTGGAAAGCAGAGGCATCCGGATTATTGAGCGGAACGTGCACAATCGTGGCGGCGAGATCGATCTTATTGGAGTGGATGCCGAAGCACTGGTGTTCTTTGAAGTTCGCTTCCGCGCTGATGGTGCGCTGGTGGATCCGATAAGCTCGGTGTCCGCGGTGAAGCAGCAGCGCCTGGTGCGTGCAGCCTCATTCTACCTGCACCGCCACGGGCTCTGGGACCGGGTCAGCCGGATCGATGTTATCGGCATCACACCAGGCCACTCCAGCAAGTACCGTATACAATGGATCAAAAACGCAATTCAGGCAGACTGACCAGAAACCATGACCGACACCGAACAGAGAATCAACCAGTGGTTCGCCAGCCATATGGAGCACACAGCGCAGGCGGCAAGCACCGCTGGCCCCGCCATTGAGCAGGTAGCGCAGGCATTTGTTGACGCCCTGCTCCAGGATGGCAAGATCATTACCTGCGCCAATGGCAACGCCAACGTACTGGCCCAGTATTTCTGCACGGCATTATTGTCCCGCTTTGACCAGGATCGCCCCGCACTACCGGCAATCAACCTAGGGGCAGACGCCACCACTTATTCCGCTATCTGCCGTGACAATCGATTTAACGACACCTTCTCTCGTCAGGTCAGAGCCATTGGCAAACCCGGCGACCTTCTGTTTGTGATCGTGGATGACGGCCACAAGGCAAACTTGATCCAGGCCATCCAGGCTGCCCACGACCGGGAAATGAGGATTGTGGTGCTGAGCGCCAGGGAAAAATCCGACATCACTTCCCTGATGCACCCTGAAGACCATGAAATCGCACTAAACGATTTGCCGCCAAGCGAGGCCACGCCCTTGCTGCTGGTCATCATCAACGCTTTCTGCGACCTGATTGACCACAAGCTTTTCGGAGGCTAATAAAAAAGCCGGCATCGCCGGCTTTTTTATTACTTGACCACTTTCAGGGTTGGCCTGCCATTCGGGCGGTCTTCCGCTCGCCGTGACGACTTGGGCTCACCTCCACCCTCCGGATCGGGAGAGCCAGGCTCACTGCCAAACACCATGCCCTCGCCGTTCTCTTTGGCATAGATGGCCATAACCGCTTGCAACGGTATGAAAACCTGCATCGGCACACCACCGAAACGAGCACTGAATTCCAGCGCACCATTGCCAATCACCAGTCCGCGCACGGCGCCGGGGCTGATATTGAGCACAATCTGGCCGTTGGCAACGTGCTCAGTAGGCACCTGAACACCCTGAATGCCGGCATCCACCACGATATACGGGGTACAGTCGTTATCGAGGATCCATTCGTTCAACGCACGGACCAGATAGGGACGACTGGATGTCATGGCGATAGTCATGTCAGACACTGCTTAACTCCTGCCCTGAAATACGGGCGCTGACAATCAGCTGCGAATATCTTCTTCCAGATCCGAAAGGCTTGCCTTGAAGCCTTCTCTGGCAAAGATGCTCTCCATGTACTTCTGCAAAGGCTTGGCCTGCTTTTCATTCAGCTCAATACCCAGAGCCGGCAAACGCCACAGGATCGGCGCAATACAACAGTCCACGATGGTGAACTCTTCCGACAGGAAGAACGGCATTTCGGCAAACAAAGGTGCCGTGGCCAGAAGGCTTTCCTTGAGTTCCTTGCGAGCGGCATCGCTGGCCTTGGCCCCCGGCTGCGCCAGGATCTGATCAACCAGTCCGCACCAGTCTTTCTGGATGCGGTGAATCATCAGGCGGCTGTTAGCCCGGGCAACGGGGTAAACCGGCAGCAGCGGCGGATGAGGAAAACGCTCATCCAGATACTCCATCATGATGTTGGGCTCGTACAGAACCAGGTCCCGATCTACCAGGGTTGGCAGGGCGTTGTACGGATTCATATCCGCCAGTTCCGCCGGCGGGTTGTCCGGATCCACATCCACGATATCAACAGTGACACCTTTCTCAGCCAGGACAATACGCACCCGGTGACTGTAGTGGCTTGCGGGATCCGAGAAAAAAGTCATTGATGACCGCTTGGTCACAACGCCCATATAGCTACCTCACGATTCTAAAAATCGAA
This sequence comes from Marinobacter nauticus, assembly GCF_003634635.1. Classification (GTDB taxonomy): domain Bacteria; phylum Pseudomonadota; class Gammaproteobacteria; order Pseudomonadales; family Oleiphilaceae; genus Marinobacter; species Marinobacter nauticus. The sequence goes on along the minus strand of NZ_RBJB01000005.1, from coordinate 9,477 downwards.
ACAATGCAAAACGCAAAAATCCAGCGAGCCTTAAAGACTCGCTGGAATCAAGGACACGGGATTATACCCTAAATCTTAGTGTACGTCTTTCCAGTACTCGCGGTTGAGCAGGTACGCGAAGACAAAGAAGATCGCCACAAAGATCAGAACGAAGATACCGAGACGCTCGCGCTCCACCTTGACCGGGTCGCCCATGTAGGACATGAAGTTGGTCAGATCCCACATGGCCTGATCAAACTCCGCACCGGACATCGAGCCTTCCGTTGCGTAATCCGGGCAAGCGTCTGCGTTATTGACGTTACCGCTCAACGGCTCGACAGACGCCCCGACACCAATGTTCGGCTTCACGGCGCACAGGCCCTGCATCTCGACCAGAATGTGAGGCATACCAACGTTATCGAACACCACGTTGTTTACGCCCAGCGGCCGGGAATCGTCCTTGTAGAAGCCCCGAAGGTATGAATAAACCCAGGACTCGCCACGCAGACGGGTTTCAAGCGTAAGATCGGGTGGCGGCGCACCGAACCAGCCGGCGGCCATATCCTTGCTCATGGAGTTCTTCATGAGTTCACCGATCTTGGCACCGGTAAAGATCAGGTTTTCCTCGTAAAGCTCGACAGGGATCTCCAGATCATCCGCAACACGCTTGTAGCGGGCGTACTCCATGGAGTGACATCCCATGCAGTAGTTGGTGAACAAGGCAGCACCGCGCTGCAGAGACGCCTTGTCCGTATGATCCGGCTCCATATGATCAAGAGGAACCGCGGCACCAGCCGCCAGGCCAAGCGCTGGCAGGAGTGCGATGAAAAGACCAACAATCAGCTTTTTCATTATCCTGTCACCCTCTCTGGAACTGGCTTGGTGTTCTCCATGCGCGTGTAGAACGGCATCAGAATGAAGTAGAGGAAGTACAACACTGTCAGAATCTGAGCGACAGTCGTGCGACCTTCTGTTGCGGGAACCAGTCCAAGGTAGCCAAGGATTACGAAGCTCACCGCAAAGATTGCCAGGGCAATCTTGCTCAACCAGCCCTTGTAGCGGATTGAGCGGACAGGACTTCTGTCAAGCCAAGGCAACACGAACAGAATCGCAATCGCACCACCCATGACCACAACACCCCAGAACTTAGCCGGCAGCCCCATAAAGTCTACCGTCACCGCCCGCAACATCGCGTAAAACGGCGTGAAGTACCAGACAGGCGCGATGTGATCCGGTGTCTTCAGGGCGTTGGCCGGTTCAAAGTTCGGTTTTTCCAGGAACAGACCGCCCATCTCCGGGAAGAAGAAGACAACGATGAAGAAGATGAAGAAGAACACACCCACGCCCAGCAGGTCGTGAACGGTGTAATACGGGTGGAACGGAATACCGTCTTTCGGAATACCGTTTTCATCCTTGTTCTTCTTGATTTCGATGCCGTCGGGGTTGTTAGAACCCACTTCGTGCAGCGCCAGGATGTGAAGAACAACCAGACCCAGCAGAACGATTGGCAGAGCAACCACGTGCAGGGCAAAGAAACGGTTCAGGGTGATACCGGAGATCAGATAGTCACCACGAATCCACAGAGACAGATCTTCACCGATGACCGGAATCGCACCAAACAGGTTAACGATTACCTGGGCACCCCAGTATGACATCTGGCCCCAGGGCAGCAGGTAGCCCATGAAGGCTTCTGCCATCAGCACCAGGTAGATCAGCATACCGAAAATCCAGATCAATTCCCGCGGCTTCTGGTAGGAACCGTACATGAGACCACGGAACATGTGCAGATACACCACCACGAAGAACGCAGATGCGCCGGTCGAGTGCAGGTATCGCAGCAGCCAACCCCACTCCACATCACGCATGATGTATTCCACCGAGGCAAACGCCCCCTCGGCAGACGGGTTATAGCTCATAGTCAGCCAGATACCGGTCACTAGCTGGTTGACCAGCACCAGCATTGCCAGTGAACCGAAGAAATACCAGACGTTAAAGTTCTTCGGCGCGTAATACTTGGCCAGGTGCTTGTTCCAGGCCTCAACGATTGGCAGACGCTCGTCTACCCAGTTAATCAGCTTTTGCATCACGCGGCCTCCGGATCAAGACCAATGGTCATGGTCACATCATCGTCAAACCGGTACGGCGGAACCTCAAGGTTCAGCGGCGCGGGTTGAGCCTCATAAACCCGACCGGCCATGTCATAGCGGGAACCGTGACACGGGCAGAACAACCCACCAAGCCAGTTTTCACCCAGATCAGCCGGCGCAACCTCTGGCCGGTAGGAGGGCACGCAGCCCAGATGGGTACAGAGCCCCACATAGACACCGAACTCTGGCTTGATCGCGCGCAAGGGACCCTGGATATACGAAGGCTGCTGAGGCGCCTCCGACATCGGGTCCTTCACTGCGTCATTGAGCTTCTCGATATTCGCCAGCATTTCTTCCGTTCTGCGGATAATCCAAACAGGCTTACCTCGCCACTCAACGGTGATCTGCTGACCCGGTTCGATTTTGCTGATATTGACGGTTACCGGTGCACCGGCCGCTTCCGCTTTCGCACTGGGGTTCCAGGACGCTACGAAAGGAACGGCTGCACCGACGACGCCGACACCACCTACCACGGACGTAGCACCGATCAGAAACCGGCGCCGGCCTTGGCTCACGTCGCCATTACTCATTATGGTTTTCTCCCATCAGGCGAGGCACAGACGCGGAAAAACCGGCACTGCGCTTCGAAAAGGACTTCACAACCCAAAAATATAAGCGCTGAAATGGTAATGAAATTACCCCCCGCTTACAAGCCGGAAAGGTCGGCAGGCGAGCCTATCCCTGCGCCAGATCAAAAATATTTCCGGAGTACAGATATAAAAAAACCCGGCCACAAGACCGGGTTTTTCCAAATCGACTGAACGTCGATTAACGCTTGGAGTACTGCGGACGCTTACGCGCTTTGCGCAGACCCACTTTCTTACGCTCAACCTTACGGGCATCACGGGTTACGTAACCCGCTTTGCGCAGTGCCGGACGCAGAGTTTCGTCGTAGTCCATCAGAGCGCGAGTCAGACCGTGGCGAATGGCGCCAGCCTGGCCACTGATGCCGCCACCCTTTACGGTAATGGCGATATCGAAACGATCTTCGGATTCGGCAACCACCAGCGGCTGACGAACAATCATGCGCAGGGTTTCACGACCGAAGAAATCTTCGATAGTGCGACCGTTGATGGAGATGTTACCGCTACCCGGCTTGATAAAGACGCGAGCCGTGGATGATTTGCGGCGACCAGTACCGTAATTTTGTGCTACAGACATATTCGCCTTCCGTTAGATGTCGAGTTCTTTGGGCTGCTGGGCGGCATGAGCATGCTCAGCGCCTGCGTACACTTTCAGCTTCTTGAACATGGCGCGGCCAAGCGGGCCCTTCGGAAGCATGCCTTTTACGGCCTTCTGAATGACTTGCTCGGGAGCCTTGTCAACCAGCTTCTCGAAATTGATGGATTTGATTCCACCCGGAAAGCCGGTATGGCTGTAATACATTTTAGCCGATGCCTTTTTGCCGGTAACCTTCACCTGGCTGGCATTGATAACAATGATGTAGTCGCCAGTGTCCACGTGAGGGGTATACTCAGGCTTATGCTTGCCCCGCAGACGAAGGGCGATTTCGGTTGACAGACGACCCAGCGTCTTGCCGGCTGCGTCTACAACGTACCAGTCACGTTTTACTGTTTCTGGTTTCGCACTCAGAGTCTTCATTGATTCCGCCTTGAACGCTATATAAGAAACGTTAAAAACCACCACCGGTACATGCAAGGCATCCGGAGGAGGTTCATACCTGTATGTTGCGCTGCCATCATTCGGGGCTGAGATAATGACATCGCCTTGAAAAGCCAGGGCGCGAAGTATACTCGAACCCCTATCGAATGCCAACCCCGACCTATGCTGTTTCGTTAATCCCCTATGGTCCCGGCACCAGAGTTAGCGGATCTTTTCGGTAGAGCTTCGCGGTATTGGCCAACAGTATTTCAGCCAGCGACTCCCGGGGCTCACTCCGCAGATCTGCCAGGGCTTCAAAAATCTCCGGCAAGTGGATGGGCGAATTCTGCCCTTTCGCCACTCCGGCCGGCGCCATATCCGGCGCATCGGTTTCCAGAACCAGCGCATCCGCCGGTAACCGGGCAATGGTATCCCGGGTTTTCCGGGCCCGATCGTGGGTAATCACGCCACCCACGCCAATGTAACAACCCAGATCAACCAGCTTTTGCGCCTGCTGATAACTACCCGAGAAGCCGTGAACCAATGCCCGCCCCTTCCATCCGGCGCGTTTCAGACTACTGTGCACCAGATCATGGCTCTTGACGGAGTGAATCACCAGCGCCAGACCGAGCCGCTGGGCAATATCAATCTGGGCCTTGAACCAGGGTTCCTGCTCAGACAGATCGCCTTTGAGGGCGTCCAGACCACACTCTCCAAGGCCAACACAGGCTTGGGGCGCGGAAGACAGCAACCTTTCAAGCTCGGCCAGATCGTCAGCGCCGTGCTCCTGAATAAACCAGGGGTGAATACCCAGACAGTACCAGAGACCCTTCTCTGCATCTGCCATGCTCGCCACACGCTGCCAGTCCTGCCGCCGGACCCCCGGAATCACGACCGCGCAAACTCCAAGGCTGGCCGCCTGCGCCAACACCGTCTCCCGATGCCCGTCAAAAAACGGGAAATCAAAATGGCAATGGGCGTCTACCAACTGCATGGCGGCCTCCTCCCGGAAGCGAATCAGTGCTCCCGGGTCTTGTGGAACTGGATATCCGGATAACGCTCCTGAGCAAGATTCAGGTTCACCATGGTCGGCGCGATGTACGCAAGGCGATCTGCGCCATCCAGTGCGACGTTGTCCTGATTCTTACGCTGGAATTCGTCCAGTTTACGCTCATCGGAACAGGTTACCCAACGGGCAGTTGCCACGTTGATGGGCTCGTAAACCGCTTCCACCTTGTATTCACTTTTCAGGCGGGCGACAACTACATCAAACTGCAGCACACCCACCGCCCCGACGATCAGATCGTTGTTCTTCAGCGGACGGAAGACCTGAACTGCACCCTCCTCGGAAAGCTGGATCAGGCCCTTCTGTAATTGCTTGGCTTTCAGCGGATCTTTCAATCGAATGCGCCGGAACAGCTCAGGGGCGAAGTTCGGGATACCGGTAAACTTCATGTCCTCGCCCGCCGTAAAGGTATCACCCAACTGAATGGTGCCGTGGTTATGCAGGCCAATGATGTCACCGGCAAAAGCTTCTTCCGCATGCTCACGGTCACCAGCCATGAACGTGAGCGCATCGGAGAACCGAACATCTTTACCGATACGGACGTGCCGGGCCTTCATGCCTTGATTGTAACTACCTGACACGATCCTCAGGAAAGCGATACGGTCCCGGTGCTGTGGATCCATGTTTGCCTGAATCTTGAAGACAAAGCCGGAAAAGCCATCCTCGGTCGGGGTCACCTGGCGCACATCCGTGGCCCGGGGCTGAGGGGCCGGCGCCCAATCCACCAGACCATCAAGCATGTGATCAACACCGAAGTTGCCAAGCGCTGTTCCGAAAAACACCGGGGTCAGCTCACCAGCCAGGAAAGCCTCCTGGTCAAATTCATGGGAAGCCCCTTTGACCAGCTCAATCTCATCACGAAGGTCGGAAGCGTAATTGCCGATGGCCTCATCCAGCTCCGGGTTGTCCAGACCTTTGACAACACGTTTTTCCTGAATGGTATGCCCCTGGCCTGACTGATAAAGAATCACTTCGTCCCGCAGCAGGTGGTAAACCCCCTTGAACCCCTTGCCCATACCAATGGGCCAGGTAATCGGCGCACAGGCAATCTTCAGTACGTCTTCCACTTCGTCCATCAACTCGATGGGGTCCCTGGTATCCCGGTCCAGCTTGTTCATGAAGGTAAGGATCGGGGTGTCACGCAGGCGGGTCACCTCCATCAGCTTGATGGTGCGCTCCTCAACCCCTTTGGCACTGTCAATCACCATCAGACAGGAGTCGACGGCGGTCAGTGTCCGGTAGGTATCCTCGGAGAAATCTTCGTGACCCGGTGTATCCAGCAGGTTGACCAGCTTTCCACCATAGGGAAACTGCATCACCGACGTGGTGACGGAAATACCCCGTTCTTTTTCCATCTCCATCCAGTCAGACTTGGCGTGCTGTCCGGATTTTTTGCCCTTGACGGTTCCCGCCTTCTGCAGGGCCTGGCCGAACAACAGCACCTTCTCTGTGATGGTGGTCTTACCGGCATCCGGGTGCGAGATGATCGCAAAGGTGCGGCGCTTGGCCACTTCCTGGGAAAGGTTAGGCATAAACTCTGGTGACCTGAATCGAGATGGATGAAAGCCGAGCATTATACGGCCTATACCGTCCTCAGGTGAACCGCAGCGCCATGACCAGCGCATCTTCCCGTGCAGCGCCATCGGGATAATAGCCGGCCCTTCTGCCGATTTCAGAGAAACCCTCACTCAGATAGAGCTGGGTGGCGGCATCATTGCTAACCCGCACTTCCAGAATCAGTTGTTCCATGCCATCCGACACCGCGACAGCGATCAGATGCCGTAGCAACCAGCGCCCGACACCCTGACCACGCACACGGGGACTGACGCAGATATTCAGCAGGTGGGCTTCGTCGACCATATAGGTCACCACCGCATAGCCAATCAGCTCATCGCTACGCTCAGCGGCCCAGAGCCTGTAATTCGGCTTAAAACAGTCAAGAAAAGTCGATTTCGGCCACGGATGGGAGTGTCCTTGACACTCCAGCTCCATGACCGCCGTCAGGTCTGCCTCGACCAGAGGGCGTACCCGGACATCCTGGTTGTGCACGTCGAGAAAAGGCTGTGATGCTTTCATCGGCCAGGTACGAGAACCCGAATCGATTGCCAGAGCAGTCGCTTCTGGGAGGGGTCTGATGCCAGTGATGCGAGGGTGCTGGAAAACGCAATCTCCGGCACCCGCCCCAGGCCACGCTCGATCAACCGTGCCTGAGTTTCGTCGCCAAGCCCCAGCGTTATTAGCGTTTCTGTCGGGGCGTCGCCAGCAAAAGCAGAGGCTATGACTGAGACAAGATCGCTTTCACTGTTGAGCGTCACTTTCAGGTTATTGAACAAGGGCCAGCGCACTACTCTGCATTGAGACACCCCGGTCTCTCCAATGCTTCGCAATATGTTACGAGCCAGATTTTCCTGCAAGGCAAAACTGGCGTCCTCGGCAATATGGCACAAGAGCATGAACCGGGAGCCTTTCCAGGCAGTCAGACACACCCGGTGCACTGGCTCCCGCTGCTGCACTTCTACTGGCTCCGAGGCCGGCATGGAAGCCTCTGGCTCCATGTCTGGAGTTTCAGACCGAGGCTCGGTGGCCGGTGGAGCTTTCACTGGGTCCGAGGCCTGTTGCCCAGCGCTGTCCGCCTTCTGCACGGATTCAGGCTTGTTACCCATCAGGCTCTGGAGCTGAGCAATGCGCTGCCGCCCCTGGTCCCCTGACAGCGGCTCAGATTTGCGCCCAATCTGAGGCACCTCCGACGCGGGCTGGAATTGCGGCTCGTCCTCCACTCCGAAATCAAAGTCGGGGCTTGGCGCCGCACCAGGCAAACTCTCGCGGGCATACCACATCCGAATGCCTGCCGCCGCCAGATAGAACTGCCGCTCCGCCTCATTCCCTATCACGAATCCCTCCATGGCAATCCTTCGGGCGCTTTAAACATCAGCCACCTGGGGATGTTGGCGAATACCGCCACTGGAAATCAGGTTCAGAGCTTCAATGTAGGCCTTCGCCGACGCAATAATGATGTCGGTATCCGATCCAACGCCGTTCACAATACGGCCGCCCCGCTCAAGACGAACGGTGACTTCCCCCTGAGCATCAGTGCCGCTGGTAATATTGTTGACCGAATACAGTTGCAGGTTACACCCGGAATCCACCAGAGATTCAATGGCCTTGAAAGTTGCGTCTACAGGACCGCTGCCCTCAGCCTCTACCGTGTGTTCCTTACCGTCCACGGTCATGGTCAGATGCGCCTTGGGCACAACGCCGGTTTCAGAACAGACCTGCATGCAGACCAGACCGAAGCGGCCTTCTTCTTCCTTTTGCTTGGTATCGCTGGCAATCGCCTGCAGATCTTCATCAAAGATCTCATGCTTGAGGTCGGCCAGTGCCTTGAAGCGGGTGAAGGCCTCATTCAACTCCCCTTCGGTTTCAAACTGGATACCAAGCTCCAGTAGTCTCGTACGGAAGGCATTGCGGCCGGAATGCTTACCTAAAACCAGGCTATTGGTATGCCAGCCTACGTCCTGTGCCCGCATGATTTCGTAGGTTTCGCGATGTTTGAGCACGCCATCCTGATGGATGCCGGACTCATGGGCAAAAGCATTGGCACCGACGATCGCCTTGTTGGGTTGAACAGGAAACCCGGTAATGGTGGACACCAGACGTGATGCCGGGACGATATGCTGGGTGTCTATGCGGGTATCAATATTGAAGAGATCCTGGCGGGTACGAACCGCCATGACTATTTCTTCCAGCGCTGCGTTACCTGCCCGTTCGCCCAGACCATTGATAGTACATTCGACCTGACGGGCACCGTGGGTAACCGCAGCCAGCGAGTTGGCTACCGCAAGGCCCAGGTCGTTATGGCAATGGACTGAAAAAACAGCCTTGTCGGCATTCGGGATACGGTTCAGTAACTGACGGATGGTCTCACCAAACTGTTCAGGAATGGCATAGCCCACGGTATCAGGGATGTTGATGGTACGGGCGCCGGCATCGATAGCGGCTTCAATGATGCGACAAAGAAAATCCAGCTCTGACCGCCCGGCGTCTTCACAGGAGAACTCGACGTCATCAACGTGGCTACGCGCCCGCTTGACAGCGCGCACGGCTTGCTCGACCACCTCATCTGGCTCCATCTGAAGTTTATGCTTCATATGGATGGGCGAGGTGGCAATAAAGGTATGGATACGGGAGCGCTCGGCAGGGCGGATCGCTTCAGCGGCCCTGTCGATATCCTTGTCCAACGCACGAGCCAGACTGCAGACAGTGGATTCTTTGATGTTCTCGGCAATAGCCTTGACTGCATCAAAATCGCCCTGGCTGGCAATGGCAAACCCCGCCTCGATAACGTCTACGCGAAGCTTCTCGAGCGCCTTGGCAATGCGGAGTTTTTCCGCCTTGTTCATGGTGGCGCCCGGACTTTGCTCGCCATCACGCAGAGTGGTATCAAAAATGACCAGGTGTTCACTAGCGGCCATTGCTGGGCTCCCATCAGAAACGTTGCTTTGATTTTCGGTGAAGTATATCACTTCTCCGGAGCCAGAAATAAAAAACCCCCGACAGCTTCGCTGTCGGGGGTTTTTAGGCATTAGGCGCCTGACGATGACCTACTCTCACATGGGCAACGCCACACTACCATCGGCGCAGGTCTGTTTCACTTCTGAGTTCGGGATGGGATCAGGTGGTTCC
>NZ_RBJB01000004.1 GCF_003634635.1 Marinobacter nauticus | reverse complement strand
CCCACACGAATTACTTGGTTAACTTTTTAAAGAGCGTTTGAGCTGTTGCTCAATCAAGGCCGCGTATTCTACATCGTTCCGCTGCCCTGTCAACCGTTTATTTTTCGCTGTTTTCGCTTCCGAAAACCGCCGAAAAACTCTCCGGCTTACTGCCTGTTTCGAGGTGCGCATTCTACACTGAACCGCCTTCCTGTCAACCGCTTTCTGAAGTTTTTATGAAACATTTTCTTCAGCGCTTTCAAGCAGTTATCGCTCAGGCTTTGCCTCTTTTCAGTGGCCTGCCCCTCAAGCGAGATGCGCATTCTACAGACCTCAGCCGAGGAGTCAACGGCCAATCTGAAAAAAATTCAGATTGGCCAAAACGCCACGAAAATCACTCGACAATTATCACCCGGGCAATCTTCTTTTTACCCGCCTGGATGACACACTCATCCCCTGCTACGAACATGCGCTGCCCCTCAAACTGCTGGCCATCCACATAAACCGCTCCACGCCCAAGCACGTCACGCGCCGCAGCACCGTTCTTCACCAGACCAGCAAGACGCAGAACCGCAGGCATCGGAATCTCACCCTGACCTTCCAGCGAAACCTCCACGACCGGTACGTTGTCCGGAATCTCACCGAGAGCAACCCGATTACCCGCCGACTTATGAGCCGTCTTTGCGGCCTCCTCATCATGGAAGCGGGTAATCAACTCTTCAGCGAGCACCTTCTTATAGTCCTGAGGGTTTTCGCCGCCGGCAACCGCGGCTTTGAATTGCTCGATCTCAGCCATCGGCCGGAAACTGAGCAACTCGAAGTAACGCCACAGCAACTCATCTGGCATGGAAAGCAGCTTGGTATACATCTCCCCCGGGGAGTCGCTGACCCCCACATAGTTACCGAGAGACTTGGACATCTTCTGGACACCATCCAGCCCCTCAAGGATAGGGACGGTCAGGATGGCCTGCGGTTTCTGGCCGTAATGCTTTTGCAAAATCCGCCCCATCAGAAGATTGAACTTCTGATCAGTGCCACCCAACTCAATATCAGCTTCCAGCGCCACTGAGTCGTAGCCCTGCACCAGAGGATAGAGGAATTCATGAATAGCGATTGGCTGCTCGGAACGATAGCGCTTGGTAAAGTCATCGCGCTCAAGCATACGGGCAACCGTATATTGCCCGGCCAGGCGAATCATATCCGCCGCTGTCATCTTGCTCATCCACTCGGAGTTGAAGACAACCCGGGTTTTTTCCCGATCCAGAATCTTGAACACCTGCTCTTTATAGGTAATCGCATTGTCGCGCACCTGATCTTCAGTAAGCGGAGGCCGGGTAGCACTCTTTCCTGTGGGGTCACCGATCATGCCGGTAAAGTCACCAATCAGGAAAATAACTTCGTGCCCAAGGTCCTGGAACTGACGCAGTTTGTTTATAAGAACCGTGTGGCCGAGGTGCAGGTCTGGTGCGGTTGGGTCGAAGCCGGCCTTCACTCGCAGCGGCCGACCTTCTTTCAGCTTTTCAACCAGGTCTTCCTCTGGAATCAGCTCATCAATACCCCGTTTGATAATCGCCAGCGCTTCATCTATTGATGCCATGAACCCCTCACCCCGTCTGTGACAATAAAGCGGGAGCCGGTTACAGAGGTCTACAAAAGAAATCTGTGAGTTACCGGCACCCTTGGTACAGTAGAAATGCTCAGAAAACGACCAGTTAGAGCATGAAAAGCCCGGGATTATAGCAGCGGCAGCGCAGTTTGTACGACCAGTACAGCCGCTCGACTGTAATGTTGGACACTGTCGCAATTCTGTTATATGCGGTACTCTGTTGGTCTATACTTGACCTGGCGCTTTAATAAGCCGGTACAAATTACTGGATTACCGATTAAAACGGGTGAGCCACGTGCTGAAAACATTCCCCAAAACACACATTACCCTGGCGGCAGCCGCCACGGTGATCGTCTCTGCTGCTGTCCTGATGAGCCCAAGCGCAGACGTTGAAGCCAAGCGGATGAGCTACACCGTCGACCTGGAGCAGGGCCTGATTTCCGGGGCATCCTCACAGGAAGCCAGCACCCAAGCCGCCGCTCCGGAGGATGAGACAACAAGCCAAACAACTGAAAGCCAAAGCCAACCAATGACAGCTCAGGCAGACGTTGCACCCGAGCCTGATATTCAGTGGCAGGAATTCACCATCAAATCTGGCGATACGCTCTCCACGTTGTTCCGGAAAGCCGGATTTAACGACGGCCTGATGCTTTCGGTGATTCACGGTGACGGCGAGGCCGACAAGCTCCAACGCCTTTATGCCGGCGAGGATATCCGGTTCGGCGTGAACTCCGAGGGCGAACTGGTTGCGATTGAACTCCAACGCTCTTTGTTGGAGTCCCTCAAAATCGCGCGCACGGAAGATGGCTTTCTTGGTGAGACCGTCGTTCGCGAACCTGAAGCCAGACCGGCATTCGCCGCAGGCGTTATCGACGGGTCTTTATACCTCTCAGCCAGAGACGCCGGCCTGAATGATCGCCTGACGATGGAACTGGCCGGCATTTTCGGCTGGGACATCGACTTTGTATACGATGTCAGAAAAGGCGACAGCTTCGAAGTGGTTTACGAAGAGCTTTATATTGATGGCGAAAAGTTTGATACCGGCCGGATTCTCTCTGCCCGTTTTATCAACCGGGGTGAAGACAACCTTGCCCTGCTGTATACCGATGCCAACGGAGAAAGCGACTACTATTCCCCCGATGGCAAGAGCATGCGCAAGGCCTTCCTGAGAGTGCCGATCAACGCCCGGGTCTCTTCGCCCTTCAACCTGCAACGCCGCCATCCGGTTCTCGATGTGGTTCGTCCACACGAAGGTACCGATTATGCGGCACCTCCGGGCACCCCAATCAAGGCCGCCGGCAGCGGCCGGGTGAAGTTCGCCGGTTGGAAAGGCGGCTACGGCCGAACTGTAGTGCTGCAGCATGGCGACAACATTACAACACTCTACGCTCACATGAGCCGTCTGGGCAAAGGCATCAAGAATGGTACCCGGGTCAAGCAGGGAGAAACCATTGGCTATGTAGGTTCATCCGGCATGGTGACTGGCCCCCACCTGCATTATGAGTTCCGGATCAACGGTGCGCCGAGAAACTCCAGAACAGTCAAACTCCCCGACGCCAAGCCGGTACCGGACAGCGAGATGGCCAGGTTCCAGAAGTTCACTGAACAGCGCCTGGCACAGTTCAACGTGTTCCGCGAAAGCAATCAGCAGCTGGCGCTGGCCTCGGATAACTGAGCATGGACTACTGGCTAGGCCTGATGTCAGGCACCAGCATGGACGCAGTTGATGCGGTGCTGGTGTCTTTCGACACGGACAGCCTGGCCGTCCACGAAACCTTCTCACTACCCTATACCGACGCGCTGCGCCAGCGATTGCTGCTGGCAACGCGTAACCAGGCAGACCCGGATGAGCTGGGTGAACTGGACTCCCTGGTTGGCCAGCATTTTGCGGAAGCCGGTGCCCAACTGATTAAAAAGTCCGGCGTTGATCCTCAAAAGATCCGGGCCGCAGGCAGCCATGGCCAGACCATTCGCCACCAACCAACCGGAAACGCCCCCTTTTCCCTTCAGATCGGCAACGCCGCGTGGCTATCCGAACGTCTGGGAATCACCACAGTTGCCGATTTCCGAAGTCGGGACATCGCCGCCGGCGGACAGGGCGCTCCCCTGGTACCCGCTTTTCATCGCTGGCTATTTGCCTCACCCACTCAGGATAGATGCATTCTGAATCTCGGAGGTATCGCCAATATCACCTGGCTGCCGGCCGGATCGAGAAAGCCGGTCGTCGGCTTCGATACCGGCCCGGCCAATGCTCTGCTGGACGCCTGGTGCCTGGACCAGACCGGTCGGCATTTTGATGAAGACGGCCACATGGCCAGTGAGGGCGCGACCCATTCCGAACTGCTTGCCAGCATGCTGTCAGACGCCTACTTCAGCAAACCAGCTCCGAAGAGTACGGGCAAAGAGCGTTTCAACATCGACTGGGTGCGCACGCATCTTCAGCGTTTCGACGAGATACCCGCCGAGGACGTGCAGAGAACCCTGCTGCAACTGACCGTGACCACCATTCTCCAGCAGTTACCACAGGAAAATGCGGACATGGCCGTGTATGCCTGTGGTGGTGGCACCTTCAATCGATTACTGATGAGAGAGCTCAAGGTAGGCCTTGGGTCCGCCGCACTGCACACCACGGCGGATCTTGGTCTTGACCCTCAATGGGTAGAGCCGGTGGCGTTCGCCTGGCTGGCCCGACAAACCATCCTTCAGTTACCGGGCAACGTGCCCGAAGTCACCGGCGCTTCGGGCGAGAGAATACTGGGCGCAATTTATCCGCCCTGATTCAGATGGAAAATGAGCTGCCGCAACCGCAGGTCGAACTCGCATTGGGGTTCTGAACCACAAACTGTGAACCCTGAAGCCCTTCCTGATAATCGATAGTAGCCCCTACCAGATACTGATAGCTCATGGAGTCAACCAGCAGCTTGACGCCGTCCCGCTCGATGACGGTGTCATCCTCTTCCTGGCTTTCATCAAATGAAAAGCCGTACTGGAATCCGGAGCAGCCGCCGCCTGTCACAAAGACGCGCAACTTGAGATCGGGATTTTCTTCTTCCTCGATCAACTCGCGCACCTTCGCGACGGCGTTGTCGGTGAAAAACAACGGCGTGGCCATCTGTTGCTGAACTACACTCAAAGTCTGCCTCCGGCATGATATTGCTGTCGGGAAATTATGGTATTCCTGACTAAAACAATCAACTATTCGGACTTATCCTCATCTTCACCTGTAAGAGAACCATCTGCCTGTCGGTGCTCATGGGTCAGCAGGCCACTGGTCTCGTCCTTGCGAACCAGGTTACCGTTGACCGAGGCGCCCATGGCCATCTCAATCAGCTGGTAATACACATTGCCGGTGACTACCGCTTTTTCTGCCAGCTCGAGGTGGGCAGAGGCATGCACATCACCCTTTACCTTGCCATTGATGATGATGTGGGGGGCCACCACGTCGCCAACGATTTCCCCCACTTCTGACAAACGTACCACCGCATCGGAGCCTTCTTCGGCGACAACCCGGCCCTTGATGGTGCCATCTACGTGAAGGCCACCGGAGAAATGAACATCGCCCTCAACGGTGGTCTTGCCGGAAATCAGGGTGTCAAAATGGCCGGGGGAACGGCGGGGCTTCTGCTTTTTCTTGCCAAGCATTTCAATTCTCCGTTAAATCTTTCCAATCAAAGGTTCGTTCAGCCTGGGATGCCTTGCGGCCCTCCGCCTGGGCAACGACCTGAATCTCATAGGGCTCAAAGCTCTCAGGCAGGCGCAGGCTGCCCTCCACATCCTGGAAGTAGCGGAACCGGAATTTCACGCCCAGATCATCAATCTCATCCGACAGATCCCTCAGCGCAATGACCTCTTTCTCGCCATCCAGACGACCGATGACATTCACGGCCACCAGGCCTGAAATATAGCTCTTGTTGTTGCCAACCTGAGTCAGCACCATTTTGAAATCGAAAGCGCCAGACTCCCGGGCCGGGCTCAGCGTAAAACTGTCCACCTGCAGACCCTTGCTGGTTTCCGAAGGCGCCATGATATTGCGGTAGAAGGTAAGGTCCGCCTCCAGCTCCGAGATGCGGGTCTCCAGGCCGACAATCGTGTTTCGCGCCTCCCGCAGTGCCTGCTCGTCGATGGCGCGCCCACGTTCGAGGTTCACCAAGCCCTGGCGTGCCTCCCGGTATTGCTCCCGCAGGTTCTCCACCTCCTCCACCAGCTGCTCGGCAGACGCTTCCGCCGAGCTGAAACGGAAACCGCCCTGGGCGAGCCCAGCGGCATATCCGGCCACAGCCGCAATGACGGTGAATGCCAGCAGAATCAGGCTGCGACGTAACCGGTAACCCGGCCGGTGGCGGATAACAACGTATTCATCCGCCGGTTTTCGAGGATCACTCACGGCCCGTCCTCACGGCAGCAGAGCCGGAGCATTCAGGCCCATGGTTTCATCCAGACTGAACATGATATTCATATTCTGAACGGCCTGGCCGGCGGCGCCCTTCACCAAATTGTCGATCACCGATGACACAATCACGATGTTGCTGTCTTCCTGGCGGTGTAATGCCATCCGACAGTGATTGGCGCCACGGACACTGCGGGTCTCCGGATGACTGCCGAACGGCATGACATCGACGAACGGCTCATTTTTAAAACGCGCCTCATACAGTGCCTGAAGGCGGTCAAAATCCTGAGGATTATCGAGCTCGGCATAGAGCGTGGCTTCAATACCGCGAATCATCGGTATCAGATGCGGCACAAAGGTAACACCAACACCTTTGCCCGCGGCGGCCGTCAGGCCCTGGCGGATCTCCGGCAAATGCCGATGCCCGGACGCCCCATAGGCCTTGAAACTCTCGCCTATTTCACCGTGGAGCATGCCAATCTTGCCCTGCCGGCCAGCACCGCTGGCGCCGGACTTGGCATCGGCTATCAGCCTTGCAGGATTGACCAGACCGTGTTCCAGCAACGGCAGGAATCCCAGCTGTACAGCTGTCGGATAACACCCTGGATTCGCCACCAGCTGAGCGTCACGAATGGCCTCGCGCGCCACCTCGGGCAAGCCGTACACTGCTTTTTCGGCCCAGTCGGCACTCTCGTGGGGCATGCCATACCAGTTTGCCCAAGTATCAAGATCTTTCAGGCGGAAGTCCGCCGACAGGTCGACCACGCGAACACCTGAGGCCATCAATTCCGGAACCATGCGCATGGCAACGCCATGCGGCGTGGCAAAAAACACCAGATCACAGCTCGCCAGCACCGATGCGTCAGGCTCGGAGAATTCAAGCTCATAATGGCCTCGCAGGTTGGGATACATATCAGCCACGGGCATACCCGCTTCCGATCGCGAGGTGATGCAGATAACCTCTGCTTCCGGGTGGGTAGCCAGAATTCTCAGCAGCTCTACACCCGTGTATCCGGTTCCGCCGACGATGCCTACTTTAATCACTCTTATCTCCAACGTGGTCTGGACAGAATTGGGAAGTCAGGGCACGTAGTCTAACATGATAAACCAAGGACTTATTGCAGCCTGCGGGCCCGCCGTTACAATGTTGTCAGAAATCTGCTGATGATCCCGACACTCCAACCGGAACACCCCGCCAATGCGTAGCATCAGGCAACAGATTACCGAGAATCTGATCCCCGTATTCCGGCGGAAGCTCTCCGGCGTTGATGCCTTACCGCAATTGGCGGTTCTTGGCCTGCTGTCCGGAATTGTGACCGGCGGCGTAATCCTGCTTTTCCGACTCGCTATTGAATGGCCACTGGAGCATTTCCTGCCGGGCCAGGGTTCAGAGAGTTTCGAAGAGCTGGATCTGCTCACCCGAGGTCTTCTGCCACTGGCCGGGGCTCTGGGGCTGGGGCTGCTGTTGCACAAACTCGCCCTGCACGATCGCAAAGTCGGCATCGTTCATATCATGGAGCGGCTGAACTACCATCAGGGCTACATCTCCTTCCGCAGTGCCATGGTTCAGTTTGTTTCCGGCGTCACCACGGTGATCACCGGGCAATCCGCCGGCCGGGAGGGACCCGCCGTACATCTGGGCGCGGCCTTCTCCAGCCTGCTTGGGCAATGGATGCGGCTGCCCAACAACAGCATTCGTACGTTGGTCGCCTGCGGTTGTGCCGCTGCCATTTCCGCCTCCTTCAACACCCCCATCTCCGGCGTGATTTTCGCGATGGAAGTGGTGATGATGGAATACACCATCGCCGGCTTCACCCCGATTATCCTGGCGGCGGTCAGCGCTGCTATCGTCACCCAGGCGGTTTACGGCACCGAACCGGCGTTCAGTGTCCCGGCTCTGACCATGAATTCGCTGCTGGAGATTCCCTGGATTCTCGCCATTGCCGTTATTATCGGCATCGCGGCGGCCGGATTTATCCAGCTGGTAGACAGTATGGGCCGTTACCATCACCGCCCGGTCTTGCTACGAATTGCCGTGGCCGGCCTGTTGATGGTGCCCTTCGCCCTGGTGATCCCGGAAACCATGGGCATCGGCTACGATACCGTGAGCGAAACCATTCATGGTGAACTGGGATTCTGGTTACTGCTCGGCGCGGGCAGCGCCAAGCTGATCATCACCGGATTGTCCATCGGACTGGGCATGCCCAGCGGTGTTATCGGCCCCACCATCTTCATGGGCGCCACCCTGGGCGGCGCCATGGGACTGATCGGTGCCCAGATGTTCCCGGACATTGCCTCATCGGTGGGGTTTTACGCCATGCTGGGTATGGGGGCGATGATGGGCGCCGTGCTGCAGGCGCCACTGGCGGCATTGATGGCGCTGATGGAGCTCACCCGGAATCCGAACATCATACTGCCAGGCATGCTGATGATTACTACCGCCAGCCTGGTGACCAGCGAAGCCTTCGGCAAGAAATCCCTGTTCCTGACCATCCTCAAGAGCCAGGGCCTGAGCTACCAGAACTCCCCCGTTATCCAGGCACTGAGGCGGGTTTCGGTTGGCGCCATCATGGAACGGAATATTCTTCGAACCGAACGCGCGCTCACGCTGGAGGAAGCCAAGAAAGCCCTGAAATCGGAACCGAAGTGGCTTCTGGTGGAAGGCAGCAATGGCCCCACCGCCCTGCTACCGGCGGTCGATCTGGCCCGCTTTCTTGAGGACACCGAGAAACAGGCCGCCGAGGAAGGCACCGAATTACCGGAGTCCATTGATTTGATGGAAATCCCCGCCAACCGGCGGGATGTGGCACCGGTTCAGTACCAGGCAACGCTGGAAGAAGCCCTGCAACAATTCGACAGCACCCAGGCTGAGGCACTATACGTACAACGCCATGTGGCCCCCATGATTCAACGAGTTTATGGTGTTGTGCTGCAAACGGATATCGAAAGCTACTACCAATATCGACGGAGTTAACGAATGCTTTGGGTGAAAGCCTTCCACATTATTTCCCTGGTGTGCTGGTTCGCCGGCATTTTCTATCTGCCCAGACTGTTCGTGTATCATGCCGCCTGCGAGGATGAACCAGGCAAAGAGCGGTTCAAGGTGATGGAACGCAAGCTTTACCGTGGCATCACTACGCCTTCCATGGTCGCCACAGTTGTCTTTGGTGTCTGGTTGCTCAGCTACAACTGGTCCGGGTATTTCAGCCAGGGGTGGCTGCATGCCAAGCTGACGCTGGTGGTTTTGCTGATCATCTACCACTTCTACTGTGGTCACCTTGTCAAAGTGTTCCGGGATGATCAGAACACCCGTAGCCACGTGTTCTACCGCTGGTTTAATGAGCTGCCGGTGTTTGTCCTGCTCGCTGTCGTGATTCTTGCTGTTGTTAAACCATTCTGAGGAGATCGGCCATCAAAAGCTTCACCCGCCCCCACGTACTGGTACTCTCCGGGCTGGATCCGTCTGGTGGTGCCGGCATACAGGCAGACATACAGGCCATCACATCCATCGGCGCCCATCCGCTGCCCGTGCTCACCTGCCTGACTGTGCAGGACACCCGCAACGTATATGGTGCCGAGCCCGTCAGCCCGGGCCTGATCAAACAGCAACTGGAGTGCCTTGCCCAGGATACGCCCATCCACGCCATCAAAACCGGGGCGCTCGGAAATGCCGAAGTGGTAGAGGTACTGGTGGAGTTTGTGAAGAAGCATTCGGGCGTGCCTTTGATTGTCGACCCGGTGATCAAGGCGGCTGGCGGTGGCGATCTGGCCGATGATGCGCTTGTAGCGGCCATGAAAGACAGGCTGTTTGCCAGGGCCGAAATGATTACGCCGAACGGCATTGAACTGGCTCAGCTCGGCGGCAGCGACAATCCGGCAGAGGCGGCCCGCAACCTTTTGCAGACAGGCTGCGAATCCGTGCTTGCCACCGGCGGCCACGGCACCGGCATCCACATCATCAACACACTGTATAACCACGCCCCGGAGCCCATGGAATGGGAGGTGGAAAGGGTTGGTGCCAATGAATATCACGGCACCGGCTGCACGCTGGCAGCGGCCATTGCCGCCGGCCGAGCCATGGGCCTGTCACCGAGGGCCGCAATTTCCCAGGCGCAGAATTACGTCCACCGGGCGCTGTTGCATGCACTGACGGTTGGCCATGGCCAGAAAGTTCCCGACCGGGGTATTCTGTGGGAACGGTAAGGTCTCAGATCAGACCCGGACTGTACGCCATCACCGATAACCGGCTAACCCCTGCCGACACCCTGATTGCCTCGGTAGAGGCAGCCCTGGCCGGAGGCGCCCGGCTGGTTCAGTATCGGGACAAGGGATCGACAGCCGCTGAACGGCTGGCTCAGGCCAGGGACCTCAACAGCCTGTGCCAGGCGTTCGACGTTCCGCTACTGATCAATGATGACCCGGAACTTGCCGCCCGAGTCGGTGCCGCGGGCGTTCATCTGGGCCAGGATGACTGCTCACTGGTCGACGCCAGGCGCTTGCTCGGGGAGCATGCCATTATCGGCATCACCTGCCATCACAGCCTGAATCTGGCCCAGACAGCCGCTGACGGCGGTGCGGATTACCTGGCCTTCGGCCGCTTTTACGATTCGACCACCAAGCCCGGGGCGCCTCCGGCCTCGTCAGACGTCTTAACCGAGGCAAAAGGCCTCGGGTTACCCATTACAGCCATAGGCGGAATCACCGGTAACAACGCTGAGGCCCTGATCCGTGCCGGGGCAGACCTGGTTGCCGTAGTCGGCGGCCTGTTCGGCGGCCAACCCTCAGACATAGAAGCCCGGGCCAAGGCATTTAACCGCCTGTTCGCCCGGCATCATCCACTTTTTTCACTTTCCGAATAACAGGAGACAACCGTGAATCATTCCGAAACCCTCTTTGAACAAGCCCAGAAATATATTCCCGGCGGCGTAAACTCCCCGGTTCGGGCATTCCGTGGTGTTGGCGGTACTCCGGTCTTTTTCAAACACGCCGAGGGCGCCTATCTCTATGACGAGGATGACCGGCGGTACATCGATTTTATTGGCTCCTGGGGCCCGATGATCCTGGGCCATTCCGATCCCCGCATCAAAGCAGCGCTGCACGCTCAGGTCGATCTGGGCGTGGGGTACGGCGCGCCCACCGCCATTGAAACGGAGATGGCGAAAAAGGTGTGTGAGCTGGTGCCGTCCATCGAACTGGTGCGCATGGTCAACTCCGGCACCGAGGCCACCATGAGTGCCATCCGCCTGGCCCGCGGCTATACCGGCCGCGACAAGATCGTGAAATTCGAAGGTTGCTACCACGGCCACGTAGACTCCCTGCTCGTCAAAGCCGGTTCTGGCGCCCTGACCCTGGGTGTACCCAACTCACCGGGAATTCCGGCCAGCCTGGCGGAGCACACCCTGACCCTGACCTACAACGATATTGACGAGGTTCGTGAAACCTTCCGTCAGATGGGCGACCAGATCGCGGCCATTATCGTTGAGCCCGTAGCCGGCAATATGAACTGCATCCCGCCCGTGCCCGGCTTCCTGGAAGCGCTGCGGGAAGTGTGTGATGAGCACGGCACCGTGCTGATCTTCGATGAGGTGATGACCGGTTTCCGGGTATCGCTCGGCGGCGCCCAGGGATTCTACGGGGTGAAGCCCGACCTGACGGCTCTCGGTAAGGTTATTGGCGGCGGCCTGCCCGTCGGTGCTTTCGGCGGCAAACGCGAAATCATGGAGCATATCTCGCCGCTGGGCCCGGTTTATCAGGCCGGCACCCTAAGCGGTAACCCGCTGGCAATGACCGCCGGGCTGACCACGCTGAATGCCATTTCCGAGCGCGGGTTCCACGATCGGCTGACGGAAAAAACCAATCGGGTGAAGGATGGCTTCAAGGCGGCAGCGGATGAAGCCGGCATCCCACTGGCGGTTCAGTCCGCGGGTGCCATGTTCGGTTTCTTCTTTACTACCGAACCATCCATCACGCGCTTTGACCAGGTGATGGCCTGTGACGTGGAACGTTTCAAAGCGTTCTTCCAGGGCATGCTGAAGGAAGGCGTTTACCTGGCACCGTCGGCATTTGAGGCAGGCTTCACCACAGCAGCATTGTCGGATGAGGACATTGAATTTACCTTGTCGTCTGCGCGCAAGGTAATGAAAACACTGTAAATAAGTGCGTTAGCTTCGCTGGCAGTGTGCTTGCCAGCGAAG
Organism: Marinobacter nauticus; assembly: GCF_003634635.1. Classification (GTDB taxonomy): domain Bacteria; phylum Pseudomonadota; class Gammaproteobacteria; order Pseudomonadales; family Oleiphilaceae; genus Marinobacter; species Marinobacter nauticus. The sequence continues at coordinate 774,698 of NZ_RBJB01000004.1, read as the reverse complement.
CTGCTCTTCTACAGGGCCGACGCCCTGGCCTCAGCCTGATCGGCCCCCGCCACATTACCACGAGCCCGGCGGATATCCGCCAGCAGCAACCAGCCTGAACGCTGCATGCGTTCATCGTTGCCCGCCAACGAGAGTCCCTTCAGAGTAAACTGCTCCGCAGCCCCCAGATTGTCCCCGGCAACGTAAGCCTCGGCCAACTTGAAATAGACTTCGGAAGATCTTGGCGCAATGCGCTGGGCACGTTCCAGTCGGGCGATGGCGCCGGCGGAATCACCCTGCCGAAGGCGCTGATCGGCATCACGCACCAACGTGAGTGCGGCGGCCGGCAACTGGTCACCGGATTCGCTGTAGCTGGGCGCCCGGGTGCTCGGCGAGTCCGGCTCAGTGACCGTCGGTTGCTCACTCTTGCGCCATACCTGTTCGTCCTGTTCATCAGGAATATTGGTGCGTGGTGGTTCCGGCGCCGAACGGCGGTCATCGCCCCCCACGGGCACATAGATGGAGCCGCCACCCGGCCCCGTGGCGCAACCACCGACCAGGCCGACAAACAGGGCCAGACAGGCTGACCGTACAATCACTTGTTTATTCATTGAAACAATCCTTCAAACCAACCTCGAATTTGCCGGCCAAGACTGCCGTTGCAGCCTGTGTGCTGTTCCGGCTCGCTGCCGGCGATAAACGGAATCAGCCGGGCATTGTCGCAGTTTTCGCCGGTCAGCGCCTGTTCGCCCGGGTTCACCCAGTGATACTGAACGCCATCGGGCATCACCGGCGAGAAACCGTGCTGGGGAATCTGCGCCATGGTGGCAGACCAGACCGGCAAGGCGCCGGAAGCCCCGGTCAACGCGGTCGGGCCGTTATCATCACGGCCGACCCAGGCGACCGCCAGCAGGTCGCCACTGAAACCGGCGAACCAGGAATCACGGCCATCGTCAGTAGTACCGGTCTTGCCCGCCAGTGTCAGGGAATCCGGTAACCGGTAGTAGGCTGACCGGCCCGTGCCTTCCTGCATGGTTTCCTGCATAACATACTGCACCAGATGCACCGCGGCAGGATCGGCCACCTGATCCACTTTCAGGCTATACCGGGACAAAGGCTCATTCGCGGCATCGGTGACTTCCCGAATGGTACGCAGGGGCGTATTGAAACCGGAGGTTGCCAGACCCTGATACAGCTGCGCGACATCCACCGGCGACAGGGAAATGGAACCCAGAAGCATCGACGGATAATCCGAAATAGGCGTGGTCACCCCAAAGGCCCTCAGCGTCTCCTGCACCTCCGGTATGCCCACATCCAGCCCTACACGCACGGCCGGCAGGTTGTACGAGCGGGACAGAGCTTCATGCAAGGGCACCAGGCCACGCTCCTTGCCATCATAGTTCTGCGGCTGCCAGCGCCGACCATCGTCAAACTCGAGGGTGAAGGCCTTATCCTGAACCGGCGAAATCAAGGTGTAGCGCTCCGGCTGAGACAGCGCCGTCAGGTAGATAAACGGCTTCACCAGCGAACCGATAGGCCTCCGGGCGTCAACTGCCCGGTTAAAACCGGCAAAGCGGGGGTCTTTGCCCCCTACCAGCGCCAACACCTCGCCGGTATCCTTGGCGGTGACAACCACCGCCGCTTCCAGCGCCTCGGCCACATCACCCGACGCCAGGCGAGGCAAGGTATCGGTTGCCGCCTTCTCAGCGGCCTGCTGAACTTCCGGATTCAGGGTTGTGAATATTCTCAGGCCCTCGCTCTGCAGGTCTTCCTCCCGGTAGTCCCGCGCCAGGTGTCGGCGCACCAGGTCGATATAGGCCGGGTAGCGATTATCGGTATAGGACGGTTTTGCGCTGAGGCCGAGAGGCCTTGCACTCGCCTCCCTGGCCTCTTGCCCGGAAATAACCCCGGCCTCAGCCATCTCGTCCAGCACCAGGTTACGCCGCGCCCTGGCCCGTTCCGGGTGCCTGCGCGGATTGTAATAACTGGGGCCTTTGACCATGCCAATCAGCAGGGCAATCTGGTGGACATCAATATCCTTCAGCGACTCGCCGAAGAAAAACTGGCTGGCCAGGCCAACACCATGAATGCTGCGAGTGCCTGCCTGGCCCAGATAAACTTCATTCAGGTAGGTTTCGAGGATGTCGTCCTTGTCATAATGCAACTCCAGCAATACCGACATCAGGGCTTCGTTGCCCTTGCGCAGAAGGGTTTGCTCCCGGGTCAGGAAAAAGTTCTTCACCAGTTGCTGGGTCAGTGTACTGCCACCCTGAACTATTCTACCGGCCTTGACGTTCGCCACCATCGCCCGCGCAATGGAGAGTGGCGCGATGCCGAAATGCTCGTAGAACTGCCGGTCCTCCACAGCCATCAGACCGGCAATCATGGAGTCGGGCACCTCATCCAGCTTCACCAGAATCCGATCCTCCCGATGGGAGGGGTATATTCCGCCAATCTGAGCCGGCTCCAGCCGAACAATCGGAGAGCTGTCACCCTCCATCACGGAAAACGAATCTACCCGATCACCACGAACCGCCAGTGACAGACGCCGTCTGGGCTCCTTGCCATCCGGGAAAGAAAAACCCCGGGTGCTGATGACAAAACGGTCGCCATTTCGCTGCCAGGTTCCGGGCCGACGACCGTCGCCCGAGCGATAGCCTGCAAGCTCCAGTTCACGGACCAGCGCGGCGGCGCTGATACCGGCACCGTCGTAGAGTTCCAGGGGCCGGGCGTACACCCGGGAGGGCACTTCAAAGCGACGTCCTTCGAAGCGAGAGGTCACTACGGCATCGAGATAGACCATCCATCCCGCCAGCAGCACAAGGCACAGGGCAGCTGCGCGAAACAGCAAGCGCCAGAGACCGGAGCGTTTGCGGCGAGGACTGGATTCGGTTTTTTTCTTGCGGGGAGGCGTTTTTTTACTCATGGCAGGATTATATCGAAGGGGGCACCGCTATCGGCAGGTCTGGTGTGTGTTATTTCTGTAATCTGCCCGTTATAGTGGAGCCCTCCAAAAAACGAAAAATCAACAACTTCAAGGATTCCAGGAGCACAACGTGAGCGCCAACGGCCCGGATACACTGATCAAGGCACTGCAGAACCCGGAACTCTACGATCATCCGGTCAAGGATTTCCGCGTGATTGAGACCCATATCTCACAGGTTCTGCTCACCGGTGACTTTGCCTACAAGATCAAGAAACCCATGGATTTCGGGTTCCTGGATTTCTCCACCCTGGAACGCCGCAAACGCTTCTGCGAGGAAGAGCTGCGCCTGAACAGCCGTCTGGCGGCCGAACTGTATCTGGAGGTGGTGCCTATTACCGGTACCCCGGAGCAACCTCGCCTGGGCGGTGACGGCACCCCTTTCGAGTACGCCATTCGCATGCGCCAGTTCGATCAGAGCCAGCTGTTTGATGTGCGCCAGGAACGCGACGACCTGCCTGCAGAACTGCTCACCAATCTTGCCCGCCAGGTTGCAGACTTTCACAAAAGCCTGCCACCGGTCGCCGATGAAAAGCCCCTGGGCACCCCGGAGGCGGTGTATGCCGCCATGCAGGAAAACTTCGACCAGATCCGCCCCATGCTGGATGATGCCGGGTTACTGGCGCAGCTGGACAACCTGGAAGACTGGACCCGCACCACCTTCGAACGCTGCCGGGACTTAATCGCCCACAGACGGGAAAACGGGCTGGTGCGCGAATGTCATGGCGACCTGCACCTGGCCAACATTACCGTGTTCAATGATCAGGTGACGGTGTTTGACTGCATCGAGTTCAACGAGCCGTTCCGCTGGATCGACGTGATGAATGATCTGGCTTTCCTGCTTATGGACCTGGAATCCCGCCAGGAACCGGCGCTGGCGAACCGGGTGCTGAACACCTACCTGGAATACCGCGGTGATTTTGAAGGCCTGGCCTTGCTCCCCCTGTACAAGGCGTACCGCGCCATGGTGCGGGCCAAAATCGCCCTGTTCACCCTGGGCAACCCGAACTTGAGCGAGGCCGAGAAAACCGACCTGATGCAGCGTTACTGGAGCTACGCCCAACTGGCGGAGGATTACGGCGCCATACCGAATCATTACCTGCTGGCCACCACCGGCCTTTCCGCCAGCGGCAAGACCTGCGTGAGTGCCGCCATGGCGGAGGAACTCGGGCTAATCCGGCTGCGCTCTGACGTAGAGCGCAAGCGCCTGCACGGTCTGGGGCCCCTGGACGACAGCAAATCGGGCCTGGGTACCGATCTTTACAGCCCGGAAGCAACCGAAAAAACCTACGCGCATCTGGCAGAGCTGGCCGGAGAGCTGCTGGCTTCAGGGCTGTCTGTCATTGTCGATGCGGCCTGCCTGAAAGAGAAGGAGCGGGCTCAGTTTGCCGGTGTGGCCGAAAATCAGGGGGTCCCCTTTGCTCTGCTGCATTGCGAGGCGCCGGAAGCTCTGCGCCGAGAGTGGGTGCGCAAACGCAAAGGTGATGCCTCGGAGGCAACGGAAGAGTTGCTGGATGCTCAGCAAAGCTGGTTTGAGCCGCTGACCACTGAGGAGAAAACCCACACGGTGCACCTGCACACCGAGGATGAGCACGTTGCCGAGGCGGTTGCTGATCGCATCCGCCAGCATCTGGGCATGGCCAAACCGGCGTAATCCGACCCGCCCTGTCATTTCGGCAGGGCACACTATACTGACACTAAAAACAAACCCTGCTGTCCGTGCGAGGTGCAAGATGGACGATATTCAGGAAAGCGATCTCCAGCATATAGACCACCCCCTTTACGACCTGCTCCGTAGCGAGGATATGGACGCCTTTAATGCCGAGAAAGCCAAACTGAGCGAGCTTCCGAGCTTCGCCCATGGCGATTTCCGCGGTCTGGATCTTCGCGGCATGGACGCAAAGGGCCTGGACTTCCGCCATGGCTACTTCCGCGGCGCCGACCTCCGCGGCATCGATTTCTCGAAATCGAGAATGGAAGGAGCCAGCATTGCCAGCGCCAAGATATCCGGCTGCTATTTCCCGCACCGCCTGGAAGCCGACGAAATCGTGATGTCACTCAACCACGGCACCCGTATGCGTTACGCCATCCTGCCCAAATGAGTGCCCACGCAGCTAACTGGCAAACCGTCGCGGCGGCGAGTGAGCTTGTTCCCGGCCAGTTCCTGGAATTTCGTCTGAAAGAGAAAGCGAAAGAACCGGCCGGCATGCCCCTCACCGGTTTTGCCTTTCTGGATGGCACCACACCCCGGGCCTACCTCAACCTGTGCCCTCACCTGGGCATTGAGCTGAACTGGATGCCGGGCCGATTCATGGACAGCGACAATCTGTTTATCCAGTGCTCCACTCACGGCGCCCTGTTCAAGCCCGGTACCGGTGAATGCATTGCGGGCCCCTGCCAGGGCGATGCGCTCTCCGCCCTGGACATTCGCCTGCACGATGGTGAGGTGCAGGTCAGGGTTCCAGACTGACCGGCACCTCCTCAACCAGCTCCAGGCGCCCCGAAGGGTTGCCATCTTCACCGGCCAGTGCAGCCCGATAGGCGATCACCTCTACCCCGGCTTCGCAGGCTTCTCGAAGCAGCTGACCATAGCGGGCATCAATATGATCCGCAGGCCGGACCTGCTCGATCCCGGTGTGGTTCACCACAAAAAACAGCACCGCCCGATCACCCTCTTGCACCTGAGCCATCAGTTCCCGCAGGTGTTTCTGACCGCGCTCGGTGACGGCGTCCGGGAAATAACCTTCCCCTCCTTCCGCCAAAGTAACGTTTTTTACCTCCACCCAGGCATCGGGTTCGTGGTCATGGCCAGACAACAACAGGTCGATCCGGCTTTTTTCCGAACCGTAACGCACCTCTGCCCGGCATTGGGAATAGCCGGCCAGGCGCTGCACCACCCCGGCTTCGATAGCGGCGCGGGCCTGGGCGTTGGGGCGTGCCGTATTCACGCAGGCAAGCACCCCCGGCGCAGTCTCCACCAGCTCCCAGGTGTACTGGAGCTTACGCTTGGGATTGTCACTCCGGCTCAACCACACCCGGGCATTTTCCGGCTGGCACCCCAGCATGGAACCGGTGTTGGGGCAGTGGGCGGTTACCTCAGTGCCATCCGGCAATTGCACGTCCGCCAGGAAGCGTTTGTAGCGGCGAATCAGCCGCCCTTCTACCAAAGGTTCAGGAAACTTCATGTGCTCTCCGCAAAAAGTACGTGTCACAAGGCTGGCACCCCTGTGACTTATCTGCTATTTTCCGCAAATTCCCGTTTCAGGACGAATGCTATCCAGGGTAAAACCGCGCAGCCACACTGGCGCGGAGGGAAGCAAAGCGTTCTTGTGAAGTACAAACAAGAGGCCGGGTTCAATGGCAAACACTGCAGAACAACCACGCGAACGTTTTACCAACTTCACCCCTTATGAAATGAAGAAGGGTGAAGACTACATGAGTGCGGAAATGCTCCAGCACTTCAAAGATCTGCTGCTGCAATGGAAGCAGGAGCTGATGGAAGAAGTCGACCGCACCATGCACCACATGCAGGAAGACGCAGCAAACTACGCGGATCCCAGCGATCGCGCAACCCAGGAAGAAGAGTTCAGCCTGGAACTGCGCACCCGCGACCGCGAGCGGAAGCTGATCAAGAAAATCGACCAGACTATCGATCGTATCGACAAGGACGACTACGGTTTTTGCGACCAGTGTGGTGTGGAAATCGGCATTCGTCGTCTGGAGGCCCGTCCGACGGCCACTCTGTGCATCGATTGCAAGACCCTGGCTGAGATTCGCGAACGCCAGACCGGCATCTGACGCTGCCCCGGGCCGGCGGCGTGTCCTCCGCCGGCCCTTCTACGCCTATGGCGACTTCACGTTATCGCGGGCGGTTTGCCCCTTCCCCCACCGGCCCACTGCACTTTGGTTCCCTGGTCACGGCTCTGGCCAGCTGGCTGGAAGCAAAGCTTGCCCGCGGTGACTGGCTGGTTCGCATCGAAGACCTTGACCCACTAAGGGAGCCCCCGGAAGCCACCGGCCAGATACTGCATTCACTGGAATGCCACGGCCTTTTCCCCGACGAATCCGTCCGCTTCCAGTCCCGGCGACACGACGCCTACCAGAGTGCCATCGAAACCCTGCTGGCGCAGAACAAAGCCTATCGCTGCCGGTGCTCACGCAAACAACTCAAAGACAACCACGGCTACCATCCCAATCGGTGCCAGCGAGGTGACACCAGCCCCGGGGATGGCCCACACGCCGTTCGCTTTGCCCTCGAAGAGGAAGCAAGTCACTGGCAGGACGATCTGCTTGGCCCCCAGGTACAGATGGTGCACGCCGAACTGGACGATCCGGTCATTCTGCGCAAGGAAGGTTTCTACGCCTATCAGCTGGCAGTCGTTGTCGACGATATCGACCAGGGCATCACTCATGTGGTTCGCGGCTCTGACCTGCTCGACATGACCGCGCAGCAACAACAGGTCTTCCGGGCCCTGGGTGCCGAGCCACCCCACTGGCTGCACATTCCGGTAATCGTCAACGAACAAGGCCAGAAACTCAGCAAGCAGACCCACGCTCCGGCCCTGGATGACGATCACCCTGCCCGCAATCTCTTTCTGGCACTTCAGGCCCTGGGGCAGCAACCGGAGCCGACACTCGCTCGTGCCACGGTTGAAGAAGTTCTCAATTGGGCCGAGGCCCACTGGCAACGGAGCGCCATTCCCCTGACATCCGGGCAGGCCCGTGGTATAACCGGCGGGACACTTTCGCCTTCGGACCGATAACCCGATGTATATCTACCGCCTGGTATTTCTGCTGGTACTGGCTATCTATATTTTTTCGCCCAATATCCTGGATTGGTGGACATCGCCGGAGAATGCCTGGTACAGCCCCTTCGTGATCTGGGGTGGGCTGATTGCTATCGGTTTCTGGCTGGAATGGCGGCGGGATCCCAATGAGTTTTAGCGCCACCGGCCTGCTGCTGGCCAGCCTGTTTTATCTGATCGTTCTGTTCGGCATTGCCTGGGGCACCGAACGGGGCACGTTATTGCGCCGCTGGGTTCGCCACCCACTGATCTATACCCTTAGCCTTGGGGTTTATGCCGGCATCTGGGCCGTCTACGGCGCCATTGGTATGGCGGCGGACTCCGGCTACGGCTTCCTGGCCTATTACCTGGGCATCAGCGGCGCCTTCCTGCTGGCACCGGTTCTGCTCAACCCGATTCTCCGCATAGGCCGCGCCTACCAGCTGACGTCGCTGGCCGATCTTTTTGCCTATCGTTACCGCAGTCAGTGGGCGGGCACCCTGGTCACCCTGTGTTCGGCTGCGGCCATTCTGGCCTTGCTGAGCATGCAGATTCAGGCAGTCTCGGTTTCCGCCAGCCTGCTCGCCCCGGATGCGCCGCCGAAAGTTATCAGCGTCATGTTCAGCCTGATCGTGGTGCTTTTCACCATGCTGTTTGGTGCCCGTCGCCATCAGGCCTCCGGCAACCATCAGGGGCTGGTACTGGCCATCGCCTTCGACTCCCTGGTGAAAGTGGTTGCCCTCCTGGTTTTAGGCGGCGTTATCCTGTTCTCGGTTTTCGGTGGTACCAACGGGCTTGAGGCCTGGTTGGCGGAAACTTCACATCCGGAAGCCACCATGACCATGGCAATTAATGACGGAAGCTGGCGGGCACTGCTGCTGATGTCGTTCGCCGCGGCCCTGGTGCTCCCCCACATGTACCACATGACTTTCAGTGAGAACCCGTCCCCCCGTGCCCTCGCGAAGGCCAGCTGGGGATTGCCACTGTACCTGCTGCTGGTCGGCCTGCCGGTGCCGCTGATTGTCTGGGGTGGCCAGGCGCTGTCGGTTGACGCTCCGCCGGCCTTTTTCAGTATCGGCGTAGCCCAGGCCCTGGAGAGCCCCGTCCTGACCATGGCCATGTACATTGCCGGGCTTTCCGCCGCCAGCGGACTGATGATCGTCAGTACCCTGGCCCTGTCCGGCATGGTGCTTAACCACGTTGTTCTGCCGCTCAAGACGCCCCGGGATCAAGGTGACATCTATCGCTGGCTGCAGTGGGTCAAACGCCTACTGATTGCCGTCATCCTGTTTCTGGCCCTGCTGTTCCATGAAACCATTGGCCAGCACCTGGACCTGTCCATACTGGGCGCCATCTCGCTCTCCGGCACACTGCAGCTGCTGCCGGGCGCGCTTGGCGTCATCTACTGGCCCGAAGGCAACCGCCGTGGCCTGATTGCCGGCCTGTTTACCGGCCTGTTCATCTGGTTGATCACCTTGGTGTTGCCGTTCTCGGTGGCGGCAGACATCCTGTCCTGGCTTGAGCTGCCGGTTACGCCCGGCTACGACAACTGGCACCTGTTCACCTTCGTCAGCCTGACCGCCAACATCAGTGTGTTTGCGCTGATCTCAATTCTCAGCCCGGCATCACCGGAGGAAACCAGTGCCGCTCAGGCGTGCTCGCTCGGCGCCCTGTCCCGGCCGCAGCGGCGGGAACTGCTGGCAGCATCCTCCAACGAATTCGTGCAGCAACTGGCCGAGCCACTGGGCATCCGGGTCGCCCGTCGGGAAGTGGAGCGGGCCCTGAACCAGCTCAAGCTCCCCAATGTCGAGTTCCGGCCTTACCAGTTGCGGCGGTTGCGGGATCAAGTGGAAATCAACCTGTCTGGCCTGTTGGGGCCTTCGGTCGCCCGGGACATCGTCAAGCGCCACCTGGGCTTCAAACCGCTCACCCATGGAGGTACCGGGCAGGATATTCGCTATGTGGAGCGAGCGCTGGGCGATTACCAGAATCAGCTCACCGGCCTGGCCGGCGAACTGGACAACCTTCGCCGCCACTACCGGCAGACCCTGCAGAACCTGCCCATCCCCGCCTGTTCAGTGGGTGAAGACGGCGAGATTCTGATGTGGAATCATGCCATGGAAAGCCTCACCAACATTTCCGCCGAGGAAGTGGTCGGGGCCAAGCTGCTGGCCCTGCCGGAGCACTGGCACGCCCTGCTGGACGATTTCAATCGAGGCGACGACCTGCACCGCTACAAGCACAGGCTGGATCTTCGCGGCAAGCCACATTGGCTGAACCTGCACAAGGCGACACTGAGCGGCCCGGATCACACCGAAGGCGGCTCGATCATCCTGGTGGAGGACCAGACCGAAACCCGCTTGCTGGAAGATGAATTGATGCACAGCGAACGACTGGCCTCCGTGGGGCGCCTCGCGGCGGGCGTCGCTCACGAAATCGGTAATCCCGTCACCGGCATCTCGTCTCTGGCCCAGAACCTGAAACTGGAAACCGATGATCCGTCCATTCTGGAAACTGCAGACCAGATTCAGCAGCAGACCCGACGCATTTCCACCATCCTGCAGTCGCTGATGAACTTCGCACGTACCGGCAACCACGCTCATGCCAACCGTTATGAGCCGGTCAGCCTGCACCGCTGCATTGATGAATCCATCAACCTGCTGTCGCTCAGCGAAAAGGGGCTCGGCATCAGTTTTCTGAACGAGTGCCCCGCCAGCCTGCAGGTGCTGGGAGATGAACAACGGCTGGTACAAGTATTCATCAACCTGCTGGCCAATGCCCGGGACGCTTCCCCGGACGGCGGCACCATCCGGGTTGCTGGAAAGGCCGACGGCTACTCCGCTATCATCGAGGTCATTGACGAAGGCTCCGGCATACCGGCAGACCAGCTGGATCATATTTTCGAACCGTTTTACACCACCAAGGCCCCCAACAAAGGAACCGGACTTGGCCTGTCACTGGTGTACAGCATCATTGAAGAGCACTATGGCAACATTCAGGTGGAAAGCCCGGCCAATCCGGAAACCGGCCTGGGCACCTGCGTAAGACTCCGCCTGCCTGCCTACGAGCCTGATACCGACAGCGGTTACAGCAGCCCGAACGAAAGGTCGTGAACACCCTATGCCCCGTATTCTGATTGTTGAAGACGAAGACATTATCCGCTCGGCGGTTCGCAAACTTCTCCAGCACGCCGGCTATGAGGTGGCAGATGCTGTCTCGGTAGAAGAAGCCGAGGGCCTCGACCCGGACAGCTTCGACCTGGTCATCACCGATCTGCGCCTGCCAGGCGCCGCCGGTACGGAAATGATCAACCGCGCCCCCAACACGCCGGTACTGATCATGACCAGTTATGCCAGTTTGCGGTCCGCGGTTGACTCCATGAAGATGGGCGCCGTGGATTACATTGCCAAACCCTTCGACCATGACGAAATGCTCGCGGCTGTAGAGAATATTCTGGCACGCAAGTCTTCGGCTTCCGATGAAATAACCGGCCCTGGTGATGCCGCCCGCACGAGCGGACCCGACTCGGACCCATCCGAGATCATGTTTGGCCAGTGTGAGCCCATGCAGAAGGTGTTCACCCTGATTCGCAAAGTCGCCCCCACCGAGACCACAGTGCTTATCCAGGGCGAATCCGGTACCGGTAAAGAACTGGCGGCGCGGGCTCTGCACCTGCTCAGCCCGCGAGCCAGCAAACCGCTCATCTCCGTAAACTGCGCGGCCATTCCCGAAAGCCTGATCGAATCGGAACTGTTTGGCCACGAGAAAGGCGCCTTTACCGGCGCCGTCTCGGCCCGCACCGGGCTGATTGAAGCGGCAGACGGCGGCAGTCTGTTCCTGGATGAAATTGGCGAACTACCTGCCGAAGCCCAGGCCCGATTGCTGCGGGTGTTGCAGGAAAGCGAGATTCGCAAAGTGGGCTCCACCCAGAGCCGGACCGTGGATGTGCGGATGATCGCCGCAACCCACCGAAACCTGAAAGCCATGACCAGAACCGGCGAGTTCCGGGAAGACCTTTACTACCGACTGAATGTGATGCAGATCCGCATACCGCCCCTGCGGGAACGTCGCGCCGACATTCTGGGCCTGGCTCGCCGATTCCTGAAACGCCAGGCCAGCAAGCTTGGTCGCCCGGAGCTGTCTCTGAGCCCCGAGGCTATGCAGGCACTGGAACGCTATCGCTGGCCCGGCAACGTCCGGGAACTGGAAAACGCCATCGAACGAGCCTCAATCCTGACCGATGGCGATGTCATTACCCCGGCGGTACTGGACCTGGACAGCGACTCCGCCGACGAGTACATCCCGGAAACCCTGGTTGAAGGCAATAATGAACAAACCCCTGCAAGGGATGTTGATTCGTCCAACGATCTGTCGCTGGAGGATTACTTCCAACACTTTGTGCTTGAAAATCAGGACCGGATGAGCGAGACCGAGCTGGCGCAGAAGCTGGGCATCAGCCGAAAGTCACTTTGGGAGCGTCGGCAACGCCTGGGCATCCCCCGCAAAAAAGCCTGACACAAAGAATGAACCCAGAATCAGTTGTTACCGCCTGTTCCTCTCGGTAACACTTCCTGTCCAGATCATGAGACCCAGGTAACACTTTCAGGAGATACGGGGTAACACTTACATACCTCATTTTCATAACCTCCTGTTTAAAAAGGCTTTTCTAAAACTGGCACGACCACTGCACACTAATAAGCGCACAACAACAAAAACAAAAGTGACAACGCAGCGCCAAAACAAAAACAAATAGCTGCACGAGCGCCCGGCAACAAAAACAAGAACAGGGTGCAAGCGAACTGAGTGTTTTGGGTACTATGCTTTTTAGGGGTCCCACGACACGTGCGAGTTGTAGATGTAGAGAAGAATCGTCTTCCAGGCGACACTGCAGATACTCCCATAACCCGCACCGTGTTACTGGCCGCTCTATGTATTCAAAGCTTTCCGTTTGCATTGCTTAAGGTCCTTATCTTGGGGACAACACAGTGGGGTAAAAGAATCAAAAAGAATCCCGGCAACAACAAAAACAATGCAGATCGTCAACGCTTTCAGGGCGGATTCGTGGAAACGGATCCGCCTTTTGATTTTCCGGACTGCCAAAAATAGCCTTCCCTCAACAGGCCTCCATGACCACTTTATTCACTGGCATTTCCGTCAAACATGTGCAATTCCTGCGCAAACCGTTAAAATCCCCGTTTTTGCGCTTCGCAAACACGGAATTCCATGCCTAAACGACTTGTTGAAAAACTACGCTCCTTCATTCCCGGCAACGGGAAGAAGAAAGCCCGCCACTACCAGCGGCAGGAGATCCCGCGGGATCAGCACAATGTCTCCCGCTCCATGATCAGTGAACCGGCCAAGAAGGTACTGCACCGTCTGAACAAGTCCGGCTACGAGGCCTATCTGGTGGGCGGTGGCGTTCGCGACATTCTACTTGGCGGACAACCCAAAGACTTCGACATAGCCACCAACGCAACACCCGAAGAAGTTCACGACCTGTTCCGGAACTCCCGCCTGATTGGTCGCCGCTTTCGCATTGTGCACGTGGTGTTCGGGCGGGAAATCATCGAAGTAACCACCTTCCGCGGTAATGCCCGGGATACCGATGACGACCTGGCCGACGACGAGCACAAGACCAGTGAACATGGTCTGTTACTGCGGGATAATGTCTATGGCAATCAGGAAGAAGACGCACTTCGGCGCGACTTCACCATCAATGCGTTGTATTACTGCATCCGGGATTTCTCCATTATCGACTTTGCCAACGGCGTGCAGGATCTGAAAAACCGTCAGATCCGCCTGATTGGCGACCCGGAAACCCGCTATCGGGAAGATCCCGTGAGAATGCTGCGCGCCATTCGTTTTGCGGCCAAACTGGACTTCCAGATTGAGCCGGAAACGGAGGCCCCCATTCGGGAGCTGGCCCCACTGTTGGCGCACATCCCTCCGGCCCGGCTGTTCGATGAAGTCCTCAAACTGTTCTCCGCCGGCCACGGCGAGGCAACCTATCGCCTGCTTCAGAACTATGGTCTGCTGGCCCCACTGTTCCCGGAGACCGCCCGGGCACTGGATGCCGGCGAACCCGATGAACTGATACTGCAAGCCCTTCGCAACACCGATGCCCGGATTGCCCAGGGCAAATCAGTGACCCCGTATTTCCTGTTCGCGGCCATGCTCTGGCCGGCTCTGCAGGTGGAATGGCGCAGGCGCCAGGACAATGGCGATCCGGTTCAGCCGGCGCTGCACGGCGCCATCGGCAAGGTGATCGGCCGCCAGGTGCAGGCAACCGCGATACCGAAACGTTTCTCGGGCCCCATGAAAGAAATCTGGGAACTGCAGATGCGGCTACCCCGTCGCCAGGGCAAACGAGCGTTCGGTACCATGACCCATCCGCGCTTCCGGGCGGCCTACGATTTTCTGCTGGTGCGGGAAGCCGCGGGCGAAATTGAGCCGGGCCTCGGGCAATGGTGGACGGAATTCCAGCAGGCGGATGAGCGTGCGCAGGAAAAAATGCTTTCCGAGCTGGGCTCCGGTGGTCCGAAAAAGCGCCGTCGCAAGCGCAAACCTGCAAGAAAACCGCCCCAGCCATGACTGTCGATGCCTATATTGGGCTGGGCAGCAATCTGGAACAGCCTGCAGCCCAACTGGCAAGAGCCGTGTCGGAACTCGCGGGCTTACCCAAATCCACACTGGTAGCGCAATCTCCGTTCTATGCCAGCCGCCCCGTCGGCCCGCAGGATCAACCAGATTTCGTGAACGGTGCCGTTCATCTGCGTACCGATCTTTCTGCCCACGAACTGCTGGATTGCCTGCAAGCCATTGAACAGGCCCACGGCCGTGAGCGACTGAGGCACTGGGGACCACGCACCCTGGATCTGGATCTGCTGCTGTTTGGTCAGACAACCCTCAACGACGCACGCCTGACCGTTCCCCACGCGGAACTGGCCAACCGTGATTTCGTCCTGCAACCCCTGCTGGACCTAGCCCCGGAACTGGCACTGCCGGACGGCACCAGCGTTGCGGAACTGCGCCGACATTGCCCGGACAACCAGCTGCGCAGGCTGCCAGCCCAGGCGCACCCCTGACCAGGTTCCTTATCGCATCCAGGTGCGGAAGAGCATGCTACTCTTGTGTCTGATATACCCGGGATTTACATTAACGCTCTGAACACCGGTCGACCCCGGTCCAAAACTGGCCCATCCACCCAAAAGGCAAGGATTCTATGGCAGTTACCATCAATACCCTGCGGGAATACAAGCAAAAAGGCGAAGCCTTCTCGGCACTGACCTCCTATGATGCAACCTTTGCTCAGGTTGTCAGCGAGGCTGGCGTTGATGTCATCCTGATTGGCGACTCTCTTGGTATGGTGCTGCAAGGCCACGACAGTACGCTCCCGGTCACCATGGATCAGATGGTGTATCACACCAGCTGTGTCGCCCGCGGTAACCAAGGCGCCCTGATCATGGCCGATATGCCGTTCATGTCTTACGGTACCGTTGCCGATGCACTGGACAATGCTGCGGAGCTGATGCGCGCCGGCGCCCACATGGTCAAGCTGGAAGGCACCGACTGGATGAAGGACACCATCGAAGCCCTGAGTGAACGTGGTGTGCCTGTTTGTGCCCACCTGGGCCTGACGCCACAGTTCGTCAACAAGTTCGGCGGCTACAAGGTACAGGGACGTGATGAGAAGACCGCCGAGGCCATGATTGAGCATGCTTGCGAACTGGAAGCCGCCGGTGCCGATCTCATCCTGCTGGAGTGTGTACCGGCCCCGCTCGCCGCTCGTATCACCCAGGCCGTGAAGGCGCCGGTCATCGGCATCGGAGCAGGCTCGGATACCGATGGCCAGGTACTGGTACTGCACGACATGCTGGGCGTCACCACCGGCCGCAAACCCCGTTTCGTGAAGAACTTCCTCGCCGAGACCGACTCCATCCCGGAAGCCATTGCGGCTTATGCCCAAGCCGTCAAAGCACGCACTTTCCCAGCCGAGGAGCATACGTTCAAGGCATGAGAACCGTACACTCACTCAAAGAACTGCGCACGATTCTGCGGGGCTATCGCCAGCAGGGTAAGACCATCGGTCTGGTACCCACCATGGGCAACCTGCACGAGGGCCATATCTCGCTGGTGCGCAAGGCGGCCGAGGCCTCCGATATCGTCGTCACCAGTATTTTCGTGAACCCGATGCAGTTCGGCGCCAATGAAGACCTGGACACCTACCCGCGAACCCTGGTTGAAGACCAGGAAAAGCTGGCGGCAGCGGGCAATACTCTGGTCTTTGCCCCGGGCGTTGAAGAGATCTACCCTCAAGGGCTCGCCAATCAGACCAAGGTGGTGGTTCCCGAAGTCAGCGAGGGCCACTGTGGCGCCAGCCGGCCGGGCCACTTTGAAGGCGTGGCCACCGTGGTTACCATGTTGTTCAACATGGTTCAGCCCGACATTGCCGTGTTTGGCGAAAAGGATTTTCAGCAGTTGGCGGTGATACGCAAACTTGCCCGGGATCTGATGATTCCGGTGGAAGTGATTGGCGCGCCGACGGTGCGGGAAGACGATGGCCTGGCGAAAAGCTCCCGTAACGGCTATCTGTCCGAGCAGGAGCGGGGCATCGCTCCGGTGGTGTTCCGAACACTCCGTCATACCGCTGACCAGTTGGCACAGGGACGCACCGACTACAGCATCCTCGAGCAGGAGGCACGCGATGCACTGTCTGAGGCAGGGCTCAGGCCGGACTACTTCAACATCGTCAACAGCCTGACCCTGAAGCCCGCCAGCAAGGATGACCGCGAGCTCACACTACTGGTCGCAGCGTTCCTGGGTACCACCCGTTTGATTGATAACCTCTCGATCACGCGCTGAAACCTCACTATGGAGCCTCACCCCCAGACAACGGAAGGGACCCCCTGATGCCTGAGAAACACCCTGCGCTCACCAGCCGAGCAGAATGGCAAGCTCTCAACGACGCCAAAGCCCGGCTCGAACACCTACCCATGCGGGAGCTGTTTCAGCAGGATCCGGGCCGTGCCCAGCGTTACCTGGTAGAGGGTGCAGGCCTGTCGCTGGATTTCTCCCGCAACCGGCTGACGGACGAAGTGCTGGAGGCTCTGCTCAACCTGGCCCGGGCCTGTGGTCTGGAGGAACGTCGTACGGCCTTGTTCCGGGGCGGTCTGGTGAACCTCACGGAACAACGCCCCGCCCTGCACACCGCCCTTCGTGAGGGTGAACAGGGCGAGGTTCGGGTGAACGGCGACAACGTCATTCCCGAAATCCATCGCACACTGGGGAAGATGGAAGCGCTGGTTGAAAGCATTCACAGTGGTGAACGCACCGGCCACTCCGGCGCCCGTTTTACCGACGTTGTCAGTATTGGCATCGGAGGCTCGTTTCTCGGGCCGAAGCTGGCCGTCGAGGCGCTACGCCCGTACTGGCAGGGCTCCATTAACTGTCACTTTGTCGCCAACATCGATGGCACCGACATTACCGAAACCCTGGCATGCCTGAATCCGGACACCACGCTGTTTCTGGTGCAGTCAAAATCCTTCCGTACCCAGGAAACCCTGGAGAACAGCCTGCTCGCCCGGCAATGGTTTCTCGATAATGGTGGCAACGCAGCCTCGGTCTCCCAGCATTTCATGGCAGTCACGGCCAACGTCGAAGAAGCGGCCCGGTTCGGCATCGAACCCGCCAACACCTTTCCCATGTGGGATTGGGTAGGTGGTCGTTATTCCCTCTGGTCCGCCATCGGCCTGCCGATTGCGTTAACGCTTGGCATGGCGGCATTCCGGGAGCTACTCGCCGGTGCATATGCCATGGACTCCCATTTCAGGGAAGCGCCCGAGCGGGAAAACCTGCCGGTAATCATGGCCATGCTCAGCGTGTGGTACAACAATTTCTGGGGCGCCGAGAGCCATGCGGTACTGCCCTATGACGAATACCTGAAATACCTGCCGGAGCACCTTCAGCAGCTGGATATGGAGAGTAACGGCAAGCGCGTAACCCAGAATGGCATCAGCGTGGATTACCCTACCGGGCCCGTGCTCTGGGGCGGCGTGGGAGCTAACGGCCAGCACGCCTATCACCAACTGATTCATCAGGGTACCCGGCTGATTCCTGCCGACTTCATCATTCCCCTGAGGTCCCACAATCCGGTGGCCAGCCACCATGCTGCTCTGTTTGCCAATTGTCTGTCTCAGGCACGGGCCATGATGGCCGGAAAGACGGAAGCAGAGGCCGAACAGGAACTGCTGGCCGGCGGTCTTGATGGTGATGCCGCCCGCCAGCTGGCCCCACACAAGGCCATTCCCGGTAACCGGCCCTGCAACATCCTGCTGATGGAACGCCTGACTCCGCACACCCTGGGGGCACTGATTGCACTTTATGAACACCGCACCTTCGTGCAGAGCGTTATCTGGGATATTGATTGCTTTGATCAATGGGGCGTGGAGCTGGGCAAACAGATTGGCAACGAAATTCTTCCGAAACTGCTGGGCGAGAGTGAAGATGGCAGCGCTGGAGACAGCGCCACCGACAACCTGATCCGGTTATTCCGCGACCGCTCCGGAACTTGAGATCTGACGCCCCTGCCAGGTGAAATCGACGGGCCAGAGCTTCTGGTCCTTCTGGTAAGACTGCCAGAGGCTGCGATAGCTCTCTCCGCACACAGGGTGCAATTCGTCCGGAGCAATATCGGCCAGCGGCCTCAGGACAAATGCGTTTTTTAGGATTTCAGCCCGGGGCAGTTCAACCCCATCAAGGGTGCCGGTCGCATCGCCCCAGGTGAGAATATCCAGATCCAGAGTCCTTGGACTGAACTTGGGCGCCGAAGCTTTGCGGCCGTTGTCTGCCTCGAGTTTTTTGAAGCGCCGGGAAAGCTCTCCTACCGACATATCGGTATCCACACCCACCACCAGGTTCAGAAAATCCGAGCCATCGAAGCCGACCGATTCGCTCTCGTAAACCGGAGAAATGGCCAATTCTCCAAACCAACCGGCCAGAGCATCCAGCGCCGCGCTGACATGGCGATAGCGTTCAATATTACTGCCGATACTGATGTATACACGTTTCATGCCCGTGCCCCCCGCTCAATTCTCACGCCCACCGAGCGTGCGGCCGGCACAGCACCGGGCTTGCTCAACGTCAGCCTCAGCCAACGCACGCCAAACTCGCCCTGCAGCAAACGGGCAACTTCCTCTGCGGCCCGCTCCAGCAACTCCGGCTGCAGCGTTTGCAGGCACTGACTGACCCGCTCGCTAACGGCGGCGTAATCAAGCGCATCGGCAACATCGTCACTGGCGCCGGGCACCGAGTTATCCCACGCCAGTTCCAGATCCACCAGTAGCCGCTGTGTGACTTCGCGTTCCCAATCGTACACCCCGATCACGGTTTCCACCGCCAGTCCTTCAATCAGGACTGTGTCCCATTTGCCATTTGCCAAACCGGTCTCCCGAGCCTTCCACTGATGGCTGATTGAATATTACACAGGCAGACGATACTGTGACGGACAACCAGCCTGCCTTGATGCGGGCGGCATTTTCTCACAGAACACAGGGCCCAGTCTCTGTACAGCGGTTACGCCATGGACGTCTTTAGCCAACCCGTTGCGATTGTCTTGCTTTGCACCAGCGCTTATCTGGCGGGCTCCGTGCTGTTCGCGATACCAGTGTGCCGCCTCTGGAAACTGCCAGATCCTCGCGCCCTGGGTTCCGGCAACCCCGGAGCCACCAATGTGTACCGGGCAGGTGGCTGGCAACCCGCGCTGGCAACCCTGGTGCTGGATGCGTTCAAGGGCTGGTTGCCCGTCTGGCTCGGTCAAAGCCTTGGCATGTCCATTCTGGTGCAGGCCATGATTGCCCTGTGCGCGGTGACCGGACACATGATCCCGGCATTCTATCGGTTCAAAGGGGGCAAAGGTGTTGCCACGGCCCTCGGGGCAGGGTTGGCACTGGCGCCGCTCACCACCGCCATCATGGCAGGCTTGTGGCTGGGCGTAATGTGGCGCTGGCGCATTTCAGCCGTGGCCTCTCTGGTGGCAATCACCAGCGGCCCGCTCATCAGCGCCCTGCTGGAACCGGAAACCCTGCCCCTGTTCGGACTGCTGACCCTGCTGATTGTGGTGCGTCACCGCAACAACCTGATTCGCCTGGCCCAGGGGCGGGAAACCGGGCTCTAAGTTCCCGCCCGGCTAGTCCACAAGGCCGTTGTGACGAGGTTCCGCCACCGGCGGCAGGGTATTCATCGGCCACCGGGGTACCGCCACAATCCGCTCGCCATCCTGCTGACCGGCCTTTAGCCGCTGCGCACCGGCATAGGCAATCATGGCACCGTTGTCGGTGCAGAACTCCGGACGAGCGTAGAACACCGAACCACGCAGCTTTTCTGCCATGGCCTCCAGTGCCGCCCGCAATCGCTTGTTGGCGCTGACCCCGCCGGCAATGACCAGCCGCTTACATTCGGTTTGCTCCAGGGCTCTGCGACATTTGATGACCAGGGTATCAACTACTGCAGCTTCGAACGCCAGAGCAATGTCCGCTTTTACCTGCTCATCCAGCGTACCTTTATCTTGTGCGTCGTTCACGGTGTTCAGGGTGTAGGTTTTCAGCCCGCTGAAGGAAAAATCCAGGCCGGGACGATCGGTCATCGGGCGGGGAAAACGGTACTGCCCCTCTCGACCCTTTTCCGCAAGGGCAGCTACCCGGGGGCCACCCGGATAATCCAGCCCCAGCATTTTCGCAGTTTTATCGAACGCCTCGCCGGCGGCATCATCCACCGATTCACCCAGCATCTGGTACTCACCAATGCCATCCACCCGCACTAACTGGGTATGGCCACCGGACACCAGCAGCGCGACAAACGGGAACGCCGGCGGATTGTCCTCCAGCATGGGCGCCAGCAGGTGACCTTCCATGTGATGCACTCCCAACACCGGAATCCCCAGTGCAAACCCCAAGGCATGCGCCACCGAGCCGCCCACCATCAGGGCACCCACTAACCCCGGCCCGGCGGTATAGGCGATACCTTCGATATCGGAACGGGCTTTACCGGCTTGAGCCAGTACCTCATCGCATAAAGGAAGCAACTTGCGGACATGATCCCGGGAGGCCAGCTCAGGCACCACGCCGCCATAATCGGCGTGCATACCGATTTGACTGTAAAGGGCATGGGCCAGCAGCCCCTGCTGAGCGTCAAACAGGGCTACACCGGTCTCATCGCAGGAGGTTTCAATACCAAGAATCAGCATAATGGGCACTATATCCAAGGGGTGTCGGGTACGTGGGCGGCATTTTAGCAGAAACCCGAAAGCTTCCGGCAGTTTCGTTGAACAGTGATTGACCTTGGCCAGCCCAGCGGCTATCATTGCCGCCCTAAATTAGCACTGGTCGAGTTTTAGCCAATCTGACCAGGGATCGAGCCCGTACGGCACTGGCCGACGGAACAAATTGAAACCGAATCTATCAGGTAGGTGATTTTCGAATGCCAGCTGTTAAAGTGAAAGAGAATGAGCCGTTTGACGTAGCACTGCGTCGCTTCAAGCGTTCCTGCGAGAAGGCCGGTGTACTGTCTGAAGTACGTCGTCGTGAGCACTACGAGAAGCCGACCGCTGTTCGTAAGCGTAAAGCAGCTGCTGCCGTTAAGCGTCATCTCAAGAAGCTTCAGCGGGAACAGCGCAAGTTCGAGCGTCTGTACTGAGTTCAGGCGCGCATCGACTGCACAACTGATTGCCGGAACGGCGTTTCGCCCCACCCGGCAAGCTGAAAATGCCGCCGAGGCCTGGCTTCGGCGGCATTTTTGGCTATGGCGAAAATGCCTTCGCACCCGGCACCCCGGCTGAAGTGGAGCCACCATGAGCGGATTGATCCCTCAACGCTTTGTTGAAGACCTGCTGGATCGCATTGATCTGGCGGAGCTGATCGGTTCGCGCATCACGCTGAAAAAAGCCGGAGCCAACTTCAAGGCCTGCTGCCCGTTTCACGACGAGAAGACGCCATCATTTAACGTTCGACCGGACAAAGGCTTCTATCACTGCTTTGGCTGTGGAGCCCATGGCGATGCCATCAGCTTTGTTCGCGAATTTGAGGGCCTGGGTTTTACCGAAGCGGTAGAAGAACTGGCCAAGCGTGCCGGGCTGGAAGTGCCGTACGACCGAGCTGCCAAACAGGAAATGCAACAGGCGCGGACACTGACCGATGCCCTGGAGTTTGCCAACCGGTTCTATCACTCAGCACTGACCAGTCAGCAAGGCGGTTATGCCCGGGACTACCTGAAGCAGCGGGGACTGGATGAAAACATTATCCAGCAGTATCAGATTGGTTTTGCACCGGGCACCGGCACGGCACTTTACGACGCCGCCCCGAAGGATCTTAAAGCACCACTGATTGAGACCCGCACGGTGTCGGACCAGTACGGCCGCCCCAGGGATCTGTTCCGCAACCGGGTTATGTTTCCCATCCGGAACACCCGAGGCAAAACCATCGCCTTCGGCGGGCGCACGCTGGGCGACGACAAGGCCAAGTACATTAACTCGCCGGAATCGGACGTTTTCCACAAGAGCCGGGAAATCTACGGCCTGTTCGAGGCCCGGCAAGCCATTCGACAACTGGACAAGTTGCTGGTGGTCGAAGGCTATATGGATGTGATTGCGCTGGCCCAGCACGGCATCCATTACGCGGTGGCGACTCTGGGGACGGCCACCAACCAGGACAGCCTGACCGCACTGCTTCGGCACGTTCGGCATATCGTGTTCTGTTTTGACGGCGACCAGGCAGGTTTTCGGGCAGCGGACAGGGCCATGGAGAATGCCCTGGAACTGATGGCAGACGGGCTGCACCTACAGTTCCTCATGCTGCCAGAAGGCGAAGACCCGGACACACTGGTGCGCAAAGAAGGGCCGGACGCATTTCAGAAGCGTATTGAGGGCGCCACACCCTTCTCACGCTATCTGTTTGATCGCCAGAGCGAGGGCCTTGATCTGCAGTTGCCCGAACACCGAGGCGAACTTCGGGCACGGGTTGAGCCCTTGCTGAACAAGATGCCCCGCAGCACGTTGCGGGACGCCATGTGGCACGAAATGCTGCGCCTTTGCGGCGGCCGCAACCAGTGGCAGAACCGCCAGCAGGGCCAGAATTACAAGGCACGGGGCTGGCGCGGTGAAGGCCAAAGCCGGCCCACGGAAGAGCGGATTGACGTAAAACTCAGCAAAGACAGCACCTTGTGCCTGGCCTTGCTGGAAGCACCGGAACTGGCAACCGAAGTGAAAGCTCTGGCAGACAGCACCCGGCAGCTTGAACGCGCGGGGCGTTTTGCCCGCTGGTTACTGGAAGAAAAAATTCAGACCCGCAAGACACTGGTCGCGGGGCTGGCCACGAACAAACAGGCCAGGGACAGGTTTTACAACCTGTTTGACGAACTGGAGCACATACCGGCCCGGGAAAGCACACTGGCGGCTGCCAGAGAGCTGTTAAGCCCGAATGAAGAGGCCGCGCGTCAGCAGAGGCTGGCAACCCTGCTCCGGAACCTGGCACAGCTTTCCCCGGAAGAACGGGAGGAGCTGCGAACGCTCAGCGCCGGTACGTTAAATCCGAAGGCTGAAAGCTGAGCACTTGAAACCTGTTGCCCTGATCACCATCTAACCATTCGGTGGCAGCGCAACCGAGCGACAGCTATAATGGCTGTTTAACTTTTTTCCTTTTTAAAAGCGAGTTCACAGGGTGTCTATGTCAGGCAATTCGCAGAAATCACGTTTGAAAGACCTCATCGCACGAGGCAAGGAACAAGGTTACCTGACTTACGCCGAGGTAAACGATCACCTCCCGGAAGATATCGCAGATCCGGATCAGGTTGAAGACATTATCCGGATGATCAACGACATGGGTATCCAGGTGTGCGAAGAGACACCAGACGCGGATACCCTGCTGATGACCGAAGGTGACTCCACTGCCGACGAAGCTGCTGCCGCCGAAGCCGCTGCTGCTCTTGCCGCCGTTGAGACCGACGCTGGCCGCACCACCGATCCGGTGCGCATGTACATGCGCGAGATGGGCACCGTTGAGCTGCTGACCCGCGAAGGCGAAATTGTCATCGCCAAGCGCATCGAGGAAGGCATTCGCGATGTCATGGCCGCTGTAGCACATTTCCCGGGCACCGCCGGCACCGTGATTCAGGCCTACGACCGCATCATCGAGAATGAAGGTCGCATCAGCGACATCGTCACCGGCTTCCTCGACCCGGACGACGCCGAGCCGTTCATGGGTGAAGACACCAGCACCGAAGACACCTCTGCTGATGACAGCGATACCAGCAGCGATGACGACGATGACGACACCTCCAGCGAAGACGACAACGACAACGGGCCAGATCCGGAAGAAACCCGGCTGCGCTTCGAGCTGCTGAAAGAGAAGCTGGACGCTGCCGAGAAGGCCTTGGCCAAACACGGCCGTGGGCACAAGAAAACCCAGGAAGCCCTGAACGAACTGGGCCAGGTTTTCGCCCCGTTCAAGCTGGCCAACAAGGCGTTTGACGAACTGGTGAACGTCGTTCGTTCAACCAACGACCTGGTCCGCGAGAATGAGCGCGCCATCATGCAGATCTGTGTACGCGACTGCAAAATGCCGCGCAAAGACTTCATCAAATGGTTCCCGGGCAACGAAACTGATCTTGAGTGGGCCGGCGAAATTGCCGCCACCAAAAAGCCCTATGCGGCCGCGATCGGTGAGCGTGTAGATGAAATCGTTCGCCTGCAGAAGCGCATCCAGAACGTTCAGACCGAAGTGGATCTGGACGTAGCCGACATCAAGGAAATCAACCGCCGGGTGTCTATCGGTGAGGCGAAAGCCCGCCGCGCCAAAAAGGAAATGGTTGAGGCCAACCTGCGTCTGGTTATTTCCATCGCCAAGAAATACACCAACCGCGGCCTGCAGTTCCTCGATCTGATCCAGGAAGGCAACATTGGCCTGATGAAGGCGGTGGACAAGTTCGAGTACCGTCGTGGCTACAAGTTCTCCACCTACGCTACCTGGTGGATTCGCCAGGCCATCACCCGCTCCATCGCGGATCAGGCCCGCACGATCCGGATTCCGGTGCACATGATCGAGACGATCAACAAGCTCAACCGCATCTCCCGCCAGATGCTGCAGGAGATGGGCCGCGAGCCCACACCCGAGGAGCTGGGCGAGCGCATGGATATGCCGGAAGACAAGATCCGCAAGGTGCTGAAGATCGCCAAGGAGCCGATCTCCATGGAAACACCCATTGGTGACGACGAAGACAGCCATCTGGGCGATTTCATCGAAGATATCCAGGCTCTGTCGCCAGTGGATTCTGCCACCGCTGAAGGCCTGCGCGAAGCCACCCGCTCCGTGCTGGCCGGCCTGACCGCTCGGGAATCCAAAGTACTGCGCATGCGCTTCGGTATCGAGATGAACACCGACCACACTCTGGAAGAAGTCGGCAAACAGTTCGACGTCACCCGGGAGCGTATCCGTCAGATCGAAGCCAAGGCCCTGCGCAAACTGCGCCACCCTTCCCGCTCCGATCACCTGCGCGGCTTCATTGACGACCAGGGCAACGGTTAATCCGCAAGACAGTAGCGGGCGCCACCCCTCGTGGGTATAATGGCGCCCGTTTTCTTTTCCGGGCCTATAGCTCAGTTGGTTAGAGCAGGGGACTCATAATCCCTTGGTCGCTGGTTCGAGTCCAGCTGGGCCCACCACTCCGTTCTATCGCGCTGGACCTCATCGAACTACTCCAGCCTGACTGTCGAAGATTTTTGCATCATTCCAAAGCTCCCACCGGGGAGCTTTTTTGTGCCCGTTCACAAAACAGTAAACATTAAGCAACAGAAATACACAGAACCCCACTTCTTAACCCCATGAGTTTTCAGCCGTTTTAGGCAACCCTTGAGCTACGTGGTCCTACCGACACCCTGTCGTGTCAAAAATGCCAACGTCCCGATCAGACAAGCCTCATACACTTAAACCTGAACAAGCGTACCAGTCCTGAAAGGAATCCCTAGGGACTGAGCACAAAAACAATGAGTGAACGGAGTGTATACATGGTTCTTTCCCCCCGATTCTCAGTACGGGCGGTATCCCTTGCCGTTGCAGCAGTTTCCGCCCCCCTGTCCATGCCCGCCAGTGCCAGTATGGGCAACCTGGGTACCAGTTACGGTGTGATGCCGGTCGATGTGGCCACCGCCCAGTCCCTCTCAATGTTCAACGAGCAGGTTTCTGCCACCTACTACAACCCGGCAGCACTGACCAAAGATCCTCGTGGCGAGCTTACGGCGGGTATCCTTCATTCCGAACAGGAGCTGCGTTCCGACAATCCCAACGCCAGCGGTGACATTGTCTCGGACTCTCCGAGCCAACACGTTTTGATCGGCATGAAGACCAACCTTGGTTCACTCACCCGGTTCGGGCACCCCATCTACCTCGGTTTTATTGCCGGCGTGGAGAAGTACGGTAAGGAAATGCTGGCATTCAGCTCAGAGACCAGCGAAAGCGGACAGTTCCTTCAGTACGGGAAAGAGCCTTTGTTTCTTAACATCGGGGGCGCAACACCGATCTGGCGCGGCATTTCCGCCGGTGCTTCGGTTCGGGTAACGCTCGAAGCGACCGCTAATCTTGATGCCGTCTCGACGCTGGGCGGCGAAACCAGCCGTGAGCGCCTTGCGGTCAATGCCGAGCCTTCTCTGAAGACCATTCTGGGTACGAACATCGATCTGGGTAGCACATTTTGTCCTGAATCTGACTGCTTCCTGAACGGATGGGAAACGGCGGTGACCTACCGGACGAAGTCGTCGGCCTCAACCACAGTCGACTCCAACATCATCGTGACCCAGACCATCCCGGATCCCGGGCTCAGCCTGGCGGTGACAACCATCGACTCATTCCAGCCGGAAACGATTGCCATCGGCACCCAATACTCGGGTGACGGCTGGCGCATCGGCGGCAGTATCGAACAACAGAACTGGTCGGAACTGGAAGACGAATTCAGCGGCGACTCCATCAAGGATCAAGGTTCCGTGGCCTCCGGAAACCGGATCGGTTTCGACGACATCCTGATTCCCCGCCTTGGTGCGGAATATCAGTTGAACAAGAACTTCGCCCTTCGTGGCGGTGTTGCCTACGAAGAGTCTCCCCTTAAAACCACTCGTAATCCGGAGCTCAACTACCTGGATACCGACAAACTGGTGGTTGGCCTTGGTATCAGTGCCACTTACGACCGAACCCGCCTGCTCGCCTACCCGGTGCGGCTCGACCTGGGCTATCAGTACCAGCAACTGCAGGAGCGCGACTTCACCGTGGTGGACTATGACGGTGACGAAACCAGTGTCACTGCCGATGGTGATATCCACGTATTCAGCGGATCCATCACCCTGAAGTTCTGAGGAGGCTTGCCATGAAGTACAACAAGACCCTGGCACTGATTCCGGCCATTTTGCTGGCCGCCTGCGGCGGTGGCGACAAACAGTCCATTGACGAAAAACCCAGACCCGGCTCGATGGTCTATTCCTTCCCGATGGATGGGCAGGCTGATATCAGCCCGAAAGCCGACATCGTGCTGCGCTTCTCTCATGCGATTACCGATGATGAAGCAACCCTGCAGAACAAGATCACCCTGCAGAGTAACGACCAGCTCCAGCCATTTACCGTGACCTTGATCGATAATGGCAAAAGTCTGAAGCTTGAGCCTGCTAACCCGCTTGCGACCGGCGAAGAATTCACCGTAACCTTCCAGGAGCCGCTGGCCGCCGAGGGCGGCCGGCAAATCACTACTCCGAACGCTACTGGTGATGACGGCATCCAGTTCGCAACCCGTGGCGCCTATGCGGGTCTCGCGGGGCTGGCCAACACCGCAGACACTTTCGACATTGCCTGGCAAGTACCCGCCAGCGACAGCCCATTCCAGGCCATGAATTTTTCGACCTTCCGGTTTGCCATGACGCAACCGGTCCATCCTGAATGGCAATCACTCGGCGGCAGTATTCAGTTAAAGGACGCCAGCGGTGAAGAGGTTCCGGCGACGGTACTGGTTAAAGGCAACCGCATTACGGTTGACCCCTGCGTAACCCCCGAACTGTCGCAGTGCGGCAGCAAGCAGGATATTCTCGACACCGGTGAAACCTATACCCTGCATTTGACCAACCTCGCCAGCCTGACCGACAGCAGTGAGGACAACCGCTTCACCGGGGAATTCACCTTTACCCCGAGAGAGACCGGCCCAACGGTTGTGTTGCAACAAACCGCCGTAGATTCCGGCAACGGTGAGCTGAGCTCTGTGCTCAACGGCCAGGCCCTCAATGCGGTAACGCTCAACTCAGTACTCCAGGGCGAAGCCGGCCCCTCTCAACAAACCGGGGACCTGTTTGCCGAGCTCGCCTACGCCCCGGCGTTTGATGCTGACGAAGCACTGCCGCTGCGCATTCCCAAGGGCAGTGTGCTGAAGAGCACCAGCCTGAACGTACTCGTGGGTGGCAAGGTACAGGTTTTGGATGCCGCGACCGGCGAAGACCAGCAAACCGGCACCATCAAAGTGACCATGCTCTCGGATGCATCCGGCTACATGAGCCCGAACCAGTACACCGATGACATCAATGCCCCGCGGCATATCACCCTGTTTATGGACGTATCCATGAACACGGAGGCAGCACAGCCGAATGCCGCGCTGTCCCAGGATCTGATGGGGGTTGAACTGCGCGGCATTGCTCTGGTTCGGGACGGCGTTCTGACCATCGACGCCATCGGCATGGTGGAACCAAACCTGCTGGGTCAGGAATTCACCGATTCCACCATTGCCTTCCATCTGCAGGCCGCAACCGATGCCGACTCGGTACTGGATGCCGAGAACCTGCGGGAACTGGATGCCACACCACCCAGCCTGGTGAGCTGGATGCCCGGCCCTGCGAACGCCGTTCCGGCAACCCGGCAGTCCATGCAGCGCCCGGGCGACCCGATCATTCTGTTCTTTGATGAGCCGCTTGATCCGAAATCAATCGAAACTGGCATCACGGTGTCGGAAAACGGCACCCCGATTGACGTTCAGCATGCTATCGACGGCACCACGGTAACCCTGAACAAAGCCGGCGGTCTGGAACATGGCAAAACCTATGATGTGAGCGTCAACGGCGTCTCCGATCTGGCCGGGAATGTCGTCGCCCTGGATACGCTGACCTTCTCACTGGATCCCATCAAAGGCAACAACGTTGAGGTTCGCCCGCCACTGGCACTTACTACCTATCCCGGTTTCCCCTGCGAAACCAATCACAGCGCACTGGACCTTGCCAATGGCGTGCTTGGCCAGTGCTATGATGTGAGGGGCGATGCCTATAACGGAGGACGGGCAGCAACAGTCGACACCATGCCGGTAAGTGAAATGCCGGCGGATCGGCCCATCACCGTGGTTTTCTCAAAATCGATGGACATCAACTCCTTTATTCTCGGCCAGACCTTCGCCGTTGAGAAAGTGACTCAGTCCGGTATCGGCGCGGGAACTGTGAGCGTTGTCGAGAGCGTGCCCGGACGGCTAGAGAAAAACACTCAGCGGGTGCGGTTCTTTCCGGATCAACCCTGGGAACCCGGTGCTCACTATCGTTATACCCTGGCATCCTCAGAGAGCTCTGGCGCCTGCTCGCCCGGGAGCTACAGCGCAATCTGCGACACCGATGGCCTGGCTCTGAAAACGGATCTGCTCGAGGGTCTGAACGACCCGGATGGTGGAAATGATCCGCTGGTGATCTATTTTACGGCCACAGAAGCGGTCTCGACGGTATTCACACCGCTGAGGAACCTTCCCATTCGCGATACCAACTCGAACTTCCTGATTGACTGCAATCCCTATGACAGCAGCAAGGGTAACCGGGCATTTGAGAATACCGACGACTGCCTCGAGCCGTTTGCCCATGAAGGCAGTGATGCGGAGGGATGGGCTCCCTCTGCCAACGCAACCAAGCTGGCCGTTCGCAATCAAACAGCTCAAGCCAGCGCTCTTGCAGGTGGTAATGTACCGGCGCAGGTCGGTTGTGACGCCGGCGAAGGGGTCTCCTGCCCTCGCAGCAAGTTCATTTATCAGACCTACGCCCTTAACACCGAGGTAAAAGGCCCCGGTACCTATGATCCGGATCCAACCGTTGAGGGTGATGAGATCGAGGGCATTCTTGTGGATCTCTATCCAACACTGCTCGCAACCAGCTCCATCAGCGTTTTCACCAAGATCAAGCTGGCAGGCCTTATTCCACTGCAGGAAGAAACGGTGACAAACACCCAGGTTCTCAGGATGCGTTACGCGAAAGATGATCCTTCGTGCACCGGTAGCAACTGCGCACGCAACTCACTCATTCCCGGGGTGATCGCTGAAGGCGAAAATGGACAGCCAGTGTTCATCACCAAGGCGGACCTGCTGCTGGACGCTCCAGACATGGTCATTCCACTGGGCGGCACCCATGATCTCTATGGCCGGCCATTCACTCTCGACCTCAAAGGAGACATCACCTTCTTTGATGACGGGCGTATGCAAATCGAGCAACGTAATGTGAATTTTGTTGGCAATGCGGATGAGCTTCTGGTGACAGCCAACACGGCGGGAATCTCTCAGATCGGCCTGGTAACCATCAAGTTACCGCTGGAGATTCCGGTTGGTGGCACCTACCTCAACTTCATCTCCAACCCGGTCAAAGACCTACCGGCACAGTACGAATAAAACACGGGTTACTCAGGTCTACCCTCCTCAGGCCAGTCTCCGGACTGGCCTTTTTTGTTAGCCTTTTGGGGCCACAATCACAATCGGTTTTTCATTCCGGGTAGTTTTCCTGATAATCTGGTTGCAATATGAAACCCAACAACAAGAATTCCGGGAGAGCCTGCATGGAAAACGGCGTCCACTACCGCACCTGTCACCTCTGCGAAGCCATGTGTGGCGTTGCCATTGAGGTCAACAACGGCAAGATCACCAGTATCAAGGGCGACGACCAGGATCCTCTGAGCCAGGGCCACATCTGTCCCAAAGCGGTCGCACTTCAGGATCTGCATGAAGACCCGGAGCGGCTGAAGAAGCCGATACGCAAAACTGCCCATGGCTGGGAAGAGCTCTCGTGGGAGGACGCCTTTGATCTGGTTGCCGAGAAGCTTCACGGAATTCGGAAAACCTACGGCCGGAACAGTATCGGGGTCTACCTGGGCAATCCCAATGTCCACAATCACGGCGCCCTGATGACCACCATGCCGTTTTTGCGGGCAATCGGCACCCAGAATCGCTTCTCTGCCACCTCCAACGACCAGCTACCGCACATGCTGGCCAGCCTGGAGATGTTTGGTCACCAGATTCTGTTTCCGATTCCGGACATCGACCATACCGATCTGTTTATCTGTATTGGCGGCAACCCAATGGCCTCAAACGGTAGTCTGATGACCGTACCGGACATCCGGGGCCGCCTGAAAGCACTGCGTCAACGGGGCGGGAAACTCGTGGTGATTGATCCCCGGCGCACTGAAACCGCCCGCCTGGCCGACGACTTCCATTTTATCCGACCCGGCACCGATGCCTTCCTGCTGATGGCTATGGTGCACACGCTGTTCGAGGAAAACCTGGTGGACGCCGGCGCCGCCGAACGATTGGTGAAAGATGTGGATCTTCTGCGCCTTGCCGCCTTGTCGTTCTCACCGGAAGCGGTAACCAGGCACACCGGCGTTGAGGCTGAGGCCATCCGGCAGCTGGCGCGACAGCTGGCCAAAACCCCACGGGCCGCCCTGTATACCCGAATGGGGACCAGCACCCAGGCGTTTGGCGGCACCACCACGTGGCTGGCCTACTGCCTGAATATCCTGACCGGTAAGCTGGATGTACCCGGTGGCGTACTGTTTACCCAGCCGGCGGTGGACCTGGTGGCACTGGGCGCCATGTCCGGGCAGCGCGGGCATTTTGGCAAGCGGCACAGCCGGGTTCGAGGTCTGCCGGAATTTGCGGGAGAGTATCCGGCCAGCACCATGGCCGATGAAATGCTTACACCCGGCGAAGGTCAGGTCCGTGCCTTTGTGACCGTGGCCGGCAACCCTGTGCTTTCAAGCCCCAACGGCCAGCGACTGGAGTCAGCCCTGGAGGGGCTCGATTTCATGGTGTCTGTGGATTACTACCTGAACGAAACCACCCGCCATGCCGATGTCATTCTGCCGCCAACGGCGGCCCTGGAGCGCAGTCATTACGATCTGATCTTCAGCCAGTTCGCCGTACGCAACGTGGCCAAATACAGCGAGGCCCTGTTTCCGGCAGCGGACGACGCCCGGCACGACTGGCAGATTCTGCTGGAGCTGGCACACCGTCTGGAAAAACAACGCAAAGACGGGCGCCTACCCATGCGCTCGGAAATGGGCTGGCGAGCGTTTAAAAAACTCGGGCCGGATCCCATTCTAGACCTGCTCCTGCGCACGGGCCCCTACGGCGCCGATGCTGGTCCGGTGCGCCCACTGGCCCAAACCGCCATCGAACTGGTGATGGACATCCTGCCAGAGCATAACCCCCTCAAAGGCCTTGCCCGGTTGAGCCCGCTGAACCGTCGTTGGGACGAATTGCCCAAAGGGCTGTCGCTGTCTGCTCTGAAAGCCGCGCCGAATGGCATCGACCTCGGCCCTCTGCAGCCGGCATTGCCCGAGCGTCTGTTCACCCGCGACGGCCTGATCCAGATGGCCCCTCGCCGGTATCTGGCGGATGTGGAGCGTATGCAGACCACCCTGGAATCTGCGCCCGCTGGCGGCCTGCTATTGATTGGCCGCCGCCATGTACGCAGCAACAACTCGTGGATGCACAACAGCCAGCGTCTGGTCAAAGGCAAAGGCCGCTGCACCCTGCTTATCCACCCGGACGACGCCAGCAAACGAGCGTTGAACCCCGGAAATCATGCCGAGGTTTCGGTTCAGGGGCGAGACGTGGTGATCCCGGTGGAAATCACCGAAGACATTATGCCGGGTGTGGTGTCCATCCCCCACGGTTGGGGTCACCATCGATCAGGCACCGGCCAATCAGTGGCATCGTCCCACGCCGGGGTCAGCATCAACGATCTGTTGGATGATGCCCTGGTGGATCCGGTTTCGGGAACCTCGGTCTTGAACGGCCAGGCGGTTGATGTCAGAGTCTGGCAACCCGAACCTCAACAGAAACAGGCCTGATAGTGGCCTCTTGAACAAACAGGAGTGTAACCATGCCCAGAGGGCTGCAATTGGTCTTTATTGCCATCGGGCTGGTTATTATCGGTGTGTTACTGGTTTATATCTGGCGCCAATCCAGGCTGCTGTCCGAACAGCGGCTGCGCCAGAAGAAAACCGAGGAGTTTCAGGCCCGGCGCCGGGACGAAATGATTGAAAGTATCCGGATTATCGCCATGGCGGTAGAGGAAGACCAGGTTGAGTATTCCGAGGCCTGTCTGAGATTCAAGGGTCTGCTGGATTACCTGGCCCCGGAACTGCTGGAAAAACCACCCTTTCAGGTGTTCCAGACGGTGCACGACAAGATTCAGCATATGCCCACCCATCGGGCGAGGAAGAATACCGACTCCGCGACCATCCGGGAAATGGACAAAGAACGGTTTGCGGTGGAAAGGGAGTATTCCGATGCAATCCGTCGGGCCGCTACCGCAATCCGGCATCATCGTTTTGACTGACGCCAGGGTTTTGTAACTTTTTGTTACTGACCGGACGCCCGCCTCAAAAATATGTCAAAGCAAATCAATAGCTTTAAGCCTCAAGGAAAACTGACACCATGCTCATTTATGTAATCTGCATGCAGTCGCCTTTCCTTTTCCCGGAGCTTGTCTAAATTTAAAAACAGGAGGCCGCTCCCACCACACTGGATCAGCCTCCCCGTTGTTTTCTCCTGACAAGTTTGGACGACTCTGCAACAAGCGGGTGAACTTGCCGGCCTCAATGGCCGGCCCTTTTTTATGCGCCCTGGCTCATCATCCCGGCCATGGCCATAATGCTGTCTTTTCGGCGCACCAGCTCATCAAACTGTTCCTGAACCATTTCCCTGTCCAGTCCCAGCTCATCATAAACAGCCTGTGTTGCCGGCTCACCCGCGCCCAAGGCAACACCACGTTCCGTCAGTAACTGCCGTCCCAGCCACAATAAACGAACATAAACACTTTGGGGACCGTCATAGGAAGGATTCTTCTGGTAACGAATGGCCAGTGTCACCTCGTCCGGCATACCCCAGTTTTCCATCAACTGCGCGGCAATCTGCTCCCGGGTGATCCCCAGCAGGTAATGCTCAATGACACTGGAATCAATGTGCGGGTTAACCTCCAGCGACCGGCAGACCAGCCTGAAATGCGGCGGGAACACCTGAGCCAGTACCAGATGCCCGAAGTTATGGAGCAAACCAGCCAGGTAGGCGAGGCCAAACAGAGGTCGCTGCCCTCGAGGCATCATGCTCGCGAGAATGCCCGCAGACTGAGCCTGCCAGATGGCCTGCTGCCAGTAATCCACATAACCGTCCGGATGATCCTTCGGGTGCTTCAGGGCACGCCCCAGCGCCAGGCCCATGGCCAGGTTCATCACAAGATCAAAACCCAGTACCCGGGACACCGCATCGTGGACGGAACGCACCTGCCCTGCAGCGGCGTAGAACGATGATGACGCCCAACTCACGACCTGGGCTGCCAGGCTCGGATCGCTCTCCACCACATCCACCAGGTCCCCCATTACCGCATTAGGGTTTACCCGCAGATGAATGATGCGCTGAGCAGTCTCAGGCAAGGGCGGCAGCTCCAGTGTATCCTCCAGTCGCTGCTGAATACGCAAGCCGGTGAACTTTTTGATGGCGGAATGCAGCTGGTCACGGTCGGCGGCGTGATTGTCAAGATTGACGGATATATTCGCGGTATCCACCGCAAAATCGTGTCGGGCGGCCTTTGCCGTCAACTGGCGGAAATCTTCGCCCGGCATCATCAGGCCCAGGTCCTGTTCCCCCAACTCCAGCGCGACCGCCTCGAGTTCATCCACACGCCGGTCAACTACGGTCGGCCAACCGGTGAGTGATGGCAGCGCCGGCAACTCCTGAAGCCCGGCTTTCTGGCGGACCCGAACCTGCTCGCGCCGCTGCATCATTCTCAGATCCCGCCCCAGACGCTTGTTCAGGGCTTCCAGATCGAGCATATCGTTGCGACGGCAGATGGCCTGCAGATTACCTTGATCGTCGCTGAGCAGTACCATTCGGAGCAAATGGCCGGTATCAATCTGGCTTACGCTCCGGAACGATACACCGGGGGCGTTATCACCAAGTGCCTGCTGTACCACAACAGGAAGTTCCATAGCATTCTCCGGACAAAGGTTATCAATCAGTTTTCATGCATTTTGCAGTCATTAACGCGACATTAACAGGCCAATATCGGCCACGAGCACAGGCGTTATGAAATTCATGACCAACACTATACGTCGCCATAACGAATTTTCTCACCCAGCCACCGTCTGATAAGTGCTGAGACTACCCGAGGCTCCTTCATCAGGCTCGGCGCCATGTCACGAATGGGGGCAATCCAACCCTTGTCGCGTTCAAAATCGGCCAGGCGAAACTGCATCAAGCCAGTCTGGCGAGTACCCAGCACTTCTCCAGGCCCCCGAATCTCAAGATCCTTTTCGGCGATAAAGAAGCCATCCTGACTGTCCCGCAGCGCCTGTAACCTGGCCTTGCCATTATTGGACAGGGGCGGGTGATACATCAGCACGCAGAAACTGGCTTGCTCACCGCGGCCAACCCGGCCCCGCAACTGATGCAACTGCGCCAGCCCGAGCCGCTCCGGGTTCTCGATAATAATCAGAGAGGCATTGGGCACGTCCACGCCGACCTCGATCACCGTGGTGGCCACCAGCAAATCCAGTTCGCCGTTTTTGAAGCGCTCCATTACCGCGGCTTTTTCCTGGGCTTTCAGGCGGCCATGAACAAGGCCAATGGCCAGATCCGGCAACCGCTCAACCAACTCCTGGGCGGTCACTTCCGCCGCCTGGCACTGAAGCGCCTCGGATTCCTCAATCAGAGTGCAGACCCAATAGGCCTGCCGACCTTCCCTGCAGGCCTTGCGTACCCGCTCAATGATGTCGTCCCGGCGGCTCTCCGGCAGCACAATCGTTTCGATGGGCTTGCGCCCCGGCGGCAGCTCATCAATCACGGAGGTATCGAGGTCGGCATAGGCGCTCATGGCCAGGGTTCTCGGTATGGGCGTCGCCGTCATGATCAACTGGTGCGGTGCCAGCGTTCCGCCAACCCCTTTCTCTCTCAGGGCCAGCCGCTGGTGCACGCCAAACCGGTGCTGTTCGTCGACAATCACCAGCGCCAGGCGCTGGAATACCACGTCATCCTGAAACAGGGCATGGGTACCAATGGCAATCTGCGCACGACCCTCGGCGACCGCACTCAACGCTGCCTGTCGGGCTTTGCCTTTCACCTTCCCCGACAACCAGGCTAACTCCACACCCAATGGCTCCAGCCAATTTCGGAAGTTCTGATAGTGTTGCTCCGCCAGAATCTCGGTAGGTGCCATCAAGGCAACCTGGGCGCCGGCTTCGATGGTTTGCAGAGCAGATAAGGCAGCAACCACGGTTTTACCCGAGCCGACATCACCCTGAACCAGGCGCAGCATCGGCACCGGCTGGCTCAGATCCTGCCGGATATCGGCCATCACATGGCGCTGGGCACCGGTCAGACTGAACGGCAGTTGCTCCAGAAATCGCTCTGCCCGGTCTCCCGCTGGTAGCAGCGGCAAGGCCTCCCGGGCCTGTATCTGCTCCCGGACCTGCAACAGGCTAAGCTGATGCGCCAGCAACTCCTCCATCACCAGCCGCTGCTGAGCCGGGTGCTTTCCCTCTATCAGTAGATGCACCGGGGCACCGGCCGGAGGCAAATGCACCAGGCGAACAGCCTCGGTTATGCCGGGCAACTGGTAGTCCGCCAGCAGTGCCGGGGGCAGCCAGTCCTTGATGGGGTAGCGATCCAGATAGCTCAGGGCCTGCTGACAGAGCCCCCTGACCCTGGGCTGTTGAATGCCCTCGGTCAGAGGATACACCGGCGTGAGCGTCGCCTGTTCGGCCGGCGGCATGGCAGGAGGATTGGTCTGGTATTCCGGATGGTAGAATTCGTAGCCGGCCCGGCCTGGGCGCACCTCGCCGAAACAGCGCACTCGTGTGCCTTCAGCTAGCTGGTTTTTCTGGGCGGCATTGAAGTGAAAAAACCGCATCACCAGAAACCCGGTGTCATCCCGCAACGTCACCTGCAGGCTGCGCCGGCGGCCCATCACCAGGTCGGCCTTCATGACCTCACCTTCCACCACAGCAATATCGCCGATACGCAGGCTGCCCATGGGCACTACGCGAGTGCGGTCTTCATAACGGTAGGGAAGATGGAACAGGAGATCCTGAATGGAGTGGATGCCCAGCCTGGCAAGTATTTCCGCCAGGGCGCTTCCTACGCCCTTGAGCTGGGTTACCGGGATGTCCTCCAGTGACGTCATACGGCCCTCAGGCGCTTTCAGCAACCGCCGGTGTGTCGGTTTTGGCTTTTTCTATCACCCGGCACTGGCTAGCCGCCAGTGACAGTACATCGATGGCTTTGGGCCGCGGGAAGGTTACACGCCAGGCTAGCGCCACGGTTCGGAAAGGCACCGGCGCCGCAAAAGGCCGCACCGCAAGGATATCTTCCTGGTATTTGATGGCAGTGGCGGCCGACAGCGGCAGTACCGTGATTCCCAGTCCGGAGGCCACCATGTGCCGGATGGTTTCCAGCGAACTGCCCTCGGTCACCAGCTCCGGTCTGCCGTTATCCGCCCGCTTGGTGATGGCATCCACCAGGGGCGGACATGACTCCAGCACCTGATCCCGGAAACAGTGGCCGGGCCCGAGCAGCAACAATTGCTCTTTCGCCATCTCTTCGGCCGTCACCTGCTCCTTCTCTGTCAGCGGATGATCCGCTGGCAGCAGCACCACAAACGGCTCATCGTAAAGCGGCAGGGTTACTACTTCCGGCTCTTCAAACGGCAGGGCAATGATGATGGCATCCAACTCTGAGTGCCGCAGCTTCTGGCGCAGGCTGGCGGTGTAGTTCTCTTCTATGTACAGGGGCATGTCTGGCGCCGCTCTGCGCAGCTCCGGTAATAAATGCGGGAACAGGTAGGGTCCGATGGTATAAATCGCGCCGACCTTCAATGGCGAATTGAGCTGATTCTTGCCGTCCTGCGCCATATCCTTGATCACGCCCACCTGGTCCAGAACCCGCTGGGCCTGCTCAATGATACGCTGGCCAACTTCGGTCACCCGAATACTGCTTTTGCTGCGCTCGAACAAGGGGATACCGAGCTCATCCTCAAGCTTTTTAACCGCAACGCTGAGGGTCGGCTGGCTGACATGACAGCGCTCTGCGGCACGGCCAAAATGCCTTTCCCGGGCAAGCGTAACAACGTATCGTAACTCGGTGAGGGTCATGGTGAGCTCCGGTTGACGTACTCAGGTCGAAGTTTCACTTACTTTATCAGCCAAAGGATAAGGATTGAAATTGTCTATGGCAATGACTGATGACAAGCAAAAGGCACAAATTCTGGTGGCGGGCTGCGGCAAGCTCGGAGGTGACATTGCCACGGTTCTGCTGGGCGCCGGAGACGTATACGGGCTGCGCCGCAACCCGGATCGGGTCCCTCAGGGAGTGACCGGGATCGGGGCAGATCTGACCCGCACGGAATCCATGGCCGGCAAGCTTCCGGAACACCTGGACATCGTCGTCTATTGCCTGACGCCATCCAGCTACGACGAAGAGGGTTATCATCAAGCCTATGTCACTGGTCTCAAGAACCTGCTCAACGTCATCGGTGAGCAATCCCTCAAACGGCTGATCTTCATCAGCAGCACCAGCGTCTTTGCGCAGAATGATGACAGCTGGGTCGATGAGAACAGCCCTGCCGATCCGGACCGGTTCACTGGTCAACAAATCCTCCAGGGCGAACGTACCGCCCTGAACAGCGGGCATCCAGCCACCGTTGTTCGCTTCAGTGGCATTTATGGCCCCAGCCGTCAGCGTTTTCTTGAGGAAGTCCTGGAAGGCCGCATGAATCCCCAACCACCCGCGCCTTTCAGCAATCGCATACACGAAGTGGATGCCGCCAACGCTGTGGCATGGCTTGCGCAAAAAGCCCTGAACGGTGAGGACCTGGAGCCACTTTACGTCGCCAGTGATTGCGAGCCGGTTCGGCTGGATGAGGTGGTTGATTGGGTGCGGACTCAGGTGCCGTGCAAAGCCCCGGTGGAAGGCGCCCGTAAAGGCGGGCGGGCCGGTAGCAAGCGCTGCAGTAATCGAAAACTGCTTCAGAGTGGCTTTGAATTCCGGTACCCCGACTATCGGGCGGGGTACCGGGAGATGATCAGCAAGCTCTGACGCTTAGCTGAGCACCATAACGGCTTCCATTTCCACCGGAACGCCTTTCGGCAGCGCGGCTACACCGACGGCGGCGCGTGCCGGATACGGCTCCTGGAAATAGGTGGCCATGATCTCGTTGACAGTGGCGAAGTTGGCCAGGTCCGTCATGTAGATATTCAGTTTGACGATGTCCTTCAGCTCGCCACCGGCCGCTTCACACACGGCTTTCAGGTTCTCGAACACCTGACGGGTCTTGGCGGCAAAGTCGCCCGCCACCACTTCCATGGTTTCCGGGTCCAGCGGAATCTGGCCAGACAGATACACGGTGTCCCCGGCTTTAACAGCCTGAGAGTAGGTACCAATCGCCTGAGGGGCGTTTTCGGTCTGGATAACAGATTTGTTGGTCATGACCTGCAATTTCCTCTTTTCCAAAACGCCAATCGTCACCTTTGGGCGTAGCCACTGTCAACCACGCAAAGGTCTCAGTGCCGAACCCGGCCGATATGGGTCACTGCACGAATGTTCCGGACCCTGCGCATCACCCGCGCCAGATGCTTGCGGCCATTCACATGCACCACGAGGCTGACGATGCCGAAGCGCGCGTTCTGGTCTTCCACACTGATGCGCTCGATGTTTCCGTCTGCCATGGCAACGGCGTTCGCTACTTCGGCAATCACCCCGCGCTGGCGCTCCAGTTCAACCCGAAGCTCCACCGAGAATTCATCGGTAATGTCCTTGGCCCACTTCAGGTGGGTCAGCCGGGCACGGCCTTCATCGTCCTCCGGCAGGCGGGAACAGGTATCTGAATGAATTACCATGCCGTTGCCAGAGTCCATCACACCAACCACCGGGTCCCCGGGAATGGGTTTGCAACAATTGGCAAAGCGTACCAAGAGCCCTTCGGTGCCGCGTATGGTGACGGCACCCTGCTTGCTGTCCGGGGCATTTTCCAGGTTGGCCGGCGCCTCCATCACGTCATTGCCGGACACCAACTGACGGGCCACCAGATAGGCCATACGGTTACCCAGACCAATATCGCTGATCAGATCATCAAAGCTGTTGACCTGGTTGTGATTAACCACCGCCTGTTTCTGGGCATCACTGATATCCGACAGTTTGGCACCAAAACCCTTGAGCGAACGTTTGAGCAGGGTGCGACCCAGCTCCATGGACTCGGTCCGCTTACGGGTTTTGAGCACATGCCGGATACTGCTTCGGGCTTTGCCGGTCACCACGAAGCTGAGCCAGGCAGGATTCGGGCGGGCGCCAGGCGCGGTGATGATTTCCACCGTCTGCCCGCTTTGCAGCGGTTGACTCAGGGATGCCAGATTGCGATTGATCCGACACGCCACAGAGGCATTGCCGATATCGGTATGGATTGCATAGGCGAAGTCCACCGGGGTGGCCCCGCTTGGCAGCTCCATGATCCGGCCCTTGGGCGTAAACACATAGATCTCGTCCGGGAACAGATCGACCTTGACGTGTTCAATGAACTCCATGGAATCATCCGCGCGTTCGCGCATTTCCATGAGCCCCTTCACCCACCGATCTACCCGGGATTGATTGATGGTGGTCACGCCGGAGGCTTCGTTTTTGTACATCCAGTGGGCAGCAATACCATTGTTGGCAATGTGCTCCATTTCCTCGGTCCGGATCTGGATCTCGATGTTCACGTGCATGCCGAACAAGGTGGTGTGAATGGACTGATAGCCATTCGACTTGGGCATGGCAATGTAATCCTTGAAACGCCCGGGCAGTGGCTTGTAGAGACTGTGTACGGCACCAAGTATGCGATAACAGTTATCCTCGGTATCCGTAATGATCCTGAACGCATACACATCCATGATTTCATGGAAGGATTTCTGCTTGAACTTCATCTTGTTATAAATGGAGTTCAGGTGTTTCTCCCGCCCCAGAATGCGGCCCGGAAGCCCACGCTCCTCCAGCTTTTCCTGCAGTTTTCCCCGGATGTCTTCAATGATCTCCCGGTGGCTGCCACGAAGCTTCTCAACCGCCTTGGAAATGTACTTGGCGCGCATGGGATAGAGCGAGGAAAACCCCAGATCTTCAAGCTCGGTACAGATCGAATGCATGCCCAGGCGATTAGCAATGGGCGCATAGATATCGAGGGTTTCAGTGGCGATACGCAGGCGCTTCTCGTACGGCATGGGGCCGAGGGTGCGCATGTTGTGCAGGCGATCCGCCAGCTTCACCAGAATCACCCGGATATCCTTGGCCATGGCCAGGGTCATCTTCTGGAAGTTTTCCGCCTGGGCCTCCGCCCGGGAGCGGAACTCAATCTGGGTCAGTTTGGAGACACCATCCACCAGCTCGGCCACATCCTCTCCGAACTGTTCCGCCAGCGCATCTTTTGGAATGCCGGTATCCTCAATGACATCGTGAAGCATGGCTGCCATCAGGCTCTGATGGTCGAGCCGGAGGTCGGCAAGAATTCCGGCCACAGCCAGGGGGTGGGTAATATAACGGTCGCCGCTTTTACGCATCTGGCCTTCGTGGGCCTGTTCGGCGTAATAGTAAGCCCGTCGCACCTGATTGATGCGATTGGTATCGAGGTAGGAACTGAGTTCTCTGGCCAGTTCTTCTACCGTTGCCTCTGCTGCGACCACCGCGCCTCCATCGTTCTCAGTGTACCGGGGACAAAAAAGCCCGAATGCGTGCATCCGGGCTTCCGTTGTCCTTCCTGGCAGGTTCTATAGTTACACTATAAAACTGCGGAGGCAGATTTCAATGCTTCTCAGTTACCGGCACGTATTTTTACGCATCGCCGGCGACCGGACGAACTCAGTCGTCGTCTTCTTCCAGCAGAAGATCGCGGGTCACCTTGCCTTCTGCAATCTCACGCAGGGCAATAACGGTCGGCTTATCATTCTCTTCCGCAACCATCGGCTCGGCACCCTTGGTGGCGATCTGGCGGGCGCGTTTGGTGGCCAGCATGACCAGCTGGAATCGGTTATCTACGTTTTCCAGACAATCTTCAACGGTAACTCGTGCCATTATCTTCCCCGAACAAAAAGAATCACTGATTTAGCAGACCGCGTAGTTTACTGGCCCCGGCTCAATTTGTATACAGTGAAAACCACCATCACCCGTGAGCGGACAAGTCCCGCAGCAACTCACCGTGGCGAACCTGCTGGGTGGCCATTTTCAGCCGCTGACTGCGGACAATGGCCAGCAGATCAGCTAAAGCCACCGCAAAGTCATCGTTGACCACCAGGTAATCAAACTCGACCGCGTGCCGGCACTCTTCCTCCGCCTCCGACAGCCGCCGTTCAATGACTTCCGGTGCGTCAGTACCACGGCCAACAAGCCGCTGGCGCAGGATTTCAGCCGAGGGCGGCACAATGAAAATGCTCACACATTCCGGAATCAGCCGGCGCACCTGTTCCGCCCCCTGCCAGTCAATCTCCAGGATCACATCCTGCCCGGTAGCGAGGGTTTCCCGCACCCACACCTGGGAGGTGCCATAGTAGTTGCCGAAAACATCCGCATGCTCCAGGAAATCACCCCGGGCAATCATGGCCTCGAACTCATCCCGGCTGATGAAGTGATAGTTCACGCCATCCTGCTCTCCATCGCGCATCGGGCGAGTGGTGTGGGATACCGACACCCCCAACTGGGAATCCTGACGGAGCATTTCCGACACGAGGCTGGTCTTGCCCGCGCCGGAAGGAGCGGAAATCACAAACAGGGTACCCTGCCCACCGGCCTGCTTCATGGCTTGAAGACTC
Source organism: Marinobacter nauticus (assembly GCF_003634635.1). Lineage (GTDB taxonomy): Bacteria > Pseudomonadota > Gammaproteobacteria > Pseudomonadales > Oleiphilaceae > Marinobacter > Marinobacter nauticus. The sequence continues at coordinate 731,826 of NZ_RBJB01000004.1, read as the reverse complement.
CTGAACAACAGTTTGCGGCCAACACGCATGGCCAGAAAGCGGCAAATTATACGGGGTTTGACTTATCTCCGCATCCCGGCCCGGGCTCAGCTGTTAGTATGACCGCAAACACCCACAGTAAACGGATACCGCCATGGAAAAACTCCTGATCATCATGGATCACCACCATAAAGACCAAACCGCCCTCGCCCGTGGCGTGGCACTGGCCCGGGCAACGGGCGCAGCGGTGGAGGTCGTGGCGTTTGTGCATGAATATCTGGATGCACTGCCGGGCGATCCGGAGGTACAACAACGGGCCCGACAGGCGCTCATGGAACATCGCCAGAAATGGCTGGAACAGATGCTGGCGCTGGCCGATTGCAATGATCTGAAGATCCATGCCCGAACGGTCTGGGAAAAGCACATTCACCTGTGGGTAATTGCCCAGTGCCAGAAAGAGAACGTTGGTGTCGTGGTAAAGACGGGCCATCGCTCAGAAACCTTCCTGTATACCCCAACCGACTGGCACCTGATTCGCGAGTGCCCGTCACCGGTGATGCTGGTGGCGGAGAACAAATGGAACAAGGCTCGGCCAATCCTGGCGGCGGTGGACCTGAGCTCCGACAAACCCGTGAAGAAAGCCCTGAACAATCGCATCATTGATCGCGCCTGGCATCTGGCGAAGGCTCTGGAAACAGAGCTGCACCTGGTGCACGCACTTCATACCTCGGTGGTTCTGGCCGACCTGGACATCATCGACCCTCTGGCCCACGCCAGAAAACAGGAAGCGGCCCTGAAACCGCAGATTGAACACCTGTGCAACACCTGGCACCTGATGCCGGAACAGGTCCACATCGAATCTGGCCCTGCTCAAAAGGTCATTCCCAGTGTTGCCAACCGGATCAAGGCCGACATGGTCGTCATCGGCACCACTGGCAAAACCGGCCTGACCGCCCGGGTCATCGGCAACACGGCCGAAAAGGTGCTGACGCATTTGCGGACCGACCTGCTCGCCATCAAGCCGGCGGAGTAAACCGCACGAACGCCGGGGAGGCACCAACCGCCCCGGCTTATACCTCACTCCAGATTCTGTACCTGTTCCCTCATCTGCTCGATCAACACCTTGAGATCCACCGCAATACGGGTAACCGCCGCATCAATGCTTTTGCTGCTGAGGGTGTTGGCTTCGCGGTTCAGCTCCTGCATCAGAAAATCCAGGCGCCGGCCGATAGCATCGTCGTTCTTCAGGGTGTCGGTAACCTCACTGATGTGGGCATCCAGCCGGTCCAGCTCCTCCGCCACATCACTTTTCTGGGCCAGCATGACCATTTCCTGGGCCACACGCTCCGGATCCAGCTCCACTTTCGCCTTCTCGAACCGGTCTTTCAGATTCCGCTCCTGGGCGGCCAGCAGTTGCGGCATTCTCTCACGCACCTCAGCCACCAGCTTACCCATGGTGGCCAGACGATCCTCGAACAACGGCCTCAAGCGCTCGCCTTCCCGTTCGCGCACACTCGTCAACTCAGCCACGGTATCGGCAAACAGATCTGCCGCTGCCTCCTTCGCCGCGCTGTAGTCTTTTTCGGGCAGAGACATCACCCCCGGCCAGCGCAGAATATCGAGCGCATTGATGTGGGCCGGGTTATCCAGCATACGGTTGATATGATTGGCCGCCTCATTCACAGCCCGGGCCATCTCATCACTGATTTCAAAGCCCTGGACATCACTCTCGGCCGACTGCAAGCGCATGGAGATATCGACCTTGCCCCGCTTCAAGCCCTGCTTGCGCAATTCCTCCCGAAACCGGTTCTCAAGCTCACGAAAAGCCTCCGGCAATCGGAACGAAGGTTCCAGATAGCGGTGATTCACGGTACGAATCTCACAAGTAAGAGTACCCCAGTCACCCTGGGCGTCCTTGCGGGCAAAAGCAGTCATGCTGCGGATCATAGTGACTCCAGTGTTCGTCAAAGGAACATCGAGTTTAACAGGCAAACACCCGGAGCGGCGAACCCGACCAAAGGGGCACGCAGCCTCCCCCGCCGGGCGCTTGCTACGTGCTATACTCGTTGCCCTTTCAAAACGCCCGACCGGCACCAGCCGGACATTCATACTCAGAAACAGGACACACTATGCGACCAAGCGGCAGAACGCCTGAGCAACCCAGAGACGTCCGCATCACCCGGAACTACACGCGCCACGCCGAAGGCTCGGTGCTGGTGGAATTCGGCGACACCAAGGTGATCTGTACTGCCTCTGTCGAGAACAAAGTACCACCGTTCCTGCGCGGCGAAGGCAAAGGCTGGATCACCGCCGAGTACGGCATGCTGCCCCGCTCCACCGGCAGCCGCATGGGCCGGGAAGCTGCCCGTGGAAAACAGGGTGGCCGCACCGTGGAAATCCAGCGCCTGATCGGCCGCAGCCTGCGCGCCGCAGTGGACCTCGAAGCGCTGGGCGAACACACCATCACCATCGACTGTGACGTGATCCAGGCCGACGGCGGCACCCGCACTGCTGCGATCACCGGTGGCTGCGTGGCCCTGGTAGACGCGCTGAATCACCTGGTAAAAGAGAAACGCCTGAAGAAATCACCTCTCAAGCAGATGGTGGCCGCAGTATCTGTCGGTGTCTACAAGGGCACCCCGGTAGCCGATCTGGACTACCCGGAAGACTCCGAAGCTGAAACTGACATGAACGTGATCATGACCGATCAAGGCGGCTTCATTGAAATCCAGGGAACTGCGGAAGGCGCACCGTTCGAGCAAACGGAGCTGGATGCCATGCTTGGACTGGCGAGAAAAGCGATTAACCAGTTGTTTGAAATCCAGCAAGAAGCCCTGGAAGGCTAAATCAGAAGTCTGGGGCGGCGTTGCGGAAAGCCTCCCCCAGAATTTCGGAGGCCATGGATGGCCGGAGAGAAGCGCACATGGATGTGCTCGTAGCGGTTCTGGGGGAGGCTTTTCGCAACGGCGACCTCCCCCGGGTTAAGAGTCAGGCTCAGAACCCGATCTCGATATCGTAATCCATGATCACCGGAGCATGGTCAGAGAACCGGGTCTCGTCATCAATCCAGCCATCGCGAATGGTCTTGCGAATACCCGGCGTCAGCAGGTGATAATCCACCCGGATACCCGCTTTCTTACGGGAGCCTTCGGTCTGCTCCGGCCACCAGGTGAACTGATTGCTCTGCTTGTTGATCTCGCGGAACGCATCAATACAGCCCATCTCATCAAACAAACGATCCAGCCACGCACGCTCATGGGGCAGGAAACCGGAGAAATCGGTCTTGTGATAAAGCGGGCTGGCGTCGGTTACATGGTGAGCGGTCTGCAGATTCGCGCATAGAATAAACTGACGACGTTTGCGCAGGGTTTTCTGCATATGGATGCCAAAGGCTTCCATGAACTCGTCTTTGTGATCGAGCACTGTCAGGTCGTCTTCACCGATCAGTTCTTCCTCGCGGCCGAGGGCACAGGGCGCGAGCACGCAGGCAACGGAAACCTTGTCGAAGTCGGCCTGGATAAAGCGGCCTTCCCGGTCTGCCTGCTCATTGGCAAAGCCATACATGATGGCCTTCGGGAAATGACGGGTGTAGATGCCGACACCACCGTGTTCATTCAGTTCACCATCAATGAAGTAGGCCTCGTAGCCTTCCGGAATCAGGTTCCTGTCTTCAATTTCGTAGGCGCGCATGCGGTGGTCCTGCACACAGACCACATCAGCGTCCTGTTCGGCAAGCCAGTCAAAAAAACCCTTTTCAACAGCCTGCTCAAGACCATTGACGCTGATTGATACTACCCGCATACGTGTTCCCTGATTCGGTTTGTGTGTATGATACCGTTTTTACGCTTTAATTAAAGATCAAACCCCGCCAGAAGCCTTGCCATGCATGACTATCAGCAAAAATTCATTGAATTTGCCATCCAGCGGAATGTGCTGCGTTTTGGAGAATTCACACTCAAATCCGGGCGCACCAGCCCCTACTTCTTCAATGCCGGACTGTTCAACACCGGAAACGACCTGCTTGAGTTAAGCAAGGCCTATGCCGCTGCGATAGCACGCAGCGGGCTGGATTATGACATCATTTTCGGGCCTGCCTATAAGGGCATTCCGTTGGCCACGGTAACCGCCATGGCACTTGCAACAGACGGTAACAGCAAACCTTTTGCCTTTAACCGCAAAGAAAAGAAAGATCATGGTGAGGGTGGCAATATTGTTGGCGCCCCACTAAAAGGTAAGGTACTGATTGTTGACGACGTGATTACCGCAGGCACGGCCATCCGGGAATCTATCGACATCATCCGGGCCGCCGGAGCAGAACCGGCCGGGGTGCTGATTGCCCTGGACCGACAGGAAAAGGGCAACGGTGAACTGTCCGCCATCCAGGAAGTCGAGAAAGAGTTCGGCATCCCCGTTGTCAGCATCATTCGTCTTGAACAGGTACTGGACTACCTGAAGTCCAATCCGGAATTTGCCGGCCATGCGGAGAACGTGGCCAGCTACCGGGACCGCTACGGAGTCTGATGAATGCGTCACCATCTGACCGTTTCTCCTGTTGTTGCCGGCGTTGCGGCCTTCGGACTGCTGTTTGCGGCCGGTGCCCAGGCAACCATGTACCGTTACACGGATGAAAACGGACGGCTGGTTATCAGCAACACCATTCCCCAGGAAGCGACCAAACGTGGTTACGATATCCTGAGCAACAACGGCCGGGTGGTCGAAACCGTTGCCCCCGCCCCCACCGCGGAAGAAATCGCCGCCAGGGAAGCTGAGAAAGAGCGCCAGAAGCAACTGGAAATCCAGCAGGAGCAGGATCGTCTGCTCCTGAAACGCTTCAGCCATCCGGATCAGGCTGTGCGCGCCATGCATCGCAAGATCCGCGAACTGGAAGGCATTATCCAGCTGAAGCGCGGGAACATTTCAGTAATTTCCAGCCAGCTCGACAGCGAGCAGAGCCGCGCGGCGGATATGGAGCGCGCCGGCCGGGACATCCCGGAAACGACGCTGGAAAAAATCCGCAGGCTCGAAGCCCAGATTCGTGATATCGAGCGGGAGATTTCCGCTCAGCGTCAGGATATCAGCGAAATGAAAAAGGCCTACGAATCAGACATCAAGCGCCTGGAAGAAATCACCGGGGAGACACGAACACTCCCCCTGGAGCCGGAAGACAACTAAGCTCCACTAATGACAAAGGGCGCTCCACCGAGCGCCCTTTGCGTATGACTCACCAACTTGCCGAATCAAGCAGTGGCGGCAGCAGCTTTCTTAGCCGCAGGCTTGCGGGCAGTGGTCTTGCGCGCAGCCGGCTTCTTGGCCGTTACGGACTTCTTGGCATCCTGAGAGGCTTCTGAAACATCGTCGGCTGCTTCAGAAACGGCGTCCGCACCTTCGGCAGCTTCTTTTTCCAGCTTCGCAACCAGCTCAGCGGCGAAATTGCCAAAGCGGGAGTTCAGCGAACGCAGCTGCTCGAACAGGTTCTCGGAGTAGCCGTTGTAACGCTTGCGCAGGGTCTTTACGCTGTACTCACGCGCTTCCGCTTCCAGCTTTTCTGCATAATCAAACGGCTTGGACGCCAGCTTCTTCTGCTGCTCTTCAGCCGCGTTGATGCCTTTCTCAACGATGTCTTGCAGCTGTTCCTGATAGGATTTCAGTTTACCCATGGTGGTTCTCCCTGTTTTCCGAGTCGTTTCGGCACCGCGTTTTGCAGAGCCTTTGGTAACTTTCACCTACCAAAGTACGGCTAAAAATTAGAATGTTCATACTAAACACAGATAGGGGTTTTTACCGATTATTCACTTGATCACAGAATACTCGCTGGCATAATCGCACACTGTTTTAACGAAGCCCGTCTCCCGGTTGTATTCAGGCTCCATACGAACGAATACCAGAAGGCGCACCTGCAGCGCCCCGTATGCGAGTAGTTATGAAGAGAACGCTTTATCCCAGTCCGCTGTCACGAACCGCGGCCACACTCCTTTGCCTGTTTGCCATAGTTCTGGCCGGCTGCCAGGAAGACACGCGAGCCAGTAAACTGGATTCGAAACGCGCTTCGGAGGTGGCAGACAGCCGCCTCAAACAGGCGCAGGGCGACCTGCTTGCCACGCTCGGCCAAAGCCAGCCGGACGACCAGGAAACGCCACAGCCACCTGGCGCCGACATCCCGAAAACCCTGGTCTGGAATCCACCGCTCACCCGTGAAGACGGCTCAGCACTGACGCCTGGTCAGATTGCCGGTTACCGCATCTATTACCGACTGAAACATCAGGAGAGCTTCAGCGTCATTCCGCTGAACGATGGCAGCAAAAACCGATACACCCTGTCGGAGATGCAGCCCGGCGCCTACGAGTTCTCGATCACAACCATTGATGTGGATGGCCTGGAAAGCAGGCGATCAGATCCGGTTGAGGTCAACCTGATCTGACCGGAAGGACGGGTTACCAGCGGAAGATCACCCAGCTGGGCACAAGCAGGTCGGACTCGGTATCCTGAACCCAGCCACCGCCGTCGGCCGGCACCAGGTAGTATTCCGGGCCAATTTCAGGCACCACTTTAATCTCCATTAGCTGGCCATTCACCCGATACTCATAAAACACTTCTTTCTCGCCGGGGCGAATAACAATCTCCGCACCACCCTCCGGCGGCTGGTAATCGGAAATAACCACAGGTTCCTGAGGGGTAACCACCGGGGTGGCATCCAGAGCCCCTTCATCCTGGGCCAGCAACGGCGCGGAGAAGCAGCCCCACAGCAGGGCGGAACAGGCGAATCGTTTCATTTTCGTGGTACCCTTTGGTTCATCTTTCTGGCTAGAGTTGCACAAGCCAATCCACGCTTCAATCAGAATCCGGACCTGTTTTGATATGACTGAACAAACCAACCCTCCCGTGGTTCTGGTGGACGGATCGTCTTACCTGTTCCGTGCCTACCATGCCCTGCCGCCACTGACTACCAGCAAGAATCACCCGACTGGCGCCATCAAAGGCGTAATCAGCATGTTGCGGCGGATTGAACAGGACTTTCCGGGCTCAAAAACCGTGGTGGTATTTGATGCCAAGGGTAAGACTTTCCGGCACGACATGTATGAGGAATACAAAGCCAATCGCCCCCCCATGCCGGATGATCTGGCGGTACAAATTGAACCCATTCACGAGATTGTCAGGGCGATGGGCTTACCACTGTTGATCGTGCCCGGCGTCGAGGCCGACGATGTCATCGGCACCCTGGCCCATGAAGCCACCAGCAAGGGCATCGATGTGGTCGTGTCTACCGGCGATAAAGACATGGCTCAACTGGTCAGCGACCACGTTACCCTCATCAACACCATGACCGAAACCGCCATGGACCGGGACGGGGTCGTTGAAAAGTTTGGTGTTACCCCGGAGCAGATCATCGATTACCTCGCCCTGGTGGGTGACAAAGTCGACAACATTCCCGGTGTAAACAAATGCGGCCCGAAAACCGCCGTCAAATGGCTACAGAGCTACGACAACCTCGACAACCTCATTGAGCATTCCGACGAGATCAAAGGCAAAATCGGCGAATACCTGAGGGAAGCAACCGACACCCTGCCCCTGAGCCGGGAGCTGGCCACCATCCGGACCGATGTGGAACTCGAATTCGGGCTGGAGGATCTTCAGGAACGCCAGCAGGACGACGCCAGTCTGTTGGAGCTCTTCAAAGAGTACGAATTCCGCACGTGGATCGCGGAACTGGAAAACGGCTCCTCATCAGACGAAGGCTCCCAGAGCAGCCAACCACAGCCGAAACCTTCGGTGGAAAAGCAGTATCAGGTCATTACCGAGCAGGCGGACCTGGACCAGTGGCTGAAGAAACTCAAAGATTCCGATCTGTTCGCCTTCGACACCGAAACCACCAGCCTCCGCTACATGGATGCCGAAATTGTCGGCGTTTCGTTTGCTGTTGAGCCGGGAAAGGCCGCTTACGTGCCACTGGGCCATGATTATATGGGCGCGCCGGAGCAACTGGACCGCGACTCTGTGCTGGAACAGCTGAAGCCGTTGCTCGAAGACCCGAAACACAAAAAGGTCGGGCAGAACCTCAAGTACGACAAAAACGTGCTGGCCAACCATGATATACAGCTGGAGGGCATCGCCGAGGACACCATGGTGGAGTCCTACGTACTGAATTCGGTCGGCACCCGCCACGACATGGACAGCCTGGCCCGAACCTATCTTGATGAAGAAACCATCACCTACGAATCGATTGCGGGCAAAGGCGCCAAGCAACTGACGTTCAACCAAATCGATCTGGAAAGCGCGGGGCCCTATGCCGCCGAAGACGCTGACATCACCCTGCGCCTGCACCAGACTCTCGCCCCGAGGCTGAAAGACACCGGCAAGCTGGAATCCGTCTACCGGGAAATCGACCTGCCGCTGGTGCCGGTGCTGTCCCGGATGGAACAGCGGGGCACCCTGATCAGTGCCAGCACGCTACGCCAGCACAGCCAGGAACTTGCAGAGCGCATGGCTGAACTGGAGAAGGAAGCGCACGAGGTTGCCGGCGAAGCTTTCAACCTGGGCTCCACCAAACAATTGCAGGCCATCCTTTACGACAAACTTGGCCTGCGGGTCATCAAGAAGACACCAAAGGGCGCGCCATCGACGGCCGAGCCGGTTCTGCAGGAGCTGGCCCACGAGCACGAACTGCCCCGGCTGATTGTCGAGCACCGCAGCCTGAGCAAGCTGAAGTCCACTTATACTGACACCCTGCCCGAGCTTATCCACCACCGCACCGGGCGAGTGCACACGTCCTATCATCAGGCAGTGACAGCGACAGGACGTTTGTCTTCATCGGAACCCAACCTGCAGAACATTCCGATTCGGACCCAGGAAGGCCGACGCATACGCCAGGCATTTATTGCCCCGAAAGGCTACAAGCTGCTGGCCGCTGACTACTCCCAGATTGAGCTTCGCATCATGGCTCACCTGTCTGGCGATAGAGGCCTACTGACCGCGTTCGAACACGGCGAAGACATTCATAAGGCCACCGCAGCCGAAGTTTTCGGCGTGGCGGTGGATGAGGTAACCGGCGACCAGCGTCGGAGTGCCAAGGCGATCAACTTCGGGCTGATCTACGGCATGTCGGCATTCGGACTTTCGCGCCAGCTGGAAGTGGACCGAAAAACCGCCCAGGAATACATCGACCGGTATTTCGAGCGTTACCCCGGCGTACTCAAATACATGGACAACATCCGCAAACAGGCCCATGACGACGGCTACGTGGAAACGCTCTACGGCCGCCGCCTGTACCTGCCGGAGATCAACGCACGTAACAAGCAGCTGCAGCAGGCTGCCGAGCGCACCGCCATCAATGCGCCCATGCAGGGCACGGCCGCCGATATCATCAAGCGGGCCATGATCGAGGTAGACAACTGGCTGCGCAGCGAACACGCGAGCGATGCCTGCATGACCATGCAGGTCCACGACGAACTGATCATCGAAGTTCGCGAAGAAGCCGTAGACAAAGTCAAAGATGGCCTGGTCAAGCGCATGTCCGCCGCCGCCAGCCTGGATGTGCCACTGCTGGTGGAAGCCGGTGTGGGTGACAACTGGGACCAGGCTCACTAAATACTCCGCAACTTCGGATAACGCCCTGTTTCTGAACAACATCCCGCCTCCGGGCACAGAAACAGGGCAGACTCTCCGCTCACACTCTCGCAGACACCAGCAAAGACGGCTATCGGCACAGAGGCACGAATTCTGCATTGTCCTCCGATGTCTCGGGGCCCTTCGCCCCATGCAGTGACACCAATGCGAGGTCCAAGCGATGAATTCCGCAACCAGCGAACGCAACTGGCTGTTCGACCCCAGTCTTCTGAAACTCGTGCATCAGTGCCGCCGGCTTATCCAGTCTGAATTCGGCGTAAAACTGCACCTTAACGAAGATGGCCTGGAGCAACACCTGGCCGAGTACGCCCGTAAAACCCGTTCAAAGCATCTGGTTCATACCTGGGAAGCGCTTAAGCAGAGAGTGCCGGAGCTGAATACCGCCAATATCGAAGAGGAAATTGCGCCACGGATGTACCGCGGACAACCCATAGCGGAGGAAGGTGCCAAAAAAGCTGCGGCGGAAATGCCGGGAACTGACTGCCCCCGGCAGAAAAAGGTGATCTACCGGGGCCAGGTGGTGGGCTGATTCCGGAAGGAATCAGCCTCAGAGGGCTATTCGAGAATCAGAAGGCTTTGCTGACTTCGAATGCGGCGCTCCAGGCGCTGAGTTCATACTTGGCCTTGTAATAGCTCGGGTCTTCGATATTGGTTCCCGGCAGATTCGCGACCTGATCCGGGTTTGCGTGCTGGTAGTTGCGCTCGGTGAACGAAGGATCGTCCGTGAACAGCAAGGTACCTACTGCAACATCCACAGTCCACCCGCTCTGGACATCCTTCCACTGCGCACCCAGGGTCAACCAGTGACGATCACTGGATGGAATCCTGGCGGTCAGGTAATCATCCACCGGAGACTCATCCCAGGCATAGCCAGCTTTCAGTGCCCATTCCGGGGTTGCCTGCCAGATGCCACCCACATTGAACTGCCAGGTGTTCTTCCACTCTTCGGTGATGTGGCTGAGGATAGCTCCTTCCTGGGGTGCATTGGTTACCGCACCACCGGATTCACGGCTGACGATGTCAAGCTCCTCGAAGCGACTCCACCGTGCATAAGTGGCACCAGCCAGCAGCGTAATGTCATCGGTCAGACGATGGCGAGCACCAACCGTAATGGCCTCCGGAATCGCCAGCGGTACCTCTACCTTTTCGCTCAGCGTTGTCGTCACACCGGGCTGCCCGGGAACCGGCACACCGCTGATTTCCGCGTCGCCTTTGAGTTCGAGCTCTGTGCCTGTCTGGGCACTCAGACCAAACTGTGTTCTGTCATCGAGTTCGTAGAGAAAACCCACACGGAAGGTAACACCAATATCGTCCCCTTCAATGTCCGCATATGGATCGTCCATCCCTGCCACGGTCTGGCGGGCGAACTGGTCAGCCTGAGCCATCGGTAGGCCCTGACCCAGCGCCGCTTGCAGAGCTTGCGGATACACTTGCCCGGCGAGGTCCTGAGAACGAGTCAGACGTCCTTCGGCATAAATAACGTTGAGACCAATGCCCATTGAAAGGCCTTTGCCGTTGTTCACCGAGAGCGACGGAGTGAAAGCAATCGCGGTCAGCTCGGTCTTGTCAGCAAAAAACCGTCCGACGAAATCATCCTCATAGTCTGCCGCCAGGCCATAAGGAGCATGAATACCAAAGCCCACGTCGATGCTGTCGTTAACCTCATGGGTCATGTAAAAGTTTGGAAGGACAGCAGGATCCGCAATATCGCCGCCGAGCTCGCCGTCGGCCATAACCTCAACACCGGGGACATTGCGACGCGCTTCAGCGCGCTTTGCCTCAGCATCAATATCCAACACCGCCGCACCAAACGAAATATTGGTGCCGGAAAGCTGGCTCATACCGGCCGGGTTGAACAGAACCGTGGTGGCGTTCTCGGGGTTGGCGGCAGCGCCGGCATTGGCCACGCCCATCTGGCTGGCGCTCTGCTCGTTCAGGGAAAAACCGCCGGCCAGAACACTGGCTGGTGCTGCTACGGCTGCCAGCGTCGCCAAACGGATCGCTTTTACGAGTGCGTTGGTATTCTTGTGCATGGTGTCTCCTTTTTTAGAATCGCGCGGAGTATACGCAGCACATGGCAACTGCCTCAAATGCCAAAGCTACTGGTTCGCGCCGCTAACCAATTACAACTTTGGTATTAGATGCCGCCCCTGGTGAACGGGGGCGGCAGACGAGGACGTCAGTCGTCCTGAATGGTGAGTTTGTCGACGGAGGAAGACAGCTTGTCTGCACCCTGGGCGTCAGCACCCAGCTTGATCATCAGGCGCAGATCGTTGGCGGAATCTGCGTGCGCAAGGGCATCTTCGTAGGTGATGGAACCCTCAGCATACAGCTTGTACAGAGCCTGATCGAAGGTCTGCATGCCAGACTCGTTCGATTTTGCCATCAGCTCTTTGAGTTTGTGCACTTCGCCCTTGCGGATCAGGTCTGCCACCAGCGGGGTGTTGATCAATACCTCGATAACCGCCTTACGCCCCTTGCCGTCCGGCGTGGGAACCAGTTGCTGGGCGACGATGGCCTTCAGGTTCAGAGACAGATCCATCCAGATCTGGTTGTGCTGCTCCGGCGGAAAGAACTGGATAATCCGGTCCAGCGCCTGGTTAGCGTTGTTGGCGTGCAGGGTGGCCAGACACAGGTGGCCGGTTTCGGCGAACTGAACCGAGTATTCCATGGTCTGGCGTGTCCGCACCTCACCAATCAGAATGACATCCGGCGCCTGCCGCAGAGTGTTCTTCAGAGCCACCTCAAAGCTTTCGGTATCAATACCCACTTCCCGCTGGGTCACGATACAGCCCTGGTGTTGATGCACGAATTCGATCGGGTCTTCGATGGAGATGATATGGCCGCGACTGTTACGGTTGCGATGGCCAAGCATGGCCGCCAGGGAGGTGGACTTACCGGTACCGGTTGCACCCACAAACATGATCAGGCCACGCTTGGTCATGGCCAGATCCTTGATGATCTCCGGCAACGACAGATCGTCAATCTGGGGGATTTTCACCTCAATCCGGCGAAGCACCATGCCGCAAAGGTTGCGCTGGAAGAAGGCCGAAACCCGGAAGCGGCCAATGCCCCGGGCACTGATGGCAAAGTTGCATTCGTGGGTTTCCTCGAACTCGGCGCGCTGCTTGTCGTTCATCGCGCCGTAGACGAACTCCCGCGTCTGTTCTGGCGTCAGGGCATTCTTGGTAACGGGCAACACCTTACCGTTCACCTTCATGCTGGGGGGCACCCCTGCCGTGATAAACAGGTCTGAACCACCCTTTTCTACCATCAGCCGTAACAGTTTCTCGAATTCCATTTTTCTACCCAGTTTTCAGTATCAGAAGTTATCAGGCATCTTCGCCTTGGCCCGCGCAGCCTCGCGGGAGATCAGACCTTTCTGCAACAAGCGCTCCAGGCACTGGTCCAGCGTCTGCATACCCAGGGAACCACCAGTCTGGATGGCCGAGTACATCTGGGCGATCTTGTCTTCCCGGATCAGGTTCCGGATGGCGGCGGTGCCGATCATGATTTCGTGGGCGGCAATACGGCCGCCGCCCATTTTCTTCATCAGGGTCTGGGAGATAACCGCCTGCAGTGATTCCGACAGCATGGAGCGAACCATGGACTTCTCCTCCGCCGGGAATACATCCACTACGCGGTCGATGGTTTTGGCGGCGGAGGTGGTGTGCAGGGTGCCGAAGACCAGGTGACCGGTTTCCGCGGCGGTCAGCGCCAGACGAATGGTTTCCAGATCCCGGAGCTCACCCACCAGAATGATGTCGGGGTCTTCCCGCAGGGCCGAACGCAGCGCCTCGTTAAAACCCAGGGTATCCCGGTGCACTTCCCGCTGGTTCACCAGACACTTCTTGGATTCGTGCACGAATTCGATCGGGTCCTCAATGGTGAGGATGTGCTCGTAGCGGGTATCGTTGATGTAATCCATCATCGCCGCCAGGGTGGTGGACTTACCGGAACCGGTGGGCCCGGTCACCAACACCAGACCACGAGGCACGGAAGAAATGTCCTTGAAAACCTGGCCCATGCCCAGATCTTCCATGGTCAGAACTTTCGAGGGGATGGTACGGAATACCGCGCCAGCACCACGATTCTGGTTGAAGGCGTTAACCCGGAAGCGGGCCACGCCGGGCACTTCGAACGAGAAGTCGGTTTCCAGGAATTCTTCGTAATCCTTACGCTGCTTGTCGTTCATGATGTCGTAGATCAACCCGTGCACTTCTTTGTGCTCCATCGGGGGCAGGTTGATCCGGCGCACATCGCCGTCGACACGAATCATTGGGGGCAAACCGGCAGACAGGTGCAAATCCGACGCACCCTGTTTGGCCGAAAAGGCAAGCAGTTCAGTAATATCCATAGGATTCCTCGGAGGGCTTTTTCTTTTAGTCCAGAAGCGGCAAACTCACATTATGAGCAGCATAGCAGACAACATCGGGAGCGTAACCCGACGCATACAAAAAGCAACATTGCAGGCTGGCCGGGAGCCCGGCAGCGTGCGCCTTCTGGCGGTAAGCAAGACCCGGCCAGCGGAGGATCTGAAGGCCGCTTTTGAAGCCGGCCAGGTCGCGTTTGGCGAGAACTACCTGCAGGAAGCCCTGGATAAAATGCAGGCACTCTCCGGCACTGAGGGCATCGAGTGGCACTTTATTGGCCCGATCCAGTCCAACAAAACCCGCCAGATTGCCGAAGCCTTTGCCTGGGTTCACAGCGTTGACCGATTAAAAATCGCCCGCAGGCTCAGCGAACAACGGCCAGAGACCCTGCCAGCGCTCAACATCTGCCTGCAGGTGAACATCAATAATGAGGACAGCAAGTCCGGCTGCACGTTGGACGAGCTTGATGAGCTGGTTGAGGCCATTGGCGAACTGCCCAATCTGCGCCTGAGGGGATTAATGGCGATTCCGGACCCGGACCAACCCGAGGCCGAGCTGCGGCTGAGCTTCCGGAAGCTGGCCTCCACCCTGTCCAAACTGCGGCAGGATCACCCTGAAGCCGGCGCGCTGGATACCCTCTCCATGGGCATGTCCGATGATCTTGAAATGGCCATTGCCGAAGGTGCCACCTGGGTTCGCGTAGGTACAGCCCTGTTTGGCGCCCGCCCGGCCAAACACAGCCAGAGCTGAACGCTGCGGTTCCTGCTATCATCCGAACCAACGATTCAAACGATCAAGACCGGGAGTGAACCTTGAGCAGATCACCCACCATCTCATTCATCGGCGCCGGTAACATGGCCAGCGCCATCATCGGCGGTATGCTGGATAGCGGATTTCAGGCCGGCGACATCTGGGTGAGCGCCCCGGATGACGGCCACCTTCAGTCGATCCGCAAGCGCTTCGGCGTCAGTGTTACCACCGACAACCGCTACTGCGCCCAACAGGCGGACATCGTGGTGCTCGCGGTCAAACCCCAGGTGATGGGCGACGTTTGCCGGGATATCGCCCCGGTGGTTCAGAACACCCGCCCACTGATGGTTTCCATCGCGGCGGGGCTGACGGCCGACACGCTGGACACCTGGCTCGGTGGCGGGCTGCCACTGGTTCGAGTGATGCCCAACACTCCGTCTCTGGTGGGCAAAGGTGCCGCCGGTCTGTTCGCCAACAGCCAGGTGAAAGACGATCAGAGAAAGGCGGTACAGAAAGTGTTCGAGAGCATCGGCTCGGCACTGTGGGTTGACGACGAAAACCTTCTGCACAGTGTCACCGCCCTTTCCGGCAGCGGCCCCGCTTATTTCTTCCTGATGCTGGAAGCACTCGAGTCCGCCGCAACCGAAGCCGGCATTGAGTCCGAAACGGCTCGCGCCCTCGCCATTCAGACCATGGCCGGGGCCGCCGAGATGGCCGCGCGCAGCGAGGATGACCCCGGCCAGCTCAAACGCAACGTGATGTCCCCTGGCGGCACAACTGAACGCGCCATCAACACCTTCGAGGAAGGCGGCCTGCGCGATCTGGTGAAAAAAGCCTACAGCGCTGCCTTCGAGCGCTCACGCGAGATGTCCAGAGAACTGGCCGATAAACAGTAACCGATAACGGAGACTCAGCTTCATGCTGGCAGATATTGTCATTACGATCCTGCTGATTGCGTCCACTTTCTATATGACCATCGTTTTGCTGCGGTTTCTGTTGCAGCTGGCACGGGCGGATTTCTACAACCCTATTTCACAATTTGTGGTCAAGGCGACCAATCCTCCGCTGCGCCCGCTGCGGCGTTTCATTCCGGGCTGGGGCGGCATTGACGGCGCATCCCTGGTATTGGCGGTGATCATCCAGGCCATTACCTTCTTCTTTATTCTGGTCGCACTGAACGGCGGCATTCCGGCCATCAACCCGATCACCCTGCTGGTGTGGGCCGTACTGAACGTGCTCAGCCTGATCGTGAAGATCTACTTCTGGTCGGTCATTGCCGTGGTGGTCGTCAGCTGGATTGCCCCCCAGAGTGGCCACCCTGCCATTCAACTGGTGGCTCAGATCACCGAACCGGTGATGCGACCCGTGCGTAATATCATGCCCTCCATGGGCGGTCTGGATCTTTCGCCAATCATCGTGTTCCTGATTCTGAACGTGATTACCGTGGTCATTGATCACATGAAAGTGGCGGCCGGGCTGGGCTCAATCGGGCTCGGAATGTAACACGCGTCTCGAATATACATTTCGTTACACAATACACTGATTTGTTACTATCCATGGCCAGCAATTCAACCCACTGAATTGCTGGCCTTTTTGATAGCAAACTCAGGCCCTTTCCCGGAAATGCCGACTCGCGCACCCTCAAACATTAACAAAACAGGTTATTATTAAACGCATTTAATCTGGGCGAGCGATTGGCGACACGTGTTCACCATCACTGACTCACCCAGGACATACCCGGAAGTCGCGCAGAAGGATTATCCGATGAACCCGCAGGGAACTCTGTCGCAGCAGGTTGAGGCGTATCACAACTGGAAAAAGGAACTGATCCGGCAGATTGGCCGCTATCGGCTGTGGCTGCAGGATAACAACCTGTTTTCAGAAGACGTCAGCACCCGTATTCGCCACGGACTGGAGCTGCTCATTGAGGATGAGCTGACCATTGCTTTTGTTGGTGAATACTCCCGTGGCAAGACGGAGCTGATCAACGCCCTGTTTTTCTCGGAATACGGCCAGCGCATGCTGCCATCCCAGGCCGGGCGCACCACCATGTGTCCGACCGAGCTGTTTTTTGATCGCAGCGCCAACCAGAACTATCTGCTTTTGCTCCCGATCGAAACCCGCACGGGCGATCTGTCTCTGCAGCAGCTGCGCAAGAAGCCGGAACAGTGGATTCGGCATGAGCTCGACGAACGCAATCCGGACGTCATGCGCGAAGTGCTGGCAGAAGTTGCCCGGATCAAGAGCGTGAGCCCGGAAGAGGCCCGGCAGCTGGGCTTCGACGAGGCCATGCTGGAACACGATCGCAATAATCCCGGCAATGTGCTGGTACCGGCCTGGCGTAATGCCCAGATCAGCATTCGCCACCCCCTGTTCGAGCGCGGCCTGCGCATTCTTGATACTCCGGGCCTGAACGCCCTTGGCTCGGAACCCGAACTGACCATCAGCATGCTGCCCCGGGCCCATGCCGTTATCTTTGTGCTCAGCGCGGATACTGGCGTCACAGCCAGTGACATGACTATCTGGAAAGAGCATATCGATACCGAGCACGCCGACCACCGGGCCGGCCGGTTTGCAGTTCTCAACAAGATCGACGTTCTATGGGACGACCTTCAGGGCGAGAAGCACACCCAGGAATCCATTGACCGTGTTCGCAACTACACCGCGGACCATCTGGGCATCCGCCAGCAGGACGTTATTCCTCTCTCTGCAAAACAGGGATTGCTGGCACGGGTTCGCAAAGACAACAACCTGTTCGACCGCTCCAACATCGGTAAGCTGGAGCAGCTGATCATTCAGCGCATCCTGATGCATAAGGAGCAGCTGATTACCCAGAACCTGATCAACGACTTGCTGGGAATGCTACAGAACAGCCAGGCGGCCATGCAGTACCGCCTGGATGCCCTGGAAGAAGAACGCCAGGCCTGCGCCGGCGCCACCCTCGACAAGGCCGCGCTGTCCCGGCTCGCGGAACGGGCCCAGAAGGATTATGACTTCTACTACAAGAAGCTGATCACTCTGCGTTCATCGCGTCGGCTGATGGAATCCCAGGGTGACATGCTCACCAAGCTGGTCAGCGAAGATCGCTTTGAGCAGCACGCCAGCCAGGTACGGAAAATGATGTCGAAAAGCTGGACCACGGCCGGCATGAACCGGGCCATGGAACACTTTTTCGAACTCCTGGAGAGCGACCTCACTAACCTGCTGAGCGAAGGGCGGCTCGCGGAGAAAATGGTAGGCGCCATCTATCGCAGATACAACGAAGACACCCGCGCCCGGCACCTGGAGCCCATTCCGCTACGGGCCGGCCGGCATGTGATTGCCATTCGTGAATTGCGCAAGAAAGCCCGGCGTTTCCGCAATAACCCGAAGAATCTGCTGTCGGAACAGTCAACGGTGGTCAGCCGCTTCTTCAATGTGATGGTGAGCGAGGCCCGCACGCTGCATGGCCGGGTGCGAAAAGATGTAGAGCGCTGGCCAAACGAAGCCCTGCTGCCAATCATGCAGTTCTCCATGGAACAGAAACAGCTGCTTGAGCACCAGATCCGCCGCCTGCGCGACATGGTTCGCACCGATCGGGACAGCCGGGCCGAACGCCAGCGTCTGGATCATGCCACGGCAGACCTGCGCAAGCAGCTGGAACTGGCCGACGCCATGATGCGCCAGATTCGCAAGCCGGCACCCACGATGATCCAGCAAAAAGTCGTCAATATTTCCGGCGCCATGTAACCAGGCACTGGCGAGCCGCACTACTTTGGTGCGACTCGCCAGACAGGCACCCTAAACGCCGGTTGCAGCAACCTCCCCCCGCCTTTAAACTGCAGTGCTGGCGCCAGTTCCGGTGCCAGCCAAGGCCTGTGGCCAGACACCAGTGGACCGAACCAGGAACTCATCACACCCATGCCTGATTCCCTGCCCTCGGATTCCGTGGGCCTTGTAAGCCCGAAGACCATCCACTTCGACAAGCCGTTGGAGCTGGCCTGCGGCCAGACGCTGGAAAGCTACGATCTGGTGGTGGAAACCTATGGCAAACTCAACGCCGATGCCAGCAATGCGGTACTGATCTGCCACGCACTCAGCGGCCATCACCATGCCGCTGGCTACCACTCGCTGGATGACCGCAAGCCGGGCTGGTGGGACAGCTGTATCGGCCCCGGCAAGCCCATTGATACCAACCGGTTTTTCGTGGTCAGCCTGAACAATCTCGGTGGCTGCCACGGCAGCACCGGCCCCAACTCCAACAACCCGGAAACCGGCAAACCCTATGGTCCGGATTTCCCGGTCGTTACCGTGGCTGACTGGGTCGCCAGCCAGGCCCGACTGGCGGATCATCTGGGCATTCAGCAATGGGCCGCTGTGGTTGGCGGCTCCCTCGGAGGCATGCAGGCCCTGCAGTGGAGCCTGGACTACCCGGACCGGCTACGGCATTCCGTGGTCATCGCCTCGACTCCACGCCTGACCGCACAGAACATCGCCTTCAACGAAGTCGCACGGCAAGCCATCACTTCGGACCGGGAATTTTTCGAAGGCCGCTATTACGACGAGAATCTGGTGCCGAAGCGCGGCCTGATGCTGGCCCGGATGGTTGGCCACATCACCTATCTTTCAGACGCCTCCATGGGCGAAAAATTCGGCCGTGAACTGCGTGAGGAAGCCTACAAGTTCGGTTTCGACGCCGAGTTCCAGGTGGAAAGCTACCTGCGTTACCAGGGCGAGCGCTTTTCCGAAACCTTCGACGCCAACACCTATCTGTTGATGACCCGGGCACTGGACTACTTTGACCCCGCCTACGACTTCGGCGGCGATCTGTCCAAGGCCCTGGCACCGGCACAATGTGAATACCTGGTACTGTCCTTCAGCACCGACTGGCGATTCTCGCCAGCGCGCTCCGAGGAAATGGTCAATGCCATGATTTCCGCCAGAAAGCGCGTAAGCTATGCCGAAATTGATGCACCCTGGGGCCATGATGCCTTCCTGATCCCGACCCCCAGATACACCGACATCTTTACTGCGTATATGGACCGGGTAGCACGGGAGGTCGGCGCATGAGAGCAGATCTTGAGATTATTCAACAGTGGGTGCGCCCGGGCCACCACATTCTGGACCTGGGTTGCGGCGACGGCACCCTGCTGGATTTCCTGCAACGGGAGCGCAATGCCACCGGATTTGGCCTTGAGATCAACCCGGACCACATCACCACCTGTATGGGCCGCGGCGTACGGGTGATCGAGCAGAACCTGGATACCCAGGGCCTCGACAACTTCGATGATGGCATGTTCGATATTGTCCTGATGACCCAGGCCCTGCAGGCGGTACGCCGCCCGGACAAGGTCATTGATGAAATGCTGAGGGTGGGTCGCGAAGGTATCGTCACCTTCCCCAACTTTGCCCACTGGCGACTGCGCTGGGGCCTGGCGCTGAGCGGCCGAATGCCCGAATCCGATGCACTGCCGTATAAATGGTATAACACCCCCAATATCCGCCTTTGCACTTTCAAGGATTTTGAAGCGCTGTGCCGGCAGAAAGGCATCAAGATCAAAAGCCGCCGGGTAGTGGACGGGCAGCATCAGAACAGCTGGCTGGCGCGGCTCTGGCCCAATCTGTTGGGGGAAATCGCCATATACCGCATCACACGGGAGAGCACATGATGAACCTTCTGACTGCAAGCAAGACACTGTTTCTGGCGTTCGGGCTCATGCTGGCATCGATCACCAGCCAGGCCGGGCAAAAGGATTTCGGAGAATATCAGGTGCACTGGAGCGTGCTCCCCAGCACCTTCCTGGCGCCGGAAGTGGCACAGGCCAACAATCTGCAACGCAGCCGGGGCATCGGCATCGTTAACATCTCGATCATGACCGAAGACGAGCACGGCCAGATCCAGCCCGTCAGTGGGCAGGTGGAAGGCCAGGTCTCCAACGATATCCAGCAGGTGAACTTTCTGGCGTTCCGCCGCATTCAGGAAGGTGATGCCGTGTACTTCATTGCCCAGTACCAGTATCAATCCGGAGATCTGATGACGTTCAACGTCACGGCGCGCCCCAGCGGCCACCAGGAAGACCTTCCGATCCGTTTTTCCCATACCCTGTTCAACGACTGACACCATGGCCCGCAAACTCGTCATCGCCAGCAACAACAAAGGCAAGATCGCCGAACTGACTGATCTGCTCGCGCCACTTGGCTTGCAGCCGGTCGCCCAGGGTGAGCTTGGGGTATCAGAGGCCGAAGAACCGGCCGTTACCTTCGTTGAGAATGCCATTATCAAAGCCCGCCATGCAGCGAGAGTCACTGGCCTGCCTGCGCTGGCCGACGACAGTGGCCTGGCCGTGGATGCCCTGGACGGCCGCCCGGGCGTTCGCTCCGCCCGCTTTGCCGGCGAAGAGGCAACCGACAATGATAATGTCGAGGCGTTGCTGGCGGCGTTGAAAGACACGCCTGAAGCAGAGCGCAGCGCTCAGTTTCACTGCGTTCTGGTTTATCTCCGCCATGCTGACGATCCCACGCCGATCATCTGCCATGGTCGCTGGCCAGGCCGCATTCTCGCCGAGCCGCGCGGGCAAGGCGGCTTCGGTTACGACCCGGTCTTTCTGGTACCGGAGCATGGATGCAGCGCTGCCGAGCTGACACGGGGGCAGAAAGGCAGGATCAGCCATCGGGGACGGGCTCTGGCCAGCCTTCTGGATCAACTCAGGGCGGAGCTTTAATACTGTGACCGCCACCCTGCCCGTGGCGGTCTGCCCGCCCTTGAGTCTGTACATTCACGTGCCCTGGTGCGTGCGCAAATGCCCGTACTGCGACTTCAACTCCCACGCTGTCAAGGGAGAGATTCCCGAACACGCCTACCTGAACGCCCTTCTGGAAGACCTCGATCAGGATCTGAGCCTGGTACGGGAACGCCCCATTGAAACCGTGTTCATCGGTGGCGGAACCCCGTCCCTGATGAGCGGCGCGTTCTACCACCGCCTGTTCGAGCGGCTCCGGGAACGGCTAACATTCAGCCCCGAGGCCGAAATCACCCTGGAGGCCAATCCCGGCACGCTGGAGACTGGTCGATTCGAGAGCTTCCGGGAGGCTGGCATCAATCGGCTGTCCATCGGTGTTCAAAGCTTTGATCCGGCGCAACTGAAAACCCTGGGCCGGATTCACGACAGCGCGTCGGCCCACAGCGCCATTGAAGCCGCCCGCAAGGCCGGTTTTGATAACTTCAATGTCGACTTGATGCATGGCCTGCCCGGCCAGACACCGAGTCAGGCTCTGGATGATTTACAGGCAGCGTTGAGCTACCAGCCCCGGCACCTGTCCTGGTATCAGCTCACCATCGAGCCCAACACCGAGTTTTTCTCCCGACCACCCGCCCTGCCGGACGATGACCGGCTCTGGGAAATTTACCAGCGCGGGGGAGATCTGCTGCGCCAGGCGGGGATGGACGATTATGAAGTCTCCGCCTGGAGCCTGCCGGGCGCTCAGAGCCGGCATAACCTGAATTACTGGACCTTCGGGGATTATCTGGCCCTTGGGGCAGGCGGCCATGGCAAGGTGAGCCTTGCCGACGGACGCATCCTGCGATACTGGAAGACCAGGCAGCCCGACGCATATCTCAACCGGATCGGCTCCCGCACCGCTGGCAGTGAAGCCATAGAGCCGGAAGACCGGCCCCTGGAATTCATGATGAATGCGTTGAGACTAAAAAGCGGCACCGACGAAAGACTGTACAGTGAGCATACAGGTTTACCACTGTCGTCCATTGCGGTAAAACTTGAGCAGTTACGAAATGAAAACCTGATCGTCCCCGACCGTCTGCAGGCGACGGCAAAGGGGCAAAGATACCTGAACAGCCTGCTGGAGCACTTTCTCTGATGGACTCAGCCCAGCGCCCACCGCTTATTCCCATGCGCCCGATGAAGCTGCCCATGAAGGTTTCCCTGGTGGCTGCACTGGCACTGTGGCTGGTTCTGGTGGCGTTGAACCAGCCACTGCATACGTCCGCCGCGCCTCAGGGGATTGTCAGTTTACAGCTGGCCGGTACCGCCGAGCAGACTCACGCCATTCTGCGCAGCTGGCGTGACGGCAATCTCGCCATGGCACGGCTATCACTGTGGCTCGACTTTGTGTTCATCGTGGTCTATCTGGCCGCGCTGCTTCAATTAACCCGCCACTTCACCCGGGACAGACCGGGTATCCGGGAACGGATGGTCGCCCGCTGGGTGCGCGCCCTGTTTGTCATCGCAGGCATCAGCGATGTAGCGGAAAACATTGTTCTGCTCAATAACTTCAATCCGCCTTCAGACTCCCTGAGCCTGACCGCCACCATTCTGGCGCTGGTGAAATTCACCGGCCTGATACTTGGCATGGCGGGCCTGGTGGTCATCCGTGCTTCCCGCCGCAGGCCCCTGACTCACTCCCACTGAACTCAGTTGGTGCGATAAAACAACAAATCCCATACTCCGTGGCCAAGATTTTCGCCACGCTTCTCGAACTTGGTGATCGGGCGGTCATCAGGCTTGGGCGAATAACCACCTTGCTCCTGGGTATTGGCAAAGCCCTCTGACGCACTCATCACTTCCAGCATGTGCTCAGCGTAGTTCTCCCAGTCTGTGGCCAGGTGCAGAATACCGCCCACCCGCAGCTTATGGCGGATGCGCTGAACAAATTCCGGCTGGATCAAGCGGCGCTTGTGATGCTTTTTCTTGTGCCACGGGTCCGGGAAGAACACCATCACCCGATCCAGGCAGGCATCTGGCAGACACAGGTCAATCACATCATTGGCATCAATGCTGTAAACCCGCACGTTCTCGAGACCACGCGATTCCACTTCTTTCAACAAAGCGCCGACGCCCGGCAGGTGTACTTCCACCCCGATAAAATCCTGCTCGGGTGCCGCTTCGGCCATATCGGCAAGAGATTTGCCCATCCCGAAACCGATCTCCAGGTTGAGCATGTTATCGCGGCCAAACACCTCACGGGGGTCGATCATGCCATTGTCACGGCTCAGTCCGTACTTGGCCCAGTTGCGATCGAAGGCCTTCTTCTGACCTTCGGTCATCCGCCCCTGGCGCAGTACAAAGCTGCGAACACCGCGGCGTGTGGTGACCGGATTCGTATCCTGAGTCTCGTTCTGGTCAGTCATTCTGTGTCCTCAAGCTTCAAAGCGGATCTCGTGGAATAAATCTGGCACACAGTTTACCAGAGTCAGTAGCTTCAGGCGGAGACAACCGACCCCTGGCCAGTCTGACGGTCGAGTTGGCGGTAACCCAGCGCCTCCATCAGGTGCGACTGGCTCAGGTGTTCAGCACCCTCCAGATCCGCCAGGGTGCGGGCCAGTCGTAATATTCGATGGAGCGCCCGGGCCGACAACCCCAGTCGCTCCATGGCCCGGGTCAACAACCGCTCACTGGCCGCATCCAGCCGGCAAGCCTGATCCAGCAACGCTCCCGAGAGGCCCGAGTTGAGCATCCCACGAGCCTCCTGCCGGGCCCTGGCAGCCAGAACCCTGGCCCTGACACTGGCGCTACTCTCACCGGACGCCCCGGAACCGAGCAAGACCTCTCCGGACTGCACTGGAACCTCCACATGCAGATCGAACCGATCCAGCAACGGCCCCGAGATCTTTGCCCGATAACGCATCACCTGTGCCGGCGTGCACTGGCACTCGATATTGGGGTGACCACTGTAACCACATGGGCATGGGTTCATGGCGGCCACGACCTGAAATCGCGCTGGGAAGGTGACCTGCCGCGCCGCCCGGCTGATGGAGATTTCGCCAGTTTCCATAGGTTCCCGCAGCACTTCCAGGACCCGCCGTTCAAACTCCGGCAGTTCATCCAGAAACAACACCCCCCGGTGCGCCAGAGAGATCTCACCCGGGCGAGGACTGCTGCCACCGCCCACCAGCGCCACTGCAGACGCCGTGTGATGAGGCGCCCTGAATGGTGGCTGACTCCAGCCACCTGGCTTTAGCGGCTGGCCAGCAACGGAATGCACGCTGGCCACCTCCATGGCTGCCTCATCTGGCAAACCTGGCAGAATGCCCGGTAACCGGCTCGCCAGCATACTTTTACCGGTTCCTGGCGGGCCGAAAAACAGCAGATTGTGACCGCCAGCTGCGGCCACCTCCAGCGCCCGACGGGGTACTTGCTGGCCTCGCACCTCTGAGAGATCGGCCACAGACACCGCTGCGGAACCGTCTCCCGGC
Source organism: Marinobacter nauticus (assembly GCF_003634635.1). Lineage (GTDB taxonomy): Bacteria > Pseudomonadota > Gammaproteobacteria > Pseudomonadales > Oleiphilaceae > Marinobacter > Marinobacter nauticus. The sequence goes on along the minus strand of NZ_RBJB01000004.1, from coordinate 706,914 downwards.
GTTTCAGATCGAGGAACAGGAACCAGCCTGGCACGGCCCGTCAGATGCTCACACACTGTCAGCAGATGGCTCGCGGCAAGCACATCATCACGGCTGGCAAGGGCAGCTTCCTCGGCGTTGTCCTGAGGTAGCAACAGCGAACGGCCTGCTTCGCGAGCCGCCAGTACCGCGGGCAATATCCCCTTGAGGGGCCGAAGCGCACCATCCAGGGACAGTTCCCCGAGAAACTCGTGGCTTTCGAGGCTTTCGGGGGGAATCTGGCCGGAGGCTGCCAGGATGCCCAAGGCAATGGGCAAATCAAAACGGCCACCTTCTTTGGGCAGGTCAGCAGGCGCGAGATTGATGGTGATTCTACGGGCGGGGAATTCGAAACCGGCATTCAGCAGTGCACTGCGAACCCGATCCTTGCTTTCCCTCACTCCGGTTTCCGGCAGCCCGACGATGGATAATGCCGGCAGGCCACCAGACAGGTGCACCTCAACGGTAACCGGGGGAGCAGACACGCCAATGCTGGCGCGCGAATGGACAATAGCGAGCATGACAACCTTCCATGGCACAGAACAATCAGTCGTTGCGGGCAGCGACCCTGCCGCCCGGGCAAACCATCAGGAACTCTGGCGTTGCTCCAGTTCGGCAACACGTTTTTCCAGGGCCTCAACCTTTTCACGGGTTTTCATCAGGACCGCCTGCTGGGCATCAAATTCTTCCCGGGTCACCAGCTCCAGCCGGGACAGAACCGACATCACCGTGGCCCGGGCCTGGGTTTCAAAATCTTCCCGTGCTGCCCGAGCCATATCGGGAACAAACTGGCCAAACTGACCCTGCAACTGAGAAAAAATTTCCTGGGGCCCTTTCATCAATCACCTCTCGTATCGGTTTTTCGGCGATATCAGACTATTTTCCGTGTCGCCGGGGTGTTTGCGGGAGTGTATCACACCCTACCCCCTGCCATACTGTACCCGGTCGGCATTATAATGGCCGCGGCCGATGGCCCGACTGCGCTGTTTTGAGACAATCGTAGGCACAATGCACCACAACAGTGCGTCAAGCTGCGCCATTTCGGCACAGACAATAATTAAGAGTTTGTTTTAAAAGCTATTTTTTGCGTTGGCATACCCGATGCTAAAGCCCTCGTACGCAATCCGCACAATTGATGTGCGAGGTGGCAGCATCCCGAACTCAACAACCGGCCGACGGGCCCTCACTGTTGGGACGGCTTTACCAAGGAGAAAGCAATGAAACTTGTGACAGCGATCATCAAGCCTTTCAAATTGGATGATGTCCGTGAGGCACTATCCGAGATTGGCGTACAAGGCGTAACCGTCACTGAAGTCAAAGGCTTCGGTCGGCAGAAAGGCCACACAGAGCTCTATCGTGGCGCGGAATACGTGGTGGATTTCCTGCCCAAGGTCAAAGTGGAGATCGCCATTGGCGACAACCTGCTGGACCAGGTCATCGAAGCCATCACCAAGGCAGCCAATACCGGCAAGATCGGCGACGGCAAAATATTCGTGACTGAACTGGAACAGGCTATCCGGATCCGGACAGGCGAAACCGGCGAAGAAGCGGTCTGATCCAGAACTGACACCTAGCCAACGCAAAAAACTTATAACCTGAAGAGCCTTGTGCGGAGGGCTTCCTATGGAAAGCAATCTCTTTCACCTGCAGTATGCAATAGATACCTTTTATTTTCTCGTGTGTGGCGCATTAGTCATGTGGATGGCCGCAGGCTTTGCCATGCTCGAGTCCGGCCTGGTGCGTGCTAAAAACACCACCGAAATCCTGACCAAGAACGTCGCGCTCTTTGCCGTGGCCTGCACCATGTACCTGGTGTGCGGTTACGCCATCATGTACGGCGGTAACGTCTTCCTCTCCGGCATCGCCGATGTGGACGTGGACGGCGTACTGGGTGACTTCGCCACCCGTGAAGACGGCTTCACCGGCGGCTCCATCTACTCAGCGGCCTCTGACTTCTTCTTCCAGGTCGTGTTCGTGGCCACCGCCATGTCCATCGTGTCCGGCGCGGTTGCTGAGCGCATGAAGCTGTGGGCGTTCCTGGTATTCGCGGTCTTCATGACTGGCTTTATCTACCCGCTGGAAGGCGCGTGGACCTGGGGTGGCGCCGATGTGTTCGGTATGTACAACCTCGGTGATCTTGGCTTCAGTGACTTCGCCGGCTCCGGCATCGTACACATGGCAGGTGCCGCTGCGGCCCTGGCTGGTGTACTGCTGCTTGGCCCGCGTAAAGGCAAATACGGCCCCAACGGTGAAATCCGTGCCTTCCCGGGCGCCAACATGCCGCTGGCCGCTCTGGGTACCTTCATCCTGTGGATGGGCTGGTTCGGTTTCAACGGTGGTTCTGTACTGAAACTCGGCGACGTAGCCAGTGCCAACTCCGTGGCCATGGTGTTCCTGAACACCAACGCAGCCGCTGCCGGTGGCGCTATTGCCGCCCTGATCACCGCTCGCCTGATGTTTGGCAAGGCTGACCTGACCATGCTGCTGAACGGTGCGATCGCCGGTCTGGTGGTAATCACCGCCGAGCCATCCACCCCGAGCGCGCTGACAGCCACTATCTGGGGCGCCCTAGGCGGCATCCTGGTGGTACTGAGCATCGTCACTCTGGACAAGCTGCGCATCGACGATCCGGTCGGCGCCATCTCTGCCCACGGTGTCTGTGGTCTGCTGGGCCTGCTGCTGGTACCGGTTACCAACGGCGATGTCAGCTTCAGCGGCCAGATCATCGGCGCCTTGACCATCTTCATCTGGGTATTCGTAGCCAGTCTGGTCGTCTGGGGTATCCTGAAGGCTGTCATGGGCATCCGTGTGACCGAAGAGGAAGAGTACGAAGGTGTCGACCTCTCCGAATGCGGTATGGAAGCCTATCCGGAGTTTGTCAGCGGCAAGCAGTAACACCGCTACCTATCGGAACGAAAAAGGGCGCCCTTGTGGCGCCCTTTTTCTTTAAGCTCTGGTTCAACCCTCTTCCGGGCGAACCTCATCTTCCAGCGCATCCACCATAAACTGCGGCATGGCCAAGGCACCGTGGTGCACCCCGGCATTGTAGTAACGGGTGACAAAGGGGCGGTTGTTGGCATCTTCCTCGCGGAAATACTTCAGCGGGTTTTCCTTACTGCCCATGGTGCAGCTCCACCAGCCCGTGGGGTATACCGGCTGGGGGAATGGCAATGTCTGCACATGGCCAAAACCGGCTTTGTGCATATCATCGTGAATGCCCTTGATGATGGTATTGGTGTGCAGCAGGGGGGATTCGCTCTGCTGAACGATGATACCGCCCTCCCTCAGGGCCAACATGGCATCGCGATAGAAATCCAGCGCGAACAGGCCTTCCGCAGGACCCACCGGGTCGGTACTGTCGATAATCAGCACATCAATGCTGTTCGGCTCGATATCACGCATCCACTGGATGCCATCACCGAAAAAGAAGTTGGCACGGGGGTCGCCATTAGCTTCGCACAGTTCTGGAAAATACTTCTCAGACATGCGGGTTACCCGCTCATCGATCTCCACCTGCCAGGCTTCCTGCACTCCTGGGTGCTTCAGCACTTCTTTCAGAGTGCCGCAGTCGCCACCACCGACGATGACCACTTTTTTCGGGTCCTTGTGGGTGAACAGCGCAGGATGGGTCATCATTTCGTGGTACAGGAAATTGTCCCTGGTGGTCAGCATCACACAGCCGTCCAGAACCATCAGGTTGCCGAAGGTTTCGGTTTCATAGATTTCGAGTTTCTGAAATGGCGTCTGCTCTTCATGGAGCTTGCGCTTTACCTGAAGGGAAAAAGCGGTGCCCTGGTCCTGAAATACCTCGGTGAACCAGCCTTCGTTCAATGCGGTCATGTCTGTCTCCCACTGTGTGCCGCTGCAATGTGCCGGGGCATCTGAAAGGGGCGTATTGTAGGTGCAGTGGTCAGCTCCTACAATGCAGCCTGTTACCGGCCTGCCGGCCGCCCCGGGTTCCCTGACAGGATAGCAACAATGGCTGAAACCGCTGCATCACCAGCCCACAAGGTCTACAACATCGCTCACTGGAGTGACGGATACATTTCAGTCAACGGTCAGGGCGAGGTTGAAATCTGCCCGGACCGGGGCAGAAGCGACGCCCGCATCAACCTGCCGGCGCTGACTCGCTCGCTGGCCGAAGCCGGTGTGCCCCTGCCGGTTCTGATTCGCTTTACCGATATCCTGCACGATCGGGTCAACAAACTCTGCAATGCCTTCAACAAAGTCACTCAGGAGCAGGGCTACCGGGGCCGCTATACGGCGGTTTACCCCATCAAGGTAAACCAGCAGCGCCGGGTGGTGGAAGAACTGCTGTCAGCCGAACCGGCCGCCTCCGCCAACCAGGTGGGCCTTGAAGCCGGCAGCAAACCGGAGTTGATGGCCGTATTGGCGCTGGCAAAGCAGGCCGGTTCGGTGATTGTCTGCAACGGCTACAAGGACCGGGAGTACATCCGCCTGGCACTGATCGGCCAGAAACTGGGTCACCGGGTGTTTATCGTGGTGGAAAAGCAGTCGGAGCTGCCACTGATTCTGGAAGAAGCAAAAAAGCTGGGCATTTCCCCGCTGATTGGCGTGCGAGCCCGGCTGGCGACTATTGGCAAGGGCAACTGGCAGAATACCGGGGGCGAGAAATCCAAGTTCGGTCTGTCTGCCAGCCAGGTGCTGGATGTGGTGGATACCCTGAAACAGGCCGGAGCCCTGGGCACCCTGCAACTGCTACATTTCCATCTGGGTTCACAGATTGCGAATATCCGGGACATCCAGACCGGCTTGCGTGAGTGCGCTCGTTTCTACACGGAACTGCACGCTATGGGCGCCCCCATCGGTACTGTCGATATCGGCGGCGGCCTGGGTGTCGACTACGAAGGAACCCGTTCCCGCAGTAGCTGCTCCATGAACTACAGCGTATTTGAGTACGCCTACAATGTGGTGCATGTGCTGCAGTCCGAGTGTGACCGCCAGGGTATCCCGCACCCGGACCTGATCAGTGAATCCGGCCGGGCACTCACCGCGCATCACTCAGTACTGGTCACCAATGTGATTGACCGCGAATACCCGGACAACCGCGAGCCTACGGAACCCGCTACTGAGGCCCCCGCGCCGCTGCAGGATCTCTGGCGAGACCTGGAAAGTCTTCAGGATGAAGGCTCGCCCCGCTCACTGGCGGAAATCTATCACGACATCCTGCACGCCATGGCCGATGTCCACGCCCAGTTTGCCCACGGTTTGCTGTCCCTGCAGGAGCGGGCCCAGGCCGAAACCCTGTACGTGCGCTGCTGCCGGATGCTCCGGGCCGAGCTGGACAGCGCCAACCGGGCGCACCGGGAAATCATCGACGAGCTGAACGAGAAGCTTGCGGAGAAACTGTTCGTGAACTTTTCCCTGTTCCAGTCCCTGCCCGATGTCTGGGGCATCGATCAGATCTTTCCGGTGATGCCGATCAACGGGCTTAACCGGTCACTGAACCGGCGGGCCGTGATCCAGGATATCACCTGCGATTCGGACGGCCGGATTGATCAGTACGTGGACGGCCAGGGCATCGAAACCACCTTGCCACTGCCCGAACACGACCCGGAGTCCCCTTTGCTGATGGGCTTCTTCATGACCGGCGCCTATCAGGAAATCCTTGGCGATATGCACAACCTGTTTGGCGATACCCACTCGGTGGACGTGAAACTGGACCAACAGGGGCAATATCAGGTGGGGGAACCCATTACCGGGGACACCGTGGCGAAAGTACTGCGTTATGTGAATTTCGAGCCCGCCAACCTGCTTGAGGCCTACCGGCAGAAGTTCCGGCACAGCGGCCTGTCTGAAGAGCTGCAGCAAACGCTGCTGGCCGAGCTGTCCTCCGGGCTTGAGGGCTATACCTACCTGGAGGAAGGATAAATCGTCAGGACGGACGAAAAGGCGTGATCAGGTCTGATTGTCCCGGCGCCAGGCCGAGGGCGACATTCCTTCCCACTTGCGAAAGGCCCGGCCAAAATTGGACGGGTCGCTGTAACCCAGATGCTCGGCGATCTCGTCAATGCTCATCGCCGAATGGCGCAACAGCAGCTCCCGGGCCCGCTGATGTCGCACACTCTCCTGAAGACCATGAAACCCGCCACCCTCGGCGGAGAGCTGCCGCCGAAGCGTTCGTGGCGACACCCCCATTTGCTGCGCCACATCCTCGAGGCCGGGCAAACGCCCATCCCGGGCAGACTCCAGCAAACGCAAGACCCGATCGCTCACCGAGGCAGATGCTTCCATCTGGCGCATTTCTTCCTCGCACTGGGCTTCTGCCACCCGGCGGGCAACCGGATTGGACAGTGACATCGGTAACCCCAGAAACGACTTGCGAAAGCGCAACTGGTTTACTCCCGCCGAGAACGTGACCTTGCCGCCGAACAGATACTGGTAGCGCTCAACATCCTCGGGGCGAGGGTAATCCACCAGGCACCGCCCGCCATCCAGTAACTGAGTGCCGAATAACAGGTAATTCACGTCCATCAGGGTGGCCATCACCACTTCAATATTAAACCGATGAAGCTTCTCGGTGTCGTGGTGAATTTCCAGCTGAATCACTGCATCCTCATCCTCGACGAAGAACGCCAGCGACATATAGGCGAACCGGATCCGGAAATATTTGATCAACACCGCCAGCGCCTGCTCCAGGGTGTCGCAACTGATGGCAGCCTGGGACAGGGCTCCGTGCGCGGTGAACTTCAGACGTTTGCCGTATTCCAGCCCCAGGCATTCATCACCACAGCGGGTCAGTGCCTGCTGGCATAACGCCGTGAACTGGTCGAGCGTAATGAAATTGTCGGGATGACTGAGCTGGCTGTTTCGAATACCGGCCACTGACACGAGATCCGAACGACGCACCCCACGCTCCTCTACCAACTGGCAGAGAATTTCAGCGTAATGCACCCGCATAACGGGCAAAGAGCCACTGGAGAGCGTTGCGTTCATGGTCTGGAATTTTTGATCGTTGTTTTAACGATCAGACTAGCCCCTGCCGGGGCAACCGGCAATTACCCCGGTGACGCAGTTCTTCCGGCCTTCTGGCCATCCCGACAATTTTTTCGGAATCCATGAATCCGCCCGGGAATCCATTGCGTAAACACTCTCACTGACAAATCTGTGACGAGTGCATAGAATGATGACCATAGCCAGCTCAAATACGATAACTGTCAAGGAGCGCCCGGTGACAACACTGGAGCAGCAACCAACGAAAACCGAAGGGCGCAAAGACCCTTGGGGTGTTTTGTTGGAAAAAGTCGGCAAACATCAGGATCGGGCGGCTTATCATGCTTTGTTCGAGCACTTTGCCCCGCAGATCAAGTACTACGCAATCTCGAACGGGCTGGCCAGCCACGCGGAAGAGCTGGTGCAGGAAGTCTTCGTCTCTATCTGGCGCCGTTCCTGTCTTTACGACTGGCGCAAAGCGGCCGCTTCCACCTGGATTTTCACCATTGCCCGGAATCAGCGCATTGATATGCTGCGTAAAATGCAGCGGACCAGTGCTGAGATGGCGGTGGAAACCGAGGATCTCTGGCAGATTCCGGGTGATAACGAAGACGAACCAGTTACCTCCCTGCACCGCCTGATGTCCGAGCGGCGCATCCGGGAGTCGCTGAGCCAGCTCCCGGAAGAGCAGATTACCGTAATCGCGAAGGTATATATGGAGCACAAATCCCACCAGATGGTGGCAGATGAGCTCAACATTCCTCTCGGCACCGTGAAAAGCCGGGTTCGCCTGGCACTGAACAAACTGAAAGTGATTTTGCAGGATCAAAACGTATGACACGGCACCATCCCGACAGCCTGAGTCTGATGGAGTACAGTGCGGGCAACCTGAGCGAGCCCCATGCACTGTGCATCCGCCTGCATCTGGAGCAGTGCCCCCACTGCCGCAGCCGGGTCGATACTCTGAACAGCCTGGGCGCTGTCATGATGGATCACCAGCCAAAGGTGACGGTGGCTGATTCGAGCTTTGAGCAACTGATGGCGCGTATCGATAGCTCCCCGCAAGTATCATCCCCGGTGGTTCCCCAGCCAAAGGTGAGCCCTCTGCAGAAACTGCTCGGGGATGACATCAATGCGCTGCCCTGGAAACGTCAGCTTGCGGACGTGAGTGTGCTCGACATTACCGACAAGTTTCCCGGCCAGAACGAGCGGGTCGTCCTGCAAAAACTGGTAGCGGGCGGCAAGGCGCCGGCCCATACCCACCGTGGCGATGAAACCACGATTGTGCTGCAAGGGGCTTTTGCCGACCAGAAGGGCGTATTCAATCAGTGGGACTTTGTGGTTCTGAACGAACAGGACGAACATCGTCCGGTGGCCGTCGGTTGCGAAGACTGCATTACTCTGTCAGTGCTGAGCGCCCCCCTGAAGCTGACCGGGGCCTTCACCCGTCTGCTCAATCCGTTCCTGCGTTAACAGTGTGCTGCGGCGCCGCCGCAGCATGACTTCGCTACCATGGCAGATCACTGCCATCCCAACTGATAAAACGCCCATTATCCCTGGCATCGAGGCTTTCCAGAACCGAAAACAGATTGCTTGCCGTCTGCTCTGGCTCGTGCACCGTTAACTGCTCCAGCGACTGCTGAAATGGTTGGCTCAGCGACGACAAGGTGGTGCCCGGGTGCAGGGAAACGCATGCCAGTGGCGCGTAACGCCTCGACAATTCAATAGAAAGGTTCTTCACCACCATATTCATCGCCGCCTTGGAGGCGCGATAGGCGTACCAGCCCCCTAACTGGTTGTCCGAAATAGACCCCACTTTCGCAGACACCGCGGCAATACGCTTGAAGTGCTTTCCCCTCAGCACCGGAGCCAGCCTCTGCATCAGCGAGACAAACCCGAGGCAGTTCACCTGGTAGCTCCGCATCATGCTTCGGCCATCGATATCCTCCAACCGTTTCTCCGGAAAGATCTGGCCATCGTGCAGCAGGCCTGCGGCATAAATAACGGTTTGAACCGGACCAGAAGCTTCCAGCACAGCCTTGAACTCGGCGACATCAAGCCGCTGCTCGTCCTCTGCATCCCAGGCCATCAATCTCACGCCAGAGTGATTCTTCAAATCGTCCGGCGCCGTCTCCGGCTTCCGGCACAGCCCAATCAGGCTCCGGTCCGGATAGCTGCTCAGATAACGTCGGGCCAATGCCGCACCGATGGCACCGGACACCCCCGCAATAACGGTCGTCATTCACCGATCTCCCGATTATCAATCAAGCCCATGTCGTTGATACGAAAAATCAATGCGTTCGGGCCATCCTGAAGCAAACCAAATAATTCAAACGCCCGTATGAAGAAAGGCTTCCAGATCAGAACGACGATATCCGGCGGTCGTTTAGACCGTCAAATCAAAACAGGAGAGTATCCATGCAATACCAGGCACCAGCGAACGATCTTCGCTTTCTGTTGTTTGATGTGTTGGGTGCAGACAAGCTGCACGAGCTGGAAAAGTATGCCGATGCCACACCGGACCTGATCTCCGCGGTCATTGATGAGGCCGGCAAGCTGGCGGCAGAGGTCATTCAGCCCACCAACCAGGTTGGCGACCGTCAGGGCTGCAGCTACGACCCCGAAACCAAACTGGTCAAGACTCCAGACGGCTTCAAAGAGGCCTACCAGAAGTTTGTCGAAGGTGGCTGGACCGCGCTGGACGCGCCACTGGAGTTTGGCGGCCAGGGCCTGCCTCACACGCTGAAATTCGTGGTGGACGAGATGGTGTGCTCCACTAACCTGTCGCTGGGCATGTACCCCGGCCTGACGCATGGTGCCATCAGCGCCCTCTTTGCCCACGGCTCGGAAGAGCTTAAGCAGACGTATCTGGAAAAACTGATTTCCGGCGAATGGACCGGCACCATGTGCCTGACCGAGCCCCATTGTGGCACCGATCTGGGCCTGATTCGCACCAAAGCCACGCCGAATGATGATGGCAGCTACGCGATTGAGGGCACCAAAATCTGGATCACCGGCGGTGAGCACGATCTGGTGGACAACATTGTCCATCTGGTGCTGGCCAAGTTGCCGGGCGCGCCAGACACCACCAAAGGGATTTCCCTGTTTGTGGTACCCAAGTTCCTGCCAGACTCCGGTGAGCGCAATCCGGCCTTCTGTGGTGGCCTGGAGCACAAGATGGGCATCAAGGGTTCCGCCACCTGCGTCATGAACTTTGAAGGCGCCAAGGGCTGGCTGGTGGGCGAGCCCAACAAGGGCATGAGCGCCATGTTCACCATGATGAACGAAGCCCGTCTGATGGTGGGCATGCAGGGCCTGGGCCTCGCGGAAATGGCCTACCAGGAGAGCCTGGCCTTCGCCAAAGAGCGTCTGCAAAGCCGCTCCCTGAGTGGCCCGAAAAACCCCGACGGCCCGGCCGACCCGATCATTGTGCACCCGGATGTACGCCGCATGCTGATGCGCCAGAAAGTGCTGAACGAGGGCATGCGTGCACTGGCACTGTTTACCGGCCACCAACTGGATCTCTCGGTGGCACACCCGGACGAAAAGGTGCGTGAAAACGCCGATGATCTGGTGCAACTGCTGACGCCGGTGGTCAAAGCCTTCCTGACCGATGAGGGCTACAACAACGCCAACTGGGGCCAGCAGGTACTGGGTGGCTCCGGCTTCACCCAGGACTGGCCGCTGGAACAACTGGTACGCGACGGCCGTATCGCCCGTATCTACGAGGGCACCAACGGCATCCAGGCGATGGATCTGGTGGGCCGCAAACTGTCGCTGAAGGGCGGGCAACTGGTACGCGCCCTGTTTGCCGAGCTGACGGGTTACCTGAAAGACAATCCTGATGCGCCCTACCGGGAAGAACTGAAAGGCGCCGTCAAGGGTCTTGAGCAGGCCACTCTGTGGCTGGCCCAGAATGCCCCGAAAGATCCGGAGCAGGCTGGCGCTGCGGCAACACCATATCTGCGTCTGACAGCCCTGACCGTCATCGGCTATCTGTGGTCCCGCATGGCTGCCGTGGCTGGCCAGCAGCTCGAAGCAGGCGCAGGTAACAAGCCACTACTGGAAAGCAAGCAGGTATCCGCCCGTTTCTATTTCGAGAAACTGATGCCTGAGGCGGACTGGCTGCTACGGGATATCCAGTCCGGCAAAGACAGCCTGATGGCCCTGGAAGATGAGCAGTGGATGGCCTAAGCGGCAGAGCTTCCGGTCAGACCAAAAATCCTGGCCGGAAATGACCGACAAATGGCAATTTGTGACCTTCATCAAGACAGATCAGAAATTGATAATGGTCACGTTGATTAGTGTCTCTGAACTAGTCCAACCCGCCTCCTTGCGAGGCTGGTACCTTCTTGAAGCCGCGCTATGCGCGGCTTTTTTTATGGCGACAGGCAGGCCCGCGACAGCAGCGACACGAGTTCACCCTGGCGACGGGTCCGGGTTTTCCGGAAGATGCTGTTGAGGTGGTATTTAACGGTCTCTCTGGATCGTCCAGACGTATGGGCAATATCTGACAGACTCTGGCCGTGAAGAAGATCACTGGCCACGGCAACCTCGGCATCGGTCAACTCGAATAGATTCTGCAGCAGGTCCTCCTTGATTTCAGGGCTCCAGCTTAAATCATGTAAGGTAACCAGCGCCCCCTGGGCAGAGCTCCCGGAACCAGCGCCGGATAGCAAGGGAGAAACTACCAGTGTAATCCTTTGGCGGCCGTGAGCCAGGCTGAGCACCTGGTCATCCAGATCCTGGCGTGCGATAGAGGCCTCAACGGCCAATGACAGGAGAATGGCAAAACGGCGTGCACTTTCGCTACCGTTTGCTGCCAGCATACCCTCGTCATTAATCCACAAGCCGACATTCCTGCCCAGGATCTCGTCCGCCTTGGCATTCTGGAAGACGACACGGAAGGATGCGTCACAAATGATGATGCCTCGATTAACACGTTCCAGCACCAGGCGTTCAACCGCTGGCTCACAGCGCTTCTGCATCAGCCGGGTGTAGAGATCTACCGCACGATGAAGGTGAGGCAGAAAACCATCAAATACCCGAAGTTCTTCATAACTGAATGCAGGCTGATCTGCGGACCGTTGTATTCCGAAGAAGTTCAGGTAATGCCCCTCCATGTAGGCCACTGCACCAGCCGCCTCGCTGGCCCCGTAACTCTCCAGCCATTCCTCTGCCCGGGTCTCATCGCGTAACCGCTGAACATCTGGCCCGAGGTCAAGGTTGCTGGCGACAAACTGGCATTTTCCCTGTTGATAGAACGACATCGCCCGCTCGACCAGAACATCCCGGTGGGAGACGTGCTCCGAATAAAACTCCAGCGCTTGCTCAGGGATATTAACGGTCCAGGCGCCCAGCAAGGCATTTTCTGCCGTGTTGTATATGGCAAACGAAGCGCTGTGCCCATGAAAAATGTCGATGAATCGCCTTAGAAACGGAAAGAATCCCTGCTCTGCCGTCACGGCGTCGTAGATGAGTCCAATCAATTCGTGATAGTCGTGCTGAAAAAAACCTTCACGGTGCGGGGAGGTCACGGCAGAGAGCTCTTGTATCGCTGTTTACGACGTAAATTAGTGCAAACTGCTGAAATATTCCACCCGCAGACCGTTACACATTGCCTACAAAAGATTCTCGCCCACTCCCCAAATGGGTGGGGCGCTGCCAGATCCTCCTTGCTATATCTGAATAACCCTCTCACAGGGAGCCTCAGGGCCGAGCCGGATTCACCCGCCGAATCCGGTGATTTAACTGAATCAAGGAGCTTTATATGAATTGTTTCAAGAAACTCGCACTGGCGACCGCCGTTTCTTCTGTTGTGGGCATCGCAGGGTGCGGGGGAAGCAGTGGTGGCAGCAGCAGCGATAGCAACACAGCCTCCGGAGAGACCATTTCCGGCACAGCGACCGCCCCCGCCGGAACCGTGGCACATTGGCAGGAGCCCGGTCTCATGGAAGTTGCAGTGAACTTCCTGGTCTCCCCGGCCGCAGCGGCCATAACGGGCCTTCAACCAGTTCAGGGAGCAAACGTCGAGCTCATTCGTGTGGACGACGACGGCAATCAGATCGGCAATATACTTGCCACCACCAGCACCTCTATTTCGGGTGATTACACCCTTACCCTGCCCGAGGGCGTAAACCTGGCAGGCAACCTTGTCGTTCGTATCACCGGGCAGAACAACCAGCAGTTACGGGCTCAGGTTGTTGAAAAAGACGTCGACATCAGCCCGGTGTCTGAATTCGTGCTGCGAAAATTTATTGAGACCGGCGCCAATCTTGACCAGTTGGTCGTTACCGATGTGGTCAAACTCAGCGGCAAGGTCGAAGAATACGACCTGACCAAGGTAAGCGGCCAAAATCTCGATGCCATGTTTACATCGCTTGAGAACGAGGTTGGGACCTTCATTGAAAACGATGTCGTGGCGATCAGCGCACAAGGCGCAGCGACGGCTTCGATTGCCGGTAGCTACATCAACACCGCCTTCGCCTTCGCCCTTCACGATACCGATGGCAATGGCTACGGCACCTATGCCCATGACACCTGGATTGACCGTTTCACCTTCACAGCCGGTGACACCGGAACGGTAAATGTAAACTTCACCACCAGCGATTCCGCCTACGCCAACCTTCACGGTACAGCGCTGGATCAGGCCATGGTCTACTACGAAGTAGACAGCGAGCAGCTTTCAGAAAGCTTCGAAGGCAGCTACACCACCGCAGGAGTGCTCTCCGTTGAAGGAGAGTTTGAAGAGGATCTCGACACCGATTCCGGTTTTGGCTGGCGCTGGCCCGGTCAGAGCTACATTTTTCAGCAGGTCTCCGGACAAGGTATGTTTATCGGCCTGAACCACGAGGCCGGGGTTCGCTATGAACTGACCGACACCGACAACGACGGCCAGGACGATGCTCTCGACCCGAATGCCCGCTCCGGTGATGAGGTGGCACGCACGCTGGAAATCTTCATTCGCCAGCCCACCAGTCTCACCCCTGCCGACGTACAGGGTGATTACGGCCGGGTCTATTTAAGCGCTTTGCTGGAAGATGGTTACCTTGAGCTGATGACAGAAACCAATCTGGTCGAATTCACTGGCACGTTCGAGGCCACTGGAGCAGCAGGCACTTCCCACGAACTGATGGTTAACAGCAACGGCGCTGCCGCTTACACAACCAATCCCTTCTCAGCGGACACGACGTCAACCCCCATCCCCATTGCCGCAGATGGCAGTATTGACTTCGGCGATGGCGTTGTTGGACAGGCCAATGAGAGCGGCAGCTTCATTGACTTCACCGAGACCGATGGCTGCAACGCGGGCAGCCTTGGCTGCGGGCAAAGTGAGGCGGGCTTTGATAAAACGCTGCTGGTCAAACTGCCCTCCACACAGCTAGACCTTTTGGGCAAAAAATACCGCTTGATGTTCATGGCGATGCATCTGGACGGTGGCGGCACCAATAACATGGTGCTATCGGCCACCCGTTTCAATACCTATATGAACATGACCAGCGACAGTGCAGGCACCATATCCGGCACAGTATCTGAACTAGAAAAGCCAACAGGACTGGGCTCTGATCTGGTTTCAGTGACGGGTGCTATCAGTGAGCAGGCCTTTACCATTTCGGTCGCCCCTAATGGTAGCACGACCGTGACAATTCCCAGCGATCAGGCTGGTGAAGAAACCGTTTTTGAAGGCTACTTCAACGAAGACGGCAGCCTGGGTGTATTCACCACCGGCTACGTAGAAGCGGGTGGTGATCGCGATGAGCTGGGTCTGGCGGTACTGATTGATGTAACCCCATAACCAGTCCGGCTTGAGACAAATACGCGCCCAATCACCAATGCGGCGCGTCACGGCGGCGGGTTTCCTGACGGGAGCCCGCCGTTTTTTTCGGCCTGCTCTTAGCGCGCCATTACCTAGTCGGTTATTATCTGCGCTGCTAATTTTTTGAGACGGTTTCCAAAACTCTTATGCCAGATAACCAACAGACCGATTCTGAGTACGTGTTTCGCTTCGGCGGCATAGAGCGTCTGTACGGCCGCAAGGCCCTGCATGCTTTCCGCCATGCTCACATCGCCATTGTTGGTCTCGGTGGCGTCGGTTCCTGGGCGGCAGAAGCTCTGGCGCGTAGTGGTATCGGCACCATCACCCTGATTGATATGGACGACATCTGTGTCTCCAACACCAACCGGCAGCTACACGCTCTGCAGGGCCAGTATGGTCGAACCAAAACCGATGCCATGGCGGAGCGGTTGCGCGCCATCAATCCCCAGGCGGATATTCGGGTGCACTTTGGCTTTCTCACGGTGAAGAATGTCGGCGAGCTGATCACCGAAGATATGACCGGCGTGGTGGATGCCATCGACAGCGTGAAGGCAAAAGCGGCGCTGATTGCCCACTGCCAGCGGCGCAAGATTCCGATCGTCTGTGCCGGTGGCGCGGGAGGCCAGATGGACCCGACCCAGATCCAGGTGGCCGACCTGGCAAAAACCACACAGGATCCATTATTGGCCAAGGTCCGTAATATGTTGCGCCGGGAATACGGTTTTTCCCGAAACCCGAAACGGCGCTTCGGTGTAGAAGCTGTATACTCACTGGAACAACTGACCTACCCCGCCCCGGATGGCGAGGTATGTCAACAAAAACCGACAAGCGATGGCCCGGTGCGGCTCGACTGCGCCACAGGGTTTGGTGCTGCCAGCCCGGTGACCGCGAGTTTCGGCTTTTTCGCAGCGTCCCGGCTGCTGAACCGTATTGCCCGCAAGGCCAACGCCTAACTCACTCATCGGGGCCCTTTTATGGCCGTAAGCACCACGTTAATTCTGGCCGGCATCGGCGTTTCTTCCCTGGTTTGCCAGTGGCTGGCATGGCGGGTACGCATGCCAGCGATCCTGTTCCTGCTCGCCGGTGGCATCCTTGCCGGCCCGGTGACCGGCTTCCTGCAACCGGAAGCCATTTTTGACGACCTGCTGTTTCCTGTTATCTCCCTGGCAGTGGCCATCATCCTGTTCGAGGGCAGCCTTACCCTGCGCTACGAGGAAATCAAAGGCCACGGCAAGATGGTGCGCAATCTTATTCCTGTGGGCACCATCGTCACCTGCATTATCGGCACCCTGGCCGCCCGCTGGATTCTCCAGGTATCCTGGGAAGTCGCCCTGTTGTTCGGTGCTATCTCCGTCGTCACCGGGCCTACCGTGATTGCGCCCCTGCTCCGGGCGGTGCGCCCCACCTCCAAGCTGGCGAACATCCTCACCTGGGAAGGCATCATCATTGACCCGGTAGGCGCGCTGCTGGCCGTTCTGGTGTTCGAGGGCATCGTTTCCTGGGGCCAGGGCAATGTTTTCAGCCACTCCCTCTACATTTTCGGCAAGACTCTGCTGGTTGGCTTTGCCATCGGTGCCGCCGCCGGCTACCTGAACGGCTTGGTCCTCAGAAAGCACTGGATTCCCCAGTACCTGCATAACGCCGGCACACTCACCTTCATGCTCGGTGTCTTTGCCATTTCCAATGAACTGGCCCACGAATCGGGGCTGCTCACCGTGACCGTGATGGGCATCTGGATGGCCAACATGAAGCAGGTTCCGGTCGACAGCATTCTGGAATTCAAGGAATCCCTCAGTGTCTTGCTCATTTCGGCCCTGTTTATCATTCTGGCCGCCCGTGTAGAGTTTGCTGCCATCGCCGAACTGGGCTGGGGCCTGGTTGCTGTGCTGGCCATCCTCATGCTGATTGCACGCCCCGCGAGCATTTTCCTCTCGGCCATTGGCACCACACTGAACTGGCGCGAAAAGCTGTACCTGAGCTGGATTGCTCCACGTGGCATTGTCGCTGCGGCGGTCTCAGCGCTGTTCGCATTCCAGCTTGAGCGAATCGGCTATGAGAGTGCCGGCGTACTGGTACCACTGGTGTTTATGCTCATCATCACCACCGTTACCCTGCAAAGCCTCACTGCCCGACCCGTGGCAAAACTGCTGGGGGTTCAGGAACCGCCCGCGCACGGCTTCCTGATTCTGGGCGCCAACCCGGTGGCCCGGCTGGTGGCCCAGGCCCTGAAAAAGCATGACATTCCCACCATGCTGACCGACACCAACTGGGAGAACGTGCGTCAGGCGCGCATGGAAAACCTGCCGGTGTATTTCGGCAATCCGGTGTCGGAACATGCCGCCACACATATGGACCTGACCGGAATCGGCAACCTCCTGATACTGTCGCCATACAAGCAGATGAACAGTCTGGCCACCTACCACTTTCTGGACTGGTTCGGAGATGATTCGGTATTTGGTCTGGTGGAAGGCGACCAGGATCAGCGGGCGCGGCTTCAGACCGCAGGCAAGGTGCAGCGAACCCGGGGTCTGTTCGATGGTGTCAGCTATGCCAAGCTGGCGAGCCTGGTCAGCCAGGGCTACACCGTGAAAACCACGCAGCTAAGCGAAGAGTTCAGCTACCAGCAGTTTCTGAACCAGTATCAGAACCAGGCCCTGGTGTTGTTCGTACGCGACAGTCGGGACCATATTCACCCGGTCAAGGACATGGAAACCCTCGAGCCCGGTGACGACTGGGTACTGATCAGCCTGGTTCCCCCACAACCCCAGAAGGAACGTCGGGACCGGGAAGAACCTGCCGGTGAGAAGGGCGACAAAACGGCAAGCGGTGCCGCTCCAGCCTGACGCTATTCGCCTCCGTCAGCGGCAGTCGAGCACAAGCTTGCCACGGACGTGGCCGCCCTCCAGCAATGCGTGGGCGGCCTGCACCTGATCCAGCGGGAAAGCCTGTTCAATGTGAACCCGCACATCGCCGTCCTCAATCAGCTCGGCGATCTCGTCCAGGTGAAACACATCCGGCCTCACGGTCATACCATGGGCCCAAAGCCCCATGGCCTCGGCGGCGCTGACAATGTCATCGGCGGTCACGGTGGGAATGGTCACCAGCACGCCGGTTTCTGACAGGGTATGCAGGGAGCGTTTGCCGGCTTCCCCTCCCACCAAGTCCAGCACCACATCCAGGCCATAGCACTCCTCAGCCACGTCGGTAGTGTGGTAATCAATCACTTCGTGCACGCCGAGCTCTGCCAGAAAATCCCGATTGGCCGGTGAGGCTGTCGCCACCACATGGGCGCCACGCTCCAGCGCAAACTGAACCGCAAAATGGCCGACACCGCCAGCCCCGGCGTGAATCAGTATCTTCTGACCGGATTCCAGCCTGGCCACCTCAAACAGAGCCTGCCAGGCCGTTAATGCCGCCAGGGGCACCGCGCCGGCAGTCACCAGATCAAGCTCATCAGGGACGATGGCCAACTCGTCAGCACGAGCCAGTGTGTACTCCGCATAAGCACCACCGCCGGCCGGAAAACCCACCATACCCATCACCCGGTCGCCCGGGGCCAGGGTGGTCACGCCCTCAGCAACAGCGACGACCTCACCGGCAACGTCGTACCCCGGCGTCCAGGGCAGCCGGTTTTCGATCTGTCGGGCGGCGAACCCCAGCCCCTTCCGGGTCTTCCAGTCAATCGGGTTCAAACCGGCGCCATGCACTCGGATGACCACTTCACCTTCCCGGGGCTCAGGCACCGGAGCCTGCGCCACCTGAAGCACCTCCCGCTCACCAAACTCGCCGTAGATCACGTGCTGCATGAGGATTGATTCACTAACGTCGGTAGGTTCCATGGTTGCCTCCGGAGTGCATGGGGTCAGATGTCCCTCGAAGGGCATCAAGGATGAGACTAGCAGATATTTCCGTCGACGGCCCTAGCGCGGCAGGCCCCGGCCGCCGGGCACCAGAGCGCCGGACAGAATATCGACAAATGCTTTCGGCGCCCGAGCCGGGCGCTGAGATTTCATATCAACGCAGGCGTGAGTAGACAGGCCCCGCAACAGGGTTTTGCCATCGGCCCTGCGAATCAACTGGAATTGTCGGGCCGAGCGAAAACGACCATCCCAGTCCGTCAGCCAGGTGCCCAGCACCAGCTGGTCGCCGGCATTAGCCGACATCAGGTAGTCAACGTCGGTGTGGGTAATGGCCATGGCCTTGCCGGTTTCCTCGTGCAGGGCCCAGGTCATGCCCAGGCTCTCGATGTGGGCCCAGCTCACTTCCTCCAGCCAACGGATGTACACCACGTTATTGGCATGGCCAAGTCGATCGGTATCTTCGGCCTGAACCGAGATTTCCAGAGTGAACGGGCCGGGCAAATCCCAGTTCAGGGCGGGGGCATCAGTCATGGGGTGGCTTCTCCAAGGCCGGGGATGGCCTGCAACGGTAGCCGGCCAATACGGTCGTTGTGAAGTGAACCAAAGTATAGAACACCGTCGTGGGGGTTAACTGAGGTAATCTCCTGCAGATGAGTACCGCGAGTGTCGTGCAGGCTGGTCAGCATCTGGCCCTTGCTATCGAAGGCGACTACCAGACCGTAGTTCTGGGGCTTGGGCTTCAGGCTGTCCGGCAACTTGGCAACCAGATCCTTCAGCCAGGGGGACTTGTGCATGGCATCGACCCGGGGATTACGCAGGGTCGGGAAGGCGACCCAGTAACGGCCCTCACCATCCACCGCCAGGTTATCCGGAAAACCAGGCAGGTTGTCGGCAAATACCTCAGCCCTGCCAGCCTTGGGGCCACTGATCCAGTACCGGAGAATGCGGTATTTCCAGGTCTCGTTCACCAGCACATAATCGCCCTGAGGGGCTACCGCCACACCGTTGGCAAAGTGCAGGTTGCCCAGCAGCACCTCGGTTTTCCGGGTCTTCGGATTGTATCTCAGCAGCCGGCCGTGAGGACGCATCTCCAGCAAGTCGAGTACGTAATCAGGCTGCTGGAAGCGGGAACTGGCGTCGGTGAAATAGATCCGGCCATCGGGGGCGATCACCACATCATCCGTGAACCGGAAGGGGGTGCCCTCGGCCTCTCGGGTAAGCACCGTGATATCACCCTGGGCGGTAATGGATAACAGCCCTTTCCAAGCGTCGGCCACAATCAGATTGCCGTTGCGATCGAACACCAATCCAAGGGGCCTGCCGCCAGTTTCCAGCCAGTGTTCCACCGTATCATCGGGGTGAACACGAACGATCCAGCCGTCCTGGGTGCCGGTGTAGAGCACACCATCGGGGCCTATGGTGGTGTCTTCCGGGCCGTACACCTCGCCACGAGCAAGCAGATCCGCCAGCCGCAACCGTTCATTGGGCGCCAGCACACCGGTCATGGCCGGTGGAGAGGGCGCTTCCCAGGCTTTACTGTCGATCGGAGACGGGGTCAGCAGAAAGCTGCCAAGCAACAAAAAGACAACCAGCAAGCCAACCAGCAACCATTTCATCATGCGCGCCCGTTCCCTTTTATGATTCTTTGTCCGCAGGCGACCCGGCGGAAAACTCCGTGTGGCTAACCTTAGCAGACATCACAGGGTTTCTGACAAGATCAGGCCTGTTCCAGAAAACGCCGGCACAGCATGGCAAAAGCGTCCGGCTTTTCCGCGTGCAGCCAGTGCCCGGTGCCTTCAATGATTTTCAAGTCGGCGTCTGGAAACAGGGTACGAATGGTATCCCGGTGTTTCTCCTGGATGTAGGCGGAATCCGCACCCTTGATAAAAAGCACCGGTCCCTCAAACGGTCCCCGCCCTTCCGGCGCTGCCGCCAGCTTGTCATAACAGGCATCAATGACAGACAGGTTCAGCCGCCAGCGGAAGGCCACCTCGTCGTCGGCCTGTTCCTGGGCCGGAATACGCTCCAGGTTTTTCAGCAGGAACTGGCGCACACCCGCCACTTCGACAAACCGGGCCAGGCGGGCATCTGCCTCGCTGCGGGATTTCACTCCACGAAGGTCCATCTGCTGCATGCCTTCAAGAATGGCGTCGTGGTGGGCCTTGTAGGTAACCGGCGAGATATCCGCCACAATCAATGACCGCACCCGCTCCGGATGCCTCAAAGCAACCTGCATGGCGACCTTGCCACCCATGGAGTGGCCCAGCAGACTGGCTTTTTCAATACCCCGGGCATCCAGATAGGCAATGACATCCTCGGCCATAGCCGGATAGTCCATGTCTTCAGTATGGGGAGAGCTGCCGTGATTGCGTTCATCCAGAGCATGGATCTGCCAGCCGTCCTCAAGCCGGCGGGCAATACCACCCAGGTTTTCCAGGGAACCAAATAGTCCGTGCAGCAGGATCAAGGGATCTCCCTGACCGGAAATACGGTGATTCAGTGCAACACTCATGGTCTGGCAGCCTCCGGTTGTCGGATCAAACCGGATACACTACCACTGCCAGTTTAAGGGGCAAGGGGAATTTGGTGCCAACCCGACAGGCACAAAAAAGCCGGGCATAGCCCGGCTGGAAGGTCACAGACATACGCCTGAAAGATCAGCAATAGAAAATGCTGTCCAGGTATTCAGCGAGTGCCAGAACGTTTTTGCGCTCCATTTCGCTATGGGGTACAAAGATTTCCTGTTCCATACAACACCTCCACTTTGCAACGCATTACTTCAACCTGATAACCAACATGCTATCGTTGAAGCAGTGGCAACCCATTGACTTGTTGTCCCAATCATTTGACATTTTGTATCAGTCCACCAGATAACAAACGGGAGCAGAACCCAGGCATGCAGCCCCAGATCGAATATCCGGAATCGCCCCAGGTGGCGGCATCCAGCACACTGGCGCTGGTGCACTATCTGGAAACACGGGGTCTTCTGGATCGTGTCCGGGTGGAACAGGCTACCGGGCTGACCCTGGCGACTCTGAAAGATCCGGACCTACGGGTACCCGCTTCTGCCCATTACCGTTTGTGGGAACTGGCCGAGCAGTTGACCGCCGATCCGGGCGTCGGCCTGCATGCCGGCCAGGTCATCGACCCCGAGCGCATGGGACTGGTCGGCCATGTGTTCTTCAACTGCGACACTCTGGGCGAAGCCGTGGTGCAGTATGTCCGGCTGCACCGACTGATCAACGAATCAGTCACCCTGAGTTTTGAGCAAACCCCGGACCAGGCCATCCTGACCTGGCAGCCGGATCGTCCGGATCATTACTGTCGCCAGGACATGGACCGCACCCTGGCCGCCGCCCTGTGCCGGACCCGGCATTTTATCCATCGCAGTATCGAGGCTGACTGGCTGGAAATTGCCCATCCGGAGCCAGCATATGCCGCTGAATACCGCAAACTGTTCGGTGGCACCGTCCATTTCGGCTGTGGCGTTACCCGCATGGCGTTTGACAGCAAGCACCTGGGCCACCCCATCCCGCACCGGAATCCCTATGTTTACTCAGCGGTGCTGAAACAGGTCAATGCGGTCATGGCCCGGCTACAGACCCGCCGCTCGTTCAGCCGAAAGGTGCGTCGCCTGATTTCCCGGCAGATGGCCACCGACCGGATTGACGCCGACACCCTGGCCCGGCAGTGTCATATGAGCCGCCAGACCCTGTACCGAAAACTCAAGAAAGAAGGCATGAGTTTCCACGACCTGGTGGAGCAGGTCCGCAAGGACAAGGCCCTGCGCTATGTCGCCGACGACCAGTACGCACTTGGCGAAATCGCCTTTCTCCTGGGGTTCTCCGAGCTGAGCGCCTTCAGCCGTGCGTTCAAGCGCTGGACCGGTGTCGCCCCGGCCCAGTTCCGGGCCAGTCATCAGGGACAAGAGTCATGATTACAGAGAACCTTTCGCTACTGGCCATTCCGCTGGCAGCGCTGTACCTGGCGGCGCTGGCCTGTATTTACCGCATCCTGCTCACCTATCGAACGGCCCAGGGAGCCATAGCCTGGATTCTCGCACTGGTGGGCCTGCCCTACATTGCCGTGCCCATGTTCCTGCTGTTTGGTCGTTATCGCTTTGGTGGTTACGTCAAGGCTCGCCGCATGGGTAACAAGTCTCTGACCAGCCTGCTCGATAATTTTGAAAACCAGACCACCTCCATCACCAATCCGGGCCAGGAGCATTTCAGCGACGAGTTGCAGGTGTTGTGCAAACTCGGCCGGCAACCGTTCACCGCTGGCAACCACTGCACGCTGCTGCGAGACGGCGAAGCCACCTTTGAAGCCCTGTTCGATGCCATGGAAGACGCCCGCCATTATCTGCTGCTGGAGTTCTACATTGTCCGCTCAGACCGTGTCGGCCAGCGCATCAAGGCCATCCTTGAACGCAAGCTGGCCCAGGGCGTCGAGGTCTGGTTCCTGTATGACGACATTGGCAGCGCGTTTCTGTCCCGCAAATGGCTGAATGAACTGTCTGCTGCCGGCGCCCGCATTGCCTCGTTTGGTGACGGCAACATCCGGCGTCGGCGCTTCCAGATCAACTTCCGTAATCATCGCAAGCTCCTGGTCTGCGATGGCAAGGTGGGATTCGTCGGTGGTATCAACCTGGGCGACGAATACCTGGGCACCGCCATGGACCAGGAACCTTGGCGCGACACCCATTGCCGGATTGAAGGGCCCGCTGTCACCGGCCTCCAGCTGGCCTGGCTGGAGGACTGGAACTGGGCCAGCAATACCCGGCCGGAACTGAACTGGGCGTCCGTGTTTCAGCCTCCCGGAGACCAGGAAGTACTGATATTGCCCACCGGCCCGGCAGACACCTGGGAAACCTGCACCCTGTTCTTCCTGAACTGCATCAACAACGCGCGCACCAGGATCTGGATTGCCTCGCCCTATTTTGTGCCGGATTTCCAGATCATGAATGCCCTGCAGTTGGCGGCGCTCAGGGGGGTGGATGTTCGCATCCTGATACCGGAGAAAACCGACAGCCCATTGGTCCGGCTGGCCGCCTATTCCTATCTGGTACAGGCCAGTCAGGCCGGTATCGGTATCTATCGTTACCAGCCCGGCTTCATGCACCAGAAAGTGGTTCTGGTGGACAGCCGCTACGCCGCCATCGGCACCGCCAACCTCGACAACCGGTCCATGCGCCTGAACTTCGAGATTACCGCCGTCAACACCAGCCCAACGTTCATCCAGCAGGTGGAAACCATGCTGGAGGAAGATCTGGGCGCCAGCCGGCCCATGACCGAAAAAGACTATCGCCAGCGCTCCATCCTGTTCCGGTTGGGCTGCCGGGCGGTACGACTATTGGCGCCCCTGCTTTGATCTGGCCCCGGGCGGGCGCTTGTGCGAACATGAGCGCTCGACTGATGCTGTAAACGACCATTTCATGAACGCATTCAAACCCAGAGAAACCCTGACCGAACAGGTCGCTCGTCACATTGAAAACCTGATTGCCTTCGAGCAACTCCGTTCCGGCGAGCGCATCTATGAAAGTGCCATGGCCAAGCAGATGGATGTCAGCCACGGCTCCATCCGGGAAGGCCTGCTGCTGCTGGAGAAGCGCCATCTGGTGCGTAACGTACCCCGCAAAGGCGCGTTCGTCACGCCGCTGGATGAACACTTTGTCCGCAGTCTCTATGAGACTCTGGAACTGTACCTGACTCACACCGGACGGAAGCTGGTGCGTCAGTGGCAACCGAATGACATGCAGCGGCTGGAATCCCTGTACGAGCAGATGCGTGACCGTTTTCAGAACAACGATCTGATGGCGTTTCTGGAGCTGGGTATTGAATACACCAAAGCCTCACTGGTGTACGCCGACAATTACTTTATTGTCTCGGCCATCGAGGATCTCTGGCCCTCTGCCAAGCGTTGCGCCTTTGTCGCCCTGCGCCATGGCGGCAAACAGGTTCTGGAAGACAACCTGGTGCACATGGAAGAATCCATCCGGATAATACGGGAACGGGACGAACAGGCCCTGGCCGATATCCTGCACCGCTATGCCGTGCAGCAGTGCGAGCAGGTGCTATCCGCTCTGAACAACTGATACCGCGAAAACTCAGTAGAACAGCTGGGTGAATGAGAAGCCGATATTGAGGTATGCGGTCCATTCGTCTTCGTTGTTATAGGCGGCCGAGAGCTGTACCGGCCCCAGGAAGGTATCCACCCCGGCGAAAACACTCCAGGATCGCACCAGCCCGGACCAGGTGGCATCATCCATCTGCTCCCAGGCATTGCCGGTCTCAAATCCCAGGCCGGTGAACCAGGGCAGCACCGGCCCGCCGAATTCGCGCCTGGCCCAGGCCGCCATTAAAACGGCATCGTTTCCTGTGATCTCGCCCGGGGCGTAGGCTGACAACTGCCGAAAACCGCCAAGACGCGCTGCGTTCTCAACGCCCGGTTCACCGCTGATGACCTGCCGGGTATACAGCAAGCCGGTGAGATTGAGACGTTGCCAGGTGCCGGTTCCCAGCAACATGCCGGTGAGGGCATCGAACTCCCGGTCACTGCCGAGCTCTTCCCGCTCTACTCTGGCCCGGATACCGGCAAAAGCACCGGATTTCGGATAGAAGGCATCACTCAGGGAATCATGCACCAGTTGCAGGCTGCCGTAGCCCTGATGCACCTTACCGGAAGGTGCAACCGGAACGCCCACTTCGTCATCCACGGTGGCATAGCCACGGACATAACCCAATCGGATCTCGCCATCGCCACCCAGTTCCATGCCAAGGGCCAGATCCACTTCCCGAAAGGTCACATCAATCTCGGAAATACGGTCGCCGTTGTCGTAGACACTGTAATCATCACGGCGATATTCCACCCCAACCACCGCAAACCGGTCATAACCGTAATCCAGAGGCTGGTACCATTGGCTACGCACCCAGGGCTGGGTGCCTAATTGGAGCCCGGTCTGCCATTCCGCGCCAAGGCGATTGAGTTCGGTCATCCGTAACCCGGTGGCCAGATTGAATCGTGTATCGCCGTCGAAGTTGTCCTCATAATTCAGGCCAAACGACAGATAGTTGGGCCCCCAGCTCTTCTCCCTGGCTTGAATGATCAGCACCGGGCCGGCCTCGGAAGGCCGCATGGACCAGGACACCGTCTCATAGTAGCCCAGGCCATAGATGCGCTTGAGGTCGGCTTCCAGTTGCTCGACATCAAGCGGTTCACCCTCTTTCTGCCGGATGCGCTCGCGCAGAAAATCACTGGCCAGGCGGTCGCCTTTACGGAATTCGATCCGGGCGACCGGCCCCGGCGCCAGTTCCTCGGCTCGAAGCCGGTTGCGGTAATCCCGCCACTCCGAGTCAGGCACTGCCAGCCGGTTCAGGGCCACAGCATGATCCCTGGCTCCGCTGGCCCCCAGCTCAAACAGCACCGGCGCGTCGTAGAAATCGGCAGAGGTGTGGCCTTGCAGATCTGGCTGAATCAGGATGTCGCGTTCGATTAACAGGCCCAGCTGGAATTCGGTGTTGCGCCGGGTCATCAGCGTGGTGAGCTGCCCGACCACTGAAAAAGCTTCACGCATGTCTTCAGTGGTCATAAGCGGATCGGTGATATCCACGGCAATGACCACATCAGCGCCCATGTCCCGGGCCACGCTGACCGGTAGATTGTTGGCCACACCACCATCCACCAGTAATCGTCCGCTCCTTTCCACCGGCGCGTATACGCCGGGAATGCTCATGCTGGCACGAATCGCATCAGCCAGGTTACCGTCGCCAATCACCACTTCAACGCCGGTTTCCAGATCGGTCGCCACAGCCCGAAACGGGATGGGTAGCTGATCAAAGTCATCCACCAGGGCGGCGTTACGGGTCAGCTCATTGAGAATAAAGCCGAGATTCTGGCCCGTAACCAGTCCGCCACCAAACCGAACGCCCTCGGAACCGACGCCAATACCCGGCACCAGAGGCAGGCGCCAATCGTCCTGCTTTCGGCGCACCGGCTTGTAGGCCCGGCCTGGGTCATCGCGAAAACTGGACAGCCAGTCCAGCCCGATAAATCGCTGTTCGATTTCTTCCACCGGCATCCCGGTGGCGTACAGGGCGGCAACGGCCGATCCGGCACTGGTACCGACCACCACATCAACCGGCACCTGCATTTCTTCCAGTACCCGCAGTACCCCGACATGGGCCATGCCTTTGGCACCACCGCCACTGAGCACCAGACCTATGGTTGGTCGAGCATTACTCGCATCAGCATCGGCCAAAGCATGAGGGAACCCAGGCAGGACAAGCAGAATGCACAGCAACCAGTACGGCGAGCGAGTACTCACGATCCCGTCAAGAGGTCTGTTTTTTGTCATCGTCGGCCAGTGACAGATGGGAGGTATCCGGCACAACCGGTGGGGGGAGATCCCGTTTTATACCCAGATCACTGCCGGCCGGAGCCAGTGTCCAGTCATCAAGATGCTCAAACATCGGTGCCTCAGCCTCCTGATGCTCAACCAGAGTCACCCCGACCGGGTCCAGGCTCAGGCCGGAACCGGCCAGAATATCATCCACCTTTTCGCCGGCCACTGGCAGGCGATCGCCCGGTTCAACGGCTGGAGTGTTACCGGATTTCGCTTCCGGTTGCGCCGGCTTTGGTGCCGGAGACTGTGGCGGGACCGGCTGTGAGGCCGGAGTCTGAGCAGAGGGCGCCGGTGCTGGTCTGGCCGGCTCGGCTCCGGGCATCGGCTGTGCATACGCCACCATTCCGTGTTTTTTCAGCACCGCCAGATACTTCTCGGCCTGAACCTGCTCAAGCTTGTTACGAATGACGACCGGTTGCCCACTGAACATGCGGTCCAGCTGCTCGACGCTGGCCTTGAACAGGGCCCGGGCATTGTTGCGAGCGGTTTCCAGATCGGTGCCTGGTGTGCACTCTCCTTTGAACACGAGCTGGTACATGGCTATCCCTCTGCTTTTACAACAACTGTTGGTCAATGATAGCTGAAATCACAGGCCACAACAGGCATTAACCAACGCCGGGCCTTACCATCCGGAAATCATTTCAGCATTGCAAACAATTGAAAAATCCAGCTTCCACAGGAGGAAAAGTAAGCCACACTCTGCAACAATCAACTGTAACCAAACTTTACACTTGGTTACACTAACAAGAATCGCAGATTACGTTCCGGGAGCCTCACATGCGCACCAATATTACCGCCCTTCTCTCTGGTCTGGTGCTCGGCTTGTCATCGGCGCAGGTATCCGCCGAAAACCTGGATGTATTGATGAGCCAGGTTTTTCAGGCCAATGAAGCCACCTACATCGGCTATGAAAGCATCGAGCGCGAGGACATTCCCGCCCGGGCCAGCGTAGACCGGAAATACCTGATTGTGGATTTCCGCTTTCCGAACCGACAGCCGGCCGCCGAACAACTCCAGGCCAGCGTACACAAAGTGTGCATGACCCTGCTGAAAGATCGTGAACTGATCCGCTCGCTGTCGGATTCCGGCTACGACATGGTGGCCGTGGCCTTTGACCGCCAGTCCCAGTTTGACTGCCTCTAGCCTGTAGCCCGGGCTATTCCTGTCCCAGTAGGCGGGGGAATGCATCCAGGGCGGTATTCACCGCGTCCAGATTAAAGGCTTCCACATCCGCCAGCAGCTTCTCACCGTAGCGCGTGACCGACGATGAGCGGTGCCGCTGCCCCCATTCGATAATGCGCACGGCGAAATCCTTCATCTGTTCCGGGTCGCCGCTCTCGCGCACTTCCTGCCATTCATTACCGAAGTCTTCAGCCAGTTTTTCCCGCAGCCAGCCCCGCTCATGCATGCTCATGGTCTGGGCCAGCAGGCGCTCGGATTCCTCCGGCGCGCCATCGTCATCAGCCTGCTCCACCGTCGCTTCTACCCTGGGCAGTACCACCTTGAACGTCGAGCCCACATTGGCCTCACTTTTCACGGTCAGTCTGCCGCCCATCATTTCCACCAGTTTACGGCTGATCGCAAGCCCCAGCCCGGTACCGCCATAACGCCGGGAACTCTGGCCTTCCTGCTGCTCGAAGGCTTCAAAAATGCGCTCCTGCTGGTCCGGGGCTATGCCGATACCGGTGTCAGCTACGGTCACCACCAGCCGGTAGTAACAAACCTCGGAATCGGCATCCGCCGGCTCGCCCAGCGGCTTGGCCACCGCTCGCACGGTAACCCCGCCCTCGTGGGTGAATTTGATGGCATTGCCCACCAGATTAAACAGCACCTGTCGCAAGCGGGTTTCGTCCAGCATCATCGCCGAGGGCA
Organism: Marinobacter nauticus; assembly: GCF_003634635.1. Lineage (GTDB taxonomy): Bacteria > Pseudomonadota > Gammaproteobacteria > Pseudomonadales > Oleiphilaceae > Marinobacter > Marinobacter nauticus. Next base: position 677,993 of record NZ_RBJB01000004.1, on the reverse strand, counting down.
TACCCGACCCCACGCTCACTTCCAGGGTAATGCCCTGCTCCGTCGCCCGCAGGTCAAAGATGTGGCGGACATCACTGAGCAGCCGGCGCACGGACACAGGGCCGAAATCCAGGCGCATCTTGCCGGCCTCGATCCGCGACAGGTCCAGAATGTCATTGATCAGCATCAGGAGGCTTCGACTGCCCGCCCGGATGGCATTGAGGTAATTGCGCTGCTGAGGATCTGTGACTGAATTGTAGAGCAGATCGCTGTAGCCAATCACCGCGTTCATAGGCGTTCGGATTTCATGGGACATGTTGGCCAGGAATTCGCTCTTGGCACGGCTCGCAGCCTCCGCTTCCCGAGCCAGCCGCTCCGCCTCAAGCTTGGCAGCACGGAGTTCATCCTCACTCCGGCGCAGCGCGTTCTCGGACCGGATTCGCCCATCCACTTCCAGTGAAAGTTTGCGGTTCCAGTACAGGAAGATCAGCACCACCACTATGGCTATCAGAATGATCCGCCGAACCACGGTGTAATCGGCTTCCTGTTCGATATCCAGGTGAATCCAGCGATTATAGATGGCTTCGGTTTCGGACGTCGGCAGACTGCCCAGCGCCTTGTTCAGAATGCGGTGGAGCTCAGGCTGGGCCGGGCTGACCGCCAGTCTCAGATCGTACTGGTAAGGGGTAATACTGGTGATCCTCAGGTTCGACAGACCGAGCCGTGCCACCGTGTAGCTTACCGCCGGGATATGCGTCACCATCACATCCAGATCGCCGTTGGAAAGCGCAAGCAGCCCGTCTTCCACGGTCTGCTGGGGATAGAGGTCGAGATTCGGATGATTGATCAGCAGATAGTCATGACTGGCCTGGCGGTTTACCACGCCGACCCGTTCATCCCGAAGTTCACGCAGGTCTCCGATAAAGCGACCGGTGTCGCGGATCGCCAGCGCAATGGGCACGTTGACATAGGCCCGGGTGAACAGGAATTCCTGCTCGGTACGAGGCGTGCGGGACATGCCGGGAAGCACGTCCAGCTCACCGGATTTCAGTTTTTCCTCGGCACCGGCCCGACTGTCTACCGTCACTCGCTGGAAGCGAATCCCCAGATCCTTCTCCAGCCGGCTGAGCAAGTCGGCGACCAGCCCCGTGGGCCGGCCATCCTGTTCAAACTCGAACGGCGGCCAGTCCGGCCTCAGTCCGACGGTAATCTCCGAGTTACTGGCCAGCCATTCCAGTTCACCGGCGGTCAGGGCCACGTTTCGGGTCTCGACTTCGGGCAGCTCCCCCGCCAACCAGGACTGGCGAATATTGCGATGTTCCTGATGGGTCAGTGACGATACCGTGCGATCAAACACCCGAAACATGCGCTCCTGTTCAATGGGAACCTGCAGCACCACATCCACAGGTCGCCGATCCAGCAACACCGCCAGCCCGACACCGTTGATCATCGCCGATTCGAGGTAGTCAGACACCACCGGAACCGGCCCGAGAAAAGCATCTGCCTCGCCCGACATAACCCGGCTGACGGCCTCACCCAGGCTGGAAACCGGTACCGGCGTAAAGCTTTCCACCGGGTCCAGCAGCGGAAACTGATTGGGGTCGTCGCCGACAATGACAACCTTCGCTGCCTCCAGATCAGACAGAGTCCGGATTGCCGGGTCGCCGGCATTCACAAACACGCCGTAGGTGAGTGACATCAAGGGCGCTGTGTGTCGCACGCCGGGAATAACCGGGGCGCCGGGCAGTCGGGTGGTCAGGATCAGGTCCGGCTCTGGCCGCTCAGTGCCCAGCATCTGGTTCATCAGAAAGGGCTCAATGGGCAATCCCAGCTTGGAGGACAGGCGGTTGAGGTAGTCCACCCAGATGCCCGCCATGCGCCCCTCCCCGGTATCGAACACCAGCGGCACCTGGGTATGCCTGACCCCCACATTGAAGCCATCCTGTTCTGCCAGCCAACGCAGATCTTCAACGCCCAGTACGGGCGCCGGCGAATTCTGGGGTGGATCCGCCAACACGGCCCCTTGAAAAAGCAGCAACAGGAGGCAAAACATGAACTGTGAACGAGACTTCACTGGATATCCTCGGCGGGTCCACTACATTTCAGGAAAACCATACCTGCAAACGGGCAGGATTGCATTTTGCCAATGAGCTGATGGAGGTACGTAACCATGGACACCAGCAAACACAGCCTGAGCACCCTGTTCGAACAACTGGGTCTGCCCTCCGGTCAATCGGAAGTCGAGCATTTCATCGCCCGACATTCACCATTACCCAGTGAAGTCGCTATCCAGGATGCGCCCTTCTGGTCAGAGAGCCAGTCCCATTTTCTGGAGGAAGGGCTGGAAGACGACAGCGACTGGGCGGAGGTGATTGATGAACTGGATGCCCTGCTAAGGCACTGATTGGCTGCGTCAGAGCACCGACACCCGATTTCGGCCCTCATCCTTGGCCTGATAGAGGGCCCGATCAGCCCGGTCAAACACCGACTCTTCGGTGTCGTCGTCCTGAAAACCGGTCAGCCCCGCTGAAAAGGTAATGCTTACCGGCTCGCCGCTGAAATGGAACGGCAGGCCAGATACATGTTCGCGCAGGGAATCCAATACCTTGCGGGCTTCATCTGTGGTCGTTTCCGGCAGAAGCACCACAAACTCCTCGCCACCGAACCGGGCGATAAAATCCGTCGACCGCAGGCGAGTGCTCATCTCCCGGGCCACCAACTGCAGCACGCGATCCCCTGCCTTGTGGCCATAGGAATCGTTGATGCGCTTGAACAGATCCACGTCCAGCACAGCCACCGTGAGCGGGTGCCGGTAGCGCAACCAGCGATTGTATTCAAACGACAGCCGCTCCTGCCAGGCTTCACGGTTGGGCAGCTGGGTGAGCAGATCGGTCAGGGCTCGCTGACGCTCTTCACGCACCTGGGCCTGCATCTGTTCCGAATGGGCCTCCATGGCCGCGACTTTCTCCTGCATGGCTTCCAGTTGGTTCGCCAGCAGTTTTTCACGCTCGCTTTCCGACGTCCGGAACCGCTCCAGCGCACTGCCAATAAATTCCAGGCGTTGACTGACCGACTGCTTCAAAGCTTGAATATCCTCGCTGGCGCGGATGTCATCCCCCACCTTGTCCAGCTCGGCACGGATTTCCCGGTCCAGCGTTGCTGTGGCGTCCTGCCGGCCAGTCTGGACATCGCTCTGCTGGGCAAAATGCTCCCGTAACGCCTGCAAGCGCTCATCCAAGCGTTTCAGGAAGGCCTCGAATTCGCGCTGGCTGCGGGTGATGGCGGCGATCACCAGGTCGGCGACCCGGTTCAGCCCCTCCCGGAGCACTTCCCAGTCGTTGCTGGTCAGCAAGGTCTGCTGTAATTCCCGGGCTTCTGCTTCTGCGGCCGGCTCCAGGGAAGCCTGTTGCAACAGTTGCCCCAGTAACTGGCCGATGCGGCGTGCAATTCTCAGTCGCTGTGTGGTATCCGCCAGATCCACACCTTCTGCCGGGGCTTGCGGTTCCGGTGTGGGCGACACAGCCTGAGGCCCGGCCTGCTCGTCCAGCAGGGTAATCTGCCGGTCAATCTGGTCCTGCAGCTCCCGCCAATGCTGCAGGTTGATCTGCTTCTTACGGATATCCTCCCGCAACCGACCCAACAATTCGTCCAGCTCCGGTCGCTGTCCTTCAGAGGCCAGACTGGTTCGTACCAGCATTCTTTCCAGCAGATTACGTTCGGATTCCCACTGTTTTTCCCGATGCTCTGCTTCTTCCAGTTCCCTGAGATATTTCTCTTTCCAGGAATCTTCAGATGCCATGAACTACTCCCTTACTGGCCGGCACGATGCTCTTCCTCTTCACACCCTGTGCGATCGGTCGTTCGGCGGCGCGCCCGGGGATGGCTCTGATCATAAACCCGGGCAAGATGTTGAAAGTCAAGATGAGTATAGACCTGGGTTGTGGCAATGTCCGCATGACCCAGCAATTCCTGAACCGCGCGCAGGTCGCCACTGGATTCCAGCATGTGACTGGCAAAGGAATGCCTGAGCAGGTGGGGGTGCAAACGCTGGTCCGCGCCGTGCAGAATACCCCAGCGAGACAGGCGACTCTGGATACTGCGCCGGCTCAGACGGGTACCTCGCTGGCTGACAAACAGTGCCTTCTCACCCTCGGTGACCAGTGCCCGCCGGCAGGACAACCACTGTTGCAACGCCGCCACGGCCTTACGGCCGACCGGCAGCACGCGCTCCTTGTTACCTTTACCGAGAACGCGGATTTCTGGGCCCTTCAGATCCAGAGCCGACAGATCGGCCCCGGCCAGCTCCGCCAGCCGAAGGCCGGAGGAATACATAAGCTCGAACATGGCCAGATCACGGATTTCGAGGGGGTCTTCGGGGGTGGCATCCAGTAACTGGCCAATCTGATCAACATCCGCAACGCGGGGCAAACGCCGACCACTTTTCGGCGCCCTGATGTCCAGAGCCGGATTATCGATGGCAAGCCCTTCGCGAAGCAGATACTGGTAGAAACGCCGAATCGACGACAGGTGCCGGGCAATGCTGCGTCCGCTCAGCCCATCCCGGCTGAGCCGGGCTACGTAGCGCCGAACATCGTGGGCAGACAGCTCTGACCAGTCGTTGAGGCCGTTATCTGCAAGCCAGGCGACCAGCCGCTGAAGGTCGCGCTGATAGTGTTCGCAGGTACGGGGTGAATGCCGTTTCTCGGATTGCAGATGACGAATGAAGCCGGTCAGCGCCGCCAATTGGCTCGCTGATCCTTTGTGGTCACTCGCCGCCACGCTCACCCCTGGCCGGTCTCCGCGGTCAGATCCGTCACCGGAGCGCCGGTACCATGGCGCTTGAGCATGGGCGGCAAAAGCCGGCTCAGGGTGTCACTGATGTAGCTCAGGAACAGCGAGCCCATGCTCTGATCAAAGTAACCGGGTTCACAACTGCCGACAGCAAACACACCCACCAGACCTTCGTGGCGCAGGGGCACAAGGGCAACGGAGGCGATGGGCTCGTCACGGTCCGGGAACAGGAATTCACGCTCATTCTCGCGGAACTGGCCACAAACGGCCCGCTCCCCTTCCAGCAGGCTTCCCAACCGTTCGCGTGCCGCGGCCGCATCCACCATATGCAGGGCACCCTGTGACTGAAGCTGACCGGTTTCACTGAACAGAAGTACCGACGCGGCATCCAGACCAAAATCACCCCGGATACTGTCATCAATGGCAGCCGCCATATCCTGCAGGTTACGGGCTTCAATCACCTGCATCAGCAGGCGTTTGCTTTTCTCGAACAACCGGTCGTTGTGGCGGGCGATGGACACCAGTTCCACCAGCTCCCGGCGTAACGTGTCCCGCTGTTCCCGGAACAGGTGCACCTGACGCTCCACCAGGGAAATCGCCCGGCCGCTGTCATGGGGCAGAGTCAAACTGCGCAGCAGCTCGTCCTGGCCGATAAAAAAGTCCGGATTGGCCCTCAGATATTCTGCGACCTGTTCCCTGGTGAGTTCGCCGGCCTTCTGGCGGGCCGTTTGTTCTGTCATCGTGTTCTCCTGATCGGTTCAGGCCCCGTTTTTATGAGGTCGGGTGTTCGGGCGGGCACTCCTGCGGCGCCGGGGCTGGGGTTCGCCAGGCAGCCGCAACTGGCCTTCAAATACCGTGGTTGCAGGACCTTCCATCATAACAGGGGTACCTTCCCCCTGCCATTCAATGACCAGCCTGCCGCCACGCAACTCGACTTCGACCCGGCTGTCCAGCAAGCCGCGGAGACAACCGGCCACCACCGCTGCACAGGCACCGCTGCCGCAGGCGAGTGTTTCGCCGGAGCCCCGTTCAAACACCCGCAACCGGGCATGGCGGCGATCAATCACCTGCAGAAAACCAATGTTGGCCTTGGCCGGAAACCGGGGATGCTTTTCCAACTGCGGGCCAAGGCTTTCCACCGGCGCCGTATCGACATTGTCCACCACCAGCACTCCGTGGGGATTACCCATGGAGATGGCTGACAGCTCGACCGTCTGACCATTCACGTCGACGGTATACACATCCTTGCGCTGATCTGCCGCAAAGGGGATCGCGGGGGGGTTGAGCTCCGGCACCCCCATGTTGACCGCTACCAGGCCATCCCGACCCACTTTGAGCTCAATCACACCCTTGGCAGTCTGGACCCGGATAACACGCTTGTTGGTCAGGCGCTGATCGCGCACAAAGCGGGCGAAGCAGCGGGCGCCGTTGCCGCACTGTTCCACCTCCGAGCCATCGGCATTGAAAATACGGTAGCGAAAATCCACATCCGGCAGCCCCGGCGGCTCCACCACCAGCAGCTGATCAAAACCGATCCCGAAATTGCGATCCGCCAGTTCCCGGATGGTGTCCGGGGCCAGCCGGAATGGCTGGCTGATGGCGTCGACCACCATGAAGTCGTTACCCAGCCCGTGCATCTTGGTAAAGCGCAGGACCGGACCCTGGCCACGTCGTTGCTGAGACATCTCGTTCCCCCCGCTCATTCCGGCAGGCAACTTTCCGGCGCCAGCTGGTCGTCCAGAGTCTCCCGGCGCCGAACCACATGCACCTGATCTCCGTCCACCATCAACTCCGGGGGCCGGTTGCGGGTGTTGTAGTTAGAGGCCATAACAAATCCGTAGGCCCCGGCCGAGCGCACCGCCAGCAAATCGCCGGCTTTCAGGCGCAGAGCGCGATCCTTGCCGAGGAAATCGCCGGTTTCGCACACCGGGCCCACCAGGTCCCAGGGCCTTTCCTCACTGTCCTGATGGGGCTGAACCGGAATAATGGCCTGCCAGGCACTGTAGAGTGCCGGCCGGATCAGATCATTCATGGCCGCATCGATGATGGCGAAATTCCGGTGTTCGGTGCACTTCAGGAATTCCACCCGGGTCACCAGAATGCCCGCATTCGCGGCAATGGAGCGGCCCGGCTCGAGCACCAGTTCCAGCTCCCGATCACCCATGCGTTCATTAAGGGCTTTCACATAATCTGCCGGTTGCGGCGGGGTTTCCTGGTTGTAGGTCACACCCAGACCGCCCCCCATATCCAGATGGCGGATACGGATGCCCTGCTCTGCCAGGGTGTCGATCAGAGAAAGCACCCGGCCCAGGGCATCCAGGAACGGCGAAACCGACGTCAGCTGTGAGCCGATGTGGCAGTCCACCCCGTGGATATCCAGGTTGGGCAGGCTGGCCGCCCGGGCATAGACTGCCGGCGCCTCGGCGATATCGATGCCGAACTTGTTTTCCTTCAGGCCGGTCGAGATATAAGGATGAGTGCCCGCATCCACGTCCGGATTCACTCGCAGGGAAATGGGCGCTTTCACTCCCAGTTCGCCAGCCACCTTGTTCAGGCGATCAAGCTCGGTGTCGGATTCGACATTGAAACAGCGAACGCCGGCCTCCAGGGCCCGCTTCATTTCCCATTCCTGCTTGCCAACGCCGGAAAAAACCACTTTACCGGCATCCCCGCCGGCACGAAGCACACGTTCAAGCTCTCCGGCCGAGACTATGTCAAAACCGGCCCCCAGACGAGCCAGCACATTGAGCACGGCCAGATTGCTGTTCGCCTTGACCGCATAACACACCAGATGAGGGCGATTCTTCAGGGCCTCATCGTAAGCACGGTAATGGCGCTCCAGCGTCGCCCGGGAATAGATGTAGGCTGGCGTACCAAAGCGCTCGGCGATATCGGCAACGGCAACGTCTTCGGCGTAGAGTTCGCCGTTACGGTAATTGAAGTGATCCATGCTGTTCCTGAAAGCTTAAGGTCGGGTGGTCTGGCTCAGGGCTGTTCATTGTCCTCATCGGCATTTTCGCCCGCCTCCGCAGCTGCCTCGGTGTCACCAGTCTGCGATGGTACGGCGTCGGGCACCGGCGCGTTCCGGTACAGCGGCCCTTTCTGGCCACAACCGGATACCATCAAAACCACAAACACCGAGAGCGCGACGGCCAGGCGGCGCACAAGCCCAAGCTGCATACCCAATCCCCTGAGTGAATAATGGCCGAAGTATACCCGACACCCGGGCCGCACCGCGAGGATTCACATGTTCAGGACAGGTGCTGGTTTAGGGCATCTTCCAACTGCGCCCGGTAGAACAGGTACTGGCTGGTCTGGATATCGCGCTGATACAGCTGTGGATCGAGATCGTGGGGCAGATGCAGGTCAGTCAGATACACCGGATAGGGGTCCGGACTCTGCCGCAGGGAGCGGATGTAATGGGCCACCGCCGGAATCAACCGGTCGCCATATTCCTGCACGGTAAACTCCTGATCGTTGCAATACAGATCAAAGCGCAGAATGCTGTCACCCTGTTGCACGCCCACCGCCTGCACTTCGAGGCCGGACAAGGGCATTCCGGCGACCAGTTCTGGCCGCGGATCGGCCAGCCATCGGCCATCCCTGCGTACCAGTTCGTAACACCGGATACCGGCGACCGGCTCCAGATTATCTGCCTGGCGCAACTGCCGGCGCTCAATAACACTGTCCAGAAATCGCAATAACGGTGCCAGTAGATGACGGCGTTGCTGGGCCTTCAGCTGGCGATGCCACAGACTGCCATACTCATCCACCACCCAGAGCTGGCCCTGGTCTCCCTGCAGCTGCCAGAATACCTGGATGTTACCGGCTTCGGAGGCTTCACATACCGCTTTCAAAAGGGGAGCATCCTGCAAAGCATAGCGATCCGGCACCACCGGCAGAAAACTGTCCTGGGGCTGGAACAAGGCATCCATCAATGCCGCGCGGCTATCCAGGGCAACAAACCCCGGCTCCTGGCCATTGAACTGGAGCAGAAAATAACGCTGATCCATCTCGATGATATAACGCAAGGGATGGGGGCCGGTGCCGCCTGCAAAAAACTGTCGGAGCACATCGGCAAACAACTCACTCACACGCCGGGCAATGGCCTGTCCGTGCCCCCGGCTGGGCGCCATCACTCGGATATCCGGCAATTCCGCAGGGTTGATCGCCACCTGAGCGAGCACATTCTTCAAACACTGGATCAGGGTATCCCCAGCCGCGTAATGCTGCAGACTGACTTCGTGCCAGCTGTTCAGGGTAATCTGGTCGATGGTCACCACCAGGTTGTCCCGGGCCCCACTGAACCCGAGCGAGTCGTTGCGGGCGCTGAGTTTATGCAGCCCCCGCTCGGTCAGATGAGCCTGTGGGTCCACCGCCACATTCAGCAGCAACAGGTTGCGTAACGGCCGTACTGCACGGGACAGGGCCTGCCGGGGTGCCGGGGGCATAGGCACCGGCAGGAAACCAGCCAGCACATCCAGTATTTCCTTCAACTCGCTGACCGACGCCACGCTCTGGCCCGCTCGCACATTCAACCGTGTACTGCGACTGAGCAGCCCGTTGCAGTAACACCAGACAAGCAACTCAGCCAGGTTGCCGGCGCGGCGAATAACCGGCTGCCAGAAGGCGTCGGACGGATCTTCAAGATCCCGGTACAACAACCAGCCGTCTCCGGCTGCCCCCTGTTCACTGCGATGGTGAAACGACAGATTCTCTTCTGCCAGCGAGGGCACCAGCCCAGGATTGATCAGCTCGACCTTACCGGCCTTGCGCTGGAAGGCGGCATAGAGCTTGCGGCCCAGCAGGTTGATGTCATTGGCGCTGATCGACGCCTGTGCATCCTGTTCCCGGGCCAATCTGGCCAGCAAGCGGTAACTGTGGGTAAGCTCGGCAACCACCCGCCGGCGTAACCCCATCACTTCCTCGGCACACCAGCGCTGACGATCGTCCAGCCTGCCCAGATCCTCCGATGACCAGCCCCAGCCTTCAACCAGGCTGCGCAACAACTCGACCCGCCAGGGGTCACCTACCATACCCGCCCGGCTGAGCGGCAAGCCGGATTTCAGGTACAGGCTTCGGCGCACCAGCTCCAGCCGATCTGCGCCGTCACGGGCCAGCAACCACTGCTCCAGTCTCTGGTACAAAAGCACGTAGGGGTCCAGGGCATCGGCGCTAATCACACCATTGTGAACCGCCTGCTTGAAGCTGGCCGAGAGCAGTGGTCGCTCCCGGTCGGTGGCGTAACATTCAATCAACAGCAGCTTGAGGATGGCTTTCCAGGGCGCATCGATTCCTTTGTAGAGCTGCCAGATGCCAGCGCCAGGCAGTTCTGCGGGAGGAATGTCCGGCACCGCGCCAAAGTCGATGTAATCCCTGGCCTGGATAAACCGACACTCCACCAGCTGTCGCCGGCAGTGGTCGTAATCGGCCTCCCGGTCTACCGGGATCAGCCACCACAACGGATATTGGCCGGCGAGGTGAATGCTGGTGCGGTAGAACTCATCCAGCAACAGAAAATGCTGGGCGCTGCCGCAGTTTTCCCCGGTGACTTCCACGCGCTGTCGCCCGGCCCGCCAATCGGCGGCAGAGAACACAAACACGTGCAGCTCCACCCCCAGGCCACCGGCCCATTCCGACAGTTTTTCGGCTTTTCGCTCCAGGCACCGAATGCCCGACGCCGGCAAATCCTGACGGTGGCAGAGCCAGACATCCAGATCACTGGCCACCGAGTGGCCGAGGGTGCCAGGGCTTCCCATCAGGAACAGACTGTCCAGATCAGGCTTTCGAGTGCCCTTGTCACGATAGTGAAAGCTACGGGCGTAACGGCGGGCCGCATCCAGCACTTCCGGGCCGGGCGTGTAACCATTGAAGCCGTCCGGGCAGTTACCATCCAGATAGCCAGGCAAGGCCGGATGGTTGCGGTGAAAAACCAGCGGCAACAACTCCAGCACCATCTGCTGCCGGTAGGTCAGAGCCGAGCACGCCCGCCGCCAGCGCTGCTCGTTAACCAGCAGAAACCGGTCCCGCAGGCGCCTGAGCGTCTTGCGGTCGATTCCATCCTCGAAATCGAGAACTATGGGCGCGGCGTGAACGGTCAAGAGAGCTCCGGCAAGAGGTTATTTTCGGCAAGATAGTCAGTATGATGAATGAATCGTGGCAAAACCTGTAAAAAAATAAAAGCACAGGCAGTGAACACGCTGCCAGCCCGAGCGAGGCACCCGAGCTGTGAAAGAGTTTCTGATTCAACGCTACCGGCCCGATCCGACGGGCCCCGTTATCCGGCCCACCCTGCTTCGGGTGGATGACGATGGCCGGATCATCCAGGCTGATCGCCATGCAGAAACCATGTTTGGCTACGACATCAGCGATCTGACCGGGCAGAAAGTCCAGCATATTCTGGCTTCCCGCCAGGACGATCCCTTCGCCCCCGCCCACCGACACCGGCTGGACAATGGCCAGACAGTGCTGGTGACGTTCCGCCACAAGGATGGCTTTTTCTTTACTGCCCTGCTCGGGCTGCGAATGGAGATCCGGGATTCAGACCAGGCCGCTACCGCCTCGATTACCCTCAGGGACAGCGATGCCATGGATAGCCGGATTCAACGACTGGCGGAACAGAGTGCCGGCTTTGGTCTCTGGGAACTGGACATGCCCAGCAACGAGATCAGCTGGTCCGAAGGTATGTACCGCCTGCTGGAACTCAAAGCCGGCAGCGAGCTGACACCGGAACAGGCGCTGTTTTATTGCCAGACAGGCCAGAACCGGGTACGAGCGATGTTCAGGCGCTGTATGCGCACCGGCCAGCCGTTCAGCATGGACCTGACCATTCTCACCAGCCGGCAACGGCCACAACGGGTTACTCTGGCCGGTCGTGCTCTGAAGAACGGCGGCCGGGTGCAAAAACTCGGCGGCGTGATGGTCAACCACAGCGAGGCCATGGTCCACGATCTGGAAAAACAACAGGCTCAGCAGATTCTTCAAGCCACGACCGCCGCATCCTCTGATCTGGTGGTAGCCATCGACACCGAGTTCAGACTGTTGCATTTCAACACCCCCTGGTGCCAGCAGTTTCAACACGCCTTTGACCTGACGCCAAAGACCGGAGACAACCTGCGCAGCCTTCTGAAGGACTTCCCCAATGAGCGGAGACTGATCGAACGGCTATGGCAACGGGCCTTCGACCGTGAGCATTTTGTGGCAGAAATGCCCCTGAACCGCCAGGGAGAGGGACTGCCGATTTACGAGTTTCACTTCCAGAGCATCCGCGGAGACCGGGGTGAGGTCACCGGGGCCGTTCATGTTGCACGGGATATCAGCAACCGGATCCAGCACACCAGCAACAGCGATTACCGCATGCGACACGATCCGGTCACCGGGCTGATGAATCGCCGTTCCTTCATCGAACACCTGGAACGGGCCATGGGCCATCGCCACAAACGCCAGAGCACCGACGGCCTGCTGTTTCTGGACCTGGACAACTTCGAACAGTTCAACGAGGACGCTGGCAGCGGCACCTGCGACCGCTACCTGCGGGAACTGGCCGCCATGCTCGGGCTGCGCGTACGACAGCGTGATGCCCTGGCACGACTGGCCGGCGATACCTTTGCGCTGTTCATCGAGAATTGCCCGGAACCCAGAGCGAGAAAGATCGCCGAGGAAATCCGCGAACAGATTGCCCAGTTCAAGTTTGAATGGCAGGGGCAAACGCTGCAGACCAGCACCAGCGGTGGTCTGCTGATTCTGGACAGTGAGTTGCCAGAGCGGGCCGACACGCTGCTCACACAGGCTGCAGACCTGTGCCATACCGCCAAGACCTCAGGCCGGAACCGGATCCACACTGCCCATGCGCTACCGGATGCCGCCGGCGATACCGGCACAGACAAGCAGATGGAACAGCTGCGCCAGGCTCTGGACCAGCATCGACTGATCCTTGAGTTCCAGGCCCTGAAGCCGGTGGCGAGTGTGACCTGGGGCGACCATATTGAAATACTGTGCCGCATTCCCGGCCAGGAACCGGACGACACCACACTCCTGCCCGGACAGTTCCTGCCCCTGGCCGAGCGCTTTGACCTGGCCAAACGGCTGGACCGTCAGGTCATTCGTCAGACCCTGGACTGGCTGGGGCAGCACCGACTGCTGGAACCAAGGCTGAAATACTGCGGCTTCAACCTGTCTCTGGCCTCGGTACTGGATGACACCTTTGCCGACTTCATGGAACAGCTACTGGCACCCTCACCGTTCCGGGCGGAGTGCTTCTGCCTGGAGATCCGGGAAGCCCATGCCACCCAGTATCCGGACGAAGTGGCCGTGCTCTGCGATGCCCTGCATCGAATCGGTTGCCGAGTGGCGTTGGAGGGCGCTGGCGCCTCGGTGGAAAGCTACAGTCTGGCCGCCCACCTGCCGGTGGATATCATCAAACTGGACAGACGGGTGATGGATCATCTGGAAGATGACCCGGTTCAGCAAGTAATGGTGGATGCCCTGCATCGTATTGCAGAAGCCGCAGGCAAGGAGACCGTTGCCACCTTTATCGAGAGCGACGAGACCCTGAGAAAGGTCCGTACCCTGGGCATCCATTTTGGCCAGGGTTACCGGTTATCAAGACCCCGACCGCTGGCGGAGCTGAAGCCGGTGGGGGTTGAGCTGAGTACGGGCTGGATCGGCGGCTAAGTTATGTTGAGGGCAGGCTTCGTTCTACCCCGACCTCACACTGGGTCACTTTAGAACCGCTTCCGCGGCCGCTTACCAGCCCTCCATAGGGACGCCGTGTTCCCTGAGGTAGTCACCGTGTTTTTCGAGATAATTTCTGGTGCCTACCTCAAAATCATCCGGGTCACCCGGCACTTCCGTCGCCTGCATCCGCATCACCTCGATCTCATTGCCAATCTGGTTCGAAATCCAGACCACCACGGTACCGCCGGGCGCCAGGCCAATGGTCAGGAGGTTCCGGGGGCCTGAGCGCACATCAACCTGCGTAACATAGGTTGCGGGCTCCCGCATTCGGTCCAGCAGGTCTTCCGGCACCTGAATGATCTTGGTGTAATATTTCTGCTCCGCGTAGGAAAACCACTTGACCAGAATCAGTTCCGGAAAGGGGTCAGCTCTGCCCCCAGGCCCGGTTGGGCCACGGGCACCCTTCCAGCAGCACCCCACCGTGCCTATCGGCTGGCGCCAGCTCCGCTCCCCCGACTTCTCCAGGAACATATCAGTCACCCACACTTCATAGTGCTGTGGCGCCGCTATCCTGATCATCCAAAGAGTGTCGTCCGCCTTCGACCACGCCGAACAGCCGCTGCCCAACAGGGCGATGGCCATGACTCCCATGGCCAGAATTTTCTGAATCATTAGTCGCCCTCTGTCTGTGGATACACCAGGCGCTCGCCTGAAGGTGCTGGTGCATTGGGATGAACCCCCTGCAACTTCGCAGGCAAGCCCGCCACCATGGTCTCAATAGCGTTGTAGTGCGCCGAGTAATGGATATAGCGCTGGAGCAACAGATGCTCATATTCAGTAGCCAGTGAGGGGGCATCGCTCCCTTGTTCAACTTGCTCTAGAATTTGTTGCAGGATGGGGATCAGTTCCTCTGGCAGGGTATTGTCGGTTTTTTTGGTATCGATATCTTGCAGCGGCACACCGCTATCGGTGGCCAACCGATGCATCAACCTCACGGCCACCTGCGAATACTCCCCCCGCACCTGGCGCAGCATCCGCAACACCAGTTCTACCCGGCCATCCTGGGCCGGGTGCTCGTGGCGCAGGGTGACAATATCCAGCCGGGCTGGCCCTTCCGGGCCCTGGTCTTTCGGCCATGCCTGCAATTGCTCGGATTGCCGTACCGGCAGATTATATGGGCCAATCCAGCCTGCCGCCTCTATCTGTTGCCGCTTGGCCTCCAGGTTATCCCATTGGAGGGTTTGGTCCGGCCTGCTCAGCCGGTCGCGAGGCACCTGTAACCTGAGGCTTAACAGCACGTCCTCTCGCTGGCTGTCGCCGTAGCCACCGCCAATATCGGAATGAACGCCCGGCAGGGAAATTTCCCGGAAGTTGGCCGGCAAGCTGCCGTCGCGGCTTCGCAGACTGTTCAGGGCAAAGTTCCTGCGGTGCTCATGGGCCGCGGTCAGGTGCACCGCCTGGCCCACCTTGCCTGGATCCAGGTACAACTCCACCGGGTGGTTGCGGTTGTTATGGGCCAACGCATCACCAGCAGCGAGGTTAACGATGGCGGCCACGGAGTCGAACAGCCCCACGAAGCGAATTTCTACCGTCTTCGGCCAGAGGATACCGCTGTCAGCCAGCATCTGGGCCAGCAGACCATTCTCCCCCTGATTTATCTCGTGTGCAGTATGGCGGCCAGCCGCCGCGCCCCGGCTGAAGCCGAACAGGTCCAACGTAAGTTTGTCGATGGGTTTGTCCAGACGGTCGGCGGGCAGGTTCTGCAAGACTTCTTTCACCCGCAAGGCCAGTTGCGAGAAAGCATAGTCCACCTGTGCGATAACGCCGGCCTCCCCCATGCCGGTGGCTGCGCTATACATCACATCATCCTCGCCAGTCTTGGTGCCAGCCCCAGGAGCATAAATTTTACGCCGGTAGGTGCTGGTACCCTCCTCCTCTTTTTCGTCTTCGACGTACAAATCCCAAAGCTTCGCCACATTGCTGGCCGCATTGGCGTAACTGTCGCCCAACATCAGACCCATCCGCCGCTCACACTCTTCCCGGCCGATGGTGTTATTTTCGTAGGGAATCAGGCACTCCTGCTCCAGCTGCTCAACGAAGGCCCGGGTATTGGCGGCGTTGTTCATGGTGCCATCGGTAAACAGGCCCACTTCCAGGTGTATCTTTGGGGCGGGTGCCTGAGAGGAGTCTGCCTTAGCGTCTTCGGTTGCGGATGCTGCAGACATCAACACGGGAGCCACCAGTGCGGAAGCCCCTAAGGGCAGGCTCAGCCGGCGGTCATCCACGCTACCTTGAGCCGCCCGCTCCCGGCGCTGACTCTGTCGGTAGTTCATTGAGAACATGTTCACTTCCAGCGACCCGACACCCCAGGATTCGGATTGGCGCAACTGCTCGCAGGTGATGCCACAGTTGTTCAGCTCTGCTACTGCACACTCAATCTCAGATGGAACGTTCAGCCAACTGCGGTCTAACCGCCACTGGCCTCCGGCAGGCAGACTGTTGTCTGGCCGCCAGGTCACCATCGGCGAGAAAGGCTTATTCCACTCCGAACAGACCAGCATCAGCTCGCCGTCTCTCACCGCACGGTGAACAGTTTCCGCTAGGTTCCGCCAGTCACCGGGGCCATGCCTGAACAGCGATAGCATGCTTGAACGAAGATGGTTGTCCTGCTCAACCAGGAGACGGGCCCTGTCAGCAGCAAAAAAGGGAGTTTCAACAAAGGGAATGTCGAGGGCCTTCAACTCTGAAGGCCTGACCAGTTTCATAAAGCTCATCGTCAGCGTCCTTGTTGACGGCAGCAAACAGGTAGAGATAGTCGGACAATCCTAGCCGATATTGTGTATTTATGACAAAACCGCGCTTTACGGTTTTGTCATAATTTTTTTTCTAAACTGACACGCCCATGACAGCCAATGGACTATGCCAGAGTTTTCCGAGCGCGGGCCACCGCTGCACGTACCTGGTTTGGCGCAGTGCCACCCAGATGATCACGGGCCTGCACGGAACCTTCCAGGGTCAGCACGTCGAACACATCCTCGCCGATCACATCGGAGAACTGTCGAAGTTCCTCCAGCGTCATGTCTGACAGGTCACGACCTTCGGCGACACCGAAAGCAACTGACTTGCCGACAATCTCATGGGCATCACGGAACGGCACGCCTTTCTTGACCAGGTAATCGGCCAGATCCGTGGCGGTGGAGAAGCCCCGCTTGGCGGCTACCCGCATGTTGTCGGCCTTGGCCCTGATGGCCGGGATCATGTCGGCGTAAGCCTTCAGGCAGCCCTTGATGGTATCGACCGTGTCGAACAGCGGCTCTTTGTCTTCCTGGTTGTCCTTGTTGTAGGCCAGCGGCTGGCTCTTCATCAGGGTCAGCAGGCTGATCAGATGGCCATTGACCCGGCCGGTCTTGCCACGCACCAGCTCGGGTACATCCGGGTTTTTCTTCTGGGGCATGATCGAGGAACCGGTGCAGAACCGGTCCGGCAGGTCGATGAAATCGAACTGGGCGGAGGTCCAGAGCACCAACTCTTCGCTGAACCGGGACAGGTGGGTCATCAGCAGCGCGGCGAAACTGCAGAATTCAATGGCGAAATCCCGGTCGGAGACCGAATCCAGGCTGTTTTCAGTGGGCCGGTCAAAGCCCAGCAGTTCGGCGGTCAGATTGCGGTCAATCGGGTAAGTGGTGCCGGCCAGGGCAGCAGCACCCAGAGGCATCACGTTCACCCGCTTGCGGCAATCCTGCAGACGATCGGCATCACGCACCAACATTTCGTACCAGGCCAGCAAATGGTGGCCAAAGGTAACCGGCTGGGCGGTCTGCAGGTGGGTAAAGCCGGGCATAATGGTGTCTGCCTCGCGCTCGGCCAGGTCCAGCAAGCCAGCCTGCAGACGGGCCAGTTCCTCGGCAATCACGTCGATTTCATCGCGCAGGTAGAGGCGGATATCGGTGGCGACCTGATCATTCCGGCTGCGGCCGGTATGCAGTTTCTTGCCGGTGATGCCGATGCGATCGGTGAGCCGGGCTTCGATGTTCATGTGCACATCTTCCAGGCTGACGGACCATTCGAAGCGGCCGGCTTCGATGTCTTCCTTCACGCCTTTCAGGCCGTCGATGATCTGGTCGCGCTCGGCCTCCGTCAGCACACCCACCTTCGCCAACATGGTGGCATGGGCGATGGAGCCGGTAATATCATGATGATACAGGCGCTGGTCGAAGCCCACCGAGGCGGTAAAGCGTTCAACAAAGGCATCGGTAGGCTCGCTGAAGCGGCCACCCCAGGGTTTTTCGGAGGATGTGGTCTGGTCAGACTTTTTCTGATCCGTCATGGTCTATCTTTCCTGCTGACAGCCCGGCATCATCATGCCGGCAATGGATAAGTGAAAAGTTGCGGCAGTATAGCATTCCGGCCCCGGTTAAGGAGACTCCCCTGAAACCCGACAAAGGCATGAACCACAAGGACACCGACAGCTTCTACGTGCCCGATCTGTGTCGCGTGCGGGCTGTGTTCATGCTACTGATTACCAGCGAACTTCTGGTTCTGGTGCTGGCCATCGTGCAGGCACAGAACAGCTGGATCGACTGGAACTACTTCGGTCTGCTGTCCCTGTTCGTGCAATGGACCACCCTCACCAGCGCCGCACTGATCTGTCTGTTGCGCCCCCGCCTGGCTCGTTTGAGCAACAGCCGCGCCACACTGACCATCGTCACCATTGTCTTGCTGGACGTACTGGCATTCAGCCTGTTTGCCGACAGCGTATTGCACCCGCAGCCAGGCGTGGCACTCTGGCACGGCATTGCCAAAAAGCTGTTACTGGCATTGCTGATCGTCCTGATGGTGCTGCGTTATTTTTACCTTCAGCACCAGTGGCAGCAACAGCGAGAGGCGGAAATGCAGGCCCGGCTGACCTCCTTGCAGGCCCGGATCCAGCCACACTTTCTGTTTAACAGCATGAACACCATTGCCAGCCTGATTGCCTCCAATCCGGAGCAGGCGGAAGAAGCGGTGCTGGATCTGTCGGAACTGTTCCGGGCCAGCCTGCGCACCGACGACCAGCTCATTCCCCTGAACCGTGAGCTGGAACTGTGCCAGCGTTACCTGGCGATTGAGTCTCTGAGACTGGGGGAACGCCTGCAGCTGGAGTGGGATATTCAACCCGGGCTTGGGCAACAGGTAATACCACCCCTGACACTGCAGCCGCTGGTGGAAAATGCCATCTATCACGGCATCCAGCCGCGGCCGAAAGGCGGTGTCGTCCGGGTCGAAGTATCGGCCAAGGATCACTTTGTCTACCTTCTGGTGCAGAATCCCGCGCCGGAATCTACGGAACGCCAGCACCAGGGCAACCGCGTTGCCCTGAGTAACACCCAGGCCAGACTACAGGCACTGTTTGGCGAACCGGCCGTGCTCAAACACAGCCGCCAGGGCAATACCTACACCGTCACTCTTCGCCTGCCC
Source organism: Marinobacter nauticus (assembly GCF_003634635.1). Lineage (GTDB taxonomy): Bacteria > Pseudomonadota > Gammaproteobacteria > Pseudomonadales > Oleiphilaceae > Marinobacter > Marinobacter nauticus. The sequence goes on along the minus strand of NZ_RBJB01000004.1, from coordinate 659,090 downwards.
CGGCGCAGCATCAATACCAGCAACCGTCAGTCACGAAACAGGCCATGAATATCGAAGACAGCAAACGCGTACTGATTGCCGATGACGAACCTCTCGCCCGCCAGCGCATTCAGCGCCTGCTGGAAGCCCTGCCGGATTACCGGGTTTGTGGCGAAGCGGTGGATGGCAACGACACCTTGTGCAAAGTGGCCGAACTGGAACCGGACATCCTGCTGCTGGACATCCGTATGCCCGGCATGGATGGCATGGAAGCAGCCGACCAGCTCAGCAAGCTCCACAATCCGCCCGCAGTGATTTTTTGTACCGCCTATGACCACTATGCCATCCAGGCGTTCGAGGTTCGCGCCGTCGCCTATCTGCTCAAACCGGTCCGGCGTGAGGCGCTGGCCGATGCTCTGGCCCGGGCCGGCAAGCTGAACCGGGTACAGAGGCAAGCCCTGGCGCAAAGTACCGATGCCGGTAACGACCAACTGGCGGTGCGCACGCACCGAGGTACCGAACTGATCGACCTGTCAGATCTGTACTACTGTGAGGCCGACCAGAAGTACGTGACTCTGCACCACCGCCACGGCGAGACGGTGTGCGACTACACCCTGAAAGAACTGGAGCAGGCTTACCCGGATCACCTTCTGCGCGTCCACCGACACACACTGGTTGGCGTGCGCTTTATCCAGGGGCTGCGGCGGTCGTCCGATGGACAGAATCAGCTGGCACTGAAAGGCAATGCCACCCTACTGCCGGTCAGCCGCCGCCATGCCAGTACGGTCCGCCAATGGTTACACGAACACCAACCCTCCCCCTGAGGGGGTAGGCGGGGGTTCACCGCGGGACTTTTTTTCTGCCACAAGGTAACCTTGTGGGCACATTTTCCCGAACGACAGTGAGTGACATGTCCAAACGTACCCTTCGCATTGCAACCCGCAGCAGCGCACTGGCGCTGTGGCAGGCGGAATTCATCAAGGCCGAGCTGGAAAGGCTGCATGACAACGTTGACGTTGAACTGATCAAGATCAAGACCCAGGGCGACAAGATCCTGGACGTCCCCCTGGCCAAGATCGGCGGCAAGGGCCTGTTCGTGAAGGAGCTCGAAGAAGCCATGCTGGACGGCCGTGCCGATCTGGCCGTGCATTCCATGAAAGACGTGCCCATGGAATTCCCCGAGGGCTTGGGGCTGGTCGCCATTTGCGAGCGTGAAGACCCCACCGATGCCTTCGTCAGCAATCAGTATGAACACATCGACCAGCTGCCTGAGGGCGCGGTAGTAGGCACCGCCAGCCTGCGTCGGGAAGCCCAGCTGCGGGCCAACCGCCCGGATCTTCAGATCAAGGTACTGCGTGGCAACGTGAATACCCGGTTGGCGAAACTCGATGCCGGTGAATACGACGCCATTGTACTGGCCAGCTCCGGCCTGAAGCGTCTCGGCTTCCACGACCGTATCCGTTACTGTCTGCCAGACACGTTTTCCCTGCCAGCCGTTGGCCAGGGTGCTTTGGGCATCGAATGCCGGGTCGGTGACACGGAACTTCTGGAGCTGATTGACCCGCTCAATCACACCGACACTTGGGACCGCGTCAGCGCTGAGCGGGCGCTGAACCGTCGCCTTGAAGGCGGTTGCCAGGTGCCCATTGCCGCCTATGCCCTGCTGGAAGACGATAACACCCTGTGGCTGCGGGGCCTGGTTGGCGCAGTCGATGGTACCCAGATTTTCCGGGTGGAAGGCCGTGCCCCGCGCGCCGAAGGTGAACGTCTGGGCCGTGAACTGGCAGAACAGCTGCTGTCCATGGGGGCCGACAAGGTGCTGGCTGAAATCTATGGCCACACCCCACGCTGAGTTTCAGCAACCGTCTGAACTCCAGGGCCGGCGTGTATTGATCTGCCGGCCCGAGCCCGAAGCCAGCCGCCTCGCCGAGGCCTTTCGTAAGGCCGGTGCCGATGCCCGGGTGATGCCGATGATGGCGCGCGAGCCTTTACCGGAAACCCCGGAGCAGCGCGGCATCCTGCAGCAGCTGGACAACTTTTCCCACATCATCGCGGTCAGCCCCTATGCCGCCCGCCGGCTGATGGAGGAAATCGACCACTGGTGGCCTCAACTTCCCGCCGGCCTGCAATGGTACGGAGTGGGCGCCGGCACCGCCGCGGTCTTTCGCGAACATGGCCTGAAACCGAGAATGCCCGCCGAAGGCTGGACCAGCGAAGCGTTGCTGGCGCTGCCATCACTGCAGCGCGTTGACGGAGAGAAAGTTCTGCTGGCTCGGGGCGAGCATGGCCGGGAACTGATTCGTGAGACCCTGGCGCAACGGGGCGCACGGATTACCACCCTGCCCCTGTACCGGCGCGTGCTGCCGTACTATTCTGCAAAACAGGTGAAGGCTCTGGTTGCCGACTTCCACCCCGAGGTGGTGATTGCGCTTTCCGGCGAAACCCTGAACAATCTGGTGGAGCTGGGCCACAGATACCAATTGGCTCTGACGCCCGACATAATCGTAGTACCTGCGGAGCGTGTAGCGGAACAGGCGCGCGCGCTGGGCTTCCGCAAGCCACTGGTGCCCGGTAGCCTGAACGATGACGACCTGGTCATCAGTGTTGCTTCCTGCCTGTCGCAGGAGGCCGGTGACAACGGATAACCAAGTAAGGATGCCCGTGACTGAAACAACAAAACAACTCCCCGCTCCCGTACAACCCGCCAGGCCAGAACGCCCACGCTTGTGGCCAGTGTGGATTGTGGCGGTTCTCGCGCTGATTCTGGCGATTGCCCTTGGGCTCTGGAACTGGCAACAGTGGCAGAAGCACCAGGCCACCCTGCAGGTGGTTCAGGACCTCCGGCAGGATACAAACCAGCTGGAAAGCCTTTACGGCAACCGCGACAGCGAACAGAGCGAGCGGCTTCAGGCACTGGAAAACCGCGTGGCGGAACAGCGGGAGCTGATTGCCACCCAGCAACGCCAGATCGATCACACCGCCCGCGAATTGCTGGAAGCCGGCAACCGCACCCGCACCGACTGGCTGCTGGCGGAAGCCGAATATCTGCTGCGTATTGCCAACCAGCGCCTGCTGATTGAAAAAGACATCCGCGGTTCACTGTCCGCCTTGGAATCGGCCGATGAGGTGTTGCGGGAATCCGACGATATCGGGGTTTATCCGGTACGCCAGCAACTGGCACGGGAAATCCAGTCCTTGAGAGGCATTCAGGGTGTCGACCGCACCGGACTATACCTGAGACTGGAGGCTGCCATCGCCAGCGTCAACGATCTCACCGACCAGGCCCTGATCAGTGATCAGGCGCCGGGATTCGACATGGTCGAAGACCAGAATGCGCCGTCTGACGGCAGCAACATGTTCACCAGAGGCTGGAACCGGTTCCTGGGCACCCTCAAGGAAGTCGTTGTGATCCGCCGGATGGACGAACCGGTAAAACCCCTGTTGTCTCCGGACCAGAGCGCCTGGGCCCGTCTCAACCTGCAACTGATGCTGGAAGAAGCTGAAATGGCGGTCTTGCGGGGCAATCAGCCACTGTATGAACGCGCTCTGAACAAGGCCATCACCACCATCAACGACTGGTATGACGGCACCAACCCGGCCATTCGCGGGCTCAACGAGACCCTGAACGAACTGGCCGAGCGCAACGTAGACCCCGAACTGCCGGATATCAGCCAGTCCCTGAGCCTGCTGAAGGAGCGGTTGGCGGGGCGCCTGGCCACAGGCGACAACGATGCCGACAGCAAGGCGGCCAACGGGGGCGATGAGTCATGATCCGCGTATTGCTGATCCTGCTGCTTGCCCTTCTGGTGGGCACCGGGCTTTCCCTGGGGTTGACCTACGACCTGGGCTATATCCGCATCAGCCTGGGCAACTACCTGATTGAAACCAATTTCTGGGTCGGGTTGGGGCTGATTCTGGTGATCATCCTGCTGACCGTCACCCTCATCAACACGGTGCGCCGCTTCCGCCAGGGCACCGGTGTGATGGCGGGTTGGATTGCCCGCGGTAATGAGCGCCGGGCCCGGCGCCGGACCACACGAGGCCTCCTGGCTCTGGCCGAAGGCAACTGGCCCCGCGCCCGTAAGCTACTGTCCAGCTCTGCCAGCCATGCCGACACCCCCCTGATCAACTATCTCGCGGCGGCCCAGGCCGCGTTCGAGTCCGGCGACCATGAAGCGGTCGATGAACTGCTGCGCAAGGCCTTTGAAAGCACACCTGGCTCCAGCATGGCGGTGGGGTTGACCCAGGCCCAGCTGCAACTGGCCGGCAACCGGCCCGAGCAGGCTTTGGCGACCCTGCTGCGCCTACGCAAGGAATCTCCACATCACCCGTTTGTCCTCAAGCTGCTGAAGAACGCCTATCTGCGTCTGGAGGACTGGCGCGAGCTGTCCCGTCTTATTCCGGAACTGCGCAAGCGCAGTGTGGTGCCAGAGAGCGAACTGAACGAACTGGAACGTCAGGTCTGGCAAAACCTGCTGGAACAGGCCGCCGAGGAATGCCAACGCAGCCGCAAGGAAAACCCCGAAGCCAGCCTGGAACCGCTGACTCGCCTGTGGGACGAACTGCCGGGCTTTGTGCGCCGGGATGAGTACACCATCCGCGACTACGCCCGACTGCTGGCGGGACTGGGTGATGAGGCCCAGGCAGAAACGCTGCTGAGAAAGGTACTGCGTAATCACTGGAGCGACGAGCTGATCAACCTGTATGGCCGGATTCAGGGTCAGGATCCGGAGGAACAGCTATTGATTGCCGAACAGTGGCTGAAACATCGCACCAACAACCCCGAGCTGTTGCTGGCACTGGGCCGGCTCAGCCTGCGTAATGAGCTGTGGGGAAAAGCACGGGAGTACTTTGAAACCAGTCTGAAATTACGCCGTAATCGTGAAACCCTCGCGGAGCTGAGCCGGCTGAATGCCCATATGGGCGAGGAAGAAGCCAGCATCAAGCTGCTGATGCAGGGGCTGGAAACCGACCATGGCCTGCCCGACCTGCCCATGCCCCGGGCCTGAGACTTCGCAGTCTTTGATTCAGACAATCAACAAGGGCCGGCAAATTGCCGGCCCTTGTTGATAGCGCCCACTGAAACTGTCAGCTGCGGGGAGCATACTCCAGAACATCCGAGAAAAAGGCCTGCTCCGGAAGGCCAGCCTCCACCAGCGCATCCATCAGGGTATACACCATGGTGGGCGAGCCACTGGCATGAACTTCCACGTCCTGCCAATCGAACCCTGAAGCCAGCACAGCCCTGACCAGTTGGTCGTGGTGACCGCCCCAGTCATTGTCTTCATCGTCTCCCACCACCGGCAAAAAGCTGAACGGCGCCCACTCCTCCTGCCACTGCTGCGCGAGAGAACGCAGGTACATGTCCTCGTGCTTGCGCACGCCCCAGAACAGTTTGACTGGCTTCTGGTAACGGGTTTCCCGCAGGTAATCCACCAGGCTTTTCATCTGGGCAAAACCGGTACCTGCCGCCACCAGCAGCAGGGGTTTGTCCGGCATACTGGCCAGGCAGGCCTTGCCATGGGGCAGTTCCACCGTCACATCCTGGCCGGAAGTCAGCGCATCGATGACTTTCTGGGCCGAGATCCAGTCGGGCGACGCCTGGATGTGCAGTTCGATCTGCTCTGCTGAGGGGCTGCTGGCAATCGAGAAATAGCAGGGGTCAGCTCCGGGCAGAATCACCGACAGATACTGCCCGGCATGGAAAGCCACATCCCTCCGCCGGGGAAGCTGCAAGGCCACCCGGTACACATCGTGACTGATGGAACGTACGTCGATTACCTTCGCCTGGTACTGGCGGGGCTGGTAATTTCCTGATGCCATAACGGCGGGTATCTCCAGTTCAAGGTCGGCGAGCGGCCGTGTCCGACACATCATCAGTGGCTCGCCAACCGCGATAGAATGTTGATTTCGGGTATTCAGCGCCCGACCTTTCAGCAACCGGGCCTCACAGATTTCGCAAACGCCGTTTCGGCAGGCTGCCGGCACCCGTATTCCGGCTGCGGCCGCTGCAGACAACAGGTCTTCAGCCTGATCCGCACCGTAACCAAGCCCCGATGGCTGCAGGCGTATCCGAAACACTCTCTGCCCCCTGTCAGTCGGGGCGGGCACCGGGAATTTCAATCCCCAGGCTGTCCCAGATGTCATCCACCCGCTGTTTAACCTCGTCGGTCATAGCGATGGCAGTGCCCCACTCCCGGTCGGTCTCTCCGGGCCACTTGTTGGTGGCGTCCATCCCCATCTTCGAGCCGAGCCCAGACACCGGCGAGGCAAAGTCCAGATAATCAATCGGGGTGTTTTCCACCAGGGTGGTGTCCCGGGCCGGATCCATCCGCGTAGTAATGGCCCAGATCACGTCTTCCCAGTTACGGGCATTGACGTCGTCATCGGTGACAATCACAAACTTGGTGTACATGAATTGCCGCAGGAATGACGATACCCCCATCATCACCCGCTTGGCATGGCCGGGATACTGCTTCTTCATGGTGACTACGGCAAGCCGGTAGGAACAGCCTTCCGGAGGCAGATAGAAATCGACAATTTCCGGAAACTGCTTCTGCAGGATTGGAATGAACACCTCGTTCAGCGCCACTCCGAGAATCGCCGGCTCGTCCGGTGGACGGCCAGTATAGGTGCTGTGATAGATCGGATCCCGGCGGTGGGTAATGCGTTCCACGGTAAACACCGGGAACTGATCCACTTCGTTGTAATACCCGGTGTGATCACCAAACGGCCCTTCCGGCGCCATATCGTCCGGGTAAATAAAGCCTTCCAGTACAATCTCGGCACTGGCCGGTACCTGAAGATCGCTCAGGCCCGCATTCACCAGTTCCGTTCGACTCCCTCGCAGCAATCCTGCAAAAGCATATTCAGACAGCGTATCCGGCACCGGGGTAACGGCACCCAGAATGGTGGCCGGATCAGCACCCAGTGCGACCGCAACCGGATAGGGCTTGTCCGGGTTGGCCTTACGGAACTCCTGGTAATCCAGGGCGCCCCCCCGATGGCTGAGCCAGCGCATAATCAGACGGTTACGACCAATCACCTGCTGCCGGTAGATACCCAGGTTCTGACGTTCCTTGTTGGGGCCACGGGTAATCACCAGCGGCCAGGTCACCAGAGGACCGGCGTCACCCGGCCAGCAGTGCTGGACCGGTATCTGGTACAGATCCACCTTGTCTTTTTCAATCACTACATCTTGGCAGGGTGCCGAGCGCAACACCTTGGGGCTCATGCGCATGACCTGCCGGAATAATGGCAGTTTTTCAATGGCGTCCTTGAAGCCCTTGGGGGGATCCGGCTCTTTCAGAAACGCCAGCAGCTTGCCAATCTCCCGCAACGCTGCCACATCGTCCTGCCCCATGCCCAGTGCCACCCGTTTCGGTGTTCCGAACAGGTTGGCCAACACCGGCATATCGTAGCCTTTCGGATTCTCGAACAACAACGCCGGACCACCGGCACGCAGGGTGCGGTCACAGATTTCGGTCATTTCCAGGTGGGGGTCAACTTCGGCAGTAATGCGCTTGAGCTCACCCAGCTTTTCCAGCTGGCTGACAAAGTCCCGAAGGTCGTTGTATTTCATGGTGTGCTCCGTTTCTGGTCTACGGTACTACGGAGTTTTTTCTGGTCTGGATTCAGACCTGAGTTCAGGTATTGGCCTGAGCAGCTTGAATGCTGGGGAGGGAATCCGCCCCGACCAGCCGGACATTCCATAAGAATGCCCGCCGGTCGGAAATCGGAGTCAGTATCACCGACGCTTCATGGACTGGAAGAACTCGTCGTTGGTCTTGGTGTCCCTGAGTTTATCCAGCAGGAACTCGATGGCGGCGGTATCGTCGTCCATGGAGTGCAGTAGTTTGCGCAGAATCCACACACGCTGGATGTCGGCTTCGGACATCAACAGGTCTTCGCGGCGAGTGCCGGAGCTGCGGATGTTGATGGCCGGGTATGTCCGTTTTTCGGCAATCTTGCGATCCAGATGGATCTCCATGTTGCCGGTGCCCTTGAACTCCTCGTAGATCACCTCGTCCATCTTGGAACCGGTATTCACCAGCGCGGTCGCAAGAATGGTCAGGCTGCCACCTTCTTCCACATTACGGGCAGCACCGAAGAAACGCTTGGGCTTTTCCAGGGCGTGGGCATCAACACCACCGGTCAACACCTTACCGGAGGAAGGAATGACCGTATTGTAGGCACGGGCCAGACGGGTTATGGAGTCCAGCAGAATAACCACATCTTTCTTGTGCTCGACCAGGCGCTTGGCCTTTTCGATCACCATCTCGGCCACCTGCACGTGACGGGCCGGCGGCTCGTCAAAAGTGGAGGCGATGACTTCGCCGCGCACAGTGCGCTGCATCTCGGTCACTTCCTCTGGCCGCTCGTCAATCAGCAGAACCATTACATGGCACTCTGGATTGTTACGGGTGATGGACTGGGCAATGCTCTGCATCAGCAGCGTCTTACCGGCCTTGGGCGGGGATACGATCAGGCCTCGCTGCCCCTTACCAATGGGCGCCACCAGGTCCAGAACCCGTGAGGAGAGATCCTCAGTGCTGCCGTTACCAGCTTCAAGCGTCAGACGCTCATCCGGGAACAGCGGCGTCAGGTTCTCGAACAGAATCTTGTTGCGGGCGTTATCCGGCTTGTCAAAGTTGATCTCGTTGACTTTCAGCAGGGCAAAGTAACGCTCACCGTCTTTCGGGGGCCGGATCTTGCCCGAGATGGTGTCACCGGTGCGCAGGTTGAACCGGCGGATCTGGCTGGGGGAAACGTAAATATCGTCCGGCCCGGCCAGGTATGAGGCATCGGCGGAGCGGAGGAAGCCGAAACCATCCTGCAGAATCTCCAGTACACCGTCACCGTATATGTCTTCGCCGCTTTTGGCGTGTTTTTTCAGGATGGTGAAGATTACATCCTGTTTGCGCGAACGAGCCAGGTTGTCGAGGCCCATTTCTTGCGCGATATCGAGCAATTCGGGCACGGATTTCTGCTTGAGTTCAGTAAGATTCATAGTTTGTTGGATTTTCAGGAATGGAAGTAAACGACTGTTGGAATGACAGGGGCGCCCCTGAACGTGTTGATCGAATCAAAAATGAAACAAAGGTGCTGGCAGATGGAGCAACCGGTGTAGATGGAAGCCGGATATTAAATGCCGAAGCCAGAGAGTGGGAACAACTGTTCGCCGGGCAACGGCATCATCGGCCACCTTTAGCGCGAATGTCAAGCCCCTGAACAAAATTAAGCCGGTTTTTGGCATGGGGTTCACTCGTTCTGGGGCTCCCTCTGATGGGTTACTCCCTTCCCAACCACGCAGCAGATCAGGATACTGAGCCTATGATTGATGACAGACTTCCGGAGCCTACCCCATGAGCAGTGATCGCACCAGCGAACTGAAGCCCCTGAACATCGCCCTTCTGACCGTCTCGGACACCCGAGGCCCGGATGAAGACACGTCTGGCCAGTTTCTTGAGGACAGTGTTGTCGAGGCCGGTCACCGGCTGGTGGCCCGCCGCATCCTGCCGGATGACATCTACCTGGTCCGGGCCCTGATGTCACAATGGATTGCTGATCCGGAGATTCACGCCGCCATTATTACCGGCGGCACCGGCTTCCACGAACGTGACAGTACGCCGGAGGCGGTAGCGCCCCTGCTGGATAAAACCATCGACGGATTTGGTGAGGAGTTCCGGCGACTGTCCGCGTCTGAAATCGGCACCTCCACCATCCAGTCCCGGGCCTTTGGCGGCCTGGCCAACCATACGGTTATTTTCTGCCTGCCCGGCTCAACCGGGGCTTGCCGAACCGGCTGGAACGGCATTCTGGCAACCCAACTGGACAGTCGCCATGGCCCCTGTAACTTCTCTGCTCTGGCCCTGCGCAAGCCGGACCGCCCCTACCAGCGGGTTCAGGAAGTGATTGGCCAGCGTGCCGAGCGATAAACAGGAGGACACATGGTGGCTAACGATCTGACATCGGTTGACGATGCACTGCAACATATTCTTGACCGGGCGCCGGCCATCACCCGGACCGAAGCCGTTGCCTTAACGGACAGCCTCGGCCGGGTTCTGGCGGAGAACCAGTATGTTCCCGCGGATGTGCCGCCAGCGGATAACAGCGCCGTGGACGGCTATGCGGTATGTCTGGCCGATGTCGCCGCCGGCAAACCGATGTCCGTATCCGCCAGAATCCCGGCCGGCGTTGCCCCCGGAACACTGGCACCCGGCACAGCGGCACGGATTTTTACCGGCTCCGAGATTCCCGAAGGGGCCGATGCGGTCGTGATGCAGGAACGGGTGGAACGCACCGACGACATGATTCTGATCCAGGCCGAGGTTTCAGAGGGCCAGAACATTCGCAGGCAGGGCCAGGATCTTGCCCGGGGCGATCTGGCGCTGGCGAAGGGCGAGCGCATTCGCCCCCAGGAAATGGGCTTGTTGGCCTCCATGGGAATCAGCCAGGTTCCGGTCATGGGCCGGCTAAGAGTCGCGGTATTGACCACCGGTGATGAACTGGTGGAGCCGGGCCAGCCACTTGATTCTGGCCAGATATACAACACCAACCGATTTACCCTCATGGGCCTGTTGGCCGAGGCTGGCTGCGAGCTGGTTCTGTGCGAAACCCTTGAAGATACCCGGGAAGCCACCCGCAGCACGCTCGAGTCTGCTGCTGCCAAGGCCGACCTGATCATCACCAGCGGCGGCGTATCGGTCGGTGAGGAGGACCACGTTCGCGCGGTACTGGAGAAATCCGGCAAGCTGTCACTTTGGCGCATGGCAATCAAGCCCGGCAAACCACTGGCGTTTGGCGAAGTGGCAGGCATACCGGTACTCGGTTTGCCGGGTAATCCGGCAGCGGTCCTGGTCACTTTTCTGGTGGTGGCGATGCCTTACATTCGCAAACGCCAGGGCCGGCAGGACCTCCTTCCCGTGGGCGAATCTCTGCCCGCTGGGTTTGACGTAACCTCCACATCTGTCCGCCGCGAGTTTGTACGGGCCCGGAAGCAGGGTTCAGCAGCGGGTCTGGAGGTTGTCGCCTACCCCAACCAGAGCTCCGGCGTCCTGAGTTCCGCCTGCTGGGGCGACGGCCTGGCTGTGGTGCCGGAACACACGGCCATCCGCGCCGGCGATTTGATTACATACTATCCGTTCACCGAATTACTGAGTTAACGATGACAGAACCAACACTGACCGTGCGTTTTTTCGCCCGACTAAGAGAAGAGCTGGGTACCGAAAGCCTGACCCTGCCGGCATCAGAGCACCAGACGGTCGCGGACCTGCTTACCCACCTGGCCAGCCGGGGCGGTGCCTGGGCCCAGCTGACCGGTGGCCAACCGGTGATGGTGGCCATCAATCAGTCCATGGCAAAGCCGTCCAGCCCGGTACAGCCAGGGGATGAGGTAGCCTTTTTCCCACCGGTCACCGGAGGTTGAGATGATTTCAATCCAGACCGACGATTTCGATGCGGGTGCAGAATATGAGGCGCTTCGCGGGACCGGACCGGGCACCGGGGCCATTGTGACCTTCTCGGGTCTGGTGAGGGATTCCGGGGATCTGTCCGGGGTGACGGGGCTGTTTCTCGAGCATTATCCGGGGATGACCGAGCAGGTGATTCAGGGGCTGATTGATGAGGCGGGCCGGCGCTGGGATGTGCAGCGAGCCCGGGTGATTCACCGGGTCGGGCAGTTGGCGCTGGCGGACCAGATTGTGTTTGTAGGGGTGTGCAGTGCCCACCGGGGCGATGCGTTTGCGGCCTGTGAGTTCATTATGGACGCGTTGAAAACGTCGGCGCCATTCTGGAAGAAGGAGATTACCCGCGAGGGTGAGCATTGGGTGGAGCAGAAAGAGTCTGATGTTGCCCGGAGTCGGAACTGGGAGTGAGGCGCTTATTGGAGTTTGCCGCCCGGCCACTGGTCTGGTGGGGCCTCCGAAAACCGCTGTGAATACGTCCCTGTACGCTTGCTCTCCGCCATCCATGGCTCCGAGCATTTTCGGAGGCCCCACCAGACCAGCGCCCTACGTATGCAGTCAGTTGATCCTGCAGCGATCGGATTAGCGTTCCAAATCCCTAAAATTGTTGCGATTCTTGAACACTTCGTCAGCTTCCGGACAATCTACCGCCACCGCCCCCACCGATTCGGCAAATCCCATCACCCGGCGGTTGTCCGAGGCCAGCCAGCGATCCAGTTCCACCATTACATTTACCGGATACACACCGTGCAACGGGTGCAGGCGGCCGTTATGTTCGGCAATAGCCGGGCGGTCGGGTTGGGTTTGCCAGGCGGTGACCAGGGCGCTGAGGGTTCCCGGGGTGATTCCCGGGGTATCACAGGGGCAGACCAGCACAGCTTCGGCACCCTGAGTTTCCGCGGCTTTCAGGCCCGTGAGCAGGCCCGCCAGAGGGCCCTGGTCGCGTAGTTCAGGAGGATCCTCAAGGATACGGCCGGGAGCCAGGCTTTCGTAGTCCGGCAGCGAGCGGTTGGCGCTGACGAAGGCGGCCGGGGTGATGGTCCTAAGGGCCTGCAGCACCCATTCGGCCATGGCTTTGCCTTGCCAGGGTACGAGGCCTTTGTCCTGGCCGCCCATGCGGGTGCCTTTGCCGCCTGCCAGGAGCAGGCCGATGATTCTGTCGGGTCGGGTCATGGCATAAAAAAACCGCCCGTGAAGCGTTGTTCAGGGGCGGTTTCCTTCAACAGCGGATCAGAGGTTGCTGTCGAGGAAGGCAGCCAGCTGCGATTTGGACAGCGCGCCTACTTTGGTGGCATCCACGTTGCCGTTCTTGAACAGCATCAGGGTCGGGATACCACGGATGTTGAACTTGGGCGGGGTCTGTTCGTTTTCGTCGATGTTGAGTTTGCAGACCTTAAGCTTGCCTTCGTATTCGTCAGCGATTTCTTCCAGAACCGGAGCAATCATTTTGCACGGGCCACACCACTCGGCCCAGTAGTCTACCAGTACCGGAACGTCGGACTTCAGTACATCCTGCTCGAAGGAAGCGTCGGTGACATTAACGATATTTCCGCTCATTACCTTTTCCTGATTCAGGCGCTCCGGGGCTTGGATTCCGGCCCTTCGGGAGTCGCTGTTGACTGTAGTGGACGGTGTTCTCTTTACGGACCGGCCGTCCACCCGAATTAAGACAGACTATTACTTTACGCGATTGCCCGCCCTGATGTGAAGCCGGTTGTATCCACCCCCGGGTTGATCCGTGTCAGTAATGTCCGCAGCCAATTACTGACACGGCCGGGAAGTTTCACTTATAGTACGGCCAAGTTCATATCACACAGGACGCCTATCAACGTGACGGCCGCATCCCCTGCCGAGAAGCCTGAAACCTCCCCGGACATGCTGGCAGCCATCGATATGGGCTCCAACAGTTTTCATATGGTCGTCGCCCGTCTGGTGCATGGCGAAATCCGCACAGTTGAGAAGATGGGCGAGAAAGTCCAGCTTGGCGCGGGGCTGGATCAGTATAATCGGCTGACCGAAGAAACCCAGCAGCGGGCCCTCGAATGTCTGAGCCGATTTGCCCAGCGCCTTCAGGGCATGCCCCGGGAAGCAGTCCAGATCGTCGGCACCAATGCCCTCCGGGTCGCCCGCAATGCTCACGATTTCATTGCCCGTGCCGAGGAAGTGCTGGGCTATCCGGTAGAAATCATCGCCGGGCGTGAGGAAGCGCGGTTAATCTATCTCGGTGTCTCCCATACCCTGTCGGACGATTCCGGTCGGCGGCTGGTGATTGATATTGGCGGCGGCAGCACGGAATTCATCATCGGGCAGCGTTTCGAACCCCAGGAGCTGGAAAGCCTGCACATGGGGTGCGTGTCGTTCCGCAACCGCTACTTTCCCGATGGCAAGATTACCCGGCGCCAGATGGACAAGGCCATTACCCATGCCGAGCAGGAACTGTTGAATATCCGGCAGCACTATCGCTCGGTGGGCTGGCAGAGCGCGGTGGGCTCTTCCGGCTCGATCAAGGCGATTGCCAACGTGCTGGCAACCCTTAAGATTACCGACGGCTCCATTAACCGCGACGGCATGGAAGAGCTGCGCAAGCGCCTGGTGAGCATGGGCAAGGTGGAGAAACTGGCCGAACTGGGGGTAAGGGAAGATCGCCAAAGCATTTTCCCGGCCGGCTTTGCCATTCTGATGGCGGCGTTCCGTTCACTCGACATCCAGACCATGACTTTTGCCGACGGCGCCCTGCGTGAAGGCCTGCTGTACGACATTGTCGGACGCATCCAGCACGAGGACGTTCGTGAACGTACGATTGCGGCGCTGCAGGAGCGTTACCACGTAGACCAGGCTCACGGCGCAGCGGTCGAGAAAACCGCGATTGCCGCTTGGGAACAGGTGGCAGGGCAATGGGGCCTGCGCACCGCCGCCGATGAAGACGTGCTGCGCTGGGCCTGCCGGCTGCACGAGATCGGCCTGACTATTTCCCACAGCCAGTACCACAAGCACGGCGCCTACCTGTTGCGCTATTCCGATTTACCCGGCTTCAGTCAACCGTTCCAGAAGGATCTGGCCACTCTGGTTCGGGGCCATCGCCGGAAGTTCTCGGCGGCAGTTTTCGAGGGTATCGAGCCCGAGGACAAACCCCGCCTGACCTACCTTTGCGTGCTGGTGCGGCTGGCGGTGCTGATCCAACACCCACGCAACCTGGAAGAACCCCCCGCCTTCACCCTTCACGGCCACGATAACCGCCTGGTAATCGAGTTCCCCGAGGGCTGGCTGGACAACCGCCCGCTGACCCTCGCAGACCTGGAGAACGAACGGGACTACCTGGCACGCCAGGACTTTACCCTGGAGATCTCGGGCCGGTAACACTGGCTGGCCTCAGCCAGCCAGTTCCGCCTCCAGGCTCTCCACCGTTTCGCTCACCTCCAGCCACTCAGCTTCAACGTCTTCCAGCTCTCGCTTCAGTTCGGTCTGCTCCGCCAGCAGTTCCTTGAGTCGAACCTTTTGCTGGTCATCGTAAAGCCCTGGGTCGGCCAGGTTTTGCTCCACCGTGGCGAGCTTTTGCTGCAACTGCTCCATACGGATCTCAAGCGTTCCCTGTTTTTTTCGCCACGGGCTGAGTTTCTGTCGCAGTTCAGCTTCCTGGCGCTTGCGGGCCTTGCGTTCGTCCGCCGTCAGGGTCGCGGGTCCGGCGGTATTAACCGACTTTTCCTGCCCCCCGACCACTTCACGCCGGGGTGGCGATTCCTCATCTTTCCGACGTTCCGCCAGCCAGCGTTCGTAATCCTCCAGGTCGCCCTCGTACTCGCCAACAGCGCCGTCGCATACCAACCAGAATTCATCCACCGTGTTGCGCAGCAAGTGGCGGTCGTGGGATACCACCACGATGGCGCCATCGAAGTTCTGGAGCGCCATGGTCAGGGCCTGTCGCATTTCCAGGTCCAGATGGTTCGTGGGCTCATCCAGCAGCAGCAGATTGGGTTTCTGCCAGGCGATAACGGCAAGCGCAACCCGGGCCTTCTCACCGCCCGAAAACGAGCGAATGGGCGCAAGTGCTTCGTCGCCGTGAAAATCGAAACCGCCCAGGAAGTCCCGGACTTTCTGCTCCGATGCGGTTGGCGCCAGACGCTGCAGATGCAGGAACGGGCTGGCGTCGAGATCCAGGGACTCCAGCTGATGCTGGGCGAAATAGCCGATGGCCAGATGTTCGCCACAGGTGCGCTCACCACTGAGCAGGGTTCCGGTGCCGCGAAGGGCATCCATAAAGGTGGACTTACCGGCCCCGTTCGGCCCCAGCAAACCAACCCGGGTGCCGGGCAACAGGGTGACATTGATGTTCTTCAGAATGGGCACATCCCCATGGCCCGCGACCCCGTGGCGAATGGACAGCAATGGATTGGAGACCTTGTCCGCGACCGGGAACTCGAAACTGAAGGGTGAGTCCACGTGCGCCGGCGCAATCTTTTCCATCCGTTCCAGTGCCTTGACGCGGCTCTGGGCCTGCCGGGCTTTGGTGGCTTTGGCCTTGAAGCGATCGATAAAGCGCTGGATTTCGGCAATTCTGGCTTGCTGGCGTTCGAAACTGGCCTGCTGCTGGGCCAGTCGCTCGGCGCGCTGACGCTCGAAGGCTGAGTAATTTCCCGTATACAGCACCAATTGCTTCTGATCGAAATGCACCAGATGAGTAGCCACCCGGTCCATGAAGTCCCGGTCGTGAGAAATAAACAGCAAGGTACCCGGATACTTTCTGAGCCAGTTCTCCAGCCACAGACAAGCATCCAGGTCCAGGTGGTTGGTGGGCTCATCCAGCAACAGCAGATCGGATGGACGCATCAGTGCCTGGGCCAGGTTCAGTCGAATACGCCAGCCACCGGAAAATGCGGAAACCGGGCGCCCGGCATCGCTGTCGGCGAAGCCCAGGCCCCTGAGCAGTGTCTCTGCCCGGCGCGGTGCGGACCAGGCTTCGTGAATATCCAGCTCCCCGTGCAGACGGGCAATGGCATGGTCATCACCACCCGCTTCCGCCTCGGCCAGCGCCCGCTCCATTCGCCGCAACTCGGTGTCGCCATCCAGCACAAAATCCCGGGCGGATCTGGACGAAGCCGCGACTTCCTGAGCCATATGGGCAATCCGGCAGCCACCGGGCAACGCCACGCTGCCTTGCTCGGGTGCAAGCTGCCCCAGCAAGAGCTGGAAAAGACTGGATTTGCCGGCACCATTGGCACCAACAATGGCAACGCGCTGCCCCGGTTGCACGGTCAGGTTCACGTTTTCTAGCAACCAGACGCCGCCCCGTTGTAAACTGAGATCGGTTATCGTTAACATAGATTTAATCTATCCATGGATTACTGCCAGGGAAGCGCCAACATGACCGTTCAACAAGCGGAGCCGCTGGAACTTCCAGAACACATGGAACCAGACAATCCGTTATGGCGTTATGCCCTAGCCCAATGGCAGGATCCGCAGGTGGCTGAGGCCTGTCTTGAGCTGCAATCCGAGGGATGGAGCGTAAGTCGCATCCTCTGTGCCGGCTGGCTCGCCACGCAGGGTCAGTCGTTCTCTGGCGTTGAGGACGCTAAGGTAACAGAGTGGCGAAGCCGTGTAACCGGTTGCCTTCGCTCCGCCCGCAAGTCTGTTCCCCGAGCCAATGATCATGGCGTGGAGCTGCGGGACACTCTGGCCAAGGCAGAGCTGCTGGCCGAACAGCTGGAGCTGGCTCTGATCTGGCAAACGTTGAAAGAATCCGAAGCGGAGCGCGGAAACATGCAGAAATCAGGCACCATCATCGAGCAGAATCTTGTCGCTGCCGCGCCGTCCGACAACATTCCCACGCGGGTAAAATCTCATCTTGAACTTCTGGCCAGCCGGCTTGCAGGCCAGACCACCAGAGGCGGCCCATCATGTTCATGAAATGGCTGATCCGGCTTTCGTTTCCGGCGCTCGGCCTTCTGCTGCTGCTGATTTTCTTCGGCCTCGGCGATCCCGACCAGGTCTCTGAACCGGTGAAAACCGAGCAGGCGACGACGATTCCCTCCTTTGAGGGATTGCTGCCATCGCCGATTCCCACCGAAGGCCCGGATATCGTTTTCAAGTGGCAGGACACCGATGGCAACTGGCACTATGCCGATCAGCCGCCGGCCCAGGGCCCCTGGAATGCCCTGGCCATTGAGCGCCCAGACCCGGTGCCCCGGAAGCCGCAGACCATCAGCCCGGAAGATGACTGGCAGTCCCCCTACCAGGCCCCCTATTCGCTCAATGGCTCACCCGCCAGCGGTTCCTGACACGGGCTGGGCATTGCCGCGAAATGAGTCTCTGATTAACACATGTTCAGTGGCATCCTGCTGCTGAACCCGTTACCTTGTTGACTTTCAGAATCCAGGGCCAGAGAGCCCAGAAACACGTGAAAAGGATGAAATGATGAAGAAAACGCTTTTGGCTATCGCCGTTACCGGCCTGATTGCCGGTTGCTCAACAGCCCAGGAGCCGGCAAACGACCCGGCCCTTGAAACCACCCCTGAGAAAGTCAGCTATGGCATGGGATTGGTGCTGGGTGAGCGCATGAGCAATGACTTGCCGGATCTCCAGATGGACCAGTTCCTTCAGGGCATCCAGCATGGCCATGCCGGTGACGAAGACAGCAAGCGACTGACCCGCGAGCAGATCCAGGAAGCGCTGATGGCCTACCAGCAGGAGCTCCAGCAAAAGCAGGAGCAGCAACTGGAAGAACTCGCGCAGAAGAACAAGGATGCCGGCGAGGCTTTCCTGGCAGAAAACGCCGAACGTGAAGGCGTTGAGACCACAGAATCCGGTCTCCAGTACGAAGTGATTGAAGAAGGTAACGGTGAGCGCCCAACCGCCGAAGATCAGGTGGAAGTCCACTACACCGGCGAACTGATCAACGGTGAGGTATTCGACAGCTCCCGTGAGCGCGGGCAAACCGTGACCTTTGGCCTGAACCAGGTGATTCCTGGCTGGACAGAAGGCCTGCAGCTGATGAGCGAAGGTGCTCGTTACAAGCTTTATATCCCGTCTGACCTGGCCTACGGCCCGGGCGGCAACCAGGCTATTGGCCCCAACGAGACCCTGGTATTTGATGTCGAGCTGATCGCCGTGAATCCGGGGCAGGACGACGCTGGTTCAGACGAATAAGCTCTGGCCAGCACTCCGGCAGGCAATAAAAAACCGGCGCCATTTCTGGGGCCGGTTTTTTATTGCGGGTAATGCGGTTCCGGGTAGAGGCAATCAGGCCGAAGCCACCTTGCCCGCATGGGCGTTATGCAGATTCTCAATCAGGAAATCTTCCATCTCAAAGCGCGACTCCAGCACTTCTCCAAGCCGTGACAGCTCGTTGAACAATTCCCTGACGTCGACCTCGGACAGCTCCCGGCCATCCAGACGATCATTAAAGTTCAATGCCACTTCCGTGGTTTGCTCGATCCGGGGATAGAGCTTTGCTGCCAGTTCGAGGCCGCCGTCGTTGAACTCACGGGCCTCCTGAATCAGCTGTTCGTAGACTTCAAAGTGACCGGCCGAAACATAATCCACCAGCACTTCGCACAGGCGGACAAATTTTTCGCGGAGGGCATCAGTCTGGGAAAAATCGCTTTCTCCAGACAACTCGCAATACTGAACCAGAAGCTCCTGGCGCTCTTTCAGCCAGCGATCAATCAGCTCGCTGACACCACCCCAACGTTCCCTGGCATTCCGGCAATTCTCCAACATGACGCCTGTCTCCCCTCGGTCAATCCGCCAGCTCTCTGGATCTAGTCTTGATAATTATTATGTTGGATTCAAGTTACCCCATGGTCATGGTCAGCCGCAACTGTTTCAGCTCTGCAACCAGTCCCGGGGAGAATAGCGTCGCAGCATCACAAACAGCCCCAGCACAATCAGCAGGCTGAAAAAGACCGCGGTCCATCCGGGGATACTCAGACCGAGAAAACGCCAGACCACTTCGGCGCAATCACCAGTGCCTTTCAATGCGGTTTGCAGCACTTCAAACCAGGGTAGTACCTCGAGCATGTAATCAACCGAAGGGCCACAGGCAGGCACCTGGTCCGCCGGCAGACTCTGTAACCATAGCTGACGCCCCGCCACCGCCAGACCAGCGCCAGCGGCAACAATCAGTAACAGCCCGTAGACCCGGTTGCCGAACCCGCGGGGTCCGTGCAGAAACGCCAACAGACTGACCAGCCCCGCACCCATAAATCCGAAACGCTGCAACCAGCACAACGGGCAAGGCTCCAGACCCATCACGTGCTCCATGTAAAAGGCCACCGCCAGCAACCCGGCGCACACCAGAAATACCAACCCGAATATCCATCTGCTTGTCAAAACGCTACCCCGGAATCATGATGTGGACTGCACAAGCTTCCATGGCCTGATATTCTCAGAGAAAAACCAGCGTGCCATGAAACACTGAACCAATCCTAACCCATGACTAACGCCAAGCCTATGACCATTCTCAGAAAACTGACGCCGGCCCTGTTACTGACCCTGTGCGCACTGATGCCTTCCCTGCCCACCATGGCCGAGGAAGCTGATGAAGAAACCGAAGTGAAGGGGGTAACCGACTATATCGCCATGGAACCGGCATTCGTCACCCATGTCGGCAAACCGGATGCGAAAGTGGCCTATCTCAAAGCCTCCGTAACCATTCGGGCCTCCCGCGAAACCACCCGGCCGGCGGTAGAAGCGCACATGCCCAGGTTACGGCACGAACTGGTGATGCTGTTTGGTGAGCAGACGGATCTTGACCAATTGTCTTCCATGGACGGCCAGCAAGCGCTGCGGGAAGAAGCAACCAAACGGATAAACGGAGTGCTGGAGGAGCAGCAAACAGGTGAGACCATTACCGGAGTGCTGTTTACCGAGTTTGTGGTTCAGCGCTAGTTGCCGCATCCACCGGGCGGTGGCACCGGATCAGGCGATGCGTGAGAACAGATCATCATCCTGTTGCGGGCGCTGTTTCCGGGCCTGACCGGCATCATCCCAACCGGCTTCCCAGGCGGCAATAATGACCTCACCACGGTATGGACAGCGGGTTTTGTCCATGCCCATCTCTCCGGCCATGTATCCCTGCCGGTAGGCCTTGTTCAATGCTTCTACATCCCAGCCGAGCTTGATATCCGTTGCCATGGGCCACCTCCTTACCTGATGTAATAGAAAGTAACAGCAGGTAACAGATCCAGCAAACCGGACAGCCGGTTCTGTGCGTCACGTCCCTTTCCGGACGTGACGCAAGCGGCGTCAGGATTTCAGGTAGGCCTCCAGAAACTCCGGAAATGGCTGACTGTCCGCAGCTTCCTGCTCTTTCTGCTCGACCAGGGACTGCGCACTCATGGCACGGAAGTCCGCCAGCACCTCCGGTGCCAGTGGCTCCGAATTCAGGGTTTGCTGGTGTTCACGGGATATCGCCTGTACCCAGTCGCGATGGCCCAGGCCTGACTGCCCCATGGCCTCAAGCACTCGAGCGGAAGGCACCGCCCAATCATTGCCCTCGAGTTTCGACCGTTGAGCCGCCAGCGCCGACCTGTAGGTATCACTATGATTCCAGCCATCCAGCAGCTCTGCCAGGGGCTGCAAGCGCTCCAGCCATTCAACGGCGGCCTCGCCCACAGGCACACGCTGTCCACCCCGGCACAGACTGAGTGAATGCAGGCGACCGCTGGCGACGACGTCCTTGTAATTGTCATCAAGCCGTTCGCACTCATCGTCTTCAATACGGGGAGAATCGGTGAGCAGGCAATCCAGCAGGAACAGGTCGAGGAAATCGATCTGCTCGCGGTTCACGCCCACCGGCGAGAACGGATCCAGGTCCAGACAACGCACCTCAATGTATTCCACACCCCGGGCATCCAGAGCCTGGATCGGCTTTTCACCCCGCTCGGTGGTGCGCTTGGGACGTACCGCGCTGTAGTACTCGTTCTCAATCTGAAGCACATTGGTATTGATCTGGACAAACTCGCCATTGCGCCGGGTGCCAATGGCTTCATACGCTGGCCAGTTGGTGTGGATGGCGCGATCCAGTGTCCGGGTATAAGTGCTCAGCTCATTGAAGCAGATATTCAGCGAGGCCTGGGCATTGTTGTGGTAACCCAGATCCCCCATGCGCAAAGACGTGGCGTGCTGGCCAAACCAGGTGCGATCATCGAACCGTGCCAGGTCGTGCCGGACGCCGGCCACAAAACTGGCATCCAGTGCCGGCGAAGCGCCAAACAGCAGCATCAGCAACCAGCTGCGGCGGCGGAAATTCCGGATCAGCCAGAAGTACTGGTCTGATTTGAAATCCCGGAGGCTATCCTTGTTGCCCACCAGTTCCTGCCATTTGCGCCAGAAACTGTCCGGCAGGGAAAGATTGTAATGGGCGCCGGCAATACTCTGCATAATCCGGCCATAACGCACCGCCAGACCCTGACGATACACATGCTTGAGCCGGCCAGTGTTGGAGCTGCCGTACTCGGCAATGGGAATGCTGGCATCGCCGTCAATCTCGCAGGGCATGCTCGCGGCCCAGAACACTTCGTTATCCAGGTTCTGCTGGACGAACCGATGTATATCCCGCAACGAGGCCAGCATAGCTTCAGTATTGTCGAAGACCGGCGTGATCAGTTCCAGCAGGGCTTCCGAGTAGTCGGTCGTGATACGGGGGTGGGTCAGTGCGGAGCCCAGGGCTTCCGGATGTGGTGTCTGGGCAATGAAGCCATTGGCATCGACGCGCAGGCCTTCCTTTTCGACCCCTTTGAGGAAACCGTCCCAGTCACTGGCGGCAAACTGTTGGAACAGGGAGTGGCGGGATTGTGCCATGTTGAGCTCCTGTTGCAGCCGTTACGCCCTTGTGAGACGTAACGGCTGTGAATCAGTGGAAGGGGTTAACGGCCGTTCTTACGGGCAGAGGCCATAGCCTGGGCCAGAGCGCCAGCCATGGCACCTTGAGGTGCGCCCTGGCCGGCCTGAGGTTTGCGCCCTGCACTGCGGCCAGAGTTCCGGTCTGCGCCCCGGGCTGGCTTGTTGTCCGCCCCCGGCTGGTCATCCATACGCATGGACAGGCCAATCCGCTTACGGGGAATGTCCACTTCCATCACTTTGACCTTGACGATGTCACCGGCCTTGACCACTTCTCTCGGATCTTTCACGAAAGTATGGGACAAGGCCGAGATGTGCACCAGGCCATCCTGGTGAACGCCGATATCCACAAAGGCACCGAAGTTGGTGACGTTGGTTACCGAGCCCTCCAGCACCATACCGGGTTTGAGGTCGTTGAGGGTTTCCACCCCTTCCTCGAAATGGGCAAAGCGGAATTCCGGTCGCGGGTCCCGGCCCGGTTTTTCCAGCTCGGAGATAATGTCCTTGATGGTCGGCAGGCCGAACTGCTCGGTTACGTAGTCCTGTGGGTTAAGACTGCGCAGGAACGCGGAATCGCCAAGGATATCCTCCACCCTCTTGCCATTTCGCTCAGCAATGGCCTCAACCACACCGTAGGCTTCCGGATGCACGGATGACCGGTCCAGAGGGTTTTCGCCCCCGGCGATACGCAGGAAGCCCGCAGCCTGTTCAAAGGTGCGATCACCCAATCGAGACACCTTCAGCAGCTGTTTGCGACTGGTGAACTTGCCGTTCTGGTTCCGGAAATCCACGATGTTCTGGGCAATGCTCGGATTCAGGCCAGACACCCGGGTGAGCAGCGGTACCGACGCGGTATTCAGATCCACGCCCACGCCGTTTACACAGTCCTCAACGACCGCATCCAGGCTACGGGACAGCTGTACCTGGGACACATCGTGCTGGTACTGCCCCACGCCGATAGACTTGGGCTCGATTTTCACCAGCTCGGCCAGCGGATCCTGCAAACGGCGGGCAATGGACACCGCACCACGGATGGTGACATCCAGATCCGGCAGTTCCCGGGAGGCAAATTCCGAGGCGGAATAGATTGATGCCCCGGACTCATTCACCACAATGCGGGCCAGCTTCAGTTCGGGGTAACGTTTGCAGAGGTCGCCCACCAGTTTCTCGGTTTCCCGGGAGGCGGTACCGTTGCCGATAGCCACCAGTTCAATTTTGTACTTCTGACACCAGGCTGCCATCTGGGCAATGGACTGATCCCATTTGTTCTGGGGCGCATGGGGAAAAATGGCGCCGTGATCCACTACCTGGCCGGTGCCGTCGATTACCGCCACCTTGACCCCGGTACGCAGGCCGGGATCGAGCCCCAGCGTTGGCCGCGGACCTGCCGGAGCGAGCAGGAGCAGATCTTTCAGGTTGGCAGCAAAAACGTTGATGGCTTCGGTTTCAGCCGCTTCACGCACCTGGGCGATCAGATCGGTTTCAATCTGTGTCGACAACTTCACGCGCCAGGTCCAGCGCACCACATCCGACAACCATTTGTCGGCGGCCCGGCCGTTATCCCGAATGCGCCAGTGGGCGGCAATTCGCTGCTCGGCGGGATGGGGCTGACGGCGATCCTCCTCAGCATCGCCCATAACAATCGAATAGGCCAGAATGCCCTCATTGCGGCCCCGAAGAATGGCCAGCGCCCGGTGCGACGGAACTTTTCTCAGCGGTTCAACGTGGTCGAAGTAATCCCGGAACTTGGCGCCTTCGTTTTCCTTGCCTTCCACCACAGTGACTTTCAGCTGGCCTTCCTGCCAGACGAAATCGCGCAGGGCGCCAAGCAGCTCGGCATCTTCGGCAAAACGCTCCATCAGAATGTAGCGGGCACCGTCCAGAGCGGCTTTGACATCCTCAACGCCGGCTTCCGGATTGAGGTAACCGGCAGCGACGGTTTCCGGATCCTGGGTGGGATCGTCGTAGAGGGTATCGGCCAGCGGCTCCAGGCCTGCTTCCCGGGCAATCTGCGCCTTGGTGCGGCGCTTGGGTTTGTAGGGCAGGTAAAGGTCTTCCAGGCGGTTCTTGGTGTCGGCAGCTTCGATGGAGGCCCGCAGCTCGTCGGTCAGCTTGCCCTGTTCCTCAATGCTGTTGAGGATGGTGCCCCGGCGGTCTTCCAGCTCACGCAGATAGCGCAACCGCTCTTCCAGAGTCCGCAGCTGGCTGTCGTCCAGGGAACCCGTTACTTCTTTTCGGTAGCGTGCAATAAAGGGAACGGTAGCGCCTTCATCAAGAAGGGTAACGGTGGCATTAACCTGCTGTTCACGTACGCCGAGCTCTTCGGCAATGCGCCGGGAAATACTGTTCATGCTGCCTCGATCTGGTATCGCATTCGGAATTAATGCGCAAAGGTACAGCGGCTTACTTCTGCAGGCAAGCGGACTGGTTCTGGCGGTTCATGAATTGCACCAGATCGTTCCAGGGCATCGGGCGGGCGTAATAGTAGCCCTGGATTTCGTCGCAGTGTTGCTGGCGCAGGAATTCCAGCTGGCCTTCGGTTTCCACCCCTTCGGCCACCACGCTGATCTGCAGGCTGTGAGCCAGACTGATAATGGCCCGGATAATATGCTCGGCATCGGCAGACTGGCCCAGTTCCTGGACAAAGGACTTGTCGATCTTCACCAGCGAGATTGGCAGGTGCTGCAGATTGCTCAGGGAGGAAAAGCCAGTACCGAAATCGTCCAGCGCAAAACTGATGCCCAACTGATTGAGCTCCCGCAGGCAGCGCTGGGCGTATTCCGGGTCGTGCATCATGGCGCTTTCGGTCAGCTCCAGTTCCAGCAGGCTGGTATCGACGTTGGCATTGAAGATGATACGAAAGATGGTTTCGGTCATCTTGCGATCGTGGAACTGCCGGAACGACAGGTTGACCGCAAACACCAGTCCGGGAAAGCCCAGCTCGGTGGATTCCTGCAAGCGCTTGCAGGCCTGCTCGATAACCCAGTAGCCGATGGGCACAATCAGACCACTGCGCTCGGCCACCGGGATAAACTCATCGGGACCCACCAGGCCGCGCTCCGGGTGATTCCAGCGCAACAGGCACTCGACCCCTCGCACCTCCTCGGTCGCGAGGTCAATCCGTGGCTGATAATACAGCTCCAGTTCCTTGCCCCGCAGGGCATTGCGAAGGTCGGCTTCGAGCCGGAGCTGATAGCCTGCGGAAATGTGCAGCTGCCGGTCGTAAAACCGGTAACTGGTACCCGGATCGCGTTTGGCTTCGAACATCGCACGGTTAGCCCGCCGGAGCAGTTCTTCCGGGCTGTCACCGGCCTCCGGATAGGTGGCCACGCCCAGGCTGGCGCTGACCACCACATTCTGGCCATCCACCATCACCGGCTCATCCAGCGCCGAGACCACCTTGCGAATGATCTGGGTGATATCCAGCGAGTCTTCCACTTTCTCGACGATGATGGCCAGTTCGTCACCACCGATGCGCATCAACGAGTCCACCCGTCGCAACGTTTGCCGCAGCCGCTCCGCCAGCCGAAGCATGAGCTGATCACTCTTCTGGTAACCAAAGGATTCGTTGATATTACGGAAATCATCGATATTCAGGTGCAACAACGCCAGGCGATGATTCGCCCGCTCAGCCCTCAGCACCGCCTGCTGTAACCGATCGAAGAACAGGTCCCGGTTGATGAAGCCGGTGGCCACTTCACGGCCAAGCTGGCCATTTGCCGACTGCGTGAGCTGGGAGCGGTACCACAGGCATTTGATGGAGCGTCGGAAATTCCAGGGATCTAACTCGCGGCGGCTCAGGTAGTCCGATGCACCATTTTCAACCAGGTACCGGGCTTTTTCTCCGCAGGATTCGGCGCTCATGGCCAGAATGGGTTTGTCCTCACTGGATACCGACAGATATTGCAGAAACGACGCTTCCGAGCCGCCATGGAACACGCAGTCCCACACGATCACATCGAAGCTGGCGTTGGAAATAAGATCATCACAGTCCACCAGATCCGGGCACCAGGTGGCGTCACTGCAGATTTCGGAATCATCCGCGAGCATGGCGCTGAACCAGAGATAGTCGGCGTATTCCGGTGTCAGCACCAGAAGGCGCAAACAATCAGGCCTGGTGTCGGTGGGCAGTGTCATCTGGCGAGATCCATATATCGGTACAGAACAGCGTAGTCCATTACATAAAGAATAGCTGATAGATCGGCAAGGTACAGCATGCCGGCCTGGTGTAGAATAGCCAGACGCAAAAAACCCATGCCCCGTTCCCCTTTGGCACCAACACTGTGAACAAGCTCAATCCCAGACAACATGAAGCGGTACGCTACGCCGACGGCCCCCTGCTGGTGCTGGCCGGTGCCGGCAGCGGCAAAACCAGCGTGATTACCCGCAAGATTGCCTATCTGATTGAGGAACTGGGCATCCCGGGGCGACACATTGCCGCCGTCACCTTTACCAACAAAGCCGCCCGGGAGATGAAAGAGCGTGTGGGCCGCATTGTCGATCGGGGCAAAACCCGGGGCCTTATCGTATCAACATTTCACAATCTTGGCCTGAACATGATCCGGGAGGAGCACACCCACCTGGGCTACCACCCAGGCTTCTCCATTTTCGACGCCGAAGATGCCAAGGCGCTGCTGCAGGATCTGATGATGCGCGAAGCCAGCGCCGAGGCCGGCGACGAGCTGAACGATGTGCAGATGACCATCTCGTCCTGGAAAAACGCCATGCGCAGCCCTGCGAAGGCCTACAGCAAAGCGGCAGACGAGCGTGAGCAGCGCATTGCCATCGTTTACAAGCACTACAACGAATACCTGAAAGCCTACAACGCGGTGGATTTCGACGACCTGATTCTGCTGCCGGTGCAGCTGTTCCGGGACAACCCGGAAGTGCTTGCCAAGTGGCGCCGGAAAATCCGCTACATGCTGGTGGATGAGTACCAGGACACCAACGTGTGCCAGTACGAGCTCGTAAAACAGCTGGTGGCCGAGCGGGCGGCGTTTACCGTGGTGGGCGATGACGACCAGTCCATCTACGCCTGGCGCGGCGCCCGGCCGGAGAACCTGGCCCAGTTGAAAGATGACTTCCCGAGCCTGAAGATCGTCAAACTGGAGCAGAACTACCGCTCCACCAGCCGGATCCTGCGCTGCGCCAACACGGTGATCGCCAACAACCCCCACGTGTTCGAGAAGGCGCTGTGGAGTGACCACACCATTGGCGAGGAAATCCGCATCATCCGCTGCCGCAACGAAGATGCCGAAACCGAGCGGGTGGCCACCGAGATCCTCGATCAGAAGCTGAAAAACGGCCTCGACTTCAGGGACTTCGCAGTCCTTTACCGGGGCAACCACCAGGCACGGCTGCTGGAAATGAAACTGCAGGCCTACCAGATTCCCTACCGCATCTCCGGCGGTCAGTCGTTTTTCTCCAAGAACGAGATCAAGGATGCGATGTCGTACCTGCGGCTGATGATCAACCCGGACGACGATGCGGCCTTCCTGCGGGTGGTGAACGTGCCGCGCCGGGAGATTGGCCCGCGCACCCTGGAACAGTTAAGTCACTATGCCCGGTCACGCAATGTCAGTCTGTTCAAGGCCCTGGGGGATATGGGGGCGGAAACCCACGTCACCGAGAAAGGTCTGGACCGACTGAGACGGTTCGCCCACTGGGTCGACAAAACCTGCGAGCGCCTGTTCTCGGAAGACCCGATCCCGGTCATCAAACAGTTGTTCACTGACATCGAGTACGAAGAGTGGCTGCACCAGCATTCCGGTAGCCCGAAACAGGCCGAACGCCGGATGGAGAACATCTGGTACCTGGTGGAGTCGATCCAGCGCATGCTGGACGACGGCAAGGGCACCGCCGACGAAATCGGCATTGAGGACGCCATCGCCAAGCTGGTACTGCGGGACATGATGGAGCAGCGGGAAGAGGAAGACGACAGCGACAAGGTTCAGTTGCTGACTCTGCACGCTTCCAAGGGGCTGGAGTTTCCCCATGTGTTCATTATGGGCCTGGAGGAAGAGATTCTGCCGCACCGCAGCAGCATCGAGGAAGGCAACATTGAAGAAGAGCGCCGCCTGATGTACGTGGGCATTACCCGGGCCAGGGAAACCCTGGCGCTGACTTACGCGGCTTCCCGAAAACAATACGGGGAAAAACTGGAGACCATTCCCAGCCGCTTTCTGGATGAGTTGCCGGAAGAGGATGTGAAATGGGAAGGACTGGGCGACCAGGACAAAGAAGCGAACCAGAAAAAGGGCAAGGCGACTCTCAGCGCCCTGATTGGCGATCTGGGCCTGTAGAAACAACAAACCCCGCTCGGGGCGGGGTTTGTCAGGTCGTTACAGATTGCTTACTTGCTCTGCTCAACCATATGCTCAACGGCAGCGGTGATTTCCTCATCCGGGCAGTTGGCACAGCCACCTTTGGCCGGCATGGCATTGAAGCCATTGATGGCGTGATCAATCAGGGTATCGATACCCTTCTCAATGCGCGGAGCCCAGGCAGCGGCATCGCCAATGACCGGAGCGCCGGCTGCGCCGGTGGTATGACACGCCATGCACACGGCGTCGTAGACTTCACTGCCAGAACGCGGGCCGGAGCTGGCTGTCTCAGCAGGTGCAGCAGCCTCGCCACACTCTTCACCCTGCAGACACACTTCGCCCACCGGCTTGATGCGCTCGCGGATTTCGTCTTCAACACTTGCCACTGCGGCGCCGGCGGCCAGGCCAAAACCAAGCAGAACAACAGCCAGGACTCTCTTCATCTTCACAATGCACCTCGCATTTGAGCGTTATAATCTTTCGGTCGCCGCATTATAGCGATTGAGCCTCCGCAAAAAAACCAGAGAGCAAAATCAGAATTTGATTTCAACCATTTTAATGACAGTTTCGTAGGTTGTAGCTCCTTTGCCATGGATTCCGGTTACCATAGCGTTCATTCACTCAAACCCAGAGTCGCCGCATGAACCAACAGCAACAGACGACCCCGGACAAGCGCCGAAAAACCTTACTGATCCTGGAGTTTTCCAGCCTGGCGGTACTGCTGATCTCGATGGCCTGGTTCAGCAACCAGTCAAGCGATGGCACCCCGCTTTCTGCCGGCTGGCTGCTGATTCCGGCGTTTGCCAGCCTGGGCGTTTTTCTGAGTTTTATCGGGTTGATGTATCTACGCTGGGTCGCCTCGGCGAACGACCAGCGCCGCCCCCGCCATCGCGCGATCTTCGCCCTGCTGACCCTCACCCTGCTTGGGGTCTGGATTTACGGCATTGCCAACACCTGGATAAGCCTGAGTACCGCCCAATAAGGAGCCCCCATGACCCCCAGCCTCAAGCTGCTACCCCTGATTCTGTTGGGCACGGCCAATCTGGTTGTTGCCCAGGATCGGCCAGAGGAACCCGATGTTAACTGCGCGCTGATCAAGGAAGGTGTGCAACGGCTGGCCTGCTATGACGCCAAGTACAACCCTCAGGCCGAGCGTGACCAGGCCAGCGAGGAACAGCTGGAAGAAGCCGAGGCGGATGCAGAGGAACTGGTGGCCGACAAGAAAACCCGGGAGAAGATCGTGGGTAATGCCCTGGAAGACGATCCTGATGACGGGGTGATGGCCGCGCTGGTGGACAACTATCTTTCTGCCGAGCGGGCAATCTTCTCGTTTACCGGCAGTTTCGTGACTCATCAGCCCAATTACATTCTGCCGATCACCTGGGTGGACGACCCCAATGCCTTGCCCGCAAGCCCGCGACTGGGAGCTATCGATTATGACTACAACCTGGAAAACGAGGAAGCCAAGTACCAGATCAGCTTCAAGGTTCCGTTGCTGACGGGCATTTTCGACGACCGCACAACCTTCTGGTTTGGCTACACCCAAAAATCTTTTTGGCAGGTCTACAATCAGGATGAATCGGCGCCTTTCCGGGAGACCAACTATGAGCCGGAGCTGTTTTTCAGGCACGCCCTGAACTGGGATCTCGGCCCCGGAACGCTGAGTGCGGTGTCGGTGGGCTTCAATCATCAGTCAAACGGGCAGTCTGACCCCCGATCCCGGAGCTGGAACCGGATTATGGGTTCCGTTGCCTATAGTGTGGACCGCTGGCTGTTTATGGTTCAGCCCTGGTACCGCTTGCCTGAAAACAGCAGCAGCGACGACAACGAAGACATCGAACGCTATCTGGGCCATGCCAGTTATCACGCTGTTTACAAGCTGACGGAAGACCGGACCTTTTCGTTGAAGCTGTTGAATAATCTGCGGTCAGATAACCGTACGTCGGTGGAGTTCGGGTACAGTTTTCCGATGGGGGATACGCTTAAAGGGTTCTTCCAGTATTACAACGGGTATGGGGAGAGCCTGATTGACTATAACGAGCGAATTGAGCGGGTCGGGTTTGGCATTATGCTAAATGACTGGCTCTAGGCACTGGTGCAAGACCAGGATGGCGGTACCCCCTTCTGAAACACGCTCCTTCGGCACATCCTTGTGACGCTTGAGCTCCGCCATCCCTGGCTCCGCACAGTTCCAGAAGGGGGTACCGCCACCCTGGCCCCACAAACTTCAGGGGCCTTCTAACACTGCCAGCCTTTTAAACGTTCAGCCTTTTCATTTCTTCCAGCAGTTCTTCAGTTTTCGCTTCCATCAACGCTTTATCGCCACGGGCCTCAACATTCAGGCGAACCACCGGTTCGGTGTTGGACATGCGCAGGTTGAAGCGCCAGTTGTCGAATTCCACACTCAGGCCGTCGACATGGCTGACGGATTTCGCGCCCACGCCGTACTTGGCTTCGATGGCGGCGATGACTTTCGGGGGATCGCTGATGGTGCGGTTGATTTCACCGCTGGCCGGGTAGGCTTCGATGCGGGCGTCGATCAGGGATGACAGGGTCTGGCTGCTCTGGCACAGGCGCTCGGCCACGAGCAGCCAGGGGATCATGCCGCTGTCGCAGTAGGCGAAGTCGCGGAAGTAGTGGTGGGCGCTCATTTCGCCCCCATAGACGGCGTCTTCGTCGCGCATTCTCTGTTTGATGAAGGCGTGGCCAGTCTTGCTTTCGATGGCTTCGCCGCCAGCAGCTTCAACCAGATCCAGCGTGTTCCAGGTCAGGCGGGGATCGTGAATAACTTTGCCGCCACCGGTCTTGCGCAGGAACTGGTCCGCCAGCAGGCCGACGATGTAGTAGCCTTCGATAAAGCGGCCGGTTTCGTCGAAGAAGAAGCAGCGGTCGTAGTCGCCGTCCCAGGCAATGCCCATGGCGGCGCCATTCTGGAGTACGGCATCGGCAGTCGCGGAGCGGTTTTCCGGCAGGATCGGGTTGGGCACACCATTCGGGAAGTGACCATCGGCTTCGTGATGAACCTTGATGAAGTCGAACGGCAGATGCTGTTCCAGTTCGTCGATCACCAGGCCAGCACCACCGTTGCCGGCATTACAGACGATGGTCATGGGCTTCAGTGAGCCTGCATCAATGTAGCCCAGCAGATGGTCAACGTACGCGCTCATTACTTCCAGGGTTTCGTATTTGCCCTGCTCTGCGGCGTCAGAGAACGGCTCCAGCACCCGGTCCCGGATGTCGTTCAGGCCGTTGTCCGAACTGATCGGCCGGGATTCCGGGCCCACCATTTTCATGCCGTTGTGGTCTTTGGGGTTGTGGCTGGCCGTCACCATGATACCGCCGTCCATCTGGTAGTGACTGGTGGCAAAGTACACCTGTTCGGTGCCGCACAGGCCAATATCAAACACATCGGCGCCGGCCGCCATCAGGCCGGAGCTCAACGCTTCTGCTATTTCGGGGCTGGACAGCCGGATGTCGTAACCGACGATGACTTTTTTGGCGCCGGTGATTTCAACGTAGGCGCGGCCGATTTTCTCAGCCAGGATTGGGTTTAGCTGGTCAGGTACTCGGCCACGCAGGTCGTAGGCTTTGAAGCAGGACAGGTCCATTTCAGTCTCCGGAGTGGTTTATTAACCGCGTTGGGCCAGAATATCTGGCCGATCTGGGCGACTATTCTACCTGTTTCGACAGGCAATCGGGGAAGCACCCGGAAAAAGGCAGGGGGGAACAGAGCGGAGAGAGCGCGCCACCGGCCCGCAGAGTGCGCCGGTGGCCGGAAAGCCGGGGAGTTTACTCAGCAGCCGCGGACTGCAGCTGGATATAGTTCTGGATGCCCATCTGGGAAATCATTTCCAGCTGGGTTTCGAGCCAGTCGATGTGTTCTTCCTCGCTGTCGAGGATGCTCCGGAACAGTTCACGGCTGGTAAAATCCTGAACCTGCTCACAGTAGATGATGGCTTCTTTCAGGTCTGTGTGCGCGGTGTGCTCGAGCTTGAGATCGCACTCGATCATTTCCTGAACATTCTCGCCAATCAGCAATTTGTTCAGATCCTGCAGATTTGGCAGGCCCTCAAGGAAGAGAATTCGCTCGATCAGCTGATCGGCGTGTTTCATTTCATCGATGGATTCTTCGTATTCTTTCGCCGCGAGCTTGGTGATACCCCAGTCTTTGTACATTCTCGAATGCAGGAAGTACTGGTTAATGGCCGTCAGCTCGTTGGCGAGGACCTTGTTCAGATGCTGGATGACTTTTTTGTCGCCTTTCATAACTGGATTCCTTGTGTCGCGAAAGCGTTAACTCACAAGGATAGTCGGTTTAACGGCAATAAAAAATCACGGATGTGAAAGAGGTGCAATTGCAATATGTGGACAGGCCCGCCTGGTCAGGCGGGTTGCGCCAGCATGTTGGCGAGCGCCATATAATCCGGTGACCGGGACTCTTTCAGAATTTCC
The DNA here is from genome assembly GCF_003634635.1 of Marinobacter nauticus. Lineage (GTDB taxonomy): Bacteria > Pseudomonadota > Gammaproteobacteria > Pseudomonadales > Oleiphilaceae > Marinobacter > Marinobacter nauticus. The sequence continues at coordinate 626,035 of NZ_RBJB01000004.1, read as the reverse complement.
CGGGCAGTGCAGGCGCAACGACCACACTGACGGCCGACGCCAAGTTCCTTGCCGAGCTGGCGCATGGAACTGACACCGCTTTCAGCGGCTTCGCGGATTTCTCTGTCTGTTACCCCGTAACACAGGCAAACGTACATAGGGCGCTCTCACTAACAGCACTAAAGTTAGTGATAATTATTGTTATTAACAAACAGGATTGCAACCCTTTTGCAGTCAGTTTTTGTAGTAAAAAGTGACTATTCGCATTCTCGCGTTAAGTTCCGGGCCCCGGCCGCTGTGACCACCACATTATCTTCAATCCGGATTCCACCACAGCTCTTCAGTTCATCAATCAGCGCCCGGTTCAGATACTGGGCTTCAGGCCCGTTCAGCAAAGGCTCCAGCAGCGATGGAATAAAATAGAGCCCCGGCTCGATGGTGACCACCATGCCGGCTTCCAGGGTGCGGGTCAGGCGCAGGAACGGCGCATCTTCCGGGGACGGCGTCGGTTTGCCGGCGACATCGTGCACCTGAATGCCCAGAAAATGCCCTATGCCATGGGGAAAGAACGCCCGGGTAATGCCCTGCTCCACCATGGCTTCATCCGCTAAACCGAACACCAGCCCCGAAGCTGATAGCAGGGCCGCAATGCCCAGGTGAGCCTTGCGGTGAATGTCCACGTAGTCCACGCCGGGCGACACCATCTCGCATAGCCGCAGCTGCAGTTTCTCCAGCCCGTGAACCAGCGCGGTGAATCTCGGCTCATCCGGCCCGGCGGTGGTGCGGGTTATATCTGAACAGTAGCCACGGTAGCGCACCCCGGCATCAATCAGCAGACTGCGGGGCCGGCGGGGTGGCTGCAGGTCGTAGTACTGGTAGTGCAGTGTGCCGGCATGTTCGTTCAAACCGATGATGCTGTGATAGGGTGCCTCCACTTCCCGCTGGCCGGTGGCCTGCTGGTAGGCGAGACTGATACCAAATTCGCTGTCGCCGGCCAGAAACGCCTCTCTGGCCGCCCTGTGACCGGCCAGGGCAATCCGGTTAGCGTGTGCCAGGCATTCAATTTCGTACGGAGTTTTGTGCACGCGGGTTTCTTCCACGGCTGCCACCAGTGCCGCCGGGTTATGATCTCCCGGCACGCCTTCTAGCACCAGCGGATCACCGATTATCGCCAGCCTCCCCGGGCTATCTAGCTCCGGGGCGCCAGCCTGCTGCCGGCTGCGAACGTCTACAACCTCCAGCCAGGGCTCTTCAGCCATCACCGGGTTGGCGTGCCAGAAGTCCACCGGCTGGTATAGCCAGAGCACCGGTTTCTGGCCGGGCCGAACCAACAGCCAGCTGTGCTCCTGGCCAGCCAGCCCGGTCCAGTGCAGAAACGGGCCGAAGCCCTGGAATACATAGGCCTGATCATCCCGATACCGGTAGGGCGCCGCGCCCGAGGCAATCAGCAGGCTGTCATAACCGTGGTCAGCCATGGCCCGTTCGTACCGGTTCCGCAGCTCACGGATGTGGGCAGGCTGCAGGTCGAGGATGTCGTGATTTGGCATATCAGGTTTCCAGTTGTTTCCAGAGATTCAGTATGTCGTCTGAGCGGGCGTCACTCAGGCGGATCAAACGTATTTCCAGCGGTACGTCCCAGCGCTCATCACCAGCCCGTACCAGGCGACCGAACTGTTCGCTTTTTTCCGTCATCCGCTTGGGCAGCCAGCCCATGCCGAAGCCCTGTTTGACCAGGGCCTTGATGCTCGCGGACTGGGTATTCTCGTTCAGTGGCAAAAGATTCGCCGGCAGCTTGCCGCGTTGCAGATGCCCGTCGATAGCCGACTGCAAAAAACCACGGCTGTGGTAGGCAATCAGGGGCACAGGCTGTTCATCGGTGCCTGGCAACCGGTAACGGGGCTCGCCCTGCTCATTGGCGATACTGACCGGCACCAGTGCTTCCCTGCCGATCGTCTGCCACTGAAACTTGTCACTTGCCAGGCGATCTCCCCAGGGCAAATCCGGGTGCCAGTAACACAACACCAGGTCACATTCGCCGCTTTCCAGGGCATCCAGAAACTGCTCCCCCACCCAGTTGGTGGCGGTCAGGTTCAGCTGAAGGCGCTCGGCAATGCCCATCTCCGTCGCCCAACCCTGATAAAAATGTGAAAACAGCCCCTGAGTAGAACCAACGCTGATGCGGGCAGACGCTTCCGCATCCAGAGCGGCTATCCGGTCCCGGGTGTCCCGGACCTCCCGGGTGATGCGTTCACACAGTTCCTGAAACACTTCTCCGGCCGGGGTCAGGGACAATGGCAGAGTCTGCCGATTGATCAGGGTGGTGCCCATGGATTCCTCCAGCAGCTTGATGCGCCGGCTGAACGTAGGCTGGCTCACGTGCTGCTGTTCGGCAGCCCGTGAGAAGTGGCGCGTGCGGGCAAGCGCCAGAAAGTCTTCCAGCCAGCGTATTTCCATGGGAACCCCTGAGGTTTGGCAATGATCACAACCGGTACGTTGCTGCAGGCATGATAGCCTATGCGCGCCCGGCCGTTACAAACGCCCTTCCTCAACGGCGTGACAGGCCACCTGCGCCCCGCCGTCGGTGGCGATCAGCTGTGGAACTTCCTGCCGGCAACGCTCATTGGCATAGGGGCAGCGGCCGTGGAACACGCACCCCGAGGGCAGATTCACCGGCGTGGGCACCTCGCCCTGAAGGCGAATGTGATTGGGCCGGTCATCCTCGAGTTTCGGGATGGCCGACAGCAACGCCTGGGTATAGGGATGCCGGGGCATGGCGAACAGGGTTTTGGTGTCTGCCAGCTCACACACCCGGCCCAGGTACATGACGGCCACCCGGGTACCGAAGTGTTCTACCACCGCGAGATCGTGGGTAATGAACAGGTAGGTCAGACCACGGCTTTCCTGGGCATCCATCAACAGATTCAGCACCTGGGCCTGGATAGACACATCCAGGGCCGAGATGGGCTCATCGGCAACGATAAATTCCGGGTCCACCGCCAGGGCGCGGGCAATGGCAATCCGCTGGCGCTGACCACCGGAAAACTCGTGGCCAAAGCGACTGCCCCAGTCCGGGTCGATACCCACCGAATGCATCACTTCGTGAATCTTGTCCCGCACCTGAACCGGGGACCAGTCCGGATGGTGGAAACGGATCGGCTCTTCCAGGGTCTGCTGAATCGTCATTCGCGGATTCAGGGAAGCATAGGGATTCTGGAAGATCATCTGCATCTTGCGGCGGTAGGGCAGCGCAGCCTTACCTTCCAGATTATCAATCCGCTGGCCGCCATAGTGGATCTCTCCAGCGCTCGGCGAGAGCAACCCCATCACGGTGCGGGCGACGGTGGATTTGCCACAACCGGACTCACCGACCACACACAGGGCCTCGCCCTTCTGCACCTCCAGGTTCACACCGTTGATGGCGTGCACCGCTTCCTGTTTACGGCGCAAACGCCCACCTTCAAACCGGAGCTGCTCAAGGAAGCTGCCGGACAGATCAAAACGTTTTTCCAGACCGCGGATACTTACCAGAGGGGAGGTCATGATTCGGCCTCCTGCATGCGTTTCTCCTGCTCAATCAGGTTGGCAACTTCGTAACAGGCGACGTCAACGTTGCCGGAACGCACATATTCCGGCATGGCGCGCTTGCACTGGTCGGTGGCGAAGTTACAGCGGGGATGGAACGGACAACCCGAAGGCACATTCTTCAGGGATGGCATGGAGCCAGGTATCTGGAACAGCCGCGCACCCGGTTCACCCATCTGGGGCAGCGCGTTGATCAGCCCCTGGGTGTAGGGATGCCGGGCATCATTGATGATTTCCCGGGTCGGGCCCTGTTCGATGATCCGGCCGGAGTACATGACCAGCATGCGCTGGGTCACCTGCGAGACCACCCCGAGATCGTGGGTGATCAGCATCAGCGCCACGTTTTCCTGCTCACACAGGTTCAGCAGCAGGTCCATGATCTCGGCCTGGATGGTCACATCCAGGGCGGTCGTGGGCTCATCGGCAATAATGATTTCCGGGTCCAACAGCAGGGCGATGGCAATGATCACTCGCTGGCGCATGCCCCCCGACAATTCATGGGGATACTGGTCCAGCCGCTTTTCCGGCGAGGGAATCTGCACTTTCTGCAGGCGATCCAGAGCAATGGCCCTCGCCTCTTTCTTGCTGATCTTCCGGTGTGCCAGGATCGCCTCCACCATCTGGGTGCCGATGGTGAGCACCGGGTTCAGGGTCATCATCGGATCCTGGAAAATCATGGCGATGCGGTTGCCACGGATTTTGCGCAGCTCCCGCTCGCTCATGGCGGCCAGATCTTTGCCTTCAAACAGAATCTGGCCACCGGCGATATAACCGGGCTTGGCAATCAGGTTCAGGATAGAGAAGGCCGCCACTGATTTGCCGGCACCGGATTCACCCACCAGGCCCAGCCGCTCGCCCTTGTCCAGGCTGAAACTAATACGACGCAGGGCGGTCAGATCGCCACCGCGCACCGCGAAACGTACATCCAGGTTTTTCACTTCCAACAGTGCCATGGTGTTACCCCTTATACAGCCGTGGGTTCATCACATCCCGCAACCAGTCACCCAACAGATTGATGACCAGCACGAGCACCACCAGCACCAGGCCTGGGATCAGGGTGATCCACCAGGAACCGCTCTGGATGTAGTCAAAACCGGATTTGATCAACGAACCCAGTGACGGCTGGGTTTCCGGCATGCCAAGGCCGAGGAACGACAGCGCCGCTTCGGAGATAATGGCATTGGCAATCTGTACCGTGGCAATCACAAAAATGGGCGACAGGGTATTGGGCAGTATGTGCCGGAACATGATGCGTGGCGTACCGAACCCCATCACCTTGGCCGCGTCCACATACTCCTTTTTCTTCTCCGCCAGCACCGAGGCCCGCACGGTACGGGCAATCTGCGGCCATTCCGCCACGCCGATGATGAAGATCAGCATGTAGATGGCAATCTCACCGAACATCAGGTTGCCAAAACTGGCCTTGAACACCGCGCCGACAATGATCGCCACCATCAGGGTAGAGAACGACAGCTGCACGTCGGCAATGCGCATCAGGATGGCATCAACCTTACCGCCCAGATAGCCGGCCAGCAGGCCAAACAGGATACCCAGCGCCGCCTGCAGCACGACAGCCCCAAAGCCAATCATCAGCGACACCCGGGTGCCGTACAGAATGGTGGAGAGCAGGTCCCGCCCCTGGGCATCGGTGCCCAACGGGAACGCAGGATCAGCGCCGTCCAGGCCCACCGGTGGCAACTCGGAATTCATAATGTTGATCTGGGCCAGATCGTAGGGATCGGCCGGCGCCAGCAGAGGCGCAAACACCGCTGCCAGCACCATGGCCAGCAGCACCAGAAAACTGGCAATCGCTACCTTGTCGCGTTTGAAGCTGTACCAGAAAAAGGACTCGCGGAAGCGGTCCCAGCGGGAAACCGTTGCCGTTGTCATGCTTTCTTACCTGTCAGTTTGACGGTGGGATTGACCAGTCCGTAGATCAGGTCCACCAGTGTGTTGGTCACCACAAAGATCAGGCCCACTACCATCAGGTAAGCCACAATCAGGGGAATATCGCTGCGGGTGATGGCCTCCAGGAACATCAGGCCCAGACCCGGCCACTGAAACACCGTCTCGGTCAGGATGGTGTAGGCCACCATAATGCCGATCTGTACGCCACCCACGGTAATCACCGGCAGCATGGTGTTCTTCAGGGCATGCAGGAAATTGATACGGCCCGCGCTCAAACCCTTGGCCCGGGCATAGCGGATGTAATCGCTTTGCAGAACCTCCATCATCTCTGCCCGGATCAGGCGGATAAACAGAGGCAGCATAATGGACGCCAGCGACACGCAGGGCAGCACCAGATGGGCCAGGCCTTCGCTGGTAAACAGGCCGGATTCCCAGGTGCCGAACAGGTGCACCAGGTCATCACCACGGCCATAGGACGGCAGCCCACCTTCGGTGGTAAAGAAATCGTTGAGCCACTGGCCCCAACCGGTATCGGCCGGAAACCAGTTGACCGTCACACCAATGGAGAACAACTGAATCAGAACAATGGCCGTGAGAAACACCGGTATGGAAATACCGACCGTACTCACGCCCATGAAGAATTTGGACAGCCAGGCCTGGGGCCGGATGGCGGCGTACACGCCAATGGGGACCGACAGGAAGATGATGATCAGACTGGCGCCGATCACCAGTTCCAGGGTGGCTGGCAGATGTTCGGCAATCACTTCCAGCGCCGGCTTGCTGTAAAAATAGGAATTGCCCAGGTCGCCCTGTATGGCATTACCCGCAAACCGCAGGTACTGGACCAGGAAGGGGTCGTTCAGCCCCAGCTCCTCACGAATGGCTTCCCGCTCTTCGGCAGAGACGGACATGCCCACCATTTCCTGAAGCGGGTCCCCGAGGCCATCCTGAATGGCAAAGGCGATGATGCTGATCACAAACATGACCAGCAGCGCCTGGGATATCCGCTGAACCAAAAACGCTAGCATGAAGGATTTACCGTTGATGAATACGTGAAAGCCTCTCTCCCGCACCGGGAGAGAGGTTGGGTCTCAGGGAGCACGCTCCCCTTATTCGATAACCAGATCGCCCAGGTAGGGGAAGTTCATGACATTGAGCACCGGCTCGATGTTCACGCCCTTGCGGGAGGCCCAGGCCAGGTCCTGCCAGTGCAGCGGTACGAAGGCTGCGTCGTCGTACAGACGCTGTTCCACTTCCTGCAGCATGGCCGCACGCTTGTCCAGGTCGGTCTCCACGTTGGCTTTTTCCACCAGGGCATCGATTTCCGGGTTGCAGTAGTTGCCGGCGTTGTACTGGCCATCACCGCTGTCAGCATCCGGGCAGAAGGTGAGGAATTCATAGAAGTTGGCCGAATCCTCGGTGTCTGCGTGCCAGCCAATCAGCATCATATCGGCGGCACGGTTATCATACTCCGGCCAGTACTGGGCTTTCGGCAGGGTTTTCAGGTCCACCTTGATGTTGATGCGCGCCAGCATGGCCGCCGCTGCCTGCGCGATCTTGTCGTCGTTCACGTAGCGGTTGTTGGGGGCCATCATGGTGATGGTAAAGCCGTCCTCATAGCCGGCTTCTTTCATCAGCTGCTTGGCTTTCTCAACATCGAAGCGAGGCTTCAGGTTTTCGTTATGGCCCTGGTAACCCGCTGGCGACATCTGTGCTGCCGGCGTGGCAAAGCCTTTCATGATCTTGGCAGCAATACCTTCCTGGTTGATGGCGTAGGCGATGGCCTGGCGAACTTTCGGGTTCTTGAAGGCTTCAACCCGCTCCTGATTCATATGGAACAGGATGATACGGGTGCCGCTCATGGTCACCAGTTCGCTGTTGCGGTCGCGCTTGATGCGGTCCAGATCATTGGGTGGAACCGGAGCGATGAAGTCGACACCGCCAGACAGCAGGGCGGATACCCGGGTAGCGTTTTCCTTGATGGGAGTCAGCACGATCTTGCCCACGTTGCCCGGAGACTCAGTATCCCAGTAATCATCGAAACGCTCGAACTCGACACGCACGCCCTGTTTACGCTCGGTTACCGTGTAAGGACCGGTGCCGGACAGGTTCTCGGAAGCGAAGGAGTTGCCGTGCTTGAGGATGGCGTCCTTGTCTTTGCCATCTTCGGTCTGGCCGGAATAGAACTCACTGTCCAGCGGGAAAATGTAGGTGGCGGTGTTCAGCAGCAGAGGGTAAGGCTCGCTGGTGACCAGCTCGAAGGTGTAATCGTCGATCACATTGATGGCGCTGAAGGGTTTGAAAATCGCCTTGAAGTCCTGGCTTTCCTTCAGTCGCTCAAAGGTGAACTTCACGTCGGCCGTGGTCAGTTCGTTACCGGAATGGAACTTCACACCCTCGCGCAGCTTGAAGCGCATGGTTTTGTCGTCCACACGCTCCCAGCTTTCTGCCAGGCGCGGCTCGAAACCCAGATCTTTGGTCCAGCGCAACAGCGGATCAAAGGTCATGTGAGACAACTGCAGAATGCCGCCAGACAACTGCTCATGAATATCGAGGGTAACTGGATCGGCGTCGTACGCCATTTTCAGTTCTTTGGTCGCATCGGCTGCCAGGGCCAGAGGCGCAGACGCCAGGGCCATGGAGCCAACAAAAGCTGCCAGTATTTTTTTCATCGCGTTTTCCGTCGCTGTTTTAGGAATTTTCACGGAACATCGGTGCAGGACGGCACCGATTGCCTGGCAAACAAGCTAGTCTCGGAAAACCCTTACGGCAATCGAAATTGCAACATGGACCTATTCGTATGGTGAATGACCCAAAAAGCAGCAGCCTCAGAACGGAAAGACAAAAGGCAAAAACAGCGCCGTAAACACACCCGTCAATCCCATCCCCAGGGAGGCAAAAGCGCCCGCCGTGGGGCTGATCTCAAACGCCCGGGCAGTGCCAATGGCATGACCATTAAGCCCCAGGGCAAAACCCACCATCCGGTCATCGGAAATCTTCATCCATTTGGCACCCCAGTCCACAAATACCGAGGCCAGTACGCCGGTAATCAGCAGACCGCCGAGGGTGAGTGCAACCGAGCCACCCAGCTGTTCCGCAATGCCCATGGCAATGGGCGCGGTAACCGACTTCGGCGCCAGCGACGCCAGTATGGAAAGCGGAGCGTCCATTAGCCAGGCAATACCCACCGCATAGACAGCCGCCAGACTGGCCGCCAGTGGCAAGGTGCACAGAATTGGCCGCCAGAGCGCGCGAATATGGTGCATCTGCTGATACAAAGGCACACCCAGGGCCACCGTCGCCGGGCCCAACAATACCGTTAACCAGCGCGCCCCCTGCTGATAGGTTTCATAGCCAATACCACTGGCCGCCACCGCCGCCGCCAGAATCACCGCCGCCATCAATACCGGCGGCATCCACAGGGGGCGTCCCACCTTCGCGAACAACCAGTTTGCCGCCATAAACGCCGCCAGCGTCAGGGCAATGGAAAGCATCGGGCCTGCGGTCCAGACCAACAGCAATTCCTGCATTCGTCCGTTGAACTCAGTCATGACTGTGCCCCCGGGTGCGATCTCCCGCTGTTTTCTTCATCAGCCACAGCGTGGTCACGGAACTCAGCAAGGTACCCGCAACCAAAGCCACTGCAACGGAAAACCAGTGGCCCGCAAAGCGATCGGCAATAAAGAAAACCCCGACAACACCCGGTGAAATCAGCAGCACCAGCACCGAGATCAGCCCGCGACTGGCTTCCGCCAACTGATCACTGACCCGCCCCCTCAACATCAGAGTGGCCGTGACCATCACCATCCCCAGCACGCCACCACTGATGGGCAGGCCGACCAGTACCCGCAATGCCTCACCCAGCAGAAAAAACACCACCAGAACCAGAAAACCCCGCAACAACACCATGCTGCTATGCCCCGCCACGCTCAATATGCTCTACACTAACGCCCTGACCCGCCCAAAGACCACAGGACTATTCATTCAATGGCACTGAAAGCCACCATCTTCAAAGCCACCCTCCATATCGCCGATATGGACCGGCACTACTACGCCGACCACCATCTGACCGTTGCCCGCCATCCCTCTGAAACCGACGAGCGGATGATGATCCGGCTGCTGGCCTTCGCCCTCAACGCCAACGATAACCTGGAATTTACCAAAGGCCTGAGCACAGACGACGAGCCGGAACTCTGGCAAAAATCCCTGACCGGAGACATCGAACTCTGGGTGGAACTGGGCCTGCCCGAGGAAGACCGCCTGCGCAAGGCCTGCAACAAGGCCAATCAGGTCATTCTCTATACCTACGGCGGGCGTGCGGTGCCGGTGTGGTGGGACAAGCACCATAACAAGCTGGAAAGATTTAGCAACCTTACTATTGTCGACCTTCCGGCAGAAGGAACAGCCGCACTGGCGGCCCTGGCAGAACGGTCCATGACCTTGCAGGTAAGCATCCAGGATGGCGAAGTGACCATCAGCAACGAGCAAAATCTGGTCAACCTGACGCCAGACCAGCGGCTACCTCGAATCTGAACGAAACGCTTAATGGCCGGGGCTGGACAGAAGCCGCCGGCACACGTAAGATTGCGCACTCGAAATTGACGAGCACTCGTTATTTCGAATGCGCCCGTAGCTCAGCTGGATAGAGCGTTGCCCTCCGGAGGCAAAGGTCATAGGTTCGAATCCTATCGGGCGCGCCATTATTTTCAAAGGCTTGCGTGAGAACGCAGGCCTTTTTTGTGTGTAGCCAAATGGTGCATTACCGGTGCCCAGCGGCTTTAGGCCCCACGTTACTCTCCTAGCAGAGAGAGACCCTTTCACGGATTTCAACACATCACCTCTTTGACACAGCCACTCTTCGTTTTCGAAACCATCGGTCGCAATGAAGACATTCGGGCAAGGTGATCAAGGCAGATGGAATGGCCTTCGCTTGAGAATATGGCAGGTCAGGCGTTGTCGGATATCTCGATCGTGAATTTTTGGCTCAACTAGTTAAAACTACTGCTTGGCCCATTTCTCCACATGCTTGTACGATAATCAGCGCACTCTTTCCCTTATAAGGTATTTGTCCAATGCGCTATTGATGCCGCCGTTGTTGTGACGGCCAGTCTCCACCAGTCCCCAGTAGCAGGGGAGTTCTTGGCATCTTTGGAATAGAGCATGACGAATCCTCATCTCGTACTGAAAAACGTATCCCACGTTCTGTCAGACGGCAGAACTCTTTTCTCCGGCCTTCACGAGCAGTTCGATATGCGCTCAACAGGACTGGTCGGACGCAATGGTGTCGGTAAAACTCTGCTGGCACGAATCCTGGCTGGGCTGTTACAACCAACCACCGGCCACTGCCAGTGCCAGTGCTCCGGCAGCGTGCATTATCTCGCCCAGCAAGTGGTGCACCCTGATGGTTCTACAGTGGCCGAGTTGGCGGGGGTAAAGCACACGCTGGATGCGCTAGCACGTATTGGGTCAGGCAGCACAGCACCGGAGGATTTCGATGCCGTGGGCGATCACTGGGACATACACCAGCGACTCCGCTATGAACTTGAGCGCAATAACTTGAGCCACCTTGAAACAGATACGCCTGCCAGCATCCTGAGCGGCGGAGAGGCAATGCGAATTTCCTTGATTGGTGCCATGCTCTCGGATGCAGACTTCCTGATTCTCGATGAGCCGAGCAACCATCTCGACCGACCAAACCGAAAGGCGCTGATCAAACAATTACAACGCTGGCCGCGTGGGCTGATCGTGATCAGCCATGATAGACAATTGCTGAAGTCCATGGAGCGCATCGTGGAATTGTCTTCCCTTGGGCTGCAAAGCTATGGAGGCAACTACTCATTTTACGCTGAGGCTAAGGCACACGAACGACAGAACGCTCTGCAAAACCTGAGTGACCGCAAACTTGAACGCCAGCGGCAGGAACAGGCGATGCGGAAGCAGCGTGTACGGCAGGAACAACGGCAAGCACGCGGTAACCGGCGAGGCAAAGAGGCCAATCAAGCCAAGATTCTGTTGGATCGTCAGAAAGAGCGCAGCGAAACATCGTCAGGCGCGCTGCGCCAGAAACAGGCCTCCAACCGGGCACAACTCAACCAACGCGTGCGTGAAGCCTCACAGCAAGTTGAAGATGAGCCACAAATAACCCTGCACGAGATACCAACCAAGCAGGCCGCAAAGCGGCGCGTGGCCGAACTGAATGACGTGGTGCTACCGTACGTATCGGGAGCAAGCCAAACCATCAACCTGGTCTTGGGTGGAACACAGCGCATAGGTGTAGTCGGCCCGAACGGTTGTGGCAAATCCACGTTGCTTAAAGTGATCTCGGGCCTGGTTTCGCCTTTGGCTGGGGTATCCAAGGTAACGTCGGAGAGCGCGTATCTCGATCAGAGATTAGAAAATCTGAACCCAGAGAGTACGGTTCTGGAACAGTTACGATTAGCCAATCGCACAGCTGACGACGGGGACCTACGCATGCGCTTGGCGCAACTGGGACTTGACGCGCAGAAGGTAGTGATACCCAGCGGCTCGCTGAGCGGCGGTGAGCGTCTAAAGGGAGCTCTCGCTTGCATACTCTACGCCGATTCACCACCGCAACTGCTGTTACTCGATGAACCGAATAACCACCTTGATTTGCCCTCAGTACAGGCATTGGAACTCATGTTGCGTAGTTACCATGGCACGTTGATCGTGGTGTCGCATGATGACACCTTTCTGGAAAACCTCGAACTAACAGATCGCTTGCTTGCTACTGAAAACGGCTGGAGTTTGGAGCCACTTTGACGGAAATGTCGCGTTTCCCATGATAAACCATAGCTGCCGTTGCCATACTGGAATCTACTTCTGAATGCCATCCCACATATCAACCAATTAACCCCAATATCCAGAGAAAATTGCCGTTAGTTGGCAAGCAACTACCGCTTGGGTTGACTGTCCACCAAAGTCACTAACTAACCAACTGAAATCAGCAGCCAAACTAAACAATGCCTATGGTGTTTAGGCGTGTCTTTTTAACTACCCCGATCAAGTGCTTTAGGTAGGGTTCGGTGGGAGTTAGTTTGTAGTTGCCCTCCCCTGTGGCCTGCATCGAACAGCTTGATCGGGCGCCCTCCCCCAATGACGCGACATGCGCCCGGCCCGTTTTGCTTTCTTCTCTCTAACGTCTCGAATAGTGAAGAGTTCAGCCATCAATTCAATGGCGGTTTTTCCCATCACCGAGTCCAAGGCGATCGGGATACAACAGGTCTAGAGCCCTAAAAAAGAGCACGAGAGCAAGAATCGGATGTTTCGAGCTCGGATTACCCTCTAGGGTGAAGCCTCGATACTTTGACCGGGGAATGCCAGCAGCCATGACACACTCGATAAACACCTCAATGGGTGGCCGTGAATGGACAATGCTTGTTTCGCTGTCAGTTCTCTGGGGTGGTTCGTTTTTCTTTGTAGGTGTGGCTGTCGCGGACTTACCACCACTCACGATAGTAACCCTCAGGGTTTCTCTCGCTGCCATTTTGCTATGGACGACGGCAATAGTAAGGGGACTGCGTCCGCCAAAAGGATTGAAAATATGGGCGGCTTTTTTGGGAATGGGGCTACTGAACAACGTTATCCCGTTTTCCCTGATCGTGTGGGGCCAAACACAAATTGCATCTGGACTTGCGTCGATTCTCAATGCAGCAACTCCGATATTTACGGTGGTAGTCGCCGGTATCTTTCTGCCCGACGAACGCGTCACGCCGCGAAGGGTGCTGGGCGTAACGGTTGGATTCCTCGGCGTTGTTTTGATGATAGGACTACCAGCGATCAACGGTACAGGTGTGCTGGCGCATTCCGCCGTTATTGCCGCAACTCTGTCTTACGCATTTGCTGGCGTGTTTGGGCGCAGATTTAAGAAAATGGGCGTAAACCCACTCGTAAGCGCAGCCGGCCAGGTCACCGCATCGTCGCTGTTTTTGGCGCCTGTCGCTTTAACCGTTGACGGTCCGATTAATCTCGCCGATCTGAAGTTGACGGTTCTAGGTTCAGTTATGGGGCTTGCAGTGTTTTCAACAGCCATCGCTTATGTGCTGTATTTCAGGATTCTGGAATCGGCTGGAGCAACCAATCTCCTGTTGGTTACCCTGCTGGTGCCTGTTTCGGCAATCCTCCTGGGTTCATTGTTTTTAGAAGAGGAACTGAGGACTGTTCATTATCTGGGAATGGCTATGATTGCTGCGGGCCTATCAGTCATCGATGGCAGGCTTTGGCATCGTTTCAAAAACAAAAGACACTAGAGCGCTTTACGCCGGAATATACTCGGTGCCTTGAACACGTTGAAAAGGAGATTCTCGATGACCGACTCGAAATTCGACTCTTCCATTACTGCCCAGCACCAACCCGTGGCAATGCCGGTTTTCTGCTTGGCACTGGGAGTGATCGCATTTTTGGTTTCATGGTTAGCGGCAGATGCTCCGGGCCAAGGGCTAGCGATGTTAGGAATAATGATTGCCTACGCATCACTTTTGCGATTTGGGCAGCGCTATGAGGCTGTCCAAGTACTTAGTCAATACCCAGAGAAAGATGAACGACATAAGCTGATTCAGCAGCGAGCCCTGGCGGTCGCTTACTATGCAGTTGCTGCTGTCGCACTGATTGGCTTTATCTGGGAGCTCGCGAACGGAACCACCGGCACCTTCGCGTTGATCTGTTTCGTCGGTGGAACCACCCACATCCTTGCCACGGTGATTCTGCGTTGTCGGATATAGATCGGAAAGATGTGATGACAGAGACGCTATCGGCCTATCTGCGTAATGTGGATTACCCGGAAGCCGCAACCATCCGTCTGCATTACCTGAGAGTGAAGCCCAATACTATTAGCCACCGCCCTGAGAACCGCTTGAGGGAATAATGGAGTACCTGGAAATCGACCCGAAAGACGCCCCGGTGCCACTTCTATTGGAGGCCGACCCATCGGAGAGGTTGATTAAATCATATTTACCAAATTCGTGGTGCTATGCAGCTAAATCAAATGATGAAATTGTTGGCGTGTGCATTGTAAAAAGCAGGGGCAATGAAACGGCTGAAATATTGAATATAGCCGTGGACCCTAACCATCAAAAAGCAGGTATTGGAACCCATCTTCTGAGTTTTGCTTTAAAGAAGTTAATTGGTAAGAGAATCCAGCGGGTGGAATTAGGCACAGGTACATTTGGGTACCAGCTCGCCTACTATCAAAGACTTGGCTTTCGCGTGGAATCCGTAGTTAAAAACTTTTTTATAGAAAACTATGAAGAACCTGTATTCGAACGTGGCATACAGCATAAAGACATGCTGAAGCTCTACATCAATATTGACCCAGATAGCGATGGATAACATCTTTGCACTTCACGGAGAAGGGCTCACACCACGCAGACGCCCGGGGTCGGGTTCACGACTAAATCAGGGATACAAATATGGAAAACCGTTACGGAAAGCTGGCCTCCCGGGTCTACCACCTGGACAAGCCTGTAGGCCGCTCCTTTGGTGATATCGAATTCTATCAGGATCGCCTCAAATGTTGTTCCGGTCCCATACTGGAACCTGCGGTCGGCAATGGGCGGGTGTATATACCGCTTCTGGAAGCCGGATTTCACATTGAGGGATTCGATGCTTCGGACGACATGCTAGATTACTGTCGAAGTGAATCCGAGACTCGCAATCTTTCTCCCACGCTGAGCTGTCAAACATTCAGCGAGTTCCGGTCGACGACAGTGTTCGACGCGATCATCATGCCCGCAGGGTCCTTCCAACTGGTCACTCAAGTCGATGCTGCCCGAGAACTACTACGCAGGTTTTATGACCACCTTGTTCCCGGGGGCAGACTGATTCTGGACATCGACAACATGAAAGGCCTCATGGAGACGTCAGGGACCATGCGCCGTTGGCAACACTCTGAACGCGAACTACTGACCCTGACAGGGAGCCCGCCAGAGATCGATTATGTGCACCAAACATCCCTCTCAATTCTGCGGTACGAGCACTGGAAAGATGGCGCTCTAGTGGCAACCGAAATAGATCTTTTTCATCTGCGGTGGTGGGGCATTAACGAGCTGACTCTTGCACTGAAGGACGCGGGCTTCCATAACGTTTCGGTTTCGGGCGATTACCGCCCAGGCAAGCCACTAACCAACGAGGACCTGGTCTTCAGCTTTGAGGCTCAGCGGCCGTTATAAACCAGCTCTTATGTGTCCCCCGACCAAACCGGCAGCGACGTAGGCAATTAGTTTTCAATCACCCGCCTTTCCTGTTACTCACCTTTCCGCACCACCGGGGGCACAAAAGCCCCCACCGGCATCACCGGCCCGCTATACACTTCGATATCAACAAGGCAAGACATCGCACTGGGCCCCTGAGCCAAACGTGAGGTTCCCTCATCCCGAGTGAGGACATTGGGATTGCCATGCAAACAGGAGAGATCTGCCATTCCCTCAGTGGGTGGGTCATACCAGGCGCCGGTACTCAATTGCAGAACACCCGGGCGAACCTCATCGCTGATCACTGCGGTGCAGAGGCAGGCACCGCGAGGACTAAACAGACGGACCAGACTTCCGTCGTTTATCCCTCTTTCCGCCGCATCCTGCGGGTGAATCACCACCGGCTCACGGCCGTTGATCTTCGATGCCCGGCTATAGGAGCCGTGGTCCAGTTGCGAATGCAGTTTGTTCTTTGGTTGGTTTGAAATCAGGTGCAGCCGGTATTTGCCGGCAGTCTGACCGGCCCACTCGGCCGGCTCCCTCCAGAATGGAAATCCCGGACACTCCTCGTAACCAAAAGCGGCGACCTGCTCTGAGTAGAGTTCGATTTTTCCGCTCGGCGTCTTCAGCGGATAACGAACCGGATCGTCCCGAAACCGTTTCAGCAAAACCTGGGGTTCCTCCGGTAACGAATTCTCAAACCATCCGCGCGCCACAAACTCCGGAAACGCTGGCAGATCGATATTGCTGGCTTTGGCTTTCTCGCGGGTCTCATCATAAAGCGCCTGCAGCCAGCCCGACTCATCCCGGTTTTCGGTAAAGGCATCCTGAACCCCCAAGGCACCGGCCAGTCGCCCGAAAATTTCGTAATCCGTCAGACTCTCGCCAACCGGTTCCCTGGCCTTTTCCATGAAAATCAGAAAAGGGTCCCGGCTGGACGAGGCAATATCGTTGCGCTCAAGAGATGTGGCCGCGGGCAGAACAATGTCCGCATGCTTGGCCTGAGCATTCCAGCACCATTCATGAACGATCACCGTGTCGGGTTTCTGCCAGGCCTGACGCAACCGGTCCAAATCCTGATGATGGTGGAACGGGTTGCCGCCGGCCCAATACACCAGCCGAATCTCCGGATACGTTCCCTTCAGGCCGTTGTACTCAAACGTCTCTCCGGGTTTCAGCAGCATGTCTGCAATCCGGGCGACCGGTATAAAGCTTTTTACCGGGTTGCGCCCCTGGGGCAGCGACGCTCCGGGAATGCCCTGGTAATTGGCGCCGATGGCATTCATGGCACTGTATCCGAAACCGATCCCTCCGCCGGGTGTGCCCAACTGACCGAGCATCGCCGCCACCGCGATGGCTGCCCAGTAGGGCTGTTCCCCATTATCCTGCCGGGTGAGTGACCAACTCACTGAAATCATGGTCCGCTTGCGGGCCATCTCACGCGCAAGCTCCCGTATGTCGTCTGCCGACAGGCCGGTGCGCACTGCAGCCCAGTCTGCGGACTTGGGCTGACCATCTGTCGCACCCAGAAGATACGGGAGGAACCGGTCAAAACCGGTTGTATACCGGGCCAGAAACGAGTGATCCGCCAAGCCTTCCTCGTTCAAGGTATGGGCAATACCCAGTAACAACGCGACATCACTGCCCGGATAAATCGGACACCACTGAGCCCCAGCCTCTTCAAGAACGTCCGAGCGTATCGGCCCGACATTCACAAACTTCAGGCCATTCGCCGCGGCCGCCAGCATTCCTTGCTTCTGAACATGGCGCCCGACGCCGCCATTGGTCACCTGCCCATTTCGGACCGGCACCCCTCCAAAGGCCATAAACAGCTCACAGTGTTCCTTAAGAACGTCCCAACTGGTGGCACCATTGACCATGGAGTAAAAGTCGCCGAGAACATACGGCAACGTGACTTCCGCCGCCGCATAACTGTAGGTGTTGACCGAGTATGTGAACCCGCCAATGGTATTGAGGAAACGCTTTAACTGACTTTGTGCATGGTGGAACCGCCCGGCACTGGACCAACCGTAGGAGCCTCCGTAGATGGCCTCATTGCCATACTGACTCCGAACCCGGTCAAGCTCACCGCTCACAAGTTCAATCGCCCGGGGCCAGGACACCTCGACAAATTCATCCTGCCCACGCGATCCTTCGGCGCCACCCGGGCCACGTTCAAGCCACCCCTTGCGGACCATCGGCCGGGTAATTCGCAACGGACCTTCCAGAACATCCACGATACCCTGACCAATCGGGGAGGGATCAGGATCCAACTCAAATCCTTCCAGCGCAGTAACGGCTCCGTTGTGGGTGTGAACCCGGTAGGTGCCCCAATGGCTGCTGGTGAGTGTACCTTTGACTGGACGTGCAGAGTTCATGCTCATGCTCCTGTTTTTGTTGTACAGGCATGAAAGCACAAACGTTGACCAATGACAAATACCTGGATATGCTAACCGAAATCGAGGGTTTTTACCTGACCCAGACCAATCGCGACCTGAACCAGCTCGGCGAACGAGTCCACCTGCATTTTGGCCATCATATTGGCCCGATGGCCCTCAACCGTCTTGCGATTAATGCCAAGTTCGTCCGCGGCTTCCTGGTTGGAGAAACCCTTGACGATCAATTCCAGAACCTGGCGCTCCCGGCGGGTGAGACTGTCGTAACGCTCCCGGATCCGTGCCTGTGAATTCCGGCGGGCAAACCTTGCACGGTCTTTTTCGAGAGCATTGTGAACGTGATCGATCAGAACCTGATCGTCGAAAGGTTTCTCTATGAAGGTGAGAGCGCCTTGGGTCAGCGCCCTGACGGCCATGTCAACATTCCCATGGGCGGAAATCATGATCACAGGCAGCTCAATATTGTGTTCCGGCAGTTTTTTCTGGGCATTGATACCGCTCAGGCCGGGCATACGCACGTCCATGACGATACAACCACTTTGCTGCTCATCGAACGCGTCAAAAAACGTCAGCGCATCCTCGAAAGTTCGGACCTTAAGCCCGACGGACTCCAGCAACCACTGCAGAGAATCACGGACATCAGCATCGTCGTCGATCACGAAAACCGTTTGAGCTTCGTTATTGGAGGTCATGAGTTGTTCAATCGGCAGTATTCAATGTGAATGAAAAGCACGCGCCACCCTCTGAGAGGTTTGTCGCCCACAGCTCGCCCCCCAGATTCTCTACCAATGAGCGACTGATGGCCAGCCCCATACCCAGTCCGGACTGTTTGGTGGAGAAAAAACGGTCGAACAGTCGGGACATATCGTCATCTGATATACCAGGCCCTTCATCTGACACACTGACCCGAATCTGATCAGCATCCTGCACGGCGACACGTACCCGAACCGTTCTTGGTTCGGTTTCCGCTTCTGGGCTTTCACTTGCCTCAATCGCGTTCACGATAAGGTTCAACAGTACCTGCTCCAGCTGAATTCTGTCACCAAGAACCGGCGGCAATCGATCGGGGATATCGGTTACCACGCGGACATGACTACGGTCCGCTATGGACTCACAGAACTCAATCATATCGTTGATTAGCTCGGGTAGAGCCAGCGATGTAATGACAGGCTCCTGTTTGCGGGTAAAATCCATCATCCGATGAATGATCTCTCCTGCCCTCAAGGCGGTTCGTATACTTCGAGTGATAGGTAGCTCAACATCACCCCAGGCAATACTGTCATTGCCTGCGAAACGACGCTCGATACCCCGCAGGTAGTTCACCATCGCAGATAGCGGCTGGTTGAGTTCATGGGCAAGGCTGGAGGCAAGCTCGCCCATGGTCACAAGACGGCTGGCATGGTCAATGTCTGCGCGGTACTGCTTCAACTGTTCCTCGGCCGCTTTTTTATCGGTTAGGTCATGCGCAACGATTGAGAAGTATTCGATGTCACCATGTAATGATCGGTGCGCAAGCAGTTCAAGAAGCACGGGAATCCGGCCCCCCCTCAGACTGCGCATCATCACTTCACCCCGCCAATGCCCCGTGCTCCGTGCTACCGGAAACCCTTCACCTTCTATCAGGCGCTGACCCTTATCTGTCAAAAACCGAGTCACCTCAAACGACGTATAGTCGATCTGTTCCAACCCCAACGCCCTTCGAGCCGCCTCATTCAGGTGGGACACGGTCTGGTCCAGGTTCACGAACACCACAAGATCCTGAGTACTCTCGAGCACCCTCGCTAACCTTCGGTTCGCCTTGTCAGCCTTGATTCTGTGTGTGGCATCCCGGGAAACAACCAGAATCTCCCGGATGTCGTTGGTGTCGGGATCCCTGATCGTCCGGCTGGTGCTTTCCAGCCATATGTAGTGCCCGTCCTTGCAACGGAATCGGTAGGTATGGGTATATAGACCCCGGTCATAAGTGACCGTTGGTGCGCGAAGCCGGAAGTCCTCGACATCATCAGGATGGTAAAGGTCGTAAGCTGACATACCGACAATTTCTTCAACGCTATAACCCAGCAAATGGGTAACGGCGGGTGAAGCATAGATGAACCGCCAGTCATCCGGGGTGTGGCGGGAAATCATGTCGGTCGATTGCTCCGCCATCTCCGCCAGCAACCGGTTCCTTTCTGCATCATCAGTCAGTGCAGAGAAACCCTCTTCCGGGGTGCGGGTTTTCATGTGCGGGAACTCTCCGGGATCTGGTAGTTTTTTTCAGCCTTCGTGCACTGTGGGTATCCGGGGCCATGACCGCGCAAGTCACAGCCCCCTAGCATACTACCTCAGGAATTCCTTGCTGAAAGTTCTGAACTCGGCGGCATCGGAACCACGAAGCCATTCAAAACCCACCATTTCCCGAGTAACCAACTGAGCACCCGCACGCTCGACGCGCCGCAGAGCAATCTCGGTGTCCAGAGGGTTACGGGCAGAGATAGCATCTGCCACAACAAAAACCTCTAACCCTTTATCAAGCATGCTCAACACAGACTGTACAACACAGGCATGGGACTCCATTCCACATAGAACAACCTGCTGCCGGTCGTGGGCATTAAATGCCGCTTCAAAACCTGAATCATCGATGCAGGAGAACAGTGTTTTACCATGCAGATTGGCTTCGCCAACCAGGTCGCGCAGTGCCTCTTCGGTGTGTCCCAAACCATCCGGGTATTGCTCTGAGCCAATAACCGGCACATCCATCAGATGCGCCAGCCGAACCAGCCATCTACAGTTGTCCACCAGTTGGTCGTGTTCGTGAACACCTGGCAATAAACGGGCCTGAACATCAACGACGGTAACGATCGATTTGTTTTTGCTCAACAACATAGTTCACTCCTGTTTATGCCGGACGACGGTCGACCATATTCGTTGCAACGCCTTCGGCCACCACGGTATCGCCAACCTTGCAGACTGTTTCAAGCTTGACCCGACGCCGCTCCTCATTGATTTCGATGACTTTTGCAGAAGCGATAACGGTATCGCCAATGTGTACTGGCGCCTTGAAGCGGATTTGTTGATCGATATAGATCGCGCCCGGTCCAGGCAACCTGGTACCAAGTACCGCGGAGATCAGTGCGGCACTGAACATGCCATGAACGATGCGTTCCTTGAATGGCGTGGTCTTGGCGTACTCGTCATTAATGTGGACCGGGTTATCGTCACCACTGATACCGGCAAAAAGCACAACATCAGCATCAGTGATGGTCTTGGCGTAGCACGCTTCCATGCCGATTTCGAGATCTTCCAGATAGTAACCATGTAACTCTTGCATTGTAACTCTCCTAAGATTAATCCATGAGCCTGTTACACTAATGGTTTGCAATCGATAAACCAAGTATTTTTACTTGGTTTTTTCGAATCCCTCTGATAGCCTTCTGCTCAACAACAAAGACAACACCGCTTTGCAGAAGAGGAAACGCGGTATGCAAACTCAACCTGTGAATATCTTTGAAAGAGCCTTCAAAAAGCTGGTGCCGGGAGGGCTGGACTCAGGCATTCGCCGCGAATCTGACGTGATGAGTATTTCCGAGGAGCTCAATGATTCGGACATCACAACGGTGAAGGAATGGATCAATAACTGCCTTTCCGAAAATGGTGGTCAGGTAGAAGCAAGAAATCGGGCCGCGCTGCTCGGTCGGGCCTATCTCAAACTATCTCGGACGGGTAAGGTTCGATTTCTCGGTCTCCTCGCGGAAGAATATGGTGTCAACGAAGGCGTGGTAGAGACCTCTATTGCGGAATGGCACAGCGCGCCAGCCTCAAAGAAAACGGAAAAAGCGCAAACACTGCGCAAGGCGCTTGAGCCAAGCCGAACAACGCTTCTGAAGCAATTTAACGGAGTACCATCCGGCGTAAAGTTCCTGGTCGATATGCGAGAGGAACTACTCGCGTTCTGCAAGGACTACCCATCGCTTAAACCCCTCGAGACCGACCTTCGAGACTTGCTGGCAACCTGGTTTGATGTAGGTCTTCTTCAGTTGGAAGAAATCAGCTGGAACTCAAGTGCGGCAATCCTTGAAAAGCTGATCGCTTACGAAGCCGTCCATGCGATCAAAAGCTGGAGCGATTTGAAAAATCGACTTGACTCAGACCGGCGCTGTTTCGCCTTCATTCATCCCAATATGCCGGAAGAGCCATTGATCTTTGTAGAGGTCGCTCTGGTAAACGGGCTTGCAGGGAATGTGCAGAAACTGCTTGATGAAGATGCTCCAACGCAGGAGATCGAAACAGCCGATACTGCGATTTTCTACTCCATCTCCAATGCGCAAAAGGGTCTGGCAGGCATCAGTTTTGGTAATTTCCTGATCAAGCAAGTGGTCAAAAAGCTCAGTGACGAATTCCCTCAGCTTAAACAGTTCGCAACCCTCTCTCCTATCCCCGGGTTTGCAAAGTGGCTTGAGAGCTGCGCTCCGGCAACTTTATGCAACCTTCCGGGAGGTGAAGATTGGCTGAGCCTGCCGCCACCGAGGGTGCCTTCAATTATAGAATCCAACGATTCTCTCCAGACGAAGCAAGATGCACTTATCAAGCTGGCAGCTTCATATCTGTGCCTCTGCCAAAAGAGCTCCAAGCGTGCGATGGATCCGGTTGCCCACTTCCACTTGAGTAACGGTGCCCAGGTTGCGCGGATCAACTGGATGGCAGATACGTCGAGAAAGGGATTGGAACAGTCGGGCGGGCTGATGGTGAATTACGTTTATGAACTCCCGCGAATTGAATCCCGAAGCCAACAGTACATTTCTGAAGGCGTGATATCGAAGTCGTCCTCTGTAAAGAAACTACTCAAGTAACCCCCAAAAAAGTGAAAGGAGAGTCCCATGACTAATCGAATTGCTGTTGTAACCGGAGCCACAGGCGGTCTAGGCACAAGCATGTGCAAGGCGCTGGCAAATCAGGGGCGATCCGTCGTCGCCTCACATCTGCCGGATCAAAAGTCGACAGATGAAGCTCTGACATGGCAAGAGATGATGCGCAAAGACGGTGTCGAAGTTGCCGTCTACCCACTCGATGTCACGAGCTTCGAAGACTGCCAGTCTTTTATTTCTCTTGTGGAAGATAACCATGGTCCGGTTGATATTCTCGTTAACAACGCGGGAATTACCAATGATGCGCCGCTCAAGAAGATGCAGCCAGAGCAGTGGAATCAGGTAATCAACGTAAACCTCAACTCAATGTTTAACATGTGCCGGCAAGTATTTGAGGGAATGTGTGAGCGTGGCTTCGGTCGCATCGTTAATATTTCATCCCTGAACGGCGAGAAGGGGCAATTTGGGCAGTCAAATTATGCCGCGACAAAAGCCGGGATTTATGGATTCACCAAGTCCATTGCCCTTGAGGGCGCTCGAAAGGGGGTCACGGCCAACTCCGTTTCTCCCGGCTACATCGATACACCAATGGTTCGAAAAGTACCCGAAAAGGTTCTCCACAGCATTATTGAAGGCATCCCCGTCGGTCGGCTGGGTAAGCCGGACGATATCGCAAGAGCCGTTGTATTTTTGACTGCAGACGATGCCGGTTTCGTAACGGGCACGAACCTGTCAGTCAACGGCGGCCAGTACATGAGCTAAGGGAGCGGACAATGACAGAGTACAGAGCACCGACGCGGGAAATGGTTTTCACACTCCAGCACGTAGCTGGATTCTCCGAAATGGTCAAAGCCTGCGGCTATGAAGAAGCTTCCGAGGATGTCGTTAGGGCGATTCTGGAAGAAGCTGCAAGATTCTCAACTTCAGTGATTGCACCGACGAATGCCGTCGGTGATCGACAAGGCGTGAAGCTTGACCAGAACGGCGTTGTCAAAACCCCCGAGGGTTTTCGTGAAGCCTATCAGCAGTATGCCGATAGTGGTTGGGCCAGTTTGCAATTCAACCCTGAATTTGAGGGTCAAGGCCTGCCGTTTTCTCTGGCGATACCGGTACAGGAAATGTGGCATGCTGCCAACATGGCCTGGGGGCTCTGTCCTCTGTTGTCTCAAGGCGCCGTCGAAGCACTTTCAGAAAATGCGAGCGACGAACTCAAACGAAAACTACTGCCTAAAATGGTCTCCGGCCATTGGACCGGAACCATGAACCTTACCGAGCCTCAGTCTGGCTCTGACCTCTCCGGTATTAGAACCCAAGCTGTTCGAGACGGCGATATCTATCGGATTAAAGGCCAGAAGATATTCATCACCTGGGGTGAACACGATCTGGCAGAGAATATTGTACATCTGGTGCTGGCCCGCCTACCGGATGCACCCGCCGGGGTAAAAGGCATCTCACTGTTTGCCGTGCCCAAATTTATCCCGGACGATCATGGCAACATCGGCACCAGAAATGACTGTCGTGCGGTATCCCTCGAGCACAAGTTGGGCATCCATGCCAGCCCCACGTGTGTGATGAGCTATGGAGACAATGACGGCGCCGTTGGCTACCTGGTAGGGGAAGAAAACCGAGGCCTGGCGTGTATGTTCACGATGATGAACAATGCCCGCCTTACCGTAGGCCTTCAGGGCGTTTCGATATCAGAACGGGCTTACCAGCAGGCCCTCGCTTACACCCGTGAACGAACTCAGGGAACAGCCCCGGGTGATACCGGACTCTCAGCAATCATCAGGCACCCAGACGTGCGTCGGATGCTGATGACCATGAAAGCGCTGACCGAAGCCGCGCGAGCTCTCGCATATAAAGGGTGCGTCGCCGTCGATTTTGCCAAAGGCAAACACCTGCCTGATGATCTCAGGGCCCGTCAGCAACGCCGGGCGGACCTTCTGACACCGTTGGTTAAAGGCTGGTGCACGGAGATCGCACAAGAAGTGACTTCGTTAGCGATCCAGTGCCACGGCGGAATGGGTTTTGTGGAAGAGACGGGTATAGCCCAGCATTACCGTGATGCTCGTATTTTGCCCATCTATGAGGGAACCAATGGTATTCAGGCACTAGACCTCATTGGCAGAAAGACCATTCGTGACAACGGGATGGCGGTTCGGGAACTGTTGGCGGATATGCAGGCATCTGCTGATACAGCTCGCGAACAGTCTCTGCTCACTCAGGAACGACAGTCCAGATTTGATCAAGCGGTAGCGTTTGTAGAGGATGCGACCAAGATAGTACTTGAGCACCGGGCAGACGAGGCCTTTACCGGCTCCGTCGCGTTCAACTATCTGATGCTGAGTTCAACCGTTACAGCTGCCTGGCTCATGCTGGAGTCCGCATCAAAGGCGAACGGTACCAAATCGAACGATGACAAGTTCGCTGCCCAAAAACTGATTACCACAAATTTCTTTTTCGATCATATTCTGCCCCGTTGCTCCGGATACCTAACGGCATTGCGCTCGGGAGACGAGGCGGTCATGGCATTGTCAGAAACAGACTTATAATTCAGCGTTCTTAGGTGACCAACCATGTTCATAAATGGCGAGTGGGTGACCAACCGACAACAGTTTCCCGTTACAAATCCTGCAACAGGTGAAACAATCGGAGAGGTCCCCGACTGCACAGATGAAGACATTGAATCGGCCATAACGGCCGCTGATACAGCGTTTGGAGATTGGAAGAAGACCACAACTTACCAGCGATCTCAGCTGTTATACCGAGCCTGGGAGTTAATGATACGCCGCAAGCGAGAACTCGCGGTGCTGATGACCCGAGAGCAAGGCAAACCGCTTAAGGCCTCTCTCAACGAGGTCCAGTATGGTGCCGATTTTCTTTTATGGTTCGCAGAGGAAGCAAAGCGAACTTACGGACAAACGATACCATCATCCAGAGAGAACCAGAGGTTTATTGTCCACAAGTCACCTGTTGGCGTTGTGGGCGCCATCACGCCGTGGAATTATCCAATTTCGATGATAACTCGGAAGCTAGCCCCCGCTCTGGCGGCGGGCTGCACGGTAATTCTGAAGCCTGCTGAAAGCACGCCTCTATGCGCTAAAGCCATGATGGAGATTTTTGCTGAGGCAGGTTTTCCTGCAGGCGTGATTAATTGTATTACTGTTCAGAATCCCGCTCGGGTTGGCACAGCATTCTGCACCGATCCACGCATCCGAAAGCTAACGTTTACAGGCTCAACACCGGTTGGCAAAGAACTTAACGGACTGGCTGCAGCCAACATGAAAAGGGTTTCGATGGAACTAGGTGGTCATGCGCCTGCCATTGTCTTTCCCGATGCAGACCCAGTGCACGCAGCCAAAGGTCTCTCCCTGGTCAAGTACTTGAATACAGGCCAGGCTTGCATAAGCCCCAACCGCATCTTTGTTCACGAAGACCATCTGGAACCATTCATCTCAGAACTTACCAGCCGCACAAAGCGGCTAAAGGCCGGCAATGGCATGAATGAAGGCGTCGGGATTGGACCATTAATAAACGAACTGGCACTCCAGAAGGTGGATCGGCAGGTCAAAGATGCTGTTGCCCGGGGCGCGAAGATCGAAACTGGCGGCCAACGTCTGACTGAAGGAGAGTTGGGTGCCGGGTTCTTTTACGCACCAACCGTTCTCTCCGGCGTAACCGAGGCTATGGCGATATACCAGGAGGAGACTTTCGGGCCGGTCGCGCCAATAATCGCGTACAAATCCGAAGATGACGTCATTGCTATGGCGAATGATACCGATTATGGGCTGGCCGCCTATATCTACAGCAACAATATCAGCACTGCCATTAGAGCATTCGAGGCTCTGGATTTCGGAATCATTGGCATTAACGACATAAACCCGACCAGCGCTGCCGCCCCCTTTGGCGGAATGAAAAACAGCGGTCTGGGAAGAGAGGGTGCTCAGGAGGGCATTGAAGAGTATTTGGAAACCAAACTTGGCGGTCTCGTCATCTAAAGACCATCCTCCTTTTGCCCGGCTACATGCCGGGCTTTTTTAACCTTCCTGAACCGTCTGAACTCGAAAGCTCACTTACAAAAAACCCCGGCATGCGCCGGGGAAATACCTACACCAGGTTCACACCATCTTCTACTATGTCATCAGTTGGCTTCTCAGCAGGTGCTTCTGAAGTTTTCCCGTTGACGTTTTCGGCAATTCCTCCGCAAAAACCACCTTCTTCGGGACTTTAAAACCAGCAAGGTTCGCACGGCAATGGGCAACGATATCTTCTGCTGTCAGCCCCTCGTTATTCGGCTTGAGCGTAATAAAAGCGCAAGGGATTTCGCCCCAGTGATCATCGGGCGCTGCCACCACCGCGGCTTCCATCACAGCGGGGTGATCATACAAAGTGCTTTCAACCTCAAGGGTAGAAATGTTCTCGCCGCCAGATATGATGATATCTTTGGATCTGTCCTTAATCTCAACGTAGCCGTCTGGGTGCCAAACGCCCAGGTCACCAGTATGAAACCATCCACCCTTGAGAGACTTATTCGTTTCCTCGGGGTTGTTTAAATATCCCTTCATCACTGCATTGCCACGAACGAAGAGTTCCCCGATGGAGATACCATCCTGAGCAACCGGCTCCATCGTATTGGGATCGGCGACCATCATGTCGGCCATTGACAGAGAAAGAATTCCTTGCCGAGCCATTTTGACAGCCTTCTGTTTCAAACCCAGCGTATGCCAGTCGTCCTGGAACTCACAAATGAGGCTTGGCCCGTAGGTTTCCGTCAGGCCATAGAGATGAACCACTTTGATTCCCATGGATTCCATCGATTCAATAGTCGCTGCAGGGGGGGCTGCGCCGCCCGTTGCAGCCGTAATGGACTGATTGAAAGGCCGCTTCTGATCTTCCGGCGCGTTGATGAGCATGTTCAAAACGACGGGAGCGGCACAGAAATGGGTAACACCGTGCTTCTCAAAAGCTTCAAACACCGGCTTCGGGTGTGGTGACCTGAGGCACACGTGGGTGCCAGCCGCTGCCGTGACCGCCCAGGGATAACACCAGCCATTGCAATGAAACATTGGCAGTGTCCAGAGATACACGGCACCTGCCGGCAATCCGAACCCGATGACGTTGCTCAATGCATTCAAGTGAGCTCCGCGATGATGATAAACAACACCTTTGGGATTTCCGGTCGTTCCTGATGTGTAGTTCAGTGCAATGGCTTGCCATTCATCGCTCGGCATTTCCCACTCGAAATTGTCCTCGCCGGTCGAGAGCAATTCATCGTAGGTCATACGACCAATCAACTCGCCTCCCTCAAAGCATGGATCATCAACGTCCACGACAATGGGCTTTGCGTCACACCCCGAGAGCGCTTCGCGGGACCGATCGCTGTACTCTTTGTCGGTAAAGAACACCTTGGCACGACCATGATTCAGCATGAATGTCATGGTCTTGGAGTCGAGGCGTGTGTTCTGGGCGTTCAGAACGGCACCGATCATTGGCACGGCAAAATGCAACTCCAACATCTCCGGAATATTGGGAAGCAAAGCGGCAACCGTATCGCCTTTTCGAACACCCAGCTTGCGAAGCGCTGAAGCCATTTTCAGACAGCGCTGATAGGTTTCTGCCCACGATCGGCGAATATCGCCGTGGATGACGGCGGTTCGGGAGGGGTGAGCCAACGCTGTTCTTTGGATGAACGTGATCGGTGTCAGAGGTGTGTAATTAGCCTCCAACCTATCCAGCCCGAGCTCAAACATATTTTCCATTTCATCTAGCCTCTTGTTTTTGTACAACAACCTTCTTTTGCATCAACTCCGATCAGCGACCGCATCCTCTCCAACGCCATCATCGTGGTGATGAGTAGCCTCATATGCATCAGCAAACCAGTTTTTCTCGAGGAAGAACCAAAGCACCAGCCCGACCCCAAGCCCCCAGGCGGCACCTTTCACCGCCAGCACCGAGCCCACGATCACGGCCACGCCCCGCTCGAGATTGGTTTGGCGATCCAGCATTTCGATCGCCAGATAGCCACACAGATAGCCCTGAATCAGCAGAGTCAGCGCCATACCGATGTTCAGTCCAGGCTTGAAGAGCGTCACCACGGGCACCAGCACAATCGCAATGGTCATGCCCCAGTACAGGCTGGTTGCCCCACCCCAGTAACTGTCCATAACGGAGCGGGGATTGTTCATATACCGGTTAATCACCAAAGCCTGACCACCGGTCCAGCCCGGCCCGGACAGGCTTATAAAAGGTGCAAACAAGGCGTGCAGCATATTGCGAATACCCACAATGATGCTGTTTCGGCGTGGGCTGAACACAAGTTTTTCATCCTTGCGTACACCGTCGGCATTCTTGAAGAGCGAATCCATTACCAGAATGTCGCCAAACGCGATGATGTAAGCTGCCAATGCCAGGGGAATTGCATCGATAAAGTATTCAAGAGGAGGAAATCCCAGACCGAATAGACTGTAATCCCGGAAGATCGTGGAAAAGGGAATAGTGGTGAACCCCCACTCGATGACCGGCGCATTAACCTCGCCAATGATGATGCCGAATACGTAGGCAATCAGAAACGGCACGGCGATACCGTACTGCGCAACAAACCGGAAAAAACCGTAGCGCGCACGCAGAGGCCCGGCTGTTTCGGAAAACAGCATGAAAAAGCCAAGAACGGCACCAGTCAGAATCGTGATAGGCATGCTCCATACGCGACCGTCCGCCGCAAATTCGCCCATCACGGCGGACACTCCGGCCCCAATCAGGATGCCGGACTTGAGCGACATGGGCATCTTGCGCACCAATGCATCGGCACCTTTAAACACCCCCAGCCCAAGAAAAATCACCGCGACCGTTAGCTGCAGCGCAATGAGTGCGAGCAAACGCTCGTCCCCCTCTGGATAGCCAGTCAGAAAGGCGATGTAAAGGGGAATGCCGGCGGTAATCCACCCTGCTACCGCCGGGTCGCCAAAATGTGAATGCACCAGATAAAGAATATTGTTTAACAAAACAAAAGCGACAGCGATTTCAAAGGGTATACCGAGAACCGACGTCATCAAGGCGGTGATACTGAGTGGAACCACGCACAGGATAGCCCCCTGCAGCACATCCGGAATTTCCACTTTGTAGTGCACAAAAGGAACACGCAATTTCAGTGCACCCAACATCGATGGTTGCTCACCACCGGTCGGTCTTTTGTGTAAGGACATTGTTTTTGTTCTCCATCCAATTGAATTCATGAAAGGATATACCTCGATCGAAATACTAGGCATTATCACGTGCACATTCAATGGTTTTTACTTGGTTTTTCGAGTATTTTTAATTGAATCCATTGCCAGCATTCCAAGCGGGAGGCATAAACGCCTGATTGCGTTACATGTATGAGTTAGCAGAAGACGTCGACAGGGCCCCGAAACTCTTTCGGGGCTCTTGGGAAGGGCTGATATAGTGACAGACAGGATCTGGAGCCGGGCACAGAAACACTGTAAGTGTTCCAACGCCCGTTCTAACCATGCGATGCAGTCAGAATCTCCGGCGCGGGGAATCGCCTCAATGTGGGCTTGAGAGTCCGAGGTAGTATCGACTCACCTCAACATAAATCAAATACAGTAGATTATGGTTAGGTCGGTTAACTAACGCTGTCCACGATCTGTTTCTCCGGAGAACTTAAACCTCACTACCAACTCGTGTAATTCGGCCGCGATCTTCTCCATCTTTTGAACACTGGCTGCGGACTGTTCGCCTTTCTCAAAGTTCACCGATGCGAGCGAGGAAATGCTCTCGACCTGCTCGTTAATCTGGTCGGAAACCTGCGCCTGTTCCTCCACAGCGGTGGCCATCTGAATCGCCATTTCTGCAATGGTATTCACTGAGTCTGCAATCTGGTTCAGGGTCTTTTCCGCATCCAGCATACGGTCCAGCCCACTGTCTGAAGCCAGATTACCCTGTTCGGCGACCTTCACCGATTCGGACGACCTTGAGAGAAGCTTGTCGATGATCCCGTGAATCTCACGGGTGGAATTCTGGGTCCGTTGGGCCAGGTTCCGGACCTCATCCGCCACCACCGCGAAGCCACGCCCGTGTTCCCCGGCTCTGGCAGCTTCAATCGCCGCGTTCAGAGCCAGCAGATTGGTCTGCTCGGCGATGTCTTCAATGATCTTCGCCACATCTGCAATCTTTTCACTCTCCGTCGCCAACTCACCGACGGAGCGACTGATGCCATGAACGGTGGTTTTCAGTTCTTCAATAGACTGCCTGGTTGAGGCGACAACCTGGCTGCCCTGTTCCGCCAATACCCTGGCCCCATCGGCTTTGTCGGCGGTTCGCTGCACGTTTTCGGAGACTTCGCCGATGGTCTGCGACATTTCATGAACTGCCGCGGCCACCTGCTCGGTCTCGGCCTGCTGTTTCCTCATGGTGTCCTGGGCCTGAGAGGAGTATTCCAGACCTCTGACTGCGGCAGTCTTTACACCGGCGGCAGAATCTTCAATTCGGGTCAATACGGCGTCAAGGTGGGCTTGTTGCGCTCTGACCGCCACCTTGATGCGCCCTAACTGCAGGTCATCATCGGTGTAGCTTCGCGCTGCCAGGTTGTCTGTAAAGGTATTACCCATCATATCGGTAACCGACTGAATCAACCGGTGCCTCGCTATATTCATCCAGATCGCATAGACGAGCACACCCACCGACAGCAAAAGCTCTGACAACACTTGTTGGCCCGAGAGGAATAATCCCCCGGCTGCCATCAACAATCCCAAAAGGCACCAGGTGCTTGGGGCCACCCGATGCCAGAACGGGATCCCGGTTTTCCCTTCCCGAATCGACTTGTAGAGCCTCTCAGCCCTAGCCACATCCTCCCGGCCCGGACAAGAGCGAACGGATTCATAACCGACAACCTCGCCATTTGCGGTCACCGGTGTGACGTAAGCGCTGACCCAATAGAAGTCGCCGTTCTTGCAGCGGTTTTTCACCAGGCCCATCCACGGTCGGCCGGCCTTAAGGTGAGACCACATGTTCTCATAGGCTTTCGGAGGCATATCCGGATGACGAACGATATTGTGCGGTTGCCCGATCAACTCATCCCGGGAAAAACCGCTGACCGCCACGAAAGCGTCGTTACAGTGCAAGATCTTTCCCCGCAGATCCGTTGAGGAAATCAGTTTTTGCGATTCCGGAAACGTTCTTTCGTTCCCGGTTATGGGTAGATTCTGTCGCACGAGGTTCGTCCTTTTCAGCCTGGCCGGTTGTTGTCGGTGGGGCGGCGATTATCGCTGTCCCGTTGCCCAGTTCCAGTTTGTTTTGTAACGAACAGCCACAAGTCCCATAGGCCTCTCTCAGGCGCTCCATACCTTTTTAATCGGGGTGTGGTTTCAATGAAAAGGTTATTCAGGGAGGTGGCAATATCAGGCAGCCTGCGAGAACAATCCCTTTCCTCACAGGTTAAAGAATAGACGATTTCGGAATTTCTGCGCGACAGCAGCAAAAAATATGTAGCCACTCGCACCAAAAAAGCAGTTTGGCCGCAGAGCGTCGCAGTTCGACCTTAAAATCAGGCTACGCGGAAACCCTTGGCCACCAGATACACCTCCCGGGATCTGGCCCGGGACGAATCCGGCTTGCGAATCACCACCTTATCGAAGGACTCGCGCACGGTTTTCACATACTCATCATAGCCTTCACCATGGAACACCTTGGCAACAAAACTGCCTTTGGGTTTGAGCACCTGGCAGGCCATATCCAGGGCCAGTTCCACCAGATACATGGAGGCTGCCTGGTCTGCGGCGTTTACGCCACTGATGTTGGGGGCCATATCCGAGATCACGACGTCAGCACGGGCCCCGTCCAGTACCGCCATGATCTGGTCGAAGACCTCCTGTTCGGTGAAGTCGCCCTGGATGAATTCGACGCCGGCAATCGGATCCATCGGCAAAATGTCAGACGCCACCACACGGCCCTTGTGGCCCACCAGTTTCGCCGCCACCTGGGACCAGCCGCCCGGGGCCGAACCCAGATCGACGACCAGGTCCGTGGGTTTAATCAGCCGATCCTTGTTGTTGATTTCCAGCAGTTTGTAACTGGCACGGGAACGATAGCCATCCTGTTGCGCCTGTTTTACAAAGGGGTCGTTTACGTGCTCTTCGAGCCACCGGTTACTGCTTTTCGAGCGTGCCATCGCCTGCCTTCTGTTCACTGCGGGAAAACCGGCATTGTACGCCGGCGTCAGTGACGCCGCAAAAACCAGCCACTTCCTGACAAGCCAGCCAAGCCCCCGTACAATAGCGCCTGATCACATGCCTCATTAAAACCATCATCGCCCGGCCCCGGCCGTGCCAGGCACCATGGAAAGCAGACCGTGAAACTGGACGACATCAAAAAGCTGCATCAAAAGAAATACCGCCAGTCGTTCGGACAGTTTCTGGTGGAAGGCGAGCATCTGGTACTGGAGCTGGAAAAAGCGGCGAAGCAGGTGCCCCACTGGCGCAACGCCCAACTGTATGTGACCGGCGCCTACGAGCACTGGCCCAGCCTCTGGCCCAAGCACGTCATCAGTGACCGGCAGATGGCCCAGCTTTCCGATACCAGAACGCCTCAGGGCATCCTGGCGTTGGTGCCACTGCCACCGGCTGCCCGCGGAGAAAACGCCTCCCGGGAAAAAGCGCTTTACCTTCACGAGGTGCAGGATCCCGGCAATCTGGGCACCATCCTGCGCACGCTGGCCTGGTTCGGTGGCTTCCGGTGCCTCCTTAGCCCCGGCAGCGTGGATCCGTTCAATCCGAAAGTGGTGCGCGCCAGCATGGGCGCCATATTCCATGTACCGCTGGAGACCGAGGTTGCCCTGGACACGCTGGGGCAGCGATACGCCCGCATCGCCTGCCTGGACATCGGCGGCGATTCTATCACCAAGCCCGAATTCCAGGCCCAGGACTGCTACCTGTTTGGCAATGAGGCCCGCGGCGTGCCAAAGCAAGCCCTGACTGAACTTAGTGCCCACGCCTACACCATCCCCGGTGCGGCCGCTATCGAGTCGCTGAACCTGGCCTCCGCGGTCAATATGGCGGTTTATGAGCTGAACCGCGCCTGAGTCCCCCGGATTAATTCCGGCCTTTACTTGCCAGTCGCTGAACCGGTTACCTATGGTTGAACGTAATCCTGTAGGACATCATTCACTGGAAGGATCGGTTCAGCCATGGAGTTCTCCAACCCGACTGCAATTCTCGAACGCCAACATGCCATCGGTTTAACCCGCACGCCCAATCTGGCCGTGGGAACCCCGGACACCAAGCGCCAGGAAATCGCGCGCTATTTCACAGACACCTTCGACACCTACACGCGCCTGTTCGATTGCCTGGCTGATGACTCCGGCTATTACCAGAAATCTATCCCGCTCCGGCATCCGCTCATTTTCTACCTTGGCCACACCGCCACCTTCTTTGTGAACAAACTGGTACTGGCCAAAATCCTGAAAGAACGCATCAACCCCAACATGGAATCCATCTTCGCGGTGGGTGTGGATGAAATGAGCTGGGACGACCTGAACGACGATCACTACGACTGGCCCGCTGTCCAGGAAGTACTGGACTACCGGGCACAGGTGCGCCAGACCGTGCTGGAGTTGATCGAAACCATGCCGCTGTCGCTGCCGATTGACTGGGACAGTGACTGGTGGCCCATCGTGATGGGCATCGAACATGAGCGAATTCACCTTGAGACGTCCTCGGTGCTCATCCGCCAGCACGCGTTGGAACGCGTTCAACCGCAACCGGAATGGGCGCCCATCCGGGAAACCGGCGAGGCACCGGAAAACGAGTTGCTCACCGTTCCCGCTGGCAAAGTACACATCGGTAAGCCCTACGACGATGCCTTTTACGGCTGGGACAATGAGTACGGCGAGCACCAGGCCGACGTCGCCGAGTTCAAGGCCAGCCAGTACCTGGTAAGCAATCAGGAGTTCCTGGAATTTGTCGAGGCCGGCGGCTATCAGCAGGACGAATACTGGAGCGAGGAGGGCCTGGCCTGGCGAACCTTTGCCGAAGCCAAACACCCCACGTTCTGGCGCTGGCAAAATGGCTGGCAGCTGCGCCTGATGACTGAAGAGGTGGAGATGCCCTGGGACTGGCCGGTCGAGGTCAACTATCACGAGGCCAAGGCGTTCTGTGAGTGGAAACGTGAGCAAACCGGCAAACCCATCCGCCTGCCCACGGAAGACGAGTGGTATCGCCTCTGTGACGAATCCGGCGTCCGAGAAGTGGGAGAATCCCCGGCCAACGCCAACCTCCACCTGGACCATGGTGCCTCGTCGTGTCCGGTAACGCGCTTTCGCCACGGCCAGTGGTTCGATGTGGTTGGCAACGTCTGGCAGTGGACCGAAACCCCCACCTATCCGTTCGACAACTTCAAGGTGCATCCACTGTACGACGACTTCACCACACCCACGTTCGACGGCCAGCACAATCTGATCAAAGGCGGCTCCTGGATTTCCTGCGGCAACGAAGCAAGGCTGGCCTCCCGTTATGCCTTCCGTCGGCATTTCTTCCAGCATGCAGGCTTCCGCTACATCACCTCCGAGGCCGAGGCTGTTCAACCCAACGTCTATTACGAGAGCGACCGGCTACTCACTGAATACGCCGAGTTCCATTACGGCGACCGTTGGTTTGGCGTCGCCAATTTCCCGAAAACCATGGCGGCACTGGCCCTGGACGCTATGGCCGGCAAAAAGACCGGGAAAGCGCTGGATCTGGGCTGTGCCTGTGGCCGGGCAAGTTTTGAGCTGGCGCGCCAGTTTGACGAGGTTGAAGGTGTCGATTTCTCTGCCAACTTCATACGTCTGGGGGTGGAGATGGCCGAGCAGGGCGCCATCCGTTATTCACTGACCGAAGAAGGCGAACTGGTCAGCTACCACACCCGCACCCTGAAAGAACTGGATCTCGAAGATACCGCCGCCAAGGTGGCGTTCTATCAGGGCGATGCCTGCAACCTGAAGCCCCAGTATTCCGGTTATGACCTGGTATTGGCCGCCAATCTGATCGACCGCCTGTACCGGCCACGTCGTTTCCTGGAGTGCATCCACGATCGCATTAACGAAGGCGGGCTGCTGATTATTGCCTCCCCGTATACCTGGCTTGAAGAACACACCCCGAAAGAGGAATGGCTTGGCGGTTTCAAGAAGGATGGCGAAAATCACCGAACGCTAGACGGCATTCGAGAGTGCCTGGGAGAGCACTTCAGGATGGTGGGCGAGCCCCGGAAAGTGCCCTTCGTGATCCGCGAGACCGAGCACAAGTTCCAGCACACGCTGTCTGAAGTGACCGTGTGGGAACGCAAACCCGCCAGGAGCTGAGTGTGATGCCGGCGTTACCAGCTTCTGCTTACGAGGCTGGTAGCGCCGCCAAGGCCGACAGGCCACGCTCGCAACCACCCAGATAGCCACCACCGAACAGGTTGTAGTGGTTGAGGTAGTGGTACAGGTTATAGATTTCTCGCTTGGTGGCGTAGATCTCAGTGCGCGGGTATACGCGATCGTAGGCACGATAGAACGCCGCGCCGAAACCGCCAAACATCTCGGTCATGGCAAGGTCCGCCTCCCGGTCGCCCTGATACACCGCCGGGTCAATCAGACAGGGGCCATTACGGTCAAACATCACGTTACCGTTCCACAGGTCGCCATGCAACAGGCTCGGATGTTCGCAATGCCGATCCAGCCAGTTGGCCAGGCTGGCACCACAGGCTTCCAGGGTGCGCTCGAACCTGGCTCGCACCCCGGCATCTGAGATCCGGCTGACCTGATACTTCAGCCGCTGCTCCAGGAAAAACCGGCCCCAGGAATCTGTCAGCGTATTGGGTTGAGGTGCCAGACCAATGAAGTTGTCGCGGCGCCAGCCATATTGATCCCGAGCCAGCAGGTGCAACTGCGCCAGCCCCTCCCCCAACGCAGTGAGGCACTTGTCGTCGGGCGGTGCTGAGTCAATCCGCCTGAGGGTAAGTCGGTGCTGGTTCACCTCCATAACTTCCGGAATACGGAGTGCCTCAACTCCTGCCTGCTGCAACCCGTCCCGAAGAGATTCCAGACCCTCAGCTTCGCAAATCAGCGCATCGGCATAGCCCGTGGTATTGGTTTTAACGTGCATATTGACTCCTGATTAGCGCGGGTATGGATCTGTTTGCGCCATAAAACCGTAGCAGGGTTCTGCTAAGATACTTTGCATCCTACCCTCACGGAGTCCATTCCCAATGCCCATCCGAGCTCTTTTTGCCCGCATTAGCCTCTTACTCGTGCTAGCACCCGCTTCCGCCAATGCGGAACAGTTCAACCTTGCCTGGGACAACGATCTATTCACTGGCAGCGACCGGGGCTACACCAATGGCGTGCGCCTGTCTTACCTTACCAATACAGCCGAAGACTCCGGCGGAGGCTCAGCCCGACTTGCAAGGGCGGGCAGAGATAGTCTGTCATTTCTGCCCGGCGTCGGCGACGCCGCCAACAACCATGCAATGACTGTCAGTCTGCGTCAACTCATGGTGACACCGGCAGATATTAGCCAGGAAGAGCCTCAATTCAATGATATCCCCTACGCCGGTCATCTCTCCCTGAGCAGCACCCTCTGGAGCTGGAGCGCCGACAGTATTACGGGGTACGGTGCTCACATTGGCGTGGTTGGTCCT
Organism: Marinobacter nauticus; assembly: GCF_003634635.1. Lineage (GTDB taxonomy): Bacteria > Pseudomonadota > Gammaproteobacteria > Pseudomonadales > Oleiphilaceae > Marinobacter > Marinobacter nauticus. Next base: position 588,469 of record NZ_RBJB01000004.1, on the reverse strand, counting down.
GAAAGCGGCGCCGAAGCCAGCCAGAAATGGGTACACAAAATCACCGGGAGCGAACGCCCCAAAGGATGGGACAACCAGCTAGGGACCGACGTGGTTGGCGGATTTCAGGCGGCCCACGGGCGCAAACTGTTGCAAGCGGGGCAACGCGGCGACCTTGAACAACAGTTTTCAGCGGTGGGCTCCGGCCTGCTGTCCAGTTTTCGAACCTCCGCGACCCTTGGCGTGATCTGGCGGATGGGCAGAAACCTTCCGGCCAATTTTATACCGGATTACGCCGGCAGCTCCTCGGCCATCGCGCTACCCGGATCTTTCAGTGACGCGAAAAGCGCCTGGTCAGTATTCATAGGCCTGGGGGCGGAATACATTGCCTATTCCTATCTGGAGGACAATTCCGGGCCCTACCGGTTCAGTGAAGGCCCCTTGCTCGGCCAGATAGGCCTGGGCGGCACCTGGCAGTGGGACAACCTGCAAGCCGCGCTGATTTTGCGGGCCACGACGGGGGAGGAACAGCGTAACCAGGATAACTTCAGCTTTGGCACGCTGTCTTTTAGCTGGGCCTTATGAGGAGGCGCCCCGGTCGGGGCGCTTCCTCAGTACCAGAAATCAGATTCTGGTCAGGCGCAGGTAAGGACGCAATTCGTTCCAGCCCTGCGGGAACATGTCCTTCGCCTTCTCGTTGGAGATGGACGGTGGAATGATCACCTCGCCACCTTTCTTCCAGTCCGCCGGCAATGCACAGCTATTGGCATCGGCCGTCTGCAGCGCATCGATGGCACGCAGGATCTCGTCGAAATTACGGCCCACCGCCATCGGGTAGGTCATGGTCAGACGTACTTTCTTGTCCGGATCGATAATGAACACACTGCGCACAGCGGCGGTTTCGCTCTCACCCGGGTGGATCATTTCATACAGCTCAGCGATCTTGTGGTCCTCATCGGCAACGATCGGGAACTGCAGATCACAGCTCTGAGTGTCGTTTACATCATCAATCCACTTCAGATGTTCTTCGACCGAGTCAGTCGACAAACCGAGCGGCTTCACATTGCGGGCAGCAAACTCCTGAGCCAGCTGTGCCGTCCGGCCCATTTCTGTGGTGCATACCGGGGTGAAGTCAGCCGGGTGGCTGAAGAAGAACACCCAGGAATCGCCGGCCCACTCGTGAAAGCTCATGGGGCCTTTGGTGGTGTCTACGTTGAAATCAGGGGCAATTTGTCCAAGACGAATCGTCATTTCATTTCTCCTGTCGGGGTTTCCACGTTTGTGGCATTGGTTAACAAAGCTTCAATGGGTTGGGTTTCATGGCCTGCGTCATGGGCCGCTTTGAGCAACATCGGGATATTGCATTGCGGGTTCCGGGCCCGGGACTGGGCCCACATGTGCACCGCCCGCCGGCCTGTCCGGCAGAATCCGAGAATGGGCGCAGGGGCCGCATCAAGTGCCCGTGCAAAGGCATCCACATCCTGTTCGGTGTATTCGCCGGAGGCGACCGGCACGCAGAACCACTGCAGGCCCTGGCTGGCGGCTGCTTCCCGGAAGGCTTCTTCACCCTCGTAGCCGTCCTCGCCCGCGCGGCGATTACAGATCACGGTTCGGAAGCCCTGGCGGCGAATGTCCTCAAAGTCCTCAGGAGCGACCGCATCTGCCACGGCGAATCCTGGTTCCAGAAAATGAATCTTCATCGTTAATCTCCAGCTCAGAAGCCGTTTACCGGGACTTTCAGGTAAACCTGTCCGTTGTCTTCCGCCGGCGGCATGGCCCCGGCACGCATGTTCACCTGCACCGACGGTACGATCAGCCTCGGCATGGCGAGCGTGGCATCGCGCTCGGTTCGCATCCGCACAAATTCGGATTCGTTCATGCCCTCGCGAACATGGATGTTACGTTCGCGCTGTTCGGCTACCGTGGTTTCATGCTGGTATTCATCCCGCCCCGGCGCCTTGTAGTCATGGCACAGGAAGATCCGCGTCTCGCCGGGCAGAGCCAGTACCTTCTGCACAGACTGGTACAGGGTCTGGGCGTCACCGCCGGGGAAATCGCAGCGGGCGGTACCGGAATCCGGCGCGAACAGAGTGTCGCCAACAAAGGCCGCATCACCGATAACGTAGGTCAGGCATGCCGGCGTGTGACCAGGCGTGTGAAGGACCTCCCCCTCCAGGTTGCCAACCCGGAAGGTGTCGCCCTCCTCAAACAACTGGTCAAACTGGCTACCGTCCCGGGCAAATTCGGTGCCGGCGTTGAAGGCTTTTCCGAAGATTTCCTGAACATCCACAATCTTCGCGCCTATGCCGGTCTTGCCACCCAGGTGTTCGTGCAAGTAGGGCGCAGCGGAGAGGTGGTCGGCATGTACGTGGGTTTCGAGAATCCACTCCACCTGAAGATTGTTGTCCCGAATAAACGAGATGATCTGATCGGCGGAACGCACGTCGATCCTGCCGGCGGCGTAATCAAAATCCAGTACCGAGTCGATGATGGCACAGGCCTGGCTGTCAGGATCCTGAACGACGTAGCTGAAGGTGTTGGTCGCTTCGTCGAAGAAGTGAGTAACTGATGGCGTTTGCATCGTCGTGTCCTCCTCGGGCATGGGTATCGTTAACTCACACCCTCAGTAGACCATACTTTTAGATATAACCATATACCATTAACGCATATAAAATTTGATATAGGCGATAGCTCCGGTAAATGACATATTAAAAGCTTTAATTAATTCGCTATGGATGAAGGGCGGAGGACTGAATCACAGGAGGGAGCGCCCTGTCCGGGCGCCGCTTTTCTGAACGTGGTTTCAGTGATGCTCGCGGACGGCAGGGCTGGCCAGCCACTCCCGGCCTTTGAGCATACCGTGCCAGTATAAGGTGGGCAGTTGCTTGGCCTTGAGCCACCAGGCAGCGCGGGTGGCTTTGGTGCCATCGTTTACCCACTGCGGGAAACTGGGCTGAAGCACACCGTTATAGCCAAATTCGGCCAGCACGATGCGGCCGTTCTCTACCGTCAACGGGCAGGAACCGTACCCGAGGTAAGCCGCAGGCAGGGGCTGATTCCGTAAACTTGCAATGAGGTTTTCCGCCACGACCGGCGCCTGCTTTCGAACGGCTGCGGCGGTTTTGGCATTACCGGTGCCGCTCACGTCGCCAAGTCCGAATACATTGGCACAGGTTTTGTGTTGGAGCGTATCGTCCGCCAGATTCAACCAGCCACCGTCATTGGCCAGAACGGACTCGCGGATGAAACCGGGCGCCCGCTGGGGCGGCACCGCGTGCAACATATCGAAATCCAGTTCCCGATCCTGACTGTTACCTTCAGCGTCCGTAAGCCGGAACGTGGCTTTCCGGGCGGGGCCGTTAACAGCTACCAGATTGCTCTGAAAATTGACCTGAATACCGTATTTATCAATGTATTCCTGAAGTGCCGGGACATAAGCCGGCACACCGAACAGAACCGCTCCGGCATTATGAAACTGAATATCGAGTTGGCCAAGAACTCCGTTTCTGCGCCAATGGTCGGAAGACAGATACATCGCTTTCTGCGGCGCCCCGGCACATTTGATAGGCATGGGTGGCTGGCTGAACAGGGCCCTTCCCTTTTTCAGGGCCTGTACCGTTTGCCAGGTGTATTGCGCCATGCCCTGACGGTAGTTGGAGGTCACACCATTGCATCCGAGCGCCGATTCCAGGCCATCAATGGCAGACCAGTTCAGCTCCAGCCCCGGCGCCAGCACCAGTGCCTGATAGGAGATGCTCGAACCGTCCGCCAGCCTTACCTGATTCTGCTCCGGCATTACGCCCGAAACCGCCTGCTGATACCAGGAGACAAAACCCGGCATCACCTGTGACATGGGCCGGGAGGTAACCTCCGGCTGAAAAACGCCGCCACCGACCATGGTCCAGCCTGGTTGATAGTGATGGGTCGCGGATGGTTCCAGGATCGCGATATCCAGACGGCGGTCCCGTTTGTGCAGGCTGGACGCCACCGAGATACCGGCAGCGCCGCCACCAACGATAACAATGGTGTGGTGCCTGTCTGCCCCCGCCGGTTCTGTTCTGCTGTTCATGCCTCTACCCTCTTGTGTTTGTTCGCACGGCATTTCATCTTGACGTATATCAAATCCTAACACCATTTAAGATATATCGTTATATCGTTATGAAATATATCGATGCACAAGGCCCTTCGCGGTTCATAGCGCACAAGGCGGGAATATAGAGCGGTGGGAGTGGCCTTTACACGGCCGGGATGGCTGTCGGGCCGGGGGCGGTCAGGCAAACGAGAGGCGTTTACCTGACTGCGGCTCAGTGACTGTCCAGATCCTCATAACCGGTAATCATCGGTTTGATATAACTGGTCAGGGTTTTACCCATGGTGGCCATATAAACGTGGGCAATCACAAACACCAGCATGGCGAACGCGGCACCGGTGTGAACCAGCGCGACCGTTTCCAGCTGCAGCGCGCCGGCCAGCGTTGCGGGCCAGTCGTTATAGAACAGATACAACAGACCAGAAGCCCAGATAATCGGTGAAATTATCAGTTTGAAGAACAGGTAGGCCAGCCGCTGCAGCGGGTTGTGCTTGGCCCTTGAGGTCTTTTTGTAGGGATGGGCGGCGCCGGTAAAAGTACCCACCAGATAATAATGCATAACCGCAAACAGGCCATCCCGGGTAGGAATATACTGGCGCCACTCGCCGGTGGTGAAATGCCAGAAAATGGCAAATATCCACAGCACAATCAGTGCCCAGGCGGCCATCGTATGCACCTGCACGGCGGTACTGAAGCGCATGACGTCGTAGCTGCCATGAATGGCAAAGCCGGTGAACAGCAAGACAAAAATCAGCAGCGCCTGAGTCCAGTGCCAGAAGCGCTCAAAACGTTTGAACATCAGTACCCGGCTCATTGGTCTTTCCTCCCACTGAACACGACCCTTGCCATGGCGTGCACCAGAACACCAAACAGGGTGGCTGCCACCAGCAACCAGCCAATCCGGTCCAGCCAGACACTACCGTTGTGGCCTGGCATATAAATACCACCCAGCCCCGCCAGACGGCTTTCAGCCTTGTGGCAACTGCCGCACTTCACCGCCTGTTCAGCGGGTGCCACCATGTGGGTGATCGGCCAGTGCATGGTGGTTTCGATAAAGCTGAACTCACCACTGTAGGGCATGCCAGACAGATCACTGGCGGCTTGCAGGGCTTTCTCCCAACTGAAATTGCTCCACAAAGAGGTATCATCGGCACCGAACACATGGGTGGCCAGCAAGGTCTGTCCCTCGGTATCAAACGGCTGCTTTCCACGCATCACCTTGAACGGCCAGATGCGGGATTCACCATTATCAGGGCTGCCTTCCAACCGGTTAATGGCCACCGGCGGATTCTCGATATCCAGCGGATCCCCGGCCAGGGTATATTTCACTGTGCCATCAAACCAGGCGTACTCCGGCACCACATTCTCGCCATGGCGGAAATCCCCTTTTTCACTGAGGTAGCTCGGGTGGCCATGGTCGTCCAGCTGTTTTATTGGCTGTCCGTTTTCATCCAGCCGACCGGCGGTGGACCAGTCCCACCAGGTCTTGGTGGGCACCCCGCCCCGGGCAAAAGCCGGGATGTGGCAGGTCTGGCAGGCGAGTTTGTCTACGTGGTCGTTCAGTTTTGGCTTGTCGTGGGGCGCAAGGCCATGGCAGGACTCGCAACTGGCCCGGGAGAAATCCGTATGGCCCGGCACATCAATGCCCAGGGTATCCCGGGCATTGGCCTGGTACCGGCTGCCGGATACCGCATGCCCCATGGTGGTGTGGCAGTCAGAACAGCCGAAATTCAGGCCCTCCGGCGACATGTGCACATCCAGTGATTTTGGTGGATTAATCAGAGACGTATCCAGATCACCGTGCTTCACGCCGTCGGCGCCGCCTCCATGGAAGTGGCAGCTACCGCAATTGGCCCGGCCACTGGCGCCCACATTCCGGGCAATGCGCTCCAGGTCCGGCGGCTGGACCATTTTGCCGCTGCCCTTGGGCCATTCCCGGGGAATATAGGTGGGGTGGCCCGCCAGCGTCGGGAATTTCCAATACTCGCCTGTGGTGTCGTGGCACACCAGGCAATCCACCGCATTCTCGGCCTGCGGCGGTGGCTCACGCATATCGTTCCAGCCGTAACCCACATGGCACGACGTACACCGGGGCTCGTTGGTAATGGTCATCCCGCAAAAGCTGTTGATGACCTTGGTTTTGCCCAGGGTCTGCCCGGTTTCGTCATGCTCGTAGAGCCAGGTCCAGTGAGTAGTCTGGCGAATCTGTTCACCGGCCTCGGTATGGCAGGTCAGGCAGGCCGCCGTCACGTCTTCCGCGCGGTCAAAGGGGCCCTGCAATGCCTTGAACTTGCTGTGATCTGCCGTGGTGGTCGATTTCCCGTTTACAGGCGCTATCGAGGCGGACCCATTCGCGGCAAATACCAGGCTGGCAACGAGCACCAACCATTTGAGCGAAAAAAGCATTCGCAGGGCTCTCTTGTTGTTCATATCGGCACCATCCACTCAGATGAGCATCTGAATTGAGTCTAGTTACACAGAGCGGGATTTCCCGGCGACGTGTAAAAGCATTGAGCAAAACCAATCTATCGCTCTGTGGCGTGCAGAACAGTGACATTGTCACTGAAGCCTCAATAGCTCTGGTTCTAGGATTGGTATGTAAACCATCAAAACTCAGGAGTTACCCCATGACGAATGCCATCAAGACCTTTGCACTGGCGCTGTTGTTCGCGGCCCCACTGACTGCAACGGCGGAGAATCAAAAAGCGAAAGACGGCAATAGAGGAAACACCGTGGAAGAGGTTCTGGTGATTCTCTCCAGCGACTCCCTGCAAACCCAGGGTATGGCGATGGTGCTGTCCAACACTATGGCCCAGAAGGGTGCCAAGGTGAATGTGCTGCTTTGCGACGAAGCCGGCGACCTGGCTCTGAAAGCCTATAAAGCCGAGCCCCTGGCGCCGAAAAACGTCACTCCGGGGCAGATGTTGCGCGGGCTTATGAAAGCCGGTGGTGCGGTGAATGTTTGTGCGCTGTATCTACCCAACAGCGAGTACAGCAAAGACGATCTGCTTGACGGTGTCGGCGTTGCGACCCCGCCGGCCATGGCCGGCCAGATGCTGGATCGCAAGATGCGCACCTTCACTTTCTGAGGCCGGACATAGTTCCGGTGTTTTTCATGCGCCAGCCTCTATCGGGCTGGCGCTTTTGGTTACAAGCAAACAACGAGGTATCCGATGGCGCATAGCGACGTTTCACGGCTACAGAACTTCCCGGTTTCCTGGTTTGCCACAGTCATGGGGCTTGCCGGTTTGACCATTGCCCTGCACAGGGCAGAGGCGATACTCGGGTGGAGCATTCACCCAAGCCCTGCACTTCTGGCATTGACCGTGGCCGTGTTCGCCACGCTGGCCGGCCTCTACCTGTTAAAACTGGCCAGACACCCCGCCAGTGTCAAAGCTGAACTGAGCCATCCGGTCAAACTCAACTTTTTTCCGACCATTTCGATTGGCCTGATACTGATCAGCATTGCCCTTCTGCCTCATTATCCGGGCTTGTCACAGATTGTCTGGACCGCCGGCACTGTGCTGCATTTCGGCTTCACGCTGTATGTGCTGTCGATCTGGATCCATCACACCCATTTCGAGATTAACCATATGAACCCGGCCTGGTTCATCCCGATTGTGGGCAACATCCTGGTACCCGTCGCCGGAGTGCATCACGCGTCGGTGGAAATTTCCTGGTTCTTTTTCAGTATCGGGCTGGTGTTCTGGCTGGTGCTGCTGACCATTATTTTTAACCGCATGTTCTTCCATCAACCGCTACCCGGAAAACTGCTGCCTACGCTGTTTATCCTGATAGCACCACCCGGCGTCGGAATGGTGTCCTGGTTACAGCTGAACGGAGGAGAGGTGGACGCTTTTGCTCGAATTCTCTACTACAGCGCACTGTTCCTTACCCTGATGCTGTTTACCCAGGCGTCCCGATTCATCAAAGTCCCGTTCGCCCTGTCTTGGTGGGCCTATTCATTCCCCATGGCGGCAATCACCATTGCCACGCTGTTGATGCATCAAAGCCTGGGGCTTGTCTTCCTGAAATGGTTGGGGCTGCTCTTGCTGGTCGTGCTTTGCCTGCTGATTACCGGGCTGGTGATCAGAACCGCAGTTGCGGTGCGGCGGCGGGAAATCTGCGTGGAGGAGTGAAACCGGGCAGTGACGCCCGCCCAATGCAGGCGGGCGTCGTCGCTATCACGGACGATAGATTTTCTCGGGGTTGGCCTTGGTCGACCAGGGCAGGCCGGAGTTCTGCCAGCCGTTCTGCACACGGAATCCCTTCTTTTCGCCTTCCTTCACGGTACTGCCCTGGAAGCCGTTGTCGATATACTTCACGTTGGTAAAGCCCCGCTCCAGCAGATAATCAGCACTGGGCTTGCCGCGGGCGGAACCAGAGCGGCACATGGTGATGATCAGGGAATCCCGGGTCAGTCCCTTTTCCTTCAGCGCGGCATCAACCTGGGCAACAAAATCCTCGTTGATGTCCATGGCGAATACGCCTTTCTCATCGTTCCAGCGCGTACGATCCACCAGCTGAAACGGAATGTTTCGGTCTACCGCATCGGTAAAGCCGATGAACATGATTTCCACCGGATCCCGGACATCAATGAACAGCAGATTGTCACCTTGCTCCTGAACCATTTCCCAGGTCTCTTCCGGGGTAACGGACAGAGCCTCCTCCGCTTGTGCTGTAGCCGCAAGGCCCAACACCAACAACACAGACACAAGTATCGATTTCATGCCTTGCACTCCTGCTTTTCTGACTAGAATGTCATTTTAGAATAACGATATAACCAGTCAATTGACAGGAACTTGCCCGTCGAGTTCACGCGGCCAATTGCCGCAGCGGCAGTGCTGGCCGTCGTCGCAAACCCAAAATTGATAGACATCAATTATCAGCCCGACTCTTTCCGATTCCCCGTGCGAATTCTGAACGTTTTGTTAAGTTTGAATCAGAGAGAGACCAAGCCGTTCTCATAAGGAGAAAGCGATATGATCAAGCGTCCATTGGTTAAAGCACTCGCCCTCAGTCTGGGTGTGGTGGCGGGCTCCGCCATGGCGGACAACCTGATGGAACGGGCCAACAGCATGTTCGAGCCCATTCCAAAATACCCACCGGTGATTGATGGCAATGAACTCACCCAGGCCAAGGTTGAACTGGGCAAGATGCTGTTCTTTGAACCGCGCCTGTCTTCCAGCCACCTGATCAGCTGCAACACCTGCCACAACGTGGGACTGGGGGGTGATGACGAGCTGCCCACCTCGATCGGCCATGGCTGGCAGAAAGGCCCCCGGAACTCGCCGACCGTGTTCAATGCCGTGTTTAACGCGGCCCAGTTCTGGGATGGCCGTGCCGCCGACCTGGCCGAGCAGGCCAAAGGGCCGGTACAGGCGGGTGTCGAGATGAGCAGCACGCCAGACCGGGTGGTGGCTACCCTGAAGAGTATGCCGGAGTATATCGAGCGCTTTGAGGACGCCTTCCCGGGCCAGGAAAATCCGGTTACCTTCGACAATATGGCTGTGGCCATTGAAGCCTATGAAGCGACACTGATCACCCCGGAAGCACCTTTCGATAAGTACCTGCGCGGCGACGGTTCCGCTCTGAACGAGAGTGAAAAAGAAGGCCTGGCCCTGTTCATGGACCGCGGTTGTACCGCCTGCCACAGTGGTGTGAACCTCGGCGGCCAGAACTACTATCCGTTCGGACTGGTTGCCAAGCCTGGTGCCGAGATCCTGCCAGAGGGCGACAAAGGCCGCTTCTCTGTCACCGAAACCGCGTCTGACGAGTATGTGTTCCGCGCCTCTCCGCTGCGTAACATCGAGCTGACCGCGCCCTATTTCCACTCTGGCGCCGTCTGGAGCCTGGAAGAAGCCGTTGCGGTGATGGGTACTGCCCAGCTGGGTACCGAGTTGAACGACGACGAAGTGAAATCCATCGTCGCCTTCCTCAAGACCCTGACCGGCAATGTTCCGGAAGTAACTTATCCGGTACTGCCGCCAAGCACGGCCAATACCCCCAAACCGGTGGACATGATCCCGTAAAGCACGGGCTCTGCATTCACCCTCAAAGGCGCGCCTTCCCGGCGCGCCTTTTTTGTCTGGCGAAAGTCATACCATCCGGACAACTACCCACCTTTGTCCGCTTGTGCGGTTGCTGATGAGCAAGCTATCGTCTGTTTTCTTTCTTAGAGACAGGCTAGAGGCTATGAATCCGACCATTGAACTTCTGAAATCCCACCGCTCTATCCGCAAGTTCAAGGACCAGCAGGTCCCACGGGAGTTGTTCGAAGAGCTGATTCGTGCCGGCCAGAGTGCCGCCACCTCCAATCACGTTCAGGCCTACTCCATCATCCATGTGGTCAACCCGGAGAACCGCCGTAAGATCGCCGAACTGGCCGGCGGCCAACCCTATGTCGCCAACAGTTCCGACTTCCTGGTGTTCTGTGCCGATATGAAACGAGCGACCGAAGCCGCTGAGCGGGCCGGTGCCGAGGTGATACGAGGTATGACCGAGCAACTGCTGGTTGCCACCATCGACACCGCCCTGATGGCACAGAATGTCGCCATTGCTGCGGAATCCGAGGGGCTGGGACTGTGTTACATCGGAGGTATTCGTAACAACCCGCAGGACGTGAGCGAGATTCTGAAACTGCCGGAACATGTCTACCCGGTATTTGGCATGTGCCTCGGCTACCCCGATCAGAACCCGGAAGTTAAGCCCCGGCTGCCACTTTCCGCGATTCTGAAAGAAGACGCCTACACTGATGCCGATGACACCACTCTGATGACCCGTTTCGACCAGACCATGAATCAGTATTACCAGGCCAGAAGCAGCAGCAACAAGGACACCACCTGGTCCGAACAGCTGAAGCCACTGTTTACCTCAAAACTGCGCCCGCACATAAAAGCATTCCTGAATGGTCGCGGCTTCGGCACTAAATAGATCGATTTTTTCGATGTATTTGCCTCAGTAAATACGATTCTTGCGGCAACCGCCTTAGACTAAAGTATGCCCCCTTTGTTCGTTTGCTACTGAAAGGGGCATACCCATGGCGGGCTTTGATACCGATATTCTTCTGATTGGCGGCGGCGTTATGAGCGTCACGCTGGCCTCTCTGATTCAGCAACTGGACAGCTCCCGGTCGATCACCCTGGTCGAACAGGGACAACAGTTGGCCGGCGAAAGCTCGGACGCCTGGAACAACGCCGGCACGGGTCACGCCGGTTATTGCGAACTCAACTACACCCCCACCAACCCCGATGGCAGCGTTTCCGTAGAGCGGGCGCTCGCCATCAACGAGCGCTTCGAGCTCTCACTTCAGTACTGGAGCAGCCTGGTTGAGAAGGGGCTCTTGCCCGCACCGGCCAACTTCATTCGCCGGGTGCCACATCTGAGCTGGGTTCAGGGCGCCAAGGCCTGTGATTTTCTGAAAACCCGCCACAGAGCCCTCGAGGGCCAACCGCTGTTTCAGGAGATTGAGTTCAGCGATCAACCAGACACCCTCGCTCGCTGGCTCCCGCTGATCCACGGTACCCGGCAAGCCTTTGAACCGGTCGCAGCTACCCGCGTCGCCCACGGCAGTGACGTCAATTTTGGTGCACTGACCCGACTGCTCGGGCGCTCCCTGGCGCAGCACAACGCCTGTGATATCCAGCTCCAGTGCCAGGTAAACGATATCAAGCGCGAACCCGGCGGCTGGCGCGTGCACCTGCATCATCTGAACAGCGGCGAGAAACGCAGCATCACCAGCCGCTTTGTGTTCATTGGCGCGGGCGGAGCCGCCCTGTCACTGCTGCAGAAGACCGGAGTTCCGGAAATTCGCGGCTACGGGGGGTTCCCGGTGTCCGGCCTGTGGCTGGCCTGCAATAACGAAGACATGGCCCTGTCACACAACGCCAAGGTCTATAGCCAGGCACCGGTGGGCGCCCCACCCATGTCAGTGCCCCACCTGGACACCCGCTTTATCAATGGCAAGGCGGCCCTGCTCTTCGGCCCCTTCGCTGGCTTTACCACCCGCTTCCTCAAAAGCGGCGATCGCTCGGACCTGATCCGCTCAATTCGCAGCCACAACCTGCGGCCGCTGATCGACGTTGGCGTGCACAACTGGCCGCTGACCCGATACCTGATCAAAGAAGCCCTCAGCCCCAAATCAGCCCGCCTCGGCGAACTGGCGCGCTTTATTGAGGACCCGGACCCGGCTCAGTGGCAACTGGTGCGGGCCGGGCAGCGTGTGCAGGTTATCAAACCAACGGCCTCGGGCCGGGGCAGTCTGGAATTCGGCACCGAGGTTTTGAGCACTGAGGACCGATCCCTGGCAGCCCTGCTGGGCGCTTCACCGGGCGCCTCCACCTGCGTCTCCGCAATGCTGGAGGTTATAGAACGTTGTTTCCCGGAGCTGATTCAGGGCCAACCGCTGCAAACCCTGCAATCGCTGATTCCGAGCTACGGTCAATCGCTTCAGGCCAACCGCCAACTGCTGGCCGATGTCCGCCGCTACACCCTTAACACCCTGGGACTGAACACCGGGGCAGAACAAACTCAAACTGAACGGAGCCTGTACGCATGATGATAGGGATTCCCAGAGAACGACAAGACGGTGAAAACCGTGTGGCCATTATCCCATCCGGAGTTTCCACCCTGCTGGAGGCCGGCTACGAGGTGGTGGTCGAGAGTGGCGCTGGCAGTGCCGCCCATTTCACCGATGACGACTATCGCCACGCCGGGGCCATCATCGCCGACGATGCCGACGCCTTATATCGTCAGGCCACAGTCATCCTCAAGGTTCGGGCGCCCTCCTCAGAGGAAGCGCGACTGATTCAGCAAGACGCCACCCTGATCTGCCTGCTCGATCCCTGGTTCAACCAACCGCTGCTGGAACAGCTCGCCGGGCAAAACGTACAGGCATTTGCCCTGGACCTGGTGCCCAGAACCACCCGCGCCCAGTCCATGGACGTGTTGAGTGCCATGGCGGGCATCAGCGGCTACCGCGCCGTCCTCAGTGGCGCTATGGCCCTGCCCCGTTACTTCCCCATGCTGATGACCGCCGCCGGCACCATTCATCCGGCCCGGGTACTGGTCATTGGCGCCGGTGTTGCAGGTCTGATGGCCATTGCCACCGCCCGCCGTCTGGGCGCAGTGGTCGAGGCCTACGATCTTCGCCCTGAGGTGAAAGAGCAGGTGGAGAGCCTGGGCGCCGATTTCATTGAAATCGAAGTGCCTGAATCCGATACCACCGGAGACAGCGGTTATGCCAAGGCGCAGAGCGAGGCGTTCTACACCGCCCAACGACAGCAACTGGCAGACTGCGTCGCCCGCGCCGACCTGGTGATCACCACGGCGGCGGTGCCCGGAAAACCGGCTCCCAAACTGATTGACCAGGAAATGATCCACCGCATGAAGAGCGGCTCGGTGATCGTGGATCTGGCGGCCGACAAAGGTGGCAACGTGGACGGCACCGTTCTGAACCAGAAGGTGGATGTAGACGGCGTTACCCTGGTGGGCCATGCCAACCACCCCTCCCGCGTACCGGTGCATGCCTCCCAGCTGCTCACCCGCAATATTACCGCCTTTCTGCTCAACATGACCGAAGACGGTCGTGTGGTGCCCAAGCTGGAGGACGAGATTGTTGCGTCCACACTGGTGGTCCAGCACGGCAGCGTCCGCCACAACGCCGAGACTCGAGACACTCCGCAAACTTCAACCCAAAAGGACACGGACTGATGGAACTGTTTGCACTCAGCTTTACCATTTTCATTCTGGCATTGTTCGTCGGGGTAGAACTGATCAACAAGGTTCCGCCCACGCTTCATACCCCGTTGATGAGCGGCACCAATGCCATCTCCGGCATCGTGATTGTCGGCGCCATCATCAGCGCGGGTAGCACAGAGCTGTCGCCTAATGTCGCCGGCGTGCTGGGCTTTATCGCTGTCACCCTGGCCAGCATCAATATCGTGGCCGGTTTTCTGGTGACGGATCGCATGCTGAATATGTTCAAGCGGAAGGGATAACCATGTTTGCATTGATCAACCTGTCTTACCTTGCAGCTGCTGTCTGCTTCATTCTCGGCATCAAGGGCATGACCCGCCCGAAAACGGCCGTACGTGGTAACCAGCTGGCCGCCATCGGGATGCTGATTGCGGTCGTCGCCGCCCTGTTGCACCAGGAAATCATCAGCTACGCGGCCATCATCGCTGGCATGCTGCTGGGCGGCGCGATCGGCGTCTGGCTCGCAAAACGGACCGCAACGACGGAAATGCCGGAACTGGTGGCGAGCCTGAACGGTATCGGCGGGGGCGCCTCCGTTGCAGTGGCCGCCAGCACCTGGATGCACGCGGTTAATGCCACCGGTGCCGGCAGTGGCGGCTGGACCGCCGCGATTCTGGCCTCCATCGTCATCGGCTCGGTCACTCTGACCGGGTCGGTGGTAGCCGTTCTGAAACTCAAGGGGAATATTGGCGACAGCCGGAACAATCGCCTGTGGCACAGTGTCACGCTGGTTACGCTGATTGCCGCCGTCGCCGGAGCGGTGCTGTTTGCCACCAGCGGCAGCACCAGCCCGCTGGCCCTCGCGGCCCTCGTAGGGCTCTGCCTGCTGCTTGGCATTGGTCTGGTCCAGCCTATCGGTGGTGCCGACATGCCGGTCGTCGTCGCCCTGCTTAACGCCTATTCCGGCCTGGCGGGCGCGGCCACCGGATTCGTGCTGGGCAACCAGGGGTTGATCATTACCGGTTCCCTGGTGGGTGCTTCCGGGCTGATTCTGACCGCCATCATGTGCAAGGCCATGAACCGGTCCCTGCCCAACGTTCTGTTCGGCGGTGTACTGGGCGGATCAGACAGCACGGCGAGCCAGCAGGATGAAGGGGAGTTCTACGATGGCAAGGTGAAATACGCCACCCCTGACGACCTGGCTCTGCTGCTCGATGGTGCCCGTAAAGTGGTCATGGTGCCCGGATACGGCCTAGCGGTGGCTCAGGCACAGCATGCGGTGAAAGAACTCGCCAACCAGCTTGAGGGCCGTGGTGCCAAGGTCAGTTACGCGATTCACCCGGTGGCAGGCCGGATGCCAGGGCACATGAACGTGCTGCTGGCCGAAGCTGAAATCCCTTATGACCAGTTGAAAGACATGGACGCCATCAACCCGGAACTGCCGCAGGCGGATGTGGCCATCGTGCTCGGCGCCAATGACGTGGTGAACCCGGCCGCCGCCGAAGACCCCAACTCGCCCATCTTCGGCATGCCCATACTGGACGTGCACAAGGCGAAAACGGTGGTGGTGGTCAAGCGCAGCCTGTCCGCTGGCTTCGCCGGCATTCCCAACGGTCTGTTCATTCGCGACAACAGCCTGATGGTGAAGGGCGACGCCAAGGAAGTCCTGCAAGCCACCACCAGCGCGATCAAGGAACTCTGATCAGCCGTCCTCAAGGATGAGGACCACTAGCTCCTTGGGGCCATGGGCCCCATAGGCAAGCACCTGCTCGATGTCCGCCGTCTTGGACGGACCAGAGACCAGCAACAGGTTCGTGGGCAGACCCGCGGACCAGTTGTGCTTCTGCATCATCCCATACAGGTTGTCTTCCACCTCACTCGCCTTGAGCAACGCGATATGCAACGGCGGCAGAAGACTCATCAGCCGCGGTTCGTGACGATCCGGCCACAGTACCAGTGAACCGGTGGCAGCAATCCCGCCCACCGTGCCCGTCACGCTGGCATCCACCTGCCAGAACAGTTCCTCTTTCCATTCCTCAATGGGGCGGTCATAGACCAACAGCTCCGGTCTGGGCTCCGCACGCTGCCAGTGCTCCGCCAGCTGCTTGCCGTGCTCGGTACCCGGGGCATAAAGCACATTCTTCAGGCCGCGGCTCTCCAGCAATTCCTGAACCTTTGAGGGCCATTGCTCGGTCGTCAACTGGTGGATTTCGGTGTGCACCGCTTCCATCAGGGAGCGCAGTCGGGTAATCCGGTCCTCCGGCGCATACTGCCAGGGGCGGGTCACCAGAGCCTCATCGAAATCGTCCGGCCGGGGCGTGGTGCCGGCCAGACCGGCACGGAGCTTGTTGAGAATATTGCTGCGGGCACTCATCACCGGTCTCCCTGATTCAAATGGGCTTTGGCCAGATCATGCAAAGACCGCCGGGCCGGTACCGGCGCCGAGTGGTTCTCGGTCCAGGGGCCGACGTTTTTCGGTGCCAGTTTGCCAAAACGGGTCGCGCCCCACAGGAACAGGCGGTAAAACACCGGCGACGTATTCAGGCTGGCCCAGAAGCGCCAGATTGCCCGCTCCTTGCGGGAATACTTGGCGCCGCCATCTTTAACTTTCGGCTGTTCGGCGGGGCTTTTCACGTTTTCCTGACGCAAGCGCTGCAGCATTTCCGGGATCGGAATCTTCACCGGACAAACCTCACCACAGGCGCCACACAATGAAGACGCGCTGGGGTGGTCCGGTACCTTGTGCAACCCGACCATATGCGGCGTAATAATCTTGCCGATCGGCCCCGGATAAACCTCACCGTAGGTGTGGCCACCCACACGGGTATAGACCGGGCAGTGGTTCATGCACGCACCGCAGCGGATACAGTTCAACGTCTGGCGCAGTTGGGCATCGGCGAAAGCACCACTGCGGCCATTGTCCAGCAGAACCAGATGCACTTCTTCCGGACCATCCAGCTCATCCGCCTTGCGCGGGCCGGAAATCATGTTCACGTAAGTAGTGATCGGCTGACCCAACGCGGAACGGGTGAGCAGCGACAACAGAGGCACCACGTCCCGCAGGTTCTCCACCACTTTTTCGATGCCGGTGACGGCAATGTGCACTGGCGGCGCCGTGGTGCTCATGCGGCCATTGCCTTCGTTCTCCACCAGCAGCAAGGTGCCGGTTTCGGCAATGGCGAAGTTGACGCCGGAGACCCCGACATCCGCTTCAAGGAATTTCTGGCGCAGGGTGCGGCGACCAATCTGGATCAGTTCGTTCACATCCTCGGTCTCATCCACGCCCAGTTTGTCGTGGAACAGTCTGGAGACCTGAAAGCGGTTCTTGTGAATCGCGGGCATGATGATGTGGGAGGGCTTTTCACCATCCAGTTGGACGATATACTCGCCCATGTCCGACTCCAGGCACTCGATGTGGCGTTCGGCCAGGTAGTCGTTCATTTCCATTTCTTCGCTGACCATGGATTTACCCTTCACCACCTGAGAACCCTGCTTCGCCTCAATGATGGAGTGGACAATCCGGTTGGCCTCTTCGTTAGTCTCCGCCCAGTGGACCTTGACACCGTTGGCGGTCAGCCTGGTTTCCAGTTGTTCAAGCAAATCCGGCAACCGGGACAGCGCCCGGGCCTTGATGTGGTTGCCGAGTTCCCGCAGGCCCTCACGCTCCTCCTCGTCCGGAAAGGCATCGGCCCGCTTCTTCATCAGCGAGTCCATGGCGACGCGGAAGTTGGTGCGCAGCTGGTCGTCGGCCAGGGCGCCCACCGCGCGGCCACGGAAGCTGTCGGTGAGTTCTTTTACCGGTATACGCTGGCTCATGATTTCACCTCTCCACTCACCCGCTCCCAAAGAAAGCTGGCCAGATGCCGGCCCCGGAACGTCTGTTTCTGTTTTTCCAGGGAGCCGTTGATGTTGAGCAGGCAGCCGCCATCAGCGGTTACCATTTCCGCTGCACCGGATTCCCGCAACGAACGGGTTTTGTCGAGCACCATGGCCCCGGACACTTCGGGCATGCGCACAGAGAAGGTGCCACCAAAGCCGCAGCATTCGCTTTCATGATCGTGGTCCAGCCGCTCGACATTCGCCAGCTTGCCCAGCAACTCCCGCGCGTGCAGGTGGGTGTTCATTTCCCTGCGGGCGGAACAGGAGGTGTGCAAGGCAATCTGTGTGGGCTGGCCGAGATCCTGCCAGTCCACCTTGCATACATGCAGCAGAAACTCGGTCAGCTCGAACGTTCGTTCAGCCAGATCTTCCACACGTTTAAGGGTATCTGGTTCTTCTGCAAAGACTTCCCGGTAATGCTGTCGGAACATACCGGCACAGGATCCGGACGGCACCACCACCGGCAAGCCGTTGTCGAGTAAATTGAGCTGTGCCCGCGCCACCTCCCGGGCCTCGTTCACGTAGCCGGAGGTCCAGGCCGGCTGACCGCAGCAGGATTGTTCGTCTGGAAAATGCACGCGAATGCCTTCCCGTTCCAGCAGGCGGATAGCATCCAGCCCGGCCTCGGGAAAGAACAAATCCACCACGCAGGTGCCGAACAAAGTGACCTCGGCCGGCTTGGCCGGATACATTCGTGGCCTGGGGCGCTCAGGAGCCACGCGGGTGGCATTGGGGGCGGCGTCGTAAAACAGCTCACTCATCAGTCATTGCCTCCGGGCGGTCCGGCCAGCAGCCGGCCACCCGTTGTGGTTATCCCAGTGTTTTCAGTTCAGTAACGGGTCCGTCAGCCCCAGGCCGTAGGCGGCCAGCAGCGCAATCGAACCGGTCATCACCAGGTAGTATAGGGTCGGCCACACCGTCTTGCGCAGTGTCTGACCTTCACGGCCCAGCAACCCGACCGTAGCAGATGCTGCCACCACGTTATGGATGGCCACCATATTGCCTGCCGCAGCACCCACGGCCTGCACCGCCACCATCAGTGCGGTGGACAAACCAAGGCTCTCGGCAACGCCAAACTGGAACTGGCTGAACATCATGTTGGAGACCGTATTGGAACCGGCCAGGAACGCACCGAGCGCACCCACCGTGGGGGCCAGCAACGGGTAAATGCCGCCAACCGCATCGGCAGCCCAGGTGGCCATGGCCAGCGGCATGCTCGGCAGGTCCGACAGGTTAACGCCGGAGTTGATCAGTATCCGCACCATAGGCACGGTGAACAGCAGCACGAAACCGGCACTCAGCAGCACGCCACCGGATTCTTTCACCGCCGAATTCAGCGCTTTCAGGTTCATCCGGTGGATGAAGAAAGTTGCCAGCACTACCATCACCAGAATACCGCCCGGCAGGTAAAGTGGCTGGATCCCGGCATTAATACCTGCTTCTCCCAGGATGTTGGAGAACGACACGCCAACGCTGGTGAAGGCTTGCTTGATCGGCTCAACGGTGCGGCTGAGCACCAGTACCACGCCGACCAGCACGTAGGGTACCCACGCCCGGAAACCGCTCATCGGTTTGGCGGCGATGTCTTCCAGTTTCATCTCAATGCTGCCCAGCCACTCACTGGGCCAGTCTTTGCTGTCGGCAAAATCCCAGGTCCGCTTCGGAATCAGGAAGCCTTTTTTGGCGGCAGTGGTCACAATCGCCAGACCAATCAGGCCACCCAGCAGAGACGGGAACTCCGGCCCCAGAATCACCCCGGTCAGGGCGTAGGGCACGACAAACGCGATGCCGGCAAACAACGCAAATGGCAGGACCTCCAGCCCCTCTTTCCAGCTTTTATTCTTGCCGAAGAAGCGGGTCATCATCGTCACCATCAGTACCGGCATAACGACACCGACAATGGCGTGGGTGATGGCCACTTCCGAGGTGATCAGTTGCAGGTAGGTATCCCAGTTGGAGCCCAGGGATTCCAGTCGCTCGGTAATGCTGGCCCGATCCAGACCCGTTGTCACTCCCACCACAATCGGCGTACCTACAGCACCAAAGGATACCGGCGTGCTCTGCACCATCATGCCCAGCATGACGGCCGCCATAGCCGGAAAACCGACCGCAACCAGCAGGGGCGCGGCGATGGCGGCCGGTGTACCAAAGCCAGAGGCACCTTCGATAAAGCTGCCGAACAGCCAGACAATGATGATGGCCTGAATACGGCGATCCGAGGTGATGTTGGTAAAGCCGGCCCGAATCGTGGTGATGGCACCGGAGTGCTTCAGCGTGTTCAGCAGCAATATCGCGCCAAAGATAATCCACAGCAGGCCGATGGTGATTACCAGCCCTTGCAGAGTGGAAGCGAGGATACGGTTCAGGGTCATATCCCAGGCGCTATAGCCAATCAGCGCGGTAACCAGAAATACCACGGGCATGGCACGGCGGGCGGGCCAACGCATGCCAATCAGCAGCACTCCGGCAAGAAGAATAGGCGTAAACGCCAACAGGGCGAGCAATCCGGACGACATCATGTTCTCCAGGGTCTTGTTGTTGGATTCTATTTTTGGATAATTGGTATTACCAATTTACAAACCTGTGCCGAGTACGTTATTTGAGCAGACCTTGTGGTGTCAAAACTGCCCACTCATACATTAGTCGTATTGCGTTGAGGTTTTGTTGTAAAAACAAGCGTGGACAGAGGTAAGATTTATTGGTAAGACCAATTTTTTAGACATACAAGCGAGACATCATGCCCATCAATCAGATTGCTCCCAGACGGCTGGCCGACACCATTGTCGAGCAACTGGAGACCATGATTCTGGAAGGAACCCTGGAACCGGGCCAGCGCCTGCCGCCGGAACGGGTGCTGGCGGAGCAATTCGGCGTATCCCGCCCGTCTCTCAGAGAGGCGGTGCAACGCCTGGCGGCCAAAGGCCTGCTGAAAAGCCGCCAGGGCGGCGGCAATTATGTGGCGGAGAATCTGGGAAGCAGCTTCAGCGACCCTCTCATTCCGCTGCTGGAAAAGCACCCGGAAGCGCACCGGGATTTGCTTGAGTTCCGTCGCACACTGGAGGGTGACTGCGCCTACTACGCGGCCCTACGCGCCACGGAAGTGGATCTGGCACGGCTGGGCAAAGCCTGGGAAGAGCTCCACGCCTGCTACCAGAATTCCACTGCCCACAATCTGGAAGAAGAAGGGGCTGCCGATGCCCGCTTCCACATGGCTATTGCTGAAGCCAGCCACAACGTGGTGCTGCTGCACACCATGCGCAACCTGTTCAGCATGCTCAAGAACAACATTGTCACCAACATCGGTGGCATGTACTCCCGCGAGGTTCAGACCCGCCAGGGCCTGATGGACCAGCACCAGAAGCTGTATAACGCCATCGTTGAAGGCCGGGAAGAAGACGCCAGGGCCATCGCCGGGGAGCACATACAGTTTGTGCAGCAAACCATATCGGAACGCAGCGAAACCGCGCGACGGCGTGAACGGGCGTTGAGAAGGGAAGGGAGCGGCGAACACCGGGCTCCATAAAAAAGCCGGGGCAAGCCCCGGCATAAGCAATCACACGATGCATCAACACAATGCATGTCGTCCTGATGAGCCTTCACACTAACCGGAAGAGATGACGCTTGTGTGACAGGGCACGCTAATCCGGCAACTTCTCCCAGATTGTGAGCTCCGAAAAACTGTGCTGGAACTTGTTGCGGGTCTCTCGGATCACGAAGGGCAGGCTCCGGGGCTCTGCCAGCAAGCGGAAACGGGGGGACAACGCCGCCTTGAGACCATCCAGGGTGGTGAATGGCTCACCGTCTTTCAGGAAACCACCGAGCCAGTCCTGCCTGGGTGTGTACTCCTCCAGCCAGGTATAGGGTGAAGCAATCACCAGCAGCCCCAGCGCATTGATACGCTCATGGATCTGTTCCAGAAACAGGGATGGGTTGTAGAGACGGTCAATCAGGTTGCCGGCCAGCACCAGATCGTAGTCCCGGTAATCAGCGCCGAGCTTGCAGGCATCGCCCTGATGGAACGCCACGCGGCGGGCAGCCTCGGTCAGACCCAGGGCTGCCAGTGACCGCTCCTGGTAGCTGACCAGCTCGCCCTCTTCGGGACGCGCATACCGCGCAACCCCCTCCCGCACCACCTCACGGCATTTGCCGATAAAGGTTTCCGAATAATCGACCCCATCGACATGGTCAAACTGGCGGGCCAGCTCCAGCGAGGTACGTCCTACCGCACAACCGATATCCAACGCCCGGCAGCTGGCGCGGCCATCCAGCGCTCCAAGCGCGGCATCGGCCAGTTCTTTCGGAAAGTTGGCTTCACCATGCCAGCTTTCACCGAAGTGAAACTCCAGATACTGGGCCAGGGTGGTGTTGCTCTCGTAGTAGCCGGACGGCTCATTCATGATTGTCTCCTGGCGACGACAGGCCTTTCCCTTGTTCCGTCGGCCTTGGGTAAAACGGTTGCACCAACGGGGCAAGCCCTTTGGCATCATCTATGAACAGTTGCAGGTGCGGGAAAGGTATTTCAATGTCCGCGTCGTCCAGGGCTTCCTTAATCTTCTCAAGCACATCAGCCATAATTCTGGGCTGAACCTCCAGATTGTCCGGCGTAATCCAGATCTTGACCTCCAGATCGACTGAAGAGTTGCCCAGAGTCTTGACCACCACTCGCGGCTCCATACCCGGCCCCTGCAAGACTTCAGAGTGCGCCAGCAGAACCGGCATAATCACGTCCCGGGCTGCCTTGGCAGACTCCTTATAGGCAATGCCAACCGGAATGTTCAGGCGCGTCGCCCCTTCGGCGCTGTAATTGATGATCTCCGAGGACGCCACGTTATCGTTCGGGATCATGGTAAAGATATTGTCCCGGGTACGCAGCCAGGTGGTCCGCAGGGCGATCTTCACCACCTTACCATCCTGGCCGTTGATGGTGACCCAATCGCCAATCCGGAAGGGGCGCTCAATCAGCAACGTAATACCCGCAATAAAGTTCGACAGCGTGGACTGGGCCGCAAACCCGACGGCAATCCCCACGATCCCCAGACCCGCGACGATGGAGACCACATCGAAACCGAACTGGGACAGCACCGTAACGGCCGCGAAGGTAACGGTGAGCACCGAGAACAGATTCTCGACCAATTGGCGGATGGAGGGTTCCAGACGGTAGCGATTCATCGTCTCCCGCAGCAGACGACCAATCGCCAGCCAGCCCACAAAAAAGCCCAACGCCATCAGGCCCGCCCTGGCCATGCCCTTCAACAGCTCCGGCGAGGCCTCGAATTGCGCCATAATCACCAGCAATCCGCCCAGCCCGAACAGATAACGGATGCCAGTGCGCAACTGACCAAACCAGGGCTTCGAGCTGCGTCGGCTGCCAACGACAAGGCGTATCAGGCTGATCAGAATGCCATAGACCAGCAACAGAATGCCGAGGTAGATCACCGAAATCAGCAGTTGACTGAGAACATGTCCGGCCAGGGCCACCCAATCGGTCTGTCCGCCAGCGAGAGCGTCCAGGGTAGCCGAGAGATTCTGTGCTATCTGGCTTCGTACGGATTCAAACAGGGCTTCTGCCATAGGGCATCCTTTTCCAAACACTGCATACTACACCCGGAGCGGTGAACAACCTTTGCCTTCAGAATAGACTGCTATCCGCAAACCGGCCGGGGATTACAGAACCGATTCCAGGGCCTGAATCAACCGGGCATCCTCGGGGCGCACCTGGCTCGGGAAACGGGCCGTCACCTTACCGTCACCATCGATCACATACTTGGTGAAGTTCCAGCGTGGCGGCTGGCTCTGGCGATTGATTTCCTGAAACACCGGATTGGCCTGCTCACCGGTCACTGCGCTCGGCGCGATCATGGTAAAACTCACGCCAAAGTTCACAAAACAGACCTTCGCGGCTTCTTCTTCGGAATCCGCCTCTTGCCGGAAGTCATCACTGGCAAATCCCACGACCGTCAGCCCCCGATCCTTGTACCGCTGGTGCAGGGCCTCCAGGCCTTCAAACTGACCGGTATAACCACAACGGCTGGCTGTGTTCACCACCAGCATCGGCTGGCCAGCAGCCACCTCGCACAGATTCACCGAATCCCGGGAGTGCAGCTTGCGCTGCTCGTGGTCCAGGAAATCCGGGCAATCCCGGGCAACGGCAGGCACCGTCAACCCTAACAGTAAAAGCACACTCACACACTTCAAGACTGTCCAACGCATCATCGGCCCTCCTGTCGATACATCCCCTGTATACGCACTGGATTACCAAACTGCTCAGGAGCGTTGTCCACATTGACACAAACCGGCAAAGCATCCTTCACAAAACTCTCATGTCATCGTCACACAGCACGGTCAGATTGTGGTGTCAAAACACACAACATAACCGAAACAAGGACAGTGCCATGACGATGAAACCAACGCTGCTGGCAGCCGCCATCGGCGGCCTTCTGGCATCGACAACACAGGCATCGCTGGTCATCAGCGAGTATGTCGAAGGCTCCAGCAACAACAAAGCCATTGAACTGCTCAACACCGGCGACGCCGTGGTGGATCTTGCCCCCTGGGAGCTGCAGGTTTTCTTCAACGGCAGCGCCACCCCCGGGCAAACCTTCAACCTGGAAGGTTCGATTGCTCCGGGCAGCAACTTCGTTTTCGCGCATAGCGCTGCTGACCCGGCCATTCTCGCTGTGGCGGATCAAACCACCGGAGCCGGACTGTTCAACGGTGATGACGCTGTCCTGCTCCTGAACGGCGGCACGGTTGCCGACAGTATCGGCCAGGTCGGTACAGACCCCGGCAGCTACTGGGGGTCCGGGGATACCCGCACCCAGGATCGCACTCTGCGCCGCCGTGCAGGCACCCTGGCCGATACCGATGCCTACGACGATTTCGACCCGGCCACGGTCTTTGACGGCTTTCCCCAGAACAACTTCGACGATCTCGGCGTCGCCGGCAACGATGACGATAACCCGGACCAGCCACCGACTGCGCCGGATCTGACCTGTGGCGCTCCCGCCACCCGCATTTCGGACATTCAGGGCGAAGGCGATATCAGCCCGGTTGCCGGCCAGCACGTGGTGATCGAGGCCGTGGTTACAGCCACCTTCAACACCAACGATGGCCTTGGCGGCATCTTTGTGGAGGAAAAAGCCTCAGACCGCGACGACAACCTCGCCACCTCCGAAGGCCTGTTTGTCTATGCGCCAACTCTGAACGCCGAGCCCGGCCAGCGCCTGCGGCTTGCCGGTGAAGTGACCGAATACGACGGCCTGACCGAATTGACCAATCTGGGCGGTACCGAAAACTGTGGCACCTCGGAGCTTCCACCACCGACGAATATTTCACTGCCCTGGGCCGATGCAACAGCTCCGGAAGCCTTTGAATCCATGCGGGTAAAATTCAGCACGCCTCTTGTGGTGAACGACAACTACGACCTGGGCCGATACGGCAGCCTGACCCTCGGGAGTGGTCGCCACTTTATCCCCACCAGTATCGCTGAGCCCGGAGCGGATGCCGCACTGGTGGCTGATCTGAATGCGCTGGACCGGATTATCCTGGACGACGCCAGTAACCGCCAGAACCCGGCCATCGTGCCCTACCCGACACCGCAACTGAGCGCCAGCCAGACCGTGCGCGCTGGCGACACCGTTCAGGATCTTGCCGGCGTTCTCGACTACCGTTTTTCGGAATGGCGTCTGCAGCCGACCGCGAGCCCGTCCTTCAGCCAGGCAAATGCACGTGTAACCGAGCCCGGCCTTGAGGATCGCGGTAACCTGGTGGTGGCTTCTTTCAACGTGCTGAACTTCTTCAACGGTGACGGCATGGGTGGCGGATTCCCGACGGCGCGGGGCGCAGACAACCCGGAAGAACTGGCCCGCCAGACCGAGAAGCTGGTCAGTGCCCTGGTCGCCCTTGATGCCGACATCATCGGCCTGATGGAAATCGAGAATGACGGCTACGGCCAGACCAGTGCCATTGCCGAACTTGCCAGGGCCCTGGGTTCCGAATGGCAGTGGGTCGATCCCGGCCTGGCACAACTGGGCAATGATGACATTGCCGTTGGCCTGCTGTACCGCGCCGACCGTGTCGAGATCGTTGGCACCGCCGCCACTCTGAGCGCGGCTCCTTTTGACCAGTTGAACCGCCAGCCCCTGGCACAAACCTTTCGGCTGAAGGATTCAGACGATGGCGTCACCATTGCCGTCAACCACTTCAAGTCCAAAGGCTGCGGCAGTGCCGAAGGCAGCAACGCTGACCAGAACGATGGTCAGAGCTGCTGGAATCCAGTACGGACCCAGGCCGCCCAGGCGTTGGCATCCTGGCTGGCAGACGATGCCACCGGAACCGGCGAACCGGATGTGTTAATCATCGGCGACCTCAACGCCTACGCGAAAGAAGACCCCATTCGCGCCCTGGCCAGTGCCGGCTATACCGATCTGCTGGCGACCTACGTTGGCGAGCAGGCGTATTCCTACGTGTTCTATGGCCAGGCCGGCTATCTGGACCACGCTCTGGCCAATACCGCCCTGGCCGGCAAAATTGCCGACACCACCGTCTGGCCGATCAATGCCGACGAGCCCAGAGCCCTGGACTACAACACCGAGTTCAAGACCCCGGAGCAGCAGGCCAGCTTCTACGCACCCGACGCTTACCGGGCCTCTGACCATGACCCTGTGATCGTTGCCCTCAATCTCGATACCAGAACCCCGGCAGACCGCGCCGACCTGAACGGCGATGGCCGCGTTAACGGCCGGGACCTGTCGCGCCTGGTGCTGGCGATACTGTTCGGCAAAGCCACGGCTCCGGCTTACGACATTGACGGTGACGGGCGAATCAGCCATCACGACCTGATCGCCCTGATTCGCGTGCTGACCAGCCGCTAACCCCCACAACGGAGATAGAGTAATGATTCGACAAGGACTCTGGCTGGCAATCCCGCTGATTGCCCTGACCGGCTGTAACAGTGATAACGACGACGCGCCCGCAACGGAAACCGAGCGCTTTACCGTTAACATCTTGCATATCAACGACCACCACTCCCATCTGGAAGCGGGCTCACAGTCCCTGGATATCGCTGGTGAAGAAACCGAATTCAGCGCCGGCGGCTTCCCCCGGGTGATCGCCAAGATCAACGAACGAACCGCCGAACTGGACAATGTACTGAAGCTGCATGCCGGAGATGCCATGACCGGCACCCTGTACTTCACCTCCTTCGAAGGTGAGGCCGATGCCGAGCTGATGAACCAGGTGTGTTTTGATGCCTTTGCACTGGGCAATCACGAGTTTGATCGTGGTGATGAAGGACTGGTGAAGTTCCTCGACTACCTGGCGGCAGGCAGCTGTAACACGGCGGTTCTCGCGGCCAACGTCAAACCGGCCATCGGCACCCCATTGGCCCCGGTGGCCCAGGACGATTACATCCAGCAATACACCATCAAGAACATTGATGGCCAGCAGGTGGCCATCATCGGCATCGACATCGCCAACAAAACCCGCAACAGCTCAAGCCCGCTGGCAAGCACTGAGTTTCTGGACGAAACCGAAACCGCCCAGGCCATGATTGATGAGCTGAACGACCAAGGCATCGACAAGATCATCCTGCTGACCCACTACCAGTATGCCAACGATCTGGCACTGGCCGAGCGCCTGTCTGGAGTGGATGTCATTATCGGCGGAGATTCCCACACCCTGCTTGGCAACTTTGACGCCTACGGCCTGAGTGCCTCCGGCCCCTACCCCACCGAAGTGACCAATGCCGACGGCGACAAAGTGTGCGTGGCCCAGGCCTGGCAGTATTCCCGTGTGTTGGGTGAACTGAGCGTGACCTGGGAAAACAATGGCACTGTTTCCTCCTGCTCCGGAACGCCACACCTGCTCCTGGGCAACTCCATCATCCGTGATGACGGCACCGACGATGGCTACCAACCCCAAGGCGAGGAACTGGCCGCCATTCGGGCAGCCATCGAGGCGGACCCGCAACTCAGCCTTGTGACGGACGACCCGACCGGCGCTCAAACCCTGGCCACGTACGCCAACCAGCTGGACAGCTTCCGCAATCAGGTCATCGGTACCGCATCAGAAGACCTGTGCCTGGCCCGAATTCCCGGCCGGCCATACGGCGATGACACCTGCGCCAACGAAGACCCGAACCGGGGTGGTGATATCCCGAACCTGGTGGCTCAGGCCTTCCTGTTCCAGAGCAAGAATGCCGATGTTTCGATCCAGAACGCCGGCGGCGTTCGCACCGACATTCTGGCGGGCGATATCACCATTGGTGATGCCTACAACCTGCTGCCGTTCGCCAATACCCTTACCGATCTGACCATGACCGGAGCAGAAATCAGACAGGTGCTGAATGAAGCAGTGGATTTCGCCCACGTTGAAGGCGGCTCCACAGGTGCCTACCCCTATGCCGCCGGTCTGCGCTGGACCGTCGACATGACCAGGCCTGCTGGCGAACGCCTCTACGACATCGAAGTTCGGCCCCGGAGTGAAACCACCTGGCGCGCTCTGACCGACGCTGAAACCCTGAACGTCGTCACCAACAGCTTCACCGCGGCTGGCCGTGACGGCTACCTGACCTTCGGAACCGTCAGTGAGGATGGCCGAGCCACGGATACCTTCCTGGACTATGCCCAATCCTTCGTCGATTACGTCAAGGAAGAGGTCACCCTCAGCAAGCCCGCCCAAGGCGAGTACTCCACTCAGATGTACACGCCAGCACCGTAATGAGTGCTTGCAGGAGCATCCGGCACCACCGGATGCTCCTGCCCCTCCCGTCATGACCCTTGAAGAAACCGTCCGCTGGCGTCATTGTGAAACGCTGAACTCCGTTGTTTCTTCACAGGTACCGGAACCCCATGCCCAGAACACCCGATTACTCCCTGCTCGAACTGGCCTCCGTGCGCGAGGGCGACTCCGTGGCAACGACACTGGCCAACAGCGTACGTTACGCCCAGCATGCGGAGGCACTGGGCTTCAAGCGTTTCTGGCTGGCCGAGCACCACAATATGGAAGGGATTTCCAGTTCCGCCACCTCGGTATTGGTGGGGCACATCGCTGGTAAAACCGGGAGGATCCGGGTGGGCTCCGGCGGTGTCATGTTGCCGAACCATCCACCGCTGGTGATTGCCGAGCAATTCGGTACCCTGGCATGTCTCTATCCGGGCCGAATCGATCTCGGCCTTGGCCGCGCGCCGGGTACCGATCCGGTCACTGCCCGGGCACTGCGACGGGATGGCCTGGGCGCCGAGCAATTCCCGGAAGACGTAGCCCGTCTGCAGAACCTGCTGGGGCCGCTGCAACCGGGTCAGCCGGTGAAAGCCATTCCCGGTGCTGGCACCAATGTTCCTATCTGGCTGCTGGGCTCAAGCCTGTACAGCGCACAACTGGCGGCGATGCGGGGCCTCCCTTATGCCTTCGCCGGCCACTTCGCACCGCGGCTCTACCGGGAAGCCCTGAAGGTCTATCGAGAGAACTTCGAGCCCTCAGAGCAGCTGCGACAGCCCTACGCCATGCTGGCGATTCCCGCTATCCCCGCGACCTCAAAGGACGAAGCGCGGCATCTGGCCACCACCAGCTACCAGCGCATTCTGGCCCTGTTCCGCGGACAGCCGCTGTGGATGCGACCGCCGGTCGAATCCATGGACGGACTCTGGAATCCGGCCGAGGAGGCCGGCGTGCGGGACTTCCTGAAACTGCAGATCATGGGTAACAGTGAAGACCTGCGCCGGCAACTCGACGACCTGCTGACCGACATTCAGGTGGACGAACTAATGTTCACCATTGATATCCACGACCCGGACAAACGCCGGCAGGCCCTGGATATCCTGGCCGAAACCCGTTCCCCGCAAACCGACTCCGACGCAACCATCAACTAGGCAGAACCTGATCATGGCTCAACCGGCATTCCATGTTTTTC
The DNA here is from genome assembly GCF_003634635.1 of Marinobacter nauticus. Taxonomy (GTDB): domain Bacteria; phylum Pseudomonadota; class Gammaproteobacteria; order Pseudomonadales; family Oleiphilaceae; genus Marinobacter; species Marinobacter nauticus. Next base: position 558,914 of record NZ_RBJB01000004.1, on the reverse strand, counting down.
TCTCCCACGGTCTGGAAAGTGGCCCCGGCAGTACCAAGATCCAGGCCCTGAAAACGGTGGCTGAAACGTTTTCAGGCGTTTATGCCGAGGCGGTGGATCATCGCAGCACTAAAGACCCTGCCGAACGCCTGGAGCAGATGCGCCACGCCATGGCAGCTGCCGGTGCAAGGCCCGAACAGACCATCCTGGCAGGCTCGAGCATGGGCGGCTGGGTCTGCGCCCGGACCAGCGAACAGGCTCCGGTCAGGGGCTGTTTTATGCTGGCACCGGCACTGGCGCTACCGGATTATCCGGAGTCCAACCCGGTGATCGGCGCCCGCCACGCTCGCATTATCCACGGCTGGAACGACGATGTGGTACCGGTAATGCCGGTTCTGGAGCTGGCCCGGAGGCAGCAGATTGAAGCCCTGGTCCTACCCGACGGACATCGGCTCGAAAACAGTGTCCAGCGGGTGGCAGAGGAGTTCAGAAGGTTCCTGTTCCTGTGTGTTGAAAACCCGAATCCATCCTGAATTCATGCACTTGCAATTTGGCTTAATCGGCTATTTGCGTGCAGCTTATTTCCCCCGTTTCCTTGCGAAAACCGCTTTGATTTGCCAGTCTTTAATAATGTAACAATGGATTAACGTAAAATAACGAGCGGAGACAACCCGATGAGCAGCACAAGTAAATTCAGGAAACTGGCTGGTATTTCAGCGCTGGCATTTGCCGGCCTGACCGCGGCAAATGCCGTGAATGCCGCCAATTGGCGCTACGCCCATGAAGAATACGAAGGCGACGTTCAGGACGTATTCGCGTACAAGTTCAAGGAATACATTGAAGAGAATTCCGACCACACCCTGCAGATTTACCGTTTCGGTGAGCTGGGTGAGTCTGACGACATCATGGAACAAACCCAGGCCGGTATCCTGAACTTTGTAAACCAGTCTCCTGGCTTTACCGGCTCTCTGATCCCAGAAGCGCAGATCTTCTTTATCCCGTACCTCATGCCCACCGAAATGGATACCGTGATCGAGTTCTTCCGCGAGAGTGAGGCCATCAATGAGGACTTCCCGGAGCTGTATTCTGAAAAAGGTCTTGAGCTGCTGAAGATGTACCCGGAAGGGGAAATGGTAGTGACCGTTGATGAGCCGGTGACCTCTCCGGAAGACTTCAACAACAAGAAGATCCGGGTAATGACCAACCCGCTTCTGTCCGAGACCTACTCTGCGTTTGGTGCTACCCCAACCCCGCTGCCATGGGGTGAAGTATACGGTGCGTTGCAGACCAACATGATCCAGGGTCAGGAGAACCCGATTTTCTGGATTGAGTCAGGTGGTCTGTATGAGGTTTCCCCGAACCTGGTATTCACCGGCCACGGCTGGTTCACCACCGCCATGATGGCGAACCAGAACTTCTACGAAGGCCTGTCTGATGAGGACAAGAAGCTGGTTCAGGATGCCGCCGATTACGCCTTCGAGGAAATCATCGTGCACATTGATGGTCTGGCGGACGAGGCCCTGGAAAAGATCCAGTCCAACAGCGACGAAGTTACCGTGACCCGTCTGACTGACGAACAGATTGAAGCCTTCAAGGCCCGCGCACCACAGGTGGAAGAGAAGTTCATCGAAATGACCGGTGAGCGTGGTAAAGAGCTGCTGGAGCAGTTCAAGGAAGATCTGAAAGAAGTTCAGAGCGACTGAACCTCGCCAAACGGTTGCCCCCGCTCCGGCGGGTGGCAACCCAGCTTTAACCCCGCCCCGCCGGGGATTCTTCCCGCCGGGAGCGACATGTTCTGGAGCAGAATCCATGTCCGAGAATTCCCCGGAGATCGAAGACGATACCGGTCACTATGAGTCCGGCTTGCCCGGCTTTCTGGGCACGATTGACGTCTGGATTTCAAAAATTGAAGCCGTCATGCTCGCCGCTGGCGTGATTCTGATGGCGGTAAACACCTACGCCAATGTTATTGCCCGTTTCGTGTTCAGCGAGGGCCTGTTTTTCTCCGGTGAAATCAACCGGATTCTGATCATTCTGATTACCTTTGCGGGCATTGGCTACGCCGCCCGGCACGGCCGCCATATCCGCATGTCCGCCATGTACGATGCCTTCCCGACCAAGGGCCGCAAGGTACTGATGATCATCATCGCCCTGTTTACCTCCGTGGTCATGTTTTTCCTGTGCTATCACTCCTTCGAGTATATCCAGACCCTGTACAGCCGAGGTCGGATTTTGCCAGCGCTTGGTTTTGAGATCTGGTGGATTTACATCTGGGCCCCTGTCGGTTTCGCCATTACCGGCATCCAGTACCTGCTGACCGCCATCAAGAACTTCACCACCAAAGACGTGTACCTGTCGACGGGTGTGGTGGATGGCTACGCCGATACTGAAACCGAAGTCTGAAGCAGCGTGAACCCATAGGTTAAGGAAAGACACACCATGGCAACTATTATGATGATCGTCATGATCGGGCTGCTGCTTCTGGGCTTCCCGATGATGATTCCGCTAACCACTGCTGCCGTCATCGGCTTCGTTATGATGTTCGATGGCTTCGGGCAGATGGGCACATTCATCCAGCAGATGATGGGTGGCATCCGGCCAGCGTCGTTGATTGCGGTACCCATGTTCATTCTGGCGGCCGATATCATGACCCGGGGCCAGTCTGCGGACCGCCTGATCAATATGGTCATGGCCTTTATCGGCCACATCAAAGGTGGCCTCGCCATCAGTACCGCCACCTCGTGCACCCTGTTCGGGGCGGTGTCTGGCTCAACCCAGGCCACCGTGGTTGCCGTAGGCTCACCGCTGCGCCCGAAAATGCTCAAGGCTGGCTACTCCGATCCGTTCACGCTGGCTCTGATTATCAACGCCAGTGATATCGCCTTCCTGATCCCTCCCAGCATCGGCATGATCATCTACGGGGTCATCTCGGAAACCTCCATTGCCGAGCTGTTCATTGCGGGTATCGGCCCGGGCATCCTGATTTTGTTCATGTTCTCGATCTACTGCCTGATCTACGCCTACAAGAACGATGTTCCGACGGAAGCCAAGGCCAGCTGGAAAGAACGGGCGATGTCAGTCAGGGATGCCTCCTGGCCCCTGATGTTCCCGGTGATCATTGTCGGCGGTATCTACGGCGGTATTTTCAGCCCCACAGAAGCAGCAGCAGTCTGCGTGCTCTACGCCTTCCTGCTGGAGTTTGTGGTCTTCCGGTCACTGAAACTGAACGACATTTACAAGATTGCCAAATCCACCGGGCTGATCACGGCTGTGGTGTTCATTCTGGTGGCCGTGGGTAATGGCTTCTCCTGGATCATTTCCTTTGCCCAGATTCCCCAGGCCATCCTGGAAGCGGTGGGCGTCAACGAGGCCGGGCCTGTGGGCGTGCTGATTGCCATCTGTGTGGCTTTCTTCATCGCCTGTATGTTCGTCGATCCCATCGTGGTTATCCTGGTGCTGACACCGATCTTTGCGCCGGCCATTCAGGCCACCGGGCTGGATCCGGTGCTTGTCGGTGTGCTGATTACCCTGCAGGTGGCCATCGGTTCTGCCACGCCACCCTTTGGCTGCGACATTTTCACCGCCATTGCCATCTTCAAACGGCCCTACATGGAAGTTATCCGGGGTACGCCTCCGTTCATTTTCATGCTGGTGGCGGCTGCCGGCCTGATCATCGCCTTCCCGGATATTGCCCTGTTCCTGCGTGACATCGCGTTCAGGGACTAGATCCACAGCCACTGATGAAAGGAGAACAACATGTTTAAACGGATTCTGGCCGCTGTGGATGGTTCCAAAACCTCACTCAAGGCTCTGGATAAAGCCATTGAACTGCAGAAACTGATCCCGGACGCCGAGATCTACATCCTCTGTGTTTACAAGCATCACAGCCTGTTTGAGGCGTCGTTGTCTATCGGACGGCCCGACGACATGGACATCCCGGACAAGGTGCTGTCTGAGTATGCCAAAGGCGTAGTGAACCACGCCAAGGAGCTGGCCAAGGAGCATGGCGCCACCAAGGTACGCGGTTTCGTCAAGGCCGGCCGGCCCTCGAAGGTGATTGTGAAATTTGCCCAGGACAAGGAAGCCGACCTGATTGTAGTGGGCACCAAGGGCACCAACAGCGACAAGGACGGCACCTTTCTGGGCAGCGTCTCGCACCGGGTTGCCTCCCAGGCCAAGTGCCCGGTGCTGGTGGTCTGAACCGGCGAACCCCTCCCCGCAATGCGGCCGGACAGCATATTCCTTGCTGCCCGGCAATCACGGATTTCCGCAGTCTGCTTGATTTTTCACCGTGCTAGACTGCCTCGCCTCGGATTACTTCTCATTCACAAATCACAAGGCGTCTAGCCATGACTGCAATTGTTGATTTTCTCAACTCGATCCTCTGGGGCTATGTCCTCGTCTATGGCCTGCTTGCCGTAGGTGTCTTCTTTACCATCCGTCTGGGCTTCCTTCAGTTCGTCAATTTCGGCGAAATGGTCCGCGCCATCCGTGGTTCCCGGGAAAGCGACGTACACGGGATTTCTCCGTTCCAGGCCCTGTGCACCAGCCTGGCTTCCCGGGTGGGTACCGGTAACCTTGCCGGGGTTGCGGTTGCCCTGTACCTGGGCGGTGCCGGTGCCATTTTTTGGATGTGGATGGTAGCCCTCGTCGGTATGGCCACCGGTTACGCTGAAAGCACTCTGGCCCAGCTGTACAAGGTTCGCGACGGCAAGGGCCAGTACCGGGGAGGCCCGGCGGTGTACATTGCCAAAGGCCTGAAAGCGCCCTGGGCTGCGGCCATTTTCGCGGTCTGCCTGATTATCTCCTTCGGCCTGGTTTTCAACGCCGTACAGGCCAACTCCATTGCCGATGCCATGCAGGGCGCCTTTGGTGTGCCCAAGCTGGGTGTCGGCGTGGTCATCGCGGCTTTTGCCGGCATTGTCATCTTTGGCGGTCTGCGCAAGATCGTTCGCTTCGCTGAGTTTGTCGTGCCGTTCATGGCCGGCGCCTACGTACTCCTGGCGCTGGGCGTGATGGCCATGAACATTACCGAAGTCCCGGGCATTCTGGCGCTGATCGTAAAAAGTGCCTTTGGCCTGGAAGAGGCCGCCGGCGGCGCGGCAGGCTCCATTACCGCTGCCATGCTGAATGGCATCAAACGCGGCCTGTTCTCCAACGAAGCCGGTATGGGCTCGGCACCCAACATTGCCGCGACCGCAACCCCGGCTCCGCATCATCCCTCTTCACAGGGTCTGGTTCAGGCATTCGGTGTCTTTATCGATACCATCATTGTCTGTACGGCGACGGCCGTGATGATTCTGTTGGCTGGCGTTCTGGAGCCGGGTTCCGGCGTGACCGGCACCCAGTTGACCCAACAGGCCATGGAAGTACACCTGGGTGAGTTCGGGGGCTACTTTATCGCCATCGCGATTCTGTTCTTCGCCTTCACCTCCATTGTCGCCAATTACACCTACGCCGAGAACGCTTTGATCTACCTGCGCGGCGGCAACACTCTGGGCTTGACCCTGTTGCGGCTCGCTGCGCTGGGCATGGTGATCTGGGGTGGCTACGAAGCGGTGGTCACGGTATTCAATGCGGCGGACGCATCCATGGGGCTGATGGCCACCATCAACCTGATTGCTATCGTTCTGTTGTCCGGCACGGTTGTGAAGCTGACCAAAGATTACCTGGCTCAGCGCAAGGAAGGCCTGGTGCCGCACTTCAAGTCCAAGGACTATCCTGAGCTGCACGAAAAAATCGACAGCAATATCTGGCATTGATGTCAGAGCGAGGCCGCAACTACTCGGTTGCGGCCCGTTTCCTTGGCCTGGTACAGAGCCTGGTCGGCGGCCCGGAACAGCTCGTCGAACTCCGGACAATTCTCCCGCCAGCAAGCAATGCCTGCTGAAATGGTCAGGCTCCCCAGGTTTTCACCCCGATGTTCCACTGGCTCGGCCGAAATGGCCGCCCGCAGTTGCTCGGCCCGTTGCCGGGCCTCATCAAGGGATGCCCCGGGCATCAGCACCGCAAACTCCTCACCACCATAACGGCAAACGGTATCACTGCCGCGAAAACAGGTAGCGAGCACGTCACCGACCATTCTCAGCGCCTGATCGCCGGCCTCGTGGCCGTGACAGTCGTTGAACTGCTTAAAGTGATCAATATCGAAAATCAGCAGGCATAGCGGCCGATCAGAACGAGCCGAGACTTCCCGCTCATGGCGAAAGAGCTCATCAAAGTAGCGACGATTTTTCAGTCCGGTCAGGCTGTCCTCATAGGAGAATCGTTGCAATTCAGCCCTCAAGGCCAGCCCAGACAGGGTAATGCTAATTTTCTCAACCGACTGGTATACCCAGGAAATCACCCTTGCGATGCCATAGTCTTTCACCACTGGCGGCAGGTCCGGGCGCTCCAGCATCAACACCCCTTCAGGCCGATTGCCGGAGCGGGCAGACTCTATCCGCAGGAAAAAGCACATCTGAGCCGGTAAATCGTAACTGCGTACCGGGAGTACGGTTTCGGTCAGGACGGACAGGTTCCCCCCCAGTGACGCCGGGAACACATCCTCCGGGGTACCGCCCCAGTGAACCACTCGGTCGTACTGCCCATCGATGCCTCTTCGATAGAAACAACCGGTCATGGGCAGGTAGAGCTCCGGCATGGCTCTTAACAGGGGCTCGAACGCTTCCTCAATGCCGGCGCAATCCTGCAGAGCCGCAATCACATCCGCCAGTTTCTGGCTTTTCTTGCTTTCCAGTGCCAACAAGCGGGCCCTGGCGACTTCTCTTTCTGCCAGCGACTCAGCACGGGCGGTGCGCTCCCGAACCTTCTGTTCCAGCCGGACGTTCAGTTGCTGGAGCTCTTTCTGGGTCTTGCCGTAGTGCCAGACCGAAATACTGACCACCGCCAGCGAGAAACCCAGCGCTCCCCAGCTCACCGGCACCCGGCCCCAGGGCAAGAACCCGTGAGCAACGGCCATATCAACAATCAGCAGCACCGCCAGCCCACCACAAGCCACCACCAGCACCTGCTGCTCCCCGAACAGCACACGAAAGCGCGGCAACACAGCGCCAGCCATCACCACCAGCGAGACCAGAAGCAACACATCAAACACCGGGAAGGTCGAAGAAAGGTCGACCGCGCCGACCAACGCCAGGGCCAGGGCGCTCACCGCCAATCCAAGATGAATCCACACCAGCCAGCTGATCAGCACCGGACGTGCAGCGCCTAGCCATTGCCGCAACAACAAGGCCAACGCCATAGGAATCAGGTAGTAAGAGCCGGCCGCGAGGTAGTCCCACAACAAAGGTTTGTAAGCAATCAACAAGCTCGCCTGGCTCTCAGCCAACAGCATCACCGAGGTCAGGAATGAAAACAGAGCAATGCTGGCGAAACTGCGCTGGCCCCTTTGGATTACGGCGAACACCAGAGCCAGAAAAGCTATCAGAGCCGACAATGCCGAGACTACCAGTTCCTCAGCAGATCCCCCGAGGAGGTATACCGTCAGATCGGCATGATCGGTAATCCCGACCTCCCCCCATAACCCTATGTCGGTGTAATTCGAGAATATCCGGAAATAGAGCGTCTCTCCCTGATAATCCTCGGGTAGCCGTATTTCATGCCAGGGCCATCCCTCAAAACCGCCCCTTCCCTCTTGGTCAAAGGTGCCATATTGATAGAGCAATTCACCCCGAAACCAGGCCTGCACAATGATGTCGACGCTATAAACATAAAGGACAGGCTGGTACCAGCTACCTTCCGGCAATTGCACCCTGAACCAGGCATGCTCACGACCATCGCGGCCAGGAGGGTTCGATGGAAAACCAATGTCGTGCCAGTGTTGTGGAGAGTCTTCAAGGATCCACAATGGCGTGCCATCAGGCAAAAACGGGGAATCACCCCAGCGATACTGCCATCCCTCATCCACCGGCTGGATAGCGGCAAATCCAGGCTGGGACAGACAGACCCCGAGGGCGATGATCACCAGCAGAAATCTGATGCGACAAGTGGACGCGTGCAAAGCAGAACCCGCTTTCAGGAGTGATCGTTCCAGTATAAACCGTAAACGCCAGATACAGAACTTTCTCAACTTTTTTGTCGGAGGGTAAACAGCGCAAGCAACGCAGACACCAGCATCAGAAACAGCGCCACCGCGTTCAACACCGGCGTTGAGCCTTCCCGCAGACGATTGAACAGGGCCACGGTGAGCGGGGTATCACTACCGGTGAGCATGACCGTGGTATTGAAGTTCTCGAAGGACATCAAAAACGCCATCGCCGCGGCCCCGAGGATGGAGGGAAGCAGCCACGGCAGAGTAACCGTGAACCACGCCACAAGCGGCGTGGCCCCCAGATTCAGGGCGGCCTCTTCCAGCTGTCGGTCAAATTTGCGCAGCCGGGCGGCAATCACCAGAGTAGCCAGAGTGGTAATGAAGGTAACCTGCCCCATCACCACCAGTGTCAGCCCCGGCCGGAACAGGTCCAGCTCGATACCCCACAAGCGGGAGACATCGTTGGCCATGCCACTGTAGAACACCAAAATGGATACCCCGAGAATCACGCCCGGAATCACCAGCGGCAGCAGCATCAACAGATACAGCAGCTCCTTGCCGCGAAACTCCACCCGCTCGAACAATACTGCATTCACGCAGCCAAGCCCCACACTGACCAGCGTCACCCAGAACGCAATTTTGGTACTGACCCAGAGCGCACTGAGCAATCCGTCGTCGTGAAACAGCCCGGTACGCCCGTCGGTGCCGTCGGCCAGATACCAGTCCAGGGTAAAACCCTGCCACGGTAATGACGGGAACGGCGAGTCGTTGAATGCGAACACGGCCGTCACCAGCAAAGGCAACGCCAGGTACAGGAAAAAGGCCAACAGATAGCTCAGGTAAAGGGCATCAAACAACCGGGACCGAGGTACAGAGCGGATCATGACATCACCCCATAACCTTGCGCAGGGATTGCCCGGTCAGCTTCAGGCCCAGCCAGACCAGCAGCGACGACAATACCAGTAGCAAGACCCCCAAAGCCGCACCCTGCTCCCAGTTAAACCGGGTGATGAACTGGGTGAAAATCTGCTGGGTAAACCAGGCACTGTCTTTGCCCCCCATCAGAATCGGCGTGAGGTAACTGCCCAGGGTGAGCATGAACACCACAATACAGCCGGAGACAATGCCGGGCATGGCCCAGGGAATCACCACCTCCCGCAGCACGGTACCGTGGCCGCCGCCCAGATCATAGCCGGCCTCAACCAGGCTCTCGTCCATGCCATCGAGCGTGGTCACCAGCGGCACCACCATAAACAGCAGGCCGTTGTAGACCAGGCCGATGATCACCGCGACATCGTTGTAGAGCATCTCCACGGGGCCATCCACCCAGCCCAGCGCCTGCAGCCAGGAACTGAACAGGCCGCTCTCCCGCAACAGGATCATCCAGCCGTAAGTACGCACCAACTCGCTGGCCCAGAACGGGATCAGGCAAGCCAGGAACAGAATACCCTTGCTATTCCCACGGGCCAGGCGGGCAATGTACCAGGCAATGGGAAAGGCAATCAGCAGGGTGAGGAAGGTGGTGAACAGGGACATGACCCCGGTACGCACGAAGGTACGCCAGTAGTAGGATTCACTGAAGAAATTCTGGTACTGCTCCAGCCCCCAGGCCAGGGTATCCCAGCTTTCCCGCACCTGGAACGACACCCGCAACATCTGCAGATGGGGCACCAGCACCAATAGCACTATCCAGAGCAGGAAAGGCGCCAGCAACAGCCACAGCGAGAAACGGCTAACCGAGCTATTCACTGGGGCGAAGCTCCAAATACCCGGGCCAGGTCCGGATCCCACGACAGCTCAAGATGGCCGTCCGGCGTCAGCGCCGGCGCCGTGCCGTCCTGGGGGAGTCGAGCGAATAGTGCCTGGCCATTGCTTTCGGCTTCAACCCGGCTGTTGGCGCCATCAAACAGCGTGGTCCGGACTCGGGTCTGCAGTGAGGAGGAACCCCCGCCCGCAGCCGTTTGCGAAAACGACAATGATTCCGGCCGAATATACAGTTCTGCCTGGGCACCGGGTGCCAGGCCCGCCGACGCAACCCGACCGCGTACCACCGCACCATCGCTCAGACGAACAGCCGCCACATCATCGGCCACGGACACCACCGTCCCCGCCAGGCGATTGTTGTCGCCGACAAACCCCGCGACAAAAGGCGTTGCCGGCTGCCGGTAAAGCTCCTCCGGCGGCGCCACCTGCTCGAAGCGGCCATTTTTCATCACCGCCACCTGATCTGACATCACCATGGCTTCGGACTGGTCATGGGTGATGTACACAAAGGTGGTACCAAATTGCTTTTGCAGGTGCTTGAGCTCGATCTTCATCTGCTCCCGCAGTTTCAGATCCAGGGCCCCGAGAGGCTCATCCAGCAACAACAAGGTGGGTTCGAGCACCAGGCAGCGGGCCAGGGCCACGCGCTGGCGCTGGCCACCCGACAATTCCTGGGGATCGCGATTTTCCAGTTCCGGCAGCCCCACCTGTTCCAGCACCCGCGCAATCCGCTTGCGGCGCTCGGCCGCCGGCACCTTCTTGCGCTTCAGGCCATAGCCAATGTTGTCACCGACGGACATGGTGGGGAACAGCGCCAGGTGCTGAAACACCATGTTCACCGGGCGCTTGTTGGGGGGCACCTCATTCATACGATGGCCGCGGATGAAGATATCCCCTTCATCCGGCTTGTCGAAGCCCGCCAGCAGCCGCAGCAGGGTGGTCTTGCCGCAACCCGACGGCCCCAGAATGGAGAAGAAGGTACCCGCGGGAACATCCAGCGACACATGGTCCACCGCCGCGTTGTTTCCAAAGCGGCGGACCAGTCCGCTGCAGGACAGGTCAGACTCTGTTGCCATAAGGATCAGTTCGCCGCCTGGACGCGATCCAGCACCTGCCCTTCCATGGCTTCCAGCCCCGGCGGTACCGGCGGATACCATTTGATGTTGTTAATAGCTTCTTCATCGAAGCTCAGGCGATAGGCATCCCGCAGCTCGGCGTTCACAAACTCGTCGGCGCCTTTGGAGGCCGTGAAGTTACCGGAGGCATTGGTGATTTTGGCCGCAATTTCCGGCTGCATCACGAAGTTTATCCACTTGTAGGCGGCCTCTTCGTTCTCGCTGCGGCGTGGGATGGCAAAGGTATCAATCCAGCCCAGGGCTCCGGATTCCGGCGCCACAAAGCGGATGTCCGGGTTCTCCGCATTCAGCTTCCAGCCGCCGGCATCCCAGGCCATGGCAGCGGTCACTTCTCCGGTACGAAGCAGCGACAGCAGTTGGTCGCCACCGGTCCAGTAGGTTTTCACGTTGTCTTTGCAGTCGATCAGTTTGTCTTCCACTTTCGCCATGATGGACTGGTACTCGTCCCGGTCTTCATAGGCCGCAAACGGATCCATGCCCATGGCGAAGGCAAAGCCGATCAGCGTCGGCCGCTTCAGGCGGTAACTCACTTTGCCAGCCACTGCCGGGTCACACAGATCGGTGTAATCGGTAACGGTGTCCGCGACGGAACTGTGCACAATCAGGCCACTGGTGCCCCAGACCGAGGGCACACCGTAGGATTGACCATCCAGAGCCGTCGACTCCTGAGTCGCCTTCACCATCGACGCCTGCAACTGGCCGGTATTGATGCGGCTGTAATCAATGGGCTTGTAGATGTTGAACTGGCGCTGTACACCCACGATACGATCCTGGCTCGGCTGGGCCAGATCAAAACCGGCGCCGCCGGTGGCCCGAAGCTTGGAGATCATGTCCTCGTTGTTGGACAAGGTGATCTTTACATCAATTCCGGTTTCTTCCTCGAACTGGGCGACCACCTCATCCGGGGCGTAGCCACCCCAGGTAATCAGGCGAAGTTCTTCCGCCAGCAGGTTGCCGGAAGCTGTGGTTGCGGCCAGCAGGGTGGCCAGTGCTGATATCCGTGTCTTGCGCAGTGCCATGGTCGTTCATTCCCCTGAAACGGTGTTATGCCAACTCGCTAAGGTTTTGTTATCAGGAAGTTATAGACCATGTATTTCAGTTTTGTGAAACCCGGATAATAAAAAACGGAGGCCGAAGCCTCCGTTTTCCAGGTTCATCATGCTCTTCCGGTTACTGACCGGACTTCAACATTTCCCAGTATTTGGCATACACCTGCAGCGCCTCGTCGCCAATGTCGGTCTGGAACTCGGCATTGATCATGTCGGTGGCGTTGGGGTAGCTGGCCCGGTCGTTCGCAACGGCGTCATCCAGCAGATCCCGGGCCGCCAGGTTGGGTGTGGCGTAGCCGATCTCTTCGCTGATCAGGGCCGAGATTTCGGGCTGCAGCACAAAGCTGATGAACTGGTGAGCGGCTTCCGGGTTCTTGGCGTTCTTGGGAATCACGAAGCTGTCCAGCCAGGCGATGATGCCTTCTTCCGGATACACGTATTCCAGGGAATCCAGAGTATCGCGGCCCATGACGGCTTCGCCGTTCCAGATCATGCCCACGTCGGTTTCACCTTCCAGGTACGGCATGCGGGGGGCATCCGAGTTAAAGGTACGCACAGACGGCATCAGCTCGGTCAGCTTCTCATAGGCTTCCTCGATTTCCTGAGGGTCAGTACTGTTACCGGAGTAACCCAGTACCCGCAGGCCCACGTGGAAGACTTCACGCATGTCGTTGGTCAGCATGACCCGGCCTTCAAAGCGCTCATCCCACAGATCAGCCCAGGCGGTAACTTCGCCTTCCACATCCGCGGTATCAACGGCCAGGCCGGTGGTGCCCCACAGGTAGGGCACGCTGTACTGGTTTTCCGGGTCGATATCCAGGTTCACCAGTTCCGGATCCAGGTTGTCGAAACCTTCAATCTTGCTGCGATCGATGGGCATTAGCAGGTCTTCCTGCCGCATCTTGCTCACGTAGTAGGTGGAGGGCACGGCCAGGTCGTAGGCGGCGCTCTCATCCAGCAGTTTCAGCCGGGCATACATGGCTTCGTTGCTGTCGTAGGTGGTGTAGACCACCTGGATACCGGTTTCCTCAGTAAAGCGATCCAGAACTTCCTGGGGCATGTACTCAGACCAGTTGTACAGGTTCAGAACCTTGGGCTCCTCAGAACCACTGCAGCCAGTCAGGCCCACCGCCAGCAGGCCGGCCAGTGCCAGTTTCTTCATCGTTTGCTCCTTAACAGTATCCATTGAGACAAGATCAACATGACCAGTGAGAATACCAGTAGCAGGGTGCCAAGGGCATTCACTTCGGGCTTCAGGCCCACCCGCACCATCGAATAGATGCGCAACGGCAGAATTTCATAGCTCGGGCCACTGACAAACGTACTGACCACCACGTCGTCCAGTGACAGTGTAAACCCCAGCAGCCAGCCCGCCAGCAGGGCCGGCATGATCACCGGAATCAGTACCGTGCGGGTCATGGTGAAATCGTTGGCGCCCAGATCCCGGGCCGCCTCCGGCAGGCGTTCGTCAAACCCGCTGAGCCGGGCCATCACGGTGATGACCACAAACGGCAGGCAGAAGGTAACGTGGGCCAGCAACAGGGATACATACCCCAGCTGCAGCCCCACCAGCAGAAACAGCGCCAGCAGCGAAATCGCCAGGACAATTTCCGGCGACATCATCACCACAAACAGCATGCCATTGAGTACTTTCTTGCCCCGGAACCGGTATCGGTGCAGTGCCAGTGCGGTGAGCGCGCCGATCAACGTGGACACAGTGGCCGCGGAGAGCGCCAGCCAGAGGGAATTCCACATGGCCTGCACCATGGCCCGGTTGTTCAACAGGGCTTCGTACCAGCGCAGGCTCAGGCCACCCCATTCGTAACCGGTGCGGGAATCGTTGAAGGAGAACACCACGAGTACCACGATAGGCACGTACAGCAGCAGATAAACCAGCGTAAGGTAGGTGCGGGGCAGCCAGCGATTCATACACCGTCCTCCCCGATCCGCCGTTTACTCAGGCGGTGGGCGAACATCAGGAACGCCATGGCCAGGGTCAGCAGGATGCTGGCAGCGGCACCAAAGGGCCAGTTGCGGGCATCCAGAAACTGGTTTTTGATGACGTTACCCACCAGCAGGTTGCGGGAACCGCCCAGAATATCAGGCACAAAGAACAACCCCATGGCCGGCAACAGCACCAGCATGATGCCCGCCAGCACCCCGGGCAGGGTCAGCGGCACGATCACATGGATAAACGTGGACAGGCGCCCCGCGCCCAGATCGTGCGACGCCCTCAGGTAGTCTTCCCGCAGGTCTTCAAACACGGAGTAGAGCGGCAGGATCATGAACGGCAACAACAGATACACCAGCCCGATAATCACCGCCCCCTCGGTATACAGCAGTTGCATGGGCCCATCGATCACACCAAGCGACATCAAACCATTGTTGAGCAGGCCGTTGGTGGCCAGGATCAACTTCAGGGCGTAGGTTCGAACCAGGGAATTGGTCCAGAACGGCACGATAAGCAGGAAGATCAGCAGCACCTGATTGCGTTTGCCGACCTTGGACAACGCCCACGCAAACGGGTAGCCGATCAACAGACACACCAGCGTCGTCATGGCCGCCATGTACAGGGAGTGCAGGAACACTTCCAGGTACAGCGGATCGAGCAGTTGCCGATAGGCATCCAGGGTCAGCGGCAGCGAAATAAAGGAGCCCGGGTCCCGGGTCATTACACTGGCACCGACCACCAACAGGTTGGGGGTCAGCACCAGAAACAGCAACCAGCCCCAGACCAGCACCAGCACCGCCGCACGGAACGGCTGCTGTGTCAGGCTACGCATCGGTGCCTTCTTCCTCTGGCAGAGCTTCCGGCTCAGTGGGTAACAGCCATTCCCAGCCATCAACCCAGCTCACTTTGACCGGCTCGCCAAGGCGATAGTCGAAGGTAGGGTCGTCTTCGTCGAAGAATTCCGACGCCAGCACCTCGGTGCCATCCTCAAGATGAATCACCGAATCCAGGGTACTGCCCTTGTAGTTACGTTCAACGATCTTGCCAGCCACACCATCCTCATCGTCCGGCGCCAGTACACGGATATCCTCGGGGCGCAACAGCACATGCAGGGACTGGCCACCGGAGACCGGGAAATCCGGCTTGCGGAAGGTACGCTTCAGGCCGAACACATCCACGGTGATAGTGTCGTCGCCGTTGGCTTTGTCCACCCGGCCCGGGAAGAAGTTAGTTTCACCGACAAAACGGGCGGTAAACAGGTTAGCCGGGCGCTCGTAGACTTCCCGCGGCGTCCCCAGTTGCTGGATCAGGCCGTCTTTCAACACCACCACCCGGTCGGACATGGACAGGGCTTCTTCCTGATCATGGGTGACAAACACAAAGGTGATACCCAGCTCCCGCTGCAGGCGTTTGAGCTCAACCTGCATGGTGCGGCGCAATTTGTAATCCAGCGCCGACAACGGCTCATCCAGCAGCAGTACCTTCGGGCGCTTGACCACCGCACGGGCAATGGCCACCCGCTGCTGCTGGCCACCGGACAACTGGTGCGGCTTGCGCCGGGCGAAGTCCTCAAGCTGGACCATGGCCAGGGCATCCTCTACCCGCTCCCGGATTTCCTGCTTCGGCCGCTTCTCCATTTTCAGACCATAGGCCACATTGTCGAAGACCGACATATGGGGAAACAGCGCGTAGTTCTGGAATACCGTGTTCAAAGGCCGGTGTTCCGGCGGGGTGTGAGTCAGGTCCTGATCACCCAGGGCGATGGTGCCGTCATCCGGGTGCTCGAACCCCGCCATCATCCGCAGCAAGGTGGTCTTGCCGCAACCGGAGGGCCCCAGGAGGGTAATAAACTCGCCGTCAAAAATGTCCAGATCCAGAGAATCCAGCACTTTTTTGCCGTCGAACTGTTTGGTGAGATTGCTCAGAGATAGCAGTGTCTGTTTCATCGGCCCTGCCCAAAGTTTGAGCGGCGTATTTTTCCAGAAACAGACGCAAACAAAAAGGGGCGTGGGGATATTCCCTGACCACGCCCCTCCTGTTTTTCAGCCTTACCAGGCCGGACTGTCACACAACGATCTTATTGGTCGGCGACGCTGTTCAGATACGCCTTGTCCGAGATGTTGGTCCAGGGGCGAACCTGCTTCAGGTACTCGCGCTGTGAAGTAATGATTTCGTTCGCCAGCTCGTCCTTCTCGGCAAACTCATCCAGCAAGCGATTGGTGGTTTCACGCAGGGCGGTAATAACTTCCGGCGGAAACACCTTGTGCGTCACATCCGGGTATTCCTGCTTCATCTTCTCCCAGGCCACACCGCTTTCGTGGGTGCTCTGGATATACATGTCATACGCTGCGGTGCGCATGGAGACGCGCAGGATGGCCTGCAGATCGGCCGGCAGCTTGTCCCAGGTTTTCTTGTTGATCAGGAACTGCACTTCGGCGTTTGGCTCCTGCCAGCCGGAGTAGTAGTACTTGGCAATCTGGTGAAAGCCCATCTGCAGATCCAGCGCCGGGCCAACCCATTCAACCGCGTCGATAGTGTTGCGCTCAAGCGCGGTATACAGCTCGCCCGGTGGCAGGTTGGTGACCGCCACGCCCACTTCCGACATAACCTCGCCGGCAAAGCCAGGGGTGCGCATTTTCAGGCCTTTCAGATCATCCAGAGACTTGATCTCTTTGCGGAACCAGCCACCCATCTGATTGGCGGTGTTGCCACCCGGGAAGGAGAGCAGGCCGAAGGGTTCATACACCTTCTGCATCAGTTCCATGCCGTCGTCATGGTAGAACCAGGCATACATCTCCGGCGCAATCATGCCGAAGGGTACGGTGGTGAAGTACATGGCGTTGGGAATGGTGCCCTTGTAGTAATAAGAGGCGGTGTGGCCCATGTCGTACTGGCCGTTACGGACCAGATCGAAAATACCGAAAGGCGCCTTGTGCTTGTTGGAGGAATCAATCCGGATCTTCAGGCGGCCGCCGGACATTTCCTCGGCCATGGCCGCCATGTTTCGGGGCGCATCCCCCAGCAGGCCGGAATTTGGCCCCCAGGTTTCCGCGAGACGCAGGGTATAGGTTTCTTCAGAGACCGCGAAAGGGCTGGCCAGCAGGCCAAGAGTGCTGACCGCCGCCAGCAGGGTTTTACGCAGGGACATAGTGTTGGCTTCCATTGTTATCAGTTTTTGATTCAAATATGCCTGAATGATCCATCATAACGACGAAAGCCGACCGCGCCAATGTGGCGGGCCGGCTTTCTTATGAGGGTAATCAGACCTTGAACTGGCCAACCAGCTCGCGCAGATTCTCTCCCAACCGGGCCAGTTCGTGGCTGGCCTCATTGGTCTGGGTCACGCCGGTGTCGCTGCGCTGGGCCGCGTCGACAATCCGCACCACGTTCTGGTTGATCTCTTCCGCCACCTGGCTCTGCTGTTCAGCGGCGGTCGCAATCTGAGTCACCTGATCGTGGATCTGGGTCACTGACGTCACGATGGTGTTCAGTGCACTGGTGGCATGATTGATGCGTTCAACCGTCGCCTCCGAGCTCTTGCGGGAGTTGTTCATACGTTCCACCGAAGCCTTGGACTCCGCCACAAAGCCATCAATCATTTCCCGGATCTGATCAGCCGATTCCGCTGACCGCTTGGCCAGCTGGCGCACTTCGTCGGCAACCACCGAGAAGCCGCGACCGTGCTCGCCGGCCCGGGCTGCCTCAATGGCAGCGTTCAGGGCCAGCAGGTTGGTCTGCTCAGTAACCGCGTGAATCACATCCAGCACCTGCTGAATATCGTTCGACTTCTCGGCCAGGGCATTGATGCTGCGAGCGGTGTCTTCCATTTCCTGGGACAGCTGATTGACCGCCCCCTGAGCGCTATTAATGGTCTCGCCACCCTCTTTGGCCATGCGGTCCGCATCGGAAGCTGCGCCTTCCACCTCATTGGCATTGCCGGAGATTTGCTGAATCGTTGCCGCCATTTCGTTGATGGCCGAAGCAATCTGGTCGGTTTCCGAACCCTGCTCCTGAACCGACTGGCGGGTTTCATTCGCCACCCGGCTGAGTTCTTCAGCCGCCGAAGCCACCTGGTCGGTGGTAGAGCCGACCTCACGGATGGTGTCCTGAATCTTGATGACGAAGTGGTTGAAGCGGCGGCCCAGAACGGCCAGCTCATCTTTACCATCTTCCGGCAGGCGCTGGCGCAGGTCGCCCTCACCGTCGGCAATCTCCCGCATCATGTCGCTGACCTTGTTCAGCGGCGCAGTCACGGTGCGGCCAATGACCAACCCGATTACCAACGAAATCACCACCACCACAATGGTCAGCAGTAAAATGAAGCCCATAGCAGACGTCATGGTTGCATCGATTTCTTGCCGGGCAGCGGCCACCGCTCTCTGAACATCGGTTACATACACGCCGGAACCTATCATCCAGTCCCAGCCCGGAATGATGGTGGAGTAGGAGACTTTCGGTTCCACCTGGCCGGTAGCAGGGTTCGCCCACTCATAAGGCATGAAGCCATCATCACCTGTCGCATCGAACAACCCGCGAACCAGCTTTTGGGTGTTCGGATTGGTAGTCGGCCCTTCCTTGGAGGGATCCGGTGCATAGGCGAGATTGAACAGGCTGCGATCATAGGCGAAGACATAGTTGTTCTGACCGAACTTGATTGACCGCAACCGCTCTCGCGCCTCTTCCTGCGCCTCCTGCTCCGTAAAACCTGGAGTGGACTTGGCCTCAAGCACCACGGATTTCGCGGTTTCAACCAGGTTTTTCAAACCTTCCTTGCGCGCTTCCAACAGTTCCTGCTCGAGGCGTTCCAACTCTGCCTCTCCATTGGCCCGGATCTGGTTCGCCGTAATCCATGCAATTGTTCCAGCCGTAATCAGTACAGGCACCAACACTCCAATCAGAAGCCGTGTTCTGATGGTCAGGTTGCTCATGAAGGTCATGGTCTTCGCTCCGGGGTCATCTCTTGTAATCCTTTGATTATGCACAAACGCAGCCCGCACTCCGTTGCAGTTTGTTAAAAGCTGTATACCAAACGCAGGTCCGGAACAGGTTTTTGTGTAAACAAGCCCGTCATATCAGGGTCATACGTCTAAATACTTATCGGCCGTCATGTAAACGACTTGAGGCTGTGTCAGACTAAGGTCTGAATATTCAGCTCATGAGCAAGCATGCATGAAACGGCTTTTCCTTATCCGCCACGCCAAATCGAGCTGGAACGACGACAACCTCTGCGATCAGGAACGCCCGCTGAATGACAGAGGCCAAAGCCAGCTTGCGCCGCTCGCGCGGGCACTGAGATGCCTGGGCGCGCTGTCCGGCGCCGTTTATGCAAGTCCCGCTGTGCGAGCCCAGCAAACGCTGGCAGGCGCACTCAGCGTCGACGCCCAGCCGGCCCAAGTCGTCACCGAAAACGAGCTTTACACCTTCGACTTCCGGCGTCTATTACGCTGGCTGCAGAATCTGGATAACAACCAGAACCGCATTACCCTTATTGGCCACAATCCGGCATTACTCGAACTGGCCGCCTTTCTGGCGCCTCAGGCTCCGTTCGAATTGCCAACCGCCAGTATCCTTGAGATCCGGCTGCCGGTAAGGCACTGGAAGAAAGTGGACAAAAACAAGGGTGCACTGGAAACCTTCCTGACGCCTCGTGATTTCAGTTACAACGAATTCCGGCGCAAGAACCGAAAAGCCAGTCCCGGCGCCACTGAACTGGACCAGAACACACTCCCGGAGGTTTTGCAGCAGCTGACCAATCAGTTGGAACTGCTGACCCCGGGGGTCATTCTGGGGCTGGATGACGAATTTCTGCACCAGTACCGCATTGCCCTTCGCCGCAGCCGGGCCATTGCCGAACCCCTGGCCGAGATTACCGGCGATCGCCAACTACAGGAGCATATCCGAGAACTGAAGCGACATGCCCGGGCCACCAGCGCCCTGCGGGATCTGCACGTATTTCTTCAGGATATCCCCGAGCTGTGCCACGACAACCCACAACTCTGCACCACGCTGACCGACTGGGCGCGGCTCAGGGCATCTAAAGCACAGCGCAAACTAGCCAAACGCCTTGGCCAGAAACGCTACCAGCAAAGCCTGTCGCGCTGGCAAGACTACATTGAGTCCAAATCTTTTCATAAGCTGGCTGCAAACCTGCGGAAAAAAGACATCCAGGCCGCGACAAACCGGCGCCTGAAGCAGTTCAACCGAAAAACCGCAGAACTGCTGCACACCACTCCGGATGAAGCCCTGCACCAGCTGCGCAAGAACCTCAAGCGTATCCGCTATCTTCTGGAACTGGATGCCCGGTACAGCAAGCCATTCCGGAAAGAACTGCGCCAGCGACAGGATCTGTACGGCCGCTTCCAGGATCTGCATGTCCAGATCGAACTGACCCGGCGATTCCTCGCCGACCATCCGGAGTGCGACGGGGTGTCACTGACTGGCAAACTTGAGCAAGAGAAAGCCAATACCCGCAGGCGAATACTGGCTATGGGTGGACTGAACGTCTGAGGCCTCAAGAAGGAGGTTCGGGCCGAGCTTGACCACCCGGACCTGTTCCGGATTCAGTCCCAGGTCTTCCAGGGTCTCATGGATGTCGTCCAGTGCATCGTCTTTCGGTGCCGCCAGCAACAGCTCCCGAACTGACTCCAGAACCATCTTCACCGGCACCGTCATAAAGTAGACCGAAATCACCAGCATCATTACCGGGTCGGCATACACGGCCAGCTCCGCCCAATGACTGCGTTCCAGCAGCCAGGCCGCGCCAAAACCAATCATTACGGCAGCGCTTAGGGCACTGTCCATCAGCCACTGGCGCTGTTCCGCCTGCACCAGCCCCGAACCATTGCGCAGACTTGACCACCGTAGATACGCCCAGACCGCCAGACACCCCACCACGTTCACCGCACCAAAGATCATTGCCATGTCCGCCGCCACGGCACGCCCACCCTGAAGCAGTGACACCACCGCTGACACCAGCGAGAGGATACAGACCAGTGCGATCACCAGGCCCTTAACGGCGATCACCAGCGGCTCTACCGCGCCCATACCGAACGGATAGTCTTCGCTGGCCGGCCGGCGAACCAGACGGGCGGCATAGAGCGATAAAAGCGACAGCCCCAGGCTGATCAGGGAATAGGCACCATCAAAGAGAATAACCAGAGAATCGACCCAAAGGCCCCAGGTAATACCCGCGAGCGCGAACAGTCCCGCGCCTGCGGCAGATAACGTCAGCGCCAGGTTTTCCCGCGCCAGAGAAGTAAACATTTTGACCTCCTGAGAATTGCTGCCATATTAGCGGCATCACTCAACAGGCGTGAGTCGCTGAGCGACGAAAAACCCGTCGCAGAGAGCAAGCCATGAAAACCTCGCAGATCAAGATCTTTCTATCGGTGGTGCGCAACGGCAGCGTGGCTGCGGCGGCCCGGGAGCTGAACCGAAGCCGCACCACCGTCAGTACCATGCTCGCGTCTCTGGAAGATGAGCTAGGGGTGGAGTTGTTTGAACGCAGCGGCAATCAGCTGCACCTGACCGCCATCGGCCAGTCCATCCTGACCGACTGCCGGCGATTCGACCAGGTTGCCAGCCAGATCAGGGCTCGCTGCCAGCACCACCTGAGTGGTGCCGAATCGGTCCTGCGCATTGCCCGGGACGATGCCATTCCGGAAGATATCTGGCGGGACATTCTGCGCCGGCTGAAACAACGCTTCCCCCAGACCAGCCTGTCGGTTTACCTTGCCTCGCCCCGGGAACTGGCGCCGCTGGTTCGCAACCAGTCCGTGGATGTGGCCTATGGCCTGATGCCGGAATTGCTGAACGAAGGTTATCAATGGTTTCGGGAACTGGCTGATGTGCGCATGCTCACCGTGGCGGCGCCGGATCACCCCCTGAGTCAGCTGAAACGGGTCACTCAGGACGACCTGGTCAGCCACACGGAAATCACCCTGGCCTACATGCTCGACGCCCAACTGGTGGCCGAATCCCCGGAAACCGCCAACTACCTCGCCTTTACCCAATACGAACTGATGCGGGATGCGGTGATTGATGGCGCTGGCTGGGCGGATTTACCCTTACCCCTGATTGCTGAGGCATTGCGCAAGGAACAGCTGAAAACCATCCACCACCGCAGCGCCCGCTGGTGGAAAGTGTTCAGTGCGCTGGAGTCAGAGCAGGCGCAAGGAGGCGCCGTGGTGGGCTGGCTCGCCAACGAACTGGAAGCCTATCTGGAAACCCTGGCCTGATCGGGAGACTGAGGTCCTTCCGGACTCTCCGGACGGACATCCGCAGGCGCATCGTCATCACATTTCCGGCAATCCAGCTTAACCCCCAACATGGATTGCCGGCCTTCCACCGTGACAACCCAGGGCCGGTTCACCCAAGGCGGATCATGGCGCACGTGCTGGTTATGGCCACACGCCAGCTGCGCTACCCAATGGCTTTCCCCGTCTTTGTGATAGCCGCTGATGGGTTGTTTCATGCCGAAGCCTCTCTGTTCGATCGGCCCACCCAGGCCGACCACGAGTATATTGCCAACGCCACCCAGATCATCACAAAGCTCACCAGTTTGGCGGTGCTAAGCGGCTCATGGAAGATATACAGCGCGATCAGAAACTGGATCGTGGGGTTGATGTACATAAGAAAGCCCACGGTAGACAGCTTCAAACGGCGCGCAGCCCCGGCAAAAGCCAGCAGCGGGATGGCGGTCACCGCGCCACTGGAGGCCAGTAACAATGCGCTGTAGGTGCTGTCCGAAAAGTGCGACAGCCCCTGCGATGACAGCCAGGCCAGGGTCAGCAAGCCCAACGGCAGCAATAACAGCGTTTCAACAAACAGACCGGAAAGGCCATCAAGTTCGACTTTCTTGCGCATCAGGCCATAGGTGCCGAAGCTGAACGCCAGTACCAGCGTAATCCACGGCAGCTCGCCCAGCAGCAACAGCTGATAGAGAATCGCAATCGCCGCCAGACCCACCGCCGCGGCCTGCAGCCGGGAAATACGCTCACCCAGGATCAGCAGCCCCATGGCCACATTTACCAACGGCGTCAGGAAATAGCCCAGACTGGCCTGCAACACATGGCGGGTTTCCACGGCATAAATATAGATACCCCAGTTCAGGGCAATAAACACGGCACAACCCAGCACATACCCCAGCCGGCGCGGCTGTCGCAGTGCCGCCACCACCGGCGGCCAGCGCTTGAGTATCGAGATGACCACGGCCAGAAACAGGCAGGACCAGATCACCCGATGGATCAGCACCTCCCAGGAAGGGATCCCCTTGAACAGGGCAAAATACAGGGGAAAGCTTCCCCACAGGGTGTAGGCGCCTAACCCGTAGACCACGCCTTTGGTGGTGTCATTCAGCGATTTCATAGCTTCCTCATTGTCAGGCCCGTCAATCTAGCACAAACCCGCTGGGCAAAGGCTCATGCCTTAGTCAAAGACAACCTATAGGTGACTCGCCCGTGGTAAATGCCGTAACCTGAAAAGACACACCCACGCTCAAAGGGAACTGCCATGAAGACTGCCCACGACCTTGTTGCCGAAGCCAAAAAAGAGATTCAGGAGGTGCCGCTGGCCAACGCCGAGGCGGCCATTAAAAATGCCGATTTGCTGCTGGATGTGCGGGACGCCGATGAATACCGCTCCAGCCATATTCCGGGCGCCGTGAATATTTCCCGGGGCATGCTCGAATTCAAGTTCACCAACGACCCCGCGCTGGAGAACCGGCAGATGAAAATTGTGCTCTACTGCAAAACCTCCGGTCGTGCAGCACTCAGCGCCAAAGCGCTGAAAGAGATGGGCTATATGAACGTACAATCCATTGAAGGCGGCTTTGACGCCTGGCTGGAAGCGGGTAAAGAGGTCGCTCAGCCGGATCTGCCGAAATTCGAATAGAACGTTTAAAGACAACAGGCCTTGAACTTGCGACCACTGCCACAGGGGCAGGGGTCGTTTCGACCGGGCTTCAGCACTCCCTCGCGGGTTTCGCCCTCACGGTAGAACCAGCGGCCATTCTCTTTGCTGAAGTCTGATCGCTCTTCCAGATAACCCCAACCACCACCGGCACGATAGACCGCCCGGAAGTGAACCCGGCCCGTGTCGACACCGGCACTGGAGGAGAGTATCTGCAGCGAAACCCATTCCGGTGAGCCGGAAAGATCCAGTTCCGCCGGCCGGGTCTCCGGATGCCAGGTCTCGAGCAGATAATCGGCATCCTTCACCACAAAGGCACTGAACCGGGAACGCATCAACGTCTCCGGTGTGGTGGCAGGCGCGCCTGCATGGCAGGGCTGACAACACAGCAGGTAGGCTTTCCCGCTACCGCAGGGGCAGTTTTCCCCGGACACCTTCATCCCTTTCCAAACCCTCATGAAGCCAGAATTTCGTTGGCCCGGCTGTCCGGCCAACGTAGGTAATGTCCGCAAACCTTACACGCTTTTGCCGACAGCATCGTATGACAAAAGCCATACTGGAAATTAAACTGAATAAAAAGCAGACAGCGCACACCCCATGAAATCCGGCATTCCGTCACTGAATCTGCCCGTTCACCGGGATCAGACACCGCCAGCCACCGAGGAAACACACCCGGAAGGTCTTCAGGCCGTACTCGATAATCTGGATGCCCTGGTGTACGTCTCCGATTTTACAACACACGATCTGCTGTACATGAACGCTTACGGCCGGCAGATCTGGGGTGACATTGGCAACCGAAAATGCTGGCAGGTGCTTCAGGACGGTGACGGCCCATGCAGCTTCTGCACCAATCACCTGCTGATCAATGATCAGGGCGAGCCCAACAAACCCCATGTCTGGGAGTTCCAGAATCAACTGGACCAACGATGGTACCAGTGCCGTGACCAGGCGATCCGCTGGACCGATGGCCGCCTGGTGAGGTTGGAGATTGCCACTGATATTACCGAACGTAAACAGATGGAGCTGAAGCTGCGAGCAGCTCACGAAAAAGCCAGGGCGGCAGCGCTGGAGGATGAACTTACCGGGCTGCATAACCGACGCGCGTTCTTCGAGTTCGGAGAGCAACTGCTGAACCAGTCTGCCAGGCATCAGACACCACTGACTCTGGTCATGATGGATCTGGATCACTTCAAGATCATCAACGATACCTACGGTCACCAGGCGGGCGATGAAGTGTTGAAGCAGGTCAGCGGGCTACTGAAAGCCCGGATTCGGGATTGCGATATTGTGGCCAGAATGGGCGGAGAGGAATTCGCCATTCTGCTACCGGACACCGACATGACGATGGCACACGTGTTGGCGAGCCGCTTGCTGGCCTTGCTTTGTAATCTGGTGGTGTCTTACGAGAAAAGCAGAATCTCGCCGTCGGCAAGTATCGGAATCAGTAGCCTGGGAAACGGCGACCGCAGACTGGAAGATCTGATGTGTCGCGCAGACGAGGCCATGTACCAGTCCAAGGCCAGAGGAAGAAGCAGAGTGACACTGGCCACCTAAACCCAGGAAGGCCTCGCTAACGGCCCTCCTCGGTATACCGGATGAGATACTCTTCAATCAACTCTTCCAGCCTGCCCTGCTCCGTCAACTCCAGCAACCTGGCTGCAAAAGCCTCTCGCAAGGCTTTGCTATTGCAGCGGGAAAGTTTCGGAAACGCGAAGAACAGGCCTTCTCTGCTCACAGGGGGCTCCAGCGCCACAAAGTCATTCGACATGCCATACCGGGCCAGCTTCGCCCGCCCCTGCAACAACTCGTACAGTACATAATCGATACGACCGATATCGGCCATCAGGTAGGACTGGTGAATGGAGCGGACGCCGAGGATATCCAGGTGATCGGCGGCAAAGCTGTCGAACCGCTCACCGAAACTGTTGTCGATCAGGGTGCTGCCTTGTTTCCCCTCCAGGTCCGGCCAGTGCCGATACTCAAACATCCTTTGCCGCGGCACCCAGACATTGGTATCGAGATGAATCATGGGCGGAAGAACATAATCCAGGTACCCCAATCTTTCTGCCGTGATAAAGGCTCCGGCCACCAGATCGATCTCCCCCAACTCTGCCAACCGCTGTACCCGCGCCCAGGACCCAATATTGCGGACATTGACCTTGATACCCAGGGGCTCCACCAACTCCCGCAGGAAATGAGGAACCGCGCCATTTAAAAGATCCGGCGACTCCACGCTCGGCCATAGGAGAGGCGGATACTCCGGATTACCACTCACTCTCAGCGTTGAACACTCAGACAAAGGGGCAGCTCGCAGACCAAAGGATGCGCATAGCAAAAAGAGCAACGCATACCAGAACTTGTGCGCTTTCGAAGACACCCTGTTACAACGAATTTTCAGCACAGTGAAACCTTCCCGTGAGGAACAACCTCATGGCATTTAGTTAACATCCTCAACTATTTTAAGTATAGCAGGGCGACAGTCCCGGCAAACGATTTTCTTTTGATATTAATCAAGGATGGCGAGCTTATTTCGCAAATCGACGCGCAAGGTCGGAATCAGGGAGCCATCGCTCCCTGTTTTCTTACGAGCGGCGGGTTACCGCCATGGTCAACCTGGAAATGCAGGTCACCTTGCCTTGATCGTTTTCCAGGCGGATTTCCCATACTTGCGTTGCACTGCCGATGTGTATGGCCTTCGCCGTGCCATAGACCCATCCCCCGGTAACAGGCCGAATATGATTGGCATTAATATCCAGCCCCACAGCGACCGTATTTTTATCTTTCAGGCAACAGTTGGCAGCCATGCTGCCCAGCGTTTCCGCCAACACGACGGAGGAACCACCATGCAGGATCCCGAATGGCTGGACGGTGCGCTCATCCACCGGCATCCGGCCTTTCACATAATCGTCACCGATTTCGAGGTATTCAATGCCCATATGACTGACCGCGGTGTTTTTGCTGGCCTCTGTCATTTGCTCAAGATTAGGGGTAACCGTCCAGATCGACATCGTGCAACTCCTCAGATTGAACTTTCGTTTCTTATAGCTGTCAGGAATGAGTCTATACAGGTAGCATGCTTATAACCACGCCTTTATAGAGCATTTTTGCATTATCACCAATCACACCAAGAGAGGGACCTGGAATGAATAAACGTTTTGTTTCCGTTGCGGTGCTTGCGGCCGCGATCTCAACCCCGACCGTGGCCCAGATGAGCGTGGAAGACCAGATCGAAACCCGCCAGGCCGCCTACCAGTTTGCGTCCTGGAACATGGGCAAAATCAAGGCCCAGACCGTGGATGGCTCCGCAGCGTTTGACCAGAACCAGGTTGCCGCAGCCGCCAAAGCCATTGCAGCCGTGGCCAACTCCGGCATGAGCGTGCTTTACAGCCGTGACAGCGCCAATGACCGGGCCGAGAACACCCGCCTCAAGCCCAACTTCTTTGAGGAGCCGATGAAGGTTCAGGAAATTGCGGTCAGCTTCGTCCGTGAAGCCAACGCACTGCAGGAACTGGCTGCAGCCGGCGACCAGGCCGCGATTGCACGCCAGTTCGCCAAAGTCGGTGAAACCTGCAAGGCTTGCCACGACAACTTCCGCGCCAAGTAGGCCAAGGGGCTTACCAACCCAGATTCTGGGGCGGTGGCGGCGGTGGCGGAATCAGTCCGCCACTCGCCGCCCAGACCACAGTAACGGCAATCGCCAGTGCAATGATCATTGCCAGCCAGCCACCGCCGCTGGCGTCTTTCAGCTCTGAGCTCTGAACCTGCTTTCGGCCAGTCACCATCGGCTTTACCAGATTATCCTTACGCACGTGGGTGTAAAACAGCACCGCCAGGACATGAAGGGCAACCACGGCGTACAGCCCCCATTCCATGAGACGGTGCCAGCTGCTCAGGGTATCGCTCCAGCCCGACGACACCAGCCGGTAGAGTGGGCCGTTAAAGGCAATTTCATCATTGGAAAATAAACCGGTAACAGCCTGAAAACCGAACAGTCCCAGTAACAACAGCACCGACCAGGCACCAAGGGGATTGTGGCCTGCGCCCTGCCACTGGCCCCTAAGATAACGGATCATCGCCCCTGGCCCCGATATAAACTGACTGAAGCGCGCGTAAGTGGAGCCCACCAGCCCCCAGACCACCCGGAACGCCAGCAAGCCAACAACCGCCAGTCCAAAACGCTCATGCCAGGCCATCCAGCCAGCGCCCAGTTTGACCGTCACCACTGCCCCAACCACAGCAATTACCAGCAACCAGTGGAACAGCCGGGTGGGGAGATCCCACAATCGAATCGTCTTCATACCAGTTCCTTTGCCAAAACCTGTCAAACGATCACAGACAAAGGTAAGCACCCTAAGTTCCTTTTAGCAGGGGAGCATCGGTATAAACCATGGAAATCGATCAATAGGCTTTTTGTTCCTGGTACTTCAGCACAAGGTCTTCCCGAATCCCCTCGCGTTCAATCAATTTCAGTGCTGCCCTTATATCTTCTGCATACCGGCGGGCAGGAGACTGGTTCGAAACCGCAATCCAGGAGCGGTCACCCGGCACGAAGAACGGTGAAATGTTCGCTTCTATCCCCTGGGCTCTCAGCGTATACAAACCAACCAGCTCGGGGGCCACCACGACATCAACCCGCCCTCTTTGAAGCATCATCATCAGGTTTTCGTAGTGGGCCGCAGACTCTTTATGCAGAGCCTGATCGTTGTCAAACCGGGTAAAGTAACGGGCGCCCTCCAGAATACCGATGACTTTTCCCGGCAGATCGCTGTATCGCTCAATACGGTTACTCTCGCTCACGTAGAAAAACAGACGCCGCTCCGGCGGAAAAGCCGGAGCCACGAAGGTCATGAATTCTTCCCGTTCTTCGGTACGCAGCGGCCCCAGCATGACATCCACCTCACCCCTGCGCATCAGCAGCAAGATGCGCCGGAATGGCGCCTCCCGGTACTGCACACGCCAGCCTAGCCGGTCGGCAATTTCCTCGAATAGCTCAAGATAAAGACCGGATTTTTGCGACGGCTCGAGAATACGGTAGGGCGGCGAGTGGTCAACGCCAACGGTCACCGTCAGTGGCTCTACTGTTTCAGTGCCCTGTTGTGAAAGAACACCAGGCGCCCAAAGCAGCATCAGAATGCCGGCAAGCACGCCTTTCAAGGCAATCCACCTCATATAAATCCGTCCTGGTCCATGACGTTACATGTGCGATAACTACCCTCGCAGTATAGCCGTTAATGAGCATCCAATATGCCAGTGCCAACGTACTGACGGTTGAAAACCTAGCGATCATCACAATTTGATGTAGTGAGACGAACGAAATACACCCGGACTCCCGACAGGAGGGTCGACTGGTATGAAGATTCTGATGGTACTAACCTCCCACGACCAGATGGGCGACACCGGCCATAAAACCGGTTTCTGGCTGGAAGAATTCACTGCGCCGTTCTACGTATTCAAAGACGCAGGCGCCGACATCACCCTCGCATCCCCTAAAGGCGGCCAGCCACCGGTTGACCCGAACAGCGAGGCTGAAGATGCACTGACCGAGTCCACCCGGCGGTTCAGTGAAGACACCCATGCCCGGGAAATGCTGGCCAGCACCAGAAAACTGGCCGACGTGGACATGAATCAGTACGACGCCATCTTCTACCCCGGTGGCCATGGCCCGCTGTGGGATCTGGCCGAGGACGACAAGTCGATAGCCCTGATCAAAACCGCTTACGAGCAGGACAAGGTGATCGGCGCCGTATGCCATGCTCCTGCCGTGTTCAAGAATGTGTTCATAAAACCGGACCAGAACATCGTGGGCGGCCGTGAAGTCACCGGTTTCAGCAATACCGAAGAAGATGCTGTGCAGCTCACCAATATTGTGCCCTTCCTGCTGGAAGACATGCTCAAGCAGAACAACGCCCGTTACAGCCGGGGCGATGACTGGGCACCGCACATTGTGGTGGACGGCAAGCTGATTACCGGCCAGAACCCGGCGTCTTCCGAAGGCGCTGCCAAGGCTGTGCTGCAGGCCCTTCAGCAAAACTGACGTCCCGATTGGGCTGGCGCCTGCCAGCCCAATTCTATTTCCCGCCGTTGAGCACCCGGTAACAACCGTAACCGATCACCACCCCCCAGAACGCCGACGACAATCCGAACAGCGATAATCCGGACGCGGTCACCAGAAAGGTGATCAGCGACGCCTCCCGGTGACTGACCTCCTCCAGTGCGGCAAACAGGTTATTGGCAATAGCCCCCAGCAATGCCAGGCCTGCCAGCACCGCCACAAAGGCCGAAGGCAATGAAGTAAACAAGGCGACAATGGTGCCGGCAAACAGTGCTCCCACCAGATAGAACACGCCATTAAATACCCCGGCCACATAACGCTTGTCCGGGTTTTCATGAGCATCCTCGCCCGTGCAGATCGCGGCCGTAATGGCCGCCACCACCGTGGTAATGCCGCCGAACAGCGCCATGGGCAGGGACACAAGGCTGGCCACCGCAATCACCGGCTTGGCTTTCACCCGATAGCCGGCGCCCCGGAGAATGGCCATGCCGGGAAGGAACTGGCCCGTCAGGCTCACCAGCACCAGGGGAATGGCCAGGCTGAGGGTCGCGCCAAAGCTCCATTCCGGTGTGATGAGTCTGGGCACCGCCAGGTTCAGGCTTACACCGGCCAGGGAGGCATCCTCCAGCACTACCGCCAGGATGATCCCGGCCATCAGCAAAAGCACCAAAGTGTATTTCGGTGTAAAGCGACGAAACACCACATAGGCAACCAGCATGCCGATGGCCAGGGCCGGCGTGGTTTCAATGGCAGCAAAGGCGCCCAGACCAAACTGAAACAGGATGCCCGCCATCATACCCGCCGCCACCCCTTTGGGAATGACGCGCACAAACGCATCGAAGGTGCCGGAAACACCAATGACAAAGATAATCAGCGCGGCGGTGATGTACGCCCCCACGGCTTCGTTAAGCGAAAGCTCCGGAAACAGCACCACCAGCAGCGCCGTACCCGGCGCCGACCAGGCCGTGACTATAGGTGCTTTGAGCCATATCGACAGGAAAATTCCCGAAACCGCCGCTCCCATGGAGATGGCCCAGACCCAGGAGGTCATCATCTCCGGCGACACATTCGCTGCCGCTCCGGCCTGGAAGAAAATCGCCAAAGGCCCGGCATAGGACACCAGCACCGCCAGAAATCCTGCGGCAACCGCAGACACAGACAAGTCCCGAAACAACTGGGGCATGTTCAGCTCCTTGTTATTGAGTTCTGTTTGAGCTGTGTAACAGCAAAAAAGCCCCGGTCACGATCGTGCCGGGGCAAAGAGGGGTCCGAATGACTGACTGTCCCTCAAGGTCACCTCAACGCTGATTCATCAGTTACTGGTTGCCAGGCTCACCTCTGCGTTCTCACGGTCCCGCGCCGGGCCAAATTGCCGGCCCACCAGGGCAATAGCGGCGGTGGCAATGGCGCCGGGAATCGCCAGGGCCAGGAAATTCATATGGTGCGGCAAGGCCAGAGCCAGCAGCGTACCGCCAATCATGGGCCCGACAATGGCGCCATTACGGCCAATGCCCGATGCCCAGCCCAGACCGGTGGAGCGGATACTGGTGGGGTAGTACTGGGCCACATAGGCGTAGAGCAGGATCTGCGAGCCAATGGTGGTGGCACCGGCCACGCCCATCAGGGTATACAGAAACCACATCGGACTTTCATAGCCGAGCATGACCAGCGACATCGAGGCCAGAATAAAGAAGCTGACCAGCACCGTGCGCAGGGACAATCGATCTGCCAGCCAGCCGCCGCCCACAGCGCCGAAGATCGCACCGATGTTCAACACCATCAGGAACATCAGGCTGGAGCTCAGCTCATAGCCGGCCAGAGACATCAGCTTTGGCAACCAGGAGCCCAGAGCATAGACCATCAGCAGGCAGCAGAAGAAGGCAATCCAGAACATTACGGTGCTGAAGGCACGACCGCCCCGGAACAATTCCAGAACCGGCGCCTTGCTCTCGGTCGTAGCCGGCACGGTCAGGGTATCCATTTCGCTGATGTCGTGTACCGGTGCCACTTTCTGCAGGATGCTGCGAGCCTCCCCTTCACGCTTCTGTGCCATCAGAAAAGCCACGGATTCCGGCAGGAACTTCATCATCAGCGGCAACAGCAGCAGGGGCACCGCAGCGAGATAGAACATGATTTCCCAGCCAAAATTCGGCACGATCCAGATGCCCAGACCCGCTGACATCATGCCACCGACGGCATAACCGGAAAACATCAGTGCCACCAGGGTACTACGGCTCTTTTTAGGCGAGTACTCGCTCATCAGCGAGACCACATTGGGCATCACCCCGCCAATACCCAAACCGGCGATAAAGCGTAGAATACCGAACTGCCAGGGCGTGGTGGCGAAGCCGTTAATGACGGTGGTGAGACTGAACAGCACCACACACATCAGGATGGTTTTCTTGCGCCCGAGCCGATCAGAGAGCATGCCAAAGCCCATGGCTCCGAACATCATGCCAAACAGGGCACTGCTGCCCAGCAGCCCGGCCACATAGGGGTTCAGGTTCCACTGTTCCATCAGTAGTGGCAGTACCACGCCGTAGATCACCAGGTCATAGCCATCAAAAATGATGATCAGGGTGCACCAGAACAACACCTTCCAGTGGAATCTGGTAAAGGTGGCGTTATCGATAACGTCGTTGACGTCTATATTTCTCATGGGTCTGTCACTCCATATCTTGTTTTTGTCGGAGGTTGGGTTGAATGCCCGTCAGCCGCAGTCGCCCCCGGCCACGGGCAGGATGGTTCCGGTGATATAGTTGGCAGCATCGGATGCCAGGAACAGGATCGGCTGCGCCTGCTCATCCAGGGTGCCGTAGCGGTGCATGAAGCTGCTGGCATTGGTCTGGTCAATCAGGGTCTGATACCAGACTTTTTCCTGTTCGCCCTGCGCCTCGGTGTTCCGTGGCGTCAGCCGGGGAGGTGCTTCGGTGCCACCCGGCGCGGTGGCGTTCACCCGGATGCCGTGCTCGGCATACTCAAACGCCAGGTTCACAGTCATGGCGTTCACCCCACCCTTGGCGGCGCCGTAGGGCACCCGCATCAGACCACGGGTGGCCACCGATGACACGTTCACGATGGCACCCCCTTTCTGCTCCACCATGTAGGGCAGAACGGCGCGGCAGCACCACAGGGTCGGGAACAACGAACGCTGGATTTCCTTCTGAATCTGCTCCGGCTGGTAATGCTCGAAGGGCTGAGCCCAAATGGTGCCACCGACGTTGTTGATCAGGATGTCGATGCGGCCATACTGCTCGTGGGCTTGGGCCATCACCCTTTCTGCGCCTTCCCAGGTTTCCAGGTTGGCCTGCACGGCCAGGGCTTCAACGCCCTGGTCGCGCAGCTCGCCAGCAACGCCCTGCACGTAGTCCGCGATGTCCACCAGTACAAGACGGGCACCTTCGTCGGCGGCCAGTTCGGCCACCCGCCGGCCAATGCCCTGGGCGGCCCCCGTCACTACCATCACCTTGTCGGTGAAGCGCGGGGTCATGCCACTTTCTCCTCAACGGCCGATACGCTGGGGGTGAACTTCTCGTAGTGGAACGAGTTGGGCTCAATTCCCTGTTCCCGGAAATAACCCAGCACCGCATCGACCATCGGAGGTGGCCCACACAGGTAAACGTCCACATCACTATCGTTGATGGGGGCGTCTTCCATGTGGTTGGTCACATAACCCTTGCGTGGGTGCATGCTTTCGTCGCTGACCACCACGGTCTTGAAGGTGAAGTTGTCTATGGCTTCGGCAAATGCTTCCAAAGCTGCCAGTCCCACCAGGTCATCGTCGTTGGTGACGCCGTAGATCATGTGAGTGGGCTGCTCGCAGCCCTTTTCCTTCAGGCTTTCGAGCATGGCCAGGAACGGCGCCAGGCCGGTACCACCGGCCAGCATCAGCACCGGGCGCTGCACCGGGCGCAGGTAAAACACGCCCATGGGGCCGGTCAGGGTGACCTTGTCACCAGTCTTGGCCTTGCCTACCAGCCAGGAGCTCATCAGGCCCCCAGGCACGTTGCGGATCAGGAAGCTCAGTTCGCGGCTGCTGGGGCGGGAGCTGAACGAGTAGGCGCGGGTTTCCTCGGTACCCGGCACCTGAATGTTCACATACTGGCCCGGCAGGAAGCCGATATCCGCATCTGCGGTGATCTTCAGCTCGATGGCGGTCGGGGAAATCAGGTTGACCTCGCCCACAGTACCGGTCACGGACTCGTTACCGGCCTTGCTGCACAGCGATGCAGCGGCCGGAATTTCCACCACACAGTCGCTGGAGGGCACCATCTGACAGGTCAGCACCATGCCCTGCTCGGCTTCCTCGTCAGACAGCGCCTCGTCGATGTACTCGTCACCCATATCGAACTCGCCCTGGTGGCAGGAACCCTTGCAGGTTCCGCAGACACCGTCGGAACAGTCCATGGGCAGGTTGATCTGGGCCCGGTAGGCGGCGTCGAGTACGGTTTCACCTTCGTTGCAGGTGATCACACGGGTAACGCCGTCTTCAAAATTAAGCGCGATGTTGTAACTCATGATGATGCTCTCCCCATCAATTACAGGTGATAGATATCAATCACCTGATTGATGTAGTCGTTTTTCAGGACCACTTTCTTCCCAGTGATCAGCGGCTGTTCGCCACTGCAGTCGAGGGTGTAGAAAGACACGCCGAAGAAGCTCTGGGTTTTGTGGTAGCGGTGGCTGTTGGTCTGCCAGTTGAACCGGATTTTCACGGTGTCGCCGTCCCGCTCCAGGATTTCGAGGTTGCTGGTCAGGTGCACGGTGCGCGGTTCCGGAATGGAACTGGCGCCGGAACGCTCGGTTTTCAGTCGGTAGACGCGATCTTCCAGGCCGTTACGGTTCGGGTAGTAGATCAGCGAGATCTCAGCCTGCGGGTCCTCGGTCAACTCGTCGTTGTCGTCCCAGGCCGGCATCCAGTAGGTGGCATCTTCGTGGTAGCACTTCAGCCACTCATCCCACTGGCGGTCATCCAGCAAACGGGCTTCCCGGTAGATAAAGGCCTGGATCTGCTCGTATGACATGCTCATGCGGAAGCCTCCTCTGACAGCGAAATAAAGCGTGCGCGCTCGGTTTCAATGGCCTTGGTCATCTCCTCCACCCAGTGCTGGTGATGGGTGACGTAAAGACCTTCGTCTTCCGGTTTGGCGCCACTGAGAATCGGCTTCATATCGATGCGCCTGGCCCAGTCGTCGGCACCTTCTATCCAGTGCTGTGCACCACGGCTCATGTCATTCCACTTCACCCCCTTGGCGTAGTAACCCTCCTGACAGCCCCGGAATTCTTCCAGGTCGTCCGGGGTGCCCATGCCGGAGACGTTGAAGAAGTCTTCGTACTGGCGAATGCGCTTGGCACGGTTCTCGGCAGATTCACCCTTGGGCGCCCAGCAGTAGATGGTGATCTCGGTCTTGTTAACGTCGATCGGGCGCAGTACCCGGATCTGGGTGGAGAACTGGTCCATCACGTACACGTTCGGGTACAGGCACAGGTTTTTGGTGGTGCGCACGATAAAGTCAGCCTTCGCCTCACCCACTTCCTGTTCGAGGCGCTCCAGCTGGTTGTAGACCGGGCGTACTTCCGGATTGGTCAGGCGGGTCCACAGCATCATGTGGCCGTTGTCGAAGGAGTAGAAGCCGCCTTCGTTAGACCAGCTCTTGGCGTCCACCGCCTCGGTGCCACCCTTCTCATAGTTGCGCTGGCCCATGGTAGACAGGTAATTCCAGTGCACAGTGCTGACGTGGTAACCGTCGGCGCCGTTTTCGGCAGTCAGCTTCCAGTTACCCTCGTAGGTGTAGGTAGACGCGCCGCGCAGAATCTCCAGGCCTTCCGGCGCCTGGTCGACGATGGCATCCAGCACCTTGGTGGTTTCGCCCAGATACTCTTCCAGCGGCAGCACGTCGGCATTCAGGCTGCCAAACAGGAAGCCGCGATAGTTTTCAAACTTCGGCAGCTGTTTCAGGTCGTGGGAGCCGTCCACGTTGAAGCTGTCCGGGTAACCACCTTTCTTCTGATCCTTGGCCTTCAGCAGCTTGCCGTCGTTCTTGAAGGTCCAGCCGTGGAACGGGCAGGTGAAGGAGGTCTTGTTGCCGCGCTTTTTGCGGCACAGGGTGGCACCGCGGTGGGTACAGGTGTTCAGAATCGCCTTGAGCTCGCCATCCTTGGTCCGGGTGATGATCACCGGCTGACGACCCACCGTGGTGGTGTAGTAGTCGCCCGGATTCTCAATCTGGCTTTCATGAGCCAGGAAAATCCAGTTGCCTTCGAAGATGTGTTTCATCTCCAGCTCAAACAGCTCCTCGTCGGTGAAGATGCTGCGATCACAGCGGTAGTGGCCGGTGGTCGGGTCGGCTTCTACCGCCCCACGGATCTGCTTTTCAAGTCTGTCGAGTTGGCGAGTCATGTTCGTCACTCCCTCTTGTTGTTGTGACTACCGTTTTTTCGGGCGCGAGGGGCCCCGGTGCCGGCCCGCATGTACGGGCCGGTCGGATCACAAAACGTGTCAATTAAAGGTTGATGGCTTAAGCGGCTTCGCCTTCCAGCGCACGCTTGCGCTCGTGGCGGCTCTGCAGCTCTGGCTTGTCGGTGGAGACCAGCTGGATGTTGAATTCCACTTTGGTGAACGGTTTGTTCAGGCCATACCCCTCGGCCTGCGCCGGGTCGTCAATGCGGTTGGCTTCGACTACCAGCTCTTCGCGGGTTGCGAAGGCAAAGTCGTCGTAGGTGTACTCGTCACCCGCCAGGTTGATCTGGGTGGTCAGGTGCTTGAAGCCGGACTTGGAGATAAAGAAGTGGATATGGGCCGGGCGGTTGCCATGGCGACCAAGCAGGTTCAGCAGCGCCTGGGTGGAACCTTCGGGCGGGCAGCCGTAGCCAGCCGGGATGATGGACTGCGCGGTGTAACGGCCGTTTTCATCGGTGCGAATACGGCGGCGCAGGTTGTACTCGCTCTGGGACTGATCAAAGTAGGAGTAGTTGCCCATGGTATTCGCGTGCCAGACATCCACCACCGCGTTGACCAGCGGATTACCATTCTCTTCCGTCACCTGGCCGGTCAGGATCATGGTCTCTGCGTTTTCATCCGAGCCGTCGTCCATGCGGGCAAAACCTTCGCTCATGGGCGCACCGGCCACGTACAGCGGGCCTTCGATGGTGCGCG
Organism: Marinobacter nauticus; assembly: GCF_003634635.1. GTDB lineage: Bacteria > Pseudomonadota > Gammaproteobacteria > Pseudomonadales > Oleiphilaceae > Marinobacter > Marinobacter nauticus. The sequence continues at coordinate 521,886 of NZ_RBJB01000004.1, read as the reverse complement.
GCGTGCCGCCCGCCAGGCCGGCCTGCTCGTCTTCGGCATCCATGCGGATGTCCAGGTATTTGTCCATACCCAGGCCCGGGGCCAGCAGGGCCGCCTCGCCGTTCTTACCCAGGTCGCCAACGTAATACACAGCCTGCCAGAACTCTTCCGGAGTCACATCGAAGTCTTCAATCAGCTGGAAAACATCGTGCATGAAACGGTGAACAATCTTCTTCACCCGCTCATCTCCACCGTCCTGGTTGAAGCCGGCGACTTTCTCCAGCAGGTCCTTCACATCGGCTGTTTGCATGGTTTTAACGGTCATGGTGGTTCTCCTCAGTATTATTCTTGTTGCTCAAATCAGGTCATCAGATGGCAACGGTGTGTTTGCGTTCAGCGATCATCCTCATGGATCGACGACGGGTGCCGGCACAGGGGCGCGACGGTGATGTCCATATAGGGGAACAAAGGCAGGTTGCTGACCAGGTCCTGCAGCTCGGCGTTGTCGGCCACATCAAAAATGCTGACGTTGGCGTAGCTGCCAGCTACCCGCCACAGGTGACGCCACTTGCCCTGCTGCTGCAGGTCCTGGGCGTAGGCTTTTTCCCGGGCCTTGATGTCTGCCGCCACGTCGGCGGGCATGTCGTGAGGGATATTCACCTTCATCTCGACTTTGAACAGCATGTGCATTCCTCCGTTTACTGAATCTTTGTCGGCTCAGGCCTTGCGGCGATACCGGGCCAGCTTGTCTTCATCGATTTCGATGCCGAGGCCCGGGCCCTGCGGCAGGTCAACGCCGTTGTTATGGAAATGCAGCGGCTTGGCCACGATGTCGTCTTTCATCAACAGCGGGCCGAACATCTCGGTACCCCAGTGCAGGGTTTCCAGGGTCGACCAGGCATGCAGAGAAGCAGCGGTGCCGATGGTGCCTTCCAGCAGGGTGCCGCCGTACAGACCAATGCCGGCAGCCTGGGCCACCGCGGCCTGTTTCAGTGCCTGTACCGGTCCACCGGCCTTGGCGATTTTCATGGCCACGGCACCGGAGAAACCGGCAGCGGCCAGGTTGTAAAGATCTTTGGCATCGGCCACGGCCTCGTCGGCCAGAATGGGCAGATGGAATTTCTCAGACAGACGCACCAGCGCGGCGTGATCCTTCATCGGCGTTGGCTGCTCTACCAGGTCGATACCAGCCGACTGCAATTCGGCCATGCCTTTGGCCGCAGTCGCTTCGTCCCAGGCCTGGTTGACATCCACACGGACACTGGCGCTGTCACCCACGGCTTCTTTAATAGCCGCCACATGACGCACATCGTCCATCACCGGACGGGCACCGATCTTGAGCTTGAAGTCACAGTGACGACGAGTTTCGATCAGCCCCAGGGCTTCTTCGATGTCTTTTCGGGTATCACCGCTGGCCAGGGTCCAGAGCACCGGAACATGCTGATGCAGGGCCCCGCCGAGCAGGTCTGAGACCGGGCGATTCAATCGCTTGCCCTGCAGGTCCAGCAGCGCGGTCTCGATGGCTGACTTGGCCAGGTTGTTACCGCGGGTCGAGCGGTCTAACATTACCCTCAGGGTATTGATGTTGCCGGCAGGCTGGTTAATCAGTTGCGGTTTGAAATAGGTTTCAATCGTAAGCTTTACGCTTTCGGGGCTTTCCGGGCCGTAGGCCAGACCACCGATGGTGGTCGCCTCACCGAGACCTTCCAGGCCATCAGAATCCCTCACCCGCACAATCACCATGGTCTGAACCCCCATGGTTGTCATGGATAGCTTGTGCGGGCGGATGGTCGGGATATCGACCAGGATCGCTTCGATGGACTGAATGGTGGCTGACATGGCTGCTCCGAATCGCTAGGTAAAAATCCTGTGATTCGAACACTACGAAGTTTCACCAGCGTGAACCAATATTGATTAAGTAATAACCGATACCCTGGAGGTATGGATGGAGCTGAGACACTTGCGCTACTTCGTCGCAGTGGCCGAAGCCGGCAACCTGACCCGTGCTGCCGAAAAACTGTTTATTGCCCAGCCGCCCCTGACCCGGGCCATCAAGCAGCTGGAAGAAGAAGTGGGCGTGGAATTGTTCATTCGCAAACCCCGCGGGCTGGAGCTGACCACCGGGGGTGAATACTTTCTGGAACAGGCCAAGCAGGTGCTGGACAAGGTTAACGCCACCATCGACGACACCCGCAGGATTGCGCGCCATCGGAAAACCCTGTTTTCGATTGGCTTCGTGCCCTCAGCCTTTTACGGCCAGCTGCCGCTAATGGTGCGACGGCTGCGGCAGAACAAGAATCTGGAAATCGTGCTGCACGAGCTGAAAACCCGGGAACAGGTTGAAGCCTTGAAAGCGGGCAAGATCGATATCGGCTTTGGCCGTCTGAACATTCAGGACCCGGACGTCGAGCAGGAACTTCTCTTCGACGAACCGATGATTGCAGCGGTGCCAGCCAACCATCCGCTTACTCGGCATCCACCTTCAATGAAAGAGCTCTCAGAGGTTCCTATGATCACCTTTCCAGCGGGTGCCGGGCCGAACTTTTCAGACATTACCCAGGGCCTGTTTCACCGCCGCGGCCTCAGGGTGAATGTGATACAACAGGTCAATGATGTTCAGACGGCGCTGTCGCTGGTGGCCTCTGACATGGGCTTCACCCTGGTGCCAGAGCAGGTGCGCCGTCTGCAACGGGAAGGTGTGGATTACATGCCGCTGGAAGACGACAATATCACCACGCCGGTGATCGCTTCCCGTCGGCGCGGCGAGAACCCGAATGCGGTCATGCGCCTGACCAACACCATACTGGCAGAACTGGTTGAGAACCGGCTGACCGGCCGTTACCCGTAATCAGCGAGCCGTCTGCCGAACCTTGTCGGCCACCAACTGCAGCCTGGGCAAATAGGTATTGAGCAGGGTATCCATATCGACACGGGCCGCGTTGGTACTGATATTCAACGCACCCAACAGTTCTCCGCTGGCGGTAAACACAGGCACCGCCACCGATCTCAGGCCCAGATCCAGTTCCTGATCCACAATGGCATAGCCCTGCTCGCGCACCTTGCTGATTTCTTCACGCAAAGCGTTCCTGTCCGTCAGCGACGACGAGGTGTAGCGTTCAAGCCTGATCCGTTCAAGACAGGCTTCAAGCTCCGGTTCCGGTAACTGCGCCAGCAATACCCGCCCCATCGAGGTATAAGCCGCTGGCAGTCGGGTACCCACCGACAGTGTAATCGCCATCAGCCGGTGGCGCGCGGCCGAACGCACGACATACACCACCTCATCGCCATCCAGCACCGCCAGCGAAGACGACTCTCCCAGCTCCGCCGTGATGTCTTCCAGGTACTGCTGGATCACCGCCCGGTACTGATTGGAGGCCTGATAGGCATAACCCAGCTGCAGTACCCGGGGCGTCAACTCGAACTGCCGGCCGCTACGCTTCACAAATCCCAGAGCGTGGAGGGTCAGCAAAAACCGTCTGGCCTTGGCGCGATCCATATCCGTACGCGCCGCCACTTCGCTCAGGGTCATTCTGGGGTGGTCGGCGTCAAATGCCTGCAGCACCTCCAACCCCGAGGCCAGCGCTCCAACATAATCCCGGTCCCCCGGCTTCAGTATCGATTCGTCCATTCCGGCTCCTTCGCCCTGCAAAGCTCGATATCCGAGCATGGTAACAGCTGGTTCGCACTCCGAACATCCGTGCATTTTTGCCAACTGGTGAAAATTTGTACTTGACGACCCAAAACCAATCGCGCCATTATGTTCGCATATTAAACTTATGTTCGTGTTACGAACTAATCACAGAAGTGATACAGGAGGCACTGCGATGGCCGAGTTTCTTCCCCTCAAGGAAGCGGTGAGCAAATACATCAACAACGGTGACACCGTGGCGATGGAAGGCTTCACTCACCTGATCCCGTTTGCTGCGGGCCACGAAATCATCCGTCAGGAAAAGCGCGATCTGACTCTGATCCGCATGACCCCGGACCTGGTTTACGACCAGATGATCGGCGCCGGCTGCGCGAAAAAGCTGATTTTTTCCTGGGGCGGCAACCCCGGCGTGGGTTCCCTGCATCGACTGCGTGACGCGGTGGAAAAAGGCTGGCCTAACAAGCTGGAGATCCTGGAGCACAGCCACGCCGCCATGGCCAACGCCTATGAAGCCGGAGCGGCCGGCCTGCCGCTGGCCGTCTTGCGCGGCTATGTGGGGAGCGACCTGCCCAAAGTGAATGACCAGATCAAGTTCATCGAATGCCCGTTCACCGGAGAGCGCCTGGCAGCGATACCCTCCATTCGCCCGGATGTAGCGGTAATCCACGCCCAGCGGGCTGATCGCAAGGGCAACGTGCTGATTGAAGGCATTGTTGGCATTCAGAAAGAGGTCGTCCTGGCCGCCAGGCGCAGCATCGTCACCGTTGAGGAAATCGTGGACGACCTGGGCGCGTCGGTAAATGCCTGCGTGCTCCCGTCCTGGGCGATCACCGCCATTGCCGAGGCCCGCCAAGGCGCCAAGCCGTCCTATGCCCTGGGCTACTACGACCGTGACAACGCTTTCTACAAGGACTGGGACGGCATCGCCCGCGACCGCGAGACCTTCCAGGCCTGGCTGAAAGAGAACGTTTTCGAGAAAGGAGCTGCGTGATGAGCCTTGAATTTACCGCTTCCGAAATGATGAGCGTCACCGCTGCCCGGGCGCTGACCAACGACATGACCTGCTTTGTGGGTATCGGCCTGCCCAGCGAGGCCGCCAACCTGGCGCGCCTGACCCACGCCCCGGATGTCACATTGATCTACGAATCCGGCACCTTGCAGACCAAGCCGGACGTGCTGCCTTTATCCATCGGCGACGGCGAGCTGTGCGAATCAGCCCTGACCACCGTCTCCGTACCTGAAATGTTCCGCTACTGGCTGCAGGGCGGCCATATCAGCGTCGGCTTCCTGGGCACCGCACAGATCGACCGCTACGCCAACCTGAACACCACTCTGATCGGCGATTACCGTGAGCCCAGGATTCGCCTGCCCGGTGGCGGTGGCGCTCCGGAGATTGCTACTAACGCCAAGGAAGTGTTCATTACCGTGAAGCACTCCAGGCGCACCTTCGTGAAGGACGTGGACTTCGTGACCACCGTCGGCTTCGGCCGTGACGGCAAGGCCCGGGACAAGGTCCCGAACATCGGCCGCGGCCCCACCGTGGTGATCACCGACTTGTGCATCCTCAAGCCGGATCCGGAGACCAAGGAGCTGGTGGTCACCTCCCTGCACCCGAATGTGACCCGGGAAGACGTGATCGAGGCCACCGGCTGGGAAATCCGCTTCGCGGACCAGCTGGAAACCACCCCGGCACCAACTGCCGAAGAACTGGAAGTACTGCGAGACCTGAAAGCTCGCACCAATGCTCATCACGCTTCAACTCAATCTGGCCAACAGTAAGGTGCACCATGACTGACGTATTTCTTTGCCACCCCCGCCGTTCCGCCATCGGCCGCTTTGGCGGCACCCTGGCCAGCGTGCGCCCGGACGACCTGGCGGCGCATATCTTCAAGGCCGTGCTTGAGCAGGCTCCGGAACTGGACCCCGTCGCCATCGACGAAGTGATGATGGGCAGTGCCAACCAGGCCGGTGAAGATAACCGTAACGTCGCCCGCATGTCGGCGTTGCTGGCGGGCCTGCCCACCTCCGTACCCGGCACCACCCTGAACCGGCTGTGTGGTTCCGGCATGGACGCCGTGGGCACCGCCTTCCGCGCCATCCGCGCCGGTGAAATGAACCTGGTATTGGCCGGGGGCGTGGAGTCCATGTCCCGCGCCCCGTACGTGATGGGGAAGGCTGACAGCGCTTTCTCACGGAGCCAGAAAATCGAAGACACCACCATCGGCTGGCGCTTCGTGAACCCGCTGATGAAAAAACAGTACGGTGTGGACTCTATGCCGGAAACTGCGGAGAACGTTGCCGAACAGTACAACATCTCCCGCGAAGATCAGGACCTGTTCGCGTTCCGCTCCCAACAGAAGACCGCCCGGGCACAGCAGGAAGGCGTCTTTGCCGAAGAGATTGTGCCGGTATCTATTCCACGCCGAAAGCAAGACCCGCTGGTGTTTGACACCGACGAGCATCCCCGCGCCAGCACCCTTGAAAAGCTCGCCGCCTTGCCCGCGCCTTTCCGGGAGAACGGCAGTGTGACCGCCGGGAATGCCTCCGGCGTCAACGACGGCGCCGCCGCCATGCTGGTCGCCAGCGAAGCCGCGGTTAAGCAGCATGGCCTCAAGCCCATGGCCAAAATCCTTGGCATGGCCACGGCCGGTGTGGAACCACGCATCATGGGCATTGGCCCGGTACCGGCGGTTCAGAAGCTGCTGAATAAGCAGGGCATCAGCCTGGATGACATCGACGTGATCGAGCTCAACGAAGCTTTTGCCGCCCAGGGCCTGGCCGTGCTGCGTGAACTGGGTATTGCCGATGACGATCCCCGGGTAAACCCGAACGGCGGCGCCATCGCCCTTGGCCACCCGCTGGGCATGTCTGGCGCGCGCCTGCTGCAGACTGCGGCGCACCAGCTGCAGCGCACCGGTGGTCGCTATGCCCTGTGCACCATGTGTGTGGGTGTGGGTCAGGGTATTGCTACACTGATCGAACGGGTCTGACCGGGCCCGGCTTGAGGAGAAAACATGGCATTTCTGAATTACAACAATCGCACCATTTGCTATCGCCTGCTCGGTGATTGCGAAAAGCCATTGTTGGTGCTGGCGCATCCTCTGGGCATGACCCAGGGGGTGTGGGACGACATGCTCCCGACACTGCTGGAGCGTTTCCGCGTACTGACCTGGGATCTGCCGGGCCATGGCGCCAGTGCTGCCTGGCCGCAATCCGCCGGAGACATCACCCCGGAAGACCTGGCCCAGGAAGCCCTGGTTCTGGCAAAAGAGGCGGGCAGCACCCGTTTTCATTTTGCCGGCACATCCATAGGCGGCGTTATCGGCCAGCAGCTGGTTGCCGAGCACACTGACCGGCTGATTTCCGCGGTTCTCACCAACACCGGCGCCATCATTGGCACACCGGAAGCCTGGGGACAACGCGCTGCCAATGTTCGGGAGAAAGGCCTGGCAGCCATGGCCGGAGAGATCGTGCCCCGCTGGTTCGGACCGAACGCCAGCCGGGAACAGCCGGCGCTGCTGGACGGCTGGAAAGTCATCATGGGGCGGGGCGACGCCAACAGCTATGCCCTGTTGTGCGAAATGCTGGGTAAAGCCGACTTACGGGAGAGGCTACGGGGCCACAAGGTACCGTTACTGCTGATTGGTGGTTCAGAGGATCTGGCAACACCGCCGGAGTCCCTGAAAGCACTGGCCCAGTTCAGCGGCGCGCCAGAGCCGGTTATTCTGGACGGTATCGGGCACGTGCCTTCCGTTGAATGCCCTCTGATTCTCGCCTCGCAACTCCTGCAAAGCCTGGATTAACCGGGGGCGGGCGAACGCCCGCTCCCCGGGAACTCTGGTTCACTTCTGTCCCATGCCAGGTCAGAAGTGAATCACCGACCGGATGCTCTTGCCCTCGTGCATCAGGTCAAACGCCTTGTTGATGTCTTCCAGCTTCATTTCGTGTGTGATAAACACATCCAGCGGGATCTCACCTTTCTCGGCTTTTTCCACATAGGATGGCAGCTCGGTACGGCCTTTCACGCCACCAAAGGCGGAACCGCGCCAGACCCGGCCGGTTACCAACTGGAACGGGCGGGTACTGATTTCTTCACCGGCACCGGCCACTCCGATGATGGTGCTTTCACCCCATCCCTTGTGACAGGCTTCCAGCGCCGCACGCATCAGCTTCACGTTGCCCACACACTCGAAGGTATAGTCGGCACCGCCGTCGGTCATCTCGATGATGACTTCCTGGAGCGGTTTGTCGTAGTCGTTGGGGTTAACCACATCGGTAGCACCCAACTGCTTGGCAATGTCGAACTTGCCGGGGTTGATATCGATCGCAATGATGCGCCCGGCCTTGGCCATGGTCGCGCCGATGATGGCCGCCAGGCCGATTCCGCCCAGGCCAAAGATGGCGACCGTGGCGCCTTCTTCAACCTTGGCAGTGTTAAGCACCGCGCCAATCCCGGTGGTTACCCCACAGCCCAGCAGGCACACCTTGTCGAGCGGGGCTTCCTTGGGGATTTTGGCCAGGGAGATTTCCGGCAGTACGGTGTACTCTGAAAACGTGGAACAGCCCATGTAGTGATACAGCGGCTGGCCCTTGTAGGAGAACCGGGAGGTGCCGTCTGGCATCACACCCTTGCCCTGGGTTTCGCGCACCGCGCCACACAGGTTGGTCTTGCCGGAGGTGCAGAACTTGCATTTACCGCATTCGGCGGTGTACAGCGGGATCACGTGGTCACCCACTTCCAGGCCGGTCACACCCGGCCCTACGGCTTCAACAATGCCGCCGCCCTCGTGGCCGAGAATGGTCGGAAACAGTCCTTCGGGGTCGGCGCCGGACAGAGTGTAGGCATCGGTATGGCACACGCCGGTGGCCACGATCTTCACCAGTACTTCGCCTTCTTTGGGCGGCGCCACATCCACTTCCACAATTTCCAGCGGTTTGTTGGCCTCAAACGCCACAGCTGCGCGGGACTTGATCACGTTCACTCTCCTGTCGTCCGGTTCGGTCGGCCAGCGCCGACATTGATACTGTTCACAACTCTAGCACGGCTCAGAGCCGTCCGGGCTTTAGCGTCCTATGTCATCAATAGCGGCCAGTACCGCTCTGGCGCCATCGCGGATTTCGGCGATCACCGCCTCGGCATCCCCGGATTGCCGGCGACCTTCCACCGCCACATCCAGAACCTCTGCAATCTGGGTTTCCACGCCACCAGACAGCTCCAGAATGGTATGAATCACATCGGCAATTTCATCGGTGGCGGTGCCTGTTCTGGCCGCCAGCTTTCGCACTTCGTCGGCCACCACGGCAAAGCCGCGGCCATGCTCTCCGGCCCGGGCGGCCTCAATGGCCGCATTCAAGGCCAACAGGTTGGTCTGATCCGCGACGCCGGCAATGGTATCGACCATTTTCTCGATGCTTTGCGACCGCTCATTCAGGTCGGCAATCAGGACCCGGGCTTTATCCACGCCCGCTTCAATGCGTTCGGCGGTGGTTTTCGACTGTCGAAGCGCCTCATCCGCCCTGCCGATGATGTTGGCGGTCTGGGTGGCAGTGGATGACGCCACCGCTGCCGCATCCTGGGTCTGTAGTGCCTTTTCCACCCGCTCGGTGATGTCACTGGCAAACTTGATCACTTTGATGACACGTCCACGCTCATCCAGTATCGGGTTGTAGCTGGCTTCCAGCCACAGATCACTGCCATCTGAGCGCAGGCGGTGGAAACGACCACTGCGGAACTGGCCACCGGCAAGCCCCTTCCAGAAATCGGGATTGTCCCGGTAAAAACCGGGATCACAGAACATCCGGTGGTGCTTGCCCTCAACCTGGCTCAGACGGTAACCGGTCGCGGCAAGGAAATTGGCATTGGCGGTGATGATGGTACCGTCCGGCTCGAACTCGATGATCGCCATTGAGCGGTCGACGGACTCAAAGACCGCCTGCTGGTCCCGCAAGTGCTCCTGTTTCTCAGTGACATCCGAGGCAATTTTCATTACCCGCTGAACCCGGCCATCATCCCCGTGCACCGGAAAATAGGTTGCCTCCAGCCAGAGTTGACGGCCATCCTTTCGCCGGCGCAGGAAGGTATCCGTCTGCGCCTGGCCGGCCCGGAGCGCATCCCAGAACTTCCGGTATTCCGCCGAGTTTGCCACTTCACGATCACAGAACAGGCTGTGGTGTTTTCCCACCACCTCTTCCCGGCGGTAACCCACCACCTCAAGGAAACGGTCATTTACATCCACGATCAACCCGTCCGTGGTAAATTCAATGGTCGCCACCGCGTGGCGGATAGCGCTGTATACAGCCTGGCATTGGCTGGCAAGCGCCTGGCAATCGGCCACGTCTTGCTTTTTCTTTCGGGTCAGGAACATCGTCGTTTACTCTTGCACAGGTCAAAAAGCCACGGACATCCTGTTCTGTGGGTTAGAAGCTCGTTTTGGGCGGCACGTTCCGGAGAATCGTTCTCGCACCGACACGCATATGAATGCGTGCATTATTCAGGGAAACCAAATCCGCACGCAGACGTAAAAATCCGTACAGTCAGTCGTATTCAGAGGGGCATTTACGTTGCATACACTTTACTGGTTTACCCGCGACCTTCGTTTGCACGACAACCCGGCCTTGCTGGCCGCGGCCCGTTCAGACATGCTGTTGTGTGTCTTTGTCGTAGACCCGCGCTGGTTTACCGGTGACCGGTTTCAGTGCCGTGCACTGGGTGATCATCGTTGGCGCTTCCTGTGGCAAAGTCTGATGGCACTGGAACGGAGCCTGCGGCCCCTGGGGCAACGACTTCATATCGCCTGGGGCGAACCGGAAATCGTTCTGCCAGAGCTGGCCCGGGAGCACGGCGTGCAGCGTTTGATCCGTTCACGCCTACCCGGCACCGAAGAAGCCGCGCAGTGGCAGGCCCTCAAAACCCGCCTGCCGGAAGTGACGTTTCAGCAGTTCGAAACCCTGGGCATGTTTGCGGAAGGCCAGCTTCCCATGGAACTGGCAGAGCTGCCCGATACCTTCTCGCAATTCCGCAAGCAGGTGGAGAAAGCTGAGCAACCGGACCACACCCTCAGGATTCGAACCGTCAGCGCACTGCCACCACCCCCGGGATTCCCCGAAGATAACCGGGGCCAGTGCCCGCCGATACCGGAACCGATACATCGGTCACCATTCACCGGCGGTGAGGAAGCCGGCCTGGCACAGCTGCAAGCCTTCGTATTCGGACAACATCGCATTGCCAACTACAAGGAAACCCGCAATGCGCTGGACGACTGGGGCTCATCCTCCAAGTTCTCCCCCTGGCTGGCGAACGGCTGCCTGTCAGTGCGGGAGGTGGTTGCCGCCATCGAACAATACGAACGTCAGCACACCCGTAACGATTCGACCTACTGGCTCTGGTTTGAGCTGCTCTGGCGCGAGTATTTCTACTGGTATGCCCTTAAACACGGGGGGCGGTTGTTTAGCCGCGATGGCGTGCAACGTAAACGCCGCCCGGTGACCTTCTATGGCCATCGATTCAAGGCCTGGTGCGAGGGCAATACCCAGTATTCGATAGTCAACGCGGCCATGAATCAGTTACGGGAAACCGGCTACATCAGTAATCGCGCACGCCAACTGGTGGCCAGCTGCCTGATCAATGAATTGGAACTGGACTGGCGTTACGGTGCTGCCTGGTTCGAACAGCAACTGGTGGATTACGACGTGGCCAGTAACTACGGAAACTGGCAGTATCTGGCCGGCGTCGGCGCCGATCCCCGCGGGCTTCGGCAGTTCAATCTGGACAAGCAGGCGCAACAGTACGATCCTGAGGGAGCCTTCGTACATCGTTGGCAGGGAGAGGCTCAACAACCAGTGGGCCTGCATACCGTAGACGCAGCAGACTGGCCAATATCATGACAATACCTGTTAGCCAACCAGAGAGAGTACTGGCCCGGATTCTGGATACCAGCCAGCCAGACACCCTTCTGTATTGCGGCGACACCGCCAGCCGGGTCAGCGAGGTGTGGCACGGGCAACGGAAAGCCGTTCGCTTGCTGGCGCTGGACACCGCGGACCCGAACGCCCGACTGCCACTGGATTCCGTGCCCGACCTGGCCATCATCACAGACACTCTGGAACACCTCCCCTACGAAGAAGGGGCGCTTTTACTGGGCCAGTTACGCAACTATGGCACCCACCAGATTGCGGTACTGGTGCCCCAAACCACAGACTGGGGTTTTACCGACTTCATCGCCCTGGGCTTTCAGCGTCACGCCGATATCGAAAGCGAGAACGGCGCACTCACGCTCTATACCTACAATCTGGATACTTACAATCATAAACGGGCCTGGAACAATCCCGATAACTGGGCCAATCCGGAAATGTGGGGAAAAGCGTGGTGGTAGATACAAATTCGAAATCCTTGAAGCCCAGTACAATCCGAATCGGTACCCGTTACCGCGCGAGCCGGCTCGATGGGCCCTATGATGCGGTAGTGATCGGCTCCGGTATCGGCGGTCTGACCACTGCCGCCTGCCTGTCCAAAGCCGGCTACAAAGTACTGGTGTTGGAACAGCATTACACCGCCGGTGGCTACACCCACAGCTACGCCCGTAATGGCTACGAGTGGGATGTGGGCGTGCACTACATAGGCGACATGGGCGCGCGCCACACCCTCGGCCGCCGGCTGTTCGATTACATCACCGACGGCAAGCTCGAATGGGCTCCGATGGATGAGAACTACGACCGGTTCTTTCTGGGCGACAAAGTGGTCAACCTCAGGGCCGGCAAGGAAGGCCTGAGGCACTCGCTACTGGCGTCCTTCCCGGACGAAGAAGAGGCCATCGACCGTTACCTGGCTCTGCTCGGAAAAGTGGCCGATGGCATGCAATGGTATACCCTGTCCAAACTCTCGCCCGCGCTGGCTGCGCCACTGGTTTCCAGAGGGTTGAAAACGGTACTGCCGGACTGTTTCAACCGCACCACCTATGACGTATTGCGGGAACTCACCGCCAACGAAGAGCTGATTGGCGCCATTACCGGTCAGTGGGGCGATTGCGGGGTGACCCCGAAACAGTCGAGCTTCATGGTGCACGCGCTCATTGCCAAACATTACCTGTACGGTGGTTTCTACCCGGTGGGCGGTGCCTCGGAAATTGCCAAAACCATCATCCCGGTGATTCAGTCCGGCGGTGGTGACGTGCTCACCTACGCCGACGTGAGAGAGGTCCTGGTCGAAAAGGGCAAAGCCGTGGGTGTGCGCATGGCCGATGGCCATGATATCCGGTCACCGCTGGTGATCAGCAACGCCGGTGTGATCAATACTTTCGAACGGCTTTTACCCGAGTCTGTCGCAGACAGCATTGGCTATCCTGGCAGCCGGGAACACATCAAACCCTCAATGCCCCATATCGGCCTGTATATAGGCCTGAAAGGCACGCCCGACCAGCTCGGCTTGCCGCGCACCAACTTCTGGATTTATCCGAGCGCCGACCACGATGGCAACGTGGAGCAATTCCTGAAAGATCCCCGGAACACCTCTTTCCCGGTAGTCTACATCTCGTTCCCGGCAGCCAAAGACCCGGACTACCAGAACCGCTGGCCCGGAACCTCCACCATCGAGATTGTGGCGCCCACCACCTGGGAAATGTTCGAGCCGTGGCAGGGCTCCACCTGGGGCAAACGGGGCGAGGATTATGAGGCTCTGAAGGCTCGGATCACCGAGCAGCTTCTGGAAGTCATGTACGAAAAACTGCCCCAGCTTCGAGGTAAAGTAGACTATGTGGAAACCTCCACACCACTGTCGACCGCCTGGTTCTGCCGCTATGAGCAGGGTGAGCTGTACGGGCTGGACCACACGCCAGAACGTTTCGAGCAACGCTGGCTGAGGCCGAAAACCGACATCCCCGGACTGTACCTGACCGGGCAGGATATTCTTACCTGTGGCGTGGTCGGGGCAATGATCGGCGGGCTGGTTACAACCCTGGCCGTTCGCGGCCTGAAAGGCGCGGGGTTGGCCAAGCGCATTTTCGTGGGTTAAGCGTGGCCAGAGCACTGTGTACCCGCTGCGGCCTGCACCCGAACACCTGCGTATGCGAGGTTTGCGAGCAGGTCGACAACCGCCATCGCCTCATCATTTTGCAGCACCCGTCAGAAGTCGGTCACAGCAAGGGTACGGTGCGAGTACTTCAGCAGTGTCTGACCCGGCTGGAGGTACTGGTCGGCGAGAGCCCTGAGTCGTTTTCCGGTCAAGGCTTGGAGCGTCTGTTAACCGAAACCCGTTCCGGACTGCTGTTTCCATGTGCTGACAGTCAGCCCGTGGAGAGCAACGCGGCAGCCCAGATCGACCAGTGGCTGGTTCTGGACGGCACCTGGCGTAAAGCCGCTAAAATCCTGCACCTGAACCCGCAGTTCCGGCAGTTGCCCTGCTTTCATTTCGCTGATCCACCGGCTTCGCGTTACCGTATCCGAAAGGCCCCAAAGGCCGGGCAACTCTCAACCGCAGAAGCCGTCGCCTACCTTTTTACATTGACCGAGCCGGCCACAGATACCGAGCCATTACTCAGAGCTCAGGACGTACTGATTCGAAAACGGCTGGCCTTCGTTCCGGACCACCACAAAACCAAAGACCATGAAGCGCCCGATCCTGAACTCCCAGGAAGTCTCACGAATTATTGAAATGGCCTGGGAAGGTGACGAACCAGCACGATTTCGTTATGTTGAGGCAATCGCTGAGCAAAGTGGTGACAATGTATGGCATGGATCTCAGATAAAACGGCTGCAAACGAGTTGAAAGAGCAAAGTGCCAAGGTTCACAGAGGCGACCTTGAGGCCCTGCTTGAACGACAAAAAGCCGTTGAAGAGAAAGTCAAAAACAGCGGCAGGCTGAATCGTTTCTCTACCGATATCAAGCTGATGTTCTCGCTGATTCGCGATTACTGGTACGGCCACTACCGGGCCATACCCTGGAAGTCCATCGCTGCGGTAGCCGGAGCGTTGCTGTACGTGCTGAATCCGCTGGACCTGATTCCGGATCTGATCTTCGGCTTCGGCCTGGTTGATGATGCCGGTGTGGTTGCCTTGTGCCTTAAACTGGTCGAATCCGATCTGCACCGCTACGCTGCATGGAAGGAGCTTCACTCATCATAGGATGAGGGACCAACCGGGCATTGATTAATAATCAACCAGGGAGTATTCTCCCGTCCCCTTAATCGTCACCTGCACAGTTCTGGAGTTACTGTGGATTTCGCCACCCTTATCGGCCTCGTCGGCGCCATTCTTCTGATTTCTTCGGCCATTATCCTGGGCGCATCGCCAGGCATGTTCATCAATCCGCCATCCCTGCTGATTGTGATTGGCGGTACCTTGCTGGTAGTACTGGCCAAGTTCAGTCTTGCCCAGTTTTTTGACGCCTTCAAGGTGGCAGCCCGAGCGTTCAAATTCAAACTGCCCGAAACTCAGGCCAGCATCGAAGAACTGGTGGAGATTGCCAGCATCGCCCGAAAAGAGGGCGTTCTTGGTATCGAAGGGAGGGAGGTCAGTAGTCCATTCCTGGGCCAGGGTATTCAGATGCTGGTGGACGGACAGGACGGCAACACCATCAAGCAGCTCCTCAACAAGGAACGCCTGATGACACTGGAACACAACCGGTCGGGCGCAAAAGTGTTCACCGCCATGGCAGATGTGGCTCCGGCCATGGGTATGATTGGCACGCTGATTGGCCTGGTGCAGATGCTGTCCAACATGGAAGATCCCAAGTCTATCGGGCCGGCCATGGCCGTAGCCCTGCTGACCACGCTCTACGGCGCCATGATCGCCACAATGATCGCTACCCCCATTGCCGACAAGCTGTCCCTGCGCATGACGGAGGAGGCCCGCATGCAATCGCTCTATATTGATGCCCTCGTCGCCATCCAGGAAGGCACCAACCCGCGCATTATCGAGCAGATGCTGTCCAGCTATCTTTCGCCCAAAGAGCGGGCCAGAAACGGCGATGCGGAAACGGCAGGCGGTTAAACATGGATGATTTGCCAGAAGAGGAAAAGCCCGGGATTCCTGCGTGGGTTGTCACATTTGCCGACCTGATGTCGCTGCTGATGTGCTTTTTCGTATTGCTCCTGTCGTTTTCGGAAATCGACGCCCAGAAGTTCAAACAGATCGCCGGTGAACTCTCCAAGGCCTTCGGGGTGCAGCGGGAAGTGCCTGCGCTTGAGATCCCTCAGGGCACCAGCCCGATCTTCGACAAGTTTTCGCCGGCGCCGCCAGAGCCCACTGTGGTCAATGAAGTCAAACAGACCACCACCGACGTACAGCCCGAAATCCAGACTCTGAAAAGCCCCGAAGAGAAAGCCATTGAGGAATCCATCCAGGAACAGATGGACGCCAACATGGCCCGGATTCTTGAAGTGCTGGAACCGGCGATTCTGGATGGCCGGATCAACGTCTCGGAAGATCAGCGCCGCATCATCATTCGCATTGAGGAGAAGGGCTCGTTTGCCTCAGGTTCAGCCCAACTGACCTGGGAATTCGAAGGCCTGCTTCTGGATATGGCGGAGGTTCTGGCCGACATGCCCGGCGACCTCGCCATTGAAGGCCATACCGATAACGTGCCCATCCGCACCGAACGTTTCTACAGTAACTGGGACCTGTCCGCAGCCCGTGCCGCCGCGGTGGCTAATGTTCTGCTGGCTCGGGAGCAGGTGACTCCGGACCGCATCCGGGTGACCGGTCTGGCCGACACCGAACCACGGGTACCCAACACCTCGCCGGAAAACCGAGCCAAGAACCGGCGGGTTGAAATCGTTATCGATCTGTCAGAGCCCATGGAAGAGCAGGAACTGCGCCTTCGCGAGCTGATTCGTTCCGAAAGCGAGTCGCAAGAAGCCATTATTGGCATTGAGCCCGGTCGGGATACGCCCAGCGAGATTACCTGGTAGTAAAACCTTGCCTCGCGCCCTATCCAGATTGGTGCACAAGCCCTTGATGCGCACGCCTCTGGTGCACTTTGACGCAGATAAATACCTCCCTCGGCGCCCTCAGGTTCTCCAACCCCCCTGCAGTACTTGATATGCATTGTTTTGGAACAGCACTTGCTTAAGTCGCACCCCAACAATGCACAACGGCTCATCAGAAGCCGCGTAATCAAAACACTCAGGAGAAAAACCCGTGGATATCACGAGTGCCGTACACACCCTGACCGAGAGCGCCAACACGCTCTTCATTCTGATTGGCGCCATTATGGTGCTGGCCATGCACGCCGGCTTTGCGTTCCTGGAAGTGGGCACTGTTCGCCATAAAAATCAGGTCAATGCCCTGGTTAAAATCATGACCGACTTCGGCATATCCGCAGTCGCCTATTTTTTCATCGGCTACTACATCGCCTATGGCGGGCACTTTCTCAATGGCGCCGCCGAACTCACCTCCGCCAACGGCTATGAACTGGTCAAATTTTTCTTCCTGATGACCTTCGCCGCGGCCATTCCGGCGATCGTTTCCGGCGGTATCGCAGAGCGTGCCCGCTTCTACCCCATGCTGATTGCCTCGGGCCTGATCGTGGCCTTCGTCTATCCTTTCTTTGAGGGCCTGATCTGGAACGGGAACTTTGGTTTCCAGGCCTGGCTGGAGAACCAGTTTGGTGCGTCCTTCCATGATTTCGCCGGCTCCGTTGTGGTGCATGCTGTCGGTGGCTGGATTGCTCTCGCTGCGGTGCTGCTGCTCGGCGCCCGCACCGGTCGCTATCGCAACGGTCGGGTCGTGGCCTTTGCCCCTTCCAACATTCCGTTTCTCGCCCTCGGCGCCTGGATTCTGACCGTGGGCTGGTTCGGCTTTAACGTCATGTCGGCCCAGACTCTGGACGGCATCAGTGGCCTGGTTGCGGTCAACAGCCTGATGGCCATGGTGGGGGGTATTCTGGTTTCCATGCTGCTCGGCCGCAAAGACCCTGGCTTCATTCACAACGGTCCGCTGGCCGGACTGGTGGCGGTGTGCGCCGGCTCAGACCTGATGCACCCCGTCGGCGCCCTGATTACCGGGGGCGTGGCCGGCGCCATCTTTGTCTACCTGTTCGAGTGGGCACAGGCGAAAATCGAGCGGCTGGATGATGTTCTGGGTGTTTGGCCCTTGCATGGCGTATGCGGTGTCTGGGGCGCCATTGCCTGCGGTATCTTCGGCCAGGAAGCGCTCGGGGGCCTGGGTGGCGTCAGCCTGATGTCGCAGATTATTGGCTCGGTGGCCGGTGTGATCGTGGCCTTTGCCGGCGGGCTCATCGTTTACGGTGCCATCAAAACCATTAGCGGCCTGAGACTGACAGAGGAAGAAGAGTTCAACGGTGCCGACCTCAGCATTCACCGTATCGGTGCCAATGCCGTTGAGTGAGTTTCCGGGCCTTATTGTGCCCGGTAACCGGTAAGCTCCATGTAACCCACGCCGGAATGGCTTCCGGTGACGGAAACCGGGCTCTCCCAATACGGATAGAGCCCGGAATTCCGGTAATCCCCTGCCGGCGCGGAGACCTCAAGGTTCACGTCGAAAGCCGGAAGGGTTATCTGCCAACGGCGCGGATAACCGGCTGGCTGGCCCACAGAGGTCAGCCCGATCTGTTCTGGCCCCAGCGCCACCGGCTCGCCCGTGGCTGGAATCCAGGTACCCGAGCGGAATGCCTGTTGTGTTTCCCGCAACTGGAACAGCATCAGCTTGTCCCCCGAATCCAGATGCAGGGCAAACCAGTCCCAGCCCTGCTGTCCGGCTTTGAGAAACTGGCTGCTCCACTCCCGGTCGAACCACCCGGTGCCCGCCACCCTCAACGTGTCACCCTCAAGGGTAACCGTTCCCTCAATTTTCAGATCTACCAGGCTGAAGTACATGGAGCCTTCGCCACTGGCAGATTTGGCGCTGAAACCGTCGTCACCATGAGCCACAGGATCACCTTGCGGCTGCAACAACAGATCGTAGGACCAGTGTTCTGTAGCGACCGACAGCCGCCAGCCAACGTGTCCGCTCGCTGGCCTCAGGTGCCAGTGATCCAGCCAGACTGAAAAGGGTTGGGCGGTGGCCCCGGCATGCCCGACGTCACCCCTGGCCAGCTTTTCGGCAAAGCGGTGCTGACCGCTGTAGCTCACCGCTGCGTGAGCCATCCAGGCAGCCTCCAGAGGCCAAAGCGTCGGCTTCGGCGGTTCGGATTCAACGGACCTCGGGGTCAAGGCCTGCCGGAACTGCGTCCATTGCAGACCCAGCGGCCTGCCGTTTTCGGTTTCCAGATTCGCGGTGAGATACCACCATTCAATGCGGTGCTGGGGATGAGGGCCGAAATCGGCGGGGAAGGACAGCCGGTCTCCGGGCCCGGGCTGCAGGAACTGAATCTCATGCTCAGATTCCGCCACACCGGCAAGGCCTGCGAATCCGCTCGGCTCTTCTGCTCGATCACAGGCGGTGAGTAGCAGCGCAAGAAGTACGATAACGAAACGATTCATCGTTCCCCTCCCTGCAGCCCGTGTGCGGACTCCGGCGCCGAGGCCGGGCGACGCAGCTGCAGGCGCATCAGCAAGGCAATGCTGAGACCGATGATCAGAGCCAACACGGCCAGCTCGATCCAGAACCCCGGGTACACCGCCATCGGCAGTGACCAGCCAAAAGCCAGCGGATTGATGCGCTGGACCAGAATCCAGGTGAGCCACACGCCAAGTGGCAGTGCACAAACCAATACCGCAAAAATCAGAGCCAGGGAGACCCGGGTGAGCTGAGTCGCGGCCTGGCGTTGGGGCATACCCCAGACGATCAGCAGGCGAAAATACCAGGCGCGGGTAGAGAGAAAGACCCACACCATCAGCAACAACGCGGCGGCGGCCAGAATCAGCGTGAGGGTAGTCATGGCCCGGGTCAGCAAGAAGGTCTGATCAAAAACATCAGTGGCCAGGGTCCGGATGGCCTGGTTATCCCTCACGGTCAGCTGAGGGGTATGCCAAAGCCGGGCCAGTTGCGCCTCAACCACTTTGATCTCTTCGATGCCCGCGCTTATCGACAGGCTTCGAAAGCGGGCTTCAAAGTCCTCGGGCAAGAGACTCGCCGGCACCAGCACCTCACCGGAGGGCCGCCCGTAATCCGGATAAACGGCCAGCACCGGAGCCTGTAACCGACGGGCGCCAAGCCTGACAATGAGACGGTCGCCTACTGCAAGCTGTTGCCTTCTGGCCAACTGCTCATTGACCATTAGCCCCTCACCCCGCGCCAACGCCTGCCAGGGCGTTTCTGTTTGCGCCAGCAGGCGCCAGTTTTGCACCAGGTGACTGACCGGCCCGAGCGCAAACACATCGACAGGCACCGGCTCCCTGCCTGATGCTGTCTGCACGCTGGCCCGCCCACGAATCACCTGATGCCACAATTCCGGGCTCACCAGCTCCGGCTTTGCCGCCAGCCAGCTTACGGCAGCGGTGATATCCGCCCCTTGCGGTACTTCAATGTAGTAATCCGCTTCCAGCCGTTGCCCCAGCCACTGGTCAAAGGTGTCCTCGAACGTGGTTACCAGGGCATGAACCGCCAGCACCAGTGCCAAGGCAAACTGCAGGGCCACCAGCGGTAACGCCAGCCGACGCACCAGGACTGCGACTTCCTGTAGACGCCAGCGAATCAGCGGATCCCCGGTGTTACGGGCCAGCCAGCGGACAACCCCGGCAATCGCCAGCGGGGCCAGCCAACCGGCAGCGAGAAAAACCAGTGCCACCGCCAGGAACAGCCAGATCAGAGTTGGTGCCCACAGAGATACTGCCAGCCCCAGGGCCAGTAGCACCGCAAAAAATGCCGGTTGCACCCGAGTCAGGAGCGACCCCGACGAGTCCCGAACGCCCGCCAGGCAAGCGGCCACGATCACCGCCACCATGGTCAGGGTTGGCAGCCACCAGTCCTCCCCTCCACCGGCATAGAGCAGACGGTCGAACAGGCCTTCCAGGGCCTGCCCAAAGCCATCTGCCAAAACCAGTGACAGCGCCCGCCCCAACCAAACCCCGGGCAGTATGCACACCAACGCCAGCAGCAGGTTTTCCACCAGCAACAGTCGGCTGAGCTGGCTCCTGTTCACGCCATAGCGATACAGCAAAGCCAGGCTTTCCCGGCGTTGAGCCAGACCCAGAAGGAACACACTGCGCAACAACAACGAGGTAATCAGCAGGACCAGCACTCCGAGCGCATCCAGGTTGAGCAGAAAACTGTCACCCAGCTCTGCCGTGTCAGGCGCAACGGCGAATGCCTGATAGCGGTAGCCCGCCGGTGGTGGCGACTGACCGTCGGCTTGCGACACCAGCAGAACCAGGGCCGATGCTTCGGCTGAGGCCTGGGCGGCGGCTTCGCTGATATCGACGAAGGGCTTGCCATCGAGTTCGCCCTGCCAGGGTGCTGGCGTGTGTCCCGGCTCGGCAAAGCAATGGGCCGCCAGCGGATCAATGCCCACCAGCCGACCGCGCCCCGGTACCGGCACTTCCAGCCAAGGCATCACGCACAGGCCCTGGCGCCGAAGGTTAACAAAGTCCTGTACCGAAACCGGATTACCGTCCTCTCGCACCGATTGCTGTCGCTCGGCGACAGCACGCTCGCTCTGTTCAAGGCTGGTCCTGGCCTGGCTGGTGAGGTGATGTATCCCGGTCCAGAGCGCGCTGGCAAGCAGGATCATGGCAGCCAGCGCGGCCAGCTGCAGGGGGTGACGACGATAATGACTGAACAATGCGATGCGGGGAGACATAGGTCTTCAGGGCCCGCCCTGGTGCCCGAGGTCCAGTTGATGCAGGCAACGGGCTGCCAGGTCCGCATCGTGGGTCGCCAGCACCAGCCCACAGCCATGGCGGGCCTGGAGTTCGAACAACTCATCGGCGACAGTCTCAGCCGTCCTCCGGTCCAGGCTACCGGTCGGCTCATCCGCCAGAATCAGTGCCGGCCGGGTAACAAATACCATGGCCAGCGCAGCCCGCTGGCGTTGGCCACCGGAAACCTGATCCGGATAACGCTGGCCCAGC
The DNA here is from genome assembly GCF_003634635.1 of Marinobacter nauticus. GTDB lineage: Bacteria > Pseudomonadota > Gammaproteobacteria > Pseudomonadales > Oleiphilaceae > Marinobacter > Marinobacter nauticus. The sequence goes on along the minus strand of NZ_RBJB01000004.1, from coordinate 500,295 downwards.
TCACCAATGCCCAACCTCTGGAGCCAGTCGCCAGCGCTGGTGTCGTCCCGGCCAGCCAGGCGCGCTCGCAACCGGATATTATCCAGCAGGGACAGGGTCGGCATCAGGTTGGCATCCTGAAAGACCACGCCGAGTCGGCTCTGCCTCAATTCGCACCAGGTTCGCTCCAGGGCCTTGCCCGTTGGCGCGCCATCCCCGGCCAAAGGCTGTCCCAACATCGCCAGCCGACCGGAACCGGGAGACTCCAGACCACAAAGAACATTCAGCAGCGTGCTTTTCCCGGAACCGGACGGGCCGGTGAGCGCCAGCGACTCGCCTCGCCCCAGATGCACACTCAGTTCCCGCAACACGGTCACATGCTGGTCGCCGCTCTCGAACTGTTTACTCAGACCGGTGACACTGATCAGGTTATCGGCCATGTTTTCTCCCGGTATTCAGTCGGCAGCCCCCAGAGGTTCTGCCGCACCGTTCCTGCGTTGGGCACGCCATTCCCGGAATTGCTCGACCCAGGACAACAGCGCTGGAATCACCAGCAGCACCAGGAAGGTGGACAGTCCCAAGCCAAAGGCAATCGACGTTGCCATGGGAATCAGGAACTGGGCCTGCAACGACGTTTCGAACAGCAGCGGTGTCAGCCCCCCGATGGTCGTCAAGGACGTCAGCAGAACCGCGCGAACCCGCTGCACGGCGGCCTCATTCAGGGCATCCGTGATGTCCAGCCCCTTCTGCCGTTGCTGATTGTAGAAAGCCACCAGAATAATGGCGTTATTCACCACGATACCGGACAGGCCGAACAACCCAAACAGCGACAGTATGGTGAGCTGCAGCCCCATGATCCAGTGGCCCAGGAGGGCACCGACCAGGGCAAAGGGAATAATCGCCATGACGATCAGGGGCAGACTCCAGGATGCAAACACCCAGGCCAGCACCACATACATCAGGGCCAGGCCGATAAGCAGCCCCGTTTGCATGTCCGCCATGGTTTCGCGTTGATCGGCCGAGCGGCCCTCAAAGCTGTAGCGCACACCGTGGCGACTGGCGATCTCCGGCAAAGGCCCGGACTGCAGGCTTTCAAGAATCTGGTCGGTGGTGGCAACCCGGGTATTCAGCGCCGAGGTGACCTCCACCGCAAGCTTGCCATCGGCATGGCGCAGGGCCTGGAATCCCTGGCGGTGATCCAGGTTCATCACCTGGGTCAGCGGTACAAAACGGCCATCGGGGATGCGGATAGTCATGCGCTCCAGGGTGGAATATTGCTCCCGTTGCGCCCTCGGCAACTGCACCCGGACTTCCACCTCATCGCGACCATCCTGGTAGATCTGGGCGATCCGGCCATCAAATGCCGCCCGCAACTGTCGGCCCAGATCCACAGTGGTCAGCCCCAGGGCCTCACCATAAGGGCTGACCTGATAGAGCAACTGTTCTCGGCCCCAGGGCATATCGTCTTCCACATCCAGCACGCCCGGCAGGGTATCCAGAGCCTGGGCCACTTCATCCGCTGCCCGCTTCAGGGCCTCTGCGTCATCACCGGTCAGTCGCACATTGACATCTCGCCCGGGCGGGCCGGCCTGACGCTCGTTGATGTTCAGGGCATCGAGTCCGGCCGGCAGCGTCATACGGCTGCGCCATTCCCGAATGAACTCGGCATTGCGCACAGAACGGCTGTCCGAAGGCACCAGCTCCACCAGCATGGAGCCAAGCTCGTCATCGTTCCGGGAACTGCCCTCAGCCCCTTGAGTAGCGCCGTAGGTGGTCACGGCATGGAGTACGAGATCGCCACCCAGGGCCTCCTCCGTTTCAGTGAGTGAGCGCTGCATTTCCCGGATGAAGCGCGCCACCGTGTCCTTATCCGTGCCCGCCACAAAGCTGGCATTGGCGTAGAACACCGATGGTTCCGGCGTCGGGAAGAAATTGAACCCAAGCCGTCCACCGGCCAGCAGGCCGACGGTGACAATAGCCAACGCCAGTGCCGAGGCTACGGTCATGCCCCGGTGCTTCAGGCTGTAGCGAGAGAACCGGCGGAAAGGGCCGTCGCGGAAGGTATCGAACCGTTGCTCAAATTCCCGGCGCAAACGGGCCACGGCGTGAGGGCGTCGCTCTGGCTGATTCTCGGAAACCTTGCGGACAAAGGCATGGCGAAGATGGGCTGGCAAGACCACGAAACACTCCAACAGAGAGGCAATCAACACGCAGATCATCACCACCGGAATATCGCCCAGGATATTGCCTATTACACCTCCCACCACCAGCAGTGGCATGAACGCCGCCACCGTGGTCAGGGACGAAGCCAGTACTGGCCATACCATACGCTTGGCAGCGCCTTCGGCGGCGTAGATGGACTGCTCTCCCATACGGGCATGGGCGTCCGCGTCTTCCCCCACCACGATGGCATCGTCAACGATCACCCCCAGGGCCATGATCAGGGCAAACAGTGAAATCATGTTGATGGAGCCGCCGATCAGCCATAGCACGCCCAGGGCGGCGAGAAAGGCGGTGGGAATACCCACCGCCACCCAGGCGGCGACCCGCCCGGGAAGAAACAGGTAGAGCAGCCCCACCACCAGCACCAGACCACCCAGGCCGTTATTCACCAGCAGGGAAATCCGGTCTTCAATCAACTGCCAGGTTTCGTCGTAAACCTTGATATTTACGGTGGCCGGCAAGGTCGGGCGGGTATCCGTCAACCAGGACTCAAACACCCGCGCGGCGGTCAGGGAGTTGCCGTTTTCCGCCCGCTGAAGCTGCAGCTCTACGGCGGGCATGCCGTTGTTTTCCATGACCGTCTGGTTGTCCCGGGCTTCCTGGCGGATGATGGCTATGTCACCCAGTTGCATGCGGATGCGATCACCGCTGAGCACCGGAATGGTCTCGAAGGCCTGGGGGCTGCGTCGCTGCTCCACCGCCCTCAGCTCTCGGGTGGCATCCTGCTGAGCCATCATCCCCGCCGGCAGGTCACGGGACAGCGACGCCACCCGATCGGCAATCTGTTCCAGCGAAAGGCCCAGGGATTCCAGCCGCTCCACCGGCACATCAATACTGATCTGCTGCTCCGGCAGGCCCCGGAGCGTGACCCGGTCGATGCCCCGGTCCAGCAATTCATCTTCAAACCGGTACACCAGCTGGCGCAACTCGGCCCGGTCGACATCACCGTAAACCAGCAGCCGGGCCACCGGTTCGTACCGTTCAACCCTGGCCACCTGCGGTTCTTCGGCATCCGCCGGCAAGTTATTGAACTCGTCGACCTGCTGGCGCACGTCATCCACCGCCTGTATCGGGTCGGTGCCTTCATGGAATTCCAGGGTAATGGACGACACCCCCTGCGCCGACGTGGAGGTCATCTTCTTGAGGCCGTCGACGCTGCGCAGACGCTGCTCAAGCGGGTCGGTAATACCGCGCTCCACATCCTCGGCCGACGCCCCACTCCACACCACCCGCACGCTGACCACATCCAGGGCGAAAGTAGGGAAGAACTGGATATTCATGCGGGTCAGGGCCATTACGCCACCGAGCAACATCACCAGCATCACCAGATTGCCGGCCAACCGGTGATGGACAAAAAAGCCGATCACACCCTTTTTGCGACTCATGAGGCCGGTGCCCCCTCGCTATCCGCCAGTTTTACTTTCAGGCCGGTGATCGCATTGGGCAGGTGGGTGGTGATCAGGCGCATGCCCGGTTTCAGGTGTTCACTGGCGATCAACAACCGGCGCGCACCGTTCTCGCTGAGTGCCTCGCCGACCCGTTGCACCGTCACCCGCTGCATACGGTTATCATCAGTCATGATGTAAACACTGTCGGCCCCGTACAGTGCGCTGAAGGGTATGGCAATCAGGTTGTCCCTTGCTGGCCGCTGTAGCAGCAGTGGCTGCAAAGCCCCGGGCCGCAAGGCTCCCGATTCCCCGTTCAGCTCCAGCACCGCCTCGGTACCGGCCGGATCAGACAGGCCGGCAAACCGGACCAGCTCAAAGCGCTGGCCGGAATTCTCAGCGGTAGCCGTTAGTGTTGCCCCCTCGGCCAGGGCATCCACCAACTCGCCGAGATACATCTGCGGCACCCGCGCCCGGACTTCCAGCCCCTGTATCGGATAGATGCTCAACAACGCCTGATTGCGGGATACCTGATCGCCAGCCGCCACTTGCAGGTTGGTGGCCATACCTTCAAAAGGCGCTGTTGATACCGCCCGCTCACCGTCCAGTTCTGCCGAACTCAGACTGGCCCGGGCCTGCGACAACCGGGCCTCAAGGCTTTGCAGCCGGGCCGGATGCTCAGCTATGGCCCGCTCCCGGGTACGAACGGTCAACTCCGCCCTGGCCAGCGTATCGGTGGCAGCCTCAAGGTTCTCGCGGGAGGCCAGGTTGCGCTCAACCAGCGACTGAATGCGCTCAAACTGGCGACGGGCGTTGTCCAGAATGGCCTTTTCACTCTCCAGGGATTGCTGATCGTTGCGGTATCGCACCTGTTCGGACCGCACCTGCGCCTCCAGGTCGGCGACCTGGGCCCGGGCCTGGGCAAGTACCGGCTCGATATCGGCGGAATCCAGCTCGACCAGCAAGTCACCTTCGCTCACCTGCTGCCCTTCCCGTACCGGTAACCGGTCAATACGCCCGGCCAGAGTGGCGGTGATGGTCTGCAGATCCGGCGCCACCACCTCACCATACAGAGGCAACACCGGGGTCGCACGAGTGGGATTGACCTCCTGCACCTGCACCAGCCAGCTGCGCTCGGTGGCGGATACTTCCGCCGGTTCCGGCCGGGTTGCCTTCAAAAGCAGGAAGCCGGCAATACTCAGGGCGATCATCAACAGGGGAAGCAGTTTTCTGGACATGGACAGTCAATACTCTGATTAAATGAAAGTGCGCGAAGGCAACGAATTTACTATACAATTTTCAACAGGTTCCGGATTACTCCGGCAGGTTTCCCGGCTTCAGGACCGACTCCGTTGGACGCCACTCACGATACTCTGATCAACGTCACCCTGCTGAACATCCTTCTGGTGTGTGCCGTTGTAGTGATACATAACGAAGTCCTGATCCGTTTGAGCGGCCTTCTCGCACGCATGCGTCAAAGCCACCATTTCCGTTTGATTGTGGCGGTGCTCGGCTGCCTGACCGCCCATGCCCTGCAAGTCTGGATCTTCGCCACGGCCTTTTATTTCATGCACCATGCCGAGGGCTGGGGCCAGCTAACAGGCAACTTCAGCGGCACCATGCTGGACTGTGCCTATTTTTCCTTCACCACCTTCACCACCCTGGGCTATGGCGATATCGAGGCGATTGGTCAACTCCGGTACCTTACTGGCATTGAAGCGCTTACTGGTTTTCTGTTGATTACCTGGAGCGCCTCCTTCCTGTTCCTGGAAATGCAGCGCTACTGGCCAACCCGATAGCCACCACGCCTCAGATCCATTTGCACCGGGCCAGGGTGTAATACAGCAAGGGCACCACGATCACGGTAAACAGGGTCGACATCGCCAGGCCGAACACCAGCGAAATTGCCAGCCCGTTGAAAATCGGATCACTCAGGATAAAGTAAGCGCCCACCATGGCCGATATAGCCGTCAGCAGGATGGGCTTGATGCGCACCGCACCCGCCATGACCACCGCCTTATCAAGCGCCATGCCTTCTTCCATTAATTGCTGGATAAATACGACCAGCAGGATGGAGTTACGCACAATGATGCCGGCCAGGGCAATCATGCCAATCATACTGGTGGCGGTGAACTCCTTATCCAGCATGGCATGGCCCGGCATGATGCCGATCAGGGTCAACGGAATCGGTGCCATGATGATCAGGGGCAGCAAATAGGAACGGAACTGGGCCACCAGCAGCACAAAGATCATGAAGACACCCACGCTGTACGCGGCGCCCATGTCCCGGAAGGTTTCGTAGGTAATCTGCCACTCACCGTCCCACTTCAGAGTACCTTTTTCCGGCAACGGCGGTTGCTGGATAAAGAACTGCTCCGGAGCATCCGCCTGATTTTCCAGCAAGTCCACCATGCGGAACATGCCATAGAGGGGCGAGTCGATGTCTCCGGCCATATCGGCCGTGACGTAGGTCACTGGCAGCAGATCCTTATGATAGATGGCCCCCATCCAGTCCGCCTCCCGCACGTCTGCGATGCTGGCCAACGGCACCAGTTCACCACTGCGACTGCGCACCTGTACCGAAAGCAGGGCCGAGGGCTGTGCCTTGTCACCCTCGGCCAGAATCACCCGAATCGGCACCGGGTATTTGGCCTGGTCATCATGCAGATAACTGACACCAGCCCCGCCTAGCGCGGTCTGCAAGGCGCTAACCACCTGCGCCTGGGAGACCCCGAGCCGGACTGCCCGAGCCCGATCCACCACCACTTCCCATTGCCGGGTGGGAGCCTCCAGGGTGGTATCAATATCCACCAGACCCTCGATACCGTTCATATCGTCAGCAATCAGGGTTGCCAGTTCCGCCCGGCGGAAGGCATCGGCGGCATAGATTTCGGCCACCACTGGCGACAGCACCGGCGGCCCCGGTGGCACCTCAACAATTTTCACCTTGGCACCGTAGCGATCGGCAATGGCTGTCAGCGGGCCACGCAGGCTCTGGGCAATCTGGTGTGATGGCCGCTCTCTGTGCCCGGAGCCGGCCAGATTTACCTGAATATCGCCCTGATAGGGTTCGCTGCGCAGATAATACTGCCGCACCAGCCCGTTGAAATTGATGGGCGATGCGGTACCGGAATAGGTCTGCCAGTCGGTGACTTCTGGAACCGTTTCCAGATAATGGCCCATATCAGTGAGCACCCGCTGGGTCTGTTCCACCGGCGTGCGCTCAGGCATATCCAGAATCACCTGCAGCTCGGATTTATTGTCGAACGGCAGCATCTTGAGAATGACCGCCAGAAAGACCGGCAAGGACGCTGCCGCCAGCGTCAGCAGCACCACGCCCAGACCCAGAAAACGGCGGCGCCAGGCATGGTCGCCCAAAAACGGTCCCAACACACCGTTGAAGATCTTCAGCGCCAGCGGGCTTGCACCCTCGGCGGAACTGGTGGCCTCACCGCCGTCGTCCAGCTCCTGGCCCTTTTTGTGTTTTAGCAAACGGAAGGCCAGCCAGGGGGCGACCACGAAGGCGACAATCTGCGAAACTACCATGCCGGCCGAGGCATTGATGGGAATCGGGCTCATGTAGGGGCCCATCAGGCCAGTCACAAACGCCATAGGCAGCAGCGCGGCCATGATGGTCAGGCTCGCCATAATGGTGGGGGTACCCACCTCATCCACCGCCACCGGGATGATGTCCCTGATCGAACGGCGAGTGTTCTGGATGCGCCGGTTGATGTTCTCGGTGATCACGATGGCGTCATCCACCAGAATCCCGATGGAAAAGATCAGCGCGAACAGCGACACCCGGTTCAGGGTAAAGCCCCAGGCCCAGGAAAACACCAACGTTAGCAGCAGTGTAATCAGTACCGAAATACCGACAATCAGGGCCTGGCGCCAGCCCATGGCCGCCAGCACCAGCAGCATCACCGCCACGGTGGCGGACACCAGATCGGAGATCAGTTTCTGTGCCTTGTCGGAGGCGGTCACCCCGTAATCCCGGGTCACCAGCACTTCAATATCCGGTGGCAGGGCCCGGTTACGAAGTTCATCCAGCCGCTGCTCGATGGCGGTGGTGATGTCGATGGCGTTTTCGCCGGGCTTCTTGGCAATCGCCAGCGTCACCGCCGGATACACCTGGCCGGCCACGCCTGCCTTATGCTCCGGGTGGGCCGGGCCGAAACCGACCATCACGCTCTGGTCCGGCACCGTCCCGCCACGGCGCACTTGCGCCACATCATCCATGTAGACGGCCGCCCCTTTGTGCATGCCCACCACCAGGGAACGGACATCGTCTACGGATTCCAGCAGCGTTCCGGCCTGTACCGGAATGGAGACGTTGTCGCGGGTTACTCGGGCTTCCTGGCTGGCCGCGTTGCCGGCATTGAGCGCACTCGCGATGTCCTCGGTGGTGAGGCCATAGCCCGCCAACAGCGCCGGATCAAACAGGATGTCCACCCGGTCCGGTACGCCGCCGAGGGTATAGATGTCCCGGGTACCGGGCACGCGCTTGAGGGCCACTTCGAGCATGTGCGCCAGCCGGGTGAGTTCTTCCCCGGAATGGGTGTTGGTGGGATCAAACAGGGTCAGGCTCATCACCGGCACATCGTCTATACCCCGGGGCTTGATCAGTGGCTGGGAGGCTCCGAGATCCGGCGGCAGCCAGTCCTGGTTGGAATACACCTGATTGTAGAGCCGCACCAGTGCTTCCTGGCGGGTAATGCCTACCTCGAATTCAACGGTCACCACCGCCTGGCCCTGTCGTGACACGGAGTAAACATGCTCTACGCCCTTGATCTCACTCATCACCTGTTCGGCCGGCGTGGCAATCACACTTTCCACTTCGCGGGCACTGGCTCCCGGCAGCGCCACCATGATGTCGGCCATGGTGACATCAATCTGGGGTTCCTCTTCTTTTGGCGTGACGATCAGCGACAGGACACCGAGGATGATCGCCAGAATGGCCAGCAGCGGGGTCAGATGATTGTTCTGAAAGGCCCGGGCAATGACACCAGACAGGCCAACCGGGGGCAATTCCTGACTCATGGCCGCTTACTCCCCGCTTGCCGCTGAGGAACCGGGCATGGCCAGTGTTTCGCTGCCCACCAGAACCCCCGGATTGCTCACCACCTGTTCACCGGCACTGAGCCCCGATAACACCTCCAGCCGCTGACCATAGCGAACGCCGGGGCGAATCTGGCGCAGCCGTGGTTCGCCCTCAGGGTTGATCACGAACACGGCCCGCAGTTCACTGCGCTGAACCAGGGCAGACACCGGAATCCACAGTGCCTCCCGGCTCGCCACCGGCACACTCACTTTCACCAGCATGCCCGGGAACAAGGCACCATTGGGTTCGTTGAGCTGAAGGCGCAGCCGGAAGGTATGGGTTTGCGGGTTGGCATAGGGATAGAACGTCATCTCGCCGGTCTCCAGCACCCGGCCATCGGGCAGGGTCACGGTGGCCTGGCGCTGGCTGCGGGCAACATCGGCGTATTTCTGGGGAAGGTCCACCACCACCCGCAGCTGTTCAAGGGACAGACCGCTGAGCAAAGGCTGACCGGGGCTCACAGATTCACCAAGCTCGACATGCCGTTCGGTGAGAATGCCGCCATAGGGGGCGATAATACGGGTGTAGTCCAGCTGCTTGCGGGCTTCGGCCACGGTCGCTTCCGCCCTTTCCACCCTGGCCTGGGCAGCACTCAGATTATTGCGAGCCTGGTCGAATTCCTGCCGCGACACCAGGCCCCGTTCATGAATGGCTTCGATTCTTTGATACTGCTGACGGGCATCCTGCAACCCGGAACGGGCTTCCTGCAATCCGGCTTCGGCCTGGTTGAGCCGGGCCTGCTGTTCGCTGTCTTCCAGGCGCACGATCAGATCACCGGCGGCAACGGAATCATCCACATCAAAGGGCAGCTCCACCACCGTACCGCTGGTCTGGGCGGATACGGTACTCTGCTGAACCGCTTCAATAACACCATCAAGATGGGCGGTTTCCTGCAGGGTGGCCCGCGTTACCGCCTGCGTTTCCACGGTCTCAGCCGATAAAGCGGAACTGATCAGCATCAGAAGCAGCACCCGGATCGCCTGAACAAAGTCGCCCATCTTAGTTATTCCTTTAGAGAATTACCTGATAACCAATTGTAGCATTACCCCTGACACCCTTCAGTCTAGTTGCTGTCCTTGCGAACCGGGTTTGATCAACGACAAAAAAACCCCGGATGGAGTGACCTCCACCCGGGGTATCAATGTCACCCGCCGGCTATGAGAAGCGGGTAACCGCCATAATCGTTTTTACCACCGGGCCGTAAGCGCTGCGCGCAACGTGCGCCCGGGCTCATTAACCCGGAACACCCCACTGTCGGCCAGGTTGTCCTTACTGACATGGTTCGCCCAGGTATTGTCGAACAGGTTATCCACTGCCCAGGTCAGGCTCAGATTGGCCATGAGCGGATGGGTGCCGGACAGGTTGAACACGCCGTATCCCGGCGAAGTACTGGGGTCCAGTCCGGATTCCAGGTCTACCCGATCCTGGCGACGGGCCAGTTGCCATTCGGCTTCCAGAGTATGGCCCTGATAATGCCAGCCCAGGGTCTGGATAAACTGGATAGGCGGAATCCGCGGCAGCGCCTTGTCGGCATCCCGGTTTTCGCCGCGTACGGAGGCCAGCTTGCTGGTGCTGCTCCAGGTACCGTTGCTCCATCCCAGCATGCCCTCAACACCAAGCAGGCGGGCGCTGATATTTTCATAGCGGGTGTCCGTGGTGTTGTTGGGGTTGCGGATGTCAAAGCGGTAGACATAGTCATCCACCTGATCTACCCAGACAGCCGGGCGCCAGCTCCACTCGCCCTGATTGCCGGGCAGGCTGACTTCCAGCTTATGGTGTTTTTCGGTGTCCAGATCCGGGTTTCCGATCCAACTGCTTTTCATGGTCTTACGGGCAACATAGCGCTCATTCACGCTGGGGGAGCGCACGCTGTGGCTGGCCGTAACCTCAAGGGCCTGGACCGGAGAAAAACGCCACTCCCCGGTCAGGAAACCACTCACGTTGTCATCGTTGGCTTCGGTATCGTTTGCACCATAGGCCGAGGCGTAAAGTCCCGAAGGGGAGAACGTCATCATACCGCCGGCCATCGGAGTAAACGTCTGGTCTGCTCGAGTGGCATCCATTTCAACCCGGTCATAACGGATGCCAGCACCGAGGCGGGCATTGGCGCGGATCTGGTGGAAGGCTTCCACAAACACACCTACCCGGTCTCGCTCGACGCCCGGCCACATCAAAGAGGCCTCGTGGTCGAGATTCATGCCGTTGTACATGGTGGCATCCCACTCATTGCTTTCCACATCGACACCAAAGGCAATGTCTTTGGTGTAGTTGATGGTCTGATCCAGCACCAGTCGGGCGCCCCGGGTACGGGTTTCCGAGTTGGTCTGCATTTTCATGGGCATACCCATATTTACCGGCGGCTCACGCAGGCTGAAATTATCCATCACGTGATCCACATCTGCCTGCCATGCCATCAGGTTCCAGCCGCCGCTGGCTACCGGCGCTCCCAGCTCCAGACGGTACAGGTCGGTATCCGTTTTCGGTGCATCCATACCCCGGCCGGGGAACTTTACATCCCGCTCTTCCTGGCGACTGGCCAGGCCTTTGATGTAGAAGCCATTATCAGCGGTCCAGGCGGCATCCACCCGGCCTTCAGAGTTTTTATAGGCGCTGCGGACGTCGTTACCGTCGCCGTCTTCATAATCGTCGGCTTCGTCGTAGCCGCCAGCGAGGCGGATAAACGTTTCCTTGTCACCGACCGCCACGCTGCCATTCACCAGCTTGCCTTCACCATTGTCGGCACCGCCGACGGTCAGGTGGCCGGTTGTGCGGTTGTCATCAGCAAATTCCGGGGCGGCGGTGGTGGCGACCACCTGGCCGCCGGCAATCGGGCCCCAGCGCAGGGTGCGGTTGCTGGTGCGCACTTCCAGTACCGGCGCCAGCGCTGTGCTCAAACGGCTGGTGGGCGGATCCATCCGGCTCGGACACGCTCCCTCCACCCGCATGCCGTCAAGGAGAACCTCCACCCGTTCTTCGTTCTGGCCACGGATCACCGGGTCCAGACCACGGCCACCCATGCGCGACAGCGAAACCCCGGCATCCGAGGACAACCGCTGTACTGGCTCGGTCTGAACGGCCGCCGCCGATAGTCGGGCGGCTTCGGCCGACTGACCTTCGGTCACCCGGATCAACATCAGGGCATCGGTTTCAGACTGGGCATGGGCAAGAGGGGCGACAGCATAGCCGGCCATCACAAGGCTGATACAGCGAGCCAGGTGGGTTTTTCTCATCATGGTGTGGCGGGTCCTTGGAGCGTTCGGATCAGGTGTTTCGTGAATTAGCCGGAATTGTATGCCGCTTCTTTTTCACTGGCTTGAGACACAATGCCGCACCCCCTTGGGGGTATCTCCGCCGGGTGGGCCACCGGGCTTAGCAGCGGATTCACTTGCCAACTACCGCACCGCTGTGGTGCAATCACTGCCCTTTTTTTGGGCACCGCATTTCCCTGCGACCTTCAATACGCGTATTCCGAGGGCATGACACCATGACTGCAAAACTCGACGAAAAGCTGGAACCGATCTTTCGGGACGTTCTTCATCGCAACCCGGGTGAGAAAGAATTCCACCAGGCGGTTCACGAAGTACTGGAAACCCTGGGGCCCGTGCTGGTGAAGTACCCGGAGTTCGCGGACAAGAAGATCATCCAGCGCATCTGCGAACCCGAGCGCCAGATCATCTTCCGTGTGCCCTGGCAGGACGACAGCGGTGAGATCCACATCAACCGAGCCTTCCGTGTCGAGTTCAACAGTGCTCTTGGCCCCTATAAAGGTGGCATGCGTTTCCACCCATCTGTTTACCTCGGCATCATCAAGTTTCTGGGCTTCGAACAGATCTTCAAGAATGCCCTGACCGGACTGCCCATCGGCGGTGGTAAAGGCGGCAGCGACTTCGACCCGAAAGGCAAGTCGGACGACGAAATCATGCGTTTCTGCCAGAGCCTGATGACCGAACTGTATCGCCATCTGGGCGAGTACACCGACGTTCCCGCCGGTGACATCGGCGTCGGTGGCCGCGAGATCGGCTACCTGTTCGGCCAATACAAGCGCATCACCAACCGCTACGAATCCGGCGTATTCACCGGCAAAGGCCTGGACTGGGGCGGCAGTCGCGCCCGTACCGAGGCCACCGGTTACGGCACCGTGTTCTTCACCCACGAAATGCTCAAGGCTCGTGGTGACTCCCTGGAAGGCAAGACCGTGGTGGTGTCAGGCTCCGGCAACGTAGCCATCTATGCCATCGAAAAATGCCACGAACTGGGCGCCAAGGTAATTGCCTGCTCCGACTCCCAGGGCATGATCGTGCATGAGAAGGGCATTGACCTGCAGACGGTCAAGCGCATCAAGGAAGTGGAGCGCCGCCGCATCAGCGCCTACACTGAATACCACAAAGACGCCAGGTACGTGGAAGACGGCAACATCTGGAGCGTTCCGTGTGATGTGGCCCTGCCTTGCGCCACCCAGAACGAACTCAACGGCAGCGATGCCAAGACCCTGGTGGAAAACGGCTGTATCGCAGTTGCCGAAGGCGCCAACATGCCGACCACGCCGGAAGGCATCATCATCTTCCAGGACGCCAAGATTGCTTACGGCCCGGGCAAGGCCGCTAACGCCGGTGGTGTTGCAACTTCCGCCCTGGAAATGCAGCAGAACGCCAGCCGCGATTCCTGGACTTTCGATTACACCCAGAAGCGCCTTGAGGAAATCATGATCGATATCCACAAGAACTGTTACGAGACCGCCGCAGAGTTTGGCGCTCAGGGTAACTATGTGCTGGGCGCGAACATCACCGGGTTCCTTCGCGTAGCCAAGGCCATGACCGCCATGGGCGTGATCTGATCACGCCATGACGCACCAGCAGCCTCAGCAGACCACAGACCGGGTGTCCACCGGACTGCCCGGTCTGGATGAGGTGCTGGATGGCCTGCGAATCGGCGACAATGTTGTCTGGCGGGTCTCCGATCTGGACGATTACCGCCGATTCGTTCTTCCCTTTCTGGATGCTGCCGCCGACGCCGGCCGGCAGATCATCTATCTCCGCTTCGGCGAGCATCCGCCGATCATTGACCAGCACCCTGCGGTGCGCACCATCACTATTGATGCCCTCGGCGGTTTCGAGAGTTTTACCAGCCGGGTCTGGCACCTGATCGAACAACATGGCCGCGGCGCCTTCTACGTTTGCGACAGCCTGAGTGAGCTACTCAATGCCTGGGCCACCGACGCCATGGTGGGCAATTTTTTCCGGGTAGTGTGTCCCTTCCTGTTCGAACTGGATACCGTCGCCTGGTTCACCCTGCACCCGGACCGACACTCCCGGATGACCCTGGACCGGATTCGCCAGACCACCCAGGTGCTGATTGATGTACACCGCCACGGCGACGATGTGCAGATTCATCCCATCAAGGCCTGGCGCCGGCAATCACCGACCATGTTCCTGCCCCATCGGGAACAGGCTGGCCAGTTCTGGCCGATTACCGACAGCAGCGATGCCACCCGCTTGCAGGCCTCGCTGGAATCCGGGCACCTGCATCGCCAGCCACTGCTGGATTACTGGGACAGACTGTTCCAGGAAGTCAGCCGGGCCGTTTTTGAACAGGACCAGACCTGCATGCCTGATCTGCAGGAGCAGGTTCTGCAGGTGATGATCAGCCGCGACCCCAAGATTCTGGAACTGGCCCGGCGCTACCTGACTCTGGAGGATCTGCTCACCATTCGCAGCCGTCTGGTTGGCAGCGGTTATATTGGCGGCAAGGCCACAGGCATGCTGATTGCCCGGAACATTCTGCTGAAAGATGCGCCTGAACTCTGGCAGCCGAATCTGGAACCCCACGATTCCAGCTACCTGGGCACCGACGCCTACTACGCATTTCTGGTCCACAACGGCCTGTGGCCGGCAATCATGCGACAACGCTCACCAGAAGGTTATCTCAGTGAAGCACCCGCCCTGCGCAAGGCCATCCTGACCGGGCAATTCCCGGCGGAAGTCCGTTCGGAGCTGGAACGCCTGCTTGACCATTACGGCCAGTATCCCATCCTGGTGCGCTCATCCAGCCTGCAGGAGGATGGTTTCGGCAACGCCTTTGCCGGCAAATACGACAGTGTCTTCCTGATCAACCAGGGGGCACCGGAACAGCGACTGGCGGAACTGGAAGATGCCATCCGCCAGGTCTACGCCTCGTCCATGAGCGACGACGCTCTGGTGTACCGTAAACAACGAGGCCTGGATCAGCGCGAGGAACCCATGGCCCTGCTGATCCAGCGGGTAAATGGCCGTTTCCATGGCCGCTACTACCTGCCCGATGCCGCGGGCGTTGGCGTGTCCAGAAACACCTTTGCCTGGGACAGCGCCATGAACCCGAAAGCGGGCATGGTCCGCCTGGTTATGGGGCTGGGCACCCGGGCCGTAGACCGGATTGAAGGCGACCACGCCTGCGTGATGGCGCTGGATCATCCCGGCCGGCAACCTTTCCGCAATCCGGACGAACACTACCGGTTCTCCCAACATCTGGTGGACCTGCTCGACCTGCAGGAAGGCCATCTGGAAACCCGGCCCCTGAGCCAGTTACTGGACACCGTTCAAGATCTGCCCATGGCCCTGATGGGCGAAATCGACCGGGCCGCCAGTACCCGGGCGGAACAGATTGGGCTGCCAGGGCCGGTCTGGCGACTGACCTTCCGGCCGCTGGTTCAGTTCAGCTCATTCATTCAGCGGCTGTCATCTCTGTTATCTACCCTGGAGGCCGGCTATCAGCATCCCGTGGATGTGGAGTTCACCCTGCATATCGATGAACAGGGCGAACCCTCCTTCAATCTGGTTCAATGCCGGCCATTGGCCACGATTGGTGAAACCGGTCCGGTCACCCTGCCGGAACATCTGCCCGCGGAGCGAGAGATTTTCCGGACCCAGGGCCACTTCATGGGCGGCAACATCAGTCTGGCGATTACGCGGGTTATCCGTGTAGATGCGGCGATCTACGCCAACCTGAACATCAATCAGCGTTACGATGTGGCCCGACGTGTCGGCGAGGTGGTTCGGGAATCCAGCGCCAGCACCCTGCTGATCGGTCCCGGACGTTGGGGCACCAGCAGCCCGGAGCTGGGCGTTCCGGTCAGGTTTGCCGATATTGCCGGCGTCAGTGCCTTGGTGGAGGTGTCGGAGAATGCCGGCGACATGGTGCCGGATCTGTCCTACGGTTCCCATTTCTTCCAGGATCTGGTGGAAACCGGTATTGCCTATGTGGCGCTGTTTCCTGAATCAGACCAGTGTCGCTACCGACCTGACCTTCTGCCCGGCGAAATCTCCCAGCCTGACAACGCCAGCGACATTGAGCGCGCCGTCCGGGTATATGTCACCGACCAGACACCCCTGCAACTGACCGGTGATGTGGTTCGGCAGGAACTGGTGTGCTATCGGCCGGTTGACCCGAAGCAATAGCCAGAGGTTTTTCGCCCCGGCACCGATAACACGCTGCTAGAATGCACTCATGGAATGGCTGACACACTCACAGACCGGTTTTCGGCAGGCCGCCCGCTACCTTCTGGGAATGCGCCTGGCCATTATTGTCACCTTGCTGGTGGCGGTCGCGGTTGCCGAAACCACCATCACCCTTGCTCATCGGGCCGAGGCGCTGCTGCTGTGCCTGCTGTACGGTGTACTGGCCACGCTCGGATGGTTATGGTTCAGCCGGCGCCCGCCCGCCTCGGCGGTTTTTGTCAGCCTTACCCTGGCAGCCGATCTGGTACTGATCGGGCTCTGGCTTTACCTTACCGGAGGCTACACCAACCCTCTGGTCTCGCTCCTGCTGCTGCCGATTGCGGTCGCCATCATCCTGGTGCCTGGGCGCCACAGTATCGTCCTGACAGTATCCGGTGTTCTGGTGTATACCGCCCTGGTGCTCTGGCATACGCCTGCCATTGAACATCAGCATCACGGCGGCGACCTGGCCCAGCTACATCTGGTGGGTATGTGGGTGACCTTTGCCCTGACTGCCACCATCCTGCTCCTGGTAGTGGGCACTCTGGCCCGCCAGCTCAGAGCACAGCAATCCCAGCTTGGACAGTTCCGGGAAAACCGGCTTCGCGACGAACAGATTATTTCTCTGGGCCTGTCCGCCGCGGCCGTCGCCCATCGTCTCGGAACGCCCCTGAACACCATGACGTTACTGCTGGATGAAATTCGCTCTGCCACTTCTAATCGGGGCGACAAGCATCTGGAGGATGATCTGAGCATGATGCAACAGCAGCTGGCACTGTGCAGTGGCCATCTCCAGCAGCTGACCCAGGCGGCCGTCGAAGCCCGCAACGCAAAACTGGAAAACCTGCCGGTGTCCGCCTGGCTCAAACGGCTTCGGGAGTCTGCAACCTTGCTCTGGCCCGCCGGGCCGATACGCTGGGCAGACGATTGTCCCGAGGCCATGGTTGCGGTAGATGCCACCCTCGATCAGGCGGTACTGAACCTGCTCGCCAACGCCCTGACCGCCAGCCCGCAATGGGTCGCCGTCAGTTGCCAGAGGGCCGACAATGCACGGGTCGAGATCATCGTCGAAGACCACGGCGATGGTCTGGAAAGTGCCTTTGCCGGTGCGCCGGGCGAAGACGTGGTGGATTCCCGCAACGGCCTGGGTGTGGGGCTGTTTCTGTCCAACGCCACCATACAGCGACTGGGCGGCCACCTTCGTGCCCGGGTGAGCGATCAGGGCACCACCATGGTGATCGACCTTCCGATGTCTGACGCACCTTCTACGGGAGTTATCTGAACATGACAGACGGCGAATGCTGGTTGCTGATTGATGACGATGAGAGCTTTCTGCAGGTACTAAGTCGCTCTCTTGCACGACAGGGCGTGGAGAGCGCGACGGCCAGTAACCGGGCGGATGCGCTCCGGGCCCTTGGCGAGAAGCACTTTAACCGCTGCGTGCTGGACCTGAATCTGGCGGGTGAGAGCGGCCTGCAATTACTGCCAGAACTACTGCAGGTTGATGACAATCTGGAGGTCCTGGTGCTGACCGGTTACGGCAGTATCGCGACAGCGGTAGAAGCCATGCGCCGTGGCGCCATGAACTACCTGTGCAAACCGGTCACCGTAAGCCAGCTGATTCACGGTTTTGAGCCCATTGAAGGCGCCCCCGAACTGCGCCAGGAACCGCCGTCGGTGGAGGAAATGGAGTGGGAGCATATCCAGCGGGTGTTGAATGAGCATGAAGGCAACATATCAGCAACCGCCCGGGCCCTGAACATGCACCGGCGTACACTTCAGCGCAAACTGCAAAAACATTCCCGCTGGCGGCAATAGTGCCTCGATTGTCATCGAACCGTAAAAAGTCGTTACGAATTGACGATGGTCAATTATCTGAAACCAAGGTCGAATGCCTTCCAGCCCCGGATGAGGTAGCATCCCTCGCACCTCTCATTGCAATATACGGATAACAAGTACACGGAAAATGCGGAGGTTGCGGGTAGCCATCATTGCCATTCCCGCGAACAGTTCTCACATGGAGAGGAGGAAGACGAAAGCCACCGTTAACCGGAACACCTGATCTATGCCCAACACCCCGGACTCTCCCCAGCCTGCTTCGGATATCGATCCGAAACGACTGGCCCTGGTCGCCACCGCCAGCCGTAACATGGCACTGATACTGGATGCCGGCGGCTGCATCGAATGGGTCAACCAGGCGTTCGAGAAGCATACTGGCTATTCGCTGAGTGCAGTTCGCGGAAAGCTTCCCAGCCAGGTTCTGGCCGGGCCGGACACGGATCCTGATACCGTCAGCCGGATATACCGCCACCTGTTCCGGGGCGAGGCGTTTGAAGAAGACATCCTGCACTATACCGCCAGCGGCGAACCCTACTGGGTACACACCTACTGCACACCGGTGGATGGCGCGGACGGCGTTGAACCCGGCTTCGTGGTGATCCAGACCAACATTTCTGACCGGAAAAACAGTGAACGCGGCCTGCGCATCGCTGCCAGCGTCTTTGATCGCAGTCACGAGGCGATTGTCATCACCGATCACCTCAACCACATTATCGATGTAAACCCTGCGTTTTCCCGGATTACCGGCTACAGCCGTCAGGAAGTACTCGGCCTCAACCCTTCCATTCTGAGCTCTGGCCGCCATTCCCGGGAATACTACCGTTCCATGTGGCAGTCCATCGAAAAGACCGACCACTGGCGCGGAGAGGTGTGGAATCGCCGCAAAAACGGTGAGGAATATGTGGAACTGCTATCCATCAGCCGGGTGCACCTGGAAGAACCCGGCAAACATTATTATGTGGCGGCGTTCTCCGATATCACCGCCCTGAAGAATCACGCCAAAGAGCTCGACCGGGCCGCGAATTACGACGACCTCACCGGTCTGCCCAACCGACAGCTGCTGGAAGAGCGGTTGCGATCCGCCAAGGCGCACGCGGACCGGCAGAAACGCTCACTCGCCATCTGCTATCTTGACCTGGACGGATTCAAGGGCATCAACGATGAACTCGGCCACGATTTCGGCGACGAGGCCCTCCGCATGGTGGCGGAACGGCTCACCAGAAGTCTCCGCAGCGGAGATACCGTCGCCCGGATCGGCGGCGATGAATTTGTTCTGCTGATTCAGAGCGAACATTCCGAGCCCCTGTATCAGCGTATCCTGACCTCGGTCAGTGAGCCTTTCGACATGGCGGGTAAAGAGGTAAATCTGACAGCCAGCCTCGGCGTCACCCTGTACCCGGAAGATGATACCGACGCCGAAGGCCTGATCCGCCATGCCGACCAGGCCATGTACGCTGCCAAAGAGAAAGGCCGCAACCAGTTTCATATTTTCGATCCCGGCCAATATGCCTTCCGCAAGGAACGTCGGAACCTGCTGATGGAGATTTCCCGCGCCCTGGAGAACAAGGAATTCGAACTCTACTTCCAGCCACAACTGCGCATGGCCGACTGCCAGGTGATTGCCTTCGAGGCCCTGATCCGCTGGAACCACCCCGAAAAAGCGCTGATTACCCCCGGTGCCTTTCTGCCGGCGGTGGCCAACAGTCACCTGGAGATCCCCCTGGGCCAATGGGTGCTGAAAGAGGCGATTCACCAGATGAACCGATGGCGGGAAGCCGGCGAAGCCCTGGCTGTCAGCATCAATATCAGCGCGCCCCACCTGATGGACCGGAAGTTTGCGGACTACCTGGAAGGCTATCTGCAAAGTCATCCGGAAGTGAGCCCCGGGCAAATCACCCTGGAAGTGCTGGAATCCACGGCGCTGGAAGACACCAAACGCGCCAGCAATGTGCTGGCGCGCTGCCAGTCTCTGGGGCTGCAGGTGGCGCTGGACGACTTTGGCACCGGCTTTTCCTCGTTGACCTACCTGCGCACCCTGCCCGTGGATGTCATCAAGATTGACAAGAGTTTCGTCCGCAACATGCTTACCGACGCCAATGACCGTGCCATCGTCGAAAGCGTCATTTTTCTCGCACAGCGTTTTGACCACCCCGTAGTGGCCGAAGGGGTGGAAACGCTGGAGCACGCCACCGCACTGCGGAACATGGGCTGCAACCTGGTTCAGGGCTATGGCATCGCCCGGCCTATGCCGTCAGACGAAGTACTGGGCTGGCTGGACAACTGGCGTCGGAGAATCCACTCCAGCAGGGACATTCGTGAACTGCAGACCGTTTCGGAGCAAGGTGAGGGCATCTGAACAGCAGGGTTACCGGTAGCGGCTCTGATCCAGCGTACTGAGCCGGTCCGGATGGAATACCATCAGGCCAGTGACAAAGGTGCCGTTGATGAAACCCTCCGGAATCATGAACAGCGGCAGATACCTCAGATACTCATGCACCAGTTCATCAAAACTGTAGGTACCGCTGCTCCATAGCATCAGGCACATCACCATGCCCGCCGCGGCAACCGACAGACCGGCTCCGAAAAAACCACAGAAGAAGATGTAAGCGAAGAAGTTACGGAAATTGCGCCGCCGTTCCCACAACATGATGCCATGGCTGACCAGGGCTGGCACCATCACCGTAATCAGGCCGTTAGCGGCAAACATCAGTAGCGGCTCGCGCCCGGTGATGACGGTGATCACCAGGGCCAGCAGGCCCGCCAGCACGGCCAGAGCCCAACCCAGCATCAGGGTAATCACCGTGATGCCAAAGATGTGAATCGCCAATCCTGGTGAAATACCTGCCCGTAACTGCCAGACAAAACCCAGAATCACCGCAGCACCAAAAAACGAATGCTGCAGAGCGTTATCCTTGCGCAAGGCGGACCAGTCGACAGAACGCACCGCTTTCAACAGGATCACCGCAAACAACACGGCGGTGATCAGCCATTGACTGGTGGAGAGCAGGTTGTCGGTCATTCCCATGGCGTTTTACCGGTGCGGGTGCGATTGGAAATAGGGGGCAGTGTCTACACATACCCCATACACCGTCAATGGGATCACACCGTTCAGGTCAAGCCGCCAACGCCGCCCGGTCCGTGAGCGCTTGCCAGGCTTCATAAGTGCTCAGGAAAATGCGTCCGCCCAGGTGTTCCAGCAACTCCGTGCCTTTGAGCCGGTCCATGACCGGGCCCTTGATTTCCGAGAAATGCAGACGCACCCCGGCGTCGCGCAGCCGTTCGTTAATCGCTTCCAGGCTTTCCAGGGCTGAGGCGTCAATAAGGTTCACCGCCGGACACACCAGCACCAGATCGGTCAGCTCCGGCTCCCGGGTAACCAGATCCATCACGGTTTCTTCAAGGAAACGGGCATTGGCGAAATACAGGCTTTCATCCACCCGCAGGAAGGTAACTTTGGGACAGAGTTCCACCTCATGGCGCAGCACGTTGCGGAAATGCTCGGTGCCCGGCACCCGGCCCACCACGGCGCTGTGGGGGCGACTGGTTCGGTACAGGAACAGGCCAATCGATAACGCCACCCCGGCAATGATACCGGCTTCGACACTGTGACCAAGGGTAAGCAGGATGGTCGCCAGCATGGCCCCGAAATCGGTACGGGAATATCGGAAAGTGCGGCCCAGTGCCGGCAGATCAATCAGGGTGATCACCGCCACAATAATGGTCGCCGCCAGCGTCGCCTGGGGCAACCAGGCTATGGCCGGAGTGAGGAACAGAGTGGCCAGGGCGATGCCCACCGCCGTGTAAGCGCCAGCCGCCGGTGTTTCTGCGCCGGCATCAAAGTTCACCACCGAACGGGAAAAGCCACCGGTAACCGGCATACCGCCCGACAGGCCGGACCCCAGGTTGGCGGTACCCAGACCAATCAGCTCCTGGTCCGGGTCAATGCGCTGGCGCCGTTTGGCCGCCAGGGTCTGACCCACCGAAACCGATTCCACGAAACCTACCACACTGATCAGCAAGGCGCTGACCGCCAGTTGGGACCACAGGCCAAGATCTAGACTGGGCATGGTGAAGGAAGGCAATCCTGACGGTACCTCACCGACTAGTCGCACCCCCTGCTCATCCAGCCGCAATGCCCAGGCAACCAGAGCGGTGACGAGCACCGCCAGAATGGGCGCGGTCTTGGTCAGGATATCAGCCGCCCGGGGCGCCAGGCCGAGTCGATGCAGTACCGGTTTCAGGTACCGGCGCGACCACAACAGGAACATCAAGGCCCCGCCCCCGATCAACAGCGTGGGCACGTTGGTATTGCCCAGGGAAACCAGTAACGAGTGACCAATATCCAGCAAGTTGTGGCCATTGGCCTGGATACCGAACAGGTGCTTGAGCTGGCTGGCGGCAATGACAATGCCCGAGGCGGTAATAAACCCGGATATCACCGGATGGCTCAGGAAGTTAGCCAGGAATCCCAGCCGCAGAACCCCCATCAGGGTCAGCATCAGGCCAGACATCACCGCCAGCAAGATAGCTCCAGCCAGATACTCAGCAGTGCCCGCCTCGGCCAGTGGCGCCAGAGCAGCCGCCGTCATTAGCGAGGCCACCGCCACCGGGCCAACAGAGAGGGTGCGACTGGTTCCGAACACCGCATAGATCACCAGTGGCAGGATGCTGGCGTACAACCCGACCTGCGCCGGGAGGCCTGCCAGCAGAGCGTACGCCAGGGACTGCGGAATCAGCATAACGGTGACAATGACGGCAGCCACCAGATCACTGGTGGCCTGGTCGCGACCGTAAGATGGCGCCCATTGCAGAATGGGCAGATAGCGTTTCAGATTCATGCGCGGCTCAGAACAGGTTGACCGGTACCTTCAGGTACACCTGGCCGTTGTCTTCTGCAGACGGCATATGGCCCGCCCGCATATTCACCTGCACCGACGGCAGGATCAGCCTCGGCATATCCAGCGTTGCATCCCGCTCGGCGCGCATCTTCACAAACTCCTCTTCCGACACACCATCGTGCACGTGCACATTAGTCTGGCGCTGCTCGGCCACGGTGGTCATGTGCTGGTATTCATCACGGTCGGGTGCCTTGTAATCATGACACAGGAAAATGCGAGTCTCCGGCGGCAACGCCAGAACTTTCTGGATGGACTGATACAGAACCCGGGCATCACCGCCCGGGAAATCACAGCGGGCCGTGCCGTAATCCGGCATAAACAGGGTATCGCCCACAAATGCGGCGTCGCCAATCACATAGGTGAGGCAGGCCGGTGTATGGCCGGGCGTATGTAGCACACGGCCTTCGAGGCTGCCGATCGCAAAGGTGTCGCCTTCCTCAAAGAGCCGGTCAAACTGACTGCCATCGCGGGCAAACTCGGTACCGGCGTTAAAGGCCTTGCCGAAAATTTCCTGTACCTGAATGATTTTTGCCCCGATACCGGTTTTGCCTCCAAGCTTTTCATGCAGGTAGGGAGCTGCTGACAGGTGATCCGCATGTACGTGAGTTTCCAGAATCCATTCCACGATCAGATCGTTCGCCTGAATGTACTGAATGATCTCGTCGGCCGAGCGCACATCGGTGCGGCCAGCGGCATAATCGAAATCCAGAACCGAATCCAGAATCGCACAGACCTGGCTGTCGGGATCGCGCACGACATAACTGAAGGTGTTAGTGGGTTCGTCGAAAAAATGCTGAACGATGGGCTGGGTCATGGTATTCACCTCTGAAGTCGCCAGTTCTTTAATTTGATCTAAGGATATACTGAAACGATATATAAGGTGAAATGCTGTTTTCTTATATGTGCGATAACCCAAATCCATCGAACAGACAATTCCGCCCGCCCGCCTTCGCTTCGTAAAGACGATGATCTGCGATGGCAATCAATGCCTCCGGAGTCGCAGGCTGAGCTGTCAGTTCCGAAACACACACCGCGCCCGCGCTAACGGTAATTCGTAGCAATTGTCCGTCACACTCAAATTGTTCCTCCCGCACGGATTGAAAAATCCGGCCAATCAGCGGGACAACATCCTGTTGGTTAACTCCCGAAAAAACCACAATAAATTCTTCGCCACCATAGCGCGACACAACGTCTGTAGTCCGGCTGTATTGCGTCAATAGTAACGAAAACCGCTTTAAAATCTTGTCGCCAACAAGATGTCCAAATCCGTCATTTATGCGCTTGAAGTGGTCAATATCAAATATGGCTACACAAAATTTTTCGCCATAACGATTACAGGCCGCCAACATTTCTTCCATGCGCGGTAGCAGGTATCGCCTGTTGTATAGACCTGTAAGTGGGTCACGAATTGAACGGCTGACCAGATCCTCTTCCAATCGATTTCTCTCCAAAGCTCCGGAAAGCAGGCCAGATACGATAATCATCAGATCAGACTGATCTCGGCGCCAAGGTCTTAAACTGAGTGAATCAACTCCAAAGAATCCCATGACTTCACCTCGCACAAGAATTGGGGCACAAATCATGGACTTCACACCCTGAGACTGAAGAAGCAATTTCTCTTCAGTCGCATCAACCGGAAGTGCGTTTACGTCTTCAACAAAAACCACTTTATCCTGGTCAATCATTCGATGGATCTGACCCTGCCACCAGGTAAAGCCTGAGATATCGACCTCTTGTTGTTCAGCGATCAAAGACGGCACTCCAGCCCTGGTCCACTCATGCGTGTTGGTCATTTGGGCGTAATCTTTGGAAAAGGCATATACATAGGCTCGATCAACCTCAAAGAAACGTCCTATAGCTTTTAAAAGATCGTCAATGCACTCATCAATCGTGCCAAAGCCCAAATGAATAAAATGCGCAGACAAGGCTGCGATCATTTTCTGGAATCGCGCCTGATATGAGGCCTCTTCTTCACTCATTCTGAGACTGCGTTCAAGCGCTTTGTAGTGCTCTATATTGATAAATTGCCCGTACCAGATAGTGCTTCCATCCGGCTGTTCTTCTGGCATGGAAGTGGCTTCGTACCACTGAACTTCTCCGTCTTTTCCCCTGACTCTGGCCCGGTAACACCAAGGCGACATGGTATTCGCAGACAGCAAAATCGATTCTCTAATACCATCGAGATCGTCCGGTGCAATTAATGCAAACATTGGATCCGCATCGCCGTGTAAACGAACCGGTTCAATGCCGAACACGTCTCGGACCCGATCACTAATATAGGGAAAAGCGTGGTGGCGCCGGTCGGCACTCAATTGGTAGGTGAACAGAATGCCGGGAACACTTGATGCCAGTTTTCGGAAAAAACTCTCCGAGAGTGCTTGCATCTCCGTCTGAGCAGGCGCTGACTTCGGTGTTCCCTTCATTGTTTGGGTTCCTCATAACCTCACATAAAAAGTGTAGTGCAAGGCTATAGTACCCGCGAGTTCTCTAATTCAAATCCTCAAGGAGTAACTCGGCTTCTGCCCGACGACCGGCATCGGCAACCTCACGACCAGGTCTCGACGGGGCTGCCAACACTTTTTCAAGATAGACCCGTGCCCGTTGAGGCTCGTCCTGCTCCGCCAGAAAATCTCCAAAGAAGTAATTGGCATCAATACCTTCCGGGTTGATTGCCAGCGATTTCTGCAGGTACTTCCGGGCCATCTCATCATCCCCGAACCCCAACGGCCAGCCCGGCACCTGATAATACAGGCTACCCAGTGAGGTATAGGCTGAGCCATCCAGCGCCTCCGGAGCGATCTTCAGGGCCGCTTCCAGGGAGGCCCGGGCCTCTTTCACCAGTCCCAGCGCACCCAGGCCGCCTTTGGCGCCGGCGTAGGTACTGAGCACAATACCCTGCCAGATCAGCGGTTCGGCACGGCCCGGATAATCAGCGACAAAGGTCTCGGCATCTTTGGCCAGTGCCTCAAATGCCTTTTCCTTATCATCTTCGGGCAACTGGTACTGGATCTGCGCCCAGCGTTGCTGGATTTGTGCCAGTTCAGCCCGCATGTCCTGAGCCCACAGGGGCATGGCCATGACCCCCGCCAACACCATTACGATCCACTTCATGACACCACTCCTGAATCCAGAAAGCGCCGGATCACCGGCAGTTGTTTTAACATGGCTTTATCCACAAGCTTCGGCAGGATGCCGTTGATCACCACAAACAGTTTTTCCGGCCAGCCGAGAAAACGTCGGCGTTCATCTTTTTCCATCGCCTGAAGAATCTGGGCTGCGACAGCTTCCGGTGCATCCATGGCATTGCCCAGGGCACGGTTCAGCTCGTTCACCGGCGCCGGGTTCATAGCCGTGGCCGTGGCTCTGGGCGCTACGTACACCACCTGCACCGGGGTGTCCGCCAGCTCCCGGCGCAGGGCTTCGCTGAATCCGCGCAGGCCGAACTTGCTGGCGCAATAGGCGGTGTAGCCGGGAAACCCGATGCTGCCGAAGGTGGACCCCACCAACACCAGGGCGCCCACGCCGGCTTTACGGAAACGAGGCACAAAATGCCGGGCCACCAGCATAGCGGAACGCAGATTGACCATAAGCTGTGCATCCAGGTCGCTGACGGCCATGGCATCCAGCGCCGCAAACCGGTTCTGGCCGGCGCAATGAATTACACCATCAATATCGGGATACACCTCACTCAACTGTTGAAGCTGTCGATCCAGCTCCGGGCTGGCCAGCTCCAGGTGTACCGGAGAAACGCCGGCGCGCTTTTCCAGCCGCTCCGGATGTCGGGTCGCAACGATCACCCGGGCACCGCATTCCACCAGCGGCCCGATCAGGGCCTGGCCAATGCCACCGGTACCACCCAGCAGCAGGAAGGTACGGTCATGCAGCCTCATGACGTTGCTCCTTGCCATGGGCCCGCAGCGGAATACTGTGAAGCATATCGCCGTACAGGCGATACACCATGCGCGCGGCCTCGATGATGGCCTGCTGGTCCTCCGGATCGGTGATGTCGTTCATCAGGTTGCGGAAGAACTCAAAGTGGTCCTGATCCAGGGCGCCGTGAGAGTACAGATAACTGAACGCCTGATTGGGCAGGCCCAGCTGTTTCTGGATGGCTTCACCCAGGGGCGTGGCCAGCTCAATGGAGGTGCCCTCCAGCACCTGAACCATGCCAAAAAACGCCGCCGGGTTACCCCGCTGGATGCGGTCATACAGGTAGGCCACCATCAACTCGATGGAGGTATCGGGCTGGCCATGACGAATGGCTTCCTTGTCTTCACCGCAGGCTTCAAGGTCGTTGAGAATCCACTCGTGGTGGCCGTATTCTTCCTCGATGTATTCCACCAGTGCCTTGCGCACGAATTCCAGCCGTTCGGGCAGCCGGCCACCACAGGCCATCATCAGTGGCACGGTGTGCTTCACGTGGTGATAGGCCTGGGTCAGGAACCAGGTGTAACCCTCAAGATCAAAGCGACCCTCGCGGATAGCCTGAATCACCGGGGCTCCGGTGACATGGGCCCGGGCCTGTTCAGTTTCGGATTGCAGTCGGTCAAAAAATGCCATGTTGGAGTCTCCTGGCGTTGGCTGTCGGATAGAAGTGCCCGCAGGCACTGAGAGATTCATGAATAAGGGAAAGGATTCGGCCATGAGCCTGGGCAGGTCCGCCTGAATCTGGTGCCGCACCGGGCGACCGTTGGCCGTGATGTGACCCTCGGCCTGGGTCAGCCGTTGCCGGCGCAGGTACACAGCCTGCAGGCGGGCATAATCCGGCAAACCGGCATTCAGCAACGTCAGGGCCGCACGCACATCATCAGGGCTTCGATTATCGGTGATCACCACCAAAGCACCGGGTTGTGGCTCACCATCGCCAAATACCACGGCCTGAGTGGCCCCCAATGCCTGGACCAGTTCACTTTCCAGCCATTCCGGGCTGATGTTCCGGCCAAAGCTGGTGATCAACAGATTCTTGGCCCGGCCGTTGACGGCCAGAAAGCCCTCGGCGTCCTGGTCGCCCAGATCTCCGGTATCCAGCCAGTCATCGGCTTGCGGCTCATCACCGAGATACCCCAGATGGGTATTGCCCCGAACCAGAATCCGGTGTTCGTTATCCACCTTTACCTGCACATGCCCCAGGGGCCGGCCCACCGAGCCTTCTCGCTCGGCTCCGGGCACGTTCAGCGCCACCACCGAGCCACATTCAGACAAACCGTAGCCCTCGTACAGAGGCAACCCAATCGACCGTCCCCGGGCCAACAGGTCCGGCGATACCCGGCCGCCGCCGACCGCCAGGAAGCGAAACGAATCCGTTGTCAGCAATCCCTGCTCGCCGGCATTGACCAGCGCCATCGCCAGCTCAGGCACCAGAATCACGGAATGGGGTTGATGCCGGTTCAGGCCGGCCACCAGCTGGCCGAGATCGAGGCCACTGCTGCCGGTCATGCCCAGGGTCTGCAACGGGGCAACCGTCACCGTGGCGCCCATCAGCAGGGGCAGGTAAACCCCGGCAATGTTCTCCAGCAGGGTTGCCAGCGGCAGAATGCACAGGTGTTGATCCAGCTCCACACCTTCCAGCCGCTGCTGCAGCGCACCGGCGGTCGCCGCCAACTGCTGCGCCGACAGGCACACGCCCTTGGGGGTACCAGTACTGCCGGAGGTGAAGGTAATCTTGGCGGTGTGTTCCGGCATCCAGGAGGCAGCAGGGGACACCGGCAAATGTCTCAGCCAGACACCATGACCGATCATCTCCGTCTGTTCTGCTTCGCCACTGAATACCAGGGCATCCAGCCCGGCCCGTTGAATCAGGTGCTCGGTCTGGCTTCTGGAAAAAAACACCGGCACCGGTACACACACCACGTCAGCCATCAGACAGGCCAGGTCCGCAACCACCCAGGCCGGGGTGTTGTCGCCACACAGGCCGATGCGTTTCACGCCCAGGTTCCGCAACTGCTCGGCCAGCAACTGCGCCGCCCGCCATAGCTGCTGATAACTGAAACTGGCGTCTGGCCCCTGCAGTGCAATGCGATCCGGATGTTGCCGGACCCGCTGAGACAGGAGATCAGGCAAGGCGGCCATAGGCACCTCCCAGGTCTGCCTGCGGTTTATACTCGGCCGCAACAACCGGCTGCACCAGCTTCAGCAAGCCGGCGGTGCGCAAGGCCGCCATACCATCAGCGACCTTGATGGTCATCACCACCGGATGATGGTCGTAATAGCGACCCCAACCAGCGCCGCCATCCGGCAATTTTGAAGGGTCGGCATCCGCCAGCACCTGCGTGGCGATGCCGAGCCGATGGAAACTGTTGCGCAACTGGTCGGTACCGGTACACACCACCCAGTCATAGCCGGCAGCATCCAAACACACTGAGAGCGAGGCGAACAGATAGCGGCTGACCCCGGCTTCCACCCCGGCCAGGTGGGCAATTTCGGCAATACCGCTGCGTCTGGTTCCCGGTTCCGGCATCAGTGTTTGCACCGGCACCGACAGGTAATCCTCCAGAAACAGGGTGTCGGTCGCGGCATTTCGGACACCGACCGCGGCCATCAGGCTGCCCTGGGCCGTAGTCAAGGCGAGCAGGGAGGGGATACGCAGGTTTGGCTCGGCGCCGTACGCTTGCTGGAAGCGGCGGCGAATGAAGGCCGCAACGCTCTCCGCCATCCTTGTACCAGGCACGATTTCACTGAACCACCGTCCGGCGCAACGAAGCAATGGCACGACATCTGGAGCGTCCGGCGGACAACAAGCAGAAATGGTCAACGGATCAGTCATCAGGGTTCTCCAACAGCCAGGGCCAAGCGGGCCCTCTGGTCACGGCTGCCAGATTAGGTGGAGAGTCTTAACCCATCCTTAAGGCAATGCCGGAGATTTCTTAAGCCCGCGTTAAGCTTTCTGTGGCACACTCGTCAGGATCACATTTAGCAGGAACCACCCATGCGCATACTGTTGGTGGAAGACGACCATCCGCTTGCCCGCACAATGCTGGACATGCTCCGGCAGGACCAACATACGGTCGACTGGCTCGACGACGGTCAGCAGGCTTTGACGGCGCTGAAGCAAGACCATTTTGACCTGGTCATACTTGACCTGACCTTACCCCGGCTCGATGGCCTCGATGTTCTCCGAGGCGCAAGGCAGGCCGGTAACCACACACCCGTGATCATTCTGACCGCTCGCACCGAACTGGATGAAAAGCTCCTGGGCCTTGATGCCGGGGCGGACGACTACCTAACCAAACCTTTCGCCATGGCCGAACTGAAAGCCCGGATGCGTGCAATAACCCGGCGCGGGGCTTCTACCAGCGGCGATGCCGAGCTTCAGGTGGGGCAAATAAAACTGAATACCGATACCGGCCAGCTTGTGGCAGGTGGCGAAACATCCGTACTGCCTCGCAGCGAGTTCCAGATTCTTCACTACCTGATGCGACACCCCGGCCAGGTTGCCACGCGCCGGCGCCTGGAAGAACAGCTCTACGGTTGGGATTCGGGCGCTGAAAGCAACGCCCTGGAAGTACACATTCACCACCTTCGCCGCAGGATCGGCAAGCCCGTCATCCGCACCATTCGTGGCGTCGGCTACGTTCTGGATCCCGAGGCGGCGGGGGCATCCGCATGTCGCTGACTCGCACGTTAACGCTTCTGGTTACCTCGACAGTGCTCCTGATCGCACTGATCGCCTCCATCTGGAGTTATATCGAGAGCAATCACGAGCTGGAGGAACTGTTCGATGCCGAGCTTGCCCAAAGCACACGCATTGTACAGGGGCTGGTTCGCCATCTGGTGGACACCCAGGCCATTGAGCAGTTGCCGGCAACCCTGAGCGAGACCCTGACGCTGCCACTTGATCCTGCGGTTGAACTTGACCTGGAAGCCGATGAAGACGAAATCCTGCCCGGCGGGGTTGGGCACAAATATGAGAAGAAACTGGCATTTGAAGTGTGGACGCCAGAAAGAGAACCCCTGCTCGACACCCTTAACTCGGATGACAATCTGGGGCTGGCCCCCGGTTATTCCTGGGCCGAATCGCGCGGCCATCGCTGGCGCACCTTTACCCTGCAGGATCCGGAAACCGGATTCTGGATACGCACCGCACAACGGGAAGACATTCGAGGCGAACTCAGTCAGGAACTGGCACTCGGGAACGTACTGCCATTAATCCTGGCGTTGCCGCTGCTACTCGTGGCAGTGATTGTCGCCGTTCAACTCGGGTTCCGCCCCCTCGCCAGGCTGGAGAAACCCATCCGACATATGGCGCCGGAGCGTATCCATCCGCTCGACGACCGACAGGCACCAAAGGAAGTCGCTGGCCTGGTTCAGGCGGTGAACACCTTGCTCCGACGCCTTGATCTGGCCCTCGAGCGCGAACGGCGGTTTTCCGCCGATGCGGCTCACGAGTTGCGCACCCCCCTCGCAGCCTTGCGTCTCAATCTGGAGCGGGCCTGTACGGAACATCCGGAATTGTCGCAGGACCTGATCCAATCCGTCGATCGCATGGTGCATCTGGTTGAGCAGATGCTGCTACTCAACCGCGTGGACTCCGGCATTGACTTCGTCCCGACCCGGAACAACCTGTCGGCCATCCTTGAACAGAGCGTTGCCGACGTTGCCCCCCTGGCACTGAAGAAACAGATTGACCCCGTTCTGGAGGATAATACCCATCAGGCAATGGTTCAGTGCCATAGTGCACTGATCAATACCCTGATGCGCTCCCTGCTCGCCAACGCCATACAGTACAGTCCCCGGAACACTGTCATCCTGACCCGCCTGGTCGCTGAGGGCGATGGCTACAGCATCTCCGTCTGCGATCAGGGCCCGGGCATTGACGCTGGGGAACGAGAGCGCGCCCTCAGTCGTTTTGTCCGTCTGGATCAACGCCAGGGAGGAGGCGCCGGGCTTGGACTTGCCATCGCTCGCCGGATTGCCGAACTGCATGGCGGTCATCTGGTTCTGTCAGACCGGCCAGACGGTGGTTCCGGCCTGTGCGTCCGGGTCTGGCTCCCCACCAGTTACCGATGCGAGCAGCGCCGGCGTTAAGGTTTGATTAAGGTTGGAAGCTGATACTTGCTCCCGTTACCAGGGTCCCTGAGTCCCTGGATGCCACTTTCGGGAGAGCTTTCTGATGCCACGGCAACCGACCCTTTCACTGGTCATACCTGCAAAAGACGAACAGGACAACATCGCTGCGCTGCTGACGGAGGCGTTCACCGTCATGCGCGATTATCCAGAATTTGAGATTGTGCTCGTTGATGATGGCAGCAACGACCGAACGCTGGAGACTGCCCGGCGCACAGCCGCAGTACTCAACGGCAACCTGAGCGCAGTTCGACATACCCACAGCATTGGCCAGAGCGGAGCCCTGGCCACGGGCATACGCCAGGCCCGAGGCCAATGGATCGCCACCATGGATGGCGACGGCCAGAACGACCCTGCCGACATCCCGGCATTGTTGCAAAAAGCCGGCAGCGTGAACCAACAGGATTTCTGCATTGCCGGTTACCGTCGAAACCGTAAAGACACGCCATGGAAACGCTTTCAGTCACGACTTGCCAACCACATTCGCAATGCGTTTCTACATGACGGAGTGCCAGACACGGGATGTGGTCTGAAACTGTTCCCTCGCGCCACTTTTCTCAAGCTGCCCTGGTTCGACCACGCCCACCGCTTCATTCCCGCACTGGTCAAGGGGCTGGGGGGCGACATTGCCGTTGTTGAAGTCAACCACCGGCCACGCACCGCAGGGGCATCCAAATACAATGCCTGGAATCGCACCTGGGCCGGCATTGTCGATATGATCGGCGTTCTGTGGCTTCTTAACCGCACACGGGTGCCCCAGATTGCGAGCGTCGCAGAAAACGCCGACGAACAACCCATCACCGATCATGCATGATATGACCACGGTTTTTCGCTGGCTGGCCCTTATCAGCCTCATTGTTGCCGGCTATTCCGCCATCAACGGGCACTGGCTCGGGCTCATCACCGACCAGGTAAGTGTCGCCAACTTCCTGCAAAGGTATGGATGGCAGGGAGTTGCCGCAATCACCCTGCTCGGCGCAATGTTCACCGGATTTGGCGCCCCCCGGCAAGCACTCGCCTTTATCCTTGGTTTTGCCACCGGCAGCGTGGAAGGTGCTGTCATTTCGACGCTTGCCACCGCCCTTGGCGCGACTGGCTGCTTTTATGCCGCCCGGTGGCTACTGCGGGCACCACTCATGTACCGTTTTGAACTTCGCATGCGGCGCTTCGACAGTCTGTTCACGGAAGGCACCCTGCTCAAAATACTCATGATCAGGCTGTTGCCGGTAGGCAGCAATCTTGTCACCAATCTCCTCGCCGGGTGTTCCGGGATACGATTCGTCCCATTTTTGTTGGGCAGCGTTCTTGGCTACCTGCCCCAGATGGTGATCTTTGCAATGGCCGGCGCAGGGATTGGCCAGGCCCGTCTCGATCAACTTGTGGTAAGCGCGGTTCTGTTCGCGCTGGCAAGTGCCATTGGCGCTTACCTGTATCACAACCAGCGCAATCAGACCCTTGCTGATTCCGTATCTGACCCCTCCTGAGTTGCGATTATGACACTCGACTTCCGTCTTCGGCGTTTACCCGACACCTTATTCAATCTGCCGTACAACCGATTGTTACTGGTGGTACTGGCCTTCGCGGCACTCATGATTCTGACCGGCATCGGGTTACGCTCTCCGTGGCCCGCCGACGAACCGCGATTCGCCGAAGTGGCCCGGGAAATGGTGACCTCCGGGCAATGGCTGCTGCCGATGCGGGGCGGCGAACTCTACCCGGACAAACCACCGGTGTTCATGTGGGCCATCGCCTTTTTCTACTGGCTGACCGGCAACCTGAAAATCGCGTTTCTGCTACCGAACGCCCTGTGCAGCCTGCTAACCCTGGGCCTGGTGTTCGATCTGGGCACACGCTTGTGGAACCAACGCACCGGCGCCATTGCCGCACTGCTGCTGATGGTGGCACCCCAGTTCCTGATTCAGGCCCAGCGAGCCCAGATTGATGCCATGGTGGCCTGCTGGATCATGGTGGCCTGTTACGGTCTGATCCGGCATTTTTTCGTGCAGCCGTCCTGGCGTTGGTATTTCGTGGCCTGGGCCTTTATGGGGCTTGGCATTATTACCAAAGGGGTTGGCTTTCTGCCCGCCTTGCTGTTCATTCCGATACTGGCCCTGAAACTGCAGGACACTTCTCGGTTTCAGGGCACACTCCGCTGGCGCTGCGCCCTCGGGCCCCTGGTCATGCTGGCCGTTGTGGCAGCCTGGCTGGTACCGATGGTGCTGGCCGTCAGTCACCTGGGCACCGACGAGGCCCTGGCCTATCGCGACAACATTCTGTTCAAACAGACCGGCGAGCGCTATGCCGATTCCTGGGGGCACATTCAGCCCTGGTATTACTACCTCGCCAGCGTGATTCCCTCGCTGTGGTTTCCGCTGCCGCTGCTATTCCTGGCACTGCTGCGGCCCATTCGTGAGATTCTCAAACACAGGCTGGACGTGGTGGTTCTGCTGGCGTGGGTCGTGTTGGTGGTGGCGTTTTTCAGCCTGAGCCCGGGCAAACGCGGGGTGTATGTGCTCCCGGCTTTGCCGGCACTGGCCCTGAGCCTGGCCCCGGCATTGAGTGGACAAAACCCGGCACGCTGGTTCGGGGCGGTCACCAGTGTTCTGCATCTGCTGCTTGGTGCAGCCTTGATCATCCTGGGCGTCCTAGCCTGGAATGACCACCCTCGTCTGGTGGAAAAGGTCGCTGACTACACCCAGGATCCGGCTCGACTGCACGAAGCCGGCACCCTGTTGTTCACCCTTGGGTTTATCTGGGTCGCAAGTCTCATGGCGTTCTGGCGCTGTCGGGCACTCGGGCGCTGGTTCATTGCCCTGATGGTGAGTTGGCTGGTGTTCACAACCTGGGGTTATCGGATTCTCGAGCCATTGCGCACACCCAGAAATGTGCTCGCCGCAGCCGAGCAGTTCGTGCCTGCCGGCGGGCAGATTGGCATGATCAATTTCCGGGAACAGTTCATTCTGTTTTCAAAGCGGGACTTTACCCATTTCAGTTATTTCAGTGACACAGAACAGGAAAGCCGTAACGCATGGCTCTGGATGCGGGAGACACCGGATAGCTATTTAATGGTGGCTGAAGACGGAGAGCTTGGCTGTTTCAATAAGCAGGGTGCCCGACCGCTGGGCACTGCTCACCGGGATACCTACGTGCTGCTGAGCGACCAGGACATGACGGACAGCTGTGAACCCCCGGACAAGGTGACACGCTTTACCACCGACAACCCCGGGGAGTGGCTGGACTGATGCGACTCTGAGAACGCCGCAAACTTTGCTGGTCTCACGTACAATGGGCGCTTTTGAATTCTCAAGGAGGCGCCCTTGCTCCCTCGCTCGCGGATTGCACAAGAATGGCAGGCTTTCTGGCTGGCACTGGGATTCCTGACTCGTATCCCCATGCTCGTCCGGATTGATTACTCCCAGCGCCTGATGAACCAGAGCAGCGTCTATTTTCCCCTGGTGGGCCTTCTGCTCGGCCTTGGCTATTGCGCCGCCTATTTTCTGTTCTCACTGGTGGCCAGCCCGCTGGCGGCCATTATCCTGGTGGTTATTCTGCACCTGTTTATCACCGGGGCCTTCCACGAAGATGGCCTGGCCGACAGTGTTGATGCTCTCGGCGGCGGCTATACCGTGGAAAAACGTCTGGAGATCATGAAAGACAGCCGGATCGGAACCTATGGCACGGTGGCAGTGGTGATGGCCTTGCTGCTGAAAGTAGCTCTGCTGGCTGAGGCTGAATTGATCTGGCTTGCGTTGCTGGTGGCACCTGCGGTTTCCCGGCTGACACCACTGATATTGATGGCCTGCCTGCCGTACGTCACTGACCCCGACAAGAGTAAATCCAAGCCGGTGGCAGACGGTTTCTCCCGCAGCCGTTTGCTGGCGGCCGCGGGGTTTGTGTTGTTGCTGGCAGCCGGATTATCACTCTGGCAGCCGTTACTGATTCCCGCAGCCATAACGGCCGTCCTGCTGGTTGCTGTGTTCTGGGGCAGCTATCTTCGTAGCCAGCTTGGCGGCTACACCGGCGACACCCTGGGCGCAGCTGTCGTGTTCAGTGAACTGGCGCTGTTGCTGTTTCTCTAACGTGGGGGCATCGTCAGTTATCCACCGTGAAGGACACTATCCGGGACAGGTGGCTGATGGGCATTTCCGTCTCTTCGTGCCAACGGTTGAACGCCTCCTGGGCCTGGCTCATGCCTTTCTTGCTGGCCGGTGAGGCATCCAGTATTCCGGCCCGGGTGAGGGCGGTAACCACATCGTGGGACAGGATAAAACCATCCCAACCCACCCGACGCAGGAAGTACTGGGCTGAGTTCCCCCCCAGACGCTCACCGTTACGCTTCAGGTAGAGCAGCAGCCCCACCTGATCGGTCGACGGCCACTGGGCCAGAAACTGACCAAAGCTGCCATGGTCTTTCGCCACATCCATGATCATCCGGGCATTTTCCGGCACGGTCCGGATCTTCTTCATGTTGCGAACAATACGCTCGTCTGTAGCCAGCTGCTCCAACACTTCTGGCGGCACCTGCTGCCAGTAGGCGGGCACAAATCCTTCGAAGGCCGCCTCAAAATCCGGCCATTTGTTCTCAATTACCCGCCAGACGAAACCAGCCTTGAAAATGCATCGGGTGATCTCGGACAGGTAACGGTCGTCGCCGATCTCCGCCAGACGATGCTTTTCGGTGACCGGAGGCAACAGGGATTTCAGGGCCTGATCGCCACCCTTCCGGGCCAAGGCCTGCTGGTAAAACACAGAAAACTTCATAGACCCTCCACAGAGATCCCCAAATTGGGACTTAAAGAGCCCAATATGGGATTGAAAATACCCAAATCAGGTACTAAAGTACCCATATTGAGACTCATGAGATGCAACCTGACCATGCCCGGAACCAGTATCGGTGACGCACTGTTTACCAAAACCCAACAGCGCCTGCTATCGCTTATCTACGGCCATCCAGACCAGAGCCTGTACCTGAATGAACTGGTACGGCTGGCAAATATAGGGCGCGGCACCGTTGTCCGGGAGCTGGCCAAACTGACCGATTCCGGTCTGGTCGTCATGACCCGCCAAGGCAACCAGAACCACTACCAGGCCAACCCGGACAACCCGATCTTCGATGAGCTGAAACACATCGTCCAGAAAACCTTTGGTATTTCCGATGTGCTCCGGAATGCCCTGGCGCCACTGGCGGATACTCTCGAACAGGCCTTTATCTACGGTTCCGTGGCAAAAGGGGATGCCCATGCGGGCAGCGATGTCGATGTCATGCTGATCGGCCACGATCTCAGTTACAGCGAGGTTATGGAACTGCTGGCCCCCGCCGAACAACAATTACAACGAACCATCAATCCCACGTTATACTCTCCCGCCGAGTTCGAGCAGCGTATCAAAGACAATCAGAGTTTTGTCACCCGGGTGCTGGACCAACCCCGCCTCGACCTCCGCTTCAGCCACTGAGACAGGACACATTGCATGGAAGCACTCGATAATCTGGTCAGGATCCGACGACTCAAGGCAGAACCACCTGATGCCCGGGAGTTCAAAGGCATGCTCAAGGCTGCCGACACCAAGCTCCGGGACGCCTGCATTGAGGGATTGTCTGAGGACAGCCAGTTCTCTCTGGCTTATGGCGCCGCCCACGCATTATCGCTCGCCGCCCTGAGATGGCACGGGTATCGTTCCGAAAGCCGTTATATTGTCTTCCAGTGCCTGCAACACACCATTGGCTTACCCAATGCCAAATGGCGCGTGTTGGACAAGTGTCATTCGGCCCGCAATCTGGCCGAATACGAGGGCCACATGGACGTGAACCCCCAATTGCTGAAGGAGCTGATTGCGATCACTCGCGAGCTGCAATCACTGGTGAGGGATCTGCCGCCAATAGGAAACTGACGTCCATCCCGATGTCAGACCTGCTTTAACCGGGCCAGCAGGGACTCCTGATCAAGGGCGCCACCCCAGGTATTACCATGTACCAGATCTTCCAGCGGCAGCCGGGAACGCCAGCCTTTGGACTGTAATTCCGGTTGCTCCAGGAATTCACTGACATAGCCCAGGCAGAGATAGGCCAGTGGGTATACATGATCCGGTAACTGCAGGATATTCGACAGTACATCCTGATCCAGGATGCTCACCCAGCCCACGCCAATGCTCTCGGCCCGTGCCGCCAGCCAGAGATTCTGCACCGCCAGGCAGGTGCTGAACAGATCCATTTCCATAATGGAATTACGCCCCAGGACATTGGGGCCGCCGCGGGATCGATCACAGGTGATGCAGAGGTTGATGGGGCTTTCCAGAATGCCCTGCAGTTTCAGGCTCCGATAGGTTTGCTGGCGCTCGCCGGTGTAGTTTTCCGAGGCCTTTGCGTTTTCATTGTTAAAACTGTCCAGCACCTGCTCGCGCACCGCCAGGCTGTCGATCACGATGAAATCCCAGGGCTGCATGAAGCCGACCGACGGGGCGTGGTGGGCAGCTCTCAGGATGCGCGCCAGAACCTCCTCCGGAATGGCATCCGGCAGGAACTGGGAGCGCACATCCCGGCGCTCGAAGATGGCCCGGTACAAGCCTTCGCGCTGGGCATCGCTGAAAGGATCATTCGGGTTACTCACAACTGCAACAGCCTCCTTAACCGCTCTTTGTCCAGGCACTGATCCACCTGATCGGCCAGGCGATCAAGCTGCTGCAGACGGTGACGCTGGTAATCCACCGACTGCTCGCCCTGTGTTTTAAGGCCTGCCCAGGCCAGAATGGCCTTGCAGGCGGCTGGCTCGTCGAAGACGCCGTGGATATAGGTACCCGCCACCTGGCCATCCGCACTGACGGCGCCATCCGGCCTGCCTTCCAGCTCTGCAAATGGGCGCACCAGCGCCGCGCCTTCCGTGACACCGTTGTGCATTTCATAGCCTTTCAGGGCGCCTGTCACCACCGTGCTGGCAATATGGGAGGTCAGCCCGCCATTTACCATTCGAAGCTGCTTGCCCGGCACCATACGGGTAACCATCTCGAACAGGGCCAGGCCCTTCGTAGTGCCGACTTCACCTTCCAGCCCTTCCGGGTCTTCCACTTTAAGCCCCAGCATCTGGAAGCCGCCACAGATACCCAGTAGCTTGCCGCCATACCGCAGGTGTTTCTGGATGGCCTCCGGCCAGCCTTGTTGCTTCAGCCACTGCAGGTCGTGCCGGGTGCTTTTGCTGCCGGGCAGGATAACAAGATCGGCTGGCGGAATTAGTTCATCCGGCCCCACGAACACCAGGTCAACGCCCGGGTGGAGTCGCAACGGATCAAAATCGTTGTGGTTGCTGATCCGGGGCAATACCGGCACCACCACTTTCAGGGCGCCGGCCTCGCTGGTGCCGGCGGCACTGACGCTGTCTTCGGAGTCGATCACTAACCCGTGCAGGTATGGCAAAACGCCGAACACCGGCTTGCCCGTGTGTTCCGTCAGCCAGTCCAGCCCGGGCTCCAACAGCGCAATATCACCCCGGAACCGGTTGATGACAAAACCCGCCGTCCTGTCCCGCTCACTGTCGGAAAGCAACGCCAGTGTGCCCACCAACTGGGCGAAAACACCGCCCTTGTCGATATCCCCTACCAGCAACACCGGACAATCGGCGGCTTCGGCAAAACCCATGTTGGCAATGTCGTTGGCCCGCAGGTTGATTTCCGCGGGGCTGCCGGCGCCTTCGGCGATGACCACATCGTAGCGAGCGCTCAGATCCCGCCAGCTCGCCATCACCGAATTCATCGCCTCAGCTTTGTAGACGTGGTAATCCAGAGCATCCATATTGCCATGGACCTTGCCCCGCAAGATCACCTGGGCGCCGCAATCGCTCTGGGGTTTCAACAACACCGGGTTCATGTCGCTGTGGGGCTCCAGGCCACAGGCCAGCGCCTGTAACGCCGTGGAACGGCCAATCTCGCCGCCATCCACGGTGACTGCACTGTTCAGGGCCATATTCTGGGGCTTGAATGGCGCGACTGAGACCCCCTGCCGGGCCAGCCAGCGACACAGCGCCGCCACCACCGTGGTTTTGCCAGCATCCGAGGTGGTGCCCTGCACCATCAGGGTGGGCATTTACAGCTCCACACCCTTCTGGGCCTTGATGCCCTGATCCTTGAAGGCATGTTTGACCACACCCATCTCGGTGACCGTATCAGCCAGATCAATCAGTTCCTGCGGAGCCCCGCGACCGGTGACCACCACATGCTGCATTTCCGGACGGGCCTGCAGGTCGTCCAGCACCCTATCGAGATCGAGGTAGTCGTACTTCAGGGCGATATTCAGTTCATCCAGCAGTACCAGGTCATAGCTGTCATCGCTCAGCATGCTTGCTGCAACTTCCCAGGCATCGGTTGCGCTCTTCACATCCTGTTCCCGGTTCTGGGTATCCCAGGTGTAGCCCTGTCCCATGACGTGGTAGGTGACGTTCGGCAGCTCCCGGAAAAACGCTTCCTCACCGGTGCTGAATGCGCCTTTGATAAACTGGACGATGCCCACTTTCATACCGTGGCCCAGAGCCCGGGCCACCATGCCAAAGCCGGAACTGCTTTTGCCCTTGCCGGGGCCCGTGAGCACCAGCAACACGCCCTGTTCTTTCTGGGCTCTGGCAATGCGTTCCTGCATGATCTTCTGTTTTGCTGCCATGCGCCTGGCATGGCGTTCGGGGTCTTTGGCGCGTTCACGCATGATGACTCTCCTTGGGTTAAGGCGTTCGAGTTGCTCAGGAAAACCGGACTTCCTCACCGCGAAAGATCGCGCTAATCAAAGCAGGCGCTGACGGGAAGTATCCGTGAAAATAGCTGGCCACCAGTTTCTGGTCGCGATACACGGCCTCACCTTCAGAGCCGGCCTGTTTCTTGGCCCTGGCGGCAGGTTGCCACGGGGTCTCAAGACTGGAATGGTGATAGGTGTGGCCCCGCAACCCGCCGAGCTGGGTTTCCAGACTTTGCAGACCCAGTGCGGTCAGTCGGTTAGCCATGGTCGCCCGCCCGGGCACCAGG
This sequence comes from Marinobacter nauticus, assembly GCF_003634635.1. GTDB lineage: Bacteria > Pseudomonadota > Gammaproteobacteria > Pseudomonadales > Oleiphilaceae > Marinobacter > Marinobacter nauticus. The sequence goes on along the minus strand of NZ_RBJB01000004.1, from coordinate 459,341 downwards.
CCCAGCAGACTATGTACTTTGCCGTCTTTATCTGCCAGCTCTTCGGCACAGGCCATCAGACCACCGCACTCTGCCAGAATGGGTTTACCGGCCTGGTGGAAGGCGCGAATCGACGCGAGCATGGCCTGATTCTCAGCCAAGGTCCCAGCATGCAACTCTGGATAGCCGCCCGGTAGCCAGAGTGCATCTGCCATCGGCACTTCCGAATCTTTCAGGGGCGAAAAATACACCAGCTCAGCGCCCATGGCGGTGAGCAGATCCAGGTTGGCGCGGTAGATAAAACTGAAGGCCGCATCCCTGGCAACCGCGATCCTGAGCCCCGCCAGCAGCTGTTCTGGCCGGGAAGGTGCCTCATAATGAAAAGACACAGGCTTGGGCAGCACATCCAGACCCGCTGACATCATGACTTCGGCAGCCTTATCCAGCCGATCACTGAGGTCGTCCATTTCATCCGCCTGGACCAGACCAAGGTGCCGGTCCGGAATGTTCATGGCATCGTTTCGGGGTATCGCTCCCAGCAGGCTGATGCCTTCCGGCAGACTCTCCCGTAGCAGCTCGCCGTGGTAAGGACTGCCAATCTTGTTGGCAATCACCTGATGAACCGGCAATTCCGTGTCAAAGCGGGCGAGCCCCATAGCCACCGCGCCGAAGGTCTGAGCCATGCCCTTGGCATCAATCACCGGCAGGGCCGGAATACCCGCCAGCTTGGCCAGGTCGCCACTGCTGGGGCTGCCATCAAACAAGCCCATGGAACCCTCCACCAGAATCAGGTCGGCGCTCTGGGCGGCCTCGGCCAGCCGCCACCGACACTCGTCCTCGCCGGTCATCCAGGGGTGCAACTGGTAAACCGGGTTACCGGAGGCTACCTCCAGCACCATGGGGTCCAGGTAATCCGGCCCGTGTTTGAACACCCGGACGTTACGGCCGGCGTTCCGGTGCAGTCGGGCCAGGGCGGCGGTGACCATGGACTTGCCCTGGCCGGAACCCGGGGCGGTGATCATGGCAGCCGGGATTTTGTTGTCTGGCATGTGTTGCTATTCCCTGTCGTCTGAATCTGGTGCAGACGGGCAGCGGAGCAGGGCTTTCCGGGACACGCTGTGAATACATCCCTGTAAGCTTGACTGCAGCATCCCTGCTGCAGACAGTCCCGGAAAGCCCTGCCCCGCTACCCTCGCGATACTTCTGAGCTAGACTCGTTTTGGCACGAAAAAAGGCGCGCCATCCACTTCCACCGTTGCCAGTTGCTGGTTGTACAAACGTTCCAGAGCGTTCGGCACCAGCATCCTTTCTGCCGGGCCCCAGCAGGCTTCGCCGTTGGGGTACATCAACAGAATATGATCACACCAGCGGGCAGCCAGGTTCAGGTCGTGCAGGCACATAAAAATGGCATTACCCGCTGCCGCACGGTCGGTGAGCAGTTTCATGACGGCCACCTGGTGATGCAGATCCAGGTGATTCGTCGGTTCATCCAGCAACCAGGTATGAGGCGACTGGGTCATCAGGGTGGCAATCGCCACACGCTGGCGTTCCCCGCCAGACAGGGTAGTGACCAGACGGTTTTTCAGGTGCAGGACATCCAACGCTTCAAGAGCCCTTTGCGCCATAGCCAGATCGTCTGCCCCTTCCATCTGCCACGGAGACAACCAGGGATGGCGACCGATCAGCGCGGTTTCCATTACCGTTGCCGGGAAGCCGTCCTGCCGGTCCTGGAACACCAGCCCCAGCTGTTGAGAGAACACACGGCGTTTTATTCCGGATACCGAAACATCATCAAGATACAAAGCACCAGCGCGAGGCGGCCGAAGGCCTGCGAGCGTATGCAGCAAAGTGGTCTTGCCGGCACCGTTGGGCCCGAGCACGCCCCAGATCTGACCGGAGCCGATCGTTAAATCCAGCGGGTAGCCATCGGCGCGGCCGGGAATATCAATCACCAGGTTCCGGGTACTCAGGGTCTGCATGTGGCGGCTCTGCATCGCGTTCATCAGCGACTCCGGTACAACAGGTACAGGAAGGTAGGTACACCCAGCAACGCGGTGATCACACCCACCGGTAGCTGTTCCGGCGCGATCACCACCCGCGCCAGGGTATCCGCCAGCACCAGAAGGGTACCGCCGGCCAAGGCACAGGCTGGCAGAATCAGTCGCTGATCATTACCCAACACCAACCGGAGCATATGCGGAACCACAAGGCCGACAAAGCCTATGCTGCCCGCCATGGTGACCGCCGTGGCGGTGAGCAAGCTGGCGAGAATGTAAATCAGCCATTCCAGCGGGCGCACCGAAATACCCAATGCCGCCGCCTGCATCGGTCCCCGAGCCAACACATTCAGGCTCCGACCCAGTGGCACCACCAGAACACAAACAACAGTCAACAATCCCAGTCCGGGCCATGGTATCCGGGCGTATGAAACATCGCCCATCAGCCAGTACAGCATGCCCGGCAACTCCCGGGCCGGGCTGATCGCCAACATCAGGGTAATCACCGCACCCCAGCCAGCGGCCACCACCACCCCGGTCAGCAACAGGCGGGAGGGCGTCCAGCTGCCAGTACCATGGGCCAGCCCAAACACCATCAAGGTCGCGAGCAGGGCACCGGCAAAGGCAGAACCGGAAATAACCGCGCCGCCAAGCCCCGCCAGCATCGCCAGTAACGCACCAACAGCGGCGCCGCCGGACAGGCCCAGAACATAGGGATCGGCAAGCGGGTTACGAAGCAATACCTGCATCAGGGCTCCGGCCACGGCCAGCAAACCGCCGGTTGCAAAGGCCGACAAGGTTCTGGGTAGCCGGAGTTCAAGGATCAGCGTGCGCTGGAGGTTCGAGCCTTCACCCAGAAACACCGACAGCACATCCGCAGGGGATATCGCCACGCTTCCAACACCGACCGAGATCACCATGGCCAACACGCCGGCCAGAGCCAGCACCAACAGTGGCAAAGTGATCGGCCGGATCACGCAAGGGCTCCATTAAGGTCGCCGGTCACGGGCCACCTCCAGTTTTTCACAAAACAGGCGCGTACCTTCGAGCATTCTCGGTGTTGGTCGCTGTACCAGAGATGGCGGGATAAAAAACAGGTTGTCCCGCTCCGTGGCGGTCAGGCTCGGGAATGACTGCCAGCGAGTCAGCCAGTGGCGGTTTTCTTCCCCCATCCCGCCAGCCAGGATAGCTTCGGGATTGGCCGCAATAACGCCTTCGGCACTGATTCTGGGCACCAACCTCTCCAGGTGGCCAAACACGTTGTCACCGCCACACAACTCAATCATTTCACCAATCAGATGGTCACGGTTGACCGTCATCAAAGGCTCATCCCACACCTGATAGAACACCGGTACTGCATCGGCACCCGAAAACCTGGCTCGCAGGTCTGTAATGCCTTTGCGAAATCGGTCCGCCTCGGCAAAACCCGCGGCTTCGGTACCGGCCAAGATAGAGAGACGCTCAATGGTGTCAGACACTGCCTCAAAACTGCGGGGCTCGATGGAGAACACAGGCACACCCATTTCTCTGAGTGTCGCCAACTGCTCGGTCGGGTTACCGGTTACCCAGCCAATCACCAGATCCGGCTCCAGTTGCAGCAAGCGTTCCATATCCATGCGGGTGTGGCTGCCAACCGAAGTGACTTCTTTGGCGGCCGGGGGATAGTCACTGTAGGCGACCACCGCAACCACCTGATCGCCGGCGCCTGCAGCCCAGGCCAGCTCGGTAGCCCCGGGGGAAAGCGCGGCAATCCGTTGTGCCGGTTGCTCAAGGCAAATCTCTTTACCCAGATCATCCGTGGCACAGACCGGCGATGCCAAGGCGGGGAATGCCAGCAGCATCCCGCCCAGAATCACAGCCATTGCCTTCAGATCTGCCACAGAGGCCTCCCCCGGTTTAACGGTTTTTATCGGATATCGTAACGCACGGTCAGCATGGCAGTGCGGCCGGCTGCAATATAGTCCAGGTCATTCTGCCGATCATAACGAGCGGTGCTATATTCCTTGTCCAGCACGTTAGCCAGCGTCAGCCGGGTTGACCAGTCAGGGGCAAAGCGCCAGCCCGCACGCAAGTCCAGAGTAGCAAAACCGGGCAGTCTGTCGTCGTTGGCACGGTCATCGTAACGATAGCCTTCGGCCACCACTGTGCCACCGAAGTCCCAGGTACCAACGCGCTTACTCAGGTCAAGACGCAGGGTTTTGCCACTCCGGCGCTGGAGTCGGTTTCCGGTTTCCCGGTCTTCCGGGTCCAGCAGCGTCAGAGCCGCATCACCGCGCCAACCATCCCGCTCAAAACCAGCGCTGAACTCGACACCACGGATTCGGGCCTCATTGACGTTCATTGGCGTCCACAAGCCACTGGGGGTCGGGCTCCAGGCAATCAGGTTGTCCACATCAAGCTGGAACAGCGCTGCATCCCAGAACCAGGTCTGATAGTGGCCACTGGCACCCAACTCCACCGTTCCGGACTCTTCTGCCTCAAGGTCCGGGTTAGCTCCGGGAAAATACAGATCGTTGAAGGTGGGCGCCCGGAAAGACGTACCATAACTGATCCGTACTCGGTGGGACCGATCCAGAGCATGGCCAAGGGCAATGCCACCGGTTTCATTTTTGCCGTAGGCTTCGTTGTCGTCACCGCGCACACTCAGTTGAAGGTCGGTTGGGCCGAAGTTCAGGCGCAACTGGCTGTACAGGGCGGTGTTGGTGCGGCTGGTCTCAGCGTAATTGGTGGTACCGCTGACTTCGTCAGTCATTAACTCTGCCCCTACCACCAGCTCATGGACATTCCAGGTAAAGGTATTGTCCCAACGCGCTGCCCGTGAGCGGGTATTGAAGGTGCTATTGAATGTGGGCGTAACGTTGTCGGTTTCGTCCCGGGATTCAGAGAACTGAAGTGAATGCCGCCAGTAGTCACTCACCGGGGTTTCCAGCCCGAAGCCGATGGTGCGAATCATGAAATCAATTTCGCCGCCTTCGTATTCGGTGTTGCCTTCGCTTTGCACCATCACCAGGCTGGCTTCTCCGCCGGAGTCCAGCTCATGGACGACACGTCCGATACCGGCGGTGTTGCGGAAGCCCCGGTCGTCACCATCGGTGATAACTGCTGTACCGTCGGTTTCTTTATGCAAACCACTCAGGCTGAAACGGGTATTTCCAGCGCGGGCAGCAACACCGGCACTGCCTTTCTGCGTGTTGAAATTGCCTGCACCGGCTTCTACCCAACCTGCCGGCGTGTCTTCCGGGTCCAGTGTAAAAGCCTGCACAACGCCACCGACAGCATCGGAACCGTAAAGTGAGCTCCGGGCGCCACGGACAATTTCCACCCGCTCAATCAGTTCAACGGGAAAGTACTGCCAGGAGGGACCACCGGATGTGGCCGAACGCAGGCGCACACCATCAACCAGCAGCAGCGTGGAGTCGTTGGCGGTGCCGCGGGTGTAGACACTGGTGGTTTTTCCGAAGGAACCGTTGCCGGTCACGTTGATGCCGGGTTGTCCTCGCAGCAGCTGGGTGAACTCTGAGGGGCTTTGCTCGCGGATAGTTTCTTCGTCGATGACCGTAACTGATGACAGGCTTTCACCCGCAGTCAGAGGCCCAAGGGTGGCGGTAACGACAATCGGTTCCAGCTTGCGTTCATCCGACGCTTCATCGGCGGCAACAGCAGGCAACGCCAGTGGCAACAACATCAGGACGGGAAGGGCTTTGGCAGTACTCATAGCTTCACTCACGGTTCACCGCACGCACCCGTACGGTCGATCAATTAACTGCGGAGGAAGACAGACTGCTCAGACGGGGGTGGAGGGCGTGTCAGTAAATGCGAGCCAGGTTCACCCACCGCCGTCGCCCTCCGCAACGTCTGGTGTCCGGAACCCAAGGTTCCGCCTTTCAGGCCGGTCTCCGGGCTTACAGGCGGAGCCTGTGCTCCGGGGCAACCACCTTCCCATGCCATTGGCACAGTGGCGTACTGGATTGCCTTTCACCTGATTACCGTTGCGGGGGCAGCGCCGGAATGTCACCGGCTTCCCGTTTCACTGCAGGCACTCCTCCGGACTATCGCCAGCCTGGACAAAATGCATACAGCACCTGAAATCGCGGGCAAGACTATCAACCAGGGTGGGGGTGGTCAATGAGATATGTTAATTCAGACAACGCACCCTCCAGCCGTTGCCAACCGGTTTCATCCGGTGGCAAACCGAAACGCAGGGCTGCGGGTGTGTCAAAACGCCTGACCAGAATGCCGCGGCAAGCCAGTTGGTCAGCAATGCCCGCTGCGCGGGGATGTTGAACCGTTCTGAAGAGCAGGGTGCCGGCGGGGGACGACATCCCATATTGTCTGAGCAGGCCGTCCATACGCAGTCTGGCCGTTTGCAGGCTGGCACGAGCCTCCACCTGCCAGGCCCAGTCTTGCAGTGCCCGGGCCATCAGGTACCGGGCCGGACCGCTGACCGTCCAGGGACCAAGTTCGTTCGACATCTCGCGCGCCAGACCAGGGTCGGCCAGGACCGCACCGGCACGGAGACCGGCCAGCCCGAAAAACTTGCCCAGCGAGCGCAACACAATCAGCCCCGGAGCGCCCGCCCACGGGTCCAGGCCGAAGCCCGGCTCGCCCTCAATAAACGCCTGATCCAGCACCAGCCAGCCATCACGCTCGCGCAGCCGCTCGTGCCAAAACCGTAAACGGGCAGGATCCATCAGCTGCCCGGTCGGATTATTCGGCTGTATCCAGACCACTACATCCACAGAATCCAGCCATGCCAGCTCCGCTTGCATTGTCGCCTGTTCAGGAATCGCCACCACGTCGAAACCCGCTCGCCGCCAGGCATGACCATGCTCACGATAACCGGGCATGGGCACGGCCACCCGACCGAAACCATGCTTACGGGCACGAACCGCTGGCAGGGCCATGATCGCCGCCTGGGAACCCGCTACGGGTAGGCAGCAGGCACGCTCCGGCGCCCCGGCCCAGATACGGATAATCTCTTCCAGCCCATCTTCCGGCTCCGGCAGCCGTTGCCATACCTCCGCCGGAATTGCCGGAACCGGCCAGGGCACAGGGTTAATACCGGTGGAGAGATCCAGCCATTGTTCCGGAGGAATGCCCCAGTGCTGAGCCGCTGCCCTCAGGCGACCTCCATGCTCCGGCAAATCAGCACCATCGAACGCTGTCACCCGATACCTCCTGACCAGAACGCATTCAGACTTGCGGCCAAGGCCAACAACACCAACAGCCACAACATCACGCCACGCTGAACCAGGGAAATCGCGCCCTCCACGGTTTGCGCCGTGGCGCCTTGCCCGCTGCCCAGCAGCGGTCGCTGCTTCACGCCACCGGAATACGGCGCCGGGCCGCCCAGTGTGACACCGAGCGCGCCCGCTCCTGCTGCCATCACCGGGCCGGCGTTCGGGCTGTCCCAGGCCTTGGACTGTTCACGCCAGCATTTCACGGCCAGCCGGGTATTGCCCAGCAACGCATAGGTCAAAGCAGTTAGCCGGGCAGGCACCCAGTTCATAGCATCATCGAGCCTGGCGGCGCAGCGCCCGAAATACAGATATCGTGGCGTCCGGTAGCCCCACATGGCATCCAGCGTGTTTACCAGCCGGTGCAAAACCAGTCCGGGCAAGCCAGCGACCAGATACCAGAACAAGCTTGAAAACACCGCATCCGCACCGTTTTCCAGCATGGATTCCGAGGCCGCGGCGGCAACGCCTTCGTCACTCAACGCTGCTGCATCCCGACTGACAATTCGGCCAACCGCCAGCCGGGCCCTGGCGCCATCCCCGCACGCCAACGCATTCGACACCGCCCGACCATGCTCTGCCAGCCCCCGTAATGAAATGGCAAGCCAGACACCGGCCACCTGAGTGAGCAGCCACAGCCAGCCTTCCAGCAGGAATTGCAGCAAAATTGCCAGCACGACGGCTGGCATGACCGCTACCAGGGTCGCCAGCAACCCCAGCAAGAGGCTGTGCGCCGGGAATGACTGCTGATCATTCAGGCGGTGTTCCAACAGGGATGCCCACCGACCGAAGCCCACCAGCGGGTGCCACCGGCGGGGCTCCCCCATCAACCAGTCCAACAAAACCGCCGCACCGCACACCAGCACTGCAACCACAACCGTATCCAAAGCCGGTCTCCCTGAATCAATTGCCGGCAAGTCTAACCGACCGGTCACGAAACTTGACAGCCTTGCCTCCCGGTTAGACCATCCTCGGTTTTCCGCCCACAAGGACCCATCGCCATGGCACTGCCCGACAGCTGGCTCACGTCTCCCCCACGGCCCTCGGTTCAGCACACAGCGCTTGCCGCCGAGCGCCAGCAGGTGCTCACAAAGCCACCCGGCTCTCTCGGGCAGCTGGAACAGCTCGCCATCAGTCTGGCGGGCCTGCACGGCACCGACAGACCCAGCGTTGATCCGGTGCGAATGGTGGTGTTTGCCGGCGATCACGGCGTTTGCGTTGAAGGCGTTTCCGCCTTTCCTCAGGCTGTCACCGCCCAGATGATCGCCAATTTTGCCAGCGGCGGCGCCGCCATCAGCGTGATGGCCGAGGAACTCGGTGCCAGTCTGGAAGTGGTCAACCTGGGTACCGTTGGCGAAGTACCGGAATTACCGGGCGTCATAGATCAGATTATCGCCCCTTCCACGGCCAACATGGCAGAATCACCGGCCATGTCCTCTCACCAGGTTGAATCCGCGCTATCCAGTGGCGACGAAGCCGCCAGGCGTGCCGCAAACGTTGGCTGCCGCCTGTTTATTGGTGGCGACATGGGCATAGGCAACACAACCAGTGCTGCAGCACTGGCCTGTGCCCTGCTGGGGCAGCAGCCCACCACCCTCGTTGGCCCGGGCACAGGACTGAACTCCGAGGGCGTTGCCCGCAAGGCTAGGGTGGTAGAAAACGCGTTGCAACGGCATGGTCCCGACCGTGACCCGCTGATGGTACTGGCCTCTCTGGGAGGCTTCGAAATAGCCGCACTGACCGGCGCCATCCTGGGCTGCGCCGCGCGCCGCATCCCGGTTCTGGTGGACGGTTTTATTGTCTCAGTCGCTGCACTGGTGGCCGTGCATCAACAACCGGCTGCGCGCGAGTGGCTTCTGTTTGCGCATCGGTCAGCCGAACCCGGCCATAGCGCCGTGCTGGAGGCACTTGATGCCTCGCCGCTTCTGGATCTTGGCATGCGCCTGGGCGAAGGCAGTGGCGCCGCCGTTGCCGTTCCCCTGTTACGCGCCGCCTGCGCGCTGCATAACCGGATGGCCAGTTTTACCGACGCTGGCGTCAGTGGCAAAGCGGAAGAATAGCCCTATGACCACCACAGTAATCGACCTGATACGCCACGGCGAACCGGAAGGCGGCCAGATGTTCCGGGGCAGTAAAGACGACCCCTTGAGCGACACCGGGTGGCAACAGATGATAGCTGCCATCGCCGAGGGTGATCAGTGGGATGCCATCGTCAGTTCACCCATGCAACGATGCCAGCGTTTTGCCCAGCAACTGGCCGAGGAACACAGAATTCCACTGCATATCGAAGAAGATCTCCGGGAGATCGGCTTTGGTGAGTGGGAAGGGTTGACCGCTGAGCAGATCCAGGAGCGCTATGGGGATCATCTTAACCACTTCTGGCAGGACCCCATCAACTTCCTCCCCCCCGGCGGTGAAGCTGTGACGGATTTCTACCAGCGCACTATTGACGGTTTTGATCGATGGCAGCAAACACTTGCCGGCAAACGGGTCTTGGTGGTCTGCCACGGAGGCGTGATCCGCATGGTGCTGGCCAATGTATTGGGCATTCCGCTGGAGAGATCATTCACCGGCTTTGCCGTGCCTTATGCCTGCCGCAGCCGGATACAGGTGGACCAGTCCGAATTCGGTGTGTTTCGCAGCCTGATCAGCCACCAGCCTTGAGGGTAAGTGGCAAACCCGCCACAGCCATCACCACCTCATCACAACGCTGGGCCAGGGCCTGATTGAGCCAGCCCAGCTCATCCGCAAAGCGACGGGTCAGCGGACCCATGCCGATGGTCCCGAGCCCCACTTCGTTGGTCACAATGACCAGGGAGCCAGGATAGACCTCAACCGCCTCCAGAAAGGCCGCCCGTTCGGGCTGGAACAAGGCGCCGTCGGCAAACAGCAGATTGCTCAGCCACAGGCTCATACAGTCCACCAACAGCAACGGCGGTTCTCCCGGGCCGCTGGCATACTCTGATAATACCTGACCCAGGCGCAGCGGCTCTTCAGCAAGCTGCCAGTGGTCCGGCCGCAGCTCCTGGTGACGCTGGATACGCAGTGCCATTTCATCATCGCCTGCCGTCGCGGTCGCCACATAAACCACGTCGTCACCGGTCGCTTTGGCCCTCTGCTCAGCCAGCCCGGTCTTACCGGAGCGAATCCCGCCGGTTACCAGTAACTTGTTGACCATAAACCTTTCTCCAGCCCGCCCCATTCCGGTGCCAAGGTACACCAACCGGACAGACAACTGCTATAGTTTGGCCAGACTCCGGAAACGGCGGCACCGCAATCGCCGGCTTCAGAACAAGACCGATTAACCCTGGAGAACCCATGCAGGCCGAGCTGCTCGACATCCGCAACCACATCGCCCAACACGCTCCCTTCGACGAAATGCCCGAAGAACTGCTCGACCGCATCGTCACTGGCATCGAAGTGGCCTATTACCGGGCCGGCACCCAGATCCTTGAGCTGGGCCAGCAGAACTACTGGTTGCACTACATCCGCAGCGGTGCGGTGGAAATCTTCCGGCGCTCCGGCGAGCTATACAACCGCATCGGTGAGGGCGAAATCTTTGGCCAGTTTGGCCTGCTGCGCAATCAGAAAGTGCGCTTTCCGGCCAAAGCCATCGAAGACTGCCTGATCTACAAAATCCCCTACGAGACCTTCCAGCATCTGTGGGAAAACGACGAGAACTTCGCGGATTTTGTCGAGATTGAAGACCACAGCCGTCTGCGTTCGGCGGTCTCGCGCCGGCACAAATCCAACGAACTGATGTCCGCCAAGGTCACCCGGCTAATTGCCCGCGAGCCAGTCTCTGCCCCGACCACCGTGCGCCTTCAGGAAGCCGCCCGGATCATGACCGACAACGGCGTGTCGGCACTGCTGCTGATGGACGAAAGTGGGGATTCGCCCCGGCTCAAGGGCATCATCACCGACCGGGATCTGCGCACCCGGGCGGTCACCAACGCACTGCCATCAGAAACCCCCATCAGCGAGATCATGTCCGAAGGGCTGATTACCATCAGCGCCCGCAGCTACATCTTCGAAGCCATGCTTACCATGCTGCACAATAACGTGCACCATCTGCCAGTGATGGAAGACCATGAAGTGCGTGGCGTAATCGCGCTGTCCGACATCGTCAAATACGAGAGCCAAAGCAGCTTGTACCTGGTGAGCAACATCTACCACCAGAACGACGTCAAAGGCCTGAAGAAAATCAGCCGCGAAGTGCGCGACAGCTTCGTGCGCATGGTGAATGAAGACGCCAATTCCCACATGATCGGCAGCGCCATGGCTGGCATCGGCCGAAGCTTCAGTCAGCGCCTGTTGGAGCTGGGCGAGGAAAAACTCGGCCCGCCACCCATCCCGTATTGCTTTATGGCTCTCGGCTCCATGGCCCGGGATGAACAGCTGGTGGTTACCGACCAGGACAACGCCATGGTGCTGGACGACAGCTTCATTCCGGAAGAGCACGACGAATACTTCCTGGCCCTGGCCAAATTTGTCTCCGACGGCCTGGCTGAATGCGGCTACACCTACTGCACCGGTGACATCATGGCCACCAATCCGAAATGGCGACAACCGCTGAGCGTGTGGAAGGATTACTTCACCGACTGGATCGACAACCCCAAAGCCGAAGCCCTGCTCAACAGCAACATCTTCTTCGACCTGGACGGCATCTACGGCGAAACTGACTATGCCGAACAGCTGAAAACCCTAATCGTGAACAAGGCCAGCAACAGCCAGCGCTTTCTTACCTTCCTGGCCCGCAATGCCCTGAACCGTACGCCGCCCCTGGGCTTCTTCCGTACCTTCGTCCTGGAAGAAGACGGCAAGCACCAGAAAACCTTCAACCTCAAACGCCGCGGCACCGCACCGGTCTCCGACCTCATCCGGGTGCACGCCCTGGCCTGCGGTTCCCGCTCCCAGAACTCCTTCGAACGCCTGCGCGACATCGCCAAAACCAAACTCATGCTGGACGACGACGCCGGCAACCTGCGGGATGCCCTGGAATTCATCTCCATCGTCCGCATTCGCCATCAGGCACTGGCCATCGAAGAGGGCCGCGACCCGGACAACAACGTGCGCCCGGAGGACCTGTCGCCATTTGAACGCAGCCACCTGAAAGACGCCTTCCAGATCGTCAGCAACGCCCAGAAATTCCTGCGCTTCCGCTATAACGCCGGGGGAGCCACCCGGAATGTCTAGCGTGATCAAAAGCGGCAACAGCAAGCAGAATTGGCCAGAGAACTACCGCAAAGGCGCCGAACAGGCGAAAGACACCAGAATCCGCGCCTTCTACGAAGCCGGCTGCCCCAGTCCGGACACGCCTGTCCGGGATGTCCCCTTAGTGGCCCTGGACTTCGAAACCACTGGCCTGGAAGCCGACCAGCATTCCATCGTCAGCATCGGCCTGGTGCCCTTTACCCTGACAGGCATCCAGCTCGGCCAATGCTGGCACCAGGTGGTTCGCCCCAGACTGCCCCTGCACAAAACCTCTGTGACCATCCACGGCATTACCCACAGCGAAATCGAAAACGCCCCGGACCTGGAAGACGTACTCGACCCGCTGTTCGAACACCTCAACGGCCGAATCCCCGTGGTGCACTACCGCAACATCGAACGCCCGTTCCTGAACACCGCCCTGCAATGGCGCCTGAACGAACAACTCCGCTTCCCGGTCATCGACACCATGGCCATCGAAGCGCACCTGCACCCAAACCGCAACCCCAGCCGCTGGCAGCAACTGATGGGCAAAAAGCCGATCTCCATCCGCCTCGCCGACAGCCGGCTCCGCTACGGCCTGCCCCACTATGCTTCCCACAACGCCCTGATCGACGCCATTGCCACTGCAGAGCTACTGCAGGCCCAGATACTTCACCACTTCAGCCCCGATACGCCCATTGGCGATCTGTGGGTGTGATTCAACAAGCGCTCTGATAACAACTCCAGGTTTGGTATGAGCAGCCGGGGTGTCCCCTCCAAAAATTTCGGAGGCCATGGATGGCCGGAGAGAAGCGCACATGGATGTGCTCGTAGCGGTTTTTGGAGGGGACACCCCGGCTGCTCATGCACCTCACCATGCGGGCTATAAACCAGACTCGTGGACTGCCAGCCATAGCCCCAAGCCCCAGCAATCGATAGAATGTCCCCAAACCAGCCAAAGGGACCGAAGTGACCACACCAACCGCCAAAACCACCCCCCTGGACGCCTTCCGCCGCGCCAGAAGAATGTGGCTAAAAGGGGAAAAAATCAGCCTGGCTGCCCTCGCCGACGACCTCCACATCGGCCGCGCCACCCTGTTCCGCTGGGTTGGTAACCGCGACCTGCTGATTGGTGAAATTCTGTGGTCCCTGTACGAGCCCCTGTACAAAGAAGCCCGCGCCGTTACCCCCGGCCATGGCGTCGACTACGTGGTGGGCGTGTTCCGCCACATCAACATGACCATCCTGCACTTCGCCCCGCTGCGAAAGTTCCTGCATCAGGACCCGGAATACGCCCTGAAAATGCTCACTTCCTCCCACTCCACGCTGCACGCCCGCACCGTGGAAGTGAACACCCGCCTGCTCAAAGACGAAGTGCGCGCAGGCCATCTGAGCCCACCCATGAACATCCAGAGCTTGTCCTACTTCATGGTACGAATCGCCGAATCCTGCCTGTACAGCGACATCATTGGCGGCCGCGAACCCCGCGATGAAGAGCTTGAGGATGCCTGCACTGCCGTGCGCATATTGCTGGGCGGAAAGGTCTGAGCTCCTGATACCGCTGGAAACCTGGCCAGCCTGGGATTACTCTTTGCTGACATCCACAGGAAATCATCAGCAAGGAGTGCACCATGAACCACCGTAACACCCAACCGCGCCTCAACGTGCTGCAAGCCGGCCTGCTGCTACTCAGCCTGGCCCTGGCACCGTTAGCCCACAGTGAAAACCTCACCGAGGACGATGTCACTTCCTTCATCGCCAGCATGGAAGCCATGCAGCCCCTGATCGACAAGCATCAGGACTTCATCGAATCCATCGAAGATCCAGCCGACGATGAGCGGGAAGTGGATTTCGCCCGGATGATGTCCTCGATGGTGGACGAAGTGAAAGGGCACGAAATGTACGATGACCTGGACGACCTGGTCGATGACTTCGGATTCTCCAGCCCGGAAGCCTGGGCCCGCAAAGGCGACCGTATCGTCAGCGCCTGGTTTGCCATCGAAATGGAAGCCCAGCCCGACATGGCACCGGATATCGCGGAGATGGAGCGCGCCATTGCCGAGATGGAAAACAATCCCGACATGCCCGAAGCCGCCAAAGCCCAGATGCGCGAAATGATGGAACAGATGATGGTGACCGTCAAAAGCGCATCCAGTGCGGCGAAGCAAGTGAGCGATGCCGACAAACGTGCTGTCAGGCCCCACGTAGAACGCCTCAAGGCTGTGATGGAGCAGGACGAGAGCGACTACGAATAACACGCTCCCCAAAAACAAAACCCCGGTACTGTCGCCAGCACCGGGGTTTCTTTTTGCTGCCTGAGCAGCGAGGCAATCAGGCCGTCAGGTTGTAAACAAACACGATCGCCACGGCAATCGGGGTCACAAACCGGATCAGGTTGTACCACAGGCTGAACGCGCCACCCTGCAGGGCCAGGTCGCTCTTCAGCGATTCCTTGGCCACAAACCAGCCCACAAAAATGGCGGTCAGCAGGCCAGACAGTGGCAGCATGATGTTGGCGGTGAAGTAGTCCAGCAGGTCGAACACCGTCTTGCCTTCAAAGGCGGCAAACATGCCCAGCGGCGTCACATCAGACCAGACGTTCAGGGACAGAATGGAAACAATGCCCAGCGCCCAGCACAGCACGCCCACCAGAATAGCGCTGCCGGTGCGGGCCAGGCTGGTTTTCTCTTCAACCCACTCAACCACCGGCTCCAGCAGGGAAATGCCAGAGGTCCAGGCAGCAAACAGCAACAGAACGAAGAACAGGGTGCCGAACAGGCTGCCCATGGGCATGTTACCGAACGCCAGCGGCAGGGTCTGGAAGATCAGACCGGGGCCGGCACCGGCTTCCAGGCCGTTGGCAAACACCACCGGGAAAATGGCCAGGCCCGCCAGCAGTGCCACCACAGTATCCATGATCGCCACACTGACGGCGGTGCGGCCGATGGAGACATCACGGCCCAGGTAGGAACCGTAAGCCATCATAATGGCCATACCCAGGCTCAGTGTGAAGAAGGCGTGCCCCAGGGCAACCAGTACGCCTTTCACCGTCAGTGCCTCAAAATTCGGGGTGAACAGGAAACTAACCGCCTCGCCGAAATGGCCGGTCGTCGTCGCGTAGCCAACCACCAGCAACAGCAGCAGGAACAGCGCCGGCATCAGAATGGTAACCGCACGTTCCAGGCCGCCTTTCAGGCCCCGGGAAACCACCAGCACCACCAGCGCCATGAACACCGTGTGCCAGGCCAGCAGCTGAATCGGGCTGCCCAGCAGTCCACCGAACAGCTCGCCCACAGATTCTGCAGTGCCGCCGGTGAAATCGCCCATCGCCGCGTGGCCAATGTAGGAGGCCGCCCAGCCACCGATGACCGAGTAGAAGGACAGAATGATAAACGCAGCCAGCATGCCGACAATGGCCGAGACGCGCCAGACCGGCGACGCCAGGTTGCGCTCCGCCACCAGCCGAAAACTGGTAATGGGGTTATGACGACCATTCCGGCCGATAAACACTTCCGCCATCATGATGGGAATACCGATGATGGCAATACAGAGCAGGTACACCAGAACGAAGGCACCACCGCCGTTCTCGCCGGTGACATAGGGGAACTTCCAGATATTACCGAGACCAACCGCGGAACCGGTGGCTGCCAGAATAAACGCGAACTTGGAAGACCAGAGTCCGCGAGCCCCGTTCCCGCTGTCTGCTGCGGAGTTGGACTGAGTCATGTGTTTGCTTCCTGTGCTTTTGGCTGAGGAAAATACGAATTGTCAGATCGCCCGGCACACGGCGTGCGGGCTATTGGGGCGGGATTCTGCCAGCACTGGCGGCATGATGCCAGTGCGGAGGCTGGGCTCCGGCGCAATTCGGGTGTTTCTAAATTTAGCCGGCGCTTCTAATCACCCGGTTTTGCTGACAAATCGCTGAATCAGGTTGTCGGCGCACTGCGGTTGTTTATCGCAAGCAAGGCACACAGGGCACGCGGGCCCCATTTATCGTACTGCAACTGACCAAGCTGTTTAAGAATAATTCAGACATTTCTCAGGGTTGCTCGACCAACCGTGCCCTGGGATGATAGCGAGCATTCACCCACAGAGAGAATCCGATCACCACACCACCAACGGCCAGGCGCAGCAGATCTGCATCACGATTCCAGATCAGCAGATTGACCAGCAAGCCAGCCGGTACCAGGGCATTGTTCATCACAGCCAGGGTGCCTGCATCGACCTTGCAGGCACCGCGATTCCACAGGTACAGCCCCAGACCGGACGCCGCCAAGCCCAGCCAGCCAAGAATGCCCCACTGCAACGGTGTTGACGGCAACTTGTCCGGGTTACCAAAAATCAGGAACGAGGGTAGCGCGATCACCAGTGCGCCCAGGAAGAAGTAACCGAAAGTGCGATACCCAGGCAGCGCCAGAGGGTAACGTTGCATCACGTGCTTGTAGCCAACCTGGCCGGCAGCGAAGGTAAAGTTGGCCACCTGCAGCAGCAGGAACCCGGTGATGAAATCCTCACTGAGGCCATCGTACCGGATGATGCCGGCACCGAGTGTGGCAATAGCCGCAGCCAGCAACGCCACCGGTGAAAACCGGCGGGCCAGGGCATCATCCACCAGAGTCACGTACAGAGGCGTAAAAATGGTAAACAGCAACACTTCCGGTACCGTCAGGTAACTGAACGAGCGATACAGGCACAGATAGGTGATGCCGAACTGCAGCATACCAGTCACCAGGATGCCCAGCTTCATACCGGAGGGAACACCGCGCCAGCGGGTAAACGGCAGGAACACCAGGGCTGCCAGCAAGACCCGGCTCAATACCGCGAAGTCGCTGTCTACACGGCCAGCCAGGAACTCGCCGATCAGACTGAACGAAAAGGCCCAGAGTACGGTTACCAGAACCAGTAAGACCATCGATTGCACCACCCCTGTTGTATGCCGGGCGCCTACTTTACTGCTTTACGGTGGGTTTTGCAGCGGCGGCAGACGGGGAAACCCCTATAAGCACGAGTCCGCAGGCTGAGGTACCATGGCCGGTCCTGTACCAGTGCCACGCTACAATTCCGGAAAGACCAGAGCGCCATGGACGAAACCCATCAGCCACTACCCGAAGCCCGCCAGCCGCTGATTCAGCGCACGCTCGCCGAGTGGAAAACTCTGGCCATTCTGGGCGGCCCGATTCTGATTGCCCAGGTGGCGCAGATGGCCAACGGTGTGATCGATACCGTAATGGCCGGCCACGCCAGTGCCGAAGATCTCGCGGCCGTGGGTATCGGCAGCAGTCTGTGGATGCCGCTTTTCCTGTTCTTCATGGGCATGCTCGGCGCCTTGCAGCCGATTATTTCCGGCTACAACGGTGCCCGTACCACCCATAAGATCATGCCCGCCACCTGGCAGGGCATCTACATTGCGGCGGCCGGCACCGTGGTGATGGCTCTGCTGCTAACCAATGTCCATCCCGTCCTGGCCCTGCTGAAACTGGATCCGCACACCGCCGGCATCACCCAGGGTTATCTGGACGCCTTTGCCTGGGGCATACCCGCCCTGCTGCTGATCAACGCCCTTCGGGGCCTGACTGACGGCCTCGGCCACACCCGGGTAATCATGGCCTTCTCTGTACTCAGCACCCTGATCAACCTGCCACTGAACTACATCTTCATTTACGGCAAACTTGGGCTGCCCGCCATGGGCGGTGTCGGCTGTGGCTGGGCCACGTCCATCTCCAATGGTGTCGCCGCCATCGCCATGCTGATCTACCTGAACCGCAGCGAGACCTTCCGTCAGTTTCATCTGATTGCCGATTGGGTCAAGCCCGACTGGGCCGGGATTCGCTACATCCTGCGTATTGGTGTACCCATCGGCTTCACCATCTTCGTGGAAGCCAGCATGTTTGCCGTGATCGCCTTGTTCCTGGCACCGCTTGGCCCAGTGGTGGTAGCCGGCCATCAGATCGCCCTGAACGTAACGTCGCTGCTGTTCATGCTTCCTCTCAGCCTGGGTATGGCACTGACTCTGAGGGTAAGCTTTCTGACCGGAGCTAACGCCCGGGACTCCGCAACACTGATTTCACGCAGCTCGCTGATTCTGGCCTCGGCCATCGCCCTGCTGTTTGCCACTCTGCTGTTCGTGTTCTCCGGCGCCATTGCCAGCCTGTATTCGGGCGATGCCGAAGTTCAGGCGGTCACCATTCGGCTGCTCACCTTCGCCGCCATGTTCCAGATTGCCGATGTTATCCAGGTAACCTGTATCAGCGCCCTGCGCGGCTACAAGGACACGCGCATTCCCATGTTCATCATGCTGTTTTCATTCTGGGGAGTGGGCCTGCCGCTGGGGTATGTGCTGACATTTACCGACTGGGTGTGGCCGGCGCTGGGCGCTGCGGGTTTCTGGGTAGGACTGACGGCCGGGCTGACCTCCGCCAGCCTGTTACTCGGCTGGCGCCTGTTTCATTACCAGCCTCCCACACCCGCTGATGAAGACACTCAGCCTGCAGCCGTGGGAACCGGCTCTGGCATGGGCTGACCAATATCCTCGGCATAGACAATCCGGTCGCGCCCGGTTTCCTTGGCGGTGTACAGCGCGTTATCGGCCCGGGCCAGCCAGCTTTCCACACTTTCGCCATGGCCCAGCAGGGCCACGCCAAATGACGCGGTTACCGGCCCGCCGGGGTGTTTCATGTATTTTCGGAGTACCTGCTGAAGATTGTTCATCACCGCACGCAGATTTACGCCATCAACGCCTGGTAGCAGTAATACAAACTCCTCACCGCCATATCGGAACAGCTGATCGGAACGGCGGGTATTGCTCTCCAGCAGGGCTACCAGCTCGGTGAGCACTTCGTCGCCCACGCCGTGGCCATATTCGTCGTTGATCTTCTTGAAATGATCAAGGTCCAGCAACACCAGAGCGTAGGGCAAGCCGGAACGCTCGGCATTGGCAGCGGCCACATCCAGCTCTTCATCCATGGAACGGCGGTTCTTTACGCCGGTCAGCGGGTCAATGGTGGCCAGCTGCTCCAGGCGCCTGCGCTGGCTGTGGTTGCGATGAGCAAAGACATAGGCGCAGGCACTGACCACAACGGCGGTCGAAGAAAACGACCACATCTGCTCCTGGCTACTGAATGCCAGGCCAATCACCATCATGGCCAGGATGGCGGACAGGTTAATACCGACAGCAACCCTCGGAGCGACCAGAAAGAAGGTGGTGACCAGACAGGGATATAACCAGAACAACCCCGGGTCACCAACAATCGTACCGACTGCAACAGCCCCGTAGGACGAAATAATCGCCATAACCAGGCCCGTCCTGCGGGTATCTCCCGTGAACCAGGCATAGGCCATGCTCATAGCAATACCGCCAAGGATCACGCTATCCACCACGCCAGCCAGCAGATTACCCTGCATGAACCGCAGCACTGCAAACGGCGTGATGCCCACCAGCCCGCTGATGCCCAGCAAGGTAATGATGGATAACCGAAAATCGTTTTTCAGGCGGTGAAACATGCAGCTCAGGGTCCGACAAAAGTCTGATTTAGGATTCTAGAATAGCCCAAGCTTTTCAAACGGTCGTTCCAGGGCAACGATTCTTAACAAATCTACCACCAAAGGCGACACAATGTGACCCACATCACGCTTTGCTTTTCTCTAATATTCCAATGTAATCCACTTTATAATCGACCAGGCAACGATCATTAGCTTCAAACCTATTGGCCAGTCATACTATCGCGCACCGGCTGCAGATTCAGGAACATTGTGTCTAACTCACTGATAAGAATAGCCCCCGGGGCACTCACCATAGGCAAGCCACTGCCCTGGGATGTTTTCGACTCAGAAGGCAATATTCTTCTGCGTCAGGGCTATGTGATTCAGACCAACAGCCAGCTCGAGCAGCTGTTTGAAAGAGGGCGCTTCAAGCCCCGAAAGATCGAGCGGCCGAAAGAGGAAACCTTTGAAGACCTGCGCCAGCGGAATCCGTTTGCAGAATATGGTGACTTGCTGACCACGCTGGAAGTCACACTCAACGCCATTACCTCGGAAGATCCCACCGCCCAGAAACGCCTGCTGGGTCTGTGCCGAATGCTGGATAAAACCTGCCAGGAGGCACCCGACGCCAGCCTGGCATTGGTGCACCTGTATTCGATCAGCCCCACCATCCATGAACAGATCCTGTTCTACGGCATCCTGTGCCATTTCATCGCACGCCAGTTCGGGCTGGAGGAAAAGCGGGCCACCGTGCTCACCGCCGCCGCGCTCACCGCCAACCTCGCGCTGGTGCCTGTGGCAGACCAACTCAACGCCTCCAATACCGTGTTGACCGATGATCAGCGAGCGGTCATTCGCAAGCATCCAGCCCGAAGCATTCAGGCGCTGACGTCGGCCGGCATCAATAACAAGCTGCTGCTGCGTATCATTGCCCAACACCACGAACAGGCCGATGGCTCGGGATATCCTGAAGGGCTCAGCGGTAGCGATATCCTTCCGGAAGCAGAAATCCTGGCCCTGGCCGAACGCTATGTGGCGATGATCACCAAGCGTGCTTACCGTAACCGGATGAACATCACTGAGGCCCGCAAGCTCATCGCCACCCTGGCGGACGGCAAGTTCCGGCCGGCGATTCCACGCTCATTGCTACAGATACTTGGCGATCATCCGCCGGGCATGCTGGTCCGGCTGGTCAACAATGAGGTTGGTGTGGTCACCCGCCGGGCGGATCGTACCCGGGGACCTTTCGTGAAGGCGATATTCGGCCCCCGAGGCAATCGCTACAGCGGCACCTTTGAGCGCGATACCAGCCTGCTGGAATACAACATTCGAGCGCCGGAAGAGCCCGAGATCATGCCAACCATGGATTTCAGCATGCTCTGGGGCTTCCGCTCCTGACTCAGATCAGCCCCAGCGCCCGGGCATGATGGTTCAAGTGATCGTCAATGAACGAGGCGATAAAGAAGTAGCTGTGGTCATAGCCCCGATGCATACGCAGGTTCAGGTGATGATGAAACTTCTCACACACATCGGCCAGGGCATCCGGATTCAGCTGGCTGTCCAGAAACTCATCGGCCGTACCCTGGTCCACCAGTAGCGGCAGCCGTTCCTTTGCCGTCGGAATCAACATGGTGGCATCCCAGGCTTCCCACGCCGACTGATCGTCACCCAGGTATCCGCTAAACGCCTTCTGGCCCCAGGGGCAAGCCATCGGGTTGGCAATTGGAGCAAAGGCCGATACCGACCTGTAATACCCCGGGTTCTTCAAAGCCGCAATCAGAGCCCCGTGCCCGCCCATGGAATGGCCACTGACCGAACGTTCACCATTCAGCGGCAATTCGTTTTCCACCAGCTGCGGCAGCTCCTTGACCACATAATCATACATCCGGTAATGCGGCGCCCAGGGCTGCTGGGTCGCGTTGACATAGAAACCGGCTCCGGAGCCAAAATCATAGCTGTCATCCTCGCCGGGCAGATTCACGCCTCGGGGGCTGGTATCCGGGCAGACAATGGCCAGGCCCAGCTTTGCAGCGAGTTTCTGGGCGCCGGCTTTCTGCATGAAATTCTGATCGGTGCAGGTGAGGCCCGACAACCAGTACAGCACCGGCACCTCTTTGGCCTGAGCACCCAGCGCCGCAGGAGGAAGAAACACCGCAAATTCCATGTCGCACTCCAGGGTAGCGGAGGTATGGCGATAGCGGCGGTGTTCTCCGTCGAAACAGACGTTGGTGGATAACAGGTCCATAGATCCCCCCGGAGTCAAGGATGTGGTTAGCGATCAGTCTTCAGCCCCGGCATAGCTGGGTTTGTCGATACTGAAACCGGACTTGGCAAATTCCGCAAGAATGGCAGTACGCGTTACGATACCAACCAGTTTGTCATGATCAACCACCGGGTACACTTTTGGCTTACCGGCCCCCAGATTCTGGGCCAGATCCACCACCGACATGTCCGGCGATACCGTCATCGGCTGCCGGAACATCACGTCATCCACAATGGGATCACCTTCATGGTGGTAGTTGCTGACCAGCAGCGAGTGTATACAGTCCTGTTCCGAGACAAAGCCCAGCACACGGCGATGATCATCCACCACCGGCAAACCGGTAACATGATTGGCCAGCAGGGCTTTCACCACCCTGGTGACCGGCGTACCACAGCGTATCGGTTCAATGTGGTTCCACATCACTTCAGATATCTTCAATGAGCGCATCGACAACTTCCTTTCAGACAGAATAACGGTGCCCGATTGAGCACTTCCATACCCTAAACATAGGCAAAGCCCGCAGAAATGAAAAACCGGCGTCATGAAAACGGTTTACATCGGATAATTGTCGACTAAACTCAATGGGGTATGCCCTTTCAGGGCTCAATAATCCTGATTCATCCGTGGTAAACAGTGGGAGAACCCATGGAAGCCATTTCCAATTTTGTAAGTGAAATCAACGGACTGGTATGGGGCCCTCCCATGCTGGTGATGATTCTGGGCGTCGGCCTGTTTCTGAGTATTGGCCTGAAATTGATGCCGATCATGAAACTGGGGGCCGGTTTCCGCCTGATGTGGAGCGGCCGGGCCCGCGGTGACGAGGATGACGGCGATATTCCCCCGTTCCAGGCCCTGATGACCGCACTGTCTGCCACCGTGGGTACCGGTAACATTGCCGGTGTTGCCACCGCAGTCTTCCTCGGCGGCCCCGGTGCGCTGTTCTGGATGTGGCTCACAGCCCTGGTGGGCATGGCCACCAAATATTCAGAAGCCGTTCTGGCGGTTCGCTTCCGGGAAGTGGACGAGCGCGGCAACCACGTGGGCGGCCCCATGTATTACATCCGTAACGGCCTCGGCAGCAAGTGGGCCTGGCTAGGCATCCTGTTTGCGGTGTTTGCCTCGGTAGCCGCCTTTGGCATCGGTAACACGGTTCAGGCCAACTCCGTCGCCGATGTGCTGGAAACCAATTTTGGCCTGCCCCACTGGGTAACCGGTGTGATCCTGATGGTACTGGTGGGCATGGTACTGATTGGCGGTATCAAGCGTATCGGCCAGGTAGCCAGTGCGCTGGTGCCGTTTATGGCTGTGTCCTATGTGCTGATTGGCCTGATCGTACTGGCCATTAACGCCAACCAGATTCCGGAAGCCATCAGCATGGTATTCAGCTATGCCTTCAGCCCGGCTGCAGCCGAGGGCGGGTTTGCCGGTGCTGCGGTCTGGGCAGCCATCCGCTTTGGTGTGGCCCGGGGCATCTTCTCTAACGAAGCAGGTCTCGGCTCTGCCCCCATCGCCCACGCGGCAGCGCAAACCAAGAACCCGGTCAAGCAGGGCATGGTGGCCATGCTGGGCACCTTCATCGACACCATCATTGTCTGTTCCATCACCGGCCTGGTCATCATCACCTCCGGTGCCTGGACGTCCGGCGAAACCGGGGCGGCACTGACTTCCCTGGCCTTTGAAACCGGCCTGCCGGGCTTTGGTAACTACGTGGTGGCGATTGCCCTGGCGATCTTCGCGTTCACCACCATCATTGGCTGGTCTTTCTACGGCGAGCGCTGTATTGAATTCCTGTTCGGTGTGAAGGCCATTCTGCCTTACCGGGTACTGTGGATTGTGGCCATTCCGGTGGGCGCCACCATCAACCTGGGCTTTATCTGGCTGGTGGCCGATACCCTGAACGCCATGATGGCACTGCCCAACCTGATCGCCCTGCTGCTGTTGAGCCCGGTAGTGTTCAAACTGACCCGGGAGCACTTCGACAAGCAGAAGGCTCTGGGCGTGGAGTAATACCCTGTCTATGCAAGACGCTCACAAGGATGTGAGCGAACCGTTGGATGCGCCAGATCAAGTCCCCCTTGTAACTGGCGCATCCATCACCACAGTTACTCGTATACACTGATCAGACAACAACGGCGGGCAACGCCGGCGCAATACACGAATTTGCCAACAACCGTGTCGAAGGAGAGTAAGTATGAGTCTGCGTCTTGGAGATACTGCACCCGATTTTGAACAGGATTCCACCGAGGGCCGCATTCGCTTTCACGAGTGGCTGGGCAATGGCTGGGGCGTACTGTTTTCCCACCCGGCCGACTTTACCCCGGTGTGCACCACCGAGCTGGGCCTGACCGCCAAGCTCAAAGACGAATTTGCCAAGCGTAACGTCAAGGCCATCGCCTTGAGTGTCGACCCGGTGGATTCTCACCACGACTGGATCAAAGACATCAACGAGACCCAGGGCTGCACAGTCAACTTTCCAATCATTGCAGACCACGACCGCCAGGTGTCCGAGAAGTACGACATGATCCACCCGAACGCCAACGACAGCCTGACCGTGCGTTCGTTGTTCATCATCGACCCGAACAAGAAGGTTCGACTGATTATCACCTACCCGGCATCCACAGGTCGGAACTTCAATGAAGTGCTGCGGGTAATCGATTCCCTGCAACTGACCGACGAACACCGCGTGGCCACACCCGGCAACTGGGAGAGTGGCAGTGATGTGGTGATTGTGCCGTCACTGCAGGATGAAGATGAGATCAAAAAGCGCTTCCCGAAAGGCTACAAAGCCGTGAAGTCCTACCTGCGGATGACACCAGACCCACGTGCTAACTGGAGTGGTGACTGATCCACCGCCACAAACAAAAAGGGCAGCCAAATGGCTGCCCTTTTTTATGCTTGAGAGCACCTGAAGGCACTCCGTTCCGATCAGAACGCCGGAACAACCGCACCCTCATACTTCTCCTTGATAAAGTCTTTCACCGCATCGGATTTCAAGGCATTGGCCAGCTTCTGCATGGCTTCGCTGTCCTTGTTGTCCGGACGGGCGACCAGAATGTTCACGTAAGGAGATTCGGAGCCTTCAATCACCAGAGCATCTTCAGACGGGTTCAGGCCCGCTTCCAGCGCGTAGTTGGTGTTGATCAGCGCCAGGTCCACCTGGTTCAGGATACGCGGCAGGGTCGCCGCTTCCAGTTCCTTGAAGTCCAGGTCTTTGGGGTTGTCGGCAATATCACGCGGGGTCGCAGTGATCTTGCTTTCATCCTTCAGGGTAATCAGGCCCGCTTTCTGCAGCAACAGCAGAGCACGGCCACCGTTGGTGGGGTCGTTGGGGATGGCCACAACCGCACCTTCTTTCAGCTCGTCCAGAGACTCGATCTTGCTGGAGTAGGCGCCGAACGGCTCCACGTGAACGCCGGTCACAGTCACCAGGTTGGTGCCACGGCCATCGTTGAACTCATCCAGGTACGGCTGGTGCTGGAAGAAGTTGGCATCCATACGCTTCTGATCAACCTGGATGTTGGGCTGCACGTAGTCGGTGAACACCTTCACATCCAGCTCTACACCCTGTTCCGCCAGGGCCGGCTTCACGAATTCCAGCAGCTCGGCATGGGGTACCGGAGTCGCGGCTACGGACAGTTGTTCTGCCGAAGCAGCGGTCGAGAAGGTTGCAACAGCGGCCAGAGCCACCAGAGTTTTCTTCAGGTTCATAACAAATCTCCTGCGTTAATTATTTACGGCTGAAATACAGAACCAGGCGATCGCCCGCCATCTGCAACACCTGCACAAAGATCACCAGCAGGGCCACAGTAATCACCATGACGTCGGTCTGGAACCGCTGGTAACCGAACCGGATCGCCAGGTCGCCAAGGCCGCCGCCACCAATAACGCCAGACATGGCTGCGTAAGACACCAGAGTAATGGCCGTTACCGTAATGCCCGCGATAATGCCGGGAAGTGCCTCCGGCAGCAAGGCACCAAAGATGATCTGTCGAACATTCGCACCCATGGCCTGGGTTGCTTCAATAATGCCCCGGTCCACCTCCCGCAAGGAGGTTTCCACCAGGCGGGCAAAGAACGGAGCACCACCGGCCACCAACGGGGGAATCGCGCCGGCCACTCCCAGGGAGGTGCCGATCAGCATTACCGTGAACGGGATCATCACAATCAGCAGGATGATGAAGGGCACAGAGCGCAGCACATTCACAATAAACGACAGGATGGCGTAGGCCACCGGCTGTTCCAGTAACTGTCGCTTGCCGGTCAGGAACAACAGCACTCCTATGGGCAAGCCAATCAATACGCTGAACAACAGCGACATGCCCACCATCACCAGGGTATCCCAGCTGGCCCAGCCAATTTCGGCCCAGTCCACGTTCCCCATAAGGCTTTCCATCAAGGCTTCCATCAGCGCACCACCTCCACATGAACTTCAGCGGCTTCCAGCGCTTTCATGGCAACCTCCAGATCGCCGCCCACCAACGACAGGGTCAACTGGCCGTAGGGCGTGTCCTTGATGTGATCAATCCTGCCCGAGAGAATACTGAAATCCACACCGGATTCCCGGGCAACACTGCCCAGCAACGGTTTGTAAGTGGATTCCCCCTTGAATGTCAGGCGCAGAATACGACCCTCGGCTTTCTGCAGATCTTCCTGCAACTCATCGCGATCCACATTTTCGCTTTCGAACACAAAATCCCGGGTGGTCGGGTGCTGGGGGTGCAGAAAGACTTCACTGACCGGCCCCATTTCCACCACACGGCCGGCATCCATCACCGCCACCCGGTCACAGACACGGCGCACCACATCCATCTCGTGGGTAATCAGCACAATAGTCAGGCCCAGTTCCTTGTTGATGTCCGCCAGCAGCTTCAGTACCGACTGGGTGGTTTGTGGGTCCAGGGCGCTGGTGGCTTCATCGCACAGCAAAATAGTCGGTCTGCAGGCCAGAGCGCGGGCAATGCCTACCCGCTGTTTCTGCCCGCCAGACAACTGGGACGGATATTTGTTGGCATGATCGCTCAGGCTCACCCGTGCCAGCAGCTCATCCACCCGACTGCGAATTTCAGCCTTGGAATAAATGCCCGCCAGCTTCATCGGGAAGGCAATATTGTCAGCCACCGTCTTGGACGACAGCAGATTGAAATGCTGGAAAATCATGCCCACTTTGCGTCGGAAGGCCCGCAACTCTGCGGCGCTGTAGCGGGTGATGTCCTCGTCGTCGATCAGGATGCGACCGCCGGTGGAGGGTTCCAGTTTGTTGATCAGTCGGACAAGGGTCGATTTGCCCGCGCCGGAGTGGCCGACGATGCCGAACACCTCACCGGTCTCGATGGTCATACTGGTGGGATGCAGCGCGGGGATCGCCCGGCCAGCCACCTGGTACGACTTTTCTACCTGGTCAAATACAATCACTATCAGTGCCTTGCAGATGCGTCGTTAAAACCGGCGATTATAGCCTATTCAGGGGGCAAACCCGAATCCCGCCCGGTGGCCGGCAGGTGGGTACTTGCCCTTACACCAAAAGGTACCTGACAGACCCGTCCCGGCTCAGCTAAACTCGTATCCACAAAGAACATTAACAACTGTCCACCATTCCGAGGCGCGCCCCTTCCGTGACTACTCCGTCCGAAACTTCGCCCTCAAGGATGAACTCAACCCAGGCATGGGTTTCCTACCTGAGCAAGGTAGAGTTGCCGGTTTTGGCCAACACCCTCCGGCAGATCAACGAACTGACAGACAGCCGCAACAGTACCGTCAATGAGTTGGCAAACGTGATTCTCAATGATGCCCAGCTCACCTCCCAGGTGCTCCGGTTATCCAACACGGTGTTTTACAACCAGACCCGCACCCAGGTCAGCACGGTCAGCCGGGCTATCACGCTGATCGGCTTTGATGCCGTGAAGTCCATGGCGATTTCGTCTCTGATTGTCGATTCCCTGCTTAAACGCAATGATCGCCCCCACCTGCTGCGATGCCTGGCCAGGGCGATTCACGCCGCGGTACAGGCCCGCTGTCTGATGCCCAAACGCACCGAGCACGCCCTGGAAGAAGTCTTTATCGGCGCTTTGCTGATGAACATTGGGGAACTGGCTTTCTGGTCCTGCGAAACCGAGCAGGCCAGCGAACTTGAAGAGCGCCTGCGGCTGGAAGAGCCCCCGGTCGAAGCCCAGAAAGCGGTGCTGCATACCACCTTTACCGAAATAACCCGCGGGCTGGTGGATGCCTGGTCGCTGGGACCGTTCATCAAGGAAGTGGTAGCGCCGGGAAAAGCCAACTCCATGGCCAGCAGCCTGGTCCGCAACAGCGTCGAAATGGCCCGGGTGTCCGAGAACGGCTGGAGCGGGGCCGAGATGGACAAGGTGCTCGAGAAGCTCTCTGACGACATCGGTGAAACCCCCGCCGCCATCCGTGATCAACTCAAGGTAAACGCCCAGGAAGCCAGCAAAGTGGCGGTTTCTCTGGGCATCCCGCAAGTGACCGCTCTGCTGCCGGGCAACCAGGAGTCAGCCCCCGATGCCCCGGCCATGGACTCCGATCTGCAACTGCAGATTCTGCGGGAGCTAACCCAGACCCTGGCGGAAAAACCGGACATCAATGAGGTCTGCCAGTTGGTGATTGAGGGGATTCACCGGGCCATCGGCATGCAGCGCGTAGCCCTGTTGATGACCGACCGCTCCGGCGAATTACTGGTACCGCGCAAGGTAGGTGGCCGCGGCACCGAAGAGTGGCGCGAGCACTTTGTCATAAAGAAAGACGGCACCGGGCCCCTTGGGCCGCTGTTGCCTCATGGCACCTGCGCCGTCTATGAGCCTCGAAAGCAGACCGAGGGCGTACCCTACGACCGCTGGCTGGGGAAAGTTCCGGCGCTGGCAGGCTCGCTGAAAGCCAAGGGCCGATTGGTAGGCTTGTTCTACGCTGATAATGCGGCCGCAGGCTATGTGCCATCGGAACAGCAATTGGCGGCGTTTGGCCACTTCATCCAGAACGCCCAGTTGTGCCTGACCCTGATGTCAGTACGCTGACATCAGGGCCGGCACCAAGAAAGGTTAGTGCAGTGAACGCATCTGCCTTGGGTATAACGCCGCGCTGACTTCCGGCTCTTCCAACAGATCTGCCAGTTCCCGATCCACGTCGGTTTCCTCGCCCTCATCCGGCAGCGGCTCGAACAGAGTGCTCAGCCAGGAAGCCACGGACGGCGCGTTGTCTCGATCGTAGTCGGTAGACAGCGCCTTGATCCGGCGGAAGCCGATAATGCGTTGGTGGCGCGGGTCGCGGATCTGCTCGAAACCCCGCCAGTAGATGCGATCACGGGTGTGAAGTTGGACGAACAGGGTATCGATGGGGCCATTATCGTCATCCCGGGCGTCGTCATCAGTCGCCGCCTGCTCAGGCTCGGGCTGGCCTTCGGCCGGTTTGCGGCGGATGGTGGTCCAGGCCGGATAGAGCACCGCGACCGCGTCGGCCTCCACATGTTCCCTGGCCGCTCTCAGAATAAGCCCCCAGCGAGCCTTGTCGGCATCAGTCTCCAGTGAGTTGATGGGAAGGTCGTAGCTCTGATCACTGGACAGGACGATCGCCATCATGGGGGCGTCCAGTTCCCCCATGGCTTCAGCCTGCGCTACGGATACCAGATCGTCGATTGCCATCGATTGGTTCATAAGATGCTCGCCTCCTCGATGCCATCAGGGTGGTCAGGAACCGGTGTCCCTGACTAACAGCATAGCCTGTTCCACATGGAAAGATAAACGTGGAGTTGGTCACCGCGGATCACAACCCCCGGAGAAGGTTTTTTCTTCGACCTCAGAAAGCATCCTCAAGTCGCTCGTAGTTGCTGAACCACGGATTGGCCTCTTCCAGTTGAGCAGCAACCTGCAGCAGGCGGTCTTCACCACCGTGGGCCGCTCCGAACTGCACCCCCACCGGCAGTCCGTCACGGGTCCAGTAAAGGGGTACCGACATCGCCGGCGTTCCCGTCAGGTTGGCCAGTTGGGTGAACGGTGTCCTGGCCAGGCTTTCCAGGGCCATCTGGTCTACCTGTCCACTTCTGTGCACCAACTTTCCGGCTTTCAGGCCCAGCATCAGCCGCGCCACCAGCTTCAGGTGAGCAGGTGTATCCATTTGTCCGATCCGGGCCGGTAACTGGCCAGTGGTGGGACACAGATAAAGATCAAAACGATCGAAATAGGCCCCGAGGGCCCGGGCGAAATCGTTCCACTGCTGGCGCAGGCGAACATAGTCTGGCAGCGGCATGGTGCGCCCGAGCATACCCAGCAGCCGGGTTTCCAGCTCAAAATCCCGATCGGTGGCGCCGAATTCGGTTTTCGCGCGTTCCACAAGCGCGGATACCTCACCGAAGTACAACGCCAGGTAGCAGCGGGCCAGGGCGAGCCCATCAAACTCCGGGCGGGCATACTCTACATCGTGGCCCAGGGATTCCAGCATGCGTGCCGTTTCTTCAACTGCGGCGACGCATTCCGGCGCCACCTCGGTGTCATAGGGTGACGAGGTAAATACGCCGATTTTGAGGCGGCCCGGTGACTGCTGCATCAGGTCCGCCCAGGGGGCCGATGGCTGTGGAATGGTAAACGGATCGCCACTGGCCGGGCCGGACAGCACATCCAGCATCGCGGCGCTGTCCCGGACCGTCCGGGAAACCACATGATCGGTAGAAGCTCCGGTCCAGGCCTCGCCAGCGTATGGGCCAACCGAAATCCGGCCCCGGGACGGTTTCAGCCCGAACAAGCCATTGTAGGCGGCCGGAATACGAATGGAGCCGCCGCCATCGTTGGCACCCGCCATGGGCACAATGCCAGCCGCGACCGCAGCACCAGAACCGCCGCTGGAACCACCCGGCGTGCGCTCGGTATCCCAGGGGTTACGGCTGGGGCCCCACAACGCCGATTCGGTCACGGCCTTGAGGCCGAATTCCGGGGTTGCCGTGCGGCCAAGAAAAACCAGCCCGGCCTCCCGGGCACGGCGCACAAACTGGGAATCCCGCGTGGCCACGTTCTTCAGCAGAGCCCGGCTGCCGTAGGTACAGGGATGCCCGGCCTGCTCCTGCGCCAGATCCTTGAGCAACAAGGGCACCCCGGCGAAGGGACCCTGTGCAGGAAAATCCTGATCCATGGCCTCCGCAAACTGCGGGTGGCAGATGGCATTCAGGCGCGGGTTCACGGCGCTGGCACGGTCGATAGCGGCCTCGGTCACTTCCCGGGAGGTGACTTCACCCCGGCGAATCAGATCGGCCAGGGCCGTGGCATCGTAACGAAGATATTCGGACGGTTTCATTGGCAACCCTGCTTGTTGTTCTTCGGCGAAAGTCCCCTGGACATTCCCGTTATAATCCGGAAACTCAGGAGCTTACGCCAATACCAGAGTGAGTTCCATGAGCCTGATCGTGTTTCCGGAAGCCCTGAGCACAAGCGTGATGGTGTTCCTGCTGATGGCTTCAGCGGTTACCTCCATGATCACCGCCACCTTGGGCGCCGGCGGCGGTGTCCTGCTGCTGGTACTGATGGCATCCTGGCTGCCACCGGCGGCGATCATTCCGGTGCACGGCATGATCCAGCTCGGTTCCAACAGTGGCCGGGCCATACTGACCCGGCATCATATCGACTGGAAGGTGATCGCCGCCTTCGCCCCGGGCGTGCTGGCAGGGGCCGGACTGGGTGCCTGGTTGCTGGTCGATCTGCCGGCTCATCTGTGGCAACTGAGCATTGCCCTGTTCGTGCTTTACCTGTGCTGGGGCCCCGGGTTGCCCAAGGCCTCTTTTGGCCCGTTCGGCGTGTTTATCGCTTCTGCCATTACCAGTTTCGTGAGTC
Organism: Marinobacter nauticus; assembly: GCF_003634635.1. GTDB lineage: Bacteria > Pseudomonadota > Gammaproteobacteria > Pseudomonadales > Oleiphilaceae > Marinobacter > Marinobacter nauticus. Next base: position 427,372 of record NZ_RBJB01000004.1, on the reverse strand, counting down.
TGTTCGTGGGCGCTACCGGCCCCCTGGTGGCGGCGTTTATCAAGCAGATTCACACCGACCGCTTCCGCACCGTCGCCACCTTTGGCACCGCCATGACCCTGCAGCACGCCCCCAAGGCCCTGGTATTCGGCGTGGCCGGTTTTGTGTTTTCGGAGTGGCTGCTCTTTATTCTGGCCATGATCGCCTGCGGCTTTGCCGGCACCTGGCTTGGATTACACCTGCTTAAATCCATCAATAACCGGTGGTTCCACACCGCCTTCAACCTGGTACTTACCCTGCTGGCGTTCCGCTTGCTCTGGCAGGCAGCGCGCTCTGCCGGCTGGCTTGGCTAAGGCCGGTCGCCTTCGTCCGGCAGTGCAATCGATACTACGCAGTTCCGACCCCGGGATTTGGCGATGTAGCAGCCTTCATCAGCCCGTGCCATCACCTCTTTCGGGCCGTTGTCGTGGGCTGAAACCGGCGTCAGGCCAATGCAGACGGTGACGCCAAACTGGCGACCGTCGTGTTCGATCTTCAACGCCTGCACCTTTGCCCGGATGCTTTCAGCCAGGGTTTCGGCACGCGCCATACCACAGGCTGGCAACAGAATGGCGAACTCATCACCGCCAAGTCGGGCTACCGTATCCGACTGACGCACGGCCTGTTTGAACACCTCCGCCAGCCGCTTCAGCAGATCATCGCCAACCAGGTGACCACCTTCATCGTTGACTGGCTTGAAGTGGTCCAGGTCGATCATCATCAGTACCGCAGGCACCGGTTGCCCGGGCGCATCCGCCAGCGCCTTGAGCAATGAGGCGGTGAACGCCCGCCGGTTCAGCAACTGGGTCAGTGCATCGTGGGTGGCCTCCCAGGATAATCGTTCTTCTTCCCGCCTGCGTTCACTGTCGTCCCTGAGTACAAACACCAGCCGTTCCTGCCGCTCGCCCCGTCGCAGATGCAGCATGGTCAGATCGATGTCGTAGATCCGTCCAGCCAGGTTTTCGAGGGTCACGTAGCGGTTGTCGATTTCATCTCCGGCCAGAAAGGTTTCATACAGCAGTTCTTCATTGTCATGACGGATGGTGACGGATTCGAAGAAGTTATGGCCAACACAGTCATCGTCCAGCGCCAGAAAACTGCAGGCAGCGCCGTTGGCGTAGCGGATAGCGCCTTCGGTATCCACCATCAGCACCCCTTCCTGAAGCACATCGAGAATCGAATCCGCCCGTTGCTGTTCCTCACGAATGGCCCGTTCAAAGCGCATTTCCTGAGTCACATCCCGGACGGCGGTGATGGTACCAATGGCCTGGTCCGGCAGGTCGATCACCGAGGTAATGACATCCACCCAGACATGACCGGGCAGACGATGGGTTAGCAACCTCAGCCGGCTCCTGAAAAAACTGCGGCGCACCAGAACATTGCGCCATCCTTTCATGGCCTTTTCCCGATCCTCGCTGGCAACGGTTTCAATCAGGTAGCGATGGCGGAGCCAGTCCTCGGGGCGCCCCACAATATCCAGAAACGCCGGGTTCACGAACTCTATACGGCCCAGGATATCCGTGTGTACGATGCCGATAGGTGCATTACTGGTGAGGGACCGGAAGAAGGCCTCGCGTTCGGCCAGTGACCGGAAAATCTCATCCCGTTCCTGCCGCACGTGGTTGAAGACTTTGGCAACGTTGCGGATCTCCGACCCGCCCACCTCGGAAACAGGCTCCTCCCGCTCACCAGTGTGCCGCTGATATATCTGAACCCCGAGATTACGCAACGGCGCCAACAGCCGGTAAAAGATCCAGAAAGCCAGGGGCGCCAGTATTGATACTACCGCCAGCAACGCCCAGCTGAAGCCACCGGTCATCCTCAGTGCCGGAGCAAAGGCCTCACGCTCGGGCCAGACCGCGGCCACAAACCATGGTACCAGCGCCATTTGCGCATAGCCGGTTATGGTCCCGGTTTTCCGGCCCGGATGATCGTGGGATGTGCCCTCGAAACCGGACATCGCCTGCAGTAAAGAGGGGGACGATTTGCTTACGGGCACCATCACCTCTCCCGACAGACCATCAGCAAGCACGATGCCGTTTTGCGTTATCAGGCGCAGATAGCCGGTCTGGCCCACCCGGACACTGGCAAATTCACTCATGAAATTATCGCCCTGCAGTAGAATCAGCCCGCCGATCATGCCGATGAATCGCTGGTTTGCATCAAACAGGGGCGCGGCCACCATAACGCCGGGCTGCTCATCAATTACGGTAATGTAGGGAGCGCTGATAATGGGCGACATCCGGCTGACCAGATCGGTGAAGTAGGGGCGCTGCGAGGCATTAAAACCGGGTACGTAATACGACGCCGGGGAAGCTGCCAGTAACCGACCATCGGCATCGAGAATAAAGGTGGCATCGAAAAGCTGGAGCAGGGCATCCTGATTACGCAGCAGGACCCGGGCCCGGTTTTCCAGCACGATCTCGGTAGAAGGGAAGCCTTCGGCCACCAATGTCAGTACATCCAGTCTTTCCGACAGTTTCAGATCCAGTTCCCTGGCGACCATTCCGGCAATGGTTTCTACTTGACCATACGCCATGTCCTCCAGCTCGGCCCGACTGAGCAGCCACCCGATGGCCGCAATGACAACCGCGGATGTCGCCACAAACACCACTACCAGGGCGACCGCTCGGTTGACCAGGCTGCCGAACCATTTTCTGACCAAATTAATCACTCCCGCTGCTCAGGTCCTCAGGCACTGGGCGCCCATCACGAACACCAGATAGTTGCAAACGTCACCGAAAGTCTAACAAAGGCGGGCGGATACGTCAGATCGAGACTTGAAATTCTACTGATAATCGTTATTATTTAGGTCTATTTTCGTCTCGCCGGGAATATCTGTATGGATTCCATTACTGCCACTTCCGCATCGCTGTTCGACCACGGGCCACTCGGCCAACTGGTCGAAATGGGCGGTCCAGTCATGATCGTTCTGATCGCCATAGCTGCCATTGGCGTGATCACGTTCTTCTACCTGATGCTGTTCGGAACCTTTTACGCCCCGCGATTTACCCGGAAGTTGCGCTACCTGGTTCAGCAATGGCAGGCATCCCCGGCCCAGACTTCCCCGGAAAAGACCAGAGCCGACGCTGGCTTGCTCGGGCGTACCAATCCACTGATGCATCTGCTGGTCAACACCATGACAGCCAGCAAGTGCAATCCGAATATCAGTGCTGTAAGGGAAACCGCCGTAAGGGATGCGCAAGCGGCGCTGGAACCTTTCGAGGCACCGTTAAAAATCATCGAAGTGATTGCCGCCCTGGCCCCCTTGCTGGGCCTTCTGGGTACCGTAATGGGCATGATGGAAGCATTCAGCGCGATGGCGGCGACCGATGGTCGGGCCAACGCCAGCCAGCTGTCCGGTGGTATCTATGAGGCGTTGACCACGACGGCCGCAGGCCTGGTAGTCGCCATTCCTTTTGCGGCGCTGGCGGCCTGGATTGAGTTCCGTCTGCGCCGGATTCACAAAACCATCAACAGTGCCCTTGTCAGCGTCTTCAACGTGTTGCCTGGCGACGAAACGGCCACAGCGGCAGACGTGGCCACACCGGCAGCCGAGCCCCGCCCTGAGAGGGCACCAGAGGCGGATCGGAGTTATTCGGTCGGCGATAATCAGCGGCTGGCACATGCAGCTGGTTGACCCCCGGCCTAACCGCCCGATCCCCATCCGGATAACACCACTGATCGATGTGGTGTTCATCCTGTTGGTGTTCTTTATGCTTACCACCCGGTTGTTACCGGTAGATTATCTGGAACTGGCGAACAATACCGGCCAGCAGAGCAGTGCCACAGGCGACCCCCTGCCAGAGCTCAGGGTCAATGCCAATGGCACGGTACGCTGGGAGAAGAAAGACTTCGACCTGGCGCAGCTACTGTCGACGCTGAACGCTGAAGGGGTAAGCGAAGCCAATCTCGCCACTACGCCCGATACCAGCCTGGCCCATTTCACCCGGATCCTCAGTGCGCTGGATAACGCCGGCATTGAACCTCACTGGAAGCGTACAAACACGCCTGACTCATGACAGACCTGGTTCCACCTCCATCAACCTCTGGCAAGGGCCTTCTGGAACGTGTTGAAGATGCGTTGCTGCCCTTGATCAATCTGGTGTTTCTGCTGCTGATGTTTTTCATTGTAGCGGGACAACTCACCAACGAACCGCTGCCAGAACTGCCTGGTACCGAGCAGAGCCCGGAACAGCAGGCACCCGAGGCCGACATGATGATTCAGGCCGATGGCCAATGGCAGGTCGAAGGCAAGCACCAGACCCGCGAGAGTCTGCTTGCCGCGCTACCGGCTCCGGATGAGAACGTACCCTTGAAGATTGCGGCGGATCAAAGCCTGACCATGGCCAATCTGGAGGATTTGCTGAGAATATTGGAAGAGGGCGGTTATTCGGAAGTTCTGCTGCTCACGGAGCCTGCCACATGACAACAGCAGGTCGGCTACCCAAAGCCCTGTTCCTGATCATCGCCATGATCGCAACCGCCATTACAGCGGTCCTGGCCACGCCCGAGGAAACCCTGGAGATGCCGGTTCTGGGTGACAGTGCCGTGAACACCGCCCCCGCAATCAAGATCAATCTCGCCGGCAGGAAATCGGTAGAGCCAAAGCCGGAAGTCGCGCCGGAACCCGAACCGGCTCCAGAGCCAGAACCGCAGCCCAAGCCAGAACCCAAACCAGAGCCCAAACCCGAGCCAAAGCCGGAACCGAAACCTGAACCCGTGCCAGAACCAGAACCTGAGCCAATACCAGAACCTGCCCCCACACCGCAGGAACCAGAATCCAGCACCACCGAGGCCGTGGCAGAAAGCCCAGAACAACCTCAGGGCGAAGAAGCGGACAGTAACACCAACCAAAGCGCGGTACCTATACAGAATGCCGGTCAGTCGTCACAGGTAGACAGCTACCTGAGCAAGCTCAGCCGGCATCTGGCGCGCTATTACGAGTATCCTCGCCGTGCCCGCCGGCTAGGCCAGGAGGGTACACCGGTGATTGTCTTCGAGTTCCGGCGCGATGGCTCGCTGGTGGAACACTCGCTGCGCGACAGTTCCGGGCACTCATTGCTGGACGATGCTGCTTTGGCCATGCTGGCGCAAGCTGCGCCTCTGCCAGCCGTGCCGGACTCCATGCGCGGCAAGTCCTTCACCTACGCTCTGCCAGTCCGCTTTAATCTGCGCTGACTCATTCCCTGCCAGGCACCAAGGAAAGGCAGGGCGCACTCTGCCGGTGCGCCGGCCAGCACGGCAGGCACGAGACCGCAACCGATACCCTCACTCAACCTGTTGATTCTTAAATCAAACCCTGAAAGCTCTCAACACTGGCACACTCTCTGCTCAGACATCCTCAGCAGATAGCCTGTTCATCTTCATTCAGGCTGCCCGCGCACATTCTGTTCAGACGACGGCGTCTACTCATTCCTGCCCCTACCGGGCAGGCAATGAGGGCGCCGTTTTTTGTTGGCTCCAGATAACCAGAAAGCGATCAGGGGAACACACTATGTCTTACATCATGCCTTCGGAGTTCGTCACCAAGATGGTGGACGCCGGTGAATCAAAAATATACATGGCCACCCGGGATGTCCTCATCCGGGCCTTTATGGCCGGGGCGATTCTGGCACTGGCGGCGGTATTCGCCATTACCGTCGGCGTACAGACCGGCAGCCCGCTGGTCGGCGCACTGCTGTTTCCGGTCGGGTTCTGCATGCTTTATCTGATGGGGTTCGACCTGCTCACCGGGGTGTTCATGCTGACCCCGCTGGCCCTTCTCGACCGACGCCCCGGGGTGGATACCCGCGGCATCCTTCGAAACTGGGGCTGGGTGTTCCTGGGTAACTTCGGCGGCGCCCTGACGGTTGCCACCATCATGGCCTTTGTCTTCACTTACGGTTTCAACACTGAAGCCGGGGTGGTGGGCGACAAGATTGCCTCTATCGGTAAGGCCCGTACCCTGGGTTATGCCGAACATGGTGTGGCTGGCTGGTTCACTATCTTCCTGCGGGGTGTATTGTGTAACTGGATGGTGTCCATGGGCGTGGTGGGCGCGATGATCTCCACCACGGTCCAGGGCAAGGTGCTGGCCATGTGGATGCCGATCATGCTGTTCTTTTACATGGGCTTCGAGCATTCCATCGTCAACATGTTCCTGTTCCCGTTTGCCCTGATGATGGGCGGCGAGTTCGGTATCATGGACTACTTCATCTGGAACGAGATCCCCACCGTTCTGGGCAACCTGGTGGGCGGCCTGTCCTTCACTGGCCTGACGCTTTACGCCACCCACGTTCGTACCGCACCCAAGCGCACTCTGGCAACAGACTACCGCGAACCCGTCAGCGCCCGCAGCGCCTGATTACCACCAAGGCCCCGCCGGTGCCGCACACACCGGCGGGCTTCAGTGGCTCATCTTCATGTCCAACTGCGAACAGCTCACGATAGAAGCCGGACAATTCAGCAGCGCCGGCCGAAAACCCGTCAACCAGGATTTCCACGGCCTGCTGATACCCGACAATCATCAGCGCCACAGCAAAGGCATTGCGGCGGTGATCGCCGATGGCATCAGCTCCAGCAATGTCAGCCAAGTAGCCAGTGAAGCGGCCGTGGCCGGCTTCCTGAGCGACTACTACTCCACCCCCGAGAGCTGGTCGGTGAAACAGTCGGCCGAACGGGTGCTGAGGGCAAGCAATGCCTGGCTGCACGCCCAGACCCGGCAAAGCCGATATCGCTACGATCAGGACCGGGGCTACGTCTGCACCTTCAGTGCCCTGGTGCTGAAATCCGCAACGGCGCACCTGTTTCATGTGGGAGACGCCCGTATCTACCGGCTTCAGGGCAATACTCTGGAACAACTCACAACCGACCACCGGGTCTGGCTGTCAGCCGAGGAAAGCTGCCTGAACCGAGCCCTGGGGCTGAGTCAGCAACTGGACATTGAGTATCGCAGTGTCGCACTGCACCAGAACGACGTGTTTCTGATGACGACCGATGGTGTATACGAACAACTGTCTGCAGGGGATATCACCAGATGCCTTGCAGACGGCGGGGACAATCTGGATCACGCTGCCCGGGCATTGGCCAACCTCGCACTGGAACGGGGCAGTGAGGATAACCTGACGGTTCAGGTGCTGCGGGTAACGCGATTGCCTTGCCGGGTACAAGATACCAGCGCCCAGGAGGCATACCGGGAACTGCCCTTCGCACCCGAACCCACACCCGGCCAGGTATTGGACGGGTTTCGGATCATCAGGGCCCTGCATATCAGTAGCCGAAGCCACGTTTACCTGGCCGTGGATGAAAGTTCCGGGAAACATGTGGCAATCAAGTTTCCGGCGATGGAGTTGCGGCAGTATCCGGATGAGCTGGAGCAATTTGTCACCGAACGCTGGATTGCCCAGCGCGTGCAGAGCCCCCATGTGGTTGCCATCTTTGCCCCGGAGCGCCCGCAGAGTTGCCTGTATCTGGCTACTGACTATGTGGAAGGTTGTACCTTGCGGCAATGGATGCTTGATCATCCGCAGCCAGACCTGGAAACCGTGCGACAACTGGCCGAACAGATTGCCCGGGGACTCAGGGCCTTCCACCGGCTGGAAATGGTGCATCAGGATCTGAAACCGGAAAATGTCCTGATCACACCCGATGGCCGGGCCATGCTGGTCGATTTCGGAGCAACCCGGGTCGCCGGTCTTGAAGAAGCCGGCAAACCTGCCACTGACTATCCGGTTGGCGCAGCCCTCTACTCGGCGCCGGAACTGTTTCTCGGCGAGCCGGGCACCTGGCAGTCGGACCAGTACGCCCTTGGCGTGATTGTCTATCAGCTGTTGACCGGGCACCTGCCCTACCACACCGATGTACCCCGCATCCGCACTCGCAAACAACTGCGGGCTCTGACATACCGGCCAGCCAGGGCCTGGCGCGAAGACCTGCCGCCGTGGCTGGACGCCACCCTGGCCCGGGCCAGCCACCCGGAATCCCATCGTCGCTACCCGGCGTTATCGGAACTGCTCTACGAACTCCGACACCCCGGGCAGGACTGGCGCGCCCGCCACCATCCGCCTCTCATGGAACGGCATCCGGTGCGTTTCTGGCAAGGCGTCTCAGCTCTGCTTCTGCTGGCGCTATTAACTTCCCTGGCCGGAGGCTCCTGGATCTGAACTCTGGGCCATTTTTTGCCCGGCCAGCAAAACCTCGCCCGCCCGCCAAGCAATGCGTTGCCCGAAGATACTCAGAAAGCTCCCGGAAATAACGTAACGTGATGTTTTATAAATACATTCAATAACTGGCACGGCGATTGTTATCTGTTATGCCGTCCAGGGAACATCCTTGGGACCCTCATTCACAACATTGTCATGGAGCAGACTATGCCAACTCCTTGTTATATCAGCATCGAAGGCCAAACTCAGGGTAACATCACCGCTGGCGCGTTCACTTCCGATTCCGTAGGCAACATCTACGTTGAAGGTCACGAAGACGAAGTGCTGGTTCAGGAATTCAGCCACGTTGTTACCGTTCCGACTGATCCCCAGTCCGGCCAGCCTTCCGGTCAGCGCGTTCACAAGCCGTTCAAGTTCACTTCAGCCCTGAACAAGGCCACTCCGCTGATGTACAACGCCCTGGCGTCCGGCGAAATGCTGCCGAAGGTAGAGCTGAAGTGGTACCGCACCTCGGTTGAGGGCAAGCAGGAGCACTTCTTCTCCACCATCCTGGAAGATGCCACCATCATCGACATCAACTGCAACATGCCCCACTGTCAGGACGCTGCCAACGCGGACTTCACGCAGCTGGTTACCGTGTCTCTGTCCTACCGTAAAGTCACTTGGGAGCACGCGGTTGCAGGCACCTCTGGCGCTGACGACTGGCGTTCACCGATCGAGGCATAATTTACCCAGGCCTCAGCGTTATAATGCCCCGGCGTTCGCGAGATCGCCGGGGCATTAGCTTTAGAACTTCAAGGAATGAAGAGCATGAGCGACACTATCACTGAGAATGATGTCGATATAATTCATGCAATCATCAGCGCATTCTACGGACAGGCTAATGCCCGCCTCTTTACATCATCTTCGATTACGGATGAGACAATCATAAGGGTGGTTGAATTACTTGCCGAAATGGAAGACTGCAGCACATGGATTGATGCCGTTCCAAACCCTCAGGATCTCCGTTGGCCAGCAAATAAGCTTAGAAAATGGGCGTTACGTGTTATCAGAAAGTCGGGGGAGCCCTTTCTCCTGGGTAACGTACGCATTAACATGATGTGCAAGCGTTTTCGCGCGGTTCAATTCAAGCCTCCTATTCTCGACTCTTTGAACTGAACAGGGATCCGTTTGATGAAAAAAACTATCGCTTTCGGGTTTGTGCTGGTCAGCCTGCTCTCTGGTTGTGCTGCCACTGGCCAGACACCCATTGAGTTTCACACCTCCAATCACCTGACATTTGAGCTCGGTAACGGTCGATTTGATACGATTGATGTGCAACCTTTTGAAACCCAGCTTTGGCTTGGTTCCGCAATGGTTGGTTCGTTGATGACCATGGAAACCAGCCCAGATTTTGATACCGCCGTTGACGAGGTCAGGCAAGGATTTAATGAAGCACAAAGATCCTCCGGCAAGGTCGTTCAGCTGGATTTGGGTAACAGCGCCTACGGCTTCTCAGTCGCCGTCAATGGATACACCACTGCATTTATCGCCACCTCAAAACATCCAACTTCGTGGATTACCATCAGTACTCAGGATGACATTTTCGAAGAAGTTCTGTCTTCATTGTCTGTTAGCAAAACACGCGAATGATCAAGGGGGCATTTGGATGCTCTTCAATTCGGAATCCAGGGAACTCAGGCAATCCACTCCCGACCAATAGCCGCAAACTCCACGACCAGCTCAAAAGCGTTTTCACACTTCTTAAGAAATGCTCCCATCCGGCGGTGAAGCTACCCATCCGGGCTTCTAGGGCATTGGACAACACGCAAAAAGCTTTGCAGTGGAATGGCTAGGGAAGACTGCGCTAGTTTTGCTCGAAGGCATTGCGCAGCCGCACATTGAAGTTCTTCAAACGACCGGGAAAATCACATCCCGCTTATCGGTACGGTTAGAGCCATCGTTCATCTCTTTCGGCTATGCGGTTTAGCAATCCCACATACTTGGAGCCTTGAATGCACTGAAGGCGCTGCAACAGCGGCTACTAGATATTGCCTACCAAAATAGAACTAGCCATCGGCCTGCAGACTCCACAATCCGGGTGGGAGCCAGATTTCCCTCGGAGCATCCGTGCCTTGATTCGCCATCACAGGCCCTAGAAACTCAACCACCGCCTCTACAACTTCCGAAAATGCCTCCGGCACATGATCCTGGCCAAGGCGTTTACGGAAAGCCTGCCACTGTAGCTGTTTGCTGTCCACAAAAGCGGCAGAAAAGGGATTGGTTTCAGGAATTTCGGTCCCGCGTTTCTGGAAGGTACCGTCAACCGCACTCTTGAGGTTTTTCGACTGGAATTCGTGTTGACGAGACATCAGCCAGATATCGTAAAAGTCCTTCATCCGGCTGTTCAGCTCACCCAGATTCACCATTGCCTGGAATTTCTCGGCAATAGACGATTCAGGTGTGTAGCACTGAATCCGTGCAGCGGGAAAATCCAGTAAGGTTGGAAACTCCAGCCAGGAGGGGAACGGAAATACGGGATCGCCAAAGCCAATATCCAGTTGCATCGGAATTCTGGCGTTGTCGAGAAAACCAGTGAAGGTCACCCTCAGTCCCTGATAGTCTGCATCTTCGGTGATGGCTTCTGCCTTCAGGGTATCTGGATCGAAATGCAAACCGTCATCCATCACTTCAGCAGCAATGATTTCTTGTACCTGGTCCAGAATCGCCTCAGGTTCGTTACTGGTCTGGCCCAGCATATCAATATCCCGGGTCGGTCGGCTGGTCTGCCCCTGCATGGCCCAGAGCATCAGTGCGCCCTTCAGGGTAAAGCAGCCGCTGTGGGGCGATTGGCTCAGCCGATACAGAAACCGCTCCATGGCGTAATACTGCAACAGCTCCTGAAAGGGGCGCTTTTCAGCCCGGGATTTATTCAGCAGTTTCTGTCGAACAGACGCGGCGGTGTTCGTTGCCATCGCGATCTCCTTTCACTTTGGTTATTCCGTTGATTGACTGATTCCATTCACAACTTGGCTTCCACATAGGGTGCCATAACAGTGGCGACCCGGCAGATTCGGGCGTATTCCATCAACTTGCCCGGCAGAAAGGTTTTACGAATGCGATAAAGCTCCAGCGCCTCAAGCACCACATCCATGCCGATACGATTCCGGAACTTGAAACAGTCCGCCAGGGTTTTCTCCGGGTTGTAAACGTTCAGGGTAATGCCATCTACATCGACCTGCTCAATGCCTGCACTGAAGGCTAGTCCGGAGAACCGGTACCCGGCCACCGGCGGGTAATCCAGAACCGGGAGACGGGCATCCCTCGCCACCGCCAGATGCACCTGATGGGGAATCTGTGTGGTGATGCCATGCCAGTCCAGCGCGGAAATCAGGCAAAGCACTGCACTTGGGAACCGAGTAGCGGCGGCCACCAGATCCGGGTTTTCGATGGGCGGCAGATCCGCCAGTCGGTACAGACCACGGCTGACCGGCTCTATCAGCCCCTCATCCCGGAGCTGATAGAACTGGTACCGACTAAAGCCCCGCGCCAACGCTTCGCTCAAGCGGAGCTGGCCTCCTTGCTTTTGGAACAGGGCTTGAAGTAGTACCCGGGAAGATTGGGGAGAACTGGAATCAGACAAATCGTCACCACTTAGCAATATCTGGTGACAGTTTGTCTGATTATCGTTTAGGGTTCAAGCGGCAGCTTCGTCGACGCTGCCCGACGCATCATACTCCCTGGAGGGAGGTGAGTCGGGATCAAGGCATTCCAGGGACAGGTTACCGGAGATCAGGCCGAGCACCGGAGTGGCGTATTCGCTGGACTTGAGATCAGAGTTAGAGAGAGCCTCTAGACAACTCTTCCAAATCGGGCCATAGCAATTTGTAAAATCGCTGGTTAGTCTATCCATCCATACAATCACGTGACTGTTTTTTAGCGCCAATCAAGACTCATGCCTCAACTACCTCCGAATGCATATGCCATCGGCACCCTCATGTGCCAGACCACCCGGGACATTCTCTGGACGCCGGCTGAAGGCTGGGTTCAGCAGGCAAATCCGGGCGCCGGGCTGGCATTGCGGGTCGGCTCGGGCCAGGCCACCTACCACCGCTTTGATCCTCGCAAGAAACAGCACCTGATTACCTACGGAGCCCGGATGATCGCCGCCAAGCATCAACCGGCCACCGCCCAGGGCTGGCTATCAACCCGGGAGATCCGTGGCCGGGGTTATTTCGGGGGCGAGGTAACTGTGCTGAACCTGCTGGCGCATACCTGCTGCCATGAGTTTGCCCATTTGCTGCAGCACAGTGCCGGGCAACGGCATTACGGCTCCGTTCACAACCGGCATTTCTATGAGGCCCTGGACGATCTGCATCATAGCGGTGCAGCCGACGCTACCCGACGGCACCTGTCCGGCCTAGCCAGCGACTGTGGGATAGAGCTAGCCAGTACACCCTTTGAATTTCCGAGTCCCGCTGCGGAGTACCGGCGCTGGCAGGTGGGGGATTCGGTGGTGTTCGGCGATGGCCGGCGCGAGAAGCGGGGCCAGGTGGTACGCGTTAACAGCAAGACCTGCACGGTGACTGTCAGCCAGCATGCCCGGATCCTTCGCTATCGGGTACCATTGTCGCTGCTTAGGCGGGCGGCCGCGGCCTGATTCAGGCAGGTTCCCGAGCCCCTGTGCGCGCCAGCAGGTCCCGGATCTCCGGCAGACAGGAGCCACAGTTGGTGCCACACTTCAGCTGCTCACCCAGTGCTTCGGGGCTGGCCATGCCCTGTTCAATGGCCTGGGCAATCTGGTTCTCACCCACGCCAAAACAACTGCAGACAATCGGCCCTGACGCTTCCCCTTCCACTGTGCCTGCCGCCAGTAACGAGCGGCGTTGTTCCGACGCCAGCTCACCTTTGTCAAAACAACTGTCCAGCCAGTCCAGATCCGGCATGGTCTGGACACAGGGCTCAACCAGCAACACGGCGTCCAGTCGATCGCCACTAAGCCAGGCGGCCCGGTAACGCTGTCTCGCTTGGTCTTCCATGACCAGTTCCGGTTCCCGCGAAAAACACCGTTGCCCCCAGTCCCGCCAGTTCATGTCGTGGCACCCGGCGAACCACCAGCTGTGACTGTGGCGCAAACGCTGGCGGCTCCAGTAGACAAGGGCTGTGGTGTCCAACGAGGCGTCGCCGGCATCACCCAACATCATCCTCGCCTGCCAGCGGGTCACCAGGGGCCCGATAGTCGCCACACCGTGCTTGCCTTCTGGCTGACCGGAGATAGGGTCCACAACCGGCCGGATCAGGCTGGAGGCCAGAGCGGAGGAGGCAAACCGGCCATTCCAGTGAATGGGCACAAAGACTTCACCGGTGCGCTGTCCGGTGTTGGCCCGAACCCGGCCAACGTAACCTGCACCGTCCGGCCCACGCAGTACCGCCAGGGCACCTTCAATCAGGCCAAAGCCGGCAATATCCGCCGGATGCAACTCTATGAACGGCTCGCTGCGATGGGCAAACAGCCTGGGTGCCAGAGCCGTTCGGGTCATGGTATGCCATTGGTCCCGGATTCGGCCAGTATTCACCACCAGCGGATACCGAGGGGTCGGTTGCTGCCCGGGCGGCAAACTGGACACGGGCACCAAGCGGGCCCGGCCATCGGGCGTGGGAAATCGCCCGTTCCCAAACAACCGTCGGGTTTGCACCCAGGCTCCGGGATTGCCGGCGGTGACGGGCCACTGCACCGGCGTCAGCTCGTCGTACTCCTGGTTGCTGAGTTGAGACAAGGCGGAAATATTGAACACTCGTTCGCCCCCATTGCCATAGCCGGACAATACCGCATGTTCGCGAAAGATATCGGCGGGGGACTGGTAATCGAAAGCATGAGCATGGCCGAGGGCCCGGGCAACATCCCGGATAATCTGCCAGTCCGGTCGGACCTGCTCCGGCAGGGGTAGAAACCGCCGTTGGCGCGAAATACGACGCTCCGAATTGGTCACCGTTCCATCTTTCTCGCCCCAACCGGCAGCAGGCAGCAGAATATCGGCAAACTGCGTGGTATCGGTCTGGGCCACACAATCCGAGACGATCAAAGTCTGGCAACGGGACAGTGCCTGGTGAATCCGGTCAGTGTCCGGCAGGCTGACTGCGGGGTTGGTTCCCATTACCCAGAGCACGCGGATCTCACCCCGGTGAACCGCCTCGAACAACTCCACGGCTTTATGGCCAGGGCCCCGGGCTACCTGCTCGCAGTGCCAGAAATCCGAAACCCGGAGTAAGGCGCCCGGGGTGTCATAATCCATATGGGCTGCCAGGGTATTGGCCAGCCCGCCGACCTCACGGCCACCCATGGCATTGGGTTGCCCGGTCAACGAAAACGGGCTCGCACCCGGTTGACCCACCCGCCCGGTAGCCAGATGGCAGTTAATGATGGCATTGGCCTTGTCGGTACCGGCGACCGACTGATTAATGCCCTGGGAAAAGGCGGTCACGGTGCGCCCGGTGTCGGCAAACCACTGGTAGAAACAGCAAACCTCGTCTGCTGCCAGATCGCAGCCGCTGGCCACTGCTTGCACGGAAGGCGCGCAGGACCGGGCGATCGCCAGGGTTTCCTCGAAACCGTTACAGTGCTCTGCAAGGTAGTCGCCCGCCAAGGCTCCGTGATCGTGCAGCCAGACCAGCAGGCCATTGAACAACAGGGTATCCGTTCCGGGGCGAAGCTGAAGGTGCAGATCAGCCAGATCCGCTGTGGCTGTCTTTCTCGGGTCGATAACGACCACTCTCCGGCCCTGACGGCGGGCGGCACTCATCCGCTGATACAGCACCGGATGGGCCCAGGCGGCGTTGCTGCCCGCAAGCACCAGCAGGTCCGCCAGTTCAAGATCCTCGTAGCAGCCCGGGACACAGTCCTCGCCAAAGGCACGTTTGTGCGCCGCAACCGCTGATGACATGCACAGTCTTGAATTAGTATCCACGTGCGGGGTCGCGATGAAGCCCTTGGCCAGCTTGTTGGCAATGTAGTAATCCTCAGTGAGCAACTGCCCGGAGAGATAGAAAGCCACGGATTCCGGGCCATGCTCACGCACCGATTCGGAAATGACCTCGGCTACCCGGTCAATGGCCTCTGCCCACGCCACCTCACGGCCCTCAACCTTTGGCACCAGCAACCGGTTGGCATCCTCCAGCGTCTCGTGCAAGGCAGAACCTTTGACGCAAAGCCGTCCGCCATTGGCCGGGTGCTGATGGTCGCCTTCGACATGGCCAGGGGCGGCCAGAACACCGCAGCCAACACCACAGTAGGGGCAGGTGGTGGCAATAGAGTCCGCTGGCGTGTCGTGGTGTTTCATGCTGTTCCTCGCTCTTAAACCAAAAAAGCCCGCCACCCGGTTTCCGTTTCCAGAGCCGGGGGCGGGCTTCGTTGCCTGTGTTGTCTGCCACTAAAGAAAGCAATTAGGAGGCCAGTACACGCTTTGATGCCTGAAAGGGCCTTGAATGGCGCATGGTGCGCCTGTCGAAGCCAGGTGCCCCGTTAAAAAGTTTCCGTGAAAAGCCTATCGATTGGCGTTCACCTTGGTGCAAAGGGCCATTTTCTGCACCAAAACCACCCCGGCACAGAACCGGATTCCCCTGTCGGAACGTGCAGGCATGCCGCAACTTACTGAAATAACTGAATAGTTCTAAATGGCACGGCTTGTGCTCAGTGATTAGTGAACCATCACGACATCACAGCTCTCATTTACAGGCATCGGCGCCTGCTCTCCGGCAACGGAGGCAGGCGCTTTTTTTTGCGCGTCTGAAATGAGAGAACCGAGAGGCATCACGATGAAGACTGTGAACCATTATGTTCGACCTTTACTGACCGCCACCCTGATCGGCCTGAGCTCCCTGGCCCAGGCCGACATCGGCCCGGCGGAGAAACCCGATCTGAAGCTTGGCTTTATCAAACTCACGGATATGGCGCCCCTGGCGGTTGCCTGGGAACAGGGCTACTTCATGGACGAAGGGTTATTCGTAGAACTCGAAGCTCAGGCGAACTGGAAGGTGCTGCTGGACCGGGTGATCACCGGTGAACTGGACGGCGCCCACATGCTGGCCGGCCAGCCCCTGGGCGCCTCCATAGGCTATGGCACCCAGGCCGATATCATCACCGCCTTCAGTATGGACCTCAATGGCAACGGCATTACCGTGTCCAACGACGTCTGGGAAGCGATGAAACCAAACCTGGACATGGAAGGCGATCATCCGGAACACCCGATTTCAGCCAGCGCGCTGAAGCCGGTGGTAGAGCAGACCCGCGCCAACGGCGAGCGCTTCCGCATGGGCATGGTGTTTCCGGTGTCCACCCACAATTACGAACTGCGTTACTGGCTGGCCGCTGGTGGCCTGAATCCCGGCTTCTACGCGCCCCAGCGCGGTGACACCAGCGGCACCCTCGAGGCCGACGTTCACCTCTCCGTGACACCGCCACCGCAGATGCCGGCCACCATGGAAGCCGGTACCATCCAGGGCTATTGCGTGGGTGAACCCTGGAATCAGCAGGCGGTCTTCAAGGGCATTGGTGTCCCGGTGATTACCGACTACGAAATCTGGCCCAACAACCCGGAAAAGGTGTTCGGGGTGACCGAAGCCTGGGCCGAGCAATACCCCAACACCCACCTGCGTTTACTGCGGGCGCTGATCCGCGCGGCTTACTGGCTGGACGAAAACCAGAACGCCAACCGGGAGGCCGCCGTGGACATCCTTGCCCGCCCCAGCTACGTGGGGGCCGACAGGGAAGTCATTGCCAACTCCATGACCGGTACCTTCGAGTATGAAAAGGGCGATGTCCGGGAAGTACCGGACTTCAACGTTTTCTTCCGCTACCACGCCACCTATCCGTATCCGTCTGATGCGATCTGGTACCTGAGTCAGATGCGGCGCTGGGGCCAGATCCCCGAGGCAAAACCCGACGACTGGTATATGAAGACCGCGGCCCGGGTGTATCGGGGTGATCTTTACGCCGAAGCCGCCCAGTCACTGATCGAGGATGGTCTGATGACCGCCAGTGATTTCCCGGACTTTGCCCAGGAGAATTTCGAACGCCCCATGCAGGGAGAGCTGATTGACGGCGTCCCTTTCACTCCGCGCGAACCCAATGCCTACATCAACCGTTTCAGTATCGGCCTGAAAGGGTCGGAGACACCGTAAGGGAGGGCCAGACATGACGACGTTAAGCGCAAGAATCAGTCAGTCCATGGCCAGTGGCAGCCGCCAGCTACTTTCCGGTATACAACCGGGCGAATGGCTTAGCCAGGGCAAGCAGCTGCTGTTACCACT
Organism: Marinobacter nauticus; assembly: GCF_003634635.1. Lineage (GTDB taxonomy): Bacteria > Pseudomonadota > Gammaproteobacteria > Pseudomonadales > Oleiphilaceae > Marinobacter > Marinobacter nauticus. The sequence continues at coordinate 409,925 of NZ_RBJB01000004.1, read as the reverse complement.
GGTTGGTATTCTGGTCTTCCTGGGCTTCTGGCACCTGGCCGCGCCACAGGTGGAAACCTCCCTGGGGGCCTTTCCCGGCCCGGTGCAGGTGTGGGAACAATCCGGACAACTGTGGCAGGAGCATGTTAGCCAACGGGAACGGGCGGATAAATTCATTACCATGCAGGAAGAGCGTAATGCCCGCATTCTGGCCGACAACCCGGAGGCAGACGTCCGCATTCGGGATTACCCGGGAGCGCCCACCTTTCTCGACCAGGTGGTCACCAGCCTGCTGACCGTACTGGCCGGTTTCGCCCTGGCGTCGCTGATTGCAGTGCCTCTGGGCATCGTGTTTGGCCTCAACCGGTATTTCCAGGCTGCGGTGAACCCACTGATACAAATCTTCAAACCGGTCTCTCCGCTGGCCTGGCTGCCGCTTGTGACCATGGTGGTATCGGCCACCTATGTCAGTGACGATCCAATGTTCGAGAAGTCGTTCCTGACCTCGATGATTACGGTCACTCTGTGCAGTCTCTGGCCAACACTGATCAACACCAGCGTTGGAGTGGCAGCAGTAAATCCCGACCTGCTGAACGTCTCCCAGGTACTTCGGCTGTCGTTCTGGACCCATGTTCGTAAGGTGGTTTTGCCTTCGTCGGTGCCGATGATCTTTACCGGCTTGCGGGTGTCTCTGGGCATTGCCTGGATGGTGCTGATTGCCGCCGAGATGCTGGCGCAAAGCCCGGGGCTGGGCAAGTTTGTCTGGGATGAGTTCCAGAATGGCAGTAGCCAGTCTTTGAGTCGGATTATGGTGGCGGTGCTGGCCATCGGGTTTATCGGGTTCTTGCTGGATCGGGTCATGCTGTTGATTCAGCGGAAGGTGGCCTGGAATGAGTGATCCCGTTCTGGAGCATGCCGCACCGGGAGGGTTACGCCTCCCGAAACACGCGGCGAGTACCCCGATGGGGTCCAGCCCGCAATCACAGATTGCGGTCGTAAAACCGTCGCGTGGAGCTTTGCTCCACAAACGCTCTGTTTTACCCATGTACGCTCCGCAAAAACATCCATGTTTTTGAGGGTTTCGGGAGGCGTAACCCTCCCGGCGCTCCGCTTGCTTTTGAGGTGAATTCCATGAGTAAACCACATTTAGAACTAACCGGTGTTGAGATGGCGTTTGATACGCCCAAAGGGCCCTTCATCGCTCTCGATAACATCAACCTGAAGATACAAAAAGGGGAGTTTGTTTCACTGATCGGCCATTCCGGCTGCGGAAAATCGACGGTGTTGAACATTGTTGCCGGGTTACTGCAGGCCTCCAGGGGTGGCTGTGTGCTGGATGGCCATGAGGTAAATTCGCCCGGCCCCGAGCGGGCGGTGGTGTTTCAGAATCATGCCCTGATGCCCTGGTTAACGGTGTATGAAAACGTGGAACTGGCGGTCCGGCAGGTGTTTCGCAAGTCGATGACCCGGCAGGAGCGCAAGGACTGGATTACCCATAACCTGGAACTGGTGAATATGGCCCACGCCGCCAACAAGCGGCCTGGCGAGATTTCCGGGGGGATGGCGCAGCGGGTGGGCATCGCCCGGGCGTTGGCCATGAAACCCAGTGTGTTGCTGATGGATGAGCCGTTTGGGGCACTGGATGCCCTGACACGGGCCCATTTGCAGGATTCGCTGATGGAAATTCAGCAGGAGCTGAACAATACCGTGATCATGATTACCCACGATGTGGACGAGGCGGTGCTGTTGTCCGACCGCATTATTATGATGACCAACGGGCCTGCCGCCACGGTGGGGGAGGATCTGCACATTGATCTGCCAAGGCCTCGCAATCGTGTGGCCCTGGCGGATGATGCCAAATATGTGCATTACCGGCAGGAGGTGTTGTCGTTCCTGTACGAGAAGCAGCGCAAGCTGGAGTCTCTGAACAGTCGCCGCGGCAGCAGTGCAAAACCGGAGGCGCCGGCAGCCAAGCATTCAGCTTCGGCCTGACTTTATGCCGGGCGGGGCGCCCCGTCCCGGCCTGGTTCAAGTATCAGCTTAAGACCCCTGCCATGGATACCAGTGCCCGGGCGACTTCGGGCAGTCGCTTGCCCTGGTCCATGGCCAGTTTTCGCAGCAGGCGGTGGGCTTCGTCATTGCTGATGTTGCGGTGTTCCATCAACAGCAAGACGGCCTTTTCCTGGGTACGACGATCTTCCAGAGCTTCTTTGGCACTCTGCAATTCTTCAGACATCTGGCGCAGGCGGCGGGTCTGTTCCTGGACCAGGTCAAAGATGGATCGGCCTGATTGCTGCCCGACACCTTCCCCGGCCCACGCATCGGCAGCTCCGGCCTCTACACCGTTATCGCAAACCACCAGCACGGGCGTTGTGGAGGCATGGCGTTGTTCCAGCGAGGCCAGCAGGGTTTCCTGATGAGCCAGGGAGTGACGCGCTTCGGTATAGCGCTCCACACAGCGATGGTGGAAAGCGCTCTCAACCGAATCCTCAATCTTCTTCAGATCGTCCATGCGCTCTGTCATCAGATTGAACCAGCGGTCGGCCATGTCTTTATCCAGAGACTTATAGGGCCCGACCGAAACGGCCATCTGTCGCATCCGCTCAATTTCCAGTTCCCGCGGGTGAGCGCGCAGGGCTTGCCAGAGCGACAGGCTCTCCTCACTGGCGAAGCCGACAAAGACCTCAAAACACCGCTCCTGCGCTTCAACCAGGTGCATCATGCGCCGTGACAGTGCGTTATCGAAGTGTCCGCTGGAGAACCCCGCGGAACCTGCGGCCCGCTCCTGACCACAATATTCCTTTCCGTTCATGACATGCACCATGGCCACAAGCAGTCCCGCAATCGAAGGCTCTGCCACGGTTTCTGCCGCTTCGAAAACGACCGTAATCAGTTGATGAATACTGTCGCAGAACCACTCCGTGGCCTCCGAAACACTGGCCTCCTGGTCATTCACCCGCTGCCGTAACCCGGGCAGTTGGTCGAGGCTGTGCAGGGCGCTGGCGATGTGCCCGAGCAGTGGGCTGCTGACCGGATGGGTGGTGAGATCCTCCTGAATGTCTGCCAATGCCTGCCGGAAGGTAGCGGCCAACTGCTCGTTTTCCTTGACCATGGCGGTACGTTCCCGGGCAAAGCGTTGGCAACCGGACCCCAGATAAAGATTGGTGGCGCCTCGCTCCCGTTGCAGGCCATGGACCAGATTGCCCACGCTCTGCACCAACCGCCCCATCTGCAGAAAGTACTCCAGATTACGGATCTCACACTGGCGGGAGGCCATCAGAAATTCCGCAGCAGTCGCTGTCGCGGTCATACGGGGATGGCGTTTGGTGTTCATGGTGCAGCTCCTGGTGTCGGTACACAGTTGGTTCCTTTCTACCCGGACTGCAGCAATTTACAGGCCAGTCATTCCGGCCCAATCATCGTGCGTTTCGCCCCATCCCGGGGCACCCTTTTGATGCCCACGAGCCGGACTCCTTCAGCGGACTCACCTAAGCCATTGAATAATAAAGCCTGAAAAAGTTGGCACGGAGATCGCTAACACTTAGACAAGGACGACTGTCCCGGCCATGGAATCAGGCCGGACCATCAGATCATTGTTGTTGGCATTGGTGCCGGACCATCTGTTCTCTTCGGAGAGCATGATGCTCCGGCTTTTTTCGTTGCTGGAGGCACTCAGTTCCATGGAACACACACAGGATAACCCACTGGTGATCTGCGGCCATGGCATGGTCGCGCAGCGGCTGCTGGAGCAACTGGTAGCCCAGGGGCATCCGTTCAGCCGCATTGTGGTGTTTAACGGTGAGCCCTTCGCTGCCTACAACCGGATCCAGTTGTCGTCATTGCTGGCCGATCAGATTCAGGAAACCGATCTGGAACTGAAACCCTGGCAGTGGTTCCACAAGCACCGAATAGAGGTGCACCAGCATGAGCCTGTCACCCATATCAGTCCGGGCCAGCGCCAGGTAACAACCGCCTGTGGTCGCACCCAGTCCTATCACACGCTGGTGCTGGCCACCGGAGCACAGCCCTCCCGCCTTGGCCTCCCCGGTGAAGACCTTGACGGCGTGATGAACTTCCGGGACCTGGCCGACACCCGCACGCTGATCCGGCAGGCAAAGTCACACCGTCGGGCCGTGGTCATCGGCGGAGGCTTTCTCGGCCTGGAGGCGGCCGAAGGGCTCAGGACCCGGGGCATGGACGTTACTGTGCTGCACCGCAGCGGTCATCTGCTCAACCGACAGCTGAACCCGATCGCTGGCGATATTCTGAAGCAGAAGTTACAGCAGCGGGGGGTGAGTATCCGAACCGGCACCTCGCCGGTCTCCCTGCTCGGTCGGAATCAGGTCCGCGCCGTGGAACTGAGTGACGGCACGGTACTGGCCACGGACCTGGTGGTTATTGCTACCGGTATTGAACCCAACAAGGGATTGGCAGCTGACGCCGGCCTCAACTGTGACCGGGGTATTCGAGTCACTCCGAACCTGATGACGTCCAACCCGCATATCTACGCACTGGGTGAGTGCTGTCAGTTTCAGGAACACACCTTTGGCCTGGTCGAACCCGGTTACGAGCAGGCCCGGATCCTGGCACAGCTTCTTTGCCAGGTGCCGGGAGCCAGAGTATTTGAGCCCGGAGAAGTCGCCACCCGACTGAAAATCAGCGATCTGCCCATTTTTTCCTGTGGCCGGATAGTCCCCGGCGAGCAGACCGAAATTGTTGAATGGCAGGACCGAACCCAGGCGGTCTACGGCCAACTGCTGCTGGATTGCAACCGGCTGGCCGGCGCCATCCTGCTGGGCGATACCGCCAACGGGCCCTGGTACAGCGAACTGATTCGCTCCGGCGCCGATGTCTCCCGCTACAGGGACACCATCGCTTTCGGCAAAACCTATTGCGACGCAGCAGCCTGATAGGCTGCCAAGAGAGAGGACAGCAAGATGAGTAAACAGACCCTGATCGTGATCGGCAACGGTATGGTTGGCCATCACTTCCTGGAACAGTTCAGCCAGTCCCCGGCGGCCGAGACCTACCGGGTGATCGTGTTCGGTGAAGAGAAGCAGCTGGCCTACGACCGGGTGCATCTGTCGGAGTACTTCACCGGTTCCACTCACGCGGACCTCGCCATGGGCACAGCAGACTGGTACGCAGACCAGGGCATTGATCTTCGCCTGAATGAGCCGGTCACCGCCATCGACCGGAACAGCCGCGTGCTGACGACACCAAAAGGGGAGTACACCTACGATCAACTGGTGCTGGCCACCGGCTCCTACCCGTTCGTACCGCCCATTAAGGGCAACGATCAGGATGGCTGCTTTGTGTACCGAACCCTGGACGATCTGGATGCCATTCAGGCCAGTGCCCAGTCAGCGAAAACCGGTGTCGTGGTGGGCGGCGGTCTACTGGGGCTGGAAGCGGCAAACGCCCTGAAAAGCCTGGGCCTGCAGGCCCATGTGGTGGAATTCGCCCCGCGCCTGATGCCTGTGCAGCTGGACGATCAGGGCGGCGCCCTGTTGCGCCAGAAAATTGAAGATCTGGGCGTGCAGGTACACACCGAGAAAGCCACCACCGCCATCGTGCCGGGCAGCGACGCGCGGCTGAGGATGAACTTCGCCGACGACAGCCATCTGGAAACCGATCTGATTGTGTTTTCCGCTGGCATCCGTCCCCAGGATACCCTGGCCCGGGCCTGCGGCCTGGAGGTGGGCGAACGCGGCGGGATTGTGGTCAACAATCAATGCACCACCTCAGACCCGAACATTCACGCTATCGGTGAATGCGCACTCTGGAACAATCGCATCTTCGGACTGGTGGCTCCGGGTTACACCATGGCGCGCACCCTGTCGGCCGCTTTGAACAAAGACACCGGCGCGGCCTTTACCGGTGCCGATATGAGCACCAAGCTCAAGCTGCTGGGGGTGGATGTGGGCTCCATCGGCGATGCCCACGGCCAGACCCCGGGTGCACGCAATATCCGTTTTCACGATGAGCAGGCCGGCCACTACCGGCGCATGGTGGTGAGCCAGGACGGTAAGACTCTGCTGGGCGCCATTCTGGTAGGCGACAACGGCCCTTACGATACCCTGCTGCAGTACGCCCTCAATGGCATTGAGCTGCCAGCCAACCCGGAGGCGCTGATTCTGCCGGAAAGCGAAGGAGGCGCGCCTGCCCTGGGGGCCGACGCCCTGCCGGACACCGCCTCCATCTGTTCCTGCCACAACGTCACCAAGGGCGATATATCTGGCGCCATTGACGCCGGCTGCACCGATCTGGGCGGCGTCAAGGCTGAAACCAGGGCCAGTACCGGTTGCGGCGGCTGTGCGGCTTTACTGAAGAAGGTGGTGGACAGCGAGCTGGAAAAGCGCGGCGTGGAGGTGTGTACCGACCTTTGCGAACACTTCCCCTACACCCGACAGGAACTGTTCCATCTGGTGAAGGTGAACGGTATCCGCACCTTCCGGGGTCTGCTCAAACAATACGGCAAGGGCCAGGGCTGTGACATCTGCAAGCCAACGGTGGGCTCCATTCTGGCCACCTGCTGGAACGAGCATATTCTGGCCACCGACCACGTGCCGCTACAGGACACCAACGACACTTTCATGGCCAACATGCAGAAGAACGGCACTTACTCCATCGTGCCACGCATTCCGGGCGGCGAGATTACCCCTGAAAAGCTGATTGTGCTGGGCGAAGTGGCCAGGGAGTACGATCTGTACACCAAGATCACCGGCGGGCAACGGGTGGATCTGTTCGGCGCCACCCTGAGCGAACTGCCGGAGATCTGGGAGAAGCTGATTGCCGCCGGTTTTGAAACCGGCCACGCCTACGGCAAGTCCCTGCGCACGGTGAAGTCCTGCGTGGGCAGCACCTGGTGCCGCTACGGCGTGCAGGACAGCGTGGGCATGGCGATTACCCTGGAGAACCGCTACAAGGGCCTGCGAGCGCCGCACAAGGTGAAGATGGCGGTGTCCGGCTGCACCCGTGAATGCGCGGAGGCCCAGAGCAAGGATTTCGGGGTAATTGCCACGGAGAAGGGCTGGAACCTGTATGTGTGTGGCAATGGCGGGATGCGGCCGCGGCATGCGGATCTGTTTGCCACCGATCTGTCGGATGAGGAGCTGATCCGCACCATCGACCGGGTGGTGATGTTCTATGTGCGCACGGCGGACCGGCTGCAGCGGACGTCGGTCTGGATGGAGAATCTGGAAGGTGGCCTGGAGTATCTGAAGCAGGTGGTGCTGGAGGACAGCCTCGGCATTGGCGAGGAGCTGGAGCAGCATATGGCGGATCTGGTGGATACCTATCAGTGCGAGTGGAGGACCGCCGTGGAGGATTCGGAGAAGCGTAAGCGGTTCCGGGAGTTTGTGAATGCGCCGGAACAGAAGGATCCGGTGCAGCGTTGGACTTCGGAGCGGGGGCAGCGTAGGCCGGAACTGGAGGCGGTTTCTTCGTAGCCTTCTGGTTTTGGGGCGGAGCACGGGGGCCGGGGTAATTTTCTTCTGGAAAAAATAACTCGCTTCGCTCAGACATCTTTTTTCCTGCCAGAAAATTACCCCGGCCCCCGCGCTCACAGACTTGAGTGAGATAGGCAAGTTAAAGACATTGGGATTGAGGAGAACGATTTATGAAAGCTCGGACTTGTTGGGAAGCTGTGTGCACCGTGGACGATCTGGTAGCTGATTCCGGTATTGCGGTTTGGACCGACGACGGGCCGGTGGCGGTGTTTTATCTGCCACACCGCCTGCCGGCATTGTTTGCCATCAGCCATACCGATCCGTTCAGTGGCTCGAACGTGTTGGCCCGAGGCATTACCGGGGATATCAACGGTGAGCCGGTGGTGGCGTCACCGTTGTACAAGCAGCATTTCAATCTGCGCAGCGGGCAATGTCTGGAAGACGAGAGCGTGCAGGTGAAGGTCTATCCGGTGTTGCTGGACGGCAACCGGATCCGGCTGGAAGTGCAGGTGGCTCAGGCGGCATCGGTGGCCGCCTGAGGTTCGCCTGTCAGCTGATAAACTCGACGTTCTCCGACAGCGGTGCCCTTGGGCTGGTGAGCTGGTTCACCGGGCTGTCGGGGTTGGCGTAGCCGATGGCCATGCCGGCGAAGACTTTTCGGTGTTCGGGCAAGCCCAGGAATTCGCTGATGGTTTTCGGGTACACCGACCAGGATTCCTGGGCGCAGCTGTCCAGGCCTTCGGCGCGCAGCAACAGCATGATAGTTTGCAGGATCATGCCCAGATCGGACCACTGGGGCGGGCCCATGTTGTCGTCGACGGTGCAGAACAGGCCGACCGGAGCGCCGAAGAATTCGAAGTTGCGTTTGAACCATTCGAAGCGGGCGGCTTTGTCTTCCCTGGGGATGTCGAGCCGGCGGTACATGAGTTCGCCGATTTCGAACCGGCGGTCGCGGTAGGGCGATTGCAGTTTTGGTGGGTAGATTTCGTATTCCGGCACTTCGTTGAAACCTTTGCTGACCTTCTCCTGCATCAAGGCTTTGAGTCGGGCCAGAGCATCGCCGGTGACGACGTGCAGATGCCAGGGTTGCAGGTTGCCTCCGGATGGCGACCGGGTCGCCGTTTCGATTACCGTTCGAAGCGTGGCTTCAGGCACCGGGGTATCCAGAAAGTCCCGCACCGAGCGGCGTGACACAACAGCCTGCTGAACATCCATAGGCAAGACTCCACATCATCCAGAACATTGGGTTGGGAACACAATCCTGCATCCAGTATGCGCACAACAGCCGCGCTTGACCACCTCCCGGGCGCCGTATAGTCTGCGGCGAACCCCATAGGGAGAGCCTCAGGTTATGGAAGATCACAGTCAGTTTCGCCTGCTATCCGAGCGACGGTTCCTGCCATTCTTTGTCACCCAGTTTGCCGGTGCCTTCAACGACAACCTGTTCAAGAATGCCTTGTTGCTGCTGGTGACCTACAGCGCCGGGGGCCTGTTTGGCCTGTCGTCGGATGTGGTGGTCAATCTCGCCGCGATGCTGTTTATCCTGCCGTTTTTCCTGTTCTCCGCCATCGCCGGCCAGGTGGCGGACCGGTACGAGAAATCCACGGTTATCCGCTGGATCAAATTCGCCGAGGTGGTGATCATGGGCATTGCCGCGGTCGGTCTCTGGTTTGGCTGGTACGAGGTGTTGTTCCTTCTGCTGTTTCTCACCGGCGTACAATCCGCGTTTTTCGGGCCGGTGAAGTACGCGATCCTGCCCCAGGCCCTGAAAGAATCCGAGCTGGTGGGTGGTAACGCGCTGGTAGAGATGGGCACGTTTGTGGCCATCCTGGTGGGTACCCTGATGGCCGGCGTGATGATGAAAGCTGCGGCTCCCGGCCCCGTGATTGCCATCGCCGTTGCGGTGCTCGCGGTGATTGGCCTGGTGGCTGCCTGGCGGATTCCCAGGGCCGAGGCGGCAGCGCCGGATCTGCGTATTCGTTTCCGGCCGCTGCAGGAAACCTGGAAACTGATGGCCATTGCCCGGGACAATCACAATGTATTCCTGAGCATCATGGCGATATCCTGGTTCTGGTTTCTGGGTGCCGCCTATCTGACCCAGTTTCCGAACTTCGCCAAGACTCACCTGATGGGTGACGAAACGGTCGTCACCTTACTGCTGGCGATTTTCACCATCGGCATCGCCGCCGGCTCCATTGCCTGCGAGCGGCTGTCCGGCCACAAGATTGAACTGGGGATCGTACCCATCGGCTCCATTGGCCTGAGTTTCTTCGGCATCGATCTGTTCTTCAATATGCCGGAGCAGCCAATTCCCTCAGACTGGTGGCTGATCATAACCGATCCCCATTATCGCCAGGTGGCCATTGACCTGTTGGCCATTGGTATCTTTGGCGGCCTGTTTATCGTGCCGCTGTATGCTTATGTCCAGCAGGAAACACCACCGGCCACCCGGGCCCGCGTGATCGCCGCCCTGAATATTTTCAACGCCCTGTTTATGGTGGTCAGCGCGCTGCTGGGCATGCTCATGCTCGGCCTGTTCGGACTCACCATTCCCGAGTTCTTCCTGGTGCTGTCGATCATGAACCTGATGGTGGCGGCCTACGTGTACCAGCAGGTACCGGACTTTGCCCTGCGCTTTGTCATCTGGGTCCTGTCCCACACGATTTATCGGGTCACGCACCACAACCTGGACCGTATACCCGAGCAGGGCCCCGTGCTGCTGGTGTGCAACCACGTCTCCTACATGGATGCCCTGGTGATCGCCGGCGCGGTGCGGCGACCCGTCCGATTCGTGATGGATCACAACATTTTCGCGACACCGGTCATGGGCGGTTTCTTCCGCCTGGCCAAGGCTATCCCCATTGGTCCGAAATCGAAGGTGCCGGAGATTTACGAAGCCGCTTTCGACCGCATTGATGAAGAACTCGCAGCCGGCCATGTGGTGTGTATTTTCCCGGAAGGCAAACTCACCAAAGACGGCGAAGTCGATACCTTCAAGCCCGGTGTCGACATGATTCTGGCCCGGCGACCGGTACCGGTGGTGCCAATGGCACTGCGCGGCCTCTGGGGCAGCTTTTTCAGCCATTGTGGCGGGCCGGCCTTCAGCCATTGGCCACGGCGGTTCTGGTCCCGGATTCACCTGCTGGCTGGTCTCCCGGTCTCGCCCCACGAGGCCAGTGCCGAGCGTCTGGAACAAAAGGTCAAAGCGCTGCGTGGAGACGCGCAATAGCTTTTTCGCCGGGCTTTTTGGTGGTGCTGTTACCAAAGCCAATTTTTACCCGCTCGGAGTGGGGTAGTATCGGGGCATAAACCAAGAACAAGGATTGCCCCGTGACGCCCCTGAATCCCACTGACCAGCTCTTTCTCTGGCTGGAAAAACGCCAGCAGCCCATGCATGTGGGCGGCCTCCAGCTGTTTTCCTTCCCCGAAGGCGCGCCGGACGACTATGTCGCGCAGCTGGCAGACCAGCTTCGGCAGAAGACGGAGGTGACCGCCCCCTTTAACCAGCGCCTGAGCTATCGCCTGGGCCAGCCGGTATGGGTGGAGGATGAGCACCTGGACCTTGAGCATCATTTCCGCTTCGAGGCGCTGCCCACACCCGGGCGTATTCGGGAGCTGCTGTCGTTCGTATCGGCGGAGCATTCGCACCTGATGGACCGGGAGCGCCCCATGTGGGAGGTGCACCTGATCGAGGGCCTGAAAGACCGGCAGTTTGCGCTCTACACCAAGGTTCACCATTCCCTGGTGGACGGTGTCTCGGCCATGCGCATGGCCACCCGGATGCTGAGTGAAAACCCGGACGAACACGGCATGCCGCCAATCTGGGATCTGCCTTGCCTGTCACGGGATAGGGGTGAGTCGGACGGACACTCCCTCTGGCGCAGTGTCACCCATTTGCTGGGGCTTTCGGGCCGCCAGCTCGGCACCATTCCCACTGTGGCAAAGGAGCTACTGAAAACCATCAATCAGGCCCGGAAGGATCCGGCCTACGACTCCATTTTCCATGCCCCGCGCTGCATGCTGAACCAGAAAATCACCGGTTCCCGTCGTTTCGCCGCCCAGTCCTGGTGCCTGAAACGGATTCGCGCCGTGTGCGAGGCCTATGGCACCACGGTCAACGATGTCGTAACTGCCATGTGCGCAGCGGCTCTACGTACCTATCTGATGAATCAGGATGCCTTGCCGGAGAAACCACTGGTGGCCTTTGTGCCGGTGTCACTACGCCGGGACGACAGCTCCGGGGGCAACCAGGTAGGCGTCATCCTGGCGAGCCTTCACACCGATGTGCAGGAGGCCGACGAACGACTGTTAAAAATCCACCATGGCATGGAAGAGGCCAAGCAGCGCTACCGGCATATGAGCCCGGAGGAAATCGTCAACTACACGGCCCTGACCCTGGCGCCGGCCGCCTTCCACCTGCTGACCGGGCTGGCGCCCAAGTGGCAGACCTTCAATGTGGTGATTTCCAATGTCCCCGGGCCATCCAGGCCCCTGTACTGGAACGGGGCGAAACTGGAAGGCATGTATCCGGTGTCTATCGATATGGACAGACTGGCCCTGAACATGACACTGACCAGCTATAACGACCAGGTGGAGTTCGGCCTGATTGGCTGTCGCCGGACCCTGCCCAGCCTGCAACGGATGCTGGACTACCTGGAACAGGGTCTGGCAGAGCTGGAGCTCAACGCCGGTCTGTAATCAGGCCAGCTGATCGGCCCGGTTACGCTCGGAAATCTGGCTGTTCAGGGTCCAGAAATCGTACAGCACACCGATGAAAAACAGGCCGCCGGTGAGCAGGTACAGGATGCCGGTGAGCCATTTGCCCATATACATCCGGTGCACCCCGAAGACCCCCAGGAAGGTCAGCAGTATCCAGCTGATGTTGTAGCTGATCTGGCCATCCTGGAACCGGTAATCAGCTTCCTTGTCCATGGCCGGAATCAGGAACAGGTCAATAATCCAGCCTATGAATAGCAGCCCCAGAGTAAAGAACCAGATGGTGCCGGTCACCGGCTTGCCATAATAGAAACGGTGCGAACCCAGGAATCCGAAAATCCAGAGCAGGTAGCCGATCAGCTTGCTGTGGGTGTCGGGTCTTTCGATCATTGCGGCGTTCTTCCTGTTCACAGTTGGATTTGGTGTGTCACCACAGACGCACAACGAGCGCCTGACCAGTACAATATGGGGGCGAACGCTGGAATCACAAACGACTCTCAGGGGCCCAGATCCGGTGCCGGGTCCGGCCCGTCCTCGCGAAACTCACTGGCGGATTTACCCGTCCACTTGCGGAAAGCACGGCTGAAATTGGACAGATCGGCATAGCCCAGTTCATAGGCAATCTCACTGACTGACTGATTGGTGTAGCGCAGCAACTGGATGGCCCGATCTTTCAGCACGGCCTCGACAATCTCCCGATAACTGGTGTCCCGGTCCGCCAACCGCCGCTTCAGGGTGCGGGAAGACACGCAGAAGCGCTCGGCCATGGCCTCCAGGGAGGGCAAGGGGCCTGGGGTCATCCGCAGCATATTGCGAATCGCCAGCACGATGTCGCCCTGCTCCTTGAGCGCCCTCTGCAACTCGAATTCACACTGGTCCCGGGCCATCCGGGAGGCTTCAGCATCCGCCAGACGCATGCGCACGTCCAGCAGCTTGCGGGGGAAAATCAGCATTTCCTCGGGCTGGCCAAACTCGAAACGGACCGGCAACTGGGCGGCAAACCGCCGGTAATAGGCTGGCTCAGGGCCCCGCAGGTGTACCGACACGCCCGGTAATTTACCCTCTTCCAGGGCAAAACCCCGGGCCTCGGCATCGCTCCGGTCGAGTAGTTGTTCAGTGAGCAGAATCAACGTGGCGCTGACCGTCTCGGCCAGAAACTCGGAGATAGGCGGCAACGCAAACTCCGCGCACAGCTGAACCAGCACCTTGTCACCGGCTATGGACTGTTTCATGCTCAGAAAGGGCGCCCGCAGCTGAAGATAACGACGGACAGAGTCCAACGCACCCTCAAAGGTCGGGCTGGTGAGCGCGGCGAAGCCCAGGGTGCCATGGATGGTCAGCCGCAACTCTCTCGCCAGTATAAAGCTCAGGCCATCTTTGCCCGCCACCTCGAGCGCGCGCTGCGCCATCAGAGTGGCGTCAGTGACGAAAACCCGACTGTCGTTGGCTTTCAGGTCCTCATGTGTGAAATCCAGGCCCTGATAAAGCTGGCGGTCGTTGTAACCCAGTTGACGAACGGTTTCAGCCAGTACCCGCAGGTACACCCCGGGCACCAGGAACAACCCCAACATTTGCCGCTCGTTGTCTGCACCGGTACCTGCCATAGTGTGTCCCTGATTGATATTTATCGTGTTTCTGACTCTATCAGAACCGGATTGCCGCCACAGTGGGGCCCGCTGCCCCGACTCCGCTGTCGCCCGGGCCAATCCCCTGTCCCATTGTGGACGATGCCCGTCCCCTTCGCGCATTCAGTATCCGGATTGACTCCGCCACACTGGCTTCATGACATCAGCCAAAGCGTTCCGTCGCAAAGGAGTAGAACCATGCTGACCACCACACAAACGAACAAACCGGGCAAGGCCTCCCATACCCCGGACAATGTCTCCATCAAACCCCAGCGCATGGGTTTCGAGTTTGGCGAACAGGTCCCCAGATACTGGGTGGATAACAACTATCTGATCAGTCATACCATGAACGCCCTGTCTGTATTGTTTCCCGAGGGTGAGCAGTTTTTTGTGGACTCGGTCCGGGCGTTTCGAGACCAGATCCAGGACAAGAAGCTGAAAGAGGACGTGCGCGGTTTCATCGGCCAGGAAGCCATGCACTCGCTCGAGCACATCGCCATGAACCAGCATGTCCGCGACCAGGGCATGCCGGTAGAAGAGATGGAGCGGGATCTGAAAGTGATTCTGGACGTGGCACGGAAGCTGCCCAAACGCCACCAGCTGGCCATTACCTGCGCCCTGGAGCACATCACAGCCATGATGGCCGACATGCTGCTGGAGCGTGACGATATACGCGAAGACATGCACGAATCCATGCGCCCGCTGTGGGTGTGGCACGCCATTGAGGAAACCGAGCATAAGGCCGTTGCTTATGACGTTTTCCTCCAGGCTGGCGGTACCTACACCGAGCGGGCGTTTTACCAGGTCTTCAGTACCGTAGCCCTGGGTATTGTCGGCACCTGGTATACCGGCCGCATGGCCCTGAAGGACCGCAGCCATTTCTCCGTTAAGGACGCCGCCAAAGGTATGTGGCGCATGTGGGGCAAAAACGGCGCCTTCTCCAGTCTGATCCCGACCTGGCTGGAGTACTTCAAGCCCGGCTTCCATCCCTGGGGCAAGGACAACAGTGAGCTGATCGGTCGTTTCAAGGAACAGATCCAGGACTACATCGCGCCCCAGTACAAGAACGGCAATCGGCGCACGCTGCAGTAATCGTGCACCCGCTCTATGACATCAGGCCGAGTTCCCGGGCGCGAGCAACCGCTTGCATCCGGTTCTCGGCCTGAAGCTTGCCGTAGATATTGCTCAAATGTGACTTTACCGTCGCCACTGAGATGCCGAGCTGTTTGCTGATGGCCTTGTTACTGAGTCCCTCTGCCAGCAGATCCAACACCCCCTGTTCCCGATCACTTAACGGTTCATCAGGACCAGCGACTTCCGGGGTGCGGGCGCAGGTTTCGGCTTCCGGCTCCATCCGGGCCTGCCGGAGAGCCAGTATCCGGCTGGCTTCCACTTCCGACCAGCCGCGGGTAATACAGGCGTCGAGCAGACTATCCAGCCGGGGATCCGCATCCACAAAGGGGCGCACCAGACCACGGGGCACCCAGAGCGCCAACAGTGCATCGAGCTTTTTCACCGCTCCCTCAGGATCCTGATCCCCGAAGGCCTGAACCATCAGACTGACCAGATCAAGACGACACATCAGCTGAAGCAACCCCGCCTCTTCCGCCTCAGTTCGCAGGGCTGCCAGTTCCCGGGCCACCGGCGACGCCGCCAGCAACTGACCGATCAGTTTCAACAAGGTTTCGTTCAGGGTACAAAAGCGATTACCTACAACCGGTTCCGGATCGCTCTGGGCCCATAGAATCAAAGGGAAGGCGTTACCCTCCGTCAATCGCGCCAACGCCTCCAGTACCTCCGGGCGCGGAATGTTATGGTGCCAGCGCAACTGGCCCATAACCTGGTGCAACTGCTCAATCCGGCTGAGTTCCTGCTGCCAGAGTTCGGAGTCTCGCAAAACCATGCCCAGGCGAAACCGCTCAAACGCCAGGTAAAGCTGATCCAGCGGCGTCAGATGCTGGTCGGCAATCAGACCGGCCTCGCCCAGCCGTTTTGCGGCGTATGCAAGATCATGATGCTCCAGCGCCAACAAGCCCTCCAGATAGGCCAGAAGGCAAACCTGCTCCTTACTCACGGGCCCGTTGACAAGCTTCAACCGGGTCTGTTCATAGCAGCGGCGGGCATCGCCAATGCGACCGCCCTGCACCAGAACCGGAACCAGCATGACCAGACAGCGCAGGGCACAGGGGTTATCGCCACTCTTCAGGGCCCCTGCCAGCGCATCGGTCAACAAGGTGCGCGCCGGCCCCAATCGTGCCTCCATAAAGGCTTCAGTACCGAGGGTATACAGCCCCCAGTGTTGCAGGCCGGCTGGAGCGCTGGCCAACCGGGCCTGTATCTGAGTCAGGGACTGCTCGGCCTCTGCACGGTGGCCGGCAAACCGTGCCGAGGGCCAGCCCAACAACATGGAGACAAACTGCAGAGCCTCGGTGTCCGGTGATGGGTCTGTCGACTGCAGAAGCCGGTCGGCCGCGGCCAGATGCTCAAGCACTGCTCCGTACTGACCATCCATGAAGGCAAACAGCGCCTGCAGCAGAAGCAGCGCGGGAGAACACATCCGAACACTGTCCGGGAAGCGCGAAGGCAGTGACCGGTAGCCGCTCAGGTCCTCCGCCTGCAACAGCAACGGTACCAGGGCTTCCGCCTGGTCATAGCAGCCTTCGGCCAGAAAAAGCTCAAGGGCCTCCACAATCAGGCCCCGCTGGCGGAATGCCTCGGCCGCCCTGATTCGTATGGAGCTTTCCCCTTCAGGCTCCCGATCCTGCGCCTGAAGCCAGTCGATCAGCAGATCATGCAGGCGATACCAGTAGTGACCCTCTCCGTAACTCTGGAACAGCAGATTGCGTTCGCGCATGACTGCGATCCAGTCCGCTGCATCGCTACCATTCCGGGCTTCATCAGCAACCTCATGTGAGAAAAGAGGGAGCAGGCTCATATCCTGGAGAAATTGCTGTAGCCCGGGCTCAAGGCCAGCGAACACTTCCTCCAGCAGATAGTCACTCAGGGCTCTCTGACCAGGCCCGGGTACATGGCTTAACGGGTTTTCCGACAACGCCGAGAGCTGCAACGCCGCTGGCCAGCCGCCGGTGCGCTGATGCAACTGCAACATCTGTTCTTCGGAGAGATCAGCCCGGCGGGCCTGGACGAATTTTCGCGTCAACGCCAGATCAAAACGGAGCACCTCCGGCCCCAGCCGAACCATTTGTTGCCGAGCCAGTAACTGCGCGGTGCGAATAGGGGGATCCAGCCTCGAGATACAGACAATGCGCAAAAAACCCGGAGCAAAGTCGATAAAGCGCCGGATCTGCTCCAGTAGTACTTGCTGGTCAAGCAGGTGAAAATCATCCAGCACCAGAACCAGGCGGCTGGGTGCCTGCCAGGTTCGGGAATAATCCGCCAGGCGGTTGATCAGCATGGTCACCGGGTCAACAGCGGCACCCGGTTCCAGCGCGGCTAACAAGGTGCTCTCGCGAATGGCAAATCGTGGGTTCACCCGCGCCAGGGCGCTGGCCACGGCATTCCAGAACAGGGCCGGCGCGTTATCCCTATGGTCCAGCGTCAACCAGGCATGCACCGGTTTTTCCTGTTCCAGCCACTGACTGACCAATGTGGTTTTGCCGAAACCGGCCGGTGCCGACACCAGTACAAACGGCACCTGTTCAATACAATCAAGGGCCTGCAACCGTGAGGGCTCAAGCAACAAGCCTGAAGGCAGCCCGGGACGGGTTAATTTGGTTTCGGCAACCATGGAGCTCACTACCGTTGGCAAATGAGCTTCAGCATAGTCAGTGCCGGTGTTATCAACCAGCCCCGGCACTCCAAACTGGGAGGCCTGTTCAGAAATCCGTGTCATGGCAGTGCGAGCAGACCCGTGCCCTTCATCAGCGTGGCAACCAGTCGGGTACTGCCCAGTTCCCGGGCACAGACAAACCAGGGAGTTTCCCGGCCACGGTAGCGTGATTTGTGGTACGCCAGAGGTTGGAAGGCGTAAAGGCGATTCCCATAGCGATACAGGATATTCTGAAGGCGGCGCAGGCCCGGCCGGTCACCCGGGCAGTGGCGGACGCCGTGCAGGGGCGCAATGCCCAGCGACAGCTCAGGCACGCCTTCCTCACGAAACTGACTGGCCGCCTGCAGAATAATGTGGTCGAGTACGCCGAGCCGGTTCATTTCCGGCGACGCCCGCAGAATATTGGCGCAATAGCCCGCCAGTTCATGGTGACGGTACCAAGGATCAAAGAACACGTATCCGGCCAGCTCGCCCTCCACATAGGCGTAGAACTTGCGCACTCCCCATTCATCTGCAAACACCGGTGGCCGCGTGAGCAAACCCAATTCCCGTTCCTTGACCGCCTTGCCCAGGCGCCAGCGCTCCGAGATACCCGCCACCTTGTGCCAGTTCATCTCATCTCCACATTGCTCCCGCACCTCGATTCGACACCGCCTGTCCAGATTGCGGGCATGGCGCAGCTGCTTCATCGCCTTGCCACGAAGCGAGAACCTCGTCAGATCAACCGAGAACTCCGTGCCCATCACCGTGGCATCGTAACCAAGCTCGCCCAACGGCCCCAAGAGCGACTGATCGACGCCGACATACAGTGAGGGGCCGGGCACACTCTGCTCGAACGCCTGCAGTAGCCGGCCCATACTCTGTGCTCCCGCCAGGGGTCTTGTGGGCACCACGTTTACCCGCTGCCCCAACACCTTTACCGGAACATACGGTACCAGCCCGAGACCGGGGCTGAGAAAGTGCCGGCAATCCGGCTGCAAGGCAAAATAGCTGCTGGACTGGCTCCCGTGCAGACGGATCAGGTGCTCGGCGGTGCGTTCATGGCAACGCCCGGGGTCCGGCACACTCGAGTTGATATTCCGGTCATCGGCAGCCGGGGCCACCGCCGCAGACAGATGAGAGGCAGGCATGGGTCATTCCCTTTGTTGTTCTGATACCGCTTTCCTGTGTTCAGAACAAATGCTAAAGGCCGTGCCTCGGCCGGCCATCGGTCAAAGGGTTGAGTGCCTGGCGCCCCACCGGAACTGGGTCACAATTCCGAGCCCTGCATCACCACAACGCCCCGTCGCCACAAACGCCATTCACCCGGCTTGTAAATATCCCAGGTTTCGTCGCTGGTGAGGGGTTCGGTCACGATGACGCTGACAATGTCGTTGGGTGTGGTTTCCGATTCAAAATCCACGGTAACGTCGGCATCCTTGAGGCGGGCGGGGCCGAACGGCGCCCGCCGGGTAATACTGGCCATCTTGGTGGTGCAAAATGTAAACAGCCAGTCGCCGTTGCTTAGCAGCAGGTTGAATACCCCCTGGCGGGCGTAGTTCCGGGACAGCTGAACCAGCCGTTCCACCACCTGCTCGGTGGCAGTGTCTCGATCGCTATGACTGCGCAGGTGGTTCAGGATATCGCAGAACAGGGCTTCGCTGTCGGTGCTGCCAACGGCCTCGTAGAAGCCGGGCGCCGCGGAAAACTCCGAAAGCTGACCATTATGGGCGAAGACCCAGTAGCGGCCCCAGAGCTCGCGGATAAACGGGTGGGTGTTGGCCAGGCAGATATCACCCACATTGGCCTGACGAATGTGGCAGATGGCCACTTCACTCTTGATGGGGTGGGTTTGCACCACTTCGGCAATGCGTGAGGAGGCACTGGCGTCGGCATCGTGAAAACAGCGTACCCCTTTACCTTCGTAGAAAGCGACGCCCCAGCCATCCTTGTGTGGGCCAGTGTCACCGCCACGACGGGTCAGACCGGTAAAGCTGAAACAGAGATCGGTCGGGGTGTTGGCGCTCATGGCCAGCAGTTCACACATGGTTGGCGGTATCCTCGGCCTTGCTTCCGGGTGTATTCGCTAGGATACCCGAATCAACCGAGACCTCCAGCCATCGAACCGACGGATTTCGGAGGCTGTCCGGCACCGGCGGGCGCCACACGGTTCCGGCCTGCCCGCTTGCCGCTGTAGAGACAGCGATCTGCCACACAGAACAGCGTTTCCGCCTCCCTGCCATGCTCCGGCCACTGGGCAATACCAAAGGAGGCGGTCACGCGGATACCCGCTTCGCCGTATTTCAGCTCCCGCCGGGCAATGCGCTCCCGCAACTCGTCCATCAGTTCAAAGGCATCCCCAGGCTTTGCATCCCTCAGAATCAGACCAAATTCCTCGCCGCCCAGCCGGCCAACAAAGTCGGTCGTGCGCAGACGCTCGGTCAGGCACTGCCCGATGCTCCTCAATACGT
Source organism: Marinobacter nauticus (assembly GCF_003634635.1). GTDB lineage: Bacteria > Pseudomonadota > Gammaproteobacteria > Pseudomonadales > Oleiphilaceae > Marinobacter > Marinobacter nauticus. Next base: position 389,914 of record NZ_RBJB01000004.1, on the reverse strand, counting down.
AGTCACCGGCATCGTGGCCGAGGGTATCGTTGACCAGTTTGAAGTGGTCGATGTCCATAATCACCAGAGCAAAATCGGTTCCGCTGCGCTCACACTCGGCAATAGTGCGGGCCAGTGTTGACTGGAAATTGGAGCGATTGGCCAGGCCGGTCAGGGCATCGGTCTGTGCCATGTCGAACAACCGTTGCTCAGCCTCTTCCCGACGCACCTCGTACATGTGCATGAACACCTGCATCAGGGCACCGCACAGAACCATGTTGAGCAGATCGATCATCCGGTGGGCAGAACCCACCTCACCGAGGAAGAAGTAGTAAACCACCCCGCCCACCAGCATAAAGGGCACACTCAGGATCATGCCCTCGTGCTTGCCGAGCAGAAGGTAGGCCAGAACCGGCATCATCAGAACCCAGACAAAAGCCGCAATGGAGGCCTCTGGCAACAGCAAGATGACGATGAAAAACGAAAACAGCGACACCAGATAGGCGTAGATCCACTGTTGCAGGTGAGCCGTGGTTTTCAGACAAAAAACGCCGTAGAACAGCAGCCCACTGGCCAACAGCTCGACCAGCGCCACCCATGGATAACGGTTGAAAAATTGCAGACAGGAAAAAACGACCAGCGCAGAGCCAGTCACCAGAAACAACAGCCTGGTAAGCGAGCGACGGTGGTTATCCCGGAGTCCTGAGCGGCTTTGTTCCAATGCCGTCCCCAGATCCGGATGCTTTGACGTATTCATGCTGACTCTTCCCTGGATCAACCAGAGAGTATAGTCGGTCTCCGCTGGCTGTAAAACAACCAGCCAACGGAGATCAGGTTACCGCGAGCCCTCAGATATACAGGTTCTTGCGGGAGAACCGCTCCACCAACGGTTGATAGGCCGAGCCCAGCAACCGATTGATGGCGTCAATGCCCCAGGCATCCGGCCCCACCAGAATACGGGATTCGTTTTTGAGGATGCCTTTGACAATAATTCCAGCCGCCTTGTCCGGAGTGGTCATGGCCAGCTTGTCGAAGCCCTTGCGCTGGGCCTCGGCGTTTTCGGATTTGCCCATGCGCGCGGCATTGGCAATGTTGGTGCGGATGCCACCAGGGTGCACACAGCTGACCTGAACCGGCTGATTCTCCAGTTTCATTTCCTGGCGCAGGGACTCGGTAAACCCACGCACCGCAAACTTGGCAGCATTGTAGGCGCTTTGCTTGGGCACTCCGATCAGGCCAAACACACTGGAGATGTTCACCACATGACCATCGCCGGATTCAATCAGGTACGGCAGAAACGCCCGGGTACCGTGGGCAACGCCCCAGAAATCAATGTCCATCACCCACTTGAAATCGGCGTCGGTCATTTCCCGCACCGTGGCAGAGAGGGCCACACCGGCGTTGTTGATAATCAGGTTAACCTGACCAAATTCCTTGCGGACCTGCGCGGCGTGGGCGTAGATAGCGTCCCGGTCGGAGACATCCAGGCGGTAGGTTTTTACCTCGGCGCCGCCCAGGCTGGCTGCGGTTTCCGCCAGCCCCGCCTCGTTAACATCGGAAAGAGCCAGCCGACAGCCCCGGGCCGCGAGGGATTTGGCCAGGGATCGGCCGATACCAGAGCCAGCACCGGTGACGACAGCCACCTTGTTGTTCAGATCTTTCATGGCGGGAACCTCTTGTTGTGGTCTTTCAGTAAAGCAGCGCTTTCGTTATTCGCCACTTTAGAGAGCCACCAGAGGCAAACCTATGGCACTGGACTCCTGGCGAGCCCGGCACCAGAGCCAGTCCTCCAATCAACCCAGCAGGTTATCCAGGGGCTGGTCATACCCGGGTGCAAACACCTCCAGGAAGTACTGCACTTCCGGCAGGCCGTCCGCTTCCAGGCGTGCCCGGATCTGCTGCTCCGCGGGGCCGAACTCCGGATTGCCGGCACGCAGTTCGGCACGACATTTCAGCCAGGCCGAGAGACGGTCCGCCGCCTTGATCAGTTCCTTTTCTTCCGGCCCCAGTCGGGATTCCCGCACATAGGGCGAAAAATCCTCCCGCAGGTCTTCCGGCAACAGCGCCAGCAATTCAGCTTCGGCCTTGTGTTCGATGTCGCCGAACGCCTCCCGCATCACCCGGGAATGGTATTTCACCGGGGTGGGCATATCCCCGGTGATCACTTCGGTGGCATCATGATAGAGAGCCGCTGCAGCGACACGGTCTGCATTCACCGTTCCGGCAAAATGCCGGTTGCGAATAAGCGCCAGGGCGTGGGCAACGGTAGCCACCTCCCAGGAATGGGTGGCCACGTTTTCATCAATAGCATTGCGCATCAGGCCCCAGCGTTTGATCCAGCGCAGGCGCGACACATAGGCAAAGAAATGGCTGGCCTTTCGGCCCGGGCTGTCGGTCATGGCTGCGGAACTCCGTGTATTCCGATTCAACGAACGTCCAGGGTAAACCGGACCATCACGTTGCCCTGTTCATCTACCGGTGCATCGCGAGCCGGATCCAGCAGGAACAACTGGCTGTCCGACACCTCATGCGTCGCCGTCAGCACCTGACGAACCGTTACCCCTCGCTCCGAGGCCAGACTTCCAAGCGCTTCCGGCGGCAGGCTGCGCTCACCATCGCGCCAGGCCTGCTGCGCCTGCTCCCAGGCTTCGCCGGTAACGGCCTCACCGCGGGCCTGCATCTGCGCCTTCAGCAATGCCAGGGCATCGGCCTCAGGGGCAACAGCACCACGGATGTTGAGCAGAAGCTCAGGGCGCTCCCTTAGCGCCTGGGCCAGCGCGGACAGTTTCTCGGCCTCGTTATCCGCCAGTTGCACACTACCGGGAACAAAGCTGACCTGGCCCAGCTCTTCGCTGCTGAAGCCTGCCATTTCCGCCAGCGAGCCCAGCATACTGAACGGTGAGGCGGCCGCTTTCACCAACAGGTTCACGAACGCCCGCATGACAATCTGGCCAACGCTGAATTCGGGGTCTGACATGTCGCCCTGAATGGGCAAATTCACCTCGATAACACCGTCACGATCTGTGAGCAGAGCCAGACCCAGCTTGACCGGGGCGTTAATGGCCTGTGCGCTGGCCACCGCAGAGCCCAGTTGCATCCGGTCCAGGATCACTTCGTTGGAAGCCTCAAGCCGGGTACCGGTTATCTGGTAATCCAGCGCCAGTTCCAGTTTGCCGCTGTCCACCGAATACCCCAGATAGCGACCGAAATAGGGCGACAGTACCGGCAACGCCATGTCTTTCATGGTGAGTCTCAGGTTGCTGGGCTCTTCGGTGCCCAGAGCGCCCAGGGTTCCGTCAAAACGAACCGGTGCCACCCCGGCCAGCTGGCCGCTGATCGCCACCCGACCCTGTTGCGGAGGGACATTGCTGATGCCGGTCACCGATCCCGTGAGTTCCTGGAACGCGGTACTGAAGGGCGGCTCCAGCGTGCGGTCGGTGTAGGCCATGGAACCTTGCTCCACGACCAGTTCGCCAATGCGGAAAATAAAGCCTGGCTCCGAGCCTTCCGACTGCTCCGTTGCACTGGCTTCTGCCTCGGAGGCCCCGCCATTCTGAATAATCTGCTGCAGATTGTGCAGGCCGTCGGCGGCACGGATGACGTTAACCGCCGGGCTGTTCAGGGTCACGGTGCCGATTTCCAGCCGGGCGGGATTAAGGTTGAACTCCACCGGGGCCAGGCGCAGCAACTCCCAGGACACCAGCTCCCCGCCATTGCCCGGTAGCCGCGTGGCCAACCCGGCAATTTCAGCGGTGCCACTGAAGGTGCCGGTCAGGGGTTCATCCTGGCCATCCAGGTCCAGATTGCCATCGAAACCCAGGCGCCCATCCACCAGCTCCAGGTTTGCGGCATCAGCAACATAGGGCTGGATAACGGGCAACAGGATGTCGCTGCCGGACAAGGCGCCCTCAAAGGTAAACGGCGCTGGAGTCAGCTGGCCCATGGCGGTCACCCGGCCACCGGAGCCGAGTTCTGCAGAAATATCGTAGGAAACCGGTTCATCCAGGCGGTGGGAGAGACCACCCATGGTAATGGCCAGATTATTGACGGCAATCTCGGCGTCTGTTTCCGGCACCTGATCCCGCCAGCGAACCTGACCGCCGGACAACTCGACACCCTGGACCGACCAGCGGAATGGCTCGCCCGAATCAGACGCCGGCTCCGAGGTTTCGGATTGATCGGTTCCGGCCGTTGCCAGAGACGACTGCCAATCCACCTCCCCCTCGGCATTGCGGGTGGCGGCCAGCGACGGTTGCTGGATCGACACCATGCCAACGGTTGCCTCCCGGGCCGTCAGATCGAAGCCAATGCCCTGAATGGCAACGGCTTCCGTAGCCAGGGCTGGCTGCTCATCGGAGGGCGAGAGCGCCAGTGCCAGTTGCTTGATAGTGAGGTTGCCATCGGAGGTGATCAGTTCAAAGTGATCGCCACCGGCCAGTTCATAACGGGATTCCAGGGTCACGGTACCATCGCGCAGCTGCCACGGCAGATAGGGCGCCAGGAAGTGGGCGAGGGTATCGTGACGAAGCCCTGAAAGCCGGAGCCGGCCTGCAGAGTACAGCGGGGTAACGCTCAGATCCCCCTCCCATTCAATCACCTGCTCACCCAGAGCAGCCATCACGGAATACTGACTGTCGCTGCCATCCCGGGGCCAGGTGGCCAGATCGTTCAGGGTAAGATCCAGCGGCGCAACCCGAAACTCGGCAGGGTCGCCACCCTGGGAGAAGTCACGGAACAGCAGCTCACCACCATCGATGGTCACCTGCTGGAAATACAACCTGGGCGGATTACTCGACTGAGCGGTTTCAGGCCAGGTCGTGTCCTCTTTCTCGGGATTGGCACTGCGCCAGTCCCGGGCAAAATTGATGTCATGGTCCTGCAGCAAATCCAGGCGAACGTCCGGCTCCACCAGACGGATTTCCTCAAACCCGATGATACCGCGGAGCAAACTGAGGAAACTGAGATTCACCCGCAGGTGATCAAACGACGTCACCGGCTCCCCAGTCGTATCCTTTGCAGAAAAGGCGTCTGCTTCCAGGCTGAAGGCAAACGGATTGAACCGCACGTTCTCCACCTCAGCCTGCCAGCCCATGCGCTGGTCCATCTGTTCCGGCAACGACCGCTCCAGCCACCAGGGCAGAACCAGGAAGCCGGCCAGGGCATACAGACCCAACAACACGCCCAATGCGATCAGCAGGTTCCTGACCAGATGGCTCTTCCGGCGACTCACTACCCGCTGGCTTGCTACCTGGTTATTCTCTGCCTCTTTCTCTGCCACAAGTCTCTCCCTTTATTTGCCCACGGCACCGCAGCCGGCCATGGTGCAAGCATAGCGCCCGTGTACGGTGTTTGTCAGCGAATTCACCAGACCGCACACGAAACCTGACAGCGACCACCGAACCCGATATGCTCCGCTGACGTATGACTCCCTGTGTTGATCAACGGAGACGAGCAGTATGGATATCGGCGATATGCGTCGGGATTTCGAAAGCGAAGGGCTGGATCGGGAACACCTGAACGAGGATCCGGTACAGCAGTTCCAGACCTGGTTCGAGGATGCCAGAACGGCGGGCATTCTGGAGCCCAATGCCATGTCACTGGCCACCACCGGTGCCGACGGCATGCCCGATCTCAGAACCGTGCTACTGAAGTATTTCGACAGCCAGGGTTTTGTGTTCTACACCAACTACGGCAGCCGCAAGGCTCAGGAGCTGCAGGAGAATCCCCGGGCGGCACTGCTGTTCCCGTGGATCGGCCTGAACCGGCAGGTGCGTATTCAGGGTGCGGTCGAAAAGGTCAGCAAGGCGGAATCCCTGCGCTACTTTTCGTCCCGGCCCCGGGGCAGCCAGATTGGCGCCTGGGTTTCAGAGCAGAGCCAGGTAATTACTTCGCGAGGCCTGCTGGAGCAAAAAGTCGCAGAGATGAAACGAAAATTCAGTTCCGGAGAAATTCCGCTTCCCAGTTTCTGGGGCGGGTACCGGGTGGTTCCGGAGCGAATCGAATTCTGGCAGGGAAGGCCGAGCCGGCTTCACGATCGATTTGAGTACGTGAGAGAGGGCGATGGCTGGACAATCCAACGACTGCAACCCTGACCGGCCGGCAATCTGGCTATGCCACCAGATTAACCGGAATCCGTCTCAGGCTCCGGCCTGGATGACCGCCGATGAAGGCGATACCCTGGCGCGTCTTGAAGGGCCCAGGCGCCAGGAATACCTGACCAGCCGCTGGCTGATTCGCCAGGCCCTGGCCCGCGCCAGTGGTGAGGCTCCGGTAAGCTGTTACCCTGTACCGGGACGGCCCCTTGCCTCCGCCAGCCCGCAGGGCTGGCGCCTGTCCCTGAGCCACAGCCAGGGACTGACCGCCTGCGCCACCGGCCGGAGCGCCCTGGGGATTGATCTTGAACCGAGCCAGCGCCGGCCAGACTGGGCCAGAGTGACGACACGCTGGTTCACTCCCGTTGAGCAGGAATGGCTGCTGAAGGCGGACGATCCGTTCAGCTTCCTCAAGACCTGGACCCTGAAGGAAGCCTGGCTCAAGGCAACCGGGCGGGGCATCGCTGGCAACCTGCAGACTCTGGAAGTGCGCAAGAATTTCGAGCTGTACGGGGACCAGCCGGACCGACACTGGCAGGCCAGTTGCCTTTATGCCGAGGGCTTTCTGGTCACCCTGGTTTATCCCTGCGATGGCAACCCGGATAACACCAGCCCCTGGCCGGAGATCACCTTGCTGGAACCACCACCGGATGACTACAATCTGGGGCCGGCTTCCAGCCTCGACGTTTCCTGGGAGCCTCTGTTTCACCGGCTGATCAGAGCCCGACCCTAGCGAGGCCACCATGCCCCAGACGACCGGCCGCTGCCCCTGGTGCGGCACCGACCCACTGTACGTGCACTACCACGACACCGTCTGGGGGCGCCCGGAATATGACGATCAGGCGCTGTTCGAAAAGCTCTGCCTGGACGGACAGCAAGCCGGTTTGAGCTGGATTACCATCCTTCGCAAGCAGGAAAGCTACCGGCAGGCCTACGCCGGCTTTGACCCGGAGCAGATTGTCCGCTTTGATGAGGACGATATCGCCCGCCTGCTGGCAGACCCGGGCATTATCCGGAATCGCCTGAAAGTCCATTCCATCATCCGCAATGCCCGGGGGTTCCTCGCTCTGCGGGATCAGGGCATCTCGTTCTCGGAGTTTCTCTGGCAATTCGTCAACGGCCGGCCCATCCAGAACCGGTGGCAGACACTGGCCGAGGTCCCCGTCACCACGCCGGAATCTGAAGCCATGTCCAAGGCCCTGAAGAAAGCAGGCTTTAATTTTGTGGGCCCCACCATCGTCTACGCCTTCATGCAGGCCACCGGCATGGTCAATGATCATCTGGTGTCCTGCCATGCCCACACGGAGTGCCGGCAACTGGCACAATGATCTTACCGGGCCGGTTGATCGTAAGTTCCCCTGACACATCATTTCGGGAGCTTCACGGTGCGCATTACCCTCGACGAACTCAAAAACCTGGAACAACCGGTGATCGACCTTCTGGAGATCCTCTCCCTGGAGGGCCAACAGTACATGGCTCGCCTGCATGGCCCTGAAGGCATGAAGGTACTGTCGGACCATAAAGGGCAGACCCGGCTATTCCGCAGCGCCTGGCAGATTCAGGACACCCTCTCCAGCTACACCATTCGCGAAACCCAGGTAGTGCATCCCTCGGCGTACCATGAAATGGTCGGGATGGCGCCGGCAGACATTGAGCCCATGCGGATACAGGTACAGAGGCAGAAGTCGTGATTTCAGTTGCTCGCCTCGCGGTTCTGGTCGGCATTGCCGGCCTGATTCCATTCATTCTAGGCACCGCTGGCCTGTTCCTGATGCCAGCCAACAGTGTTGCCATTCTGGCGTGGTTCTATATTTACAGTGCCGGTATTCTCGCTTTTATGGGCGGAATCTACTGGACCATTGCCATGCAGCTGGAAAACCGCTCCTACCCGCAATCGCCCCTGGTGACCATGCTGCTGAGCCAGTTGTTCTTCGTTGCCGCCGGTATCGGACTGTCGCTACAGACGCCGCAGAAAATCCCGCTCTACATCGTCGCGTTCCTATTGCTGTATCTGGTAGACGCCCGCTGGATGCGAAGTTACTGGCCGGCCTGGTATCTGAAGATGCGATTGGTGCTGACCACCGTGGTACTGGCTTGCCAGCTAACCGTGGCCGGCTGGTTCTTCCTGCTGCACGGTGCCTGATTCAGGCACCGTCAGGATCGGTTCCAAACAGGGTCTGCAGCTTTCTCAAAGCGCCTTTCTCGATCTGTCGCACACGCTCCCGGCTGAGACCCAGCTGTTCCGAAATCGTTTGCAGGGTCTCCGGTTCAATCAAGCCAAGCCCGTAACGCCGGGTCAGGATATCCCGCTCCCGGTCCGACAATGCCCCCATCATGCGCTCCAGCCGAATCATCCGGTCCCGCGCCCGAAACGGCTGGTCCGGGCGGGTATCGGCACCCGCATCAAGACTGTCAGCCAGGGTCACCGATCCATCTTCGACCAGTGGTACATCCGTTGAAACTTCCCGGGCCGCCAGGGCTCTCAGTTCGCCAATCCTGGAGGGTGTGGCCTCCATTTCCCGGGCCAGCTCGGACTGGGTGGGCTCCCGGCCGAGGGATTGATGCAAACGCATGGATACCTTCTGCAATTGGCGGATCTCCTCCACCACGTTTTCCGGCGTATGCACCACACGCACACCCCGCTGCAGGCAGCGGCGCACTTCCTCGCTGATCCACCAGTAAGCGTAGGTGGAAAACCGGAAGCCCTTGCCGGGGTCGTAGCGCTCTACGGCCTTGATCAGCCCGACGTTGGCGTCCTGGATCAGGTCCGACATGGCAATGCCACGATGGCCGTAGCGGCGGGCGATATGTACCGCCAGCCTCAGATTGCTCTGAATCAGGCGGTGACGGCAGGCCAGGGCAAGGTGGTAAGCCCGGCGACAGCGGGCCGAAAAAGCACAGGCATCACCGAGGCTGCCCATCACATCCCGCAAGGTTTGTGGGGTGTCCTCGGGTAATGCCAGTTCGGTGTGAATCACCCGTAGCGACCGGATCAGCTTTCTGGCCAGACGCCGTTCATCGGTTTCGCTGAGGAGGTCATGCCGGGACGCATCCCTGAAATACAACCCGACCAGGGAATCCCTTTCACCATCGTTGGGCAGCGTCGGAAGCGGTCCCGGCCGGCTCTGTATCTGCATGGCTCGGTACCCGTTTGATATTTATTGAGAATACGCAGATCAGGCAGGCATGGATTCCCCAGCAACGAGGGGAAAACCGAAATACAGGAATACAGAAAGGAGGATGAGTGGGGGAGGGATCGGTCACGCCCGGCCATGAAACCTCACAGGTTGTGAGACGGCCGACCGGGCGCCCGATCTGGAGGCAAGACTCCTCCATTACCCACAGACGAAGCGACCGGTTCCGCCTGTGGGTAATTCCTAGCCGGCGGTGGTTGATGCCGCCACGATGGCATATTCGTGGTTATGAGGCTCAATCAGCGCGCCGTGCAGGGCCACAATCGCCTGGTCGTATTTGTCTTCGTCAACCACGAACTGGATATCCACCTGGCGCATACACTGGTGGATCGCCAGCACGCTGATGTCCTTGTCAGCCAGTGATTTTACCGAACGGGCGAGAATGCCCGGCACCTTCATATCACTGCCAATGGCAGACACCAGGGCCACTTTGCGGGTACTGATTTCGGCATTGGGGAACTCTTCCTCCAGTGCCTTGACCACCCGCTTCACGTGCTTGAGCGTGGTATCCACGTAGTGGGTAATGGTATTGGCATTGGTGTCCTTGGACATGAACCGCACTTTGAAACGGCTCAGTACATCCAGGATACGGCGGTCGGAACCCGGCTCGCCCTGCATGTCCTGGTCGAACACCTCAATGGCAAATACGCCTTTGGCACCTGCCACGATCTCCACCTGGGGTTTTTCACTGACGTAGTCACCAGTGATCAGCGTACCAGTGTGCTCCGGCTCAAAGGTGTTCATCACCCGCAGCGGAATCTCGTTCTGGCGCAGACCTTTACCAGCCCGCGGGTGAATCGCTTCCATCCCCAGGTTGGCCAACTGGTCGGCGACGTCGTAGTTGGTACGCCCTAACGGAACCACCTTGTCTTCGCCAACAATGTTCGGATCGGCAGAGCTCAGATGGTATTCCTTATGGATGATCGCTTCCCGGGCGTTGGTGATCACCGCCGTGCGGCTGAACGTCATCTCACTGTAGCCCCGGTCAAAGGTACGCATCAGACCTTCCTTGCACTGGGCATAACCGGTCACGATTGGCAGTTCCCGGCTCAGGTCGATGGCATCGAAGGCCTGCTTGAGCTTTTCATCCAGCGGCAGCAATTCACTGTCGCGCCAGCCGGTCAGATCGACAAAGCGGGCGTTAATACCTTCCTGCTGCAGCTTCAGGGCGGTATTGAAAGCACTGTGGGCCTCGCCAATCCCCGCCAGCATCTCCCGCACGGTAAGCAGATGCTCTTCAAGCTGGAACTGGCCATAGGAACACAGGCGCTGCAGGTCGATCAGGCAGCCCCGGACCCCCTCAATGCGATCAGTAATGAACTGGTCCGCCTGCTGCTTGAGCATCGGATCGGCAAACAGCTCACCGTTGATGTCCGTCAGCAGTTGAATCAGCTTGGTAAGGTCGTCGCCCCAGGCCCAGTCGGATTCGGCATCGGCAAACAGGGCATAGACCCCCGGCTCGCCGGTTTTCTTGTGCTCCAGCAGTTCATTGGTCACGCCACCGTAGGCAGAGACCACAAAAATCCGCTGGTAGAGGTCGCTCTTCTTGCGCTTACCAATAATGATATTGTCGCGCACGGCCTCATAGTTACTCATGGAAGTACCGCCGATTTTCTCGACGGTATGTTGTGCCGTTGTCATGTCGTTGCCTTTGCTATCCTGCGGAATGTAAGTGTGGGATGGCGGGCGTCTTACGACGCCTCGCTAACACCTTCCTGCATGATCTCATCGACACTCTCGGCCAGGATTTTCACACCCAGGCGCAGATCGTCTTCGCTGGTGGTCAGCGGCATCAGGCACTTGATCACCTCATCGTTCGGACCACTGGTCTCGATGATCAGGCCGTGCTCAAAGGCACGCTTGGTGATCGGGCCGGTCAGATCTGCATGCTTGGCCTCGATGCCGCGCATCAGGCCCCGGCCTTTCATCTTGAACTCACCCGGGTACTTGTCGCAGATGGCCTGCAGGGCATCACCCAGCACCTTGGTCTTGGCCTTCACTTCGTTGGCAAAGGTGTCGTCCTTCCAGTAGGTTTCAATGGCGGCACGGGCAGTGACAAACGCCATGTTGTTACCACGGAAGGTACCGTTGTGCTCACCGGATTCCCACACGTCCAGTTCCGGCTTGAACAGCACCAGTGCCATCGGCAGACCATAGCCGCTCAGGGACTTGGACACGGTCACAATGTCCGGCTTGATGCCTGCGAACTCAAAGCTGAAGAACTCGCCGGTACGGCCGTTGCCCGCCTGGATATCATCCACAATCAGCAGAATATCGTGCTTCTGGCACAGCTCGGACAGACCTTTGAGCCACTCGGCACGGGCGGCGTTCAGGCCACCCTCGCCCTGTACGGCTTCAACAATGACGGCAGCCGGCAGCTCAACGCCGGAAGAGCTGTCTGACAGCACCTTGTCCATGATAGCCAGGGTATCAACGTCTTCGCCCAGGTAGCCGTCGTAGAACATGAAGTCGACATGCCCAAGGGGAATACCTACGCCACCACGGTGATGCTCGTTACCAGTGGCTGCTACCGCACCGGTAGTGACACCGTGAAAACCGTTGGTGAAGGAAATGATGTTGGTACGGCCTTTCACCTTACGGGCCAGCTTCATGGCCGCTTCCACACAGTTGGTACCGGTGGGACCGGTGAACTGCATCTTGTAGTCCAGACCACGGGGATCGAGGATGTGCTTTTTGTACGATTCCATAAAGTCGTGCTTGGCCGTGGTGAACAGGTCCAGGCCCTGGCTCACGCCGTCCGCTTCAATGTACTCAAGCAGCGCTTTCTTCAGGATGTCGTTATTGTGGCCGTAGTTCAGGGAACCGGCACCGGCCAGAAAGTCCAGGTATTCCTTGCCATCTTCGGTGTACAGATGCGCGTTCTTGGCGCGGTTGAAAATCACCGGAAAAGCACGGGAATAAACGCGAACTTCAGATTCAGTAGACTTGAAAATTTCCATTGTCTTGCCTCTTAGCATGTCAGGTTCGAGGTAAATGCGCGGGAGCCTGTCGGTAAAACGTGTCGGTCGCAACAGACCCGCCGAGCGTTGCTTTAAGCCGAATGGCAGGCCCACCCCGGGCGGCCTGCCGGCTACTACAATCTCGTCAGTGGTTCACGCCTGAAGGCGTGAACACAGGCTCTCAGACAGGGTTCGTGAAAGGCCCGATGCGCAGCAAAAATTCAGAATCGTGCTTGCCGCCAAAATGGGTCTCTTTCTCGAAATGCTCGTGGTAGGTGAGCTCGGCTCCCAGATCACGGGCAAAAGAGCGGAACAGCGCCCACGAGGCCTCGTTGTCTTCGGTAATCGTGGTTTCCAGGTGCGTGACGTTGCTGCACGCGTCCCGGCCAACGATTTCCTTCAGCATCCGCTTGGCGAGGCCCTGTCCACGACCTTTCTCGTGAACCGCCACCTGCCAGACAAACACGGTCTCGGGCTGTTGGGGAGGGATGTATCCGGAGATAAAGCCGACCAGATCGCCTTCCTTCTCCGCGGCCACGCCGGTCTCGGCAAAGTGGCTGCACTGCAACAGGTTGCAGTAAATCGAGTTGGGGTCCAGCGGGGGGCATTCCGCAACCAGCTGGTGAAGCCTGTAGCCATCATCCTTTGTCGGTTTACGCAGGGTGATGGCGGTGGTATTCGATCCTTCTGATGTCATAACGTGATCAATTCGCTGCCAAAAGTTAGTGTTGAATTATATAGACCACAAAATATATTTCAAGTCGATCCTGGCCAGCCACTCAACACGGCCCGGGCCCGATCGTTTAAGAATAGACCGGATTGAAGCATTTGCCAGTGACAAATTGGTTACCGGAAAGACGGGAAAATGATGCCCTCCGGCACAAGATGGGTGCCGTCAGTCAGGCGTCTTCGATAGGACACAGCGGCAGGAGACCCTTCGGGCCAAAGCCTGTCAAACTGAGCCAGCCAGGCATCGATATCGTAAGCCACCGGCATCAGGGAAACATGCAGACCGGGCCGCGCAATTGCCGCCAACGGCTCCATAAAAGGGCTTGTAAAGCCAATGCGGGTAACGAGCCCCCGGGAGTCGGCACGCAGATTACCCATGCCGGCCGCACCGTTATTGGCCACGATCCGTTGTTTTTCATCCACTTTACCGGACCAGATCACCGGCAGACAGGTATGGGTGCAAGCAATCAGGTCGGCACCGGTGGCGCGAAACCAGTACGCCAGCTTTTCCTCGCTGCCCGAGGCAATGGATTCGTGAGCCAGCCCCCACCCGGCCAGAGACTCCGGATCACCATGCACGACCAAAACCTTTAGGCCTCCAAATATCATGCAACGGTATCGTGGCAATAATGAGAGTTTCTTTTGAATATCGGGGTGTCGGTCCGCCACCACCTGCAGCCGCCCCATCATCTGATTGGACCGCTCCACCACTCCTTGATCCACATACTCCGGGTACGCGCAGCCACAGCCGGCGCCGGCGTTGGGAATCGAGAGCTCATAATCCACGTTGCCGAGAATCGCTGTGTGGTCCAGGATCCGGCTGTTGATCTCCCGGAACAAGGTGTCGTCAGCGTTAAACCAGTTGAAATCGCCATTGAAGACCAGCTTCACCCGGTGGCCATGGCGCTCCTCTGCGCGCACCATGACCTCGATTTCATCAAGGGCGAAGGCATTGCCGTAAAGACCACCGACGATGTACAGCACGTCCTCAGAAACCTGCGCCGGGTCTCTGCAAAGAGACTCTGGCGTGTAGCGGTATGCCAGCGGGCAGCTGCGCCCTTCTGTATCAGCCATGATCTGGCCCCTCCGTTCTGGTCAGGCACCTTCGGCGGCCACCGGCTTTCCAGCCAGACGCTTTAACAGCAAGGGCAGGAAGAAACACACCGTACAGATCAGGAAACCGTAAGCATTCACGCCCAGCAACATCGCATAGGCACCGTCACCAATCGCCCAGCTTGATGGGATGAGGCCCACCGCCAACAGAACACCAAGACCAAGCCCGGTCCAGAAGCTGAGATGGAAGCTCCAGGGCGACCACTGGGTAAAACCATAGAACAGGAAAACCGGCGCCAGCCCCATGACCATAGTGCCCGAGATGGTCGTCGCCTTGAGAATGTCAGTACCGGCGAACATGGGCAGGTTACCCAGGAAGGCAAAAATCACCATCACCACGGCCCCCACTCTCATGCTCGGCAGCTTGTCCGACGCACGCCGCGCCAGGCGAGGCAGATCCACCGCAAGGGACTTGGCCAGTGAGGTAAAGGTGGAATCGAGAGTGGAACCGGCCGAGGTCATCATCACCACGCTCATGAAGAACAACGCCGCCAGCCCCAGGGACTGGCCCACTGCTGCGGGCGCGTTACCCATGGCCTCAATGCCGTTAAGCCGGGCGTGAACGCCCACCAGACTGAAAATAAACACCGCCACAAAGCCCAACAATCCGGCTACCACAAAGCTTTTGAGCATGGTCTTTTCCTTGTTCACAAAGCCCCGGTCAGTCAGCACCGGATCGTGGAATGGATAACTGAAAAGTTGCAACAGAGCCACCAACAGCAAGTCAAAACCAGCATTGAGCCGGAACTCACCATTAGTCAACAGGGCGCTGGTGTCGTTGGCAGGGATGATCAGGAACAATACCGCCCCCACAAAGAACACAAACACGAAGGCCTGAATCACATCGGTGAAGATCGAGGACCGGAGACCGCCCTTCAGACTGTAAGCCAGGGTAAACACCGTAAACAGCATCGCCGCCGCGTAATACTCCCACTCGCCGGGCAATCCGAAGTAACCGCCCACCACCGCGGTGTTACTCCAGACCTCGTTATAGAGCCGGATAAGAACCGCCGCGGCAAACGCCAGACTGGCCAGCCGCCCGAAACGCGAGGTCAGAAAATCCTGCAGACTCCGGGCCCCGGTCTGGGTCCGGATCAGGTAAATCACATAGCCTGCCACCGGGATGGACAGCCAGTAACTGGCATAAGCCAGACCGCCCACCACACCATAAGCCGCCCCCAGATTCGCCGCATTAGTCACCGACTTGGCAAAGATCCAGCTGATAAAAATACTCGCCGTCAGCGACCACTGACCCACCGGGTTGCCCTGATCATCGGCGCCCTTATAAAAAGAGTTTGCGTTCTTGCTCTTGGGCGACAGCGCATACATAACCACGCCGTAGACCAGCAGGAATCCCCAGAACAGGGATGCTTCGGTAAAATTCATTGTCGTGTTCCTGGTTTACGGTTTAACGAATCTACACAGGCGCCGAACAACTCGCCCCAAAGCGGTAGCACGAGAAACACCGGTGATGCCGCAACATGATCCGCTCGTCCATACTCTCCGCCAGCGTGCCACCAAGGTCATACTGCGGATCATCGTCCACCAGCGTGCAGGCATACACCCGCACCTGTTCGCCCTTCTTCACCAGCATCCGCGTATAGGTGCACATAAAGTGCGACCGGGATTCCTTCGTCGGATACTTCTCCATGCAGGTCTCGGTAATCTCCGGGCTGCCATCTTCCGAACCAGGCGTGCCCAGGTCCGGAAACGCGGTGAACGCCAGGCCCTCCGGAATGCCCCATTCCCGGAAGATTCCACGGAACGCGGCTTCGATATCAGCCGGAATTTCCTTCGGATCGGTCTGGCGGGCAATGGATACCTTGAAACCCTGATCAATCAGCCAGCGGATGCCCTGCAAGGCCTCATCAAAGCTGCCCTCGCCGCGGTCCTTGTCGTGCCGGACGCGGTCGGGAAAATCCAGGCTCACCCGGAAGTGGATCGGATAGGGGTTATCCAATAAGGGCAGCACCTGGTGCTGGCGCCTGTGCAGCGGCTCAGTGGCGTTGGTGAGCACAAAGCAGGGGCGGTACTGGCTCGCGTAGTCCAGGATATTGACGAAATCCCGGATCACGAAGGGCTCACCACCGGTGAAGGAAAACTGCTCCACGCCCATGTCAATGGCTTCGTGGATAAACGGTTTCACGTCAATGAGCTTCATGCCCGGGATGCGGCCATCACCGGGATGGGAACCCTCCAGGCAAAACGGGCAGGCCAGGTTGCAGGCGGTACCAGTGTGTATCCACAGCTCTTTTAGCCTGTCGGCATCGATGTATCCCCGGGGATCACCGTTGCGGGTGTGGGTCCAGCTATCACGGGCCCGGGGTTCCAGAACTTCCACGGCCGGAATGCGTTTAGCGCGGGCCGGTCGGGTTTTGGTCAGGGGCATAGTGGCTCCTTGGTGTAGTCGTCTTTTTCCCACGGCGCCAGTCATGGAGCGTCTCCAGCAGCTTCAGGATGCCTTCAGGGGCATGAGAGCGCTTCCATTCACCGGCGGCGTACTTGGCCGATTCGTTCCAGGTCGGGTAGGGGTGAATGGTGCCCAGGATCTTGTTCAGGCCCAGACCGTGTTTCATCGCCAGGGTGAACTCGGCCAGGATTTCCCCGGCGTGCGTGCCCACCACCACAGCGCCAAGAATCTTGTCTTTGCCCGGCGGAGTCAGCACCTTGATAAAGCCATGGTCCTCGCTTTCGGCAATGGCCCGGTCCAGGTCATCCAGGCCGTAACGAGTAACCTCGTAGGCCACACCCTTTTCCTTAGCCTCAGTCTCACTCAACCCAACTCTGGCCACTTCCGGCGAGGTAAAGGTGACCCAGGGCATTACCCGGTAATCCACCTTGAAGCGCCTGAACTGCCCGAACAGACCGTTAACGGCCGCGTACCAGGCCTGGTGGGCCGCAGCGTGAGTGAACTGGTACGGGCCGGCCACATCGCCACAGGCAAATACATTCGGGTACCTCAGGCTCATGTCCTCTTCCACCGGTACCGTTCCATTTGGCAGGGTTTCCACACCAATACGCTCCAGATTCAGGCCGGAGGTGTTGGCGGCGCGGCCGACCGCCACGAGAACATGATCGAAAGGAATGCGTACCCGCTCACCTTCATGCTTACAGTAGGCAACCTTCTCTCCTTCCTCTATACGAAACTCGGCGGCAGAATGTTTCAACCGAACGTCCACGCCGTCTGCCCGAAACTGCTTCAGCACCAGTTCAGAGACATCGGCATCCTCTTTCGCCAGCAGGCGCTCACCCATTTCCACCTGCGTCACCTGACTACCCAACCGCGCAAACGCATGAGCCAGTTCCGAGCCAATCGGGCCACCGCCGAGTACCAGCAGCCGCTCGGGTAGCTCCTCCAGCTGCCACAGGTTGTCCGAGGTCAGCGGCTCCATGTCTTCCAGACCAGGAATTGGAGGTACCGCCGGCTTGCCACCGGTGGCAACGACGATGCTGCGGGCGGTGAGGCGCTCGGTACGGCCATCGTTGTGCCTTACTTCCAGTTCCCAGGGCGACACAAAGCTGGCTTCACCGGCAATGCAGTCAACACCCAGTTTTCGATAACGCTCGGGAGAATCGTGGGGCTCAACTTTCGCAATCACCTCCCTGACGCGGTTCATGATGTTTTTGAACGAGCCTTTGACCGGCACCGATTCCAGCCCGTACCGATTGGCATGGCGCAGCGTATCCGCCGCCCTGGCGCTGCGAATCAGGGCTTTGGAGGGCACGCAGCCGGTATTGAGGCAATCGCCGCCCATCTTGTTTTTTTCAATCAGCGCCACTTTAGCTTTCACTGCAGCGGCAATGTAAGCGGAGACGAGACCAGCAGAGCCTCCGCCAATGACCAGCAGGTTGTAGTCGAAATGCGCGGGTTTCTGCCAGCCGGCATACACTTTGCGGCGGCGGATAAAGCCCACCACAAACTTGGCAATCAAGGGAAAGAGACCCAACAATGCAAAGGACAGCAGCAGGTCAGCCGAGACAATGTCACCGGTGGACTCGATCTGACCCAATTGAGTGCCTGCGTTTACGTACACAAACGTGCCAGGCAGCATGGCAACCCAGCTCACCACGGCATAGGTGCGCAGCTTCATGGCGGTCAGGCCCATGGCCAGGTTGATCAGGAAAAAAGGGAACACCGGTACAAGCCGCAGGGTGGCCAAGTAGAAGGCACCATCTTTTTCGATGCCACGGTCCATTTTCGCCACTGTGTCTCCGTAACGTTTGCGCAACGAATCCCGCACCAGGAAACGAGCAGCCAGGAACGCCAAAGAGGCTCCAACGGTCGAGGCTAAAGACACCGCAGCAAATCCGTACAGGTTTCCGAAGAAAGCCCCTCCTGCCAGAGTCATGACCGTTGCCCCCGGCAAAGACAATGCGGTAACCAGTACATAAACCACCACAAAAGCGGAAAGCGCAATCAGTAGATTCGAATCAATCCAGTCGCCAAGACTCTGCTGATGCCTCTTCAGGTTTTCCAGTGTCAGAAGTTCATTTCCGCCAGCTGCGATAAAGCCGATCACAACAATCGCAATGGCGAAAACAAGAATCCACTTTTTCAATGTCATGAAAGAAACCCTTTAAACACTTGTCGTTTACCTTTGAGACACATCAACTCTACACCTGTTACACCTCGCCCACCTTTTAAACATGCCTCTTGGGTTTTACGTCATCGTGCCCTGCCAGATGTCATCAAATACACACGATTGTTTAACAATTCAGTCACAAGTTGTTAGTGCATACAGTCAGGGAAACTTCTCGACACATCGGGCGCCTTGCCGCTATTCTTGAACAACCGCTCACGAAAGAGAATAACCATGACTCACACAGCCCCTCCACACGAGCAGGCGCTAGTATGCGGGCTGCGTGACGGAGACAACCTCGCCTTTCAGGAAGCTGTGCGCAGCTTCACGCCCGGTATGCTCGCGGTCGCCAGGTTTTACCTTGATGAGGCGGCCGCCGAAGACGTCGTGCAGGACTGCTGGGTCGCCGTAATCGATGCCATTCAGAAATTTGAGGGCCGTTCGGGGCTAAAAACCTGGTTGCACCGCATTGTCGCCAACCGTTGCAAGAATCGGCTGCGGGCAAGCAAACGGGAAGTCCCTCTCGACGACTCAGACAGCCTGGAGCCTGATCTGGCGGAACGCTTCAACGCCAGAGGCCACTGGCAATTACCCCCCAGGCTGAAGTTTCATGAATCTGCCGATACGCTGATGGAAAATGGCGCTCTTAACCAGTGCCTGGACAAACATCTCTCTGCGTTGCCGGAAACCCAACGATCCGCCCTGATTCTCTACGAGGCGCACCAACACAAATCAGACGACCTCTGTAACATTCTCGGGGTCAGCGCGTCCAATCTTCGGGTGTTGTTACATCGTGCCAGGCAGAAGATCTTTCTGATGGTAGAAACCTTCCAGGAGACCGGCGAATGCTGAAATGCAGCGAGCTGGCCAGGATCGCCAGTGACTACATCGACGGCGAACTGGATACCCGGCGGAATCTGTCGGTGAAAACACATTTGATGATGTGCAAACACTGCCGAACCTTTATCGGTAACCTGCGCGCCAGCAATGAGTTGCTGGGTGCCCACGCCTCGGCACGAACCGAGGAGGCGTTTCTCCGCAAGATTGATGAGCGGGTAGCCGAAGCCCTTAGCGTCCGCAGAAGCAAAAAAACAGATGCCGACTGACGAGGAGCCAGTATGTGCAAACGTAAACCAGTGCTTGTCTTTGACGTCATTGAAACGATTTTCTCGCTGAACGCGCTGACACGGGCCCTAAGCGCTGAGGGACTGCCGACGCACACCAAAGATCTGTTTTTTGCTCAACTGCTCCGAGATGCCTTTGCCAGCTCGGCAACGGATTGTTACGTCCCGTTCGTCGATATGGCCCGGGGCACCTTGGAGGTTTTGCTGCACACGGTCGGTGGCGTCAACGAAACGAAACACGCCGACACCATCATCGATCGCATCTTGCCGGTTTTTGGGCAGCTGGACGCTCATCCGGACGTTGAGGACGCGTTGGGACTGGCAAAAGAACGCGGCGTGGATGTGCTGTTCTTTACCAACGGCTCAGAACAGAATACCCGATCACTGATTGCCAGAAATGGCCTGATTAACCTGGTGGATCACGTGGTTTCAATCGACACCTTCAGACGATGGAAACCTGCAAGATCTGCCTATGAAAGTGCAATAAGCCAAGTGGACGGCGCCCCGGAACAATCCGCCATGATTGCAGCCCATGCCTGGGATACGTCCGGGGCCCGGAATGCGGGGCTGCTGACTGGCTGGATTCAGCGCCAGGACGCCTTGTTCCATCCCGCCATGCCAGCCCCCTGCATTCAATCCAACAGCCTTGTCACGCTCGTGGATCAGCTATCAGGTCACCTGCTGGCCGCCAAGTAACATCCACGCCGGTCAGGCTTTTTTGCTCCAGGCATACTTTCTGAAGGGCTCATCAACCGGGGTTTCCGCGATGTGATTGACATAGTTGCTGATGACTTTTTGAGACAGAACCATGATGACTTCAAGGACATGGCGCTGTTCGTAACCTGCAGCGAAGAACGCACTCAGGTCATCCTCGGTCACGTACCCACGCTCGCGCATGACGGCCAGGGTAAAGGTCCGCAGCGCCTCCAGCCTGTGGTTTGGCAACGGTGTTTCATCCCGCAAGGCGTCAATAATTTCATCGGAAACCTTCATCGCCTTAGCAATACCCGTATGGGCGGGTACGCAGTAGTGACAGGCATTCTCCACATTGATGGTCTGCCACACCACGGTTTTTTCCTCATTATCAAAACTGCTGGCCAACACCAACTCGTGCAGCTTCTGGTATGCCTCAAGCACACCTGGTGCTTCCGCCATAACCGCATGCAGGCCTGGAATACGGCCAAAGCTTTTGCGGGAAACTTCCAGCAGAGGTTTTGCGGACTCCGGAGCAGTATCAGGGGTGTGTATGGTGAAATCGGTCATTTCCACGTCTCCAACTATAAATGAATGATCGCTCAAAAATAGAACCGTAACTATTTCTGAGCAATTGCTCAAGTTATAATTCAGAAACTATTCAACGATCGATCCAGTGGTGAAAACAATGCCCAGACCTCCAAGCTATGATCGGGAAACCGCGCTCACTCAAGCTGTCGGGCTGTTTTGGCATAAGGGCTATCATGGCAGCTCCATGAAGCAGATTGAGCAAGCGCTCGATATGCGTCCTGGCAGCATCTACGCCACGTTCGGCAGCAAGGACGGGCTGTTCTCAGAAGTTCTGGCACGGTATGCAGAGCAGAGTGGCGAAGACTTGGCCGGGCATATGGCAGGCTACGACAACGTGCTGGATGGCCTGCAGGCTTTTCTGGTCAAGATTGCCAGAAACTGCTCTGATCCAGGCTGCGCGCCCGCGAGGGCCTGTCTGATTGTGAAAACATTGCTTGAATCCAGCAACACCAACACCGCGCTCCATCAGGAGGCAAAAACCGTGCTGGCTGCCATTGAAGATGCATTCACGGAGCTACTGAAAACCGCGAGGAAGCAGGGCGAGCTGGCACCTGCAACCAACTGCCGCCGACTGGCGCGACTGATTCAAGGGCAGATCATGGGGCTGCGTTCCATGGCCGAGCGAGACCTGTCAGCCATAGAATTGGAACACTTGGGCCAAGATATGGCTGCCATTCTGGACGCGTATCGGGTCAGAAATTAGACACTAGCGCTCAATAACCTGCTCGATCATGCCCGCCAGGGCATCCAGCAGGTTATTCACTACCACACAATCGGGCACACCGTGTCTCTCCGCCAAGTATTGCGGATCGTTGTAACCCAGCCACACCTTGCCATCTTCATCTTCCCAGACCAATGCCTTCAGCGGCAGATCGATCCCGGCGGTCTGGGCGCACTGCATCAGGGGAGTACCGCCTTTGGGATTACCGAAAATCAGGAGTTCGGTTGGCCTAAGGGACTCGCCAACACCCTCTGCCCCTTGCGCGTGATCAATGCGTGCAAACACCTTCAGACCCTTCTCCTTAACAATGGCTTCAAGCTTGTCCATGGTCTGCTTTGGGGAATGGGGACTTTCCAGCCAGATCAAACCATCGGCAGCCTTGGCCAATACACTGGTGGCAATCAGGCAAAGAAAAGCAATTATTCGGAAGAACATATCGTGCTCCTGCTCTGGCTAAGATACTACCAGCAGGTTAGTTCACCGGGCTCGTGTTCTCCAACTGTGGCCGACAGGCTACTGGGCGGGACCGTTGATTTGCTCCAGAAACGCCGCCGGTAACGCATCAATCACGGGCCGGGCGTCGCCGGCCAGCTCCGGGTTCGGCGTCTCCGGTTCCTGACTCAGGGTCACTGGCGATTCGGACCAGTGCAGCAGTTCCAGCCGACCGTTTTCCCGCTCCACCAGCGCGGTGCAGTGTTCCACCCAGTCGCCATCATTACAATAGAGCCCCTCTTCGCTGCGCAGGAAGCCCGCCGAGTGGATATGGCCGCAGATAAAACCGTGATAGTGGCCTTTTTCCGCCGCGGTCAGCGCCGCCAACTCGAAACGGCGGATAAAGGTTCTCGCCTTGCCAATCCGGCTTTTGATCCAGGCCGCCAACGACCAGTAGGGCTTGCCCTGTAATCGCCGCAGGGCGTTGAACCAGCGGTTCAGACGCAGCAACAACCCATGGGCGCGGTCTCCGACCAGCAGCATCAAAGGGCTGCAGCGCACCACCTGGTCAAACTGGTCGCCATGGCAGACCAGAAACTGACGGTCGTCGGCGGTGGTATGCACGGCCTTGTACTGCAATTCGATGCCGGAAAACGTCTGGCCACAGAAACGCCGGAAAAATTCATCGTGATTGCCCGGGATGTACACCACCCGGGTTCCCGTTGCGGCCAGCTCCAGCAGCTTGTGGATAACCTGCCGGTGGCTGTCGGGGAAATGAGCCCGTCGCTGCATGGCAATCAGGTCGACGATGTCGCCCACCAGGTAAAGGGTCTGGCACTGAATGTTATTCAGGAAATCCAGCAGATAGTCCGCCTGGCAATCGGCGGTACCCAGATGGACGTCGGATATGAATACGCTTCGATACTGTCGCATGGTGCCTCCGGTGAGAACAGGCCTGCTTTCAGGATCCTGATATCACCTTGGCAACACCCGGTGACACCGGGGTGACAGCACCAAGACAATTTGATGAAAGCGGAGCCGATGTGGCCGGCTCCGCTGGCTGCAACTACTGGCGAAGGGCCGGATTAAGCGTGTAGGTGCCGGTTACCCGGGCACTGGCCAGCACATGACCGGCCATGGCCTGGCGCACGTCGTTACCGTCAAATTCACCCTCCAGGCCCAGGGTGTCTACATCCAGAGCATGCACTTCAAAGTGGTAGTGATGGATGATTTCATCGTTCCAGGGCGGGCAGGGGCCGTCATAACCGGCATAGGTACCGGCCATGTCCGGATTGCCGGCCAGAAACTGGGTGTAATTGTTCACACCACGGACACCAATCGGGCCAGGTCCATAATCCTTGCCCTTGGGACTTACACCATCGCTGTCTTCACCTTCCGGGATCCGCTTTGTGCCAGCGGGAATATCCACCAGCAACCAATGGAAGAAATCGACGCGTGGCAGGTCGGCCGGTACGGTCTTGCCTTCCTGATTGACGTCGTCGGCGACGCTGGGCACATCCGGGTCAAACATCATCACCACAAAGCTTTTGGTGCCCTCCGGTGCACCGTCCCAGACCAGCTCTGGATTCCGGTTGGGACCAAAACTCATGTGGTCCTGCTCACTGAACACACCGAAGGCAAACTTTTCCGGTACCGGCTGGCCTTCCTCAACACCTCGAACCTGCAGTTTCACGTCGCTTTCTCCTGTCTGTTCTTCAAGTGGATGAAAAGTTTGTAGCAGTGCCAACGGCTCTGTGTCCAGCCCGACAATACTAACGATGGAGCCAATAGGTACTTGGGCTCAATTGTCTCGCTCCAACATCGGCGGTAGTATACGCCCCTGTATTAGCTCCCTAATCATAGACATTCAGGCCAGTGACGACAGCCAAGCGCTTTCATCCGAGAGCGTTTGGCTCTCATCACTTAAAGGTCTGAAACGTTATGGAAAACCTTCATCACATAGTCGTGGTCGGCGGCGGAGCCGGCGGCCTGGAACTGGTCACCAGTCTGGGTAACAAGCTTGGCAAAAAAGGCAAAGCCCGTATTTCCCTGGTCGACGCCGGTCTTACCCATGTGTGGAAACCCCTGCTGCATGAAGTGGCCTCCGGCTCGCTGGATGCCAGCGCCAACGAAATCAATTATCGCGCCCATGCCCGCAAGCACCATTACGAGTTTCAGCTCGGCCGCATGAGCGGTCTGGACCGGGCCAATAAAGCGATCGTGATTGCCCCGTTCCGGGATGAAGAAGGCCAAGAAGTAGTGCCGGAACGGCGCCTTCATTACGACACCCTGGTGATTGCCGTTGGCAGCACCGCGAACGACT
Source organism: Marinobacter nauticus (assembly GCF_003634635.1). GTDB lineage: Bacteria > Pseudomonadota > Gammaproteobacteria > Pseudomonadales > Oleiphilaceae > Marinobacter > Marinobacter nauticus. The sequence goes on along the minus strand of NZ_RBJB01000004.1, from coordinate 365,383 downwards.
TCGGCACCCCCGGCGCACAGGACCACTGCCTGTTCCTGGACAGTCTGAAGCAGGCCCGCCGCTTTCATAACCTGATGCTCAACGCCTTCCTGCGCAAAAACCACGAAGCCCTTCAGGGCCAGCCCCATGCCCTGAACATCAGCATCATTGGTGCCGGAGCCACGGGCGTGGAACTGGCCGCTGAACTGAGGCTGGCATCCCGCGAATTGCCCATCTACGGCATGAACCACCTCAAATCTTCCGATGTTTCCATCAGCGTGATCGAGGCGGCCGACCGCATATTGCCTGCGCTGCCCGGGCGCCTTTCCGCCGCAGCCACCCGGGAACTGGAACGCCAGAAGGTCAAGGTATTGACCGGACAACCTGTAAGCGAGGTGCGCGAGAACAGTCTGATCATGAAGGACGGCACTGAACTGCCCTCGGAAATGACCATCTGGGCCGCTGGCATCAAAGCACCGCCGTTCCTGGCGGAACTGGACGGCCTGGAGACCAATCGCGGCAATCAGCTGCTGGTGGAACAGACCCTGAAAACCACCAAAGATGCGGATATCTTCGCGTTTGGTGACTGCGCCGCCTGCCCGCAGCCGGAATCCGACCGGCCGGTGCCACCACGTGCCCAGGCCGCACACCAGCAGGCCGATGCCCTGTTCAAAACCCTCTGCAACCGGCTGGAAGGCAAAGAAGCCGTTCCCTTCGTGTACAACGACCATGGCTCACTGATCAACTTCAGCAAATACACCACCGTCGGCAACCTGATGGGTAACCTGTCCGGACGCAGTATGTATATCGAAGGGAAAGTGGCCAGGCTGTTCTACGTGTCGCTGTACCGAATGCACCAGGTGGCCTTGCACGGTTTCCTGCGAACCGGCGTGATCTGGCTGATGGACAAGATCAGTCGGGCCATGCAGCCACGGTTGAAGCTGCACTGATTCAGCCCCAGTAAAACATCCCCGACTGTTTCCCGAGGATGGTTGCGGCAATGTGCCGGTCGCTGGCTTTGTTGGCGAGGCCATAGCACACGTGCAAGGGCAGGAGGTGCTCTTCCCGGGGGTGACAGAACCGGGCATGGGGCGCTTGCTCCCAATCTGCCAGGCGCTTCGCCCGCTCCGGCTCCGACAGGGAGCTGTCGCCGCAGGTCTGTTCCAGCCAGTCCTCAAAGGCCAGGTTACGGGCCTGGATTTCCGGTGTCTGTGCAGCAAAGAAGGCCCGCATGTTGTGGAACGAGAAGCCTGAGCCAAGCACCAGCAGGTGATCGTAATCCAGTGCCTGCAATGCCCGGCCAATCGTAAGGTGCGTACTGGCGTCCAGAGTGTTGACCAGTGAGAGCTGAATGCAGGGAAACTTTGCCTCCGGATACATCAGTTTAAGCGGCACGAACGCGCCGTGATCCAGACCCCGCTGGTCATCCAGGCGGGCCTGGATACCAGCCTGATCCAACGCCTGGGCGACCTGCTGCGCCAGCACTGGCTCACCCGGGCAGGGGTATTCGATCTTGTAGGCTTCCGAAGGAAAACCGTAATAATCGTAAATCAGCGACGGCGTAGTACCTGAGGTAATGGTCGGGATCGCCTCCTCCCAGTGGGCGCTGATCACCAGTATCGCAGAGGGTTTGCGCAGGTCAGCCGCTAGCTCTGTTAACCGGTCCACCATGTCCTGGTGCCCGGGATCTCCCAGCAGCGGCATGGGGCCGCCACCGTGGGAAACAAACAGTACATCGGTCGCTTTGCTCATGGCGTTCTCCCCGGTTCAGCTTTCTTTCTGCAACAGGTTATCGACAGCGAACCGGCCTGCGCCCTGAATCGCCAGAGCGACGGTGGCGGCAAACAGCGTGAGTGCATACTCGTAACCATTATTGGCCATAAATAAGCCATTACCGATATGCACCGCGAAAATGGCCACCAACATGGTGAAAGCCGCAACCACCGCCGCCGGACGTGTCAGTAGCCCGAGCACCAGTGCCAGACCGCCAAAGAATTCGGCACCACCTGCCAGCAAGGCCATCAGGTAGCCAGGCTCCAGGCCAATACTGGCCAGCCATTGTCCGGTACCTTCCAGCCCATATCCGCCAAACCAGCCGAACAGTTTCTGGGCACCATGAGCGGCCAGGATCAGCCCCACCGGAACCCTCAGTACCAGTGCGGCAAAGCCACCATTGGATTGGAGTAATGCCTTGGTGAATTGAGCGTTCATATTCGTCACCTTAAGTCTTTCTCTGATTGGTTTATCCCGAAGCCCTGGCTTCAGGCTATGGGCTCACTTTACTATCACCAATCTCAAAGACTAAGATGACTCTTGTTGCTATATTATCGTCATTTTATTGATAATCATCAGCACAACTCAGATCAGGACACCGCCATGGATCGTATTGAAGCCATGCGCACCTTCGTGACAGTGGTCAACGAAGGCAGCTTCACCCGAGCCGCTGACCGCCTGGACACCTCGCCACAACTGGTCAGCAAATACGTGTCTCAGTTGGAGACGCACCTGGGCGTTCGGTTGCTGAACCGCACCACGCGCAGGCTCCACCTGACCGAAGCAGGCAGGCAATATTACCCGCGGGCCCAGCAGGTGCTCAGTGATATTGATGATCTGGAAAACCAGCTCGGCGACCTGCAAACCGAGGCCCAGGGCCTGCTGCGCATCAGTGCCCCGGTTTCTTTCGCCATTCGCCACATGCCGGCCCTGCTGACCGAGTTCCAGCGAATGCACCCCGCCGTGGGTATTGATCTGCAACTCAATGACCGGAAGGTCGACATAGTCGAGGAAGGCTTCGACATCGCGCTGCGCATCGGCCGCCTGCAAAGCTCTTCCCTGATCGCCAAGCGGGTGGCGCCGGTGCGGCTGGTGCTGTGTGCCTCTCCAGCTTATCTGGCACGATACGGCACCCCCGGCAAACCGGAAGACCTCCGGGACCATCAGTACCTGCGCTACAGCTACATGGACCCGGATTCCAACCATCCCCCGCAGAAGTGGCTCCAGGACAACCGCAGTGACAACCTGCAGGGAATGGTCAGCAACAACGGCGACGTGCTTGTCGAGGCAGCCATTGCCGGGGCCGGGATTGCCCTGCAACCGACCTTTATCGCGGGCCCCGCCATTCAGGAAGGCAAGTTAATGATCGTCCTGCCGGAACATGAACCGGAGCCGCTGGGGCTATACGCCGTCTACGCTCACCGCCAGTTACTGGCAAGCAAGGTCCGCAGCTTCATCGACTTTATCGACGGTTATTTTGGTGATCCGCCCTACTGGGACAGGTTTGATTAGTCGTGCTCAGGCATACGGTCAACATCAATCCTTCAAAGCTCTCTGCTTCCATAGATAAAAGAGCACAGGAATCACCAGCAACGCCAGAATAACGGCAGATATCATTCCGCCAACCATCGGTGCCGCAATGCGCCCCATTACTTCCGAGCCGGTGCCGGTACCCACCATGATGGGCACCAGCCCCCCGATAATGGCTGCCGCGGTCATCATGATCGGCCTTACTCGCAAACCGGCACCGTGGAGCACCGAATGGCGAAGGGTTTCGCGCCTCGGAGTCAGGCCCTTCTCCTCGCAGGTTTCCAGCATGGCGGCATAGGACTGGTTCAGGTACACCAGCATGATCACGCCGATTTCCACGGCGACACCCGCCAGTGCAATGAACCCGACCCCTACAGCCACAGAGAAGTTGTAACCCAGCAGATACATCAGCCAGATGGCACCGATCATGGCAAAGGGCAGCGTACCCATGATGATCCCGACCTCCGCGAAACGCCGGAAGTTCAGGAACAGCAATATCACAATGATCGCCAGGGTTAGGGGCACCACATAGGTGAGCTTTTCCTTGGCTCGCAGCATGTACTCGTACTGCCCGGACCAGGTCACCGAATAGCCCGCGGGCAGGTCAAGCGATTCGTTCACGGTGGCCATGGCCTGTTCGACATAGCTACCGACATCAACCCCCTCAATATCGACAAAGGTCCAGCCGTTCAGCCGGGCGTTCTCACTCTTGATCGCCGGCGGACCGTCCTCCACACGGATATCAGCCACATCCGCCAGCGCAATCCGCTGGCCAGAGGCGGTCACAATCGGTAATTGCTCCAGCTTTTCCGGGGAATCCCGGTAATCCTCGGGGTAACGAAGATTCACGGGGTAACGCTCAAGCCCTTCGATAGTCCGGGAAACATTGATACCGCCAATTGCCGATGCCACCACCTGCTGAACATCTGCAATGTTCAGTCCGTAGCGTGCGGCGCGCTCGCGATCAATAGCGACCTTGATGTAGCGGCCCCCGGCGACCCGCTCGGAGTAAACCGACGCTGTGCCGGGTATGTCCACCATGATTTCCTCAAGGCGTTTGCCAATACCCTGAATGGTAGCCAGGTCCGGCCCCGCCACCTTGATGCCGACCGGCGTCTTGATCCCCGTTGCCAGCATATCGATGCGGGTGATGATCGGCATCACCCAGGCATTGGTCAGGCCGGGGAACCGAATCAGGTTGTTAAGCTCCTGCTTCAGTTTTTCCGTGGTCATGCCTTCCCGCCATTCGTCCCTTGGCTTGAGCTGGATAAAAGTCTCGATCATCGTCAACGGCGCCGGATCGGTTGCGGTATCGGCCCGGCCCACTTTACCAAAGACAGTTTCAACCTCGGGTACCGTGGCAATCAGCTTGTCCGTCTGCTGCAGCAGCTCCCGCGCCTTACCGATCGAGATGCCCGGATAGGTGGTGGGCATGTACATCAGATCGCCTTCATCCAGCGGCGGAATGAATTCACTGCCGATTCTGGTGGCAGGCCAGACACCAACAACCAGAGCCAGAACTGCCGCCAGCACAGTTGTTTTCGGGAAGCGAAGTACCAGCTTCAGAACCGGCATATAGGCACTGACCAGCAAACGGTTCACCGGATTCTTGTGCTCCGGCAGCACTTTGCCCCGGATGAAATATCCCATGAGCACCGGCACCAGGGTCACCGCCAGAGCGGCACTGGCTGCCATGGCATAGGTCTTGGTAAAGGCCAGGGGCGCAAACATCCGGCCTTCCTGTGCTTCCAGTGCGAAAACGGGCACAAAACTGACGGTAATGATCAGCAGGGAGAAAAACAGGGCAGGCCCGACCTCGGAAGCGGATCGGGTTACCACTTCCCACCGGTTTTCCGGCGTTAACGGCGTCCGCTCCATGTGTTTGTGCATGTTCTCGATCATAACAATGGCACCATCGATCATCGCCCCGATCGCAATGGCAATACCGCCCAGTGACATGATGTTGGCATTGATGCCCTGCCAGTGCATGACAATAAAGGCCGCCAGGATGCCCACCGGCAGGCTGAGAATCGCGACCAGCGAAGACCGCACGTGGAACAGGAAGACAATGCACACCAGACCCACCACCAGGAACTCTTCCAGCAGCTTGAAACCCAGGTTATTGACGGCCCGTTCGATCAGACCGGAGCGATCATAGACCGTTACCACCTCAACCCCCTCGGGCAGGCTGGATTTGAGGTCCTTTAGTTTGTCCTTGACGCCATTGATGGTCGCCTGGGCGTTCTCACCGAAGCGCATGACCACCACTCCGCCAACGGTCTCGCCCTCACCGTTCAGCTCAGCAACGCCGCGGCGCATCTGGGGGCCAACCTCAACAGTCGCCACGTCTTTCAGCAAAAGGGGCGTGCCATTGTCGTCCAGCCCCAGAGGGATCGAGAGCAGATCATCACGGGACTGGATGTAGCCTGAGGTGCGCACCATGTATTCCGCTTCAGCCATCTCGATCACGGACGCACCCACTTCCTGATTACCCCGTTTTATGGCGTTCTGGATATGGGCCAGCGGGATCCCCAGGGCGCGGAGTTTTTCCGGGCTGACCTTGACCTGATACTGTTTCACCATGCCGCCCAGGGCGGCCACCTCAGACACACCGGGCACCGTTTGCAGCTCGTATTTGAGGAACCAGTCCTGCAGACTGCGCAGTTCGCTCAGGTCGTGATTTCCGGTGCGATCCACCAGGGCATAGAGATACACCCAGCCCACGCCAGTGGCATCGGGCCCAAGCTGGGGACGAGCCGAGTCCGGCAGGCTGGGCGCCACCTGGGAGAGATACTCCAGCACCCGCGAGCGCGCCCAGTACATGTCGGTGTCTTCATCGAAGATCACGTAGACGTAGGAATCCCCGAAGAACGAGTATCCCCTGACCGTTTTCGCACCTGGTACCGAGAGCATGGCAGTGGTCATCGGGTAGGTCACCTGATCTTCCACCACCTGCGGGGCCTGCCCCGGAAAGCCGGTTTTGATAATAACCTGGACATCCGACAGATCCGGTAAGGCATCCACCGGCGTTTGTTTCAGGGAATACAGGCCGAGCCCCGTAATCAGCAACGTGGCCAGCAACACCAGGAAGCGGTTACCAACCGACCAGCGAATAATGGCTGCAATCATCACTCGCCTCCGCCATGATTCATGGTGCTGTGATCCATGGTGTCTTGCTCCACGCCATCCTGATTCATCGAGCTGTGGTTCATCGCGCCATGATTCATAGCACCGTGATCCATGCCTTCGTGATTCATGCCGCCGTTATCTCGGGTCTGAGGTGCCGACATACGCCGGAAATCAGAGCTTTTGCTGGATTCTGAATCGATCAGGAACTGGGCCGATGTGACGACAGTATCACCAGGCATCAGGCCATCGAGTATTTCCGCATACTTTTCCCCCACGCGCCCAACGCTGACGTTTACCGACTTGAAAGCTCCCTCCTCCAGGGCCAGAACGAGGCGATCACTCTGGCCGGTGCGGATAACCGACTCCCGGGGCACCAGAAACTGCCGTTTTCCCCGCTCGCCCTGGACCTCCAGCCGGGCAAACATGCCCGGCATCAGGGCACCATCCTCGTTATCAAACCGCATCCGGACCCGGGCCGTCCGGGTTTTGGGGTTCACTTCCGGATAGACGTAATCCACACTGCCACGCCACTCACGGCCGGGCATGTAATCCAGGGTCATCTGCACCCGGTTGCCTGCCTCCACAGCCGAAAGCTGGCTTTCAAACACTTCACCGATCAGCCAGACTTCATCGAGCGCAGCGATCGACAGAACCCGGTCTCCCGGTTTGATGAACATACCCTCGCGCACATTCAGGTTCTCAATCACACCCGAGCGGGGCGCGTAAACCGTCATCGTCCTCTGAATGTCCCGGCTCTGGCGTAACCGGCTGATCAGACTGGCCGGCACATTCAGCGCCGCCAGCCGCTCTGTAGCAGCCTCCACCAGTTTCTGGTTGCCACGGTTCATCGCCAACAGCAGCTCCTCCTGGGCATTCACCAGGGTGGGCGAATATAAGGTGTACAGCGGCTTGCCCTGTTCAACAGGCTCTCCCTCGGCTTTGACAAACAGCGTTTCAATCCAGCCATCAACCCGGGGATGAACGTGAACCATCTGGTCTTCATCGTAGGCCACATAGCCCACGGTGGTGATGTTATTGGGCAGCCGCCCCTGAATCACCGGCTCCGTGCGAACCCCCAGATTATTGACAACCGTCGGTGAGATACGGACCGTACCCGCCGTATCGTCTGCCGATCCGCCGTCGTCATACACCGGAATCAGATCCATACCCATGGGTGATTTTCCCGGTTTGTCACTTTTGAAATTGGGGTCCATGGGAGCGACCCAGTACAGCGGTTTTTTTGAATCGGAGCTGGTCTGTTCTGCAGAAGATAGCGCGTGGGTGTCCGTTGCAAACCAGTAGGTGGCCACCGCACCGGCGAGACCGCCGAGCAACACAAAGCCCAGAGGGCGAACCAAGTTAGCCATGATGATCAGTCCTGATAACGGGTCATTGAAAAGGTAGGGATCTCGGAAGATTCAGCCGTCAGGTAGCGGAAGTTCGCCATATTCCCGGCCCGCTCGGCTTTCATCTGAATCAGTTCAACCTGGGCATTGAGCTCGGCAATTCGCGCGCGCACTGCCTCGGCGAAGTCGCCGTCGTCGTTGTTGTAGGCCGTCAGTGCCGCACTTGCCTGCGCTTCCATTTGTGGCAGAAGGGTCTTTTCATACAGCGCTATGCGCTCATCCAGGCGCTGAATTCTGACAACGGCAGCCCTGGCTTTGGCGCGAAGCCCACGGAGCTGCAGGATACGCTCGGTTTTCGCCGCCTCCAGTCGAGCCACAGACGCGTTGAGTTTTCGGTCCTGACGGTTGCCGGTGAAAAGGGGCAGATCAAAGCCAATCCCCACGGAAAACAGATCGGCCCGGTCCTCGCCGTTCGGAGCCCGGTCCCGATATCCGTATTGGGCCGATATCGACCATTCCGGTTTGTAGGACTGGCGGGCCAGATCAACGTCAACACTCTGGGCTTCAATCAACTGATCGGTGGCGCGCACGGCAGGATGTCGGGGCAGTGAATCAGTAGCGGTTTCAGCCCAGGCAGAAGGGAGTTCTGCCAGCAGTTCGCGGGGGACATGGTCGGTGACGGCCAGCTGTGCCTGATTCAGGCCAATCCACTCGGCCAACGCTTCCCGATTCGATGCCTGTTGCACCTGCAGTGCTGTCAGCCGGTCCTCAAGCCTCGTCAGCTCCAGCGAAGCCCGGATAACATCCTGCTGCCTGGACCCCATGGAGGCAGAGGTGTAGCCCGCCTCAGCAACATCTTCCAATTGCTCAAACAAGCCTCTGTTGCTTTCAATCAACCGGATACTCTGCTCGGAGCGCCAGACCTCCAGCCAGAGCTGCGTTACCGTCTGTTCAACCTGTGCCCGACGATTCGCGCGCCGGAACGGCTGAACTGCGGCCATTTCCGCCTTCTTCGCGCTTGCCAGCTGACGGCTGTTGCCACGTGGAATTCGCTGGGTAAGACCGACGGTAGCCTGAGTCATGGCCTCCTGGCCCGTATCAAAAGTATCTGTGGGCAGATTCGCGGCGCCGAGGGTCATTCTCGGATCCGGCAGGGCGCCATCGGCAATCGACTCCTCCAGAAGGGCATCCTGAATCTGGACACTCTGGCGAAGCCAGGGATCCTCCTCAGTAGCAACATCAATGGCGTCAGATAACTCAAGCCTGGGCTCGGCGAAACCGGGCAGACCGGTAAGAATCAAAGCACCTAGAACAACGGGCTTTACGAGGTGGGAAAGAAAGGACAACGGGACATCTCCATTAATTGTTTTCCTCCCGCGATCTTATTTTATTTATCTGAAACCAAACTGAATAACTGAAAAAAAACTCAGAACTTGACTTTAATCAATAACGGGCAAATCAATTAAAAAATGTTTATTTAAACAGAATTATTATTTCAGGATAAATTCAGGATTCAATGTTTTCATAAACTCACCAACTAACCGGGAGGTGTATTTATGAAACGCATGATCGCTTTAATCGCAGCATTCACTATTTCCACATCCGTCTTTGCAGGCAACATGTCAAACGAAAAAGACATGAAGAGCGTGCATGGTAAAACCATAAATAGTTCATCGCTTGAAGACATACTTAAGAATCAAGACATGCAACGTCTGCACAGAGAAATGACACGCTACTCCATGTCAGAGTCGGGTTTTGAAGCTCGCAAAAAAATGATGAGCAAAGAAGGGCGTGCCTACCACGAGGCGCTGGAAGAAAAGCGAAAAAATACCGCAGGGTGACCCTGCGGCAAAACTTACTAGTGGAGACGCAAACTCTCTCTGGCTCGATTTCCTGAGCCAGCCAACACCGAGCTCAAGAGCAAGTACATCATAGAAAACTGAAACGTAACTGAATCATCAGATAACTTTAAACTACAGGATATTATTATGAATAAATCAGTCTTGGCAGTTTCAATCACCTTATTCTTTTCCACTATAGCGACGGCTAATACTGGCTTGGCAGACAGGATAAATGAAACTCGCAGTTACCCTGATATAACTGGAAGCAGACTTACCCATGACGCATCATCTGGTGGCAATAATCCGGATATGATAGGAGAAAAGATGAAAGGCATGATCAGTCCGGATATGAAAAAGATGATGACGATGATGTCGTCTATGTCCGAGCGTGAGTTGAATATGATGCATGAGGCTCACATACAGATGATCAGGGAACGGGCTAACGCGCGCCACTCCGATCACCACAGCCGGGATCAGTAAGCGGTATTATCAACGGCCTCAGAGATAGCACTCTGAGGCCGATCACCTATTTACTGTTGAGGCCCGAGCTTGATCACCCGCAGCCGCAGCGCATTCACAATCACGCTGACCGAGGACAGGGACATGGCCGCCGCTGCAAAGATCGGCGACAGCAGTATGCCGAAAAACGGATACAAGACCCCGGCCGCTATCGGAACGCCAGCGGAGTTGTAGATGAAGGCGAAGAACAGGTTCTGCCGGATATTGCGCATGGTCGCCATCGACAAATGGCGAGCTTCCACAATACCCATCAAGTCACCGCGAAGCAGGGTAATGCCAGCACTTTCAATAGCCACATCGGTGCCGGTGCCCATGGCGACACCCACATCCGCCGTGGCCAGCGCAGGCGCGTCGTTCACGCCGTCGCCCGCCATCACGACAACCCGACCTTCGTCCTTCAGGCGCTGAACAATCTTACCCTTGTCTTCCGGCAGCACTTCCGCTTCCACTTCGTCGATATGCAGCTTGCGGGCAACAGCCTCGGCTGACGTGCGGTTATCGCCGGTCAGCATGACTACCCGTATGCCGTCCTTCTGCAGGGCGGTGATGGCGGCTTCGGTGGTTTCCTTGACCGGATCGGCTATCGCGAGCAAGCCTGCGACGTTGCCGTCGACGGCCGCAAAAATCACCGTAGCGCCGTCTTTCCGGAGCTGGTCGGCCTCGCCGTCATATTTTCCGGTGTCGACATTCTCGGACTCCATCAGGAGTCGATTGCCGAGGAGTACCCGCTTGCCATCGATTCGACCGGTGACCCCTTTTCCGTTAGGCGAATCAAAGTCCTCTGCATCCGGGAGCTCCAGATCCATACCCTTGGCTTTATCGAGGATGGCGTGGGCCAATGGATGCTCGCTGCCCTTTTCCAGACCTCCGGCATAGCGCATCAGATCGTTGTCACTGAATCCGTTTGCCGCGACAAGTCGGGTAACCTGCGGCTTGCCCTCTGTCAGCGTACCGGTTTTATCCACCACCACGGTGTCTACCTTTTCCATGCGCTCCAGCGCTTCGGCATCCCGGATCAGCACACCACTCTGGGCACCGCGTCCAACCCCAACCATGATAGACATGGGTGTTGCCAGCCCGAGTGCGCATGGGCAGGCAATGATCAGAACGCTAACGGCAGCAATCAGGCCGAAGGCCATGGGCGGCGTGGGACCAAAAACAGACCATGCGATGAAGGCGATGATCGCAATCAAGATGACTGCCGGCACGAAGTAAGCGGCAACCTTGTCTGCAAGCCCCTGAATCGGCGCCCGGCTGCGTTGCGCACTGGCCACCATCTGAACGATCTGGGACAGCATGGTATCGCGGCCAACCTTGTCGGCGCGCATGATGAAACTGCCCTGCTGGTTAATACTGCCGCCGATCACCTGGTCGCTGGATTTCTTGCTGACGGCCAGAGGCTCCCCGGTCACCATGGACTCATCCACGTTGGAACTGCCTTCGAGCACTTCGCCGTCCAACGGCACCTTGTCGCCGGGGCGCACCCGCAGACGGTCACCAACCTTGACCTGATCCAGCGACACATCGGATTCGCTGCCATCGTCATCCAACTTCCTGGCTGTGGCAGGCGCCAGATCCAACAAAGCCTTGATGGCGCCGGAGGTTTTCTCCCGGGCCCGCAGTTCCAGCACCTGACCAAGCAATACCAGCACAACGATGACGGCCGCCGCCTCAAAATACACCGCCACCGAGCCGTCTTCCTGCCGAAAGGCACCCGGGAATATCTGTGGCGCTAACGTGGCCACCAGGCTGTAGATCAGCGCCACGCCGGTGCCAATGGCGATAAGAGTAAACATGTTCAGGTTATGGCTAACGACGGATTTCCAGCCCCGGACGAAGAAGGGCCAACCGCACCAGAGCACCACTGGCGTCGCCAGTACTAACTGAATCCAGTTGGACATCTGAGGTGCAACAATATGATCAAGCCCGGTCAGGTGCCCGCCCATTTCCAGGAGAAAGACCGGTAACGTCAGTACCAGGCCAATCCAGAAGCGGCGAGTCATGTCCCTGAGTTCTTCCGAAGGCCCGTCATCCAGGCTCACCTGCTCGGGCTCCAGGGCCATTCCACAGATGGGACAGTCCCCCGGCCCTTGCTGGCGAATCTCCGGATGCATGGGGCAGGTGTACATGGTGCCCGGCGCTACCGGATCTTGCTGCTTCTTTTCGTCACCGAGATACTGCTCCGGATTCTCCTCAAACCTGGTCTTGCAACGTGACGAGCAGAAATACCAGGTGTTGCCCCCGAGCCGGCTACGATGCTCTGCAGTATGCGGATCCACTGCCATACCGCAGACCGGGTCCTTGGCGGTATGCTCGCCAGCTTCTTTAGCAGTGTGATGATCGTGGTGATGGGCGTGATGATGCTCAGCCATTCCGATCTCCTCCTTTATCGGCGGGCCAGTCTGCAAATGCAATGAAATACAGCAGAACCAGATTGACGATAGGGATCAGTATCAGCACACCCATCCAGCCCGGATACCCCGTGCGCTGACAAATACGCCAAGCCGGAATGACGACCACAATGGCGATCACCAGCATCCAGAGCCAGTGGCCCGCCCACATCGTGTTCCCAAACATGTTGTCTTCCATCATGGTAATGGCCTCTCTTCCTGATTCTGGTTAATGGTGGTGATGCGCGTGAGTCTGTTCCTGTTTCGCTTGCGCAGATTCCGGTGATTTTTTCAGGAAGACCTGTTCGGACACTGCAATCACAAGCATTGTGACCACTGCCACACCAATGACGAACGGGTCCGTACTCAGCTTCACCCAGACAAAACCGCCCAGAGCCAAAAGATCCAACAAAATGGCGGTGGCCGGCACCCAGCGGTTGGCCTTGATGTCCTGCCGCAGATAGCGCAACACGCCCCAGTGAATGGCAATGTCCATGATCAGGTAAAACACGATACCCAACGCAGCTATTCGTGACAGATCAAAGAATGCAGTGAGGACCAGACCCAGAACCACGGTATATACCAAGGTGTGTTTCTGGATGCTGCCGGGCATACCAAAATGCCGGTGAGGGACCAGTTTCATTTCTGTCAGCATGGCCAACATGCGGGACACCGCAAAGACGCTGGCCAGAATCCCGCCCGCCGTGGCCATCATGGCAATGGCGACGGTAAACCAGACACCGTACTCGCCCAGGGCCGGGCGTGCGGCTGCAGCGAGCGAGTAATCCTGTGTTTCGATAATCTCGGCAAGAGACAGATTACTGGCTACGGCAAACCCGACCAGCGTATAGATCATCACGCAGGCAGCAATGGAAATAACGATGGCACGCCCCACATTCCTCTTCGGATCGATCACTTCCGAGCCGCTGTTGGTAATTGTAGTGAACCCCTTGAATGCCAGGATCCCCAATGCAGTTGCGCCGAGAAAGTTACCCGGGGTTCCGGCTTCACCGGGCTCTGAAAAATCCACCGAGATTGAGTCGGCAATCCAGACCCCGACCAGACCGAAGATCAGGATGCCACCGATTTTCAGTACGCCGATAAAGGACGCGACACCCTGAATCATCCGATTGCCCATCAGGTTGATCAGAAAAGCCACCAGAATGAGGCCAACGCCAAGAATGGACACCATGCGGCCACTGTCATCGCCACCAAACAATTGCATGGTGTAGGAGCCAAAGGTGCGAGCCAGGAAGCTCTGGGCAATCACCATCGAGAAATACATCAGGAGGGCGTTGAAGGCTGTCGGCAGCCGATTTCCGTAGGCCTTGTGCAAGTACATGCCAATACCGCCGGCGGAGGGGTAGGCATTGGAAATCTTGATGTAGGAATAGGCGCTGAAGCTCACAATCACTGCCGCAGCAAGAAAGGCCAGCGGGAAAAGCACGCCGGTCATCTGCGCCATCTGCCCGGTCAGTGCAAAAATACCGGCACCAATCATGACGCCGGTACCCAGCATGACCGTCCCGGGTAACGTGAGACTGCCTTCCTGATAGCGAGTGGTCCGGTCTTCCTCCCTGCTCATTGAACCTCCTGTTATTTTTTCATGGGTGGAATCTTGGAACAGCAGAACGGCTCATGCTTGGCATTTGCCCGCACGTTATCGTCGGTAAACCGGTACCAGGCCAGCTTGCGCCGGGCCCACCATCCGGATTTCAATCGGCCACCGTAGTCCTGGATGACTTCCAGTAGTTCATCGACGGTCCAGTGGCTTCCGTCGTAGGCCACCTGTAACAGGCCATTTTTCTTACGTTCCGCGAAATCAACACAAGGGTGGTGGTTAAGATCGTGAATGAGCTCCTCCCACCGGGTTTCTTCAAGCCCCTCGATAGCCACTTTCCGGCGCAACAAAAACTGCTCCTGATTGGTTGCTTTGTGTGCTTTGGTCATCAGTGACATCTCCCCTTCAGGTCGTTTCACCTCCCAGCAGAACACGTAAAACTGAACTCTTACTGAAAAAACAGCGGGCTTTAGCAAGATTTAAGTTGCATCAAATACCGCACTAAAAAGGCCGTGAGTTGTCCCATGGCCCATCAACATCAGAAAGCGATCCGGGCGCCGATCACGGCAAACCAGTCTTCCGTGCTTCCAGCAGCGGTCTCAGCCAGATCAGCGGTATCACCGTACTTCCGTTCATGCACCACACCGAAATAGGGTGAGACGGCGCGGTCAATAAAGTCATAGCTCAGCCGCAGGCCTGTTTCCGTAGAAACCAGTCCTTTGCCGATACCGATATCCTCGTCCTCGCTGAACGCCACGGTTGCATCCAGTGTTGCTGTCAGAATCCAGTGGTTGGTGAACAGCAGTTCGTACTCTGCATCCAGCGCGGCCGAGGTATCACCCTCTTTGCTTACATACAGGCTGGCATCGATCTCGAACCACTGCGGCGCCAGTCCAGTCACACCGAAAACAGCGTAGGTGCGGTCCGGGCCCTCCGGCGTATCGAAACGAACACCTGCTTTGGCATCAAAGAACCTGGAAACGGGGATCTGACCTACCAGCTGATGTTCCAGCGTTTCATAGGCCTGCTCCTCAATCTCGTATTCGCCCGCC
The DNA here is from genome assembly GCF_003634635.1 of Marinobacter nauticus. Classification (GTDB taxonomy): domain Bacteria; phylum Pseudomonadota; class Gammaproteobacteria; order Pseudomonadales; family Oleiphilaceae; genus Marinobacter; species Marinobacter nauticus. The sequence continues at coordinate 350,263 of NZ_RBJB01000004.1, read as the reverse complement.
GAGAGCAGCCGCACTTTGAAATCATCTGTACCGTAGAAGGCATCGGCGTTCCAGACGCCCAGTCCCTCATCGTCATCACTGTATCGGTATTCAAGTTCTTCAAACTGAATACCCCAGGTTGTCAGCGGTTGCTTGCGGCCAGAGGTATCTGCAATCATTGCCTGTGCCGCGGCCATCGCCGGCAATACAAGGAAGGCAAACAAACTGACGGCCCCAGAGAATCGCACCCCACTCATGCCTCACCTCCATCTTCAGCCATCGCCTCTGTTTTCGCCTGCTGCGAATCTGGGCCCCCCTCGACGATGACTTTTCGGAACATACCGGCAGCTGCGTGATAGGACAGATGGCAGTGGAATGCCCACTGGCCCGGTTCATCAACCTCCGTTTCCATATACACCGTGGTACCCGGGTTCACGTTAATGGTGTGTTTGATCGGGTTCCACTGACCGGCGCCCACGTCAAGAATCGACCACATGCCGTGCAGATGCATGGGGTGCGTCATCATGGTTTCATTGACGAACTTGAACCGGACGCGCTCCCCGTATTGGAGACGAATCGGATCAGCCTCTTCATACTTAACGCCATTAATGCTCCAGCTGTAACGTTCCATATTACCGGTCAGGCGGAGCTCGATTTCCCGGGTCGGTTCACGCTCCTCGTATAACGGATTCTGCGCCCTCAGATCGGCATAGGAGAGGAACTTACCGCCATTGGCCGCGGTCGGCACAAGGCCACTGCCTCTGGCGTAAAACGGATCATTTTGAGCCTGGTTATCCATCATCATGGAGCCGTGATCCATGCCAGACATGCCGGAGTGATCCATTCCCGACATCGACGAGTGGTCCATGCCGGCCATATCGTCCGAGCTGCCCATATCCATGTTTCCATGATCCATACCATGCATATTCCCCATATCCGCCATGGTCAGGCGGGCAGGTTCTCGCAGTGGCGGCACGGCCGCTTCCATTCCCTCTTCAGGAGCCAGTGTTGCCCGGGCGTATCCGGAACGCCCCATGGATTCGGCGAAGATGGTGTAGGCCTGTTCATCTCTCGGGCGCACGATCACGTCATAGGTTTCCGCGACGCCTATGCGGAATTCGTCCACCGTCACCGGTTGCACGTTATTGCCATCCGCCTGCACCACCGTCATATCCAGGCCCGGAGTCCGGACATCGAAATAGGTCATGGCGGAGGAATTGATGAACCGCAGCCGAATGCGTTCACCCGGCTCAAACAACCCCGTCCAGTTCTGCTCCGGGCCTTTGCCGTTAATCAGGCCCGTAAACCCCTGGAGATCCTCTACATCCGCTTTCATCATGCGCATATCACCCCAGGCCAGGCGATCCCGGACGGTGTTCCAGAACCCCTGTTCGGAGCTATCAGAGAAAAACTCACCAACGGTCTGCTGTTTACGGTTGTAGTAGTCCGGCATCATTTTCAGGTTGCGCATGATTCGGTCACCGGAATGCGGATGCTTGTCCGTTAGTTGGACCACGTATTCCCGGTCGTACCGGAAGGGTTCCCGGCCCTCAGGTTCGATCACGATCGCACCGTAGGCCCCATCCGGCTCCTGAAAGCCCGAGTGGCTGTGAAACCAGTAGGTCCCAGCCTGCTGAATGGGAAACTCGTAGGTAAAGGTCTCACCCGGTTTGATACCCGGGAAACTGATACCTGGCACGCCATCCTGTTGATAGGGCAGGATAAGCCCGTGCCAGTGGATGGATGTCATTTCATCAAGGTTATTCGTCACATTGATCCGGACAGTCTCACCTTCCTTGAATCTCAGTACCGGCCCGGGAGACTTGCCGTTGTAGCCGATGCCCTGCTTTACAAAATCACCGGTATCTATCTCTACGCGATCAACCGTCAGGTCGTACTCGCCAGCCAACGCCAGTGCGGGCATCAGCAGGCACAGCACTACTGCACCCAAGCGAATGTTCATGTGTTTTGCTCCAAACGCACTTTATCGGGGCTGACAGGAGGGTGTAGCGTCAGCCCATAACGTCATGGTTAAAGCCATCTACAGGCTTATTCGAAATTCACGTCACCGTACATGCCAGACTGGTAGTGCCCTGGTACGTTACATGCGAATTCGATATTGCCCTGATTGGCAAACGTCCAGACCACTTCCCGGCTCTGGCCCGGCTCCAGCAGGACGCTGTTGGGATCGTCATGTTTCATCGAGTGGCCGTTGCCCATGTCCATGTTCATCATGTCATGATTCAACTTGTTACCCTGGATCACGCCATGCTCGACCATCATTCTCATTTCTTTCTGGTGGGCTTCATGCATACCCGGAGTCCCGATGTTGAACTCGTGCACAAGATTGCCCTTGTTCTGCACCACAAACCGAACGGTTTCGCCCGGCTTCACACGGATTTCTTCGGGTTCGTAGTAGTTGTCGTGCATTTCAACCGTTATGGTCCGGCTGGCTTCTGAGGCTTTTCCCGGTTCGCCAATGGAAGCACCATGGCCGTGACCACCGCCATGGGTGCCAGCCGCAAACGCCGATACCGACATCGAAAAAGCCAGGCCGGCCACAATCAGGTTTGATGCATTCATCCGTTTGTCTCCTGTGGAATAATGGTTTTGAGAACACGGCTGATTCGTACCGAATCTTGAGCAATGTCCAGAATCAGTCGACACTTTCTCTCACCAACCTGAATTCTTTCTGAAAAACGGGCACTTTCTTGCGTTCAGGCACAATTCAGGTTGATCGACGACACTGGCGGCTGAAACAAGCACCGTTAAGGACGGATACATGCGTTTATTGCTCGTTGAAGACGACCGTTTGCTGGCCGAGGGGCTGGTCAGACAGCTGGAAAAAGCGGGGTTTAGCATCGACCACACGTCCAGTGCCCGTGAGGCTCAGATTCTGGGGGAGCAGGAGGATTATCGTGCCGTTGTTCTCGATCTCGGCCTGCCGGATGGCAACGGGCTGGAGGTTTTGAAACGATGGCGATCGAAGCTCGTCGAGTGCCCGGTATTGGTCCTCACCGCCAGAGGCGACTGGCAGGACAAGGTCAATGGACTGAAAGCAGGGGCGGATGACTATCTGGCCAAACCGTTCCAGACAGAAGAACTGATCGCCCGCATCAATGCACTCATACGCCGCAGCGAAGGACGAGTGCACTCCCAGGTTAAAGCCGGTGGCTTCGAACTGGACGAAAATCGCCAGAGCCTGCGGACAGAAGAAGGAGCAGAACACGCCCTGACGGGTACTGAGTTCCGCCTGCTACGATGCCTGATGAGCCGTCCGGGCCACATCTTTTCCAAGGAACAGCTCATGGAGCAGCTATACAACCTGGATGAGAGCCCCAGCGAAAACGTGATTGAGGCGTATATTCGGCGCTTGAGAAAGCTGGTCGGCAACGAAACGATCACCACACGCCGTGGCCAGGGATACATGTTCAATGCCCAACGTTAAAAGGCCAGCATCCGTCAAAGGCATGCTGCTGGTGTTATTGCTGCCCGCCGGCATCGCTCTGATGGGCGTAGCCTGGTTTGTCCACGGCCTGCTGCTGGATCGAATGTCCCGGGAATTCCTTGAAAGCCGCCTTAAAGACGAAGCTGCCTTTCTGGAGCACCAGATTCGCGAGGTCAGAGGTCAAGTCGAAACCCTGCAGACCGGTGATTACTTCCAGGACGTCTTCCATCATGCCTTCGCCATACGCACGCCCGATCGAACCATCATATCGCCAAAGGCCTGGGAACCCTTGCTGGCACCACTGATCAACCATGAGCAGAATGGCACGCTTCGTCTTGAAGGCCGTCAGGCGCCGGACAGTCCGTCCGATATCCTGGCATACCGTCACTCTTTTCAGGTGAACGGGTCACCGATCGTCGTGGTTGTATCCGAGGATCTGGAGGCCCTGAAACGCAGTCAGGCCGAGCTGCACGCCTGGACAGCCGTGGTGTCGGTGCTGTTGATCGCACTTCTGGTTGCCGTCATCTGGTTTGGCATCACGCTATCGCTGCGGCCGGTGGTGACACTGAAAGCGGCGTTAAAACGATTGCAGGATGGAGAGATTTCCCGGATCAATGCACCATCACCCGAAGAATTTCAACCGCTCGTGATGCAGTTAAACCAGTTGCTTGACTCCCTCGACAAGCGACTGGTGCGTTCCCGGGATGCGCTCGCAAATCTGTCACACAGTGTCAAAACGCCCATCGCAGCCGTCCGGCAGATACTGGAGGATATGGATCGCCCATTGCCTAGTGATCTAAGAATCCAAATGGCCGCCCGTCTCAGTGACATCGACAGACAATTGGAAGCGGAAATGCGCCGCAGTCGCTTTGCCGGGCCCCAGGTCGGGAAAAGCGCTTATCCCGTCAAACAGGCGCGGGATCTTTTGTGGATGCTGGGGCGGCTGTATCCGGAAAAATCCTTCGAACTATCAAGCTCACTGCCGGAAGACACCCGCTGGCCGATAGAGGAGCATGACTTGAATGAAGTGCTAGGCAACCTGCTCGATAATGCCGGCAAATGGTCATCGCGGTGCGTAGAACTCTCGCTGAAACAAGACAACAACAGCAGACAGATCGTTGTTTCTGATGATGGTCCTGGAGTCAATGGCGACGACTTGTCCAGTCTGGGTCAACGAGGGCTGCGACTTGACGAGCAGACCCCTGGCCACGGTCTGGGCCTCGCGATTGTCCGGGAGATCGTCGCTCGCTATGAGGGCAACATAAGCTTTTCGACGGGGCCCGGCAGCGGCTTGCGCGTAACCATCGAGTTTTAAGGGACACTCGCCTGTGTGCGGGTATTGGTCTGGAGCGGGCGATGGGAATCGAACCCACGTCGTAGGCTTGGGAAGCCTCTGCTCTACCATTGAGCTACGCCCGCCTGCATAATGATTGCCACAGCAATATAAGCCCGGGCCCTGCGTTCGGGCAAGCCCCTTTGGTCTGGAGTCTGATGGATCCCACACTTACCCTGATTGGCGCCTTGATGCTGGTGATCAGCATCGTTCTCAGCCCGCTTTCCAGCCGCGTTGGCATGCCCGTGCTGCTGATCTTCCTGGTCGTGGGCATGATGATGGGGGAAGACGGCCCGGGTGGTATCGAATTCGACAACTTCGAGCTGGCCTTCCTGATCGCCAATCTGGCGCTGGGTGTGATTCTGCTGGATGGCGGCATGCGTACCCGGGTGGAAACGTTCCGGGTGGGGCTGCGGCCGGCACTGGTACTGGCCACCCTTGGCGTTGGCCTGACCGCCGGTGGCGCCGCACTGGTTGCCTGGTGGGTGTTCGACCTGCACTGGCTGATGGCCTTGCTGGTCGGCGCCATTATTTCCTCCACCGATGCCGCCGCCGTCTTCTCGCTGCTCCAGGGCCGGGGCCTGCATCTGAACGAGCGGGTCAGCGCCACGCTGGAAATCGAATCCGGCAGTAACGACCCCATGGCCATTTTCCTGACTCTGCTGCTGGTTACCCTGATTGGCAGTTACGAAGAGGGGGCATTGGCCAAAGGCCTGATGATGCTGGTACAGCAGTTCGGCATCGGCACGGTGGCCGGCCTCCTTGGTGGCTTTGCCGTGGTTCAACTGGTCAACCGGATACGACTGACCCCGTCGCTTTACCCGCTGCTGGTAGCCGCTGCCGGCATCGCCGTGTTCTCCGCAACCAACGCCATCGGCGGCAGCGGCTTTCTGGCGATTTACCTCACCGGGGTGGTGATTGGTAACCGGCATGTTCGGATGATGCCGATGATTCTTCAGGTGCATGATGGCCTGGCCTGGCTGGCACAGCTTTGCCTGTTCCTGATGCTGGGCCTGCTGGTTAATCCATCGGATCTGGTGCCGCTGGCCGGTGGCGGTCTGATTCTGGCACTGGCGCTGATTTTCGTGATCCGGCCGGCCACCGTGCTACTCACGCTTTGGCCTTTCGCGTTCAATCGGCGGGAGCTGGGATTCATCAGCTGGGTGGGCCTGCGTGGCGCAGTGCCGATCGTGCTCGCCCTGTTTCCGATTATTGCAGACCTTCCGGATGCCCAACTGGTGTTCCATGCCGCCTTCTTTATTGTGCTGGTATCGCTGCTGGTACAGGGCACCACCATGGCACCATTGGCGCGCAAACTGAAACTGGAGGTGCCTGCAGGGGAAGATCCGTACCGCAGGCTACCTCTGGATGTGCCTGCCGCAGGTGATCACGAACTGATGCTGTTTCCGCTGCGCGGCAAGAATTGGGAAAGCCCCCGGGCCCTCGGCCAGCTCAGGCTACCCGACAATACCGCCGTTGCCGGTATCTTCCGGGATCGCAAATGCCTTCAACCGACCCGGGAACTGGAAGTTGCCTCAGGCGATGTGGTGGCCATGTTTGCCACGCCGGCCTTGCTGCCGGATCTTGGCAAGGCCCTCAGCGGCCGACAGGCGCCGAAGCATCTGGCAGAACGGGCATTCTTCGGGGATTTTGTGCTCAATGGCGATGCCCTGCTGGGGGATGTTGAACAGGTGTACGGCATCGAATTTGACGAGCTGCCGCCCGAACTCTCCCTGGCCGAGTGTTTTGCCAGGCGCACCAAGGGCCACCCGGTGGTTGGTGACAAGGTTGTGCTCGGGCCCGTTACCCTGGTCGCCAGGGCCACCGACGCTGACCGGGTGACCAAAGTAGGCATGAAAATGGATTCCTGAATGGGATCCTGGTCAAGAAAAGCCAAACTCTGTAACAGAACCCCTTATCACCCCGTTACCAGGCTATGGTATAAACAGCATGAACAAAGTTTAACCATTTACCAATTTGTGCGAGTTTCATGATTGTTCGAGTTCTACTGACCATCGCCCTGATTGCCTCTCCTCTGCTGGCGTCAGCCTCTGAGCTTCTGGCCCGGGCCGACACCCGCATGATGCCGAGCGCACCGGAACCGGCGTTAATGGAAGGCCTGCTGGAGATTACCCAGGTACTGGTCAACAAAGGAGAACGTCGCCTGTACCTGCTCAGCGGTGATGAACCCGTACGCCAGTACCGCATCTCCCTCGGTGACAATCCCGTCGGCCACAAGCTGTATGAGGGGGATGAACGCACACCCGAGGGTGACTATGTACTGGACTGGCGCAATGCCAGCAGCGACTTCTACAAATCCATCCACATTTCCTACCCCAGCCCCCGCGACCGGGAACTGGCAGAAGCCTGGGGTCTTGATCCCGGCGGCAGCATCATGATTCATGGCCTACCCAACAATGCCGGCGACATGGCCTTTGCCTACACCGGGCTGGACTGGACCAATGGCTGCATTGCAGTGAGCAACGAAGCCATGGATGAAATCTGGCAACTGGTCCAGAACGGAACCCCCATCCGCATCGTTCCGTGATTCTTTCTGCTTGGTGACAACGCCATGAAAGCCGGATTAAGTTGTTGTCATAAGCTAAGAAAATTTACGTATCCTTAGTTAACATTTTGTCTCTGAGTGTTTTACACTGTTTAACGACTCCGGTAGTCACTGCCTATCGGGCCTAGCAGAAGGGAGCTGTCTGACCGGCTTCCGGATCACAGGAAATAAAACGACCAATAAGGGGATTTACAATGCGTAAACTGACGATCGCCGGGTTTGCACTGGCTACTGCTCTGACTGCAGGTTGTGCCACTACTGAACAAGCTGCTATCGACGAAGCAAATGCAACTGCCAGCTCCGCTGAGCAGACTGCCAACAACGCCCTGAACACTGCTAACAGCGCCGCCAGCAGTGCACGCACTGCCCAGCAGACTGCTGAAGAAGCTCTGGCTGCAGCCCGTGCTGCCCAGAAAGCTGCTGACGAAGCAAACGAGCGCGCCAAGCGTATGCTCGAGCGTGCCAGCCAGAAGTAAGGCTGTCAGCTAGCAAAAAAGGCCGGTTAATCCGGCCTTTTTTTTATGTCTGCAGAACCCTTTGGTATTAGGGTTTCGGCTCTTCCTGCCCAGCCTTGTCCGGCCTCTGGTTCTGAATGAAGGTCTTGACCAGATCCATCGGCAACGGGAACACAATGGTCGAGGAGTTGTTGTTGCTCATGTCCGCCAGCGTTTGCAGATAACGCAATTGCATGGCACCGGAGTTCACAGACATCACCTCAGCCGCTTCCACCAGTTTCTTCGACGCCTGAAGCTCGCCTTCAGCGTGAATGACCTTGGCCCGGCGCTCCCGCTCGGCTTCCGCCTGACGGGCGATGGCGCGGATCATGGATTCGTTCAGATCCACATGCTTGATTTCCACATTCGCCACCTTGATACCCCACTCTTCGGTCTGGGCATCGATGATCTCCTGAATGTCGGCGTTCAGCTTGTCCCGTTCGGATAACATCTCGTCCAGGTCGTGCTTGCCCAGTACAGATCGCAGTGTTGTCTGGGCCAGCTGGCTGGTAGCGGCACCATAATCTTCAACCCGGAGGATGGCTTTTTCCGGATCCACCACCCGGAAGTACAGCACCGCATTTACCCGCACGGTAACGTTGTCTTTGGATATCACGTCCTGGCTGGGGACATCCAGGGTGATCACCCGAAGGTCAACTCGCACAATCTGCTGGATACCGGGAATGACGATGATCAGTCCCGGGCCTTTCACGCCCTGGAACCGACCCAGAAAAAAGACCACGCCACGCTCGTATTCCGGCAGGATCTTGATTGCTGACCCCAGGATCAGCAGCAGCACCACCGTCGGTGCAATATAGGGAATAATGTCACCGAGATTCATACGGCCTCCTTGATTTGCCGTTGATGTTTAATCTGTGCGCTCTGCCGGTTCGTCGTTACCGGGCTCCACCAGCAGAGTCAGGCCGTCCATACCATTTACCCGCACTTGCGATCGGGCGGCAATGGCCACCTGACTCCGGGCGTTCCAGCGTTCGCCGCTGACCCGTACATGGCCCGCGTAGGCATCATACGTGGGGACAAAATCATCCAGTGCCATACCGTGCTCGTGGACCAGCTGCTCACTACCCGAGACCGGGTGGCGCCGCCGAAGACCGATGAACCGGGTAACGGTCCAGAGAATAAAGCCCCCAGCCACCACCGCCGTGCCACCAATCGTGGGCAGCGAAATCTCCTGATGCCTGCCGTCCATCAGGATGACGGAGCCAGTGACAAACGCCACGATGCCACCGATGCCGAGGATGCCGAAACTGGGCACAAACGCCTCGCCGACAATGAAGGCCAGCCCCAACAGGATCAGCGCCAGACCCGCGTAGTTCACCGACAAGACCTGGAAGGCGAACAGGGCCAGAATCAGGCTGATGGCGCCAATGACACCCGGCACCACCGCGCCAGGGTTGGCCAGTTCGAAAAGAATGCCGTAAAAGCCGATGATCATCAGGAAATAGGCCACATTCGGGTCAGTAATCACCGACAGCAATTTGGTGCGCCAGTCCGGCTCGGCCCGCACCAATTCCAGTTGCGCGGTTTCCAGCACCCGATCACCGGCGGCCAAGCGCACAGTGCGACCATCAATCTCGCTTAACAACGCCCGGAGGTTTGGCACCACCACGTCCACCACGTTACGCTCCAGGGCTTCGGTAGCCCCGAGATTGACCGCCTCCCGAACCGCCTCTTCCGCCCAGTCGGCATTACGACCGTGGCGCTCTGCCAGGCCGCGGATGTAGCTCACGGCATCTTCCAGTACCTTGCGCTCCATAGCAGTGTTGCCACGACGTTTGTCGGCCGATTCGCTCTGGTCGGTGTCCTCCGAAGATTCTTCAGGGGCAGATTCAGAAGGGGATTCAGGTTCTGTGGAGCCGGGCAGGCCACCCATTTGCACGGGTGTGGCTGAGCCAAGGTTGGTGGCCGGAGCCATGGCGGCAATGTGGCTGCCGTAGAGGATATAGGTACCGGCACTGGCCGCCCGGGCACCCTGGGGTGAAACGTAGGTCGCCACCGGCACATCGGAAGCGAGAATGGTCTTGATGATTTCCCGCATGGAATCCATCAAACCGCCCGGGGTGTCCATTTCAATCACCACCAGGCCGGCGCTTTCCCGCTCCGCCCGGCGAATACCGCGGGTCACATAATCCATGGTGGCCGGGCCAATCGCACCTTCAACCGAAAGCACCAGGGCCTGACGGGGCGATTCCTGTTGCGCAAAGGCTTTCAGGGAAAGACTGAACAGGGCCAGCAAGGCTCCGGCTACAAACACCAGCGCCCAGAGCTTTACTCTGGGGGTGAGTGTCGATGTCCTGAAGTGGCTTGCACGCATCTCAACCTCCCACGGGAGTGATCAGAACAGCTTTGCCAGAACCGACTCCGGTAACCGCCTTAGCACAAAACCGATCGGGGCCCAGGGCCAGGCGGGCACAAAATGCTCGGCTTTTCCGGCTTCTATGGCTTTCACCATAGCACGACAGCCGGTTTGTGCGTCGACGATGAACGGTGTGTTTTTCACCTTCTCATTGATTTCAGTGCGAATATAGCCCGGATACAGGGTAGTCACACGGATCGGGGACCGGCGTTTTTTCAACTCGATGCGCAGTCCTTCACAGAGTGCTGCCAACCCGGCCTTGGTGGCGGCATAGGTGGTAACGTTGCCCGGCATACCGCGCACTGCCGTTACCGATGATACGGCCACCAGGTGGCCCCGGTTCTGTTCCCTGAAAATTTCCATCGCCGCTTCAATCTGGGCGAGGGCGGCGACAAAGTTGGTTTCTGCGGTCTGCCGGTTAGCATCAAAGCGCCCGGTTCCGAGTGGCTGGCCCTTACCGATACCGGCATTCACAATAATCCGGTCCAGTGCTCCAAAGTGCGCCTGAAAAGCCCGGAACACCTCCTGCACCTGAACATGATCATTCACGTCGAGTGCCATCACCTGAATCCGGATACCCGGATACTGCTGTTCAAGCTCCGCTTTCAGCACCTCGAGCCGCTCAGTTCTTCGGGCGCAGAGCGCCAGGTTATCTCCGCGGGCGGCAAACTCTCGGGCCATGCCCTCGCCAAGGCCAGAACTGGCGCCGGTGATCAGAATGCTCCTGCTCATTGCGGTGTTCCTTTACCAGGGGGACTAGAAATACAGGGTCTGTTCCGGCTTGCCCTGTTTCTCGGATTCTGCCGGTTCAACCGAATCCTCGGATGCCATCCGGGTCAGCTTCTCGCCGATCATTGTGGGCAGACCATCGGCCTGATCCACCGCCAGCTCAATGGAACGGCGGCGAAGATCCACATCCGGATGCTGCTGGCGGAAGCTCTCTACTTTTTCAAATACCTGAGCCCACAGGCGCTCCCGGTCGCGGGCCGAATAGTCCTCATGGGGCCGATGCACTTCCAGCCACACCTCACCACCGGCCATACCGATCTTGACCGGCTCACGAATCACCTGAACCGGCGTGCCTTTCTCCACCTGATAGACAAACCGTGAAATATCTTCGTTGTACATGCGGAAACAGCCGTGACTGACCGGCATACCGACACCGAACTGTTTGTTGGTGCCGTGAATGAGGTAGCCTTTCTCACTCAGCATGAGGGCATGGGTACCCAGGGGATTGCCCGGGCCTGGTGGGATCATTTTCGGCAGATAGTCTCCCGACGCCTCATATTCGGCACGAATGCTCGCTGGCGGGTACCAGGCCGGGGACTCCAGTGGCATGGTTACTTTGGCATTGGTCAGCGGCGACGGGTTTTCCTCAGTGCCCACACCAACCGGGTACACCTGCACCCCGCCATCCGGTGTGAAGTAATACAGCCGGTATTCAGCCAGATTAATCACGATGCCCTCGCGCTCAACATCGGGCAACACATACATGCGGGGCAGAGTGATCATGGTGCCTTCGCCCGGCAGCCAGGGATCAATACCGGGATTGGCCTTCACCAACTCCAGGTACCCCAGGGCCAACTTGTTACCAATGCCGGCAAAGGTGTCCTCATAGACGGTATTGAACACCTGCAGCTCTCCCGCCAGGTCACCGTCGGGCTGAAAGGTAGGAACCCGCGGGGAGCGGTCCGGCACCCGTTCTGATGCCTCCGGCCCGTTTGTGTCCCGGGCGGCCTGTACTGAGGAAAACGGCCACAGCAGACTGACACCAATGACAACAAGCAACCAGCTTTTCCACCGCATAAGATTGGGTTCCCGTAACAACATTTCTCACACTCAATGACCGGCGTCCGGCTCAGGAGTTCATTACCGTGGCCCAGACCGTCACCACGGCCAGGGCCACAAACAGAATACTCGCACTGATTCGCGCCATGGCCAGCGGCAGGCGTTCCATCAGCCAGCGACCCGCCATGATAACCGGCACATTGGCCAACAGCATACCCACCGTTGTACCCATGATAACCCAGAACGTGTCGGTATACCGTGCGGCCAGGACCACCGTGGCAATCTGGGTTTTATCACCAATTTCCGCCAGGAAGAACATGATGGTCGTGGCCATGAAGGCACCCATACCCAGGAATTTCGAGTCCTCCGAATCATCCTTGTCTGGAATCAACAGCCACAGGGCAATGGCAACAAAGCTGACGGCCAGGATCCAGGGCAGCCAGGCCTCCGGAATCCATTGCGCAACCCAGGCGCCCAGCCAGGCGGACAGGGCATGGTTAAGCACGGTAGCAATCAGAATCCCGAGGATGATAGGGGTACGTTTGGCGTATCTGGCAACCAGAAAGAGAGACAACAGCTGGGTTTTATCGCCAATTTCAGCGATGGCAACGGCAAGCGTCGAAGCGAGAAAAGCATCCATTCAGCAGAACCTCAGGGCGGAGACAATTCAGACATGAGACAGCCCACCTTCCGCCCATTGGAGGTGATCTGCCTCAGGTCTTGCCAATTCCTGTTCAGGAACACAGTGGCCATGCAGATTGAGCTGCAAGTATGTTGACCACCATCTGCCCGGATCACCGGTGCAGAGGCTACTCCCCCGAAGGTGCGGCCATAGTAATGAATAGGGGCAAACAAGGCAACTCCCGGCCTCAGGCCCGCATTTTCCAGATCGGCACCGCCGCCAGCGCCACGCATACCGCAACCAGCCACCAGGCCGAGGCAAAGGCTGAAACGGTTGGCAGCCCGCCTTCGTGTTCGCCGAACTCGATGGTGAGGGCAACGATATTCACCCCGAGCGCACCACCCAGCTGACGGGCGAAATTGATCGTACTGGAACCTGCACCCAGCTGTTCCGGCGCGAGCGGGTTCAGAGCTCCCGTCGACAGCGCCGGCAACATAAAGCCTATACCGATTCGGCCCACAACTGCCCACAATGCCAGCCAGACAAACCCGACCAGCGCCCCGGTAGCGGCAAACAACACCGCCGAACAGGCAAACATGGCAATGCCAAACAACACCAGCCCACGGGCACTGCGTTTGTCGGCAAGCCGGCCGGCGACGGGGAACACCATGCCCAGTACGACGCCTGCGGGTAACATCAGCAAGCCCGCTTCTGTGGCCGAGAAGCCCAGCGAAGTCTGCACAAATAACGGGATCAGATAGGTAGAGCCGAACAGCGCCAGACCCAGTGCCATGGCGCCCAGGGTTGCGTACAGAAACACCGGCTCTCGCAGTAACGCCAATCGGACAAGCGGATGGGCGGCACGACGTTCACGTACGATAAATCCAATAATCAGAATCGCAGCCAATGCGCCCTGCCAGGCAATACGCACAGAGTCTCCGGGCCAGTCCTGCAGACGGTTAAGCGTTTCCAGGGTGACCGCAACCGCGGCCCCCAGCAGAACCATACCGGACAGATCGAACATGTAGGGAGCCGGACGGGACCGTGGTGACGGCAGAAAGCGCAAGGCCATCCACACACCCAGCAGGGTGACCGGAGCCGGGGCAAACATCACCCAGCGCCAGTGGAACTGATCCACCAGAAAACCACCGAGGACCGGGCCCAGAGCCGGCGCGAGAATCACACCCATGCCATAGATGCCCATGGCGCGGCCGCGCTGGTCCGCCGGAAAAATCCGGAACACCAGATACATGCCCATGGGCTGCATCAACCCGGCCATGGCCCCTTGCCCAATCCGGGCAGCAATCAACAATTCTGGCGTGGGCGCCAAGCCACCGGCGAGGGAAATCAGCGTGAACATGGCCATGGCGGTACTGAGGGTCTTGCGGACACCGAAGCGGTCCAGCAGCCACGCCGAAGCCAGCATGGTGGTGGTCATGGCGGCAATGAAACCGGTCGCCAGCCAGTGAACCTGGCCCTGGCGGATACCGAACTCCACCATGATATCGTGCAGGGCAACGTTGACCACCGTGGCACTGAGCACCGTGGCCATGGTGCCGAGCACCACGGTAAGCACCGCCAGCCAGCGCCAGCGGTCACCATATCGGGCCCGCAGGCCCTCTACGGATTGATCAGCCAAGACTCACTTCTGCTTCTCGGCGTTTTCCATGATCTTGTGGAAAACCTTGAGCGATGCCTCAATGTCTTTGTCGGAAATGCCGTCAAGCATCTCCTCTCGGAGCGTGGCCGCGCGCTCGGACAACTCATCCATGAACTCGACACCGGCCTTGGTCAGGTGAAGGCGACGGGCGCGACGATCGTTGGGGCATGGGCGGCGCTCAATCAGCCCCTGTTGCTCGAGACTGTCCAGCAAACGTACCAGGGTCGGGTTTTCAATGGCCATCAGGCTGGCCAGTTCGCGCTGGGTCAGGCCTTCACCACCTTGCTGCAGATACACCATGGTGCTCCAACGCGCCTGGGTAACACCCAGATCTTTCAGGCGTTCATCGAGCATTTTGCGCCAGCGGCGGGTTACCCGGGCAACAGCAAACGGAAACTGATCTCTCATGGTTCATTACTCCTGATGGTGATCCGGCATGGGACAAGCAAACGCCACCCCGAAAACCGACAAAAGACTTACCTTATTGGAAATTCACCAATAGTAAGCTAACCATTGAAATAAAAACAGATGTGAAGACAAAAATATAATTGGGGAAAACCGAAAGCTGCGTCAACCGGCCTGACGCAGCTCCTCCTGCATTTCTTCCACTTCCGGTGATTCGTGAAACTCGGTGTTCCGGGGATCCATCTCGGTCAGCACCGGTGAGGTTTCCGGCATGGCCGGAACGAAATGCTCCTGCTCGTCCACCGGAACATCTTCGGTGTGGCTGATGCGGTAGCTGGTAATCACCGCCAATACCAGCAGGAAACCGGCATTGCCATAGAACAGACCGGCCGGACCCAACAGGCTGATCAGCTTGGCCATGGCAATAGGGCCGATGACACTGCCAATACCATAGCTCAGCAGCAAGGTCGCACTGGCGGAGACTATCCGGTTGCTGTCCATACGGTCGTTGGTGATCGCCACTCCGATTGGATAGATGGTGGCCGAAAGGCCAGTAAACAACCCCACCAACAAGGTCAACAACGCCAGGTTGCTCGCACCGAACACCGCGACACCGCCCGCGGAAGCCGAGGCGGCCATCGCCACCCAGAACATGACCCTGCGCCGGTCAAAGCGGTCGCACAGCCGTCCCAGCGGCCAGGCCAGAAGCATGGCCGCCACAATCGCGCTGGCCATAAAGGTAGAGGTGCGCGCCACATCCAGGCCAACCAGCGTGGCGTAAACCGGCCCAAGGGCATAGAAGCCACCGATCATCACCCCACAGATCAGCGCCCCGGCAACGCCCGAAAACGACTCCCGCGCCAGCTTGAACACCGACATGCGACTGGCCTGTTCAATAACCGGCGCCTCCATCCGGGTCAAAGACAACGGAATCAATGCCAGCGTCAACAACATGGCCGCCAGCGAGAACGGCAGGAAGTTGGCCGGGTCACCGACATTGACGATCAACTGGCCGCCGGCGGCCGAAAGATAGAAGACAATCTGATAGACCGCGAAGAGTGCGCCGCGATTGGCGTTGGTGGCCCGACTGGAAAACCAGCTCTCAATGACCACCAGCACCCCGGCAATACTGAACCCGGACAGCACCCGCAGCACGGCCCAGAACACCATGGAAATAGCCATCGGATACATCAGTGCGGTGACCGCCGCCATGGCTGCGAACACCGCAAAGGCACGGATGTGACCCACCCGGCCAATAATCTTGTGCACATACAAGGTGCCAAGCACAAAACCGATGGAGTAACACACCAGCACCCAGCCGATCACATCTGGCGAAATCTCTTCAATACTCAGGCGAATGCCCAACAGAGTCATCAGAAAGGCGTTGCCACTGACCAGAAGGACAATACTGAGTATCAGCGCTGATAAAGACGCAACCATTCGGGTCATCGGAATTCTGCCTGTCGCGATTACAGTGGGTAACAAAAAGAAAAGATAGCAACATTATAGATTGTCTGCTGGCGAGCATTTAACCAACCTCTTTATAGCCGCGCCACTAGGGAGTTGCCGAGACCCCGAGCCCGCACTGGCAGGCCATTTGACAATGTTTTACATTAATGGGTCGTAACAGACCCGATTGGCGGGAGCAGGTAACATATTTGCCATGCAATCTACTGGACCGTGAGCGCCTGGTTATGAAGAAAACGGACTGGCCCATTCGTTGGGATTTACTGCTTCGCTATCGCCTGATCGAGATTATCGCCCTGTGGGAGGGTCGACTGACCACCAACCATATCTGTCACAGCTTTGGTATCGGTCGACAGCAGGCTTCCAAGGACATCAATACTTATCTTCGTGAACTGGCTCCCGGCAATCTGGTCTACGACCGGCACCTGAAAGGCTATGTCCCCTCTGCCAATTTCAAGCCGGTGGTCACCCGGGGCGCCGTATCCGAGTATCAGGATCTTCTGGCCCGCCAGCAGAATCTGAGTGATACCTTCTCCGATCTTGAACTGGGCCTGCCCGGCAACGCCGTCATCCCGGAGGCGGCCCGGCATATAGACCCGGAAGTTATGCGGGCCGTGGTTACCGCCACCCGTTATCATCGCCAGCTGAAGGCGAGCTACGTATCACTGAGCCGCCCGGAAGCCGCCGAGAGTGTGCTGGAACCCCACGCTCTGGTCTGTGCCGGCAACAGCTGGCACATTCGGGCCTGGTGCAGCGCCAACCGGGAATTCCGGGATTTCGCCCTGAGCCGCTTCCACGGCCGTATTGAGGCCCTGCGCCAGAAAGCCCGGCACAACGCCCAGCAGGATGACGACTGGCAGCGGCAGGTGACACTGGAGATCACCCCGGACCAGCGTCTGACCGAAGCCCAGCAGAAGATCATCGCCCGCGACTACGGCATGACCAATGGCCTGCTGCACATCGAAACCCGAGCCGCCCTGGCGCCCTATGTGCTGTCCCGACTGGGCATCACCTACGAAAACAGCCATCCAGACCCATTGGTTCAGCAGCTCGAACTGGCCAACCCGGACCAGCTCGGTTTTGGCAGCAAACGCGAACGGGCACTCAAGGCGGTGGCCGGTCTCTGCTAGACTGGCCCCGTGACCAGACCGCTCCAGACCTTTACTGCCCTTCTTTGCCTCGGGCTTGTGTTATCGGCGACGCCACTCCAGGCGCAAGCCGATAACCGCTGTGGAGCTTCCGCCACGCCCATCCATCAGGTACAGGGCACCGGCAACCAATCCCCACTGATCGGCCAAACCGTGACCGTAGAAGGCATCCTTGTACTGGATGCCCGAAAACCTGGCGGCTTTTCCGGCTTCTATCTGCAGCAGGCCGATCACCAGACCGATGACAATCCAGCCACCTCCGAAGCACTGTTTGTCTATACCCGCAAAGCCGGTGGCAGCGTGGGTCAGCGGGTGCGGGTTACCGGCACTGTCAAGGAGTTTCACGGCCTGACCGAACTGGCACCGGTGCACAACCTTTCAGTATGCGGCCAGGCATCCCTGCCAGCGCCGATCAACGTATCGCTACCCTGGTCGCAACCACCCGAAAGCCTGGAAAACATGCGGGTGCGTTTCGATGAGCCCCTGACGGTCATCGATAATTACAACCTGGCCAGGTACGGCGAGCTGGCATTGGCGGCCAGCGATCAGGCGATTGCCACAGAACAGTTAGCGCCAGGTCCGGCTGCCCGCACACTGGAACAGCAAAACCTGGCGCAACGGATAACCCTGGACGATGGCCTGGGCAAGCAAAACCCGACGCCGGTGCCCTGGCTATCAGAACGCGATACCGTTCGGGCCGGCGATATCGTGTCAGAACTGGAGGGCGTACTGGATTACCGCTTTGGCCAGTGGCGGGTTCAACCGGGCGCTGTACCACGTTTCCAGGCCCGTAACCCCAGACCACAAGCGCCGACCAAATCAACGGACAGTATCCGGATCATGACCCTGAACCTGCAGAACTACTTCAATGGCGACGGGCAGGGCAAGGGCTTTCCCACGCCACGGGGCGCATCATCGCTCGAGCAGTTTCAGACCCAGAACCGTAAACTCGCCCGAACCATCCAGGACGCGCACCCCGACATCCTTGCCGTGACCGAACTGGAAAATGACGGCTACGGCCCAAACAGTGCGGCGGCTGGCCTGGCCCGGACGCTCGGCGCTGATTGGGCAGTCGTACAGACGCCGGGCAGGGACGGCAACGATGCCATCCGCACTGCCTTGCTGTATCGGGAATCCCGGGTCCGCCCCACTGGCCCGGCTTACAGGCCCGGACCAGGCGAACTTCCAGGCGCGTCCCGCCCGCCACTCGCCCAGGCATTCCGTGCCCGGGGAAGCGAGCTGACATTCTGGGTGGTGGTACCACATCTGAAATCAAAATCCTGCCGGCATGCAGCGGCCCGAGAACAGGATCAGGGCGACGGGCAGGGCTGCTACAGCCGGCAGCGGACCCTCAGCGCCAACGCTATCGTGATCTGGCTCCAGGCACTGGCCGGAGATCCCGAAACCACACCCGTACTGATCACTGGCGATCTCAATAGCTATGCCCGCGAGGCGCCGGTCGAACAGTTCCAGGAAGCCGGTTTCACCAGCCTGGTACACCAGTATCACCCTTGCCTGCCAATGCAGTGCGAGCACTATACCTACCGGTACCAGGGCCAGAAAGGTACCCTTGATTACGCGCTTGCCAGCCCGGCACTGATGCCTTGGGTTGAGCGGGCGCAAACCTGGAACATCAACGCCGATGAGCCCCGGGCGCTGAGCTACCATCAGACCCCGGATCAGTCGGGCCCGTGGCGATCGTCTGACCACAATCCCGTGCTGACCGATCTGAACCTCAGCCCCACCCACTGACTTGCTGCACCGCCTCCGGAGTCCGGCAGCCGGGCAATAGCGCACGGCTCGTGCCGCGTTAAACTGACAAGGCATTCACAGTAATGAGGTGTGCCCGTGGCATCGATCCCTGTACCCGATCTCTGGCCCATGGCCCGAACCGGACAACGCTGGCTGCTCAGAGCCAAACGCCGGGAAGCCGGTGTGGACGGTCATCGCATGATTTTTCTGGAACGCGGCCGGCCCGGTCCGGGGCGTCCGACCCTGGTGCTTATCCATGGCTTTGCCTCCATGAAGGAAAACTGGGCGCTCTGGATGCAGAAGCTGCCTTCGGACTGGCATCTGCTGATTCCGGACCTGCCGGGACTGGGCGAAAGCCAGTATCAGCCCGCGGCCAGCTATCGCTACGAACGCCAGGCAGAGCGGCTGAGGGACTGGCTGTCTGAATACCCGGGCGACAACCTGCATCTGGCGGGCAGTTCCATGGGCGGTGCCATCGCCGCGATCCTCGCCCATAAGCTGAACCAGCCACCCCGCTCGGTCACACTGCTCAATAGCGCCGGCATTCCGGAACACCCGGATGTGGATATCAACGCGCCCTTCAAGTCTGATCGCGATGCCATTCTTATTCCTGGCGACTGGGCCAGCGTTTACCGCATGTTCAACAGCGTCGGGAATGGCAAGCCCACGGTACCCGGGCTGGCCATGACCGGCCTGCTGGGTCCTGACCTGCTAAAACGGCAAGCGTCGCTACGGCATATTTTCAACGATATGCTGGCCGATGCCCTGGCCCCCGCGCGATTTCTTGGCCCGGACACTCCACCACTGCAAGTGCAATGGGGTGATCGCGACGTGATCACACCAACCCGTTGCGTAGACTGGTTTCGTACCGCCACACCCAATGCGGAAGTTCACGTATTCCCGGGTGTCGGCCACCTGCCCATGCTGGAACGCCCGGGCCAATCCGCCAGGGTGTTGCAGGAGTTTGTTCAACGACAGGCGAGATAAAGCAATTGGCCTCTCTGGCCCATTGACCCGTCAGCGAAGTCATGGGGCTCAACCGTGCAAAGCGCCATAATCGGTTCCAACGAGCTCCCTTACATAACAACAACACACGCTGACGAGGAACATCATGCGCGCCTCTGTTTCCAATTCTCAGGATCTGGGCATGCCGGCCATCTACCTGCATACCCTGGCCGAGCTGCTTCATACTATTGGTGTTGATGAGCGGGACCTGATTCTGAGAGTCGGGCTGGATCCCACCCGGCTCAATTCCACCGAACTTCGGGTCAGCCAGGCCCAGGCCAGCGAGTTTGTGACCCGGGCCATCATTGAAAGTGGTGAACCTGGACTTGGTATCCTGCTGGCAAGGGAACTCAAGCTGCCCCTGCACGGTGCACTGGGTACCGCTGTCATGAGCAGCCGCACGCTGGCCGAGGCTTTGGAACTGATGACCCGTTATCTCACCTTGCGGGCACCGCATCTGAAGGTAGAGAAGCGAGTCGCAGGCAGCAATGTCTGGTACGCGGTCAAATGCGATATCGAGCTGGGCCCGTTGCAGGGATTCGTTCTGGATGCCGTGCTGTTCGGCTGCGTTTCCATGGGGGCACAACTCACTGGCAGCCCGGTGCCCGGGACACAGGTTTTGCGCCGGGGCCCGGAACCCAATCACTTTCACCGGTTCCGACGCTCCATCGGGGTGCCGGTGGACTACGGCGCCAGTGAAGATGCCCTGGTGATTCCTGCCAGCCAGCTCAATCTGCCTGTGCAGTTCAGTAACGATCAGTTGGCGATCAGTTCGCGGGAACAATGCGAAACGGCACTGAAACAACTAAAAGAAGATGCCGGGTTTGCCTGCCGTGTTCGACGGGTGATCGAAACCAGCCACCCGTTTCCGCCAAAACTGGCCCGGGTGGCCTCTACCCTGTATGTTTCAGAGCGCACCCTCAAACGCCGGCTGCAGGAAGAAGAAGCCAGCTTCCAGGCCCTTGTGGACCAGGTCCGCCTGGAGCGCGCACGGGATCTGCTGGCCAGCACCACCATGAATCTGAGCCAGATTGCCGACAGCCTGGGCTATGCCGACGCCGCCAATTTTACCCGGGCGTTCAAACGCTGGACGGGGCTGAGCCCCAGCCACTTTCGCAACCGGGAACTGCAGAACGCTGAAACCGCCTGACTCAGTCGATACCCAGAATCTTGTGCATCTGCAAGGTTAACCGCCATTGCGGATGCGCCAGGCAGTAGTCCGTGGCTTTGCGGGTATTGCTTTGCTTGATGGCATCCGGCCCACCCTCCGGCACAGACGGTGAGGCCATGGGTGACAGGAAGTAATGCCTCGCCCGGATGTGCAGAAATCGCTCCGGTGGCGCCAGCGGCTGCGGGTAGACCAGCTTCAGCTCATCACACTCAGCAATGACCACTTCGGCATCGGCTTTCGGGCTGACACACAGCCAGTCGATACCTTCGGGCGCAGGCAATGTGCCATTGGTTTCCACCCCAACCTCAAACCCGGCCCGGTGAAAGGCCCTGATCAAAGGCTCATCCAGTTGCAGCAGAGGCTCACCGCCGGTACAGACCACATAGGGCCGGCCAGGAGCATCGGGCCACAGTGACCGGATATGGGCGGCCAGGGCCTCCGGGGTGTCGAAGCGGCCGCCATTCTGGCCATCGGTACCGACAAAATCTGTGTCGCAGAAATTGCACACCGCATTCGCCCGGTCTTTCTCACGCCCCGTCCAGAGATTGCATTTGCTGAACCGGCAGAACACCGCCGCGCGTCCAGCCTGGGCGCCCTCACCCTGGAGAGTGTAAAAGGCTTCCTTGACGCGGTACATCAGGCAAGACGCTCGTAGGTCAGTGGATCGGTGACGCCGTTGGCGGCAAAGGCCTCCAGCCGCTCGACGCAGGAACCACAACGTCCGCACGCCTTGTCGCGGCCGTTGTAGCAGGTCCAGGTCTGGCTGTAATCGAGGCCCAGCTTGAGCCCTTCAGCCAGGATCTGGCCCTTGTCCATGGCCATAAAGGGTGCCTCAATGCCCACGGGCTCGTAGTTGGCCACCCGGCACACAGCATCCATTTTTTCAACAAACTCCGGCCGGCAATCCGGGTAAATGGCGTGGTCCCCGCCATGGGCTCCATACCAGACCGCGCCCGCCCCGGTAGTCACCGCATACCCGGTCGCCAGCGATAACAGGATCATGTTGCGATTGGGCACAACCGTGGCTTTCATGGTGTCTTCTTCGTAATGGCCTTCAGGCACTTCGATGTCGGACGTCAGAGAAGAGCCGGACATCACCTCACTCATGGCACGGATATCAATCACTTTGTGGGGGATACCTTCAGCCCGGCAAACATCGGCGGCCACATCCAGTTCCCGCACGTGGCGCTGGCCATAGTTGAAGGACAGGGCATGTACCTTGAGCCCCCTGGCGCGGGCCAGGTGCAACAGTGTGAAAGAATCCATACCACCGGAATAGATAACGACAACGGAGTCAGTCATGAGGGGTCAGCACCAGTTTTTCAGAAGGGTGTGTCATCGGGCTTTTACAAAGCGTGGCCATATTGTAACAGTGACAAACCGAGTTGGGTTCGCGTCCTGGCAAGATCAGGGGTAAACTCGAAAGAAAACGACAAAGCACCAGCACCGATTCAATGAGCTCAGACTTCAGCCCGGCCTTTATTGACTTTGAGGCGTCCAGCCTCGACCTGATCGCCAGCTACCCGATTGAGGTAGGCATCTGCATGCCCGACGGGGCACTGCACAGCTGGCTGATTCAGCCCCATGTGCTCTGGCAGGACTGGTCTGAAAGCGCGGAAACCATTCACGGAATTTCACGGCAACGGCTGTTGCAGGAAGGCATGCCGGTTAGCGAGGTGGCTCAGCAATTAAACAAGTTGTTGCCGGAGCAGGTATTCTGTGACGCCTGGACTTTCGACAGCTTCTGGCTACACAGGCTATTCCGGGCCGCCGGTGAGGTTCCGGCGTTTCAACTGGAATCCATTTCCATGCTGCTCGACCCGGGCCAGGTACGCCACTGGTCAGGCATCCGCCAGCAGGTGATTGCCGAACTCGGGCTGCCCGTGCATCGGGCAGCCAACGATGCACTCATCCTGCACAAAACCTGGGAACGGGTTATTTGCCGGGGCGAAGCCGCAGTGCAATAACTTCCAGGCCATCTCGGATGGTATGAAGTGTCCAGTAGGTGGCCAGTGCCATCAGCGCGGCACCAGTAACCGTAAAGGACAGGTTCTCACCCACCACTTGCCCCTGCGCCATCACCAGATAAACGGCAACCGCTACAATCAGGGCAATCTCGACAATAAAATCAGAACGGAACTTGTTACGGGCAGGTCCGGGTTCTTCGGGCATTTTCTTCGGTTTCAACCTCTGGATATCAATTGGATAACTGGATGTATTGAGTGGTTGAATTATCGCCAAAGCCGCCATAAATGGCTGTACGAAGTAGTGGCTACGAACTTACCGAGATGGCAAAAAAAACGCAGCCCATCGGGCTGCGTAGAAAGGAGAGATCCATCCGATACCTGCCAGGCAGGTACCGCGGATTGCACAACGTAAAAACACGTGACAGGGAGAAGTATGAGGATTTCCCGCCGGTGCGTCTGTACGGGTTTGCCGAATGAGCTGGGCTATTGCAAACCGTCCAATTGCCTATACACTGATGACTGAACCGAATCCACAGAGCCGATATGACCAGGATGATTTCAAAGCACACCGTATACTCAGCCGCCGGTTGCCAGATTGGGCAGGCCGTGCGTGCCATGGTGAAAGACAGCTAACGGCTTTCGGTCAGTCCCGGGAGCCGTTGCGGCAACCGGGGCAGCTTCTCCGCCAGACCCCGGTTGCCTGTGAGGCTCCGGGGTTTTCTGTTTTTGCAGCCGCAAAACGACAAGGAGAACATCATGAGAAGACATCCGACATCACGTGCAGCGAACCAGCCCATGGCCAATCGTCAGGCTCCGATCAAGCGCCCGGAGAAGCTGCCGCTGCTGGATGCAATCTGCAAGAAACTCAATCAGCGAGTCAACCTGGATGACGAGCAGCGGGTGCTGGG
Organism: Marinobacter nauticus; assembly: GCF_003634635.1. GTDB lineage: Bacteria > Pseudomonadota > Gammaproteobacteria > Pseudomonadales > Oleiphilaceae > Marinobacter > Marinobacter nauticus. The sequence continues at coordinate 326,173 of NZ_RBJB01000004.1, read as the reverse complement.
TCTGTACGAGCGGGGCTGGATTTTCAAAGGCGTACTCAGCAATCTGGACGGCGCCGAAGCCCGATATGTCCGGGCTCTTGCGACCCGCTACAACTCCTGGATTGCCCGCCAGGTAGCCTGATCAGGCTTGCCGTCACGACCGCAGGCTGGACCGGTCAATGATGCCGGTTCAGCCCATCCATCATCGACAGATCACCGCCATGGACCATGGCGTAGTTGTTCACCACATCGTAAATCTTTTCCTGGGAATAGGGCTTCACTACATAGCCATTGGCGCCGGCACTGATGGCACGTTGAATACTCTCAATGGAATCGTCTGCCGTGACCAGCACAATATGCTGGTTCTCCCGAACCTGTTTGAAACGGGTCATCAGTTCGTGACCGTTACCATCCGGCAGTCCCAGATCCAGCAGAATGATCTGGAACTCACTGGCCTCGAACGCCGCCCTGGCAGACGCAGCGTCCGCACATTCAGACACGCTGGTAGCACCGGCTTTGTAAAGCATGTCGACCAGACGCTCCCGCATCACCGGCTCATCTTCGACCACCAGTACTCTGAGATTACTCATTACACTCTCCTGTTCTGTGCCCTGGCTCAGTAGGTATCGTTGCCGGTTCGGCGCGGCAAGTCCAGAGGTGCGGGCCCGGGGCGGACATCAACCGGTTCATCACCGGTGGGCCCGCCATGGTCACCGACGGACGGTGGCGCGGTCACCCGGGTGAGAATATTGGCAATGCTGACTGCCGTTGTATAGAGGGAAATGGAGACAATCAGCAGTACCGGCTGCACAAAGGCCACAAAGCCCGGAATCTCCGCGTTCCCGGTCATACTCAGGATCAGGATGATGGCCGGCCCAAGGACCACGAACAGCGTCAGGGCAATAAAAAACACAATCCGCTCTTTGTAGCGCCCCAGATCGCGATTGGTCACCAACCCCAGCACAAATTTGCCGATAGCCAGGCCGGCCAGAATCGCCGCAGCAATACTCAGGTCGGGCCGCATCAGGGACTGGTACAGGTTGCCATCCCAGAGCCGCTGCATGGCAATGACAAGAAACGGAAACAGTACGAACAGTATGTCGGCGTATGTGCCATACATCATGCTCAGGGAATAATGTTCCTGTTTTTGGTTATCGCTCATTGGCCTGTTCCTTTGTGGTTTCCGACGACCTCTGGTGGCCCTCAAGGGCCCGGTCAATCATGGCGTTCAGGGTGGTCAGTTCCTGTCGAATCATCCCCCTCTCTCCGGGGCTTGAGCGTACACATAGCTCAAGTATCCCTGCCTGTTCTGTCATCAACGGATAGCCCATGGCACCGGCGGTGCCCTTGATCTGATGGCTCTCGGACTGCAATTGCTGCAACTGTCCCTGGGCCAGTGCGGCTTCCATGCGACGCTTTCGCTCAGCCAGGCCATCCAGGAAACGGTTCACCAGCGGACTAATGTCATCGTCAACCGCCTCGCCGACCCATTGTTCCACCGGCAGATAGCGATCCAGCAGGGCCTGCAGGTGGGCATGGTCAATGGGCTTGTTCAGCACCCCGTCGCAACCGGCCTCCAGCAAGGCTTCATTCTCTGCCTGATCACCAGCGGTAAAGGCAATGATCGGCCGCCGGAAGCCCGCCTGGCGCAAAAGCCGGGTGGCCGCAACGCCGTCCATGCCGGGCATGTGGCGATCCATAAGCACCAGTTTCACGGTTTCCGACAGGGCCCGGCGAACCGCCTCTTCCCCATTGGTCACCAGCAAGGGCTCTGCGCCGGTGCGGCGGAGCATCCGCTCCACCAGCCCACGGTTATCATCGTTGTCTTCGGCCACCAGCACCTTGCCGCTGTATCGGTGACCGGAACCCACCGCCGTTTCCGCCGACAACGCCAGGTAACGGGCCAATACCTCGTAAAAGCGCTGCTTGTCGATGGGTTTGGCCAGGTGATCATTGCATCCCGCCAGACGATATTCGGCGATATCCTCGGCCATAACATTGGCCGTAAGCGCAACCACCGGGGTGTTAACACCTGCTTCCCGCAACGCCAGGGTGGCATCCCGGCCATTCATCACCGGCATCTGGATGTCCATCAGAATCAGATCGAAATGCTCGCGGGTGGCGCGTTCCAGGGCTTCCGCGCCATTACTGACATGCACCAGCTCGGCACCGGTGCGCCCCACCAGCAACGACACCAGCCGACGGTTTACATCGTTATCCTCGGCACAGAGAATGCGGCCCGACAACCGGGGCGCCATGACCATGGCAATGGCCCGGCGCCGCTGGCTGAACTCGGAGGCATCCCGAAGGAAGTGAACCTGCGTGAGTTCACCGGTGCTGATGCACACTTCAAATTCACTGCCTTCACCGTAGGTGCTGGACACCCGGATATCACCGCCCAGCAGTTCCGCCAGCCTCCGGGATATACTGAGGCCGAGCCCCGTGCCGCCATACTGGCGGGAAATGGCGGTGCTGCCCTGGGCAAAGGGATCAAACAGACGGTCCAACTGTTCCGGCTTCATGCCAATCCCGGTATCTACCACCCGGGCGTAAAGCTTCTCGGCGTCGCGGTCACAGCGAACAATCAGGGAGATAGACCCATTTTCCGTGAACTTCAGGGCATTTCCACACAAATTAATGATAATTTGTCGGTAACGGGTTGGGTCGGTCCGGATCTTCTCGGGCAGGGGATAATCGCAGATGATACTGAAATCCAGGCCCTTTTCCCGGGCCCGGGGGGCGAAGAAGGCACGGATTTCATCCAGCAACTCCGGCAGATTGACCGGCACCACATCAACATCCAGCTTGTTGGCGTCGATCTTTGAGTGGTCGAGGATATCGTTCACCAGCTCCAGCAGGTGCCGCCCGCTGCGAACCACCGTTTCAGCGCTGCTGCGTTTCTCGGTTTCGTTCAGATCCGGGTCCAGCAGAGTTTCGCCATAACCGATGATGGCCGCCAGCGGGGTCCGGATTTCATGACTCATATTGGCCAGGAACTGGCTCTTGGCCTGAGCGGAATTCCGGGCCAGCTCTTTTTCAAGCCGCTCCTGCTCCCGCTCCCGCTCGATTTGCAGGCGCTGATGGCTCTCGGTGGCGTCAATACAGGTGCCTTCGAGATGCATGGGCAGGCCCTCGGCATCATACACCGTGTGCAGGGAGATAGTGGCCCAGCGCTCCTCGCCCTGACGGGTCAGGTAACGGGCCTCAATCCCCTTGACCGTGCCCCGGGCTTCCAGTTGCTCGACCACCAGGCGCCGCAACCGCTCGTCGGCAATGCAGGTTTCCAGCACATCCGGGTTTCGCACCAGCAGCTCACGGCTGCTGCTGTAGCCCAGCAACTCTGCCATGGCCGGGTTGGCGGTCACAAACCGACGTTCCGGTGACATCTGGAACACGCCTTCAATGGCGTTATCAAACAGCGACTGGTAACGCCTCAGGTTTGCCAGAGCGCGCTGGTTCCAGGCCAGGGCCTCGCCCTGAACCTGCTTGATTCGGTCAGCCAGGGCAAAGGAAAACAGAATGATCTGGGCCGTCAGGCCGAACTGTGGCGAATAGCTGGTAAAGGTATTCAGCGGCAGGTAACCCATCACCGTCAGCGCATAGATACCAAACCCGATCAGGGCCAGGGTCCAGGCAAAGAAATAGGAGCGTGCTGCCGGGTTGTAATAGCGCCAGGACAGATAACTGACCACAATCAGAATGATACTGAGCAGAATCGAGCCGACCACAATCCATTCCATGGCCACCGAATAGGGCATGAAAAACGACAAACCAAAGGTGGTGACGACAGAGGTCAGACATAACCGGAGTAAATGATCCAGATCGGGCGAGCGTTGCCGGGTTTCCAGCAGCGAACGGGCCATCAACAGGCCAAAGAACCAGGTCAGGATAATCTGGAAATGGAGGTATTCCTTGTTGAGCAAGGCTGGCCGGCTATCCAGCAACTGAACCCCGTGCACCTGTTCGGTACCGATGAATACCGCCGCACATACCAGGTAGAGCACGTAGTAGATGTTGCTGCGCTCCCGCACCGATACCGCCACAAACAGGTTGTAAGCCAGGATAGCCAGGATGGCACCCAGCAGCAGCCCGCGTACGGCTTCGTCGATGGAGACCTTTTCTATGTAACTGTCCGGGTGCCAGAGGGTAATCGGCAGGCGGAAGGTGTTGGTGTTGGTAATGCGCAGGAAAACCGTGGTGACGGTGTCTGGCGACAATCTGAGCCGGAAGGTCGGGTTTGGCACGGCCAGATCACGGTCGTCCCAGCTGTCCAGATACCCGGTCTGGCGCTGTTCCACCAGTTGCCCATCCCGAACCAGATACAACCGAACATCGTCCACCAGTGGCAGCGCCAACTCCAGTATCCAGTCCGAGCGGGAGGTCAAACGGCGGGTGCTCAGGTCAAAGCGAGTCCAGTAGGCGGAGCCGGTATAACCGAAGTTGAGTACGCCACCCTGATGACGGGTCAACCTGTCCTCGCCTGCGGCGCGAACCTCATCAATCGTCAGTGACTGCTCAGGATCTTCCAGGTACCAGAGGCACTGGCCCAGATCCGGAATGCTAGCGGTGTTGTGATCCAGCATGATCTGCCCATCCCGGCAGGCATTCTGGGCCTTCGCCACAGATGGCAAAACCAGAACGGCCAGAAACAGGAGCAGAACCACCGTCCGCACCGGGATATGGGCAAACCGTTGCTGCAAAATGTGATCTCCGCGCGGGTAGCTGCGTGCTTTATCGTTTATTGTCAGCACTCGTCACTTTAGCCGTTCACACGCTTTTTCGCACCCCGGGGTCACCTGAAATGAGACATTCCTGCCTTTTTGCTGCTGTTTCACTCACGTTACTGACAATCAGCGGGTGTCGGGTCGACAGTGGCGGCGATTCCTCGTCGACGTTAAATCCAGCCAGCAATGTAGATCTCACCTTCAGCACCTTCGACCTGGCGGATACAGACCGTGCCCCGAATACTCTGAGCAAAACCCGCTTTGCTGACTTCTATCCCGGTATCGAGCCGAACGGCGCGGACCAGACCGCGGAGTACCAGGCAACGGCTGCCGACATCCGTCGCCATATCGACCGGTTTATCGGTGCCGAACCCACCAGCGACGGAAAAAGCTACCGCAAGGTTCGTAACCCTCTCGATCTGATGAATCAGGTGATCAGCGTAGGGCGCGTTGATAATTTTGATGAAGGGCGGAGCTATATCCGCAGGCGCATTGAAGCCGATGAATCAGGAACCTATAACTCCAGGGCCAACCAGGCCTCCATCCGATTTACCGATCAGGCTGCAACCCTTGAAACCCGACCTCTGAATGCCCGGGAATGGCGTTATCAGACCCTGGACTGGCGTTACCAGGCTGGCAGCGAAACCGGGCATGTTTATCGCACTATCCAGCACGTTGCCCGCAGCGTCGACGCCGAAGACAGGGATAAACAGCCACAACTGCTGAGCGTTCTCGCAGGCTCGAGGTTCAATGCAGCCTCATTCAGCGCCATTGGCTACAACCAGCCGGAATACGCGACAGCAGACTACGTGTCACGGGATTACGGCGGCATCGAACTGCGCCAGGAATTCATCGGAACTACCCAGAAAGATACCTTGTATATTAAAAGCCCGGAGCAGGCGGTCATCGATTTCAGTCGACACGGCTTCAATATGGAGGACGACAGCCCGGACTGTCTCCGCATTGAACTGGATTACGGCATGAGCACGGTCCATCTGTTCGTCTCCAACGACGAACCGGCAAGAATTCCGGATCCGGAGGAAGATCCAGCCGATTACGAGAACGCCGATGACATTCCAACCGTCAGCAATCCGGCAAACTGTGCCAATCAGCCGGAAACGGAATTCCTGATGTCCTGGAATGCAGAATCAACTCCTGACCGACAGTAGCAATCGTCTCTGCAGAACCGGGCCGGTTACAGGTCCCAGTTCTGCAGAAAGCCCTTTTTTCGGCAGATCATCCGTTCGTATGTGGAAATCATGATGGCTGCGTGGGGGGCTTTGGTCAGGCGCAGGGTTTCAATACGACGTTCCAGGCGCTGCACCTCATCGCAGATCTGCTGCTGCACGTGGGAACGAACACTGTCGTGCTGATCAAGCTTGACGCTACGCTGCTCAGGCGGGGGAAATTGCGGCTTTTCCATAGTTAACCTCGTCCAATGAGTGTGGAAAACATCCTTATTGATTGATGCCAAGTGTGCCGAACTGTCAGACAAAGTGCAATTACAATGAACAAGCTTTCACTTTTTTTGACAGATTCTGGCGTCAGGCCTTGAGCGCCAAGGCCTGGCGTCTTAATGAAACGCTCAGGCTGCCACCAGTCTCCGCTGGTTTTCCGGCAACACCGGGAACTGTTTGCAGACAGTGTAGACGAAACGGGCCAGGGCTGGTAAGTGATGGCCCACAATCGGAAAACCGGTGTTCAACAAGCTGACGGAAATGTCCCGGGCCGGGTCCGCCCAGCACAGTTTATTGATCAGCCCGACATGGCCAAACGCATAACGGCTTTGCTGGCCCCAAAGGCCAACAGGATTGCTGCCCAGCATCATGCCGGCACTGAATCGCATGGGCACCAGCATGGTCCTGTCCATCTGCAGTGAGCCAAATTGCTGGATGGCGCGGCGAACCGTGAGTTCGCTGCAGATGCGCTTGCCATCCCAACTGCCACCATTGAGCATCATCTGGAAGAAGCGCCCCATTTCTTCGGCCGTGCCGCACAGATTTCCGGCGGGGATCACAGCCTCCTGGAAGCGGGGGTCGTTGGTGACTTTCTCCACCGTCCGGATATCACCGCCCAAGGCGCGGTTCACCACCCAGGACACCGGAAACCGGGGTGTCGGCCCGGTCGCATAATTGCTGGCGAGCTCGTGCAGGTGTTCTGAAGCAATGCCATAGGTAAACCATTTCATCCCCATGGGTCGGCGCAGGTAGCGATCCAGGTAGCTTTCGATAGTGTCGCCGGTCACCTTTTCCAGAACACGCTGCAACACAAAGCCACCGGTAATGGCATGGTAGGCCACCTTGGCCCCGTCCACTTCGACTGGCTTGGCGGCGCACAGGAGCCGCCAGATTTCGTCGCGGTCCCAAAGCACGTCGATCGGGGTTTCCCGGGGTATCGCGGGGATACCGCCCCGGTGGGAGAGAATCTGATGCACGGTAATCGTGCGCTTGCCGTTACGCGCGAATTCCGGGCAATAGTAGGACACCGGGTCCATCAGGTTGACCAGCCCCTGCTCGGACAACATATGCATCAGTAACGCGGTGACTGCTTTGGAGGCGGAAAAGAAACAGATCGGGGTGTCGGTGGTCATGGGAATGCGCGGCAACGAGGCCGGATCGTGAGGACCATTACCCCGGGCGTGCCCGATCGACCGGTGCAATACCTGCTCCCCCCGATAACGCAGTGACAACTGAATACCGGGATGCACACCCGTTCTGTAAAGGGCCTCAACACTGCGCCAGACGGCTTCGGCGGCATTGCTGTCGAGCCCGACCCGATCCGGATGTTCACCGGCGGTGTCGCAAAACGTCACCGGGTTCAGGTCCCGAGGCACATTACAGGTATGCAGGGCACGGCGGGCGAGTGAATGCATGATAAACGCCTTATCAGTCTTGTTATTGGTTGGTGCGCCAGAGGTTTTTCGAACGAGGCCGGAAAACGTGACTATCTGAAACCATTATGGACTGGCTGAACCGCCTGTGCCATGGCGATACAGTTCCGACCCTGTTTTTTGGCCCGATACATCGCCTTGTCGGCGGCAGCGCAAAGTGCATCCAGGGTATCGCCATGGTCGGGAAAGACCGCCACGCCAATACTGATGGTCAATCGAATGTTGTGGCCGGATTCCAGGGCCACCGGCTGATTACAGACACGATGGCGCAACCGCTCTGCCGTTTCCTCCGCTTCCGCAACGTCCATTTCTGGCAGAATAAGGACAAACTCCTCGCCCCCGAAACGGCCCAGGGTATCAACACTGCGGACGCTGTCCTCGAGCAGACTGCTGATGGAACAGAGCACGGAATCCCCTGCAGCGTGACCCCAGGTATCGTTGATTTCCTTGAAGTGGTCAAAGTCGATCCACAATAACGCGAGGGGACGGTTGTACCGACGCGCCCGCTCCAGCTCTTCGATCAGCACCCGTGAGCACTCCCGGCGGTTGAGCACGCCGGTCAGTGAGTCCCGCGTCGCCAGTGCTTCGAGCTCGTTTTCCAGTTGCTTGCGGTCGGAAATATCCAGAATAATGCCCTCAAGCACCATGGTGCCGTCATCATCCAGCACACCGCAGCCCCGCTCCCAGACCCATATCTTCCGGCCGTCCTTGCGGGTAATGGCGTACTCGACGGAAAAGGACTCATCTTTGCGGACCGCCGCTTCCACTTCCTGCGCGACCTGTCCGGCATCTTCCTCATCCATCAGGGCCGCGTAGCTGGTGGTTCGATTACGAATCAGCTCCTCAGGTTGATACCCCGTGAGATCGGCACACCCGGCCGATACGAACAACATGGTCCAGTCTTCGTCGGGCAGGCAGCGGTAGGCCATACCCGGCAGGTTATCCATCAGCACCGTCAGCTGTCTTTCACGGCGACGGAGCGCCCGGCGCTGGTCGGATTGCAGGGATAGCAGCAGGCGATCCTTGTTGAGCTGGCGCAGAATCACCGTGAACAGCACAAGCCCGGTCACCACGACAAACAGGAACCCTTTCCAGGTCTGTACCAACGACAACATGCGGGGATCCGGAAACCAGAGTTCGACGATACGATCCGAGAAGGTAATCCAGATAAGCCCGGCCACCAGATACACCAGTGTTGTCCAAAGCGCCCGTCTTCGCGGACTGTGTCTTTCCTTCAGTCGGGTCAGCCCCGAATAATCCGGCCGTTCTGGCTGCATGCCAATTTCCTTGTCGCCTCAAGCTTCCTATACAAAAAATAGACAGTTACGACGCATGAGTCGAGAAGGATTTGCAGTTTCAGTCGGGATCGATGACACTAAACGTGACACATAATCGCGTTATGGATAACAAGGATGAGATTGCACCAGCATCTGACTCAGGCCGTTGTGGCCACTATTACCATCGGCCTGGCTGCCTGTAATGGCGGTCACAGCCCATCCGCTGCCATTCAGGCCTATGCTGCCAACAGTAGCCCGGCGAGCCCGGAACTGGCCGCGGTTTACCAGCGATCCTGCCAGACCTGTCACGCCCGCGGCACCTCGGATGCTCCCTTGACCGGCCACGGCGAGGCCTGGCAGCCAAGGCTGGCCAAAGGTATGGAAACCCTCGTGGATAACGTGTTCTCTGGCATCGGTGGCATGCCACCCTACGGGCTCTGTATGGACTGCAACGCAGAGCAGTTCCGCCAGCTGATTCGCTTTATGGCCACACCCGCCGAAGCGGAGGACCACTGACGATGCAACGGCGTCATTTCATGCAGTTACTGGTCAGCACTGCCATCGCCAGCCATCTGACCGGTGCCAACGCCAGGGAGAGCGCCTTACCGGCTGCGGGCGAGCTATCACAAAGTCCTTTGCCGTGGCGAAACTGGTCCGGCTCCCAGACCTGCCTGCCCGAAAACCGGGTTGCTCCGGCCAACATTGACGAGCTCCGGCATCTGCTGCAGAACTCTGAACATGCGGGGACTACCATAAGGCCCGTGGGGTCCGGGCACTCATTCTCGGCCCTGGTACCCACCGACGGCATTCTGGTCTCATTGGCGCGCATGACCGGTGTTCTGAGCCACGATGATCAGCAGTGCCAGGCCCGCATCGCTGCCGGAACCCTGCTCGGGCAGGTGGGCCGGCCGCTGGACGCCATCGACCAGGCATTGTTCAACATGCCGGACATTGATCAACAGGCATTGGGCGGGCTGTTGGCCACCGCGACCCACGGCACCGGCGCCGGGTTGATGAGCCTGTCCGGCTATGTCGAAGCCCTCACGCTGATGACCGCCGGGGGCGAACTGCTGGAATGCAGCCGGCACCAGCACCCGGAGATTTTCCACGCCGCCCGGGTTGGCCTCGGCTGCCTCGGCATTGTGACTGATGTGACCCTGCAGAACACCCGACCTTACCGATTGCGCAAGACCACCGAGTGGCTACCGCTGGAGGATATTCTGGATTCTGCCGATGCCCGCGCCGACCAGCATCGCAACTACGAATTCTATTACATTCCGTTCTCCGGCATGGGTTTTACCAGTCAACATGATCTGACCGACGAACCGATATCGGCCACCGCCCAGCTGGACCAGAACGACGGCGCCCGGGATCTGCATCGGGCGCGGGACTACCTGGCCTGGTCGCCCCGGTTACGCCGGCTGATCCTGGGCGGCTATATCCGCTCCCTGGACAAAGAAGTGAAAGTGGCCGCGTCCTGGCAGAATTACACCAGCGACCGCAATGTCCGTTTCAATGAAATGGAATACCATTTGCCGCGAGAAAACTGGCAGGCGGCCTTCCGGGAGATTGTTTCTTTAGTGGAGGCAGAGTTTCCCGAGGTGTTCTTTCCCTTCGAGGTTCGCTTTGTGAAGGCCGACGATGCCTGGCTCAGCCCGTTTTACCAGCGTGATTCCGTTTCCATTGCGGTACACCGGTTCTTCGAGGAAGACTATCAACCCATGTTCACAGCGCTGGAGCCGATTTTGCTGCGGCACGGCGGCCGGCCCCACTGGGGCAAGCTCAATACCCTCAAGTCCGGTGATTTCCGGGCCCTGTATCCCAGGTGGCAGGATTTTCAGGAGGTGCGGCGCAGCCTGGACCCGGGCGGGCGGTTTCTCAATCCTTACCTGGCCGGCCTGTTCGAGACGGCGGGGGAGAGCGCGTAACCATGGCCCACAGTGATGCCTTCGTTCGACAACGTCGCCGGCTTCTACTCGGCGCCACCGCCCTGGGTGCCGCCGGCGCACTGGCCTGGCTGCGACCAGAAGCCCGCCGGGACGGTCATCACCCCTATTTCCAGGCCCTGGACGCCGCCCTTTCCAAGGCTGGCCTGGCAACCCCGACGCTGGTGCTGGATCAGGCCAGGCTGGATCACAACCTGTCGGCCCTGAACAGTCACCTGAACGGCGAGTACCACTACCGCATTGTGGTCAAATCACTGCCTTCTCTGCCGCTTCTGCAACGGATCATGACGGCCACCGGCAGCAACCGGCTGATGGTTTTCCACCAACCCTTTCTTAACACCGTGGCAGAGACCTTGCCTCAGGCGGATGTACTGATGGGCAAGCCGCTTCCGGTGGCCGCCGTTGACCGTTTCTATCGGCAGCTCACATCCAGAAGCAGCGGCTTCCGGCCAGAACAGCAACTGCAATGGCTGGTGGATTCCCGGCAGCGGCTTGAGGCCTATGAAGGTTTTGCCCGGGCACAACAACGCCGGCTGCGAATTAACCTGGAGATCGATATTGGACTGCACCGTGGCGGGTTTACCGACGCCGGTGACCTGACCCGGGTGCTGACCATGATTGAACGCTCGCCCTGGCTCAGTTTGAGCGGGTTCATGGGCTACGAACCTCATATCATGAAAGCACCGGGGCCAGCGGCCTGGCTGCGGGACCGGGCCATGGCGCGGTATCAGGATTACGTGTCCACCGCCGAGCAACACCTGGGACGCTCACTGACAGACCTGACACTTAACACCGGGGGGTCCACCACCTATCAGCTCTATCGCGGGCTGTCCGGCGAGCTGCCCGTGAATGAGCTCTCCGCCGGTTCCGGCCTGGTAATGCCCACGGATTTCGACCTGCCAACACTGTCTGACCACCGGCCCGCGGCGTTCATTGCCACGCCGGTCCTGAAGCTGCTGGCAAGCACCCGGATTCCCGGTGCACCCGGGCTGGGCAGGCTGCAGGCGCTGTGGAACCCGAACCGGGCCCGCACGGCTTTCATCTACGGCGGCAACTGGCCGGCAACGCCGGTGTCACCGGCAGGATTAAGCGATAACCCGGTCTACGGCCGATCCAGTAATCAGGAAATGCTGAATTTCGCCGATGGGCTCGATCTGGCAGAGGGCGACCGGGTGTTCCTGCGGCCGCACCAGAGCGAATCGGTCTTCCTGCAATTTGGAGACCTGGCCGTCTTCGATCCGACCCGGGGAGCGATTACCGACCGCTGGCCGGTGTTCCGGGAAGGATGAACTCGTTGGCGGCACATGCTTTAATCGGTGCTACGTTCGATCCAACCAACAGGAACCGTCATGACCCCCGCAATCAACGCCGCCAAACAGGCCCGGGTGAATTTCATCATTCACGAGTATGAGCACGATCCGGCTGCGGAAAGCTATGGCGAGGAAGCGGCGGAAAAAACCGGTGCGAACCCGGCCCAGGTGTTCAAGACCCTGGTAGTCAGCCTCGATGGTAAGAATCTGGCGGTGGGCATCGTACCGGTCACCGCCATGCTCGGTTTGAAACAGATTGCCAAGGCTGCCGGCGCCAAGAAAGCCGTCATGGCCGACAAACAGCTGGTGCAGCGCACCACCGGCTACGTCTTGGGTGGGGTCAGTCCCCTGGGCCAGAAAAAACCTCTGAAAACCTTCATTGATCAATCCGCCGAAGACTTCGAAACGATCTTTGTCAGTGCCGGCAAACGGGGCCTGGAAATCGAACTGGCACCCGCCGATCTGGCCCGACTGACCCAGGCCCGGTTCGCTCCGCTGCAACAGGAGTAAGGGGGTGAATCACGCCAGCGACCTGATCCTTATCGGTAGCACCCTGCTGCTGGCACTCGCTGCGCACGCCGTGGGCCAGAAGGTACACGTGCCCCGGGTGACCCTGCTGCTGTTGCTGGGCGCCCTGGCTGGACCGGATCTTCTTGACCTGCTGCCGGATAACGCAGACCAGAGCTTCAGCCTGATTACCCAGTTAACCCTGGCGATGGTGGGGTTTCTGCTGGGTGAACGGATGTCGGCACGGGATCTCAGGCAGGGAAAAGAAGCGCTGATTGTCAGCCTGGCCGTCACGTTGCTGACCGCCATGGCCGTCATCCTGGCGGTCTGGGCCGTAACCGGCAACCTGCCGGCAGCTCTGCTGCTGGGCGGCATCGCCACCGCCACGGCACCGGCAGCGACCCTGGATGTCCTGCGCGAAGCGGGCGCCAACGGTCCGCTCACCCGGCTGGTGTTTCAGGTGGTCGCCATCGACGATGCCTGGGGCGCCATACTGTTCAGTGTTCTGTTGGTGGCGGCCGGTCTGTTGCTGGGCAACGGCGACCTGAGCGGCCCCACGGCCATGTTGCACGGGCTCTGGGAAGTGGCAGGCTCGGTGCTGCTGGGTATGGTACTGGGGTTTCCCATGGCCTGGCTGACCGGGCGGCTACGGCCGGGTGAACCCATGCTGCTGGAATCCGCCGGGTTTGTCTTTGTCGCGGCGGGGCTGGCCAGCTGGTTTGGCCTGTCGTACCTGCTGACCTGCATGACTCTGGGCATTGTGGTGGCGAACCGAGCCCGACATCACGTTCGGCCGTTCCGTTCCATCGAAGGCATTTCCGAGCCCTTCCTGGCACTGTTTTTCTTCATGGCCGGCTACCAGCTCGACTGGCTGGCGCTACCCACCCTCGGTGCGCTTGGCCTGGCCTATGTACTGGCCCGCATTGGCGGCCGGCTGGCCGGTGGTTACCTGGGCGGCCTGCTCGCCGGCTCCGCTCCGGAAACCCGGCAACGTATCGGTGCCTGCCTGATGCCCCAGGCCGGCGTTGCCCTGGGCCTCGCCCTGGTGGCCACCGAACGGCTGCCGGAGCTTGGCTACATTCTGCCTCTGGTGATTGGCGCTACGGTGGTATTCGAGTTGATCGGCCCGCCAATGACGCTGCTTCAGCTACGCAAGGCCGGTGAAACCGGACAGGGCTACCAGGAAGAGCCAGACCAATAAAAAACCCGGTGAGCTTCAAGCGCACCGGGTTTCGGGGATTCATGCCGGGCCCGTGGCCCGGCTGAAACACTGGCCTTACTTCACGGAATCCCGTGCCTCGGCCAGGATCTTGTTGAAAGTGGCGCTCGGCTGCATAACCTCGCACACCTTCTCCATGGGCGGGTGGTAGTAACCACCGATATCGGCCGGATGGCCCTGCACCACGGTCATTTCTTCCAGGATCTTGTCCTTGTTCTCCTCCAACTGGGCAGACAGCTTGGTGAAGAATTCTTTCAGTTCCTTGTCTTCATCCTGTTTGGAGAGCTCTTCCGCCCAGTAGCGGGCCAGGTGGAAGTGTGAACCACGGTTGTCCAGCTCGCCGGTTACCCGCGACGGAGACTGGTTGTTTTCCAGCAGTCGCTCGGTGGCCTTGTCCATAGTCTGGCCCAGCAGGCGGGCACGCTCGTTGTTCTGCTTCTCGCCCAGCTCGTCCAGGGACACCGCGGTGGCCAGAAACTCACCCAGGGAATCCCAGCGCAGGTGGTTTTCCTGAATCAGCTGCTGTACGTGCTTGGGTGCGGAACCGCCGGCACCGGTCTCATACAGACCACCGCCGTTCAGCAGCGGCACGATGGACAGCATCTTGGCGCTGGTGCCCAGCTCCAGGATCGGGAACAGGTCGGTCAGGTAGTCACGCAGCACGTTGCCGGTGACAGAGATGGTGTCCAGGCCGCGAATCAGACGCTCCATGGTCCAGCGAATGGCGCGAACCGGAGACATGATGCGAATGTCCAGACCTTCGGTGTCCAGGTCAGCCAGGTAGGTTTTGACCTTCTTGATCAGCTGGGCATCGTGGGCACGCTCATCGTCCAGCCAGAATACGGCCGGCATGCCGCTGGAGCGGGAGCGGTTAACCGCCAGCTTAACCCAGTCGCGGATCGGCAGATCCTTGGTCTGGCAGGCACGCCAGATATCGCCTTCCTCAACCTTGTGCTCGGTCAGGACAGTGCCGTCTTCGGCCACAACGCGCACGACACCGTCTTCCTTCATTTCGAAGGTCTTGTCGTGAGAGCCGTACTCTTCGGCTTTCTGCGCCATCAGGCCCACGTTCGGAACGGTACCCATGGTGGTGGGGTCAAACGCGCCGTGGGTCTTACAGAAGTTGATCACTTCCTGGTAGATGGTGGCGTAGGTGGACTCCGGCATCACCGCCTTGGTGTCCTTCAGCTTGCCATCACGGGCCCACATCTTGCCGGAGTTACGGATCATCGCCGGCATTGAGGCGTCGACAATGACGTCGCTCGGCACGTGCAGGTTGGTGATCCCTTTAACAGAATCGACCATGGCGATTTCCGGACGGTGCTCGTAGCACGCGTGCAGGTCTTCCTGAATCTGCTCCTGCTTGGATTCCGGCAGTTGCTTGATCTTCTCGATCACGGACGAGAGGCCGTTGTTCGGGTTAACGCCGATTTCCTGGAACAGCTCACCGTACTTGTCGAACAGCTCCTTGTAGAAAACCTTCACCGCGTGACCGAATACGATCGGGTGGGAGATTTTCATCATGGTGGCTTTCACGTGCAGGGAGAACATCACGCCGGTGTTCTCACAGTCGGCGATGGCGTCCTCAAAGAACTTCACCAGCGCCTTCTTGCTCATGAACATGCCGTCGAGCACTTCGCCTTCCTGCAGCGGCAGGTCGGATTTCAGAACGGTCTGTTCGCCCTTTTTGTTCTCGAACACGATGCGGGCGTTGGTGGCCTTGTCCAGGGTCACGGACTGCTCGCTGGAGTAAAAGTCGCCACCGCGCATGTGCGCCACGTGGGTACGCGAGGCCGGACTCCATTCGCCCATGGTGTGCGGGTACTTACGCGCGAAAGCCTTGACCGCGGCCGGCGCGCGACGATCGGAGTTACCTTCACGCAGTACCGGATTAACGGCACTGCCAAGCACCTTGCTGTAGCGGGCGTGAATTTCTTTCTCTTCGTCGGTCTCTGGGTGCTCCTTGTACTCGGGCACCTTGTAGCCTTGCTCGTTCAGTTCTTTGATCGCGGCACGCAGCTGCGGAATGGACGCGGAGATGTTCGGCAGTTTGATGATGTTGGCGTCCGGATCCTTGGTGTACTCACCCAATTCAGCCAGGGCATCCGGAACCCGCTGGTCTTCCTCAAGGTAGTCCGGGAAGCCTGCCAGAATACGCGCCGCGAGAGAGATGTCGCTGGTTTCGAAATCGATGCCAGCCGGCTTGGCGAAGGTTTCCAGGATGGGAAGCAGTGACCGGGTGGCGAGGGCGGGAGCCTCGTCGGTCAACGTGTAGACAATCTTGGCTTTGGATGATGTCATTTTCGTCCTCAGGCTATTGGGTGGGTTCAGGACGGTCATGGCGCGGTCGGGCGTCTTGTGAACGTCCGGTCGGGCCAGTGACTGATTCGGAACTTTTGATAGACCTACTAAGATAGCATTTTTTACAAAATTTTGGTTACGATCTTAGTATAAGAACGGACTTAAAATGCCTGATCTTCCGTGACAGGACGATGAAATGGCAGGAATTTACGAAACTTTCTAACATTTATCAGGTAAGGGGTAAGCGTGACAGGGGGAGAGCTTTCCAAAACACGCTGTGAATACCTCCCTGTACGCTCTGCTCCGCCATCCATGGCTCCGCAAGGTTTTGGAAAGCTCTCCCCCTGCCACGCCCAAACGATGTACGGGTAGTCCAATTTCATCGTCGCAGAGTTCGCAAATATGGGCTGTTTTGTCGACAAAACAGCCCATATCGGCACACTTCACATTCCCCTTTATCCAGAATCAGTCGGGCAACAACCCTGCTTGCGCCAAACGTTCCCGAATCCGGTCCAGCGCTTCCGGGTTGCCCAGTGCATCCCGGTTGTCGGCTTTCCTGGAGCCGTTGATCAGCCGGGCCACCGCGAGTTCCACTTTTTTGCCGCTACGGGTGTAGGGAATGTCCGGCACCTCAACAATGTGTTTGGGCACATGTCGGGGGCTGGCACCTTCGCGGATTCGGGTTTTCAGGGTTTTGACCAGGTCATCGGTGACGTTCTGGCCTTCGGCCGGAACCACGAACAGCACCACTTCCACGTCGCCGTCGATCTGGCGTCCGACCACGAGGCTGTCTTTAACCGCGTCAACGGTTTCCACCTGACGGTAGATTTCGGCGGTGCCGATGCGCACGCCGCCAGGGTTGAGGGTGGCGTCGGAGCGGCCGTAGATGATGGCGCCGCCGTGTTCGGTGAATTCGATGAAGTCGCCGTGGGCCCAGACGCCGGGGAAGGTATTGAAGTAGGCATCTCGGTAGCGTTCACCGTCCGGGTCCTGCCAGAAGCTGACGGGCATCGAGGGCAACGGTTGGCGGCAGACCAGTTCGCCTCGGCCTTCGCTGACCGGCTGGCCGTCGTCGCCGTAGGCGACCGCGTCCACGCCCAGGAAGCGGCACTGGATTTCACCTCTTCGCACCGGTAACAGTGGTGTTGATCCCACAAAACAGCCGCAGATGTCGGTGCCGCCGGCGATGGAGCCCAGCAACACGTTGGGAGCACCGTCGGTATAGATCCAGTCGTAGTCTTCCGGCAACAGCGGGGAGCCGGTGGAGAACACCACGCGCAGGTGGCTCTGGTCCAGGGTTTTCGCCGGTTGCAGTTCAGCTTTGCGGCAGCCGGCGATGAAACGGGCGCTGGTGCCGTAGTGGGTGACCCGTTCTTTCGCTACGGTTTCCCACAGGAAATTCAGACTCGGGTAACCCGGGGAGCCATCCACGGTGATCACGGCGGCGCCGGTCATCAGGGCAGAGGCCTGCCAGTTCCACATCATCCAGCCGCAGGTGGTGAAGTACAGGAAGCGGTCTTCCGGGCCAACATCACCATGGAGCATCAGTTCCTTGGCGTGGTTAACCAGCAAGCCGGCAGTACCGTGCACGATGCACTTGGGTTTGCCGGTGGTGCCGGAAGAATAGAGGATGTACACCGGATGGTCCGGATCAACCGGGGTGAACGAGGGCGCCTGACCTTCACCGACCTTCAGGGCATCATCCCAGGTGGTAACCAGTTCGCCGGGGATCGGTGCTTCATCGGGCAGTTGGGCAATGCTGACCACCACCTTCAGGGAGGGCAGGCCAGCGATCAGCTCGGCAAAGTCGTCCTGGCGCGCGAACACTTTGCCGCCATAACCGTAGCCGTTGACCACAATCAGGGCTGAGGGCTCGATCTGGCCGAAGCGGTCGTTGATGGCGCCGATGCCGAAGTCCGGTGATGCGGAGCTCCAGATTGCGCCCAGGCTGGTGGCCGCCAGCATACCCACCAGGGCTTCGTAGCCATTGGTGACCACACCCGCCACCCGGTCGCCCTTGGTAATGCCCTTGCTGCGCAGGAAGGCTTCCAGAGCGCCGGCGTCGGCTTTCAGTTCGGCGTAGGTCTTGTGCAGTACCGGGCGGGTTTCGCAGTAGGCCACCACGGCTTCTTTGTCAGAATGATCGCCGTCCGCCAGCCGCAGCAGGTTGGCGGCAAAATTCAGCTTCATGCCCGGGAACCATTCCGCCCCGGGCATTTCCCGGTTGCCAAGTACCCGTTTGGCCGGTGTCTCGCAGACCAGGCCGCAGTAGTCCCAGACTTTCTGCCAGAAGGTGTCCAGTTCGGTAATCGACCACTGGTGCAGGGCGTGGTAATCATCAAAGGGGCCAAAGCCCTGTTGCTCCAGCCAGGCCTTGAACTGGCCCATGCGGGAACGGGTGAGGGTGTCCTGGTCCGGGGTCCAGACAACCGGTGATTGTTCTGTGTTGCTCATCCGTCTCTCCAGAAAATTACTGCATATGCCAGCCGTGGCTGACCACGATCGACTGGCCGGTCAGGGCAGCGGACGGGAAGGCTGCCAGATGCACCGCCAGTTCTGATACGTCTTCCAGGGTGGTGAACTTCCCGTCCACGGTGTTCTTGAGCATGACCTTGCTGATCACTTCTTCTTCGGAAATGCCCAGCTCTTTGGCCTGCTCCGGTATCTGCTTGTCCACCAGCGGTGTCCGTACAAAGCCGGGGCAGATAATGTTGCTGCGCACCCCGTGCTCCGCACCTTCTTTCGCCACCGCCCGGCACAGGCCCAGCATGCCGTGCTTGGCGGCGACATAGGGTGCCTTCAGAGGGGAGGCTTCCAATGAGTGTACAGACCCCATATACAGCATGGTGCCACCACCGCTGGCATACATATGCCTGAGTGCCGCACGAGTCACCAGAAAGGCGCCGTCGAGATGCACGTTCATGACCTTGCGCCAGTCCGCATACGCAAGCTTGTGCACCGCATCGATATGCTGAATGCCAGCGTTGGCGATGGCAATGTCCAGCCCACCCCACTGTTTAACCACATAATTGACGTTTACGTCAACTGCATCTTCATCAGTCACATCCATTTCAAGGGCGATGGCGGTGCCGCCGGCCTGCTCGATGGCAGTCACAGTATCCTGTGCTGCCTGAAGCGTTAGGTCAGCCACCGCGACTTTAGCTCCCTCGCGGCCATAAGCCTCGGCAATGGCGCGACCAATGCCGCGGCCAGCACCGGTAATCAGGGCAATCCGGTTTTCCAGACGCATTGTTATTTTCTCCTTAGTCGTATGCCACACCCGGCAGCCAGGTCGCGATTTCCGGAACCACAAACACGATGGCCAGAGCGACCAGCTGGATAATGATGAACGGAATAACACCACGATAAACATCGGTGACTTTGATCTCCGGCGGGGCGACACCCTTGATGTAGAACAGTGCGAACCCGACCGGCGGTGTCAGAAAAGACGTTTGCAGACACATGGCAAACAGAATGGTGAACCACACCAGATCGAAACCCAGCTGCTGAACGACCGGTGCCACCAGCGGCAGAATGATCAGGGTGATTTCCACCCAGTCCAGGAAGAATCCCAGCAGGAAAACACCCAGAAGAATGGTGAGAACGACGCCGTAGGGTCCGAAAGGAAGGCCCAGCAGGGCGTCTTCAATTACCTGATCGCCACCCAGACCGCGCAGCACGACAGAAAATGCGGTCGCACCCAGGAAAATGGCAAAGATGAAAGCCGCCGTGCGGGTGGTCTGCTGCATGGAGGAGTTAAGCACATTCAGGTTCAGCCGGCCGGACATCAGGGCCAGAAGCAGAGCGCCCAGCGCGCCAACACCGGAGGCCTCCGTCGGAGTCGCTATGCCAGCAAAGATGGAGCCCAATACACCCAGAATCAATGCGGCCGTTGGCACCACTGCCTTCGCCACATCCCAGACAATGGCCCAGCTCACTTTCTCGGTACCCTCTGGCACCGGCGCAATATTCGGTTGCAGCATCGGGCGGATGATGGCGTAAGCCACATACATGGCGCCCAGCATAAGGCCAGGGAAGAATGCGCCCATGAACAGGTCACCTACGGACGCCTCGGGAACCGCCAGCCGGTCCGCCATCAGAACCAGCATGATGGAGGGCGGAATCAGAATCCCCAGGGTCCCGGTGGCACACGCCGTACCCACCGCAAAGCCCTTGTCGTACTTGTTCTCCATCATTACCGGCAGGGACAACATACCGAGGAGTACCACGGAAGCCCCGATGATACCGGTGGTCGCGGCCAACAGGACGCCGATAACAATAACGGTAACCGCATAGCCGCCGCGAACGGCGCCAAACAGTTTGACCATGCTGTTCATCAGTCGCTCGGCAACGCCGGACTGGTCAAGCATGATGCCCATGAAGATAAACATGGGCAGGGCCACAAGGGTTTCACTACTGACCACCTTCCAGATTCGCTCGGGCACAAGCCCCATGGAAGATTGATAATCGAACCACAGATTGGCTCCAAAATTCTCAACGGCGACAACACCAACAACGGTCCAGATAACCGCGGTGCCACCCAATACCCACGCAACCGGATAGCCGGTCATCAGCAATGCCCCGAAGGTGAGGAACATGCCGATTACAAAAAGGGTTTCAAGCTCCATCAGGACGCATCCTCTTTCTTGTTCTCACCGGATTCGACCCGGATTGGCTTCGGAAAGCCGAAAAGCAAAGCGGTAACTTTCAGCAGACGGGACAGGGCCGCTATGATCAGAAGGGCAAAAGACAGCGCCAGAATGCCCTTGAGAATCCAGCGGTAAGGGAGGCCCGCCGGTGCCTGGCTGGTCTCGCCCTGCTCCCAGGAACTCACTGCATAGGGAATCATCTCGTAGACCGCCAATCCCAGAAACGGCAACAAGAGAAACAGCAGGCCAAACAGTTCAATCCAGGCCTGGCCCCTGAGCGACAGTCGCTCATGGATGACATCCACCCTCACGTGATCATCAGTTACCAGGGTATAGCCCAGCCCCAACAACCAACCAGCGCCGGCCAGGTGCCACTGGACTTCCTCCAGGGTGACCGAGCCCATACCAAACGCATAGCGGCCCACCACGGCATAAATGATCACGCCGGTGACCACAAACCAGAGCCAGGAAGCACTCTTGCCTATCGCAGAAATCACACCGTCCAGAACCTGGCTGAACCGGGTGGTCGGAAATTCGGTGTGGTGATGAATAAATTGACCGGCGTCCGACGCCGACGCGTGCACCTCAGGCGGTGAGCCTTTATCAGACACTGCCATACAACCGTTCCTCGTTCAGAAAGCCTACGGGTAAACAGGGATGGCCCCGCAGGGCCATCCAGACTCGATCAGGGGGCACCGGTCATCGCCCGGCCCCCGCAGTCAGCCCCGGACCTTAGAGATCCGCCGGAACGTAGGCGCGGGTATCCCACACCTTGTAGGTTTCCATAAACGCCTGCTGGCTTTCATAGACGCGTTTGAAGTCAGCATCCTTGGATGCTTCCTCCTTGAGCACCTCCTCGGTCACTTCTTTCAGCTTGAGCAGGACATCGCGGGGAATCTGGTCGGCCTGAACGCCCTTGTCCTGGAACTCCGCCAGAACCTTGCCGTTCTTGTACTCACCTTCGGCCAGACCACGAGTAGTGGCTGCAGTGCAGGAGGCTTCAACCAGCGCTTTCTGGGCTTCAGTGGTGCGGTCCCACTCATCCTGGTTGATCAGCATGTACTGTGCGGTGAACTGCTGATGCCAGCCGGGGAACAGGTTGTACTTGACCACCTGATTGAAGCCCAGGATCTGATCAATGGCAGGCATGGAGAATTCCGTGGCATCAATGGTTCCTTTCTCCAGTGCCTGATACAGCTCACCACCCGGCATCATGGTGACAGACGCACCCAGCTTCTCGAGAACCTTGCCGCCCAGGCCCGCAAAGCGGATTTTGAGGCCTTTGTAGTCTTCCAGTGACTCAATCGGCTCGGCATACCAACCCGCCGTTTCGGGCCCGATAATGCCACACAGCTGGGCATGTACCTTGAAGCCTTTGTTGGCGTAGGTTTCCTGCAACAACTCGTGGCCGCCACCGTAGTAGTACCAACCGATGTAGGCCCAGGGCTTCATTCCGAAAGGCACGGCCGCAAACAGTGGAATCGCCGGCACCTTGCCCTGGTCGTACCCGATCCAGGTGTAACCAGCGGAGACCTTGCCATCAGAGACAGATTGGAGAATATCGAATGGTGGAACCAGCTTTCCGGGTTCGTAAACACGAACCTGAATGCTGCCATCAGAAGCCGTGGTCAGGTTATCGGCTACCCAGGCCGCTGGTGAACCCAGGCCAGGCAGGTTGGTGGCGAAAGCAACCGGCATTTTCCAGCGAAGATCATCGGCGAAGGCAGAACCGGTGGTGAGAGCAATCGCACCGGCAACACCGGTGAGAGCCTTGAGAAGTTTCATTGGCAAGTCTCCTTGCTTTGTTGTTGTGTGCGGCCTTTGACGGCCTTATCTGAGTATAGTCAGACAATGCAGGAACAGACGGACAGGGGGTCTCGCGGGTCCAACGGGTAACGCCAGTCTTGTTGTCTGCATTGTTCTGACGTCCTGCACACGGCTCAAAGCACGGGGCATACCAGAAAAAATTAGTTATTGTTTTTCAAAGTGTTAGATAGATTCTTGTGAGGATCAACCGAACAAACCGTCCGGATATAAAGACACATATAGACCTCAGTAGTAGGCAGTTGTCCCGATATCCAGACATATGTCCGGATTTCAGGACAGCTTGGCCAGTTTTTCATAGAGTACAGAACGGGAAATCCCCAGCAGCCGGGCGGCCTTGGTACGGTTACCGCGGCAGGTCACCAGGGCCTCTTCAATGGCCTGGGCTTCGGCCTCAGCCACAATGCGGGCCAGCGGCCGCACAGAGCGGGCGGGAACCGGAGAGACCAGACGCTGGCCAGCACGGGGTAATACTTTGAAGATGGCATCGGCATCCAGCAGGTCACCGTCTTCGCTCATGGTCAGGGCCCGCTCCAGCACGTTGCGCAATTCCCGGATGTTGCCCGGCCAGTCGTAACTGCCCAGGGCCGCGACGCCGGCATCGGTAATTTCGCCACGCATGTCCTGGCCCTCACAGATTTCACCCAGCAGGGCTTCACACAGCACGCCCAGATCGGCCAATCGGTCCCGCAGGGGCGGGATATTGATCTCCAGCACATTCAGCCGGTAATAGAGATCTGAACGAAAGCTGCCCTCGGCAATCATGGCCTCCAGATTGCGACTGGTGGCCGCAATCACCCGCACATCCACTGTCGTTACCTTGTTCGAGCCCAGAGCCTCAATTTCCCCCTCCTGCAACGCCCGCAACAGCTTGGCCTGCAACGGCAGCGGCATATCCCCCACCTCATCCAGAAACAGCGTGCCCCCGTTGGCCAGTTGGAACTTGCCCTCCCGGGTACGACGGTCTGCACCGGTGTACGCGCCCGGGGCGACACCGAAGAATTCCGCCTCCAGCAGGTTTTCCGGCACCGCAGCCACGTTCACACCAACAAAGGGCTTATCTGCCCGGGGCGACACCGCATGGATAGCCTGGGCTAACACCTCTTTGCCGGTGCCGGTTTCCCCCAGCAGCAGTACCGGCATGTCCCGGCCTGCCGCCAGTCGCGCCCGGCGCTTTACTTCGAGGGCCGCCGGACTGCCACCGACAAAATCGCCCAGACTGTAGCGGGTGCCACGGCTTTTCTTCGCCAGGGCCTTGCGGGCAGCAGCCAGATCCCGGTGCAGGCGCCGGTATTTGGACACCAGCGGTGTCAGTGGTTGCAGGTCATCGTATAGCACGAAGGCAACAGCACCGACAATGCCGCCCTGATCGTCGTAATACGGCAACCGAGTGACCACCAGTTGCTGCTCATTGTGCTCCATGATGTCCAGCAACAGGGGTTTGCCGGTTTCAATCACCTCTGGCATCCGGGTCTGCGGGATTACCTTCCGCACCGGCTTTCCGATCGCCTGCGAAGGATCCCCGAGCCCCAGCAACTGGGAATAACTGCCGTTGATCCAGGTAATGTTGGTTTCCCGATCCACTGCAATGGCACCGGCACTGGCCTCCTCAAACATGGGAAACAGGGCTTCGATCAGGTCACGGGTCAGGCCGCTCTTGTTCTTGTTGGTAAACAACTCGCTCATAGTCCGCGTGCTCACGGGTGGGGATGGTTTCATGGGCAATCCTTGGGCGTCCGGATTTCCGGACGCCGTCACGGGAGTATAGGAAGCCCCCGGTGCGGGGGCAAACCTCCAAAGGTGGCATTCAACCGTCGGTAATCAGTCCGGGATCTGCAACTGGTTACCGGTGAAGACAATCCGGTCCGCTTCCGCCGGTTCGGATTGAATGGGCGGCAGGTTCGCCAGGGTCAGGGGCGTGGTCAGGCTGCCCCGGGGCACCGTGCGCACCACTTGACTGGGCGGCAGCGGCTGCTTGTCGGTGAGATGGGCCCACACCAGATCCAGCGCCTGGAAGTAGTAGTGATGCAACGGCACATAGCGGTCACCGATGCCCGGAAAGCCGTTGAGCACGTCCAGGTGATGGGCGTTGAGAATTTCGTAATAGCGCAGGTTGCTGTGGCGGCCTTCCACTGCCTGGTTCAGGCCGACATAGGGTCGGGAGGTGTGGTTGATGGGCAGGATGGCATCGGCCCGTCCGGTGACAAATACCGTCGGCTTGCGCTGCAGGTCTCCGCTGGCCCGCACCGCTGAAATGCCACGGCTAATGGCTTCGTGCAGCTCAGCCTGAACGCCCTCGAGGGGCTCGCCGGTCACCACATTCCTGCCTTCGGCAAGACTTCTGAGGCACAACAGGGCGTCCAGACCGTAATCCACCTGGCTGGAACTGGGCGAGGCGCTAACGGCGAGGTTCGTGGGCTGGCCCTCGGCGTTGTCGTAGACCAGATTGACACCGGCGGAGGGCGGAATGCCGTTACTCGCCGCAAACAGCGACGCCTCGGCAGCAGGCGCCAGTGGCACCACCGCGCCGGCACTGCCGGTCGCCGCCAGGCTCAGGCCACACACCCGGTCTTCAACACCCGCGCGGCCATAGGCATTGGCGTAGGTCATGGCAATGCTCTGGGCGACCGCCAGGCCAAAATGCACCGGCGCCAGCAGGTTCTGCTCCGGCTGCACCCCGAAGTCCTCGTTCAGGATCCGTTGTGCATCAAGGGCCCAGTCATCCTGAGTAGCGCCGGACACCAGCCCCTTATTGAACAGAGAGTGGCAGATGTTCTGGCCAGTCACCGGCGGGTTGAACACGCCGTTCAGGGGGGCGAGATCGCGGATGCCGGGGGCCTGGTTGGCACAACCCTGGTACACCGCCAGCGCGGTGGTGTAATCCAGCAGGCTGCGGCTGTGTTCCGTCAGTGCAGGGCCATTGCCCTGACGAATGCTGAAACTCCGGTCCACAAGGGGATTCACATTGGGCTCAGACACCGCCACACCATCAATCAGACCTTTCTCATCCTGTTCCGCCGCCCGCACCGAGGCTCCGCCGCCGTTGGAAACACTGGAGGCAATCACCAGGGTGTTCCTCGGGTTGATAGTTCGGAGAGTTTCACCATTACCCAGTTCCCGGCCATGGAGTGTGTTCAGCACATAGAAGCCGAACTCAATGGATTGCAACACATGCCGGCCCCAGTCTGCCTCCGGGTTCTGTTTGGAATGGGCGTGTTTCCAGGCGAAGCGATCCTGCCACTGGCTATTGAAATCATCCCGGCTCTGAGCGTCCAGATCCGCCCGGAACAAGGCTTCTTCAGGTTCCGTGGTAAGTGTTCCGTTCACGGACTGGGCGGTGTTTGTGGCGAGGTTATGGGCACCGGTACCGGTGCCTTTATCGGTATAAACCACCGCGCAGCCCTTTTTCAGGCCCCACTCCCCGGCGGTGCCAATGGCGCCGTAGATCCCGCGGGAACCAGAGGAGGGCGCGGTTACCATGCACGGAAAATCCGGATCAAAGCTGTCGGGCACCTGGGCCATTACCGTCACCGGCACAGTGGCGCCCGGCACCTGCATCAGCGCGATGAATTCCTGGCCCGGAATCCGGCCACTGGCATTACCCACGGCCGGGCCAAACAGGCTGCCATAGCCTCCGCCGGGTGCAGTATCCACCAGTGCCCGGTAATTGTTGTAGATGGCCAGCCGGCGCAACTCCGCCGGTGTCGGATTCAGGGCATCGACAAACGCCGGTGGTGTGGCACTGGCCAGCCCCTCCGGCCCCAGGCCAGCGGTAAGAAGATCATCGGTATTGCCATCGTAATCGAACTGCCGGACATCGCTCACCAGGAAATCAGGCAAGGAGTTGAACACCTCGTCCTTCTTGCAGGCAGTAAGCGTTACCGTGGCAGCACCTATCAGGGTGCAGAGCATCATTCGTTTCATGGTCGGTCCTTGTTTGTTGTTGTTGAATCGGCCCCATGGGCGCCACGGCCCATGCGGATCCTGTGCCAACCGGACAAGACCATGAATATATTTAGAAAAATCAAAAATTACTGGCACTTGAGAGGGGGCTATTCCGGAATTCCGGACAGCGGTTGCGCGTGCAATGGCATGGCACGCATGCAGGACCGCCGCTGGCCGCAGACTGTCCGGCAGACCGAACACTGTCTGAAAAACCAGACAACGGGCAGCGAAACTAGCCTATTCGGACAAAGGGCAGCAAGCTGATTGCCGCAATTGCAGCGATGGCCAGGCAGGCCGCCAGAGTCCGCAGCGGATAGCGTCGAAACATGGAGCCGATACCACCGATTTCGCCGCGGGCCAGGCCTTGCTCATAGGCCTGGCGCTGCCTCTCGAAACGCTGACGCTGATACTCATCCAGCAACGCCTTGGCTCGCTCCGCCTCTTCCGCATCGTGAACCCAGAAGCCGCCCATGCTGATGCCCCAGCGGCTGGGCGGGGTCTCGTAGTAGCGCACCCCATGCTCCTCAAACAGAGCCCGGATCTCGTCGGCCTCGTCGTCGGGTACATGGCGCAGATTCATCAGGTGATGGGGCATGGCGCGTCCATTGGCTGGTATCAGGATCGTAATTGCCTATATGCTAACAGCAAAGCATCCACGACCGAACTTGCATCAGGACACTGAATGAGCCCGAACCCCCTTCGTCTGCTGCTGGATTTTGACGACCGCATCCAGCGGGACAGGGATCAGCCCCCCGCCTTTCTCCACCGCCGGGACCGGCGCTTTGCTCTGGACTGCGAGCAGCAGGGAATAAAGCCCAGCCCTTCGCGCTGGCTGGCGC
The DNA here is from genome assembly GCF_003634635.1 of Marinobacter nauticus. Lineage (GTDB taxonomy): Bacteria > Pseudomonadota > Gammaproteobacteria > Pseudomonadales > Oleiphilaceae > Marinobacter > Marinobacter nauticus. The sequence continues at coordinate 298,763 of NZ_RBJB01000004.1, read as the reverse complement.
ACATGGATCGACTGTCCGGCCCCGGCGGCACCGTGACGGCTGGCCGTCGGGAACTGAAACTCTGGCACCGGGCAACCAGCGGCTTCACAGGTGCCGGCTGCCTGATGGGCATCGTGACCATGCTGGGTCTACTGTTCTATGACGGCGGCCAGCGCATCAACATCACCGTGATTCTGGCCTTTGTGCTGTTCCAGCTGCTGCTGGCACTGGCCACCACGGTACAGGCCATAGTCGGCTGGCAACCCTGGCGCTGGTTGCTGAAACGGCTGCACCTGGACCACGCCAGCCCGACCCGGGCCCGGCTCCAGCCACTACTGATGGCGCGGGCGGCCCATGTCGGCGGCGTTGCTTTTGGTCTTGCCGGCCTGGCCACGCTGCTGATCATGGTGGTGGTTCAGGACCTGGCCTTTGGCTGGAGCACCACTCTGGATACCGCCGCTTCCGGCTACCACCATCTGGTCAGCGCCCTGGCGGCGCCCTGGTCCTGGCTGTGGCCTTCCGCGGTGCCCTCTCTGGAGCTGGTGGAGGCAACCCGATTCTTTCGCACCGCTCCCGTCACAACCGGAGTCGAGCCTTCACGCTGGGGCCTATGGTGGCCCTTCGTGGTCATGTTATGGCTGACCTGGACGGTGATACCGCGTGTGCTGCTGCTGATTCTCAGCCAAAGCCTGCTGCGCCGCCGTGCCACTCGGCTGATGGCGGGCCATCCCAGCATGAAGGCCCTGTTATACCGGATGGAAACTGCCACCCTGGATACCGGCAGCAGCCACAACGATGCCGCCGACCTGCCAGACACCCGCACCCGGGCCCAGCCAGACCAACTGCCGGACACCCCGCTGATGATCTGCTGGGCCGGTGCCGGCGAACCGGAGTTGCCCCAACGCCTGCAGGCTCCGGATTGCCGAATTTTCCGGGCCGGAGGCCGGGCCAGTCTGGCCCAGGATGAAGACGTACTGGCACAAGTAAGCGTCCATCTGGCCGGCCAGGAACATCCGGCAGTCATTGTCGTCACCCGCAGTTGGGAGCCGCCCACCGGCGAGCTGCACGATTTTCTGGAGACCGCCCGGGAGCGCTGGCCCTCGAATAGCCGGGTAACCCTGCTTCCGCTGGCAAGCGATCCGAACCAGCCACCGCAGGCCCACCTGGTTCAGCCCTGGCTTCGGTTTACAGAACGCCTGGCTCCGGGCTTTGCCTCGGTGGCCTTGCCACCTGTCGACGAGCCCAACCCCTATCTGGCCGGGAGCGCACAACCATGACCAATGCTCCGGTATTCGCCGTGGTCGGCCACCCGAACAAGGGCAAATCCAGTGTCGTCGCCACCCTGTCCCAGAACGACGCTATCGCCATTGCCCTGGAACCCGGTACCACCCGGGCCCGGCAGGATTATCCACTGACCGTTGATGGCCAGAAACTCTATACCCTGGTGGACACCCCTGGTTTCCAGCGCCCACGGCGGGTATTACAGTGGCTGGAAGCCCACAGCATTTCCGCCTCGGATCACCCGGAAACCGTGCGGGCTTTTGTGCTCCAGCACCGGGGCGATGACCGGTTTGTCGATGAATGTGAGTTGCTGGCACCGATCGTGGAAGGCGCCGGGATCATCTACGTAGTGGATGGCTCGGTGCCCTACAGTGCCGAGCACGAGGCTGAAATGACCATCCTGCGCTGGACCGGGCGTCCGAGCCTGGCGCTGATCAACAGTATCGGTGAGGATGATTACAGCAACACCTGGCAGGCTGCACTGGGCCAGTTCTTTCAGGTTGTCCGCAATTTCGACGCTGTTCGCGCCCCGTTTGAGCAACATCTTAGCCTGTTACGGGCTTTCGGCCAGCTGGAACCGGACTGGGAGGCGCCACTGGAACGGGCCACCCGGTTCCTGTCCGAACAGCGCCGCCAGCGCCGGCGACAGGCGGCAGGCCTGGTTGCCCGAGCCCTGGAAGACCTGATGTCATATCAGGAACGACGCACACTGACGCTTAACCAGATCGCCGAAACCAGCGATACCAGCCTCGCCGAGACCCTGAGGGATCGCTGGTACCGGCACCAACGCCACCGGGAACAGGCCCTCAGGATCGACATCGAGCACCTGTACCAGCATCAGCGCATACGCCGCCAGGAAGCCGAACTCCAATGGCACAGCCAGCACGATCTGTTTTCCGAGGACACCCGCAAGCACTGGGCGGTCAGCAAGCGCTACCTGGCCACCGCGGGCTTCGGTGCCGGAGCGGTGAGCGGTGCCGGCATTGATGCCGTAACGTTTGGCTCGTCGCTGGGCACCGGTGCCCTGCTCGGAGGGTTGATTGGCGCTGCCGGCAGTTACTTCTACGGGGATCGCCTGGTTTTGCCGGCACTGAGCATCGGGCCCATGAAGGACGGCCTGAAAACCGCCAGCTTCGGGCCTGTACAGGACAGTCAGTTCGGCTATGTTGTGTTAGGGCGGGCGGTGGATCACTGGTGGCATATCAGCCAGCGAAACCACGCCGGGCGGGATTTGCTGGAACTGGAACCGGCCGACCATCACTGGCTGGAACAGCTCGACAAAGCCAGCCGGCGGGAAATCCAGAAAGCCTTCGAACGGTGCCGGAAACAGCGAGCTCTGACCCATCAGCAGAGGGAACAATTTGCCGCCGCCATCGAGCAGGCCATGGCGGCATACGACGACTGGCGGTTGAATCGAGCCTGAGCCGCATGTTTATACTGTATGGCTATTCCATCACAAAATGAGGAATGCGAATGAAAATCGTACGAGTGCAAGACATTATCGGTACCGAGCGTGAAGTTCACGGCCCGGGCTGGACCAGCCGTCGCATGCTGCTGAAGAAAGATGGCATGGGTTTCTCCTTTCACGAGACCATCATCCCCGCCGGCGCCGAGCTGAACCTCTGGTACAAGCACCACCTGGAAGCCGTCTATTGCGTCGCCGGTAACGGCAAGATTCTGGACAAAGCCACTGGTGAAGTACACGAGATTACCGACGGCACCCTGTATGCACTCGACAAGCATGATCAGCACACGCTCTACGGCGGCACTGAAGACATGCGCCTGATCTGTGCCTTCAACCCGCCGGTAACCGGCCAGGAAGTGCACGACGAAGACGGTGCTTACCTGCCGGATACCAGCGAAGACTGATTCGCTCCGCCGTGGCATTTCAAACCGCCGCGACCACACCGCCACCGCCAGCCCGATTGCTGCCGGTGGCGGTGTTGCTTTGGCTCGCCGGTGTTTACCTGCGTATACCCGTACTGGTGGCCCCGCCGCTGGCGCCTTTCATTGGCGATGAGCTGGCCCTGACCCAGGCACTGACCGGCGCCCTGACCACATTGCCCATCCTGATGCTGGCCATTGGCGCCATGCCCGGTTCGCTGGCCATCTCCCGCATCGGCCCGCGAAACACCCTGGCACTGGCCATGGTGATCATGGTCATCGGCTCCGCCGGCCGTGGCCTGGTGCCCGATACCTTCACCCTGATGATAGCCAGCGCCGTCATGGGCCTGGGTGTGGCGATGATGCAGCCAGCGCTGCCAGCCCTGCTGCCGCGTTGGCTCGAACCCCATCACATTGCTCTGGGCTCGGCCATCTACATGAACGGCATGCTCATGGGTGAGTTCATCGGTGCCGGTATTACCCTGCCGGTTCTTATGCCGTTGCTGGACAACAGCTGGCGCGCCACCATGCTGGCCTGGTCGCTGCCGGCCCTGCTGGTAGTCGCCGCCCTGTTTCTGCCCAAACGGGACTTGGCCCGGCCCGCACGCAAAGCCGCCTGGCTGCCCGACTGGAAAAACCCGCTCACCTTGCGCCTGGGCCTGCTGCTGGGGCTTTCCGGCTCCATGTTCTTCGGCCTCAACGCCTACATGGGTAACCTCCTGGAACAACAGGGGCGTATCGGCCTGCTGTCCGAGGCCCTGTTCTGGTACAACATCGCCCAGGTCTTTGCCTCGCTGGTGATGCTGAAAATGGCACGGGCCTGGGTCGGCCGCCGTACCTTCATTGTCGTCATGGCGGTTCTCAGCATTGCCGGCACCGCCGGCACTCTGGTGCTCGAAGGCTGGTGGTTCATTGCCAGCGCCACGCTGATGAGCTTCGTGGCCGGCATTCTGCTGATCCTGTTGGTGGCTCTGCCGCCTTTGCTGGTGAACTCCGCCGAAACCGGACGGCTGTCTGCCGGCACCTTCCTGGTGGGCTATACCATGGCCTTCTCGGTACCCATGCTCGGCGGCCTGCTCGCCGACTGGACTGGCGACACCCGTCATGCCGTGATGGCCATGGTGGCCTACAGCCTGCTGGTATTACCCCTGGCTTTCACTCTGGACCTGAAACGAAAAAAGGATCAGCCCGCAAGCTGATCCTTTCTGAGATACCTCACTGACCTTCGGTCAGATATAGTAATCCTTCAACGGAGGAAAGCCGTTGAATTCAATGGCACTGTAGGTGGTGGTATAGGCCCCGGTCGACAGCCAGTACATCCGGTCTCCGATCGCCAGATTCAGCGGCAGCGGGTACTTGTGATGCTCGTACATGATATCGGCACTGTCACAGGTCGGCCCGGCGATCACACAATCCTCACCTTCACCGCTCTTCTCGGTCCAGATCGGAAACTTGATGGACTCGTCCAGGGTCTCGATCAGCCCGGAAAACTTGCCGACATCGGTAAACACCCAGCGGTGCAGGGCGGTACGGGATTTTCGTGAAATCAGCACGACCTCGCTGACCAACACACCGGCATTTGAAATCAGCGATCGCCCCGGCTCGATGATGATCTCGGGCAGGTCGTCACCAAAGTCCTCGTGCAGGAAACGGGCAATCTCCTCCGCATACACCCCCAGTTCATTGGTCCGTGTAATGTAGTTGGCCGGGAAACCACCGCCCATGTTGATCATCTTCAGCTCAATGCCGTCTTCTTCCTTAAGGCGCTCGAAAATCACCTTTACCTTGTTCAGGGCGGCGTCCCAGGCACCGATTTCGCGCTGCTGGGAACCGACGTGGAACGACACACCATAGGGCACCAGGCCCAGATCACGAGCCAGGATCAGCAGATCCATGGCCATATCGGTCTGGCAGCCAAACTTGCGGGACAACGGCCAGTCGGCGGTCAGGGTGCCTTCAGTCAGAATACGCACATACACTTTTGAGCCCGGGGCAGCCTTGGCAATGTTGCGCAGGTCTGCCTCGGAATCCGTGGCATACAGGCGCACACCCTTTTCGTAAAAGGTGCGAATGTCTTTCGCCTTCTTGATGGTGTTGCCGTAACTGATGCGGTCGCCGGTCACACCCAGGGCCATCACCTTGTCCAGTTCATACACCGAAGCGATATCAAAATTCGCGCCTTTGTCCCGCAGCATGGTCAGAATCTGCGGGGCCGGGTTGGCCTTCACCGCATAATAGACCTTGGCGTAAGGAAACCCTTCCACCAGCTCTTCGTACTGACGGTCAATGGTCTGGGTGTCGATCACCACAAACGGGGTTTCCTTGCCGTCGGCAAAGTCCTTGATCCGCTTGAAAGTCTCGGCACTGTAGTAGTCGGCGATATCGGCGTTAGGCGTCTGGATCATGGGTGGTGTGTCCCTCCACAGGGTAAACGGGCATAAAAAAAGGGTAGCACAGACTGGCTGTATTACCCGTGAATGGCGCGATCATCGGGCCTTTTTCCAATCACCGCAAATGCGCAGTTATACCCATAAACGCACCGGTCAACGGTGCGCCACGCGTGCCTCTGATTCAGGGTTCAGCGACAGGAAAACTTGTTACTGTCGGTTAACAGCTACCGACACTTTCAGGGGATCATGCTAGCCTGTTTGCAAATGAATCAACCCTGGAGGGGGTTGGCGTGTCTGACATTGCCGGAATTGCATCCAGTTATACCCAGTTCAAGCAACAACGGGTTCAGGAACAGGCGGAACTGGCCGTTCTGAAAAAGTCCATGGACATAGCCCAACAAGGTGCGCTTCAGTTGCTTGAAGGCCTGACCGAAACATCTGTCGCGACAGCCGGCGCCAACCCCTCAGATAATGTGGGCAGCATGATCGACGTTCGGGCCTGACCGGTTTGTCTCTGCCTCAGACCGCAATTGGCCACAGCGGCGTTGGTTCGGTGGGACCATCCGGGTCCTGGGGCCGACTCTGGCGCTGCAGATAATCCAGGATGGCGTCTTTCAGATCACTGCCCTGACCCAGGCCCTGATTGCCGAACAGGCGGTTGAATTCCAGCACATAGGGATAGCCTTCCACCAGGGCGATATCAAAGCCGGCATGGTCTACTTCCAGCTCCCGGGCCAGGCGCAGGGCCAGATCGGTAGCCGCCGCTGGCACATCGCCAGTCACAATCTGGCCACCCCTGGCGACGTTGTTGTAGAACCCCTGCTCCGCCTGGGTACGCCAGTAGGCGGTCACCACTCGATCACCCACCACAACCACCCGCACATCCCGGTCAATCGGAAGGTATTCCTGCACGTAGAGAACATCTGTGCGATCACAATACTTAAGCCAGTCGGCCCGGGACTCGATCAACCACACACCTTCGCCCATGCTGGCCTTGGGTAGTTTGGCCACGAAAGGCAGGGCCATGGTGTCCCACAGCATGTCGCGTTCCTGTGGACCATTGGCTTCAATCAAGGTCCAGGGTGTGTGTTCCGGCGCCACGGCCTGAAAGGCGCGGGTCATTTCCACTTTATCGTGACCAATGCGATAACTGGCGATACTGGGGAACACCCGGCACTTCAAGCCATGCACCAGGGCGTTGATCTGCCAGTATTCCGGGAACAGCACCCAGTCCGCCTCCTGCAGTAGCGGCTTGTGGCGCAGGAAATGCTCGGGCTTCAGTACAGTGGTGTCGGGGAAGCCAAGGGTACGGAACACGTTGAATGAGACAAGGTGCATGGTGACAGCCGCACAGAGTGAAAATTGGCTGCATTTTATCCAGCTTTGGAACCCTGGCAAGGGTTATTTTATGCGTAAATTGACCGATCTCATGGTTACAGCTAATGATACTGACAATAATTCGCATTAGTTGTCACTAATGAGGAACTGACCATGACAAAACACCTGATGCTGGCCGCTGCCAGCCTGCTGTTCACCCTTCCGGCCTTCGCCGATGATGAGTACGATCACTACAAAGGCGAACCCTCGAAAACCCTGGAACAGGCGGTGGCCAATTTCTCCGAGTACAACAACCGGCTTGAGCAGGTGTTGGCCGGTGATCTGACACCAGAGGCGATGAGCGAAGTCCATCAGCTCACCTACACTCTGGAAAATGCCCTGGGCAAACTGGACCATGAGCTGGAAGACATTGCCGAGCGGCTGGAGAAAGTACACAAGGCTTCCGAGCACGCAGCCCCGGATACCGTGAAAGAGCAAGGCGCGGTGTATCTGGAAAAGAGCCGGTCCATCATCCGGTAACGGCCACGGGCTGCTAAGCTCCGGTAATCACTCGCTGACTTACCGGAGCCTGCCATGGGCACCCCTGAACCCGATTCCCGGGCCTGCAATATTATCGAAACCGTACGCGCTGACACCCAATCCGGTGCCGCCCAGCTGGCAACCAGAGCGCTGACGCTGGTGCGCCAATGGCTGGCCGCGGGTGGAGTCTCTACGGACGCACTCGAACAACTACTGACCGACCTTGCCAAAGCCCGTCCCAGCATGGTGCCGCTGGCCAACGCCATTGAACGGGTGCGCCAGGGCCTGGTGGGCAGCCAGAACGGTGCTTCGACGGCTGAACAGGCGCTGCCCGTGGTGGACTCGGTTCTGGAACAGATCGCCTCCGCCAACCGGCGTGTGGCGGAATTCGCGACGACACGTGTTTCCGAGCAGGCCAGAATTTTCACGCACAGCCGTAGCTCCCAGGTGCTGGCGCTGTTCCGTTTACTGGTACAGCAGGGCCGCAACTTCTCGGTAATCTGCACCCAGAGCAGCCCAGGCAACGAGGGCTTTACCCTGGCCCGGGAACTGGATGAACTGGGCGTTCGGGTGACGGTGATCACCGATGCCCAGATGGGGCTGTTCGTTCCGAAGGCGGACCTGGTGCTGTGCGGCTGTGACACCTGGCTGGCCGATGGCCACTTTCTCAACAAGGCGGGCAGTTATCCGCTGGCCTTGCTGGCCAGGGCCGAGGCAAAACCGCTCTGGGTGCTGGCAGACAGCTTCAAGGACAGCACGGCGCCACACGATGAAGTCACACTGGAAGAAATGGCGGCGAACCAACTCGGTGCACCGGCCGGCCAGCACATTACCGTTCGCAACCTCTATTTTGAGCCTGTTCCGGTGCAGCTGATCAGTGGACGAATCAGCGAGCAGGGCGTTTTTTCGTTCCCTGCTGAGCCTGGGCCGTAAGCGGATCTTCCGGCCAGGGGTGTTTCGGGTAGCGGCCCCGGAGTTCTTTTCGTACCTGTGGATAGGCGTTCTGCCAGAAGCTGGCGAGATCTGCCGTGACGGCCAGCGGGCGCTGGGCCGGGGACAGGAGGTGGGTTACCACGGGCACCCGGCCGCCCGCCACCGTCGGTGTTTCAGTCCAGCCAAACAGGGCCTGCAGCTTGGCAGCTAGCACCGGGCCGTTGTCGGCCGTGTAATCCAGCGTCACCTTCTGGCCGGTGGGGATGGCCAGAGCTTTCGGAGCCAGTTCATCCAGTTCTTGTTGCTGTGGATAATCGAGCAGGCTGTTCAGGGCGGATGTCAGATCAAGCCGGGCCAGATCCGACCACCGCTGCATGCCGGCCATAAACGGCGCCAACCAGCTTTCCACACCGGCCAGCAGGGCAGAATCCGTCACATCCGGCCAGTGACCGGGGAACTGTGTGGCCAGTAACTGCACCCGGGCCTGCCACTGGCGGGCGGCCTCGTTCCAGGGCAGCCGATCCAGTCCTTTGCGACGGACGGCATCCAGCAAACCCTGCTGGATCAGTTCGGGGGCCACCTGTTGCAACGGCTTTTCCGCCAGTATCAGTGCGCCAAGCTTGCGTACGTGACGCGCCACCACTGTGCCCCGCTTGTCGTCCCAGAGGGCTTCTTCCCGTTCTTGTATGTGCGCAGCCAGGTCCTGCTCCAGATCCCCCAGATCCACTGGCGCCGCCAGATAAATCGTCGCCTCCCGGGCCTTACCGTCCAGGTCCGCGGCCACCAGCCAATTCTCCCGGGCCAGCGGATCATGTTCCCGCAGGCTCGCCCCCTTGCCATTGCTGAGCTGGTAGCGCGGTGCCTCGCCCGAACGGCGACGGGCAATGCGGTCCGGATAGGCCTGAGCCAGCACCCGCCCCACCTCGGTTGCGGCGGGCACGTTCCCAGACGCAGGTTCCCGGCACAACCGTTTCGCCGCCTGCCGCACCGCCTGCAACCGGGCCGAATCCAGGCCATGGGGTGCCCGTTCTCCCCGAACAATCCGAACCCGTTCGTGCAAATCGGCGCCGGAGCCGGGCCCCAGCAGGTCACGCTCTTCCAGTAGTGCCGCCAGTTCCGCGGCGAGCTGGCCAAACCCCAGAGCCCGCCCCCGGACAACCATATGGGCCAAACGGGGATGCAGCCCCAGATCCCGGGCGGACTTGCCGTGATCGGTAATAGCACCGTCAGCATCCAGCAAATCCAGCCACTGCAATAAATCCACCGCCTGCTGCCAGTGGGCTTGCGGCGGCGCATCAATCCAGGCCACCTGATCCGGTGAACGAGCCCCCCACTGGGCCAGCTCCAGTACCAGCGGTGCCAGGTCCGCCTCCTGAATCTCCGCTGGCGTGAAGTCAGCCAGGCCGAACTGCTCCGACTCGCTCCATAACCGGTAGCACACGCCCGGTTCGACCCGTCCTGCCCGGCCTTTACGCTGCTCGGCAGAGGCTTTGGACACCCGGCTGGTGACCAGGCGAGTCATGCCACTGTTGGGATCAAACACGGTCCGACGCTGCTGGCCGGCATCAACCACTACCCGCACGCCTTCAATGGTCAGGCTGGTCTCGGCAATGGCAGTGGCCAGGACCACCTTGCGAGCACCGTCCGGGGCCGGTGCGATGGCCCGGTCCTGTTCTTCAGCCTTGAGGTTGCCGTACAAGGTTGCCAGCACCACGTTTGCCGGCAGTTGTCCGGCCAGCTGTTGCGCCACCCGGCGAATTTCACCGGCCCCGGGCAGGAACACCAGCACCGAGCCAGCCTGGTCTCCCAGGACCTCCAGCACCACCGCCGTTACGTGATCCACCATCCGGGCATTGCGGGACAAGGGCCGATAAAGGACATCCACCGGAAACGCCCGGCCTTCACTGGAAATCACCGGCACGTCCCCCAGCACCTTGGCAATGGGCGCGGTATCCAGTGTCGCGGACATCACCAGAAGGCGCAGGTCTTCTCGCAGGGCCTGCTGGCTCTCTCGCACCAGTGCCAGCCCCAGATCGGCCTGCAGGGAACGCTCATGGAATTCGTCAAACAGAACAGCGGCATAGTCTTCCAGCATGGGGTCGGTCTGGATCAGGCGGGTGAGTATACCCTCGGTCACGACTTCGATCCGGGTGGTGCCGGAGACCCTGGTATCCAGTCGGGTGCGATAGCCCACCGTCTGCCCGGGCGCCTCTCCCAGTTGCCGGGCCATATACCGCGCTGCCGACCGGGCCGCCAGTCGGCGGGGTTCGAGCATCAGGATTTTGCGGCCATCGCGCCAGGGCGCATCCAGCAGGGCCAACGGTACCCGGGTGGTTTTACCCGCGCCGGGCGGCGCCTGGAGCAAAGCGGTGGTGGTCTTTGCCAGTGTGCGGGTCAGTTCTGGGAGGATGCCATCAATCGGGAGCATGGTACGGGGTGCTTGCCGGAATGTGGCCGCAGTTTACCATGCCTCAGGAGCGGGCATGCCAGGCTTCAGGCCGGGGCACGAAGAACGCGAATACCAGGCCAAACGCCAGTGCTGCCACCCCGATGCCGAAAGCCGACACCAGGGTGCCTCCCGCATCCAGCCACTGTTTGGTCAGCCAGGGGCCGACCATCTGGGTAAAGCCATACAGTGCCACCATCGCTGCCGACAGGCGCGGGCCCTGATGCGGATGCAGCGCGCGCCCGATGCGCTGGGTCAGCAATACCGTGCCCAGAAAGGTGCTGCCGACCAGGGCGGCACACAACACCAAGCCCAAGGCGCCAGGCCAGACCACGGTGGCCAGTACACCGGCCAGCTGAATCAGAAAATTCAGGCGAAGGGCGGGCAAGTCTCCCATCAGGGCCCCCAGTTTGTTCCACAGCCAGGGCGCCGGGATGGTGAACAGAGCGACGATCACCCAGGTCCCGTCCAGCAAGGCGTGGCCCTCAGGCAGTTCCAGTTTTGCCAACAGGGGCAAGAAGGTCATGGGCAGGATGTAGCCCAGGCCCGCCCCGGCATAGGAGAGAAACAGCGGGATGCTGGCGCGATCCAGCAACGGGGTATTGACCACTGCCTTACCGGCGTCATCATGCTGGCGCACCGGCACCTCCAGTTGCCGTAACTGCATGGCACCCCACCAGGCCAGGGGAATCGACAACAGGGCCGCCGGCCACCAGCGCTCCGCGCCCTCCAGCAGACTGGCGGTTCCGGTAACGAGGCCGCTGGACACCAGCAGCCCTACACCAACGCCGATATAGACCAGACCGCTGAGAGAGGCCCGGTTGCGCAGTACCAGCCACTCCAGAATCAGGGCTGGCGCCTGGACGAATACCACGCCGTTAGCCACACCGTTCAGCCAGCGGGTGACAGAAATAACCGTCAGCTGGTCGGTCTGGGTCACGATCAGCGTGGTGACCACATGAACCGCCAGGAAAAGAGGCAACATCAGCCGGATCTGGTCGATTCTGTGCCAACGGATGGCCAGCATTGCCCCCATGAGATAGCCGAGGTAGTTCCAGGTGGCCACCGCAGCTCCATCCGGCGCGTTGAACTGGTTATCGGCCACCAGGTAGGGCAACAACGGGGTGTAGATGAATCGGCCAAGGCCGTGGACAACCAGCAACACCAGGCTACCGGCGAGCAGAACCGTAAACAGTTGCCTGGGGGTGGGGGTATTTGCAGAAGTCATGGCATAGGCCCGGTCGTCAGGTTATCAACGGAAACCGGGTAGTGTAGGTGACTAACCAATGCTTGTCAGTGAGACCTTCGCCTCAGCCTGGCTGGCGATTGGCGTTGGCCCACTGGTAGATACGCTCAAAGGCTTCGGCCAGCTGTTCCGGCTTGTGGGGTGGCTGGATCAGCGCCTGAACGTCGCCGTCCGGATTGAGCAAGGCAAAATGCCCGCTGTGGTCCACCAGCAACTCGCCATTCACCTGCCGGTGCACAAACACCGCGCTCACGCTCTTGGCGACCTGGCGCAGGGTGTCCAGATCGCCGGTCAGGCCGTGGAAATGCTCACCAAAGAAATCGGTATAGGCCTTCAGCTTCGCCGGGGTATCGTGCTCCGGGTCTGCCGAGACCAGCAGATAGTCCGGTTGGGGTAATTCCGGGGACAGCAACTGGTCGGTACGGCGCAGATTGGCCATGGCAGCGGGGCAGATGTCCGGGCAATTGGTATAGCCCACAAACACGAAGGTCCACCGGCCCCGGAGATCTTCCCGGGTGACCGTCTCTCCTTCCTCGTTGGTCAGAGAGAACTCCACCAGGGGCCGTGGCTGGTCGTAGACATAGGCGTTGTACTGGCTGAGATCCGGCGCCGGTGCCGGTTCGCCCCCCACCAGAAAGACCTGCCGACCCACTGTCAGGCCGAACACCAGCACCACCAGCAACAACAGAACAAACAACGTGATCCGAATCGACCGCCCCATAGGGTCTCCCAACCAGGCTTAACCCCGGCCAGTCAGGCCGGGACAAAGACAAAATGATCTACCAGCAACACCACAAACAACGCCATCAGATAGGTGATGGAATATTTGAAGGTGTTCAGCGCTACCCGCCGGTCGTCGCCGCGCAGCAGGCGAACAGCATATTGCAGGAACCTCAAGCCTAGCGCCAGGGCGCCCACCAGGTAAATACCGCCGGACATGCCTGTGACAAACGGTAGCAGGCTGACGGCCAGCAGCATCAGGGTATAGAGCAGAATATGCAGTTCGGTGTAACGATTGCCGTGGGTCACCGGCAGCATGGGAATACCAGCCTTGGCGTATTCCTCCTTGCGGTGGATGGCCAGAGCCCAGAAATGCGGTGGCGTCCAGGCGAAGATGATCAGAACCAGCAACAGCGCGTGGCCTTCCACCTGGCCAGTGACCGCGGTCCAGCCCAGCAGTGGCGGCATGGCACCGGCCAGCCCACCGATGACAATGTTCTGTGGCGTCGCCCGTTTCAGGAACAGGGTGTAAACACCGGCGTAACCCACCAGGGAGGCCAGCGTCAGCCAGGCGGTTAGCTCGTTCACCTGCCACACCAGCACGACCATACCCAGAGCCGCCAGCACGGTAGCAAACAGCAGGGCGTCCAGCGGCGCAATCCGGCCAGTCGCCACCGGCCGTTTGCGAGTGCGGGCCATCACGGTATCAATCTTCTGATCCACCACGTGGTTCACCACCGCAGCCGCGCCGGCCAGCAGGGCGATACCCAGGTTGCCAAACAGCAGCACGCTCCATCCGGGAACGCCTGGTGCTGCCAGCAGCATGCCGATCACCGAGGTAAGAATCATCAATGCCACTACCCGGGGCTTGGTCAGTTCCAGGTAATCGCGCCAGGAAATAGGGCTCGCATGCGTTGAATTCTGGATCGGCAGCGCCTTCACTTGCTCGCTCATGCCGTAACCTCCCGGTTTATGGTTGTTGTATGAGGTGCGGGGGATAGTGCTGGCAGGGCCAGCTGATGATGCCGCCAGATCAGGTGCACCATCGACAGTAACAGGCCGGCGCCCATGGCGTTATGGGCAACGGCGACGATCAGGGGAATGTGCAGCCAGACGTTGGTCAGCCCCAGACAGAACTGGAGCACCAGGGCACCGCCCACCAGAGCGATGGCCCTGTCGAGACCGCTCTGGGCTCGCTGGCGCCACAGCAGCCCCAGCAATATGGCCAGATAACCCAACACAAGGACCGCGCCCAGGCGATGGCTGACGTGAATAGCAACCCGGCCATCGCTGGTCAGCTGGCCGCCCAGATAGTTGGGACCAACATGTTGGGTGATATCAAATCCATGCTGAAAATCCATGCCCTCGGGCCACCACTGACCCTGACAGGTAGGCAGATCGGTACAGGCAACGGCGGCGTAGTTGGCTGCCGTCCAGGCCCCCAGGGCAATCTGGGCAATGACCAGCAGCAAACCGCCATACAGCCAGGGTCGGAGTCTTGCCAGGGATGCCGCCATCGCCGGTCGCGGCGCCTCACTTTCACGTGCCCGCCGCCGGAGCCGCAGGGTCAGCAACAACAACAGGCTCAGGGTGGTAAATCCGCCCAGCAGATGCAGGGCCACCACCTGGGGCCAGAGCTTGAGGGTAACCGTCCACATGCCGAACGCGGCCTGCAACACGATAAAGCCGGCAATGAACAGCGGCAGTTTGACCGGAAGCCCCGCTCTGCGGTTGCGCACCGAGGCAATGGCCAGCCCGAATACCAGTAGTCCCAGGGTACCGGCGGCGTAGCGATGAATCATTTCGGGCCAGCCCTTGGAGACATCCACCGGGGTCTCCGGGAAACGGGCATTGGCAATGGCGATGCGGGTTTCATCCTGGGGCACGGTCAGAAAGCCATAACAGCCAGGCCAGTCCGGGCATCCCAGGCCGGCGTGAACCAGTCGTGTCCAGGCACCGAGCATAATCACCACCACTGCCAGCAAGCAGGCCAGGGTAGCCCAGAACGCCAGTTTCTGCGCTGTTGCCCGGGATTGCTCCGGAGACATCGCCGTCATACCGCAGGCCTCCCGTTAGCCAATCTGTGACAGTTTCAGCAGGTGCTTCAGATCTTTAAGCAGCTGTTTGCCGGTGTGTTCGCTGCCATAGTGCATCATCACATTGCCAAACGGGTCGATCAGCAGGATTCTCGGTTGCTGCTCCGGGTTGATCCCGGCGGGCCATGCCGGTGTCTTGCCAGCGGCCGGTTGCAGGCGCTCCATCAACTGGTACTCATCAGACCAGCGCCGCTCCAGATCCGCCGGTACCGTGCCCAGATAGGCGGCACGACCAACACGCGGCGCGTTCTTGCCAAGCGCAACGTTAACCTGGCGAGCCAGATACAGCAGCTGCTCGCAGTCTTCCGTGCAACGTTCCGAAGCCACCAGCATCAGCCATTTCGGGTCGGCGACATCAACACCAAAGCGTGCCTGCAGGGGGTTCCCCGCAGCGGTTTGCAGATTCAGCTCTGCCACCGGCACCGGCGGTTGCACCAACTGCCCCTGATTGCTCTGACCGGCCGGGTTAAGCCAGCCGGTGTAAAACATGACCGTCGCCACCAGCATGGGGCCGAACCCCACCGCAAAGAGCAGCATGGCGGTGCGCCGGCCCCGCCTGACCTGAGCCGGGCTCGGGCCATCAGAATGAGAGAGAGAGTCAGCCGTTGTCGTTGTCATTGTCGGCTCCTGCCTTGGGTCTTTCGCTGTTTTTTTTATAACTCGCCACCAGAGTCAATATAGTCAGTGCTGCCGCCAGCGCAAACCACTGAGCGGCGTATCCGTAATGCGTCTGCGGGCCCATCACATCCGGCGCCCGGTCCGCCTGGTATGCACCCGGCTGCTGGCTGTCGGCCAGGTGAACAATCATCGGGGCCGGCGTATTACCCAAGGCCCGGACACGGCTTTCCGGCAACGCCTGAACCCGTCTTGGCCAGCCGGGTGTATCGGGCTCCGCCTCTCCCAGAACCGGCGGTTCCGGATAGGCCGCCAGCCGGCCCTGAAGGGTGAACCGAGACCCAGGCGTCTGCACTTCCGGCAGTTGTTCACGGCTGGCCGGTGCCGGTACCCAGCCCCGGTTGACCACCACCAAAGGGCCTGAGAGCGGCTCAAAAAGCGTCAACACTTCGTAACCGGCGCGGCCGTCCCGGGTCCGATTGTCCAGCAACCAAGTCTGCTCCCGGTACCAACCGGTCAGGGTGACCGGTTGGCCCTCCTGCCACCCATCTGCAGCCGCCACATCCTGCCAGTCCCGCCCGGCACTTTCTGAATTCCAGGTCTGCAGCAGACTGGTTTTTTCCGCGGCGCGGTTCAGCTGCCAGACACCCAGACTGATCAGCAGAGGCAGAAAGACACCGCTGAAGACCAGCAGGCGCCAGTCGAACTGCCAGCGGCGGGAGCTGAAACCCACTTAGCGCCGCTCTGCTATAGTGAAGTAACGAACCGGGGCGTTGTTCCCGGCACCAGAATGCTCAACAGGCTGCGGACCTGATACAACCGGATTCCTCATGTTAAAACTTGCCATTGTCGTACTGCTGTTCGCCGTCATTATCAGCCTGTTCAGCGGGCTGTTTTTCCTGATTCGGGACGGCGGTAAAACCAACCGTGTGGTGAACTCACTGGCGGTGCGAGTCTCGCTCAGCGTGCTATTACTGGCCGTGGTGCTGATCGCGCTCTGGACCGGCGATCTCACTCTGAACCCGACGCCCTGACTTCACCTGCCTCAGAGCACATACACGAACACAAACAGGCCCAGCCAGACCACATCCACAAAATGCCAGTACCAGGCTGCCGCTTCAAAGCCGAAATGATTGTCGGCGGTGAAATGGCCCTTGATGATCCGGACCAGCATGATGGCGAGCATCAAAGTACCCAGCATCACGTGGGCCCCGTGGAAACCCGTTAACATAAAGAACGTGCTGCCGTAGATGCCGGACTTCAGGGTCAGGTCCAGGTCCTGATAGGCGTGCATGTACTCGTAGCCCTGAACGAACATGAACACCACCGCCAGCGCAATGGTGGCTCCCAGCCACAGCTTCACCTTGGCCCGGTTACCCGCTTTCAGGGCATGGTGGGCAATGGTTACCGTGAACGACGAGGTTACCAGCAGGATAGTGTTGATCAGCGGCAGGCCCCAGGGACCGATCACTTCCTTCGGTCCCGGGTAGGCCTCCGGGTTGGGGTTGCTGACCAGAGGCCAACTGGCCTGAAAGCCTTCCCACAGCATGTTGCTACTGCCTTTATCACCCTCGCCCCCCAGCCAGGGCACCACGAACATCCGAACGTAGAAGAGCGCACCGAAGAAAGCCGCAAAAAACATGACTTCCGAGAAAATGAACCAGCTCATCCCCCAGCGGAAAGAGCGGTCCATCTGGTCGCTGTAAAGTCCGGCCCGGCTCTCGCGGATGACGCTGCCGAACCAGCCGAACAGCATGTACGCCATGATCAGCGCGCCAATCCAGAACATGATCCAGGAACCGGTGGTGCTTTCACCCTGGTTGCCGTTCACCATGATGGCTGCCGCGCCATACAGGGTGACCCCCAGGCCAACGGTGGCGACAATGGGCCACTTGCTCTGTTCGGGAACGTAGTAGGTCTGGTGATCCGCCATAGCTGTCTCCGATGGCTTAGCCGTTATTGTTGGTTGTTTTTGCTGCCCCGGCGGCACCCGATACCTCGGCCTTCTGGCTCTGGTCGTAAAGGGTGTAGGACAGTGTCAGCTTGGTGATGTGTTCCGGCAGTTCCGGATCCACGATAAACACCAGAGGCATTTCTGTGCTTTCGCCGGCTTCCAGGGGCTGCTGGTTGAAACAGAAACACTCGGTCTTGTGGAAGTACAGGGTGCCCTCAGCCGGGGACAGGCTGGGAACTGCCTGTCCGACCATGGCCTGGTCGCTGCCGTTTTCGGCGTAGAAATTGACGGTCACCGGCTCACCGGGATGCACCTTGATGCTGCGGGTCACCGGCCGGAATTCCCAGGACATACCCGGGCCATTACTGGCCAGGAACTGGACCGTCACGGTGCGGTTGGCATCCGCCTGGTTGGTGACCTGCGCTTCGTACCGGCCGGCGGTCTTGCCATTGATACCGGTGATTTCGCAGAACACGTCGTACAGGGGCACCAGGGCGAAGCCGAAGGCGAACATACCGACCACACCGGCCATGCACCAGGCAATCACCCGACCGTTGCTGCGTTTGCCGTGTTGCGGTTGTGGCTCTGCCATGGCGACCTCCCGGTTATTTCACTTCCGGCGGTGTCGAGAAAGTGTGATAGGGCGCCGGCGAGGGCACCGTCCATTCCAGCCCTTCGGCACCATCCCAGGGTTTGGCGGCGGCCTTCTCGCCCCCTCGCACACACTTCACCACGATGAACAGGAACAGCAACTGACTGACGCCGAACATAAAAGCCCCGATGCTCGATACCATGTTGAAGTCAGCAAACTGCAGCGCGTAGTCCGGAATCCGCCGGGGCATGCCCGCCAGCCCCAGGAAATGCATGGGGAAGAAAGCCAGGTTCATGCCGATGAACGACAGCCAGAAGTGGGTCTTGGCCAGGGTTTCGTCGTACATGTGGCCGGTCCACTTGGGCAGCCAGAAGTAGGCGGAAGCGAAGATGCCGAAGATGGCACCGGGCACCAGCACATAATGGAAATGCGCGACCACAAAGTAGGTATCGTGGTATTGGAAGTCCGCAGGCGCGATGGCCAGCATCAGCCCGGAGAAACCACCGATAGTGAACAGAATGATAAAGGCCACGGCAAACAGCATGGGCGCCTCGAAACTCAGGGAGCCCCGGAACATGGTGGTGACCCAGTTGAACACCTTCACCCCGGTGGGCACGGCAATCAGCATGGTGGCGTACATGAAGAACAACTGCCCGGCCAGTGGAATACCCACGGTAAACATATGGTGCGCCCAGACCACGAACGACAACAGGGCAATGGCACCCACCGCATACACCATGGAGGCATAGCCAAACAGCGGCTTGCGGGAGAAGGCCGCAACAATGTGGGAGATGGCCCCGAACGCCGGCAGGATCATGATGTACACCTCCGGATGCCCGAAGAACCAGAACACATGCTGGAACAGCACCGGATCGCCACCACCGGAGGCATCAAAGAAGCTGGTACCGAAGTTGATGTCCATCAGCATCATGGTCACCACACCGGCCAGTACCGGCATGACCGCAATCAGCAGGAACGCGGTGATCAGCCAGGTCCAGACGAACAGGGGCATTTTCATCAGGGTCATGCCCGGTGCCCGCATGTTCAGAATGGTGGCAATGACGTTGATGGCGCCCATGATCGAAGACACCCCCATGATATGCACCGCAAAGATAAAGAACGTGGTACTGGGCGGCCCGTAGGTGGTGGACAGCGGCGCATAGAAGGTCCAGCCGAAGTTGGGGGCGCCGCCCTGCATGAACAGGGTGGAGACCAGAATCAGGAAGGCGCAGGGTAGCAGCCAGAAACTCCAGTTATTCATGCGCGGAAGTGCCATGTCCGGCGCGCCGATCATCAAGGGCAGCATCCAGTTGGCTAACCCGACAAAAGCCGGCATGACCGCCCCGAACACCATGATCAGACCGTGCATGGTGGTCATCTGGTTAAAGAACTCCGGCTGCACAATCTGCAGGCCGGGCTGGAACAGTTCGGCCCGGATGACCATGGCCATGCTGCCGCCGAGCAGGAACATGGCAAAACTGAACATCAGGTACATGGACCCGATGTCTTTGTGGTTTGTGGTCAGCAGCCAGCGGCTGATGCCTTTGGCCGGGCCGTGGTGATGTTCCTGGCTGTGGGTATCTGCAACCGCACTCATGAAAACCCCCGTTACCGCCTTCTGATGTGGCTGGTGATTGTTGTTATCTGGCGTTGATTACTGCTGGTTCTTGTAATCAAAAATTTCCTTGGGCGTGACCATATCGCCGGTGTTGTTACCCCAGGCATTACGCTCATAGGTAATCACCGCGGCCAGGTCAACTTCGCTCAGCTGGTTGCCGAACGCCTGCATCGCCGTCCCGGACTTGCCGTTCACCACAATGTCGATGTGAGCCGTCATATCTCCGGTCGCAATCGGGCTATCCTTGAGCGCGGGGAACGCCGGGGGGGCCCCGCTGCCATCCGCCTGGTGGCAGGCCGCACAGGCTGTGGCATAAGCCTTCTCACCACGCGCCATCAATTCTTCCAGAGTCCAGTCTTTCTGGGTCAGCTGGCGTTCTTTCTCGGCTGCCTCGCGCTGCTCCGCCACCCAGGCGTTGTATTCCTCTTCCGGCACCGCCTCGACCACCACCGGCATGAAGCCGTGGTCCTTGCCACACAGCTCGGTGCACTGGCCACGGTAAATGCCCGGCTCATCCACCCGGGTCCAGGTTTCATTGATAAAACCGGGGATGGCATCTTTCTTCACGCCAAACTCCGGCACCCACCAGGAGTGGATTACGTCATTGGCGGTCAACAGAAAACGCACTTTCTTGCCGACTGGGATCACCAGCGGGTTGTCCACTTCCAGGAGGTAGTTTTCACCCTTGGCCTGGCGGTTCTCGATCTGGTCCCGGGGTGTGGACAGGCTGGAGAAGTAACCAAAATCTTCATTGATATACTCATACTGCCAGCGCCACTGATAGCCGGTAACCTTGATATCCACTTCGGATTCGGTGGTGTCGTACATCTCCACCAGCGTTGCCGTGGCGGGAATGGCCATGGCCACGAGAATGGCGAACGGAATGATGGTCCAGAGAATTTCGACCACCGTGTTCTCATGGAAATTGGCCGGTTTCGCGCCCTGGGATTTGCGATGGGCGAAAATGGACCAGAACATGACCCCGAACACCACCACACCGATGGCGACGCAGATCCAGAGAATGGTCATGTGAAGGCTGAAAATCTGATTACTGGTGCCGGTTACACCGGGCGTCATGTTCATGGTCCAGTCGGCCACGACCACAGCCGGTGACAACAGACCAGCGGCTAGGGCTACTGCCCGCTTGGCATGCACGCGCATACTGTGTCTCCACAGAGTGTTATTCTTGTCGGATTTTGCGTCATCCCTCAGAAATTTACCGATGGCACTCGCAACCGTCGGAAATCCCCGAGTGAAAGCCTGCTTATGGATACATCAAAATTGAGTATAGACACAGATCAAAAAAAGACTAAAAAATCCTTAAATCCAAATAAGATAAGTGCAGAGTTTTGAGAAGCATAAAGAATAAGCAGCGTGCGCCCGGCATCATTGACCGACGCCTGTGGGCACTGGCCTGGCCACTGATGCTGACCAATCTCACCGTGCCCCTGCTGGGCCTGGTGGACACCGCCGTGCTCGGCCATCTGCACAGTCCGGAATTCCTGGGCGCGGTCGCCGTGGGCGCCAACCTGTTCAGCATTCTGTACTGGACCTTCGGCTTCATGCGCATGGGCACCACCGGTCTGGCGGCGCAGGCCTGGGGCAAACGGGATGCCTTTGCTCAGGTCGCGCTGCTATTACGCTCAATCCTGCTGGCCATCGGCATCGGGCTGTTACTGATTCTGTTCCACCAACCGTTGATCCGGATCGGTCTGGAGCTGATGAATCCCAGCCCTGAGGTGTCGGCTCTGGCCGCAGAATACGCGGCCATCCGTATCTGGAGTGCGCCCGCGGTGCTGTGCCAGTACACCCTGGTGGGCTGGCTGATCGGCACCCAGTTCCCCCGCGGCCCCATGGTGATGCTGATCATCGCCAACGGCATCAACATTGTGCTGGACGTGTTCTTCGTTACGGTACTGGGCTGGAACAGCCGGGGCGTGGCCATGGCCACCGTGATGGCGGAATACGGTGCTGCCCTGATCGGGTTTGCCATCGTGCTCCGGAGGATGCCCGAAGGCCAGCGACTGACCCGCGCGCTGTTCGGACAGTTGGCAGACTACCTGACCATTCTGCAGGTGAACCGTTACATCATGGTTCGCACCATTGCCCTGCTGCTGGTACTGGCGTTTTTCACCGCTCAGGGTGCCCGGCAGGGGGATATCATCCTGGCCGCCAACGCCGTGCTGATCACCTTTTTGCTGGTGATTTCCAATGCCCTGGACGGATTCGCCAATGCTGCCGAAGCTTTGGTGGGTGAGGCCATTGGCCAGAACAGCCGGCACCGGTTCCGCATGGTCTTCCTGAGCGCCCTGCGCTGGTCGATCTGGGGTGCGTTGCTGCTGACCGTTGCGTTCGTGCTCGGCGGTCGCTGGCTAATCAGCCTGCTGACCGGTCTGGAGGAGGTGCGAACTACCGCCTGGCAATACCTGCCCTGGCTCTGGCTGCTGCCATTTGCCTCGGTCTGGGGTTTTCTGCTTGACGGTGTGTTCATCGGCGCCACCCGCACCCGGGAAATGCAGAACACCATGCTGTTTTCAGCGCTGGCTGTGTTTCTGCCGGTCTGGTGGCTGACCACCGGGTGGGGCAACCACGGACTCTGGTTTGCGCTCATTACGCTGATGCTGGCGCGAGCCGGAAGCATGGGCTGGTTGTGCTGGCGCTATACCCGCGAGGACCGGTGGTTTGATGCCCGCTGAAGCCTGCTATACACACCGTAACCGTTAAATTTGCCAGTACAGGCAGCAAGGCAACAAATCTTGGCTACACTAGTCAGAAACGGCAGGCATGTTGCGGTAGCCAGCCCCTGCTTTCCTGCCTCCGGTTACTCCTTGATAGAACGGGAGGCGCCTTGCGACCTCACATTGTTCAGACTTCGGCATCTCCTGAAATGACACCACAGGCCGTCCTTGAAATCATCGATCAGGCAAGGCGCCAGGAAGCACGATCCGGCGCCTTCTTACGCCAGATGAAAGAGAAAGCCGCCCGGCTGCCGGGTTCGGTGGTGGTGGATGGCTATCAACCGGCAACGTCCCTGTTCCAGTTCGCGGTGGAATACATCGAGATGGCGCCCAGGCTGGTGGAATGTGTTGACGCCTGTGCCCGGGAAGCCGGCATAACCGAACTGTTCCAACCCTTCATTGATGCCGCTACCCGCTACTTCACCCAGCCCTCAGTACTGCTGGTCCGCTACGATGGCCTGGACGGGCTGCTCATACGCGCTTACCTGTGCCACCGGTTGATGGAAGAAATGCACGATAACAACCGCTCTACCCGCGCCAGCGAACTGATTGACCTGGAAGCCACCCGGGCCAACCTGTTGGTGCACGAGCTCATTGGTGAACCCTTCGCCAATGAGCTGGACGATGCCATTACCGTTACCGTACTCCAGATTGCCGGCACCCCGGATTACTACGACCTGGACCTGGAACCCTTCATCGACCAGGTCAATAACCAGGCCTGGGACTGGATGCGACAGTACTGGGAAAACCTGCTGGAGCGGAACCACATCCGCTTCGCCCTCGGGCCGTCGTGCTGAGTTTAATAACAACACGTCACTGAATTGCCTCCGGAAAACCAGTATTCTTGCCCTCCCGAACAACACTGAGGAGGCCAAACGTGCTGGATAATGCCGATCTTGGAAAACTGATTGTACGGCTGACACTGGGCGGGTTACTGCTGTTCCACGGCATCGCCAAACTGCTCAATGGCATTGGCTTTATCGAAGGCCAGCTGGCCAGCCATGGCCTGCCCACGATCCTGGCCTACGGCGTCTATATCGGGGAAGTCATTGCACCGCTGATGGTTATTCTCGGATACCAGACCCGGATTGGCGCCCTGATCATTGTCTTCAACATGATCGTTGCCATCGCCCTGGTGCATGGCCATCAGCTGTTGACCCTGAGCAGCAATGGCGGCTGGGCGCTGGAACTTCAGGGCTTCTTCCTGTTCACCGCACTGGCGCTGATTTTCCTGGGGCCGGGCCGGTACAAGCTCAAGAACTGAGGTCAGCCGGTGGTGGGCGCAACCGCTTTCGGGTGCCAGACCACCACCCGGTTGCGCCCATCAGACTTGGCGGCGTAGAGCGCCTCATCGGCGCGGCGAATCAGTTCCTGACAATCGGATTGCCGGTTGGGGGTCAGTGTCGCCACACCCAGACTGATGGTCAGGCTGACCGGCGACATATGCTCGCCGCTGTTGACCGGCGTTCGGGCGACCGACAGCCGCATCCGTTCCGCCACCTGCTGCGCGCCGGCCACATCCGTGGTGGGCAGCAGAATGGCGAACTCCTCACCGCCGTAACGAGCCACCAGGTCCCCAGAGCGCTGGACTTCATCGGACAGAATCGAGGCCAGCGCCACCAGGCAATCGTCCCCCACCAGATGACCGAAGCGGTCGTTCACCTGCTTGAAGTGGTCAATATCCAGCAGAATCAGGCTCAGTTCATGCTCGTGACGCAACGCCCGGTTCCACTCGGTTTCCAGTTTCTCATCAAACCGGCGCCGGTTGGCGACGTGAGTCAGGCCATCGGTCAGACTGATGGCCCGCAACTGCTCGTTTGCCTGCTCCAGCTCCTCGGTGCGTTCCCGAACCCGGGATTCCAGGGTCAGGTTGGCCTGGCGCTGTATGTCCAGGGCATGCTCCTGGGCCTGTTGCCGGCGCCGGCGTTCCATGTTGATCCGGTAGGCCAGGGCAAACGACAGCAAGATCACCTCAACCGCCACCCCGGCCTGGGGCGCCAGTTCGGTAAACGGGCTGCGCGGAATCCAGCCCAGCTTGCTGACTGCCAGCACCAGGTGCCCCAATAGCAAGGGCGTCCAGGCAAGTACATAAAAGCCGCCCAGGATCTGGCCCCTGCGCCAGACATTGATACCAATCAGCCAGGCCACCGGGGTCGCGAACGCAGCCAGATTGCTTATCCAGATAATGCCCACCTGGTAAGAACCGAGGAAACCATAGATCAGACCCAACAGGTTGACCGCCAGCAGTGCCTGAAGAATCCGATAACCCCAGCGCGAGTAACTCTTGACCAACAGGAATTTCATGGTGAAAACAATGGCCGCAATCAGCGCGGCACTGACCACCGGCACAGTGAAGTAACGGTTGATCCACGGCACGTCAGGCCAGAACCACTGGAACAGCAGGCCATTGAAGTTGAGCTGCACGGCACCGGAACAGACAACTGTCAGCACATACCAGAGATAGGTCTGGTGGCGGACAATCAGGAACAGAAACAGGTTATACAGGGCCAGGGCGACCACGATTCCCAGGAACATGGTCTGCCAGCCATAGGAAATCTGCTCGTTGGCAAGAAATTCGGCGGACGGGGTTACCGCGACGGGAACCTGAACCGAGCCCTGGGTCTGCACACGAATCCAGGCCGTGACCGGCTCGGTATTGGACGGTACCAGAAAGACGAAATTGCGGTGCACAATCGGCCGGCTGTCGAACGGCCGGGTGTCCCCGGTGTGATGGGATTCGATAATCCGGCCATCCAGTTCCCAATACACCGACACTTCATCGAGCAGGGGATAGCCCACTTCCAGAACCCGGTTGACGGGTTGCGCCGGTACCCGTACCTGCAACCAGAATTCGTCGTCACTGAATCCCCGGTTCAGGGTCTGGCCGGCCGGAACCGTCTGCCACTGGTCAGGGCCGATGGCGCGGATCGCCTCGACATCCCTGGCCCCCTGAGGTACCGACAACCATTGGAAGGATACCGGCTCGGCATGGGCAGCAGTGAAGGCCAAGCACAGCAGCAAGGTAAGGAATATGCCTGTTCTGCGGGAAATGCGCCCGTTCATTCTTGTCTGTAATTTCCGGCCCGGGGTGCTTGAACTACACTGTTGTGTTCTGATGGGAAACACCATAACCAACCGTGCTTCACAAACAGTGTAGACGGATATCCGGCTCAAGTCCGACGAAATTAAGGGGTAAAGCCCCGCTACCACCAGAGAGGAAGACATGCCCGAACGCAGACACACGGTTCAGCCCGGCCGCTACCGGCACTACAAAGGCAAGGACTACGACGTGATCGGCGTGGCCCGCCACAGCGAAACCGAAGAGCCGCTGGTGGTCTATCGCTGCCTGTACGGCGACCATAGTCTATGGGTTCGCCCGCTCCCCATGTTTCTGGAAACCGTCGATGTGGCCGGCGAACAGGTTCCCCGTTTCATGCGGGTTGAGGACGAGTAACGGTTACACAACCGTTTTGACTGCGGCGGCCATTTCCTGCACATTAGCGCACTTTTCGTGCTGCCGGCGCCCAAAAGGTGCCGGTATTCCCTAGATTCCTATCCGGAGTTTGCCATGAATGCCGTAGTTGCCGCGGTACTGATCATGCTCGTACTGAGCCTGTGCCGCATTCACGTTGTTGTTGCCCTGATCATCGGCGCCATTTCCGGTGGCCTGGTGGCAGGCATGTCCCTTGAAGATACCATCAATGCCTTCAATATCGGCCTGGGCGGTGGTGCCACCGTGGCCTTGTCCTATGCCACCCTGGGCGCGTTTGCCGTCGCCATCGGAAAATCGGGGCTGGCCCACGCCCTGGCCGACAAGGCCCTGGCCATGGTGGGCCGGCAGGATGAAGGGGGCGCTGCCACCGGCATCCGGTTCATGATCATCGGTCTGCTGCTGGCCATTGCCGTATCGTCCCAGAACATCCTGCCGATTCACATCGCCTTCATTCCGCTGGTCGTGCCGCCACTGCTGTACGTGATGGCGAAGTTGAACATGGACCGCCGGCTGGTGGCCTGCGTGCTGACCTTCGGCCTGATCACGCCTTACATGTTCCTGCCGGTAGGCTTCGGCGGTATCTATCTGAACGAGATCCTGCTGGCCAATGTGGCCGACAACGGCGTTGATGCCAGCAACCTGAACGTCATGTCTGCCATGGCGCTGCCGGCACTGGGCATGCTCCTTGGCCTGCTGGTTGCGGTCTTCTTCAGCTACCGGGGCGGTCGCGGCTATGACCTCAAGCGTATCGAACAGACCGAGCGTGTGGATGTGAAATACAGCCCCAGAACGCTGGTGATGGCGCTGGTCGCCATTGCCGTAGCGTTCGTGGTGCAACTCTGGCTGGGCTCCATGATCCTGGGCGCCCTGGCCGGCTTCGTGCTTTTCAATGTCTCTGGCGTGGTGAAGTGGAAAGAAGCCGACGACCTGTTCACCGAAGGCATGAAAATGCTGGCCATGATCGGCTTCATCATGATTGCCGCCAACGGCTTTGCGGAAGTGATGCGGGAAACCGGCGAAATCGCCACTCTGGTGGAAGGTTCGGTCGCCGCCATAGGCGAGAACAAGGCGCTGGCAGCATTGCTGATGCTGGTGGTGGGCCTGTTGATCACCATGGGCATCGGGTCATCATTCTCCACCATCCCCATTATCGCCGCCCTGTATGTGCCACTGGCGCTGCAACTGGGCTTCAGCCCCCTGGCCATCGTAGCCCTGGTGGGCACGGCGGGTGCTCTGGGCGATGCCGGCTCTCCGGCATCAGACTCCACCCTCGGCCCCACCGCCGGCCTGAATGTGGATGGCCAGCACAACCACATCTGGGACACCGTGGTGCCCACGTTCCTGCACTACAACCTGCCACTGCTGGCCTTCGGCTGGCTGGCCGCCATGGTGCTCTGAGGCACCGGCGACGCCCTCGGTTTGCCGCCGGCCGAAGACGGCCAGGCAAGCCGGGGGATCAGTCTTCTGAACCGGACTTGAAGAACACCACCTGTTTTACCGTGTGATCGTCCTTGTTGTCGCGCTTGTTCACCCGGGTCTCGATCTCCGGTGCCGCCGGCTGCTCCTGATCGGACATGGCATCGGTAAACCCACATGCCACACATTCGCGCACCTGCTCACCGTGGTCATCGGTAAACATCATGATCTTGTCCATCTCCGCACAACGGGGACAGACAGCGCCGGCGATAAAGCGTTTCGGACTCGCCATAATTCAACTCCAGATAAGTCACCCGATGGCCAGTACGACCACCGGGCGTGTTTGTATCAGGCCGCTTCGTCCGTAATGCCGGTCTGCTTCAGCAAGGCATCCACTTCGGGCTCCCTGCCCCGGAAGGCCTTGAACAGCTCCATGGGCTCCTGCGAGCCGCCTTTCTCCAGAATGTTGTGCAGGAAGGCCTTGCCGGTTTCCGGATCAAAAATACCATTCTCCTCAAACAGCGAGAACGCATCGGCCGCCAGCACTTCCGCCCACTTGTAGCTGTAATAGCCCGCCGCGTAGCCGCCGGCGAAAATGTGGGAGAAAGCATTCGGAAAACGATTGAACTCCGGCGCCTGAACCACGGCAATCTCTTCCCGCACTGTCCGGTGCATGTCGAGCGGATTGGTCGGCGCCTGCTCGCTGAATTCCGCGTGCAACCGGAAATCGAACAGCGAGAACTCCAGCTGCCGCACCATGGCCATCCCGGACTGGAAGTTCTTGGCCGCCAACAGTTTCTGCAGCAGATCTTCCGGCAGCGGTTCTCCGGTTTCATGGTGACTGGCAATCAGCGCCAGCGACTCCGGATTCCAGCACCAGTTCTCCAGGAACTGGCTGGGCAACTCCACCGCATCCCAGGCCACACCGTTAATACCCGACACATCCATCACCTCGACCTGGGTCAGCATGTGATGCAGACCATGACCGAATTCGTGGAACAGGGTGGTGACTTCGTCGTGAGTCAGCAATGCCGGCTTGCCGTCCACCGGTGGCGTGAAGTTGCAGGTCAGGAACGCCACTGGCAACTGCAACCGGCCGCGCAAATCGCGCCAGCGCACCCGGCAGTCCGCCATCCAGGCACCACCGCGTTTGCCCTGGCGGGCATAGAGGTCAAGGTAGAACCAGGCAATCGGCTCGCCGTGGCGACTGATACAGTAGGCTTGGGCATCTGCGTGCCAGGTTTCCACCTCTGGATGGGCTTCGATCTGAACATCAAACAGCTTCTCTGCCACCCGGAACAGGCCCGGTACCACCTTGTCCACCGGGAACCAGGGGCGCAGGGTTTCCGGGGAAATATCGTAACGCTTCTGGCGCAGCTTCTCGCTGTAATAACCCACATCCCAGGCCTGAAGATCCTCGACGCCGTATTCGTCTTTCACAAATGCCTTCAGCTCGGCGAACTCCTTCTCCGCCTGGGGCTTGGATTTGGCTGCCAACTGATTCAGGAACTCCATCACCTCATCGACACTGCGGGCCATCTTGGTGGCCAGCGAACGCTCGGCGTAGTTGTCAAATCCGAGCAACTGGGCGAGGGCATGGCGACGCTTGAGAATCTCAGCCATCACCGGGGTATTATCCCACTTCGCGGCATCCGGGCCCTGATCTGACGCCCGGGTAACAAACGCCTCGTACACTTCCCGGCGCAGGCTGCGGTTGTCGCCGTAGGTCATCACCGGATAGAAACTGGGGAAATCCAGGGTAATCACATAGCCGTCCAGCTCCTTCTGCCGGGCAGCCTGCTTTGCGCCTTCAATGGCCGTCTCCGGCAGGCCGGACAGCTCATCCACATCGGTGATGTGCTTGTACCAGTGCTGGGTGGCGTCCAGCACGTTATCGCTGAACTTGTTGGACAGTTCCGCCAGCTCCCGGGACAGTTCCGCGTAACGCTTTTTCTTGTCCTCAGGCAGATCCACACCACCGAGCCGGAAATCCCGCAGGATGTTGTCGATGGACTTGCGCTGGGATTCGCTCAGGTTGCGGAAATCGTCGCGGGCGGCCAGCTTTTTATAGGCCTCACACAGGGCACTGTTCTGGCTGACTTCAGTACTATATTCGGTCAGCTTTTCCAGACAGTTCTTATACACTTTGCGCAGGTCATCGTTGTTCATCACACCGTTCAGGTGAGAGATCACCGACCAGGCGTTGCTCAGCTTGTTTTCCAGCTCCTGCATCGGCTGGGCCAGGGTTTCCCAGCTGGGATCCTCCTGCTGGGCCAGCGTCTGGATCTTCATCCGGTTCTCGCTGAGAATCTGGTCTATGGCCGTTTCCATGTGCTCGGTACGGATATGGCCGAACTTCGGCAACAGATCGTCAGTCAGTAGCGGGTTATTCATAGGTCCCCTTCTCAGCTGTCTAGGTTTAAGTTACTTTCAGGCAACTCCAATCCTTGGGGGAGTCTTTGGGAGGGGGCTTTCCAAAAATTTGCGGAGCCATGGATGGCGGAGCAGAAGCGCCACATGGATGTGCCGCAGGAGCGTTTTTTGGAAAGCCCCCTCCCAAAGACTCCTTGCTCCCAACTCGAGTCCAATCAAAAGGTATATGTAATGGCGAATGTACGAACTCACAAGGGTATCACACCACAATTTGGCGAACGCACCTGGGTAGACGACAGCGCCGTGGTCATCGGAGATGTACAAATGGGGGAGGATTGCTCGGTCTGGCCCATGACCGTAATCCGAGGCGACATGCACAAGATCCGCATCGGCGACCGTTGCAGCATCCAGGACGGCTCGGTGCTGCACATCACCCACGCCAGCGACTACAACCCCGGCGGCTGGCCGCTGATCCTGGGCGACGACGTGACCGTTGGCCACAAAGCCCTGCTGCATGGCTGCACCATTGGCAGCCGGGTTCTGGTCGGCATGGGCTGTACCGTGATGGACGGCGCCGTGGTGGAAGATGAAGTCATTATCGGCGCCGGCACCCTGGTACCGCCAGGCAAACGCCTGGAATCCGGTTACCTGTATGTGGGCTCCCCGTGCAAGCAGGCCCGGGCCCTGAGCGACAAGGAAAAAACGTTCTTCAAATACACTGCCGCCAACTACGTCAAACTGAAAGACGAATACCTGAATCCCTCGGAATAAAAAGCAGCGGCAAGGCAGCCTTGCCGGGAATCAGTTCCCGGCCGCTGCTTTTTTTTGTGCGCCGGCGTTTTCCAGGACGCTGGCATACTCTGCACTACGCCGGTGGCGGGCGACCCGATCCAGAATGGTTGCTCCGTGTTCGTCTTCAGCATTCAGGTCACGACCGGCTTCAACAAAGAAGCTGATAAAGCGCTCGAAGTCTTCGGCCCGCATAGATTCATAAGCCCGACTCAGCACGAAGTAATCGGCATTGATGCTTCGGTCCCAGGGGGTCAGGTCGAGATAGCTCTTTACCCGCTCGTCACTCCATTCCTCACCAATGACTTTCGGTTTGTCCGGTCCGCTCATGCTGGCATCTCCTGCTGTGTGCAATTCAGGGCGCACAGTATAAGGTTTTGAATGGGCAGAGGTTATATGAATCCACTATGAGTATCTGCGCTGCGAGCATAAGGAGAACGGAGATACCGGCGTCTCAGGGCAGGATTTCCACCGGCAGGTCTGCGGTGGGCACTTCATCACTGCATTCGGGGTTACGGATGGCGATTTCCACCCGGCGGTTCATGGCGCGATTTTCCGGGCTGGTGTTAGGGGCCAGTGGACGGGTCTCGGCACGGCCCGCGGCAACGACCCGCTCGGCGGGGATATCCCGGTTGAGTACCAGTTCATGCACCACCGAGACCGCCCGGGCAGCAGACAGGTCCCAGTTTGAGCGGTACTGGCTGCTGGAAATCGGTCGATCGTCGGAATGCCCGGAAACCACCACATCCCCGCTACAGGCGGAGAGGACACTCACCACACGCTCGATGATCGGGATCATTTCCGGCTTGATGGTGGCGTCGCCAGAGCGGAAGGTCGCTTCCTCCGAGAACCGGATAACCACCTGATCCTCGTCGTAGTTCACATGCAGGGTTTCGGAAGCTACTTCCTCTTCCAGTTCCCGAACCAGACGCCCGGCCAGGTCCAGCACACCGCCGGGTATCTGCCGGGTTTCCGAGCGCTCGGTACGCTCATCAATAAACTCAGGTTGTTGTTGCAACGATTCCGACGGTTCGGGCAGCGAGACGGTATCCGATTCCACCAGGGTAATAGGGGAGCCACCCACGTCCTCCGCCATCACGTTGCTGGAACCAAAGGCCAGCGACATGGAGTTGGCCATGGCCCGGTATTTTTCCACATCCATTTCGGCGAAAGACAGCAGCAGAATAAAAAACGTCAGCAGCAGTGTGGCCAGATCGGCAAACGTCACGATCCAGTCCGGGGTGCCTTTCTTGCCCCGGTTCTTTTTCAGTGGCCGTGCCGGTTGCAAACCTCAGGCCTCCCGCTCGGGTTCGAGGTTGGTGCGGTGTTCCGGAGACACATAGGAAGACAGCAGTTCGGTCATAACCCTGGGGTTTTCACCGCGCATGATGCTCTTGATGGAGGTAATGATCAGCATCTGGTTACGGGCATCGTCTTCCGCCTTCAGCTGCAACTTGTCGGCCAGGGGTAACGCCATCAGTTGGGCAATGAATGCGCCATACAGGGTGGTCAGCAGGGCAATGGCCATGGCCGGACCAATGGAGGAAGGATCATCAAGGGTATTGAGCATTTGCACCAGACCCACCAGGGTACCCAGCATGCCGATGGCCGGTGCCGATTCGCCAATGCCGCGGAACACCCTTTCCGCCACTTCGTAGCGTTCGGCGGTCTGCTGGCTGTCCTGCAACAGGGCCTCTTCTACCAGTTCCGGCGGGTGGCCATCGACACAGAGGTTGATGGCTTTCTGCAGGAACTCGTCCTTGGTGTCATGGTTCTCCAGACCCAGAATGCCCTCCTTGCGAACCACCCGGGCCAGCACGCCCACTTCCCGAATCAGTTCCGCCGGGCGCGCCAGCTTGTCCGTAAAGGCCGCGCGGAATGCCAGCCGGAAAGCACTCAGCACGGAGGGCATGCGGAATTTGATCAGGGTAACGGCAAACGTCCCACCGAGTACGATGGCCAGGCCTGGCAGGTTCAGAAAGGTAAGCACGGTTGCATTCGCCAACATGGCGAGCAACACAATCAGGGTTCCGGCTAGCAACCCGACAAGCGTAAGAATATCCATAACTGACCCTTATCGACGGCTCGGCTGCATCGCCTGCCTCAGTCTGTTCTCAGTTCCTCGATGACGGCCGAGGTTTCCGGGCGAACGCCCCGCCACACGAAAAAAGCTTCGGCAGCCTGTTCCACCAACATACCCAGACCGTCAAACACGCGTACGGCGCCATGATCCAGGGCCCACTGGTTAAACGTGGTGGTCTGCAGAGAATACATCATGTCGTAAACCACGGTATCTGCGCCGATCACATCTGCCGTAATGGCTGGCAAGTCGCCCTTCAGGCTGGCGCTGGTGCCGTTGATCACCAGATCAAACGGTCCTTCGACCTGCTCAAAACCACAGGCCGAGAGTTCAATGCCACTGTGTTCCCGGCCAAACAGCCGGGCCAGCGCTTCGGCCCTGGCGACAGTACGATTGGCCACAACCACACTGGCGGGCTGCTCGTCCAGCAGAGGCCCGAGCACCCCGCGCACCGCACCACCAGCGCCCAGCACCAGTACTCGCGCGCCCTTCAGAGGCACACCATGGTTGTCCCGCAGGTCGCGAACAATACCCACACCATCTGTGTTATCGGCCACCAGCTGGTCTTCTTGATCCAGATAGAGAGTATTGGCGGCACCTGCCAGCTCGGCCCGGTGAGTCCGGTGCTCGGCCAGGGTCCAGGCCTGTTCCTTGAACGGCACCGTAATGTTCAGACCCTTGCCGCCGTGGTCAAAGAAGTGATGAACGGTGCCGGCGAAATCCTCCAGCGGCGCCTGAATCGCGGTGTATTCCACGGCCTCACCGGTCTGTTGGGCAAACAGGCTGTGGATACGGGGTGATTTGCTGTGGCTGATGGGGTTGCCCACCACGGCATACAGATCGTTAGTCATTACGTTCCTCCAACCAGTCACGGCCGGTCAGAAAATACTCGGTCAGCCGGGCTTCCTCAGTGCCTGGCTCCGGACGGCGGTCGTAATCCCAGCGCACCAACGGGGGCAGGGACATCAGGATAGACTCGGTCCGGCCGCCCGACTGCAGTCCAAACAGCGTGCCCCGGTCGTACACCAGGTTAAACTCGACATAGCGGCCCCGGCGGTAGAGCTGGAATTCCCGCTCCCGTTCCCCCCAGGGCTGATCCATACGCCGGCGCACAATCGGCTCGTAGGCCTCAATGTAACTGTCGCCCACGGCCTGCATAAAGGCAAAGTCACGGTCGAAATCGCCGGTGTTGTAGTCATCAAAGAACAGCCCGCCGACGCCCCGTGGCTCCTGCCGGTGTTTGAGGTAGAAATAGTCGTCGCACCAGCGCTTGTAGTCCGCGTAGACGGAGTCACCGAATGGCTGGCAGGCTGCCTTTGCGGTGCGGTGCCAGTGCACGCAGTCTTCCTCAAATCCGTAATAGGGCGTGAGATCATAGCCACCACCGAACCAGTACACCGGAGCGCTGTCCTCCGGCGTAGCGATGAAAAAGCGCACGTTGGCATGAGAGGTGGGCACGTATGGATTGTTCGGATGAATCACCAGCGACACCCCCATGGCCTGCCAGGGCGCGCCCGCCAGGTGAGGGCGGTGAGCCGTGGCAGACGCTGGCATGGTCTCGCCCATCACGTGGGAAAAGTTAACGCCGCCCTTCTCGACAACACCACCGTCGGCCAGTACGCGGCTGATACCGCCACCGCCTTCCGGCCGCTGCCAACTGTCACGGATAAACGATGCCTGGCCATCGACCGCTTCCAGCCGCTGACAAATGCGCTCCTGAAGACCGATGAGGTAGTCCTTGACGGCCTGGATATCCGGCTGCTGTGACATGAATTCTCCTAGCGAAACTGTTGACCGGTAACAATATCAATAATGCGACTGGGCTTGCGATTGCCGCCCAGCGCACCGGGGACAATACGATCTAGGCGGTCGCCGAAATAGCGCCGCACCTGCCAGATGGCACGGGCCGGCTGACGCCCCGCCGGATTGCATGAGGTACTGACCAGCGGCATACCCGTCGCCTCACACAAGGCCCGCACCACCGGATGATCACTGACCCGAACGGCAATGGAACTGTGTTTGCCGCGGACCCACTCCGGCACCTGCTGGTTTACGTCCGGCAACAGACAGGTGACCGGCCCTGGCCAGTGGCGCAGAGCTTCGCTCTGAACGGCGTCGGGCAACGGATCCAGCAGGAAACGCACCTGTTCAACCGAGGCTGCCACCAGTATCACGCCCTTCTCCATGGGCCGCTGCTTGAGCTCAAGGATGTATTCGACCGCCTCCCGGTTCCAGGGATCGCACCCCAGTCCCCACACCGCTTCCGTGGGATAGGCGATTACCCCGCCTGCCAGTACCGTCTGGCGGGCAAGAGCCAGTTGAAGAAAACTCGGAGAAGATGTATCCGCCATCAGATATCGGCGCCCTCATGCAGAACAATGAACAAGGTCCCGACCGGTGCGCTGATAACCACCCGGGCAGGCATGGGCGAGGCCCTCAAGCTCCAGGATCAGTAGTGACTGCAGCAACTGATCCGCGGGCAAACCCGTGGCAAGGCCCAGTGCATCGGTAGACTGCGGATCATACCCCAAAGCCTCGAATACCGCGATTTCCCGGCTGTCCAGAAACGACAGGTCTGACGAATTCTCCGTTGCTTCCGGTTCTGCGGGCTGCGCCTGCATGGACCACCAGGTACCCAGTTCTTCCATCACGTCGTCGGCGGTCTCCACCAGCCGGGCGCCCTGGCGAATCAGTTGGTGACAGCCCCGGGCCACCGGGCTGTGCACCGAACCGGGAATGGCAAACACCTCCCGCCCCTGCTCGAGGGCGGTTCGAGCCGTAATCAGTGAACCGCTCCGGAGGCTGGCCTCCACCACCAGAACACCCCGGGCGAGGCCACTGATAATGCGGTTACGCTGGGGGAAATAGGCGGCTCTGGCCTGGGTGCCCGGCGGGTACTCAGAAACAATCAAGCCGTTCTCAATGATGCGGTGGGCCAGGTTACGATGTTGGGCCGGATACAACCGGTCGAGACCACAACCCACCACCGCCAGTGTCGGATAGCCAGCATCCAGGGCACCGGCGTGGGCTGCGCCATCTATTCCGAGGGCCAGACCACTGGTGATCAGAAGCCCTCGCCGGCTGAGTTCGGCAGAAAACTGGCGGGCATGGTCCAGCCCCGCTCGGGTGGCGTTGCGACTGCCGACCACGCCCAGTTGGTCCCGTTGCAATAACTCAACGTTACCCAGGGTATAGAGCACCAGAGGGGCATTGTGGATATGGCGCAGGCATTCCGGGTAGGGCGACTGGCCCTGTCCGAGCACGCCAATACCACTTTCCCGACATTGGCGATAGATATCCAGTGCCCGGGCAATGACGCCCTGGCTGAGATCCCCCGCCTGCCAGGCGACAATGGCCTCCACGGCATCGCCGCCAAGCCCCATGGCGCGAAGCGTGGCAGCATTCAGGGGCAGGATGTCGGTGAGCGTATCAACAGAACCCAGAATCCGCTCCCTGAGGGGGATTCCGAACCGGGGCAGCAGTGACAGCAGCAGCCACTGGCCTGCCGGTGTTTGCAGAAATTCCTGATCTGACATTTTCTCTTCCTTGAAAACAACAATGGCCGGGCATTCCGGCCCGGCCATGTCTTATTCCATCAACTCATCAAACGCGCGGCCTCAGGGATTGGTGACCTTGTCACCTACCGAGAGGGGCCGCGTTGCCTGCAGCACCAGACCGTAGCTCATTTTCTCATAGGCCTGGAACACCATCAGCAGGCCAGCCCGCTCAGACGGCAATTCAATGGTTTCGCCAGTGACCGGATCACGAACCATGTTGCCCGCCTTCAGCACCGCCAGCACATTACCGGGCGCCAGGCCTTCGCGCTCACCACGGTTAATGGCGACCACATCGTACTGACCGATCTGGCTGACACCGCCATCGACAGAAATCATCTTGCCTTCGATCTCACTATCCGGCGAGCTGGGCACGAAGCTGGTGGTCAGCCGGCGATCTTCATTCACCAGCAACCGGTCGCCAATACGCACTTCTTCACTGGACTTGGTAATGCCTACGGTCAGCACATCACCATTTTCGGCATTAACGTTGCCGCGGGCAATGCTCCGGGCTTCCAGGCCAAGGAACTCGCCGGTGTCCGGATCCACAAATTCCTTGCTGCGACGGAAAATACCCACGCGATCGGCCGGCTTCTCGCCGCGAGCGTAAATACGGTCACCGGCACCGGTGATGATGCGGCCGTCCTCACCTTCAAGCACATAGGGCGCACCGTTAATTTCTTCCGGGCTGACAATACGGGTTTCTGTCAGGAAACTGGCGATGGCATCCAGGGGGATGGCCGGTATTGGTGTGTCGATGGCCTCGGAACGAACCTGAGGCGAGAGCTTCACCACATCGCTGGTCGCGACCTTGGTAATCCGGGGCTTGCCATCGATGTACACCAGTGCCAGGCGGTCACCGGGATAGATCAGGTGTGGGTTGGCAACCTGCGGGTTCACGTGCCAGATTTCCGGCCAGTACCACGGGTTGTTCAGGAATCGCGCTGAAATGTCCCAGAGGGTGTCCCCTTTGACGACAGTGTAACGCTCAGGATGATCAGACCTCAGCTCCGGCTGTGCCTGGGCCCAGGAGGTAAACAGCAGCGCAGAGGCTGCCAGAGCGTACAACAGTTTCCTCATTGTTTATGTCCTTGATCGCGTGCCTTGAATCTTTGCGTTCGGTAATGTCGCCGCAGAATCCCCGCAGCATATTACGTTGTTATTCCCGTTACTATAGAAGAAGTCCCGGAATTTGTGATGTTATCTTTTGTTCTTCGAGTGATTTCTGCAGCCATCGAAGCGCATTCGTGAAAGATTTTAACTATTAACTGATCAGTTTGTACTCAATCGGCGAATTATTGGATAATAGGCACCGTCAGGCGGACGTTATTACCTTGAACCCGGGAACTCTGCCAGCATTAACGGTTCATACTGTCGGAATCTCTGGATTCATCATAGGCAGACCAAGAAAATTTGCGCAGTACGCTGTCGCATTTCGGCAATCGGTTTCACAGCGTTACAAATGGTAAAATTCTGCGCTGGGCAGCCCGTCAAACAGGCTGACATTAGAGATTGCCCGATACACACAGGCCAGAAGCAAGAGCATTATGATTCGAGAAATTCTTGAGTATCCGGACCCACGACTTCGCACCATCGCCAAGCCGGTGGAGGAAGTGACCGATGACATCCGTACGCTGATCGACGACATGTTCGAGACCATGTACGATGCCCGCGGCATTGGCCTGGCCGCGACCCAGGTGGATGTACACAAGCAGATCATCGTAATGGATCTGTCCGAAGATAAAACCGAGCCGCGGGTGTTCATCAACCCGAAAGTGGAAGTGCTGGATGGCGAGCTCGAAGCCATGCAGGAAGGCTGCCTGTCGGTACCGGGGTTCTATGAAGATGTGAAGCGCATCGAGCACTGCCGGATTACCGCCAAGGATCGCGACGGCAAGGAGTTTGTCCTGGAGGCTGAAGGCCTGCTGGCAGTTTGCATCCAGCATGAAATGGACCACCTGAATGGCAAGCTGTTTGTCGATTACCTGAGCCAGCTCAAACGTAATCGCATTCGCAAGAAGCTGGAAAAGCTGCACAAGCAGAGCGCCTGAGGCGCTGCCAGCATAGACCGAATTCAGGACCGGGTTACGACCCGGTTTTTTCGTATCAACGACACAGAGAAGCAACCAACGTGCGCATTGTGTTTGCCGGCACGCCGGATTTCGCCGCCACCGCCCTGAAAACCCTGCTGAATGCCGGTTACGACATCGTCGGCGTTTACACCCAGCCTGATCGCCCCGCCGGCCGCGGCCGCAAACTGATGCCCAGCCCGGTCAAACAGGTCGCACTGGATACTGGCATTCCCGTGTATCAACCGGTCAGTCTGAAGCCAGAAGAGGCCCAACAGGAACTGGCGTCACTGCAACCGGATGTGATGATCGTGGCTGCCTATGGCCTGATTCTGCCCAAGGCAGTGCTGAACATACCAACCCATGGCTGCCTGAACATTCACGCCTCCCTGCTGCCGCGATGGCGTGGCGCCGCCCCTATCCAGCGGGCGATTGCCGCCGGCGATGCCGAAACCGGAATCACCATCATGCAGATGGACGAGGGCCTGGATACCGGCGACATGTTGCTGAAACTGGACACCCCCATCAGCGCCGACGATACCGGCGGCAGCCTGCATGACCGGCTGGCCGAGATGGGCGGCAAGGCTATTGTGCAGGCCATGGAGCGGCTGGCCAAGGGCGATCTGACCGGCGAAGTCCAGAATGAGGCAGAGGCCAACTACGCCCATAAGCTGTCGAAGGAAGAGGGCCACATCGACTGGAGCCGAAGCGCGCAGGAAATCGAACGACTGATTCGCGCGTTCAACCCCTGGCCCGGTACCTTTACCGATCTTGGCGAGCAACGTATCCGTATTCATCAGGCCAGCGCCCTGAAGCAGGGCAGCGACAAGGGTCCCGGTACCGTGATTGCCCGGGAGCGGGACGGTGTAGACGTTGCCTGCGGCACCGGCACGCTCAGAATCACTTCCGCGCAGTTACCAGGCAGCAAGGCCCAGAGCATCAACGACCTGATCAATGGTGGCAAGCAGGTGCTGCTGCCCGGCCAGGAGCTGAACTGACCATGGCTTACCAGCCCCTGCCATTCCGAGCCATTGCCGCCAACGTATTGCTGGCGGTGGAACAGGGCCAGTCGTTATCCCAATGCCTGCCATCCGCCCTGAACCAGTTACCCCCGGAACAACGGCCACAACTGCAAGCTATCTGTTACGGTACCTGCCGCTGGTTTCACCGGCTTGAGAGCGAGCTGAACCAGCGCCTGAAAAAGCCCCTGCGCAAGCCGGACCGGATCATTCACCACCTGATGCTGGTGGCCCTGTTTCAGTTACGTTACAGCGAACAGGCCACCTACGCGGTACTGAACGAAACCGTGGAGGCTTGCCGGGCACTGGACAAGCCCCACCTGACCGGTCTGGTCAACGGAGTGCTGCGGGCCGCCGAACGGGAAGGGGCGCCAGCGCCGAAAGACGATAGTGGCCGCTTCAGTCATCCGGTGTGGATGGTGGAGAAGCTTCGCCACAACTGGCCGGACGATTGGCAGGCCATCCTTGAAGCCAACAACCAGCAGGCACCCATGACCCTGCGGGTCAATGCCCTGCGCTTCAAACGCGACGAGTACCTGAACCTGTTGTCGGAAGCCGGCATCGAGGCCCACGCCACGCGCTTTGCCCCCAGCGGCATCCAGCTCCAACGGCCGGTGCCGGTGGACCGACTGCCTTGGTTCGAGGACGGCGCGGTCAGTGTTCAGGATGAAGCCGCCCAATTGTGTACGACTCTAATGGATCTGCAGCCAGGCCAGCGGGTACTGGATGCCTGCGCCGCGCCCGGAGGCAAGAGCTGCGCCATCCTTGAAGCCTGTGGCGAACTGGACGAAGTGGTGGCCATCGACGAATCCGCCGAGCGCCTGCCCCGGGTCCAGGAAAACCTGGACCGGCTCGACCTGCACGCCACCCTGACCCAGGCCGATGCCGCCGATATCGACAGCTGGTGGGACGGCACGCCCTTCGACCGCATCCTGCTGGACGTTCCCTGCAGTGCCACCGGCGTGATCCGCCGGCACCCGGACATCAAACTGTTGCGCCGGGAGTCCGACATCGTGCCTCTGGCCAGTATCCAGCTTGGCCTGCTGGAGGCCATGTGGTCTATCCTGAAGCCCGGTGGGCGACTGGTGTATGCCACCTGTTCGGTGTTTCCACAGGAGAACCACCGTATAATCCAGCGGTTCCTGAAGCAGCAGAATCAGGCAACGCTGAAATGCATCGAAGCAGACTGGGGCCGGGACATGAACACCGGGCGTCAGCTGTTCCCAGACCCGGACAGCCATGACGGCTTTTTCTACGCCGTGCTGGAGAAACCTGAACCATGAAAATCCTGATTCTCGGCGCCGGCCAGGTCGGCGGCACCCTGGCGGAAAACCTGGCAAACGAAGCCAACGACATCACCGTGGTGGACAACGACAGCGCCCGCCTTCGCGAACTGCAGGACCGGCTCGACATCCGCACCATGCATGGCCGCGCCTCCTATCCCACGGTATTGCGACAGGCCGGTGCCGAAGATGCCGACATGATCATCGCGGTAACCAACAGCGATGAAACCAACATGGTGGCGTGCCAGGTCTCCAAGCTGCTGTACAAGACCCCCACTACCATCTGCCGTGTGCGTGCCGGCGCCTATCTGGCCAAGCCGGAACTGTTCTACAACCGGGATACGGTCAAGGACCTGGACAGCCTGAGAGGCTTCCCCCTGGACGTTCTGATCAGTCCCGAACATCTGGTAACCCAGCACATTACTCGGCTGATTGAATACCCCGGTGCCCTGCAGGTACTGGAGTTCTCCAAGGGCCTGACCCGACTGGTCGCCATTCGCGCCACCGAGGGCGGCCCACTGGTGGGGCACGAACTGTCCTACCTTCGCACCCACATGCCCAAGATCGATACCCGGGTGGCGGCGATTTTCCGCAAGGACCGGGCGATCATGCCCCAGGGCGATACCGTAATTGAAGACGGCGACGAGGTGTTCTTTATCGCCGCCGCCGACCATATCCGCTCGGTGATGAGCGAACTGCAACCGCTGGAGAAGCCCTACAAACGCATCTTCATCTGCGGCGGTGGCAACATCGGCTACCGGCTGGCCAACACCCTGGAAGACCGCTATCAGGTGAAACTCCTGGAACGGGACCATGAACGCTGCGTGATGCTGTCCGAGCGCCTGCGAAAGACCGTGGTACTGGAAGGTAATGCAGCCAACAAGGACATCCTGCTGGAAGAGAACATCGAGAATACCGATGTGTTCTGCGCCGTCACCAACGACGACGAAGCCAACATCATGGCCTCGTTGCTGGCCAAGCGACTGGGTGCCCGCAAGGTCCTGACCCTGATCAACAACCCCGATTACGTGGACCTGATCCAGGGCGGCGATATCGACGTGGCCATCTCACCCCAGCAGACCACCATCGGCAGCCTGCTTACCCACGTGCGCCGTGGTGATGTGGTGAACGTGCACGCCCTGCGCCGGGGCGCGGCCGAAGCCATTGAGGCCATCGCCCACGGCGACCACCGTTCCTCCAAGGTGGTTGGCAAACGCCTGGACGAAATCAATCTGCCATCCGGAACGACCATTGGTGCCATTGTCCGGCACAACGAAGTGCTCATCGCCCACGACCACCTTCGGGTGCAACCAGACGACCACGTGATCCTGTTCCTGGTGGACAAGTCGCGCATACGGGACGTCGAGAAACTGTTCCAGGTGGGCCTCACGTTCTTCTGATTGATCTCAGGCAAAACAACACCCTGGCTGGCACTTAGAAATGCGGCGCCGGCCAGCGTATAATGCGCGTTTTCAAATTTTCGGAGTGCCCCGGAACCGGGGCCCACACACAGACTGACCAGCAGGCAAACGTCGTGACAGACAAGGCAACCAACAACTCCGCGCCGGACATCAAGACCTTCCAGGGTCTGATCCTGGCATTGCAGAATTTCTGGGCGCAGCACGGCTGCGTGGTTCTCCAGCCCCTGGACATGGAAGTGGGCGCCGGTACCTTCCACCCGGCCACCTTCCTGCGATCCATCGGTCCGGAAACCTGGAACTCCGCCTACGTCCAGCCCAGCCGCCGCCCCACCGACGGCCGTTACGGCGAGAACCCCAACCGCCTGCAGCACTACTACCAGTTCCAGGTGGTTCTGAAGCCGTCTCCGGACAACATTCAGGAGCTGTACCTGGATTCTCTGCGCGCCCTGGGCCTGGACCCGTTGGTGCACGACATCCGCTTTGTCGAAGACAACTGGGAATCGCCGACCCTGGGCGCCTGGGGCCTGGGC
This sequence comes from Marinobacter nauticus, assembly GCF_003634635.1. Classification (GTDB taxonomy): domain Bacteria; phylum Pseudomonadota; class Gammaproteobacteria; order Pseudomonadales; family Oleiphilaceae; genus Marinobacter; species Marinobacter nauticus. The sequence goes on along the minus strand of NZ_RBJB01000004.1, from coordinate 256,387 downwards.
TGGGAAATCTGGCTGAACGGTATGGAAGTGACCCAGTTCACTTACTTCCAGCAGGTAGGTGGCCTGGAATGCTATCCGGTCACCGGCGAGCTGACCTACGGCCTTGAGCGTATCGCCATGTACCTGCAGGGTGTGGACAGCGTGTATGACCTGGTCTGGACCAATGGCCCGGATGGCGTGGTTACCTACGGCGACGTGTTCCATCAGCAAGAGGTGGAAATGTCCACCTACAACTTCGAACATGCCGACACCGAGTTCCTGTTCCACAGCTTCGATGTCTATGAGCGGGAAAGCGCCCGCCTGATCGACGCAGGTCTGCCACTGCCGGCCTATGAGCAGGTGCTCAAGGCCTCCCACACATTCAACCTGCTGGACGCCCGTCACGCCATCTCCGTGACCGAGCGCCAGCGTTTCATCCTGCGTGTACGCACCCTGGCTCGCTCCGTGGCCCAGGCCTACTTCGAGAGCCGTCGCAAGCTGGGCTTCCCGCTGGCCCCGGAACACCTCCGCAAGGAAGTGCTGGCCGCCGCTGAAGCCGCCGACGCCAAGGCCAGTAAAAAGGGCAAGAAAGCCAACAAGGCACCGCAGGAACAGGGGAACGCATAATCATGGCAACTCAGGATTTTCTGGTCGAACTGGGCACCGAGGAGCTGCCTCCGAAAGCTCTCAAGCCCCTCTCTGACGCTTTCACCCAGGGCATTGTCAAAGGCCTGGAAGAAGCCGGCGTGGCCTTTGGTGCGGTGGAAAGCTTCGCAGCACCCCGTCGTCTGGCGGTACGTATCCGGGACCTGGCCGATGCCCAGCCGGACAAATCGGTCGAGAAGCGCGGCCCGGCCGTGAAAGCAGCGTTTGATGATTCCGGTAACCCCACCAGGGCGTTGACCGGCTTCGCCACCTCCCTGGGGATTACCCCGGATCAGCTCGACACCATGGAGACCGACAAGGGTGCCTGGCTGGTGTACCGTACCGTTGAGAAGGGCAAGCCCACCGTAGAACTGATGCCGGATCTGGTGGACAAATCCCTGGCCGCCCTGCCCATTCCCAAACGCATGCGCTGGGGTGCCTGGAAGACCGAATTCGTGCGCCCGGTACACTGGCTGATTCTGTTGTACGGCAACAAGGTGATTGAAGCACCGGTGATGAACCTCAAGCCCGGCAACAAGACCCGTGGCCACCGGTTCCACTGCCCGAAAGAGCTGATTGTGCCCACCCCGGCCGACTACGAAGTGGTGCTCAAGCAGGAAGGCTACGTACTGGCAGACTTCGCCGAGCGTCGTGAGCAGATCCGCGCCGGCGTGGCCGCGCTGGCGGAGAAAGAAGCCGGCGGCAAGGCCGTAATCGACGAAGACCTGCTGGACGAAGTGACTGCCCTGAACGAATGGCCGGTACCATTGATGGGGCGCTTCGAGGAGCGCTTCCTGGATGTACCGGCCGAAGCCCTGATTTCCTCCATGAAGGAACATCAGAAGTACTTCCACGTGGTGGATGCCGGCGGGAAGATGCTGCCGCTGTTTATCACCGTGGCCAACCTGGAGAGTAAAGACCCGGCCCAGGTGATTTCCGGTAACGAGAAAGTGATTCGCCCGCGCCTGTCCGACGCCGCCTTCTTCTACGACACCGACCGCAAGACCAGACTGGAAGACCGCATCGAGGCACTCAAGCCCATCGTGTTCCAGGACAAGCTGGGCAGCATCTACGACAAATCTGTACGGGTAGCAGCCCTGGCCAAAAAGATTGCCGAAGCCATCAACAGCGACCCGGCCCTGGCCGAGCGTGCTGCCATGCTGGCCAAGACCGATCTGGTCACCGAAATGGTGCTGGAGTTCACCGACCTTCAGGGCATTATGGGTCAGTACTACGCCGCCAACGACGGCGAACATGCCGATGTCGCCAAGGCCCTGAACGAGCAGTACATGCCGCGCTTTGCCGGCGACGACCTGCCCACCACCCTGACCGGCTGCGCCGTGGCCATCGCCGACCGCATCGATTCCTTGGTCGGCCTGTTCGGCATCAACCAGCCGCCGTCCGGTACCCGGGACCCGTTCGCCCTGCGTCGTGCTTCTCTCGGTGTGCTGCGCATCATCATCGAACGTGAACTGCCGCTGGACCTGCAGACGGTGTGCGAGTGGGCCGAACAGAACTTTACCGTGCTGACCGAGAAGAACACCGCCAGCACCGTGGTGGACTACATGCTGGAGCGTTTCCGTGCCCACTATGATGAGCAGGGCATCGGCGCCGAAGTGTACCTGGCTGTGCACGCCCGCCGCCCAACCCGCCCGCTGGATTTCGATCGCCGCGTAAAAGCCGTGGAAGCCTTCCGCCAGCTGCCGGAAGCCCAGGCTCTGGCAGGCGCCAACAAGCGGGTTTCCAACATCCTCACCAAACAGGGTGGTGACAGCATCGGCGAGACCGTAGACAACACACTGTTGCAGGACGCTGCCGAGAAGACCCTGGCCGCGAAGGTGGAAGAGCAGGCACAGAAAGTACTGCCGATGTTCGAGCAGGGTGACTACGCCAGTGCGCTGACGTCGCTGGCCAGCCTGCGTGAGCCGGTCGACACCTTCTTTGATGAAGTGATGGTGATGGCAGACGAAGAAGCCGTGCGCAACAATCGTCTGGCACTGTTGAACCGCCTGCGCAACCTGTTCCTGCGGGTTGCCGACATCTCCCTGCTGCCCACAGCAGGCTGAGGCACACAGGCCGCTGGTTCACAATAAACCAGCGGCCTGCCTGTCCTGCTTTTCCACTCAGCTGCGCCAGAAGTCCGGCGACAACATCACAAACACACTCAACAGCTCCAACCGGCCCAGAATCATGGCGCCCATCAGAACCCATTTGGCCGCATCCGGCAACGTCTGGAAATTGCCTGCCGGGCCGATGGTATCGCCCAGTCCTGGCCCGACATTCGTCAAAGCCGTAGCGGCTCCGGAAAGACTGGTCACCAGATCCAGCCCCAGCGCCCCCAGAATCGCCGTCACCAGCGCCAGCGTCGCCAGAAAAATGAAAGAGAAGGCGACACTGGAGGCCACGATATCGTCACCAATCACCCGCCCGTTGTAGTTGCGGGCAAACACCGCGTGAGGGTGCAGCAAACGACGTACCTGCTCCCTGAGCAACAGCATGGACAGCTGAAACCGGAAGATTTTCATGCCACCGGACGTGGACCCGGAACAGCCGCCGACAAAGGTGATGAACAGAAACACCACCACCGCAAACGGGCCCCACAAGGAATAGTCGGTAGAAGCATAGCCCGTGGTGGTCACCACCGACGTAACATTGAACAGCGCTGAAACAAAGGTCTCAAACGGATCTACCGGTTCCCTCAGAACCCGGTAAATGGTCAGCAACGCAGCGACAATTACCAGGAACCGGAGGAAGAAACGCACCTGCTGATCCCGAATCAGGGGCTGGCGCTGCCCGTGAATAAACCGGACAAACAGAAAGAACGGCATGGCGCCCATCGCCATGAATACCGTCGACGCCAGGAGAATGGACGGCGAATCAAACTGCCCCATGGAGCTGTCTGAAGTGGAATAGCCGCCGGTCGATACCGTGGTCAACGCGTGATTCAGTGCCTGAAAGAAACTCATCCCCAGCAGCCAGTAGGTGAGCACGCAACCGAGCGTCAAGCCCAGATAGATGAGTACCAGACTGCGGGCCAGATGGTTGGTGCGGGGCACCGCTTTCTCGTTCCATTCGGACGATTCGGTGGCAAACAGCCGCATACCGCCAATCCGGAGAAACGGCAGGATGGCAACGGCCATACCGATGATCCCGATACCGCCCATCCATTGCATGATCGAACGCCAGAGCAGAATGTCGTCCGGCAGATGATCCAGGCCGGTGAGCACGGTGGATCCGGTGGTGGTCACGCCGGAAATGCTCTCAAAGAAAGCATCGGTCATGCTCAGCTTCATGTCACTCAGCAGCAGCGGCAAACTGGAGAACAGCGGAATCACAACCCACGCCGACACCGTCAGCATGAACATCTGCTGCTGGCGTAGCGCGTGTTTCTGCCGCCCCGCCAAAGCCAGAGCCGCGGCACCAATGCTGAAACAGACCACCGAGGATTTCACGAACGCCAGCCAATCCGGCGTATCACCGAATACCAGCAGGTTAACCGGAAGGGTCATGAGGAAACTGAGCAGGATGAGCAGAAAACCGAGGATCTGAACAATGGGGATAATGTTCACAGGGCAGGGGGCTCCGATGTCCGGACACAGGCCAGTCGCAACGCCTTACAAGGCAAGGCGGCATCCACGCCGCTGTTATACGCCCATTCAACCGCGTTTACCACTGCCAGGGCGAGGCTTCTGCTTGCCACCGATCCGGACAATCCACGACAGAATTTTTGAATTCCAGCCCGGGGAAGGGGTAGCAAAACCGCCGCCAATGCGTATAATACCGGCCGTTGATCGGCGTGTGGCGCAGCTTGGTAGCGCACTTCGTTCGGGACGAAGGGGTCGCAGGTTCGAATCCTGCCACGCCGACCACTTTCCCGCTTTTGTCTAGTCTTCCCCGTGTTCGACAAGTATTAATTCTTCCAGCTCAAAACCCTTAGCTTCAGCCCGTGCTCTGAACGCCTCCAGCACCTCATCGCTCACCTCCGGCGTGCGCGACATCAGCCACAGGTAATCCCGGTCATACCCGGTGATATACGCGGTGGTGTATTGGTCATCCAGCTCGAACACCACGTAGGACGCATAGAAAGGTCCAAAGAACGATACTTTCAGGTGGCCTACATTGCTGTCGCCCACAAATACCGCACGGCCTTCGGCTTCTTTCCATTCACCGGCTTCGGCGTTGTAGCCCCGGTTGACCACTTTGATACTGCCGTCATTGTTTAGACTGTATTCGGCGGTAACCTGGCTCAGGCCCTCTTCGAACGAGTGATCCAACCGGGCGATCTCGTACCAGGTGCCCAGGTAGCGCTGCTGGTCAAAACCGGTCACTGGTTCAATGCCCTTGGGCACACCGGTGCAGCCCGTCATCAGAAACAGTAACGCGATTACAGCCAATCCAGTCTTCATGACAAACTCCCAAAGAACAGTCGTGAACCAACCATAGCAAAGCCACAGGCAAAGATCGTCAAACAGGTGTTAAGCTCTAAAACACCCTGGCGCTCGTATACCCAGCGCTAACCAACCAAGGAGTCGAATATGATCGGATACGTCACACTCGGAGTCAGCGATATGGGCCGGGCCAAGCAGTTCTACACGGAGTTGCTGGCAGATCTGGGCGCCAAGGTGCTGATGGACATGGAGCGAATTGCGTTTATTGGCAAAAGCATGGGAGCCCCCATGCTGGCCGTCTGCACCCCGTTCAACGGTGAACCCAACCATCCCGGCAACGGCAACATGGTGGCCATTCCGGCGGGCTCCAAAGAAGCCGTGGATAAGTTTTACCACAAGGCCATTGAACTGGGCGCCACCTGCGATGGCGAACCGGGGCAGCGCATTCCGGACATGTTCTACGGCGCCTATGTGCGCGACCCGGATGGCAACAAGCTGGCGTTCTTCGAATTCGGCTAAGCGTCGACCGCCACCACCCCGGTTGGGTGGTGGCTTACTGACTTACACCGAGAGATGGCGACGGAAGAGCAACAACGCCGCCGTGAAGAACACCCCGCCAATGGCCATCAGAGCCAGCATCTGTGGCCACACCACCTCCAGCCCCGCACCCCGGTACAGAATCGCCTGGGCCATGCTGACAAAGTGGGTGGTGGGCGCCGCCAGCATCAGATCCTGCACCAGCTGGGGCATGCTTTCCCGGGGCGTGATACCGCCCGACAGCAGCTGCAAAGGCAGGATGGTGAGAATCAGCAGCAGGCCAAACTGGGGCATGGTTCGGGCCACGGTGCCGATCAGAATGCCGATCGCGGTGGTGGAAAACAGGTGAATCAGGGCGCCGAGCAGAAACAGCAACACCGACCCTGCCACCGGCACCTGTAGCCAACCCTGGATCACCAGCGTTACCGACAGCGCCGCTGCCAGTAACACCACCAGACCATTGGCCCACACCTTGGACGCCATGATTTCAAAAGGCCGCAACGGCATCACCATCAGATGCTCCACCGTGCCGTGCTCCCGCTCCCGGATCAGTGCCGCCCCGGTAAGAATGATGCTGATCAGGGTCACCTGGGTTATCAGCTCCATGACACCGCCAAACCAGGTTCCGTCCAGGTTGGGGTTGTAACTCACCCGGGTGACCAGCTCGATCGGTAGCCCGGTGCTGGCAGAGCTACCCGGTTGCAGGAACTCCGCCACTTCCGCCATCGCAAAGCGCTGAATGTAATTGGTGCCTATAAAGGCCTGGCTCATGCGGGTGGCGTCGATGTTCAGCTGCAACGCTACCGGGTTGCCCTGCCGGACATCCCGCTCAAAGCTTTCGGGGATCACCAGGGCAAAGGTATGGCTGCCCTTGTCCAGCAAGTCGTCAATGTCACCGTAGGCCACCAGATCCGGCGTCAGGAACCATGGCTGCTGGAGCGAATTGATGATGCGGCCAGACAACACCGTCTGATCTTCGTCCACCACGGCGATCGGTGCGTTGTGAAGCTCCATGGAGCCAGCGGAACCTGCGGTGTAGATCATCACCGTAAACGCCACCAGCACAAACACCATCAATGCCTTGTCCTGCCACAGACTGCGCAGTTCCTTGATACCCAGGTGCCAGATGTTGCGTAAGGAATTCATGTCAGCGCCCCTGTTTTCTGAGCAGCGCCACCGCCATTACGGTCAGCACCGGAACGAACGCCGCCAGGGCCAGGAACGCGCCCTGCATATCTGCCAGCGACAGGCCTTTGGTGAACACGCCACGGCTGATCTGCAGGAACCAGGTCGCCGGCCAGACCGGACCGATCAACGCGCCGGCACCGCTCAGGGACGACACCGGTTCGGTCAGGCCGGAGAACTGCACGGTCGGCAGGATGGTGAGAATCGCAGTGGCCGCCAGGGCGGCAATCTGGGTCGAGGCAAAGGTCGACATCACCTGACCCAGGGCCGTGGTGGCGGTCACAAAGAGCAGGGCGCCGAAGGTGAGCGTCAGCAGGCTGCCTTTGATCTCGACATCAAACACGTACACCGCCAGCAAGACCAGGCTCACGTAGCTGATCATACTGAACGCGATGTAGGGCAGCTGTTTGCCCAGCAAGAACTCCACCCGGGTGACCGGAGTGACGTACAGGTTGGTGATGGAGCCCAGTTCCTTTTCCCGGACGATGCCCAGGGCCATCAGAATGGCCGGAATAAAGATCAGCAGAATGGGGATAACCGCTGGCACCATCGCATCCAGGCTCCGGAAGTCCTGGTTGTAGCGATACCGGTCCTCCAGCGTGACCAGTGTCAGTGTGGGTACCACGCCCAGAGTGCGCTGGGCCAGCTCCGTCAGGTAACTGATGTGCATGCCTTCAACGTAACCCAGGATGGTCTCGCCCCGGAAAGGCATGGCACCATCCACCCAAACCGCCATTTCAGTCGGTCGCCCCCGTTTCAGGTCTTTGCCGAAGCCCGGCGGAATCTCAATAGCCAGGCTTAGCTCGCCGGAGCGCATGCGTTGTTCCAGCTCCTGGATATTCTGCAACTCCGGTTGTTGCAGGAAATATCGGGAGCCGGACACCGCCGCGATGTAATCCCGGCTCTGGGGTGTCTGGTCCCGATCCAGCACGGCGAACGACAGGTCTTCTACATCCAGGGTAATGCCGTAACCCAGGATCAGCATCAACAACGCGGAACCGATAAAGGCGAAGGCCATTCGAATGGGATCCCGCAACAGTTCCCTCGCTTCCCGGGTGGCGTAAGCCAGCAAGCGCCGGGGACTGAACACGATCGGCCGGTCACCATGACTGGCGGGCTCCAGAGCCAGTTGGTCGGCGCCGGTCTCCGGCTCTTTATCCACCGCTTCCAGGGTTTTCATGAACGCGCCTTCCAGGCTGTCGGTGCCAGAGGCTTCAACCAGTCGATCGGGCGTATCGCAAGCCAATACTTCGCCCGCGTGCATGAGCGAAATCCGGTCGCAGCGCTCACCCTCGTTCATGAAATGAGTGGAGATAAAAATGGTCACGCCATCTTCCCGCGACAGGCGCATCAACAATTGCCAGAACCGGTTGCGGGCCCCCGGGTCGACGCCTGAGGTAGGTTCATCCAGGATCAGCAATTCGGGCTCGTGCACCACAGCCACGGCCAGGGACAGCCGCTGGCGAACCCCAAGTGGCAGGGCGCCTGCTCGCTGGTCCAGTACATCTTCAAGACCGAACTCCCGAACCAGCACCGAAATACGCTCCGGGATTCTGGTGTCCGGCAGGTGAAACAGCCGGGCATGCAGATCCAGATTCTGGCGCACGGTGAGTTCGCCATAGAGCGAGAAGGCCTGGGACATGTAGCCCACCTTCTGCCGAGTGGCCAGGTCTTTGGCATCCAGTGGTTCACCGAACAGCCGGACTTCGCCTTCTGTTGGGGTCAGCAATCCGGTGAGCATTTTCATGGTGGTGGTCTTGCCACAACCGTTGGATCCCAGAAAACCGAAGATCTCGCCTTTCGGGATGGAAAAGCTGACGTTACGAACCGCCGTAAAGCTGCCAAACCGCAGGGTCAGATGCTCAGCCTCAATGGCCGGCGTCTGGTTTTCCCCGGTTGGCTCTCGCTGCGCAGCATTAGCCGTATCGCCGCTTTCCTGCACCTGCCGGTTTTCGGGTAACAACGCGATGAAGGCATCGTCCAGCGTCTCGGTATTGGTCTGCTCACGGAGTTCGGCCGGTGAGCCTGTAGCCAGTACCTTGCCCTCGTCCATGGCCACCAGCCAGTCGTAACGTTCGGCTTCTTCCATGTAGGCCGTGGCCACCAACACGCTCATACCGCTGCGTTGCCGGCGAATGGTATCGATCAGATCCCAGAAACGCTTGCGGGACAGCGGGTCCACGCCGGTGGTGGGTTCATCCAGAATCAGCAGATCGGGGCTGTGGATAAGGGCACAGCACAGCCCCAGCTTCTGTTTCATACCGCCGGACAGCTTGCCGGCGGGACGGTCCCGGAAAGACAACAACCCAGTAGCTTCAAGCAACCGGTCAATCTGATCCTTCCTGGAGGGGCCTCGCAAACCAAACAGATCGGCGAAGAAGGCGATGTTCTCGTCCACCGTCAGCGTATGGTAGAGATTACCGCCCAGTCCCTGGGGCATATAGGCAATGCGGGGGGCGGACCGGTTACGAAACCGCTGGCTGCGCATATCGCCGCCAAGCACCTGCAACTCGCCGGTCTGCAACTCACGGGCACCGGCAAGCAGGCCCAACAGTGTGGATTTGCCCACCCCGTCCGGGCCGATCAGCCCAACCATGCAGCCAGACGGAAACGTCAGGGAAATATCAGACAGCGCATCGGTTTCCCCGTAGCGATGGCTGACTCCTTCCAGCCGGGCCACGGTCTCAGTCATTGGGCAAAGCCACTTTCAGGCTCTCGGGCCAGGGCTGGCCCTCATCCAGTCTTACGTAGGCTTCGCCGGGTACACCGGTTTTCACCCGGTCCCGATAGGCTTTGAGCAACTCCGGATCAATCCGGATACGAACCCGGAACATCAGCTTCTCCCGCTCGCTGCGGGTTTCCACAGACTTCGGCGTGAACTGGGCTTCGGCGGCGACGAAGCTGACTTCCGCTGGCACCACATAGTCCGGCAGGGCATCAAGAACGATCCGGGCTTCAGAGCCAACCCGGACTTTGCCCGCCTGGGCTGTGGGCAGGAAGATGGTCATGTACACATCGGTGACATCCAGTACCGTGGCTACTTTGCCACCGGCGGCCAGCACCTCGCCCGGCTCCGCCAGCCGATACAGAACCCGGCCACCCACCGGCGTGGTCAACTGACTGTCATCAATATTGGTCTGGATACGGCGGGCACTGGCTTTGGCAGCTTCGATACTGGCATCGGCAGACGCCACTTGTACTCTGGCGGCCTGCAATGCCGCCTCGGCGGTTTCCGCCGCGGTACGGGCGCGGTCCAACTGCTCCTGAGAGGCATGGCCCCGATCGGCCAGCGATTCAATACGGGCCAGTTCGGCTTGGGCATACCGACGCTCGCTTTCCCGTTGGGCCACCACGGCCTCGGCCAGTCGCCGGCTCTGCTCGGCCTGGTGCAAACTGGCTTGCGCCGCTGCCAGGCTGGCCTCAAGTTCGTCGGTATCCATCACAGCCAGCAACATGCCGGCTTCAACCATGTCGCCCTCGCGGACTTCGAAGGATTCCAGGCGTCCGGGTATTCGGGTGGCAATATCGACTTCGGTGGCTTCAATACGACCGTTACCAGAGCCAATATGCTCCGGCACCTGATCGCCTTTCGGCATCAGGTACCAAGCTGCAACGGCAATCAGGGCCACGATCAGCACAACGAGAAAAAGTTTGGGAGCGGTGTTGGTGCTTTTCTGGGCCATGTGTCGTCCTTGAGGGGAAGAATAGGTATGACAGGGTAAGTATAGAGCAGAAGTGTGACGTTCAGGCTGACGGGAATCAAGATAGCTTCCAATCTATCCCGCCCGTCAGCTTGCCACGAACTCAGTAAGCGCCGCGGATCAGGTCGATACCGGGCTTGAGCACGCTACGCCACGCCTCTCGGAGTTCGGGCGTGTATTCTGGATCGTGAGCGCGAACCGTTTTCAGCAATGCCTCCTGCCAGAGGTCGTACCACTCAGGCTGAATATTGTAATTGTGGCGATTATGGCTTTCTCCCAGATCCCGCAATTTGCGGTCGGACATACCCCGGGCAACCAGGATGATCTGCATCACACCGTTACGCAGCAGATGGCGCTGAGCAGACATATCCGTGTTCAGAAACCGGTTGCGGATGGCATCGGAGCTGGACATGAAGAAGTCGTAGAAATCCACAAAGAATTCATCCTTGCGGCAGCAGCGACCATAGCTCTGGAAAACAAGATCGGTCGGGTTCATTTGCAATCAGTGTCCTTGATCATCGGAGGGGTTGTCATTAAGGGCCACGAATTCTAAGCAAGCGAACAGGTTTTTCCATAGTGATATGTAACAACTGACGTCGATCGCGACAATTTGACGCTCTCTGAATCAGGTGTTGGTGAACCACCAGGTCGGCAACAGGCCCCGCACCGGTCGTTTCAGAAAACGGTCATCAATCAGCCAGATTACCCCCCGGTCTTCCGGAGTGCGGATCACCCGGCCAGCGGCCTGGGCCACTTTCTGCAGGCCGGGGATCAGGTAGGTGTAGTTATAGCCTTCGCCAAATCGTTGTTGCAGACGGTCTTTGAGGATTTCATGCCAGGCATCAAACGGGGGCAGGCCAAGGGTGGCCACAAAGGCGCCAATCAGCTGGTCACCAGGCAGGTCGATGCCTTCGCTGAACACGCCGCCGAGCACCGCAAAAGCGATGCTGCCTTCAGCCTTCCGAAAGTCCGCCAGGAATTGCCGACGCTGCTCCGCGCTCATCCCCGGTTGTTGTGAACGCTGGGGAATATCAGGTGCCTGTTTTGCCAACGCATCACTCACCTCTTTGGCGTATTTAAAGCTGCTGAAGAACGCCAGGTAGTGGCCCGGCCGTGCCCGGTACTGTTTGGCGATCAGTTCGGCGATGGGCTGCAGGCTGGCTTCACGATGCACCTGCCGGGTGCTGATGCCGGGCGTGAACTCAACCTTCAGTTGTCCGGCGCTGAACGGGCTGGGCAGGGACGTGAAGCGGGCGTCTTCCGGCAAACCAAGCAAGTCCCGGTAATACACGCCGGGGCTGAGGGTTGCGGAGAACAGCAGCACCGAGTGAGCGGCTTTGAAGCGCTCAATGAGGAAATCCGCCGGGATCAGGTTCTGGATGGTCAGGCTGGCCCGGCCACGGCCGCTGCGCTGGAATTCGCACAGGGAATGATCACCAAAGCTGTCCGCCAGTTTCATGAAGGCCACACTTTCGAACATCACTTCCTGCAGGGCCAGGTCCGGCGGGTTGTCAGCCAGGTAATCGGTGATCACCGAGACCATCGCCTGCAGGGCACCCAGCAATTGCGACGGCAGAATCGGCAGGAACACCGGCTGGGCCTGTTCGCCGTGATCCCGGATCAGCGCCTTCCAGGCCCGAGCGGTGCGTTCCAGGGCGGCTTTCACCGGTTTCGGGGCGGTTTTTTTCAGCTTCAACAAGCGCTGCTGTTCCAGCTGCACCGAGTACATGCCCCGGGCCCGGTCTACCAGATTGTGGGCTTCGTCCACCAGCACGCTGGCCTGCCAGTGGTTCTGGCGAATCAGGCCGTGCAGCAGGGCCGACTGATCGAACAGCCGGTTCACATCACCAATCACCAGGTCGCTCCAGCGGACCATTTCCTGGGCCAGGAAGTAGGGGCAAATATCATGACCGGCGGCGATGTTCGCCAATGTCTCTTGAGTTAACGGCTCCTTGCTCTGTACCGCCTCGGCCCGGGCATCGGGCAGGCGGTCGAAGAAGCCCTTTGCCAGCGGGCAGGAGTCGCCGTGGCAGGCTTTGTCCGGGTGTTCGCAGGCGTCGTCCTTCGATACCAGTTCCAGGGTGCGCAGAGGCCAGGGCTGCAACTCATCCTGGGCATGCTGCAACTTATACACAGCGTCCAGCGCCAGCTGCCGGGCGGTGTTGCGGCAGGTGAGGTAGAACAGCCGGTCCTGCCTCGCGGCAGGCATCGCCATCAGGGCCGGGAACAGGGTACCCAGGGTTTTGCCCAGGCCGGTAGGCGCTTCCAGCAGCAGGGTACCGGCTTTGACCGAGTTCTTGTACACGGTTTCCGCCAGCTGCCGTTGCCGGGGGCGAAAGTCCGGGAAGGGAAAGCGCAGGTTGGCCAGCAGGGCGTCTCGTTGTTCCCGATGGTGTTCTTCCTGCTCGGCCCAGGCTTTGTACAGACCACACAGGGTTTCCAGCTCCTGCCAGAGCTCGTCGGCTTTGGCGGTTTCGGTGAGCAACGTTTCCTTGTCCCGGCCGATGTCGTAGTAGACCAGCGCCAGTTCCACGCTCTTGCGGTTTTCCTGCCGGCACAGCAAAGCGCCATAGGCCCGTAACTGGGCCCGGTGCAAAGCCTGCTGGTGAGGGCGGATGCGGGACACATCGCCCCGGTGGGTCTTGATTTCTTCCAGCCGGTTCTTATGCGGATGGTAACCATCAACCCGGCCGGACAGCTCCATTCCGAGAACGAGACCGGTCACTGAAAACTCGCTTTTGTAGCCGTAGCCACGCTTTGACTGGATGGCCTGATGGCCGGCTATGCCCTCCTCGGCGGTGGGTGCAGGGGTGTAGCGGAAATCCAGGTCGCCGTGGCGGGCGGCGAACTCACACAGGGTGCGGACAGCAACTTTCACACAATGGCCTCATCATCCTGCCAGCGCACATAGCACACGCTGGCCGGGATGCCTTGCCGGGCGAAGAACTGCAACCAGCGCACCTGATGGTCCTGCAGGCGGTCGCCAGGGCCTTTCACCTCAATCATTTCATAGCGTTGTTCCGGGTGGTCTGCTTCTGGCACCAGACGGATCAGGTCCGGGAAGCCGCTGCGGTGTTCCTTGATGTTGTTGAGCAGGCGTCGGAACAGGGCCTCCAGGTGGCCCGAGGGAATGCAGTGCAGGGCCAGCTCCAAAAGAGCTTCATCCAAAACCGGCCAGAACACGAAGGGATTGGCGATACCCTGCTTGTTCTTGAAGGTGTCGAGGATTTCCCGGCGATAGGCGCCAGTGCCCAGCAAACGGAACCTTTGCTCGAACGCCTGCTGGCGACGGGCAACGAAGTCTTCCCGGGGCAGGTCTGCCGGACCAATATGAAAAGGATGGAAGAAGGCGCCACGCAGGGGCTGGAAGATCACCGGCCAGCACAGCAGACCGAACAGGGCGTTTATCAGGGTGTTTTCCACATAGAACACCGGGGCGTCATCCGTGGCCAGATGTTGCAGCGCTGCCCACTCCACCGTACCCGTGTCCGGCTTCGGCAATGTGAGGGTGAATTCCTGCAGTGGGGGGTTATCCACAGGCTTGGGCTGGTCGGCCCCGACCCTGGGCGCCAGCCGCTTCAGCAACCGGGCCAGGCCCTGGGCTTCGGCGTCGCTCAGCTCACTGGTTCGCCACTGACAGGCTATGGCCCAGGCTTCCTCAAAACGCTTCATCCGTTCCAGCAAGCGAAGCTGTTTCAGCCGCGCTTCCCGGTGACCGCTGTTTTCCAGGACCTCAAGTGCCAGTTCCCGTTCGCCCTGTCGCTCCGCCTGCCGGCCCAGTTCCAGCAACAACCGGTCCCGGCGGCTGGTGAGCCAGGGGTTATCCACAGGCCCCGGAACATCGGGCCAGACGTCGACCGCCGGTTCGCCGTTGTCGAGCCGTTCCCGGCATTGGTGCATCTGCAGGTAGCAATCCACCTCGGCCCGCTGCTGGAAGGCCCGGGATGCCGGGGTAAATGGCACAGACTCGAACTGCTGAACGCCCAGTTCCACCAGCACAAAGTCGGTCCAGCTCTGGCGCAGATTGCCGAAGAACATCAGGCGGATGCGATCGAACAAGGCCATGTCCTGCAACCGGACCACAGTCGAAGCCTCACCGCCACCAGGCAGCCAAGCCCCCAGGGCTCTTGGTGCATTGAACGGTTCCGCCATCAGCTCCCGCATCCGGGCCTTGCCCAGAGTTTTCGGGTGACCCTGCTGTTGCAACCAATCGGCGAACACCGGCCGTAATTCAGCCAGGGTAAACAGCCGGAACAGGTCGTCCAGGCTTAGCTCCGGCGCAGGATCCAGCCAGCCCGCCTGCACCAGTATCCTGAGTGCTTCCGATTCCGGCACCGGCAGTTCGGGATAACGCAGCTTGTCGGCCCGGAACAGCTCTCCGGTACGCATTACCATGCGGGTCAGCAGCGCCCGGGGCCCGGTGGCCAGGCCGCTGAAGGCCGCCAGCCGGTTTCGCTCCTGTTCCGTTAACAGGTCCGCGTGGTGGTTCGCGACCCAGGCCACCAGAATATCCATGTTCTCCAGATAATAGAGCGGATCATCCAGGCTGGCGGGAACCGGTCGGTGCTTGATCATAGGAATGCAGACGTTGGATTGGCAGAGAGGCACAAACTTTACGCCGGAAGGCGGGCAGGCTCAAACCTGTTCCATGCACAAAAATTAATCATCACGAGCCTTGCCAATTCATTTAATGATAACTATTATCATTTGCATCAAGACAAGGAGGACGCCATGAAATTTCTCTGCCCACGCCACCGCCGGATGTTTGCCAGTCTTTCCCTGAACGAGAAAAATGATCTATGGCTGCTCTGGATGGAATATGCCTTTACCTTCAGCGAAAACCACGATTCCGACAAGCTGGTGGCCGCCACCGGCAGTGCTTTCGATCTGGCGTGCCTGGCCCGCAAACATCACCCGGACTGCATGCAGGTAGAGCTGACCCTGGCGGCGATACTGGTATGCCGGGCGCTGCGCGACCGTGGCGACATCAGCGCCGCCGAGCATGTGCTTTTCCGGGCTCTGGACAGCCTGCAATCCAGCGAGCCCTGCCCGGGTATAACCGGTCGATGCAGCACCGATGAGTGTCTGGAGGTATTGCTGGATCATCGTCGTCATTCGGAATTCTTTGCCGAGTACCTGAACTGGCCCTCGTTCCCGTTCACAACGCCGACAACACGCCCGGCGATGGCCATGCACTGACAGGTTTACGGAGGAGCTATGGGTATGCCCTTCACACGCCCGAACCCGGTTCAGGCGCACAAGATTGAAGATCTGAGCTGGCTGGAGAGCCGGCATCATGATCGGGTTTGCATCAGCATTGATACCAAAAGTCTGGCCAGGCTAATGCAAAACAGGCAGTTGCACGCCGAGGATTTCTCTTGTCTGGATGCGTCCTCCCAGAGCCTGGTTCGTCATCTGCTTCTGGCTTGTCTGCGGCATTCCTGAGCCCGCCGACATCCGGATTCGCAACGTCTGTCTTTTGAACAATTACGACTGCCCGCGTCGCTCCGTCAGGTTACGATGGAGTGCGCCTGACGGTCCGTATTCTCGGCCAACTGCGGTAAGCTGTGGCCCGAGGATTGAATTGTTCATCAGACAAGGAAAACCATGGCCGACTCCACAGCCATTGAACCCGGCTTTCACGCCATCCATGCCAACCATCTGGAAGACCTGCGCCGCGCCGTGGTCTATATTTGCCGGCAGAACCCCATGCCGCCGCTACAGAGCGAGACCTTTCTGGTGCAGAGTAACGGCATTGCCCAGTGGCTGAAGCTGGCGCTGGCGGAGAAGCGCACCGAGGATGGCGTGGAAGGCGGCCTGGGCATTGCCGCCGGCATGGATTTCCTGTTTCCGGCACGGTTCATCTGGCAGGCCTACCGGGCGGTGTTGCCCGACGGCGAAGTACCGGAGCAGTCCCCCTTCGACAAGCGCCGTCTGGTCTGGCGGCTGTACCGATTGTTGCCGGAGCTGGTGGGGCAGGATGAGGCGTTCACACCACTGGCGCGATTCCTGGACGGCCGCGATACCGATCTGCGCAATTTCCAGCTGGCGGAGAAAGTGGCCGACCTGTTCGACCAGTACCAGGTGTTCCGAGCCGACTGGCTGGCGGCCTGGGAGCAGGGCAAGGATGTGGTAATTACCGCTCGGGGCGAGGAGAAAGCCCTGGATGCGGAAACCCGCTGGCAGCCGCTGCTCTGGCGCAAGCTGGTAGCAGATACAGGCAGCGAGGCCCACACCAGCCGCTCGCAGATTCACACCCGCTTTATGGAACAGGGCCAGCGCATCAGCGAACCGGCTAACCCAGCCCGCCTGCCAAGACGCATCGTGGTGTTCGGGGTCTCGTCTTTACCCCGGCAGGCGCTGGAAGCCCTGTATGTCCTGAGCCGGTTCAGCCAGGTGGTACTGTGTGTTCACAACCCCTGCCAGTTCTACTGGGCCGACATCATCAGCGACCGGGAACTGTTAAAAGCCGAACGCAAGCGGGGCGCAGCACACCCGGTGTTGTCGCAAATTGACGACCCGGACCAGTTGCACCAGCACGCCAACCCGTTGCTGGCGGCCTGGGGAAAACAGGGCCGGGACTACATTCGCCTGCTGGATGAGTTCGACAACCCGGACGACTACCGCGCCAGTTTCCAGACGCCGGGCCAGAAGATCGACATCTTCACCGACCATGGCGATGTGGATAACCCCTGCCTGCTGCACCAGTTGCAGAACGATATCCACAACCTGACGCCGCTGCAGGAAATCCGCCAGCAGCAGCGCACGGTGGATCTGACCCGCGACCATTCCGTGGTGTTCCACGACGCCCACGGCCCCCAGCGGGAAGTGGAAATTCTGCACGACCAGCTGCTGGCTGCGTTCAATGCCGATCCGACACTGCGGCCCCGGGATGTGATCGTGATGGTGCCTGACATCAACGTGTACGCGCCCCATATTCAGGCGGTGTTCGGTCGCTACTCGCCGGGCCGCAAGCGCCACATTCCGTTCACCATTTCCGACCAGGGACAGCGCCACCACGAACCCGTGCTGATTGCCCTGGAAACCCTGATGTCATTGCCCCGAAGCCGCTTCGGTGTGAGCGAAATCATCAGCTTGCTGGAAGTAGCCGGCATCCGCGACCGCTTTGACATCAGCGAAGACGACATCCCTCTGGCCCGGCGCTGGGTGGAAGGCGCCAATATTCGCTGGGGCCTGCATGGCAAGCACCGGGAAAGCCTGGACCTGCCGGCAGAGCTGGAACGCAACACCTGGCAAGCCGGGCTGCGCGCCATGTTGCTGGGTTATGGCATGGGCGATGACCAGCCCTGGGGCGGGGTAGAGCCCTATGGTGAAATCGGCGGCCTGCAAGCCAGCCTGGCCGGTCGCCTGGGCGAGTTCGTGCACCAGCTGGAAACCCTGTGGCAGGCACTGCAGGCCACCCGCACGCCCGGTGAATGGGAAGCCCTGTTCTCCGCCATGCTGGAGCAGTTTTTCCACAAGGTGGAAGGCCAGGACCTGCTGTTGCTCAACCGCTTCCGCCGTCAGTTGGAGCAGTGGCTGGACGATGCCCTGGCCGCCGGACTGGAACAGCAACCGCTGCCCCTGAATATCGTCAAGGATGTGCTGCTGCAGGGCCTGGATGAGGGCGGCCTGAACCAGCGTTTCCTGGCCGGCAAGGTCAACTTCGCCACCCTGATGCCGATGCGGGCCATTCCGTTCCGCAAGGTGTGCCTGCTGGGCATGAACGACGGCGATTACCCTCGCTCCCGGCCGCCGGTGGATTTCGACCTGATGGCCCAGGATTATCGGCCGGGGGACCGCTCCCGCCGGGAAGACGACCGCTACCTGTTTCTGGAAGCCTTGTTGTCCGCCCGGGAACAGCTGTACATCAGCTGGGTGGGGCGCAGTATCAGGGACGACTCCGAACGGCCACCCTCGGTGCTCATCGGCCAGTTACAGGACCACCTGAACAGTCTGTGGACCGTGGCGGGGCAATCGGATGGTTCTGTTACCAAGGCTCTGACCACCCAGCATCCGCTGCAGCCTTTCAGCCGGGACTATTTCCCCAGAACCAACGGCGTGGGCGAGGGTGAAGAGACCCAACCCAAACCCCTGGCCGACGTGCTGCAGGCCCGGGGACTGTTCACCTATGAACGGGAATGGCGCAGCGCTCATGCAGTGGATAACCCGGAGCAGAGCCGGGAAGCGCTGCCGTACCAGACGCCCGAAGAGCCCATCAGCCTGAACGAGCTGGCGAATTTCCTGAAAAAGCCCATCGACACCTTCTACCAGCGCCGGCTGCAGGTGCGCTTTGAAGCGGTGGAGGAAGACGACACCGATAACGAAAACTTCGACCTGAACGGCCTGGACCGCTGGCGCCTGGACAACGAGCTGATCCAGGAGGGTGTCGTCAAAGCCGCCAGCGAAGAGGAATTGCACGAACGCCTGGAAGCCACTCTGGACCGCATGGCCCGGCGGGGCGACCTGGGTATGGGGGTGACTGAACATCGCCTGCGCACCGAGCTGGCCGGCCGCCTGCCAGACCTGTTTCAACGCTACCACGGCGCGCTGGCCGAGTGGCCGGAAGCAGTGGCCGAGCCCTTACCGTTCGAGTTTCGGTACTCGGATAGCACAGGCGCAGTGGAGGTGGTCGATTTAATCGACAATCTGCGCTGCAACCCTTCAGGACAACTGTGCCGACTGGTGATCGCCAACTCCGGTCTGCTGACCGGCTCCGGTTACTCGAAAAAAGTCCGCTACGCCAATCTGCTGCGGGACTGGTTGGTTCACCTGGCCGGGCAACTCAGTGGCCAGCCCTATGAAACCGTGATCCTGGGCAAGGAAGAAGGCCGTAAATTCCACTTCCCGGTCATGGCCCCGGAGCAGGCACAAAAGCACTTCGAAGCCATTCTGGGCCGCTGGATGGAAGCCACCACCCGGACCCTGCCCATTCACTGCGAAGCCGGCTTTGCCTGGATCACCAGTTTCTATGGCGGCAAGAAATCTGTCGGCGACCACGAACGGGCCATTAGCGAAGCAGAACAGGCCTATTCCACCGCCCTGGACCGGGACACCGGCTACCTGCTGGGTGCCTTCGAAAGTCCCGAGGCACTGATGGCGAGCGGCGAGTTTGAAGCCCTGCTGAATCAGCTTTATGTGCCTCTGTGGGAAGCCGAACAGGGCAAGTCGGCGGCGGAGCAAATCGGGAGCATGGAATGACGGAACAGAGAACCAACCGAAACCCGAATCTGGACCCACTGGCCCTGCCCCTGAACGGCAGCGCGCTGATCGAGGCCAGCGCAGGCACCGGCAAAACCTTCACCATCGCCATCCTGTATGTGCGCCTGGTGCTGGGCCATGGCCAGGCAGAAGACAGCCCGCTGCAGAACCTGTTGCCGCCTAACCTGCTGGTGGTCACCTTTACCGACGCCGCCACCAAGGAGCTGCGGGACCGCATCCGCACCCGGCTGACCCAGGCCGCCGAGGCGTTTTCCGACGCCGCTGACCACCTCGAACCCACCCCGGAAACCGCACTTATCCACAAGCTGCGGGATGACAGTTACCCGGACCCGGCCAGGTGGCCTGACTGCCGCAAGAAACTGCTGCTGGCCGCCGAATGGATGGACGAAGCGGCGGTATCCACCATTCACGGTTTCTGCAACCGCATGCTCAGCGAACACGCCT
This sequence comes from Marinobacter nauticus, assembly GCF_003634635.1. GTDB lineage: Bacteria > Pseudomonadota > Gammaproteobacteria > Pseudomonadales > Oleiphilaceae > Marinobacter > Marinobacter nauticus. The sequence continues at coordinate 236,286 of NZ_RBJB01000004.1, read as the reverse complement.
TCGACAGCGGCAGCCTGTTCAAGCTCACCCTGGAAACGGACCAGAGCGAACTGCTGGACGAGGTGGCAAGGGATTACTGGCGCACCTTCGTTTACCCCTTACCACCGGCCCTTATGGACGAAGCCCTGAGCCACTGGAAAACCCCCACCGACCTGCGCAAGGCGGTACGTAACCTGATCGACGACCCGGATGCTCTGGGTACACCGCCCCAGAGCGTACACGAAGCCATTGACCAGGTGGTCAGCGAACGGCTCGCGCGGGCCGGTGAACTGAAAGCCCACCCTTGGGCCCAGTGGCAACAGGAAGTCACTGACCTGCTGAACGATCTGAACAAAGGCAAGCGCCTGCATGGCGGCAGCAAGAACGCCATGCTCAAGGTGTGGGAATTTCTGGTCGCCTGGGCCGAATCCGACGAGCTGTTGCCGGAGAAGCTGGACAGCGCTGCCGGTTACAAGAACCAGACCCCCGAGGGTCTGGACAACATCCTGAAAGGCGACGACCAGGCACCCCATCACCCGGCGTTTGACGCCATCGACGCCTTACTGGCATTCGGCCAGAACCCACCCAGTGCCAAGTCCGACATCCTGCGCCACGCCAGCCACTGGATTGCCGGGCGGCTGGAAGCGGAAAAGCAGCAGCGCTCGGAAATGGGCTTTGATGACCTGCTCACCCGCCTGGATGACGCGCTGCATGGCCCCCGCGGGGACCAACTGGCCGCCACCATCCGCCGCCAGTTTCCTGTAGCGCTGATTGACGAGTTTCAGGACACCGACCCGGTGCAGTACCGCATCTTCAACCGGATCTATAACGTCGAAGCCAACCAACCGGACACCTGCCTGCTGATGATCGGCGATCCGAAACAGGCCATCTACGGTTTCCGGGGCGCCGATATCCACACTTACCTGCAGGCCCGCCTGGGCGTGCAGGCACGCACTTACACCCTGGGCAAGAACTTCCGCTCCGCCGAAACCATGGTGAGCGCCGTCAACCGGGTGTTTGAGCACAGCGACCAGTTCAGCGCCAGGGGCGCCTTCCTGTTCGGCAAGGGCGACAGCACGCCGCTGCCGTTCCAGGGCGTCGATGCCAACGGCACCAGGCGGCTGTGGTCGGTGCAGGGTGAAGTCCAGCCCAGCCTGGTGTTCTGGACCCACGAATCCGGTGAAACCGACAAAGAGGGTAACCCCAAGGGCCTCGCCAAGGGCACCGCCACGGCCGAAATGGCCGAAACCTGCGCCAGTGAAATCGCCCGATTGTTGACCCTGGGGCAGGGAAGGGAGGCCGGCTTTGCCTTGCCAGACAGCCCGGATGACCTCGAACCCGTTGAACCCAGAGACATTGCCGTACTGGTGAATAACCGCAACGAGGCCGCTGCGGTGCGGGACGCCCTTGGCCGGCGGCGCATCAAGAGTGTGTACCTGTCGGACCGGGATTCAGTATTGGCCTCACGGGAGGCGAACGAGGTACTGTGCTGGCTGCGCGCCTTTGCCGAACCCCGGCAGTTGGCCTTCATCCGCTCCGCGCTGGCCACACCGACCCTGGGCCAGAGCTGGCAGGCACTGGATCGGCTGCTCACCGACGAGCTGATACTGGAACGGCAAATCGAGCGCTTCCAGCGCTACCAGCAACAGTGGCAGAGCCAGGGCGTACTGCCCATGCTGCGTAGTTTTCTGATGGACTTCGAGGTTCCCGGCCGCCTGCTGCAACGCCCTGACGGTGAGCGAAGACTGACTGACATCCTGCACATCGCCGAACTGCTGCAGCAGGACAGCCTGCAACTGGACGGCGAACATGCCCTGGTGCACCACTTCACCCAGATCCTGCGGGCGGCAGACGAAGAAGACGAACACCGCACCCTGCGCCTGGAAAGCGACGCCGGTCTGGTAAAAGTGATCACCGTGCACAAATCCAAGGGCCTGGAATACCCGCTGGTATTCCTGCCCTTCGGCACCGCCTTCCGGGCAGAGAACCCGAAGCAGGCGTATGTTCGCTACCACGACGACACCGGCAAGCTGGTGACCGTGTTCGATCCGACTCCGGAAGACATTGAAAGGGCCGACCAGGAACGCCTGGGCGAGGACATCCGTAAACTCTATGTGGCCCTGACGCGGGCCCGGTTTGCCACCTGGGTGGGCGCGGCGGCTGTGGATAACTGGTATCAGAGCGGCCTGGGCTATGCGATTGCCGGAACACCGGAGCAGTCCATCAGCCAGGCTCTGGCCTCACTGGCCCAGGGCCGCCCGGAAATCCGGATTTCCCCGCTGCCGGAAGCCGGAAACACAATATTCACCGAAATGGCCCCGGACGCCCTGGGCCCGGCGCTGATCTCCACGCGGGAAGCGAAGGAAGACTGGTGGATCGCCAGCTACTCCACCATCGAATACACCGGCATGACCGGCACCGGTATTACCTTCACCGGCGAGGTGGAAGACGCCCAGACCCAGAACCTGCTGGAAGAAAGCGCCCAGAATGACACCGGGGAGGCCCCCGCCGTACCCGCCGTACGCAACCACCATCATTTCCCCAAAGGCGCGGGACCCGGCACCTTCCTGCACGAATTGCTGGAATGGTGCACCGCCCAGGGCTTCCAACGGGTTGTGGATAACCCGGAGCTGTTGCACGAGCAGCTGGCCCGCCGCTGCTCCACCCGGGGCTGGGGCGACTGGATCGAGCCCCTTCAACAGTGGCTGTTGGGGCTGATCCGCAAACCACTGCGACTGGATCGCAATGGCCAGGATGCCGCCAGCCTGGCGCAGTTGGCCAATCTGCGCCCGGAGCTGGAGTTCTGGTTTGAAAGCCGTAACGTCAGCATCCATACACTGGACAAACTGGTCACCCGTTACACCCTGAACGGCGCGGACCGGCCCCGGGCCGAGGCCAACCGCTTCAATGGCATGCTCAAGGGCTTTATCGACCTGGTGTTTGAACACAAGGGGCAGTATTACGTGCTGGACTACAAATCCAATGCTCTGGGCGAGGACGACGACGCCTACACCGACCAGGCCATGGGCCAGGCGATTCTGGACAAACGCTACGACCTGCAATACATCCTCTACCTGCTGGCCCTGCACCGGTTGCTGAAGGCCCGTTTACCGGGATACGACTACGACCAGCACATTGGCGGCGCGGTGTACCTGTTCCTGCGAGGGGTGAACTCCGCCAGCGGCGGCGCCTTTACCGACAAGCCCCCCAGGGTGCTGATCGAACAACTGGACGCCCTGTTCGATGGCGAGCCGGTGTCCGGGGAGGTGGCTGCATGAGCCGTACCCGCCATACCGAAAACCAGTTTGCCCTGGACCTGGGTGACGACACGCCAGTGAACCGGGCGGCCACAGAATCACCGGAGGCTGTGGATAACTCCCTGCTGCTGGCCCATCCTGACGACACCGAGGCGCTGTTAGGGCAATGGCAACAGGCCGGCTGGATTCGCCCGCTGGATACCGGCTTTGCCCGGCTGATCAGGGAACTCAGCGAAGAGCAGGGCGAAGGCCCGCAACCACTGGTGCTGCTGTTGGCGGCACTGACCTCGCACCAGGTGGGCCGGGGGCATGTGTGCATTGACCTGGCCACGCTACTCGACGATGCCGGCCAGACCCTGGCGCTGCCGCCGGAAGAACCGGCCAATACCGGCCTGTCTGAGAGCGAGGTGGCCAACCTGCAAGGGCGTTATCCACAGGAACTGCTGTCACGGGTACAACTAACCGATTGCCTCACAGCCCTGCAGGGTTCTCTGGCCGTGAGCGATGGCTCCGTGCCGGCACCGCTGGTACTGAACGGCACCCGACTGTACCTGCGCCGGTTCTGGCGTTACGAACAACGCATTGCCGAGGGCATACAGCAACGACTGGCCTTGCCATCGCCGCTGGCCGACCCGCAATCGGCGGCCTCGCAAACCTTATCCACAACGCTCAGCAAACTGTTCCGGTCCACAGAGTCGGTGGATTACCAGAAACTAGCCTGCGCCCTGGCCGCCCGTAACCGCTTTGCCGTGATCACCGGTGGCCCGGGTACCGGCAAGACCACCACCGTGGTGAATCTTCTGGCAGCCCTGCAGGCCGTGGCCGGGGAAAGCCCGGAACGGGCAGGGCGCAAGTACCGTATCCGCCTGGCCGCACCCACCGGCAAGGCCGCCGCCCGGCTGAACGAATCCATTGGCGGTGCGGTCAGCAAGCTGCCACTGGCCGACCTGCCCGGCTCCGTGAAACTGGAGGACATTCCCACCAAGGTCACCACCCTGCACCGGCTACTCGGTAGCCGGCCAGACACCCGCCAGTTCCGACATCACCGAGACAATCCGTTACTGGTGGATATCCTGGTCATCGATGAGGCATCCATGGTGGATGTCGACCTGATGGCCTCAGTATTCGATGCCCTGCCCGCCAGCGCTCAGCTGATCCTGCTGGGCGACAAGGACCAGCTGGCCTCAGTGGACGCCGGTGCGGTGCTGGGGGAACTGTGCCAACGGGCCCTGGACGCCCACTACACGCCGGATACTGCCCGTTGGCTGGCAGCCATCACCAGCGCGCAGGTGCCGGATAGCCTTGTGGATAACTCCGGCCAGCCACTCGACCAGGCGGTGGCGATGTTGCGCAAGAGCTACCGCTTCGGACAGGACAGTGGTATCCGTCAACTGGCAGAATCCGTAAACTCCAGCGAGCTCACCAGCCAGGTACTGGGTCAGATCCGGGACGCCGGGTTTGATGATGTAATCTGGCTGAACGGCCAAACACCAAAACCCGATCCGGATCAGACACTTGAGCTGATCTGCCACCACGCCATCACCGGCTCACCGGAGGCTTTCCGCAACTCCGGCCAGGGCCGGGTGGTGAATGGCCAGGCGCTGCCAACACCGGTAGGCTATCGCCATTATCTGGAAGTTATCCACAGCTGTGATTTGACCGCCGGCAGTCCCCGGGAAGCCTGGGATGCCCACGCCGCTGAGGTGTTGGAAGCCTTCAACGATTTCCAGGTGCTGTGTGCGTTACGCAAAGGCCCCTGGGGCGTGGAGGGCTTGAACCAGCGTATCGCCCAGAAGCTGCTGGCTGAAAAACTGATCGACAAAACCGACGGCTGGTACGCCGGCCGGCCGGTGCTGGTCACCGGCAACGACTACAACCTCGGCCTGATGAACGGGGATATCGGCCTCACCTTCAGTGTACCCTGGGATAAGACCGAAACCGGCGAGCCAAAAACGACCCTTCGGGTGGCCTTCCCGAGCGGTGACAGCACCGGCGGCATTCGCTGGATTTCCCCCAGCCGTTTGCAACAGCTGGAAACGGTATACGCCATGACGGTGCATAAGTCCCAGGGTTCCGAATTCAACCACACCTGTCTGGTGCTGCCGGATCGCCTCAGCCCGGTACTGACCAAGGAACTGGTGTACACGGGCATCACCCGGGCCAAGAACTGGTTCAGCCTGATTACCGGCGATGCGCAGGTGTTCAAAGACAGCGTGAGCCAACAGGTGGTGCGGGCTTCAGGACTGGCGCTTCGGCTCGGGGAGCAATAGCCCCGGGCATTAGTTATCCTCACTCCGATGTTGCTGTTCCCAAAGACGGGCGTAATGACCATCGCGGGCCAGCAACTCGTGATGACTGCCACTTTCGACAATCCGGCCCCCGTCCATCACCAGAATGCTATTGGCATCGCGAACTGTGGATAACCTGTGGGCAATCACCAGGGTAGTACGCTGGTGGCTGACCTCTTTCAGGGCACCGAGGATGGCCTGTTCGGACAAGGAGTCCAGGGAGGAGGTTGCCTCGTCCAGAATAAGTATTGGCGGGTTCTTCAGGATAACCCGGGCAATGGCCACCCGCTGTTTTTCGCCGCCAGACAACTTAAGGCCGCGCTCGCCGACTTTCGTTTCGTAGCCTTCTGGAAGGCTGTGGATGAAATCTTCCAGGTGGGCCATGCGCGCGGCCCGGTAGACTTCTTCCTCGGTCGCTTCGGGGCGGCCATACGCCAGGTTACGGTAAAGCGTATCGTTGAACAGTACGGTGTCCTGCGGTACCACCCCGATGGCAGAACGCAGACTGTCTTGGGTGACCGATCGAATATCCTGGCCATCAATCCGGATCGCGCCGTTATCGACCTCGTAGAAGCGGAACAGCAGCCGGGCGAGGGTAGACTTGCCGGCACCGCTGGCGCCCACCACCGCCACGGTATGGCCGGCAGGGATAGTGAAGCTAACGTCTTGCAGGATCAACCGGTCCGGGCGGTAGGCAAAGTGGATATGTTCGAAGCGTACCTCTCCGTTATCCACAACCAGGGGCCTGGCATCCGACGCGTCCTGGATTGCCGGTTGGTCACCCAGCAGTTTGAACAGACGCTCCACATTCACCAGGGCCTGGCGAATTTCCCGGTAGACAAAGCCCAGGGCATTCAGAGGAATGAACAGCTGGATCAGGTAGGCGTTGATCATGGTGAAATCACCCAGAGTGATTTCGCCGCTGGCCACTTCGCGTACCGCCATGGCCATAATGACGATCAGCGCCACGCCGATGATCAATGCCTGGCCAGCGTTCAGGGTGGCCAGCGACAGACGGTTCTTCAACCGAGCCTTTTCCCACTCATCCAGGTCCTGATCGTAAAGCTCGGCTTCGTAGCGTTCGTTGTTGAAGTATTTGACGGTTTCGTAGTTGAGCAGGCTGTCGATGGCCCGGGAGTTGGACTGGTTATCCCGGGCGTTGGCCTCCCGAACAAATTTCGTCCGCCATTCGGTGATCTTGATGGAGAACACCACATACACAACCACCGCCACCAGAATGGCGACGACATACCCGACGTTGAACACCACCAGCAGGATGCCCGCCACCAGCAGGATTTCCAGGATGGTAGGCACGATGTTGAACAGGGTGAAGCGCAGCAGAAAGCTGATGCCGTTGGTGCCGCGTTCAATATCCCGGGCCAGGCCACCGGTTTTACGGTCCAGATGAAATCCCAGTTCCCTCTGGTGCAGGTGTTCAAACACCCGCAGAGAGACCCGCCGCATAGCCCGCTCCGCGACCCGCGCAAACACGGCATCCCGCAGTTCGCTGAACAGGGTGGCACCAAAACGCAGGCTACCGTAGGCCACTACCAAGACAACCGGAATCCACAGCAGCATGTCGGCACCTCGGTTCTGGTCCAGGTAGTCGACAATGTATTTCAGTGCCACCGGGGTGGCGACGGTGGCCAGCTTTGCCAAAACCAGCATCGCCATAGCCAACGCGACCCGCCCCCTGAATTCCAGAAGATACGGCCACAGCCCGGAAATAATCGACCAGTCTGGCTTATGATCGGCGGGGTAGTCGTTGTCGGCGTAGGCTCTCAATGCAATATCCTTGAACTTTTGGAGATGTCGAGCGCCCGAGATGGGGAGCCTTTCCGGGACACGCTGTAAATACATCCCTGTACGCTCGACAAAAGCCATCCCTGGCTTTTGACGGTCCCGGAAAGGCTCCCCATCCCGTGCACTCTTGCTAACAGCTATGATACGTCTTCATCTGAGGACAAATCGTAAAAGAAACGGCTTAATTAAACTTTGATCGATCAGGAGAGTGACCATCAGCCCCAACCATCGTAAAGCTCTAAGACTTGTCATAGAGTTTATCAGCCCCTACCGACGAGCCGTGATCGGTGCGCTGATTGCCCTGGTTATTACCGCCGGCATCACCCTTGGTCTGGGCCAGGGCCTGCGCATTCTGGTCGATCAGGGCCTGGCCACGCAGTCTCCGGAAAACCTCGCCAAGGCTATCGGCCTGTTTTTCGTGCTGGTCCTCGGCCTGGCCTTTGGTTCGTTTGCCCGATTCTACCTGGTGTCCTGGATTGGCGAACGGGTGGTGGCAGACATTCGCAAACGGGTATTCAATCACCTGATCGATCTCACGCCCAGCTTCTTTGAACAGAACCGGGCCCTGGAGATTCAGTCCCGGTTTACGGCTGACACCACCGTACTGCAATCGGTGATTGGCTCCACCGTCTCCATCGCCCTGCGCAACACGCTGATGCTTATCGGCGGGCTGATTCTTCTGTTTGTCACCAACGCCAAGCTGGCCAGCATCATCCTGCTGGGGTTTCCGCTGGTGATTGCGCCGATCCTGTTTTACGGCCGCCGGGTGCGGGCGCTGTCCCGACTGAGTCAGGATCGGGTGGCGGATGTTGGCAGTTATGTCGGGGAGAATCTCAGCCAGATCAAAACCGTACAGGCCTTCAATCATCAGCCTCACGATCGCCGCTACTTCGCCGAGGTCTCTGAAAAGGCCTTCGATATTGCCCGGCAACGGATTCGCCAGCGCGCCTGGCTGACCACACTGGCGATTTCCCTGGTAATGGGCGCCGTCGGTATTGTCATCTGGATTGGCGGGCTGGATGTGATTCATGGCCGAATCTCACCGGGTGAGCTGGCAGCCTTTGTGTTCTACAGCCTGCTGGTGGGGGTCGCGGCTGGAGCCATCAGTGAGGTGATTGGCGAATTGCAGCGCGCCGCCGGTTCCGCAGCTCGCCTGTTCGAGCTGCTGCAGACCGAGCCGGAGCGGCGTCCCGAGACGGGAACGGCCAGGCTCCCGGGCACAGTGACCGGTGCAATTACTCTGGATAACCTGAGCTTCAGCTATAGCGGGCGCACGGAACGGCCAGCGCTTGCCGGGGTCTCTCTGGAGATCCAGCCGGGTGAAACCCTTGCCCTGGTCGGTCCGTCCGGTGCCGGTAAATCCACGTTGTTTGATCTGCTACTGGGTTTCTATCCGCTACAGGCCGGTTCTATCCGGTTGGATGGCATAGACACCGCCATGGTTCCACTGGCTGACCTGCGGCGGTGTTTCGCTCTGGTGCCGCAGAATCCCGCCCTGTTTCATGGCACTGTCGCCGATAATCTTCGCTACGCCCGGCCCGAGGCCAATCAGGCTGAGATCGAGCAAGCCGCCCGTATTGCCCACGCCCACGAATTCATTCAGGCCCTGCCACAGGGTTACGACACGCCCCTGGGTGATGCCGGCCAGGGCCTTTCCGGTGGCCAGAAACAACGACTGGCGATTGCCCGTGCGCTGTTGGCCGACGCTCCGATTCTGCTGCTTGATGAAGCCACCAGCGCCCTGGATGCGGAAAGCGAACATCTGATTCAGCAGGCCATGCCGGCGCTCACGGAGGGCCGGACTACCCTGGTGATTGCTCATCGGCTGGCAACGGTGCGGGATGCCGACAGGATCGCGGTATTTGACGAGGGCCGACTGCTGGCAGTGGGCAGTCACGACCAGTTGATCCGCGATAACGCGCTGTACCGGCGCCTGGCCAGCCTGCAATTCCGGGACACCGGGAGCCAGACAGAACACTGAGTGCCCCGTTGGTCGGTTTGTGTGTTGGGTGCGTACTCCCTACACTGGTACTAGAAATTCCTAATCCTGACACAGGGAGACACGCAAAGTGAGCAACAAAGAATTGCAGGCACTCAAAGAGCGATACGTCGCCGCGGGCGCAGCAAGCCCCAATGATCAATTTGCAGATCACGCCCTGAACGCAGAGGTCTGGGACGCAGATGGCAAACGCATGATCGATTTCGCCGGCGGTATCGGCGTATTGAACATCGGCCATCGACATCCCAGGGTGGTTGAGGCCGTCAAGGCGCAGCTCGACAAACTGATGCACACCTGCCAGACGGTGATGCCCTACGAGGGCTACGTGAAGCTGGCTCAGAAACTGAGCGAAGTGGTGCCGGTAAAAGGCCACGGCAAGGTCATGCTGGCCAACTCCGGCGCCGAGGCATTGGAAAACGCAGTCAAGATTGCCCGCGCAGCCACCGGCAAAAACAACGTTATCTGTTTTGACGGCGGTTACCACGGCCGCACCTTCTTCACCATGGCCATGAACGGCAAGGCCGCCCCTTACCAGACCTCCTTCGGGCCCATGCCCGGCCTGGTCTACCGCGCGCCTTACCCGGTGCCTTACCATGGCATTTCCGAAGAAGAGTCCCTGCGCGGCCTGGCGATGACCATGAAAGCCGACTCCCCGGCCCATGAAACCGCCGCCATCGTATTGGAGCCGGTTCTGGGTGAGGGCGGTTTCTACCCGGCACCGCCAAGTTTCCTGAAAGCCATCCGCAAGATCTGCGATGAAAACGACATCATGATGATCGTGGATGAAGTGCAAAGTGGCTTTGGCCGCACCGGCAAGCTGTTCGCCATCGAACACAGTGGTATTGAGCCGGACATTATGACCATGGCCAAATCCATGGCCGATGGCATGCCCATCTCGGCCATCGTCGGCACGGACAAGGTGATGGACTCCTCCGGCCCGAACTCCCTGGGCGGTACCTACACCGGCAGCCCCACCGCGTGCGCCGCCGCCCTGGCGGTGTTCGATGTCATCAAGGAAGAAGATATCCTTGGCAGGAGCCAGCGCCTGGGCGAGAAACTTAGATCCCGGTTCGACCAATGGCAGGAGCAGTTCACCCATGTGGACAACGCTCGCAATCTGGGCCCCATGGCGGCCTTCGAGCTGGTGGAAAGCAAGGAAAGTCACAAGCCCATGCCAGAACTGGCCGGGGCCATTACCAAAAAGGCAAAGGAGAAAGGACTGATCCTGCTGAGTTGCGGTATGCACGGCAACACACTGCGATTCCTGATGCCGGTGACCATCGAAGACGAAGTGCTGGAAGAAGGGCTGAATATTGTTGAGGAATGCCTGAAGGAAGTGGGCGCCTGAACCAGGCGGTTACTTCTGACTTCCTATTCGTCGTATACTGCCGGAAGCTCTTTCCGGCAGTGCCCCCCTCGGGTTCTGCCGTTGATTCACCGATCAGGCGGTAACCATGACGTCCCAGAGTAATTCTCCCACTCCAGACCACCAACCCAGACCCTGGATCGACCTGCTGGTCAGTATCATCATTCCCTCGGTGATTCTGATGAAGTTCAGTGGTGACGAACACCTCGGCAGCGTCAATGCGCTGATCATCGGCCTGGCGTTTCCCCTGGGCTGGGGCCTGTTCGAGCTGGTGCGCTACCACAAGAAAAACTTCATCGCCTTGCTGGGCCTGATCAGTGTCGGCCTCACCGGCGGCATTGGTTTGCTGGAACTGGATGCCGGCTGGCTCGCCATCAAGGAAGCGGCCGTGCCCGCCGTCATTGGTCTGGCGGTACTGGTGTCTACGCGCACCAGGTACCCCCTGGTCCGTACTCTGCTTTATAACCCGAATGTGCTGGACGTGGACAAGATTCAGGCCTCACTGGAAGAAAAGAACTGCGTGGAGGAGTTTGAAGGGCGGCTACTTAAGGCCAGCTATTTCTTTGCCGGCACCTTCCTGTTCTCGTCCATCATGAATTATGTGCTGGCGAAATGGATTGTGGTGAGCCCTTCGGGCACCCAGGCCTTCAATGAGGAACTGGGCCGCATGACCCTGGTGAGCTATCCGATGATTGCCATCCCCTCCATGGTGATGATGATGCTGATCTTCTATTACCTCTGGCGCACCATCCGGCGCCTGACGGGGTATACCCTGGAAGAGGTGATGGCGCCACATCTGATTGAAAAGGAAAAAGAAAAGGAACGGAAGAGGGCAGAGTCAGGGTCCTCGAAATAGGTTATTACAACACCGGTTTCCGGGTTCCCCGGACACCCATAAAAAAACGGTGGCATCCACAAGGAGCCACCGTTTTTTATTGCCAACAAGGTTTGTCTGATCAGATATCCAGGTTGGTCACTTCCAGCGCGTTGCTCTGGATGAAGTCCCGCCGTGGCTCCACGTCATCCCCCATCAGTGTGGTGAAGATCTGGTCCGCGGCAATCGCATCCTCAATGGTGACCTTCATCATCCGGCGGGTTTCCGGATCCATGGTGGTTTCCCACAACTGATCCGGGTTCATTTCACCCAGCCCCTTGTATCGCTGGATGTTCAGGCCACGCTGGGCTTCCTTCATCAGCCACTCCAGGGCGCCCTCGAAGGACAGCACAGACTGCTTGCGCTCGCCACGCTGGATGTAGGCGCCATCCTCAATCAGCCCCTCCAGGGTCTCGCCCAGACGGGCAATGGCCCCGTAGGACGAAGACTCGAAGAAGTCATGACTGAACACATGCTCATGGGGAATGCCATGCACAAAGATGGTGACTTTGGGCAGGTACAGGCCCCGTTCCTCATCGCGGGTAACGGAGAAGGTGTACTTGGTGCCCGTGCGGGTATCCAGATCCAGACCTTCACCCAGGCGCGCCACCCAACGGGCCACTTCAGCCTCTTCCTTCAGGTGTTCCGGCTTGAGCGTACTGTTGTAGACCATCTGCTGCAGTACCTTGGCCGGATAGGCCCGGGACAGGCGATCGATCATCGCCATCACTGCCTGATAATCCTTCACCATGGTTTCCAGGGCGGAATCCTTGATGGCCGGTGCTTCCGGGTTCACATAGAGCTGGGCGCCTTCCAGGGCCGTCTGGGTCAGATAGGCTTCCTTCGCCTTCTCGTCCTTCAGGTATTGCTCCTGTTTGCCACGCTTGACCTTGTACAGTGGCGGCATGGCAATGAACACATGGCCGCGCTCGATGATTTCCCGCATCTGGCGGAACAGGAAGGTCAGCAGCAGGGTACGGATGTGTGAACCGTCCACATCGGCATCGGTCATGATGATGATGGAGTGATAACGGAGTTTGTCCGGGTTGAACTCTTCGCGGCCGATGCCACAACCCAGTGCCGTGATCAGAGTGCCAACTTCCGCGGAAGACAGCATCTTGTCAAAACGGGCTTTCTCGACGTTCAGGATCTTACCTTTCAGGGGCAGGATGGCCTGGGTCTTACGATCACGGCCCTGCTTGGCACTGCCACCCGCAGAATCACCCTCCACAATGAACAGTTCGGAGAGGGCAGGGTCTTTTTCCTGGCAGTCCGCCAGCTTGCCGGGCAGGCCGGCAATGTCCAGGGCGCCCTTACGGCGGGTCATATCCCGGGCCTTACGGGCTGCTTCCCGGGCACGGGCCGCTTCGATCATCTTGTTAACGATCTGCTTGGCTTCGTTGGGTTGCTCCTGCAGGTACTCCGCAAAGCTCTGATACAGTTCCTGCTCCACCGCCGTCTTCACTTCCGAGGACACCAGCTTGTCCTTGGTCTGGGAGGAGAACTTGGGATCGGGCACTTTCACACTGATGATAGCGGTCAGGCCTTCCCGGGCATCATCACCGGAGGTTGCTACTTTGGCTTTCTTGCCCAGGCCTTCATGATCAATGTAGTTGTTCAGAGAGCGGGTCAGTGCTGCCCGGAAACCGGCCAGGTGAGTACCACCATCACGCTGGGGAATATTGTTGGTGAAGCAGTAGATGTTTTCCTGGAAGGCATCGTTCCACTGCATGGCCACTTCTACCGCAATGCCATCTTCCCGCTCACGGTTGAAATGGAAGACACGGTTGATGGCCGTCTTGTTGGTATTCAGGTGCTCAACAAAGGCCCGCAGACCACCTTCATACTCAAAGATCTCCTCCTTGCCTGAACGCTCATCCGTCAGGCGGATACGCACACCACTGTTCAGGAACGCAAGTTCCCGCAGGCGCTTGGCCAGGATGTCGTAATGGAACTGGATATGAGTGAAGGTTTCCGGCGAGGGAATAAAGTGAACCTTGGTACCGGAGGCATCGGTTTCACCGACTTCGCCCAGGGGCGCATTGGGCACGCCGTGGGTGTAGCTCTGCTCGTAGACCTTGCCATCCCGGCGGATGGTGAGGGTCAGCGAGGAAGACAGGGCGTTGACCACAGACACACCCACGCCGTGCAGACCGCCGGAGACCTTGTAGGAGTTGTCGTCGAACTTACCACCGGCGTGCAAGACGGTCATGATGACCTCGGCGGCCGAAACACCTTCCTCTTCATGAAGATCGACCGGGATACCGCGACCGTTGTCTTTTACGGTAATGGATTCGTCCGGGTGGATGATGATGCCGATTTCAGAACAGTAACCAGCCAGAGCCTCATCGATGGAGTTATCCACCAACTCAAAGACCATGTGATGCAGGCCGGTGCCATCGTCGGTATCACCGATGTACATACCGGGCCGTTTACGCACCGCGTCGAGTCCTTTGAGGACTTTGATACTGGAGGAATTGTAGTTCGATTCACTCATTAAAAGAGACTCCTGGAGGTGAGCCCAGCCCTGGCGACACGATAATTCGCGAACCCGCCAGGCTCAGCTATTCTTCCGTCAATTGTCCATGTTCCACGTGGAACATTCTGTATTCAGGTGTATCCCCATCGTGCCACAACGTGTCCGGTTCCGGATGCTCAATGGAGGTGATAAACACCTGACAACGCAGTTCCTGTAAGTTGCGAGCCAGCATAACGCGATGACGAACATCCAACTCGGCGTTGATATCGTCCAACAGAAACGTCACCTGTTTGCCAAGATCACTCAACACCTTGCCCTGAGCAATCTTCATCAGGATCACCAGTGTCTTTTGCTGGCCTCTCGAGAAGGTTTCCGCCACCGGACGACCACCAAACTTCAGGCGGATATCCGCCCGGTTCGGGCCGTACAAGGTGTGGCCCATACGACGTTCCTGTTCGCGATGGTTAACCAGTACTTCGGTCAACGCTGTGCTTCGATCCCAGCCCGGGTAGAAGTCCATCTTCAGACCTTCCACCCAAGGCGCATCCAGCTCCGCCAACACCGATTCAAAAGCGATCTTGAAGCGATGGAAGACAGTTTCGCGGATGTCACTCAACGACTCCGCCAAGGCGCCGTACTGGGAATCCCAGACCCGCATCAACGATTCGTCCAGTCTACCATTTCTCAGCATTTGATTCCGCTGTGACGTGACCCTCTGAACCTGTTGCCACAGGGCAGAAAAGGAAGGTTCCACGTGGAACACTAACCAATCCAGAAACTGTCGGCGTTTGCCCGGACCACCGGCAACAATGTCGAACACACCGGGATCAATCACCGAGACCGGAAGATGCATCGCCAGAAACGAAAGACTGCGAACCGCCTCACCATCTACCCGCAACTGGGTTTCCTTGAGGCTGACATCCCGGGAAATACCAATCCTGTGCTCAACCTTTTCTGAAGACGCTTGAGCCAACAGACCTGAATCCAGTGCCCCGAAGACAGTCAGCTTCGACTGCCCGTGGGCCACCACTGCCTGATGCCGGCTGACCCGAAACGACCGGCCAAGTCCAAGATAACCAATTGCCTCCAGCACACTGGTTTTACCACTGCCATTGGCGCCATAAAGAAGATTGAAGGACGGTGAAAATTCTACAGGCGCAGATAACAGGTTTCGGAAATGCTGTGTCTGGAGTTTGACTAACGCCATGGGTAACGGAGTGCTCAGGCTGAGAATTCGGACGACCAAAACGAGAAAGGGCGATACCGTTTCCGATATCGCCCTAGTGTACTAGAAACCCCGGTAGACCGGTTAATGAAGCATGGTTAGCCGTTCGTCCATGAACACATCCATTTCTGGCGCCAGGATGTGAACATAGCGGTCGAAATACAAGAACTGCTTGAGCAGCAAGGCGAATTCACGGGGGAAATGCAAACCGTGACTTTCGCCAACCTTTACCATGTCCATCAGGATATTATTCACGTCGTCCTCGGCCCGTTCCACTTCATAGGGCACATCATCCGGCACCATGCGATCCATCTGACGATACAGACGCTGAAGATCAGCAGACAGATCGTCCACCCGCACGGTATGCCGGGTAACGCCAATCCGGATCATGGCGTCAGCCATACCGTCAAAATTGCCCACCATAATCGCCGAAATGAAATCGCTCACGGCCTGCCAGGTATCCGGCCTGATCCGACCGACAATGCCGAAATCGATAAAACCAACGCGACCGTCCTCAAGCACCATCAGGTTACCGGCATGAACGTCTGCGTGAAAAAACTCGCACTGGGTCAGGCTGGCGAACCAGGTATTCATGGCGGTAATCAATGTCCGCTCCGGATCCCGGGAAAAGCCTCGAATACTTTCCAGATCCGTCAATGGAACCCCATGGAACCGCTCCATAGTCAGAATCCGGCGAGTACTGCAATGCTCGTACACCCGCGGCACCGTCGCGTCTTCATTGTGGGTGTTCTGCAGAAATTCCCGGAACACTTTCAGGTTGTTGGCCTCTTTGATGAAATCGCACTCTTCCATCATGGTTTTCTGAATTTCATCCACAATGCCGGACATGGAGGTCCAGGACAGTTTCGGGGCCAGCGTCTCGAGCATTCGGGCAGACAGGTAAAGAAAGTTGAGGTCCGTCAGCAGAATGTTTTCCACACCCGGCTTCTGAACCTTGATCACCACTTCTTCACCCGTTACCAGGCGAGCAGCATGAACCTGGGCAATGGATGCCGAA
Organism: Marinobacter nauticus; assembly: GCF_003634635.1. Classification (GTDB taxonomy): domain Bacteria; phylum Pseudomonadota; class Gammaproteobacteria; order Pseudomonadales; family Oleiphilaceae; genus Marinobacter; species Marinobacter nauticus. The sequence continues at coordinate 219,998 of NZ_RBJB01000004.1, read as the reverse complement.
GCCAGTGCAACCGGATCAATTTCCGAATACACCTGATCAATAGGGCGACCAAGCTCGTCCCGGATGATCTTCTTGATTACGCTGAAGGGAAGGCTCGGGGTCTTGTCGAGGCAGAACTGGAACTCCTCCACATACTCCTTGGGGAAAAAGGTCGGCGAGCTGGCAATAAATTGTCCCAGCTTGATGTAGGTTGCGCCCAGGCTTTCGAAGGTCTGCCTCAACAGTTTCGGGGCAGGGGGCCGATCGCCCCGAACCCAGTTTACCCCGGTGCGGCCAAGCACAGACAGGGTCTGACCGATCCTGAACGCGCCTTTGATTCCATTCGTTACAGCACCCATAGAGCCCTCCAAACCTGATTACAGTCGCATCGGCATGACAACATACAGGCAACGGTTGTCGTTCTGAGCCTCAATCAGCGCACTGCTGTTGGGATTCGACAACGTAATCTTCACCTGGTCATCATCCAGTGCATTCATGACATCTACCAGATAGCCTACATTAAACCCGATCTGCAGGGATTCGCCCTGATACTCCACCGGCAACGCATCTTCGGCCTGTTCTTGGTCAGGGTTATTGGCGAACACCTGCAACTGGTTGGGAGAAAGGTTCAGGCGCACACCACGGATGTTCTCGTGAGACAGAATGCCCGCCCGCTGCAGGGTACTTTTCAGCGTTGAACGATCAGCCAGTACGGTCTTGTCGCCGCCCCGCGGGATCACCCGGTTGTAATCCGGGAACTTGCCTTCAATCAACTTGGAGGTAAAGGTATAGCTGCCCACCGTCGCCCGAAGATGATTGTCACCGATGACCAGCGTAACCGGCGATTCTTCATCATCCAGAAGCCGGGCCAGCTCCAGCACACCTTTACGAGGCACAATAACCTGCCGCAACTCTGGACACCCGGTATCCAGATCGAACTGGGCCATGGCCAGACGATGACCATCGGTAGCCACAACCCGGGCATGATTAACATCCACTTCCAGCAACAACCCGTTCAGGTAATAACGCACATCCTGCTGGGCCATGGCGAACGCAGTGGCATCCAGCATGCGACCGAGCTCTTTCTGTGGCAATGCCAGGCGGAAGCTTTCCGGCTCATCTTCGACATTGGGAAAGTGCTCCGCTGGCAGCGTCGACAGGGTGAAGTGGGAATTTCCGGCGCGCAGATGCAGACGATCGCCTTCCAGTACCAGATCGATAGGCGCCTCATCCCCCAAGGCCCGGCAGATATCCGCCAACTTCCGCGCCGGAACCGTGATACGACCAGGCTGATCCACATGGACTGGTGCTACCCGAGCCACCAGCTCCACTTCCATATTGGTACCGGTCAGTGTCAGCGTATTGTCTTCCGCTTCCAGCAGTACGTTGGACAACACCGGCATGGTCTGTTTCTTTTCCACAACGCCCGCAATGCTTTGCAGCGGGGTGATCAGTGATTCACGGCTGATGGTCAGTTTCATGGCACTCGGCTTCAGTTATCGGAAGTGAATGTATGTGTTGTTCGTACAGGCCACCTTCAATCAGGTGGTCAGCAATCTCATAAAATTCTGATAATCCTCACGGATACCGGGATCGGTTTCCTGCAATTCAACAATCTTTTTACAGGCATGCAGAACGGTGGTGTGGTCACGCCCACCGAACGCGTCGCCAATCTCCGGCAGGCTATGATTGGTCAGTTCCTTGGCCAGGGACATAGCCACCTGGCGCGGCCGGGTGACTGTGCGAGTGCGGCGTTTGGACAGCAGATCCGCCACCTTGATCTTGTAGTACTCAGCCACCGTTCGTTGGATATTATCGATGCTCACCTGCTTTTCATGCAGGGCCAGGAGATCCTTGAGGCTCTCACGGATAAACGGCGGGGTAATCTCTGAGCCAGTGAAGTGAGCATTCGCTATCACCAGACGCAGCGCCCCTTCAAGCTCACGAACGTTTGACCGGATTTTCTGTGCAATAAAGAACGCGGCCTCGCTGCTGAGTTTCACATTGGCCTGTTCCGCCTTCTTCATCAGGATCGCCACCCGCGTTTCCAGTTCCGGAGGCTCAACCATCACCGTCAGGCCCCAACCAAAGCGGGATTTCAGCCGCTCCTCCATATCAGAGATTTCTTTCGGGAAACGGTCACAGGTCACGATCACCTGCTGGCCACCTTCAAGCAGCGCATTAAAGGTGTGGAAAAACTCTTCCTGAGAGCGTTCCTTGCGGGCAAAAAACTGGATATCGTCAATCAGCAGCGCATCCACCGACCGGTAATAGCGTTTGAACTCATTGATGGCATTCAGCTGCAGTGCCTTGACCATGTCGGCCACAAACCGTTCCGAACGCAGATAGGCTACCTTCGCGCGCGGGTTGCGACGCACAATCTCATTGCCAATGGCATGCATCAGGTGGGTTTTACCCAGGCCCACGCCGCCATAAAGAAACAGCGGGTTGTAGGCACCACCGGGGTTTTCCGCCACCTGCATGGAGGCAGCCCGGGCCAGCTGGTTCGATTTACCCTCGACAAAGGTATCGAAGGTAAAGGTTTCGTTAAGAAAACTCTGGTGTTTGATATCACCTTCTACCTGCACCGGACGGCGCTCGGCCTGGGCCTTGGGTGCCGGCGCAGACATCGCTCTTGGTGCTGAATCCGCAACAGTAGCCGCAACACTTCTTTCTTCTTCCGTAACGGTCTGCTCGGTTTCTTCCGAGACCCGGACCGGCGGCGCCACTTCGGAGCGAACCACCGGATCTGTGGGCTTGGGCGCAGAGCCCACTTTCATCATGACTCGTGGCGCCTGACCACCATTCAGATCCTTCAATACTTCTTCTATACGGCGAAGGTATTTTTCGTTGACCCAGTCCATCACAAACCGGTTCGGGGCAAACAGCATGAGCTGCCCTTCCCGGTGATCAGACTGAAGGGGCCTCAACCAGGTATTGAACTGCTGTGCGGGAAACTCATCCCGGAGTACTTCAAGACATTGATGCCACATACTGTTCGGCACGACCGCCTGCTCCCGAAAACCTGACTGATAAGGCACCGTTAAACCAACGCCAACCGGTGCCTGAAGTGACCGGAGATTCTAACCTGCACGAGCCTTCAGTAAAAGGCCGGAAACCTTTGTCATAAACACCCTGTGGAAACTTTTCTTCATATTTTTCAGATTGTTTCAGACATATCTACAGCCTTGTGTACAGAAAATGCCTGAAAAAAAGTTATTCACAGGAGCTTGTGCAAAGCCGGGGTTCAGTCCTGTGGGAAAGATCTTGACGGATACTTGCATAACTCGGTTCACCATCACCTATCCCACTTGTGCACAATCCGTGATGACGAAATCCACAGGGCTCACGGGTATCTGTCACAAGCTTTGTCATGGCGTTAATCTCATGATTATTCAGATTAAATTTCTCTTATCCACAGAAATCAAGGTGCCTAATAACAGTAATAAATATCTTTGAAAGAATTTTAAAAAGACCTTACAGATTCTATTACTCACCATGTCGGTTAGTACCCATGCCAGAATCTTGCCTGACCAAACTATAACCATTGAACTTGCACCGGTATTTGACTAGAATGCCGCTCCTGTTTTGGCTGTCTATTTTCCAGCCACTGATCAATGTCCATCGACGATTTGTGAGAACATCACCATGAAAAGAACATTCCAACCGAGCGTCCTGAAGCGCAAGCGCGTTCACGGTTTCCGTGCCCGTATGGCGACAGCCAATGGTCGCAAGGTACTGTCTCGTCGCCGTGCCAAGGGCCGTGCACGCCTGTCTGCGTAATCTGAAGCCTGCCTCATGAAGGCCTTGACGTTTCCGAAGTCTCACAGACTGTTGAAACCTTCGGATTACAGCAGGGTCTTCAATGACGTAACGCTGAAAGTTCCGCACAGGAATTTTCTGATCCTGGCCTCTGCCAACTCATTGGGACACGCCAGGGTCGGATTGATCTTCTCCAAGAAGAATCTTCGGCTCGCCGTTCAGAGAAACCGGATCAAGCGTCAGGTAAGGGAAACCTTCCGGCTCCAACCAGATCTGCCAGGCCTTGATATCATTGTGCTCGGCCGCCAGGGGCTGGATCGGCTGGATAACGATACGGTCCGTTCCTCACTGAATGATCTTTGGCATCGGGTAAAGAAAAAATACCGGCAGTCCACGCCTGATCAATCCGTCGGCAATCCCAGAGGTACGGAGTAATGCGTCAACTCCTGCTCTTGCCCATCCGGTTCTACCAGTATGCCATCAGTCCGATGATGGCCAGCCATTGCCGTCATTACCCTACCTGTTCACAATACGCCCTCGAGGCCATCCAACATCACGGACCTCTGAAAGGCGGTTACCTGGCAACAGCCCGGCTACTCAGGTGTCATCCCTGGGCAGAAGGCGGTTATGATCCGGTACCGGGAACGGAACTGAATACGGCGCCTCGCTCCGGCCAGGCCTGCAATCCGACAGAAAGCACTCATTCCACTACTCAGACCAGACACTAAGTTTATGGATATTCAACGCATCGTTTTGTTTGCCGGCCTCGCCATTGTCAGTTACCTGATGGTACTTGCCTGGAACGAGGATTATCACCAGCCTCAAACAGAACAGGTTGCCGAGGCGCAATCTCCCTCAGACAGCAGTGCTACCAACAGCACCGATGACATGATCCTGCCTGAGGATAACAACGCAGGCGGTGAAGAGTTTGCAACGCCGGAGACCGGCTCACTCGCGACAACCTCCGCCAGCAGCGATCAGGATCTGGCAGATCGTTTCATTACCGTGACCACGGATGTTTACGAGCTGAAGATCGACCGCGTAGGCGGTAATGTGGTTGACAGTTCCCTGTTACAATACGACGAGTCTCTGGACAGCGAACAGCCACTGAAACTGCTGACCAATACCAGTACCCGCACCTATCTCCTGGAAAGTGGCCTGATCGGTCGCGATGGCCCGGATGGCAGCCAGGCCGGTGACGCTCCGGTATTTCAGGCAGAAACCGGCAGTTACCAGCTGGCGGAAGGGGAAGATGAACTGACCATCGACCTGGTGTACACCACTGACAGCGGTGTAGCCATCACCAAACGCTATCATCTGGCCCGCAACAGCTATCAGATTGATGTCAGCTACCTGATCGACAACCGTTCAGAAAGCCCATGGCAAGGTAACTTCACCGGCAAGATCGTACGCGATCAGGCGCCAGATCCGACCTCCCAGGCCAGCATGGGAATCCGGGCTTATCTCGGCATGGTGATCAGTACCCCGGAAGATCCGTATGAGAAGTACGATTTCGAGGATCTGTCAGAGAAGCGCGTCAATCAGTCCGTCACCAATGGCTGGCTGGCCTTCCTGCAGCATTACTACCTGACCGCATGGGTCCCCGAGCGGGATCAGAAAGCCCAGTTCCAGACCACCCGACGGGGCGATCTCCATGTCATGGGCTTTGTTTATCCTGCGACGACGGTAGCACCGGGTGAGACCGCAGAAGTGGGCGCCACTGCTTATGTCGGTCCCAAGATCATTGATCGGCTGGAAGCTCTGGCTCCGAACCTGGATCGCACCGTTGATTTCGGCTGGCTGTTCTTCATTTCCCTGCCGCTGTTCTACATTCTTGAATGGTTCTATGGCCTCGTCGGTAACTGGGGTGTCGCTATCATCCTGCTGACGGTGTTGGTAAAAGCGGTGTTCTTCCACCTCTCCGCCACCAGCTATCGCTCCATGGCGAAAATGCGCGCGGTTGCTCCGCAACTGACCCGGCTGAAAGAGCTCTATGGCGACGATCGCCAGCGCATGTCCCAGGAAATGATGGCGCTGTACAAGCGCGAGAAAATCAATCCGCTCGGCGGCTGTCTGCCAATACTGGTGCAGATGCCGGTGTTCATCTCGCTTTACTGGGTACTGTTTGAAAGTGTCCAGTTGCGTCATGCGCCGTTCATGCTGTGGATTCAGGATCTGTCCCAGATGGACCCGTACTTCATCCTGCCGATCCTGATGGGCGCCAGCATGTTCATCCAGATGAGCCTGAACCCGACGCCCCCGGACCCCATGCAGGCCAAGATCATGAAGCTGATGCCGCTGATCTTCACCGTGTTCTTCCTGTGGTTCCCGGCTGGTCTGGTTCTGTACTGGCTGGTGAACAACATTCTTTCGATCTCCCAGCAGTGGTACATTACCCGCAAGATCGAAGCGGAAACGGCAGGCAAGAAGTACTGATTCAACAGTGCTTCTGACCTGACAAAGGCTCCCTTGTGGAGCCTTTGTCATTTCTATTTCAGGAAAACCAAGATGCAGCCAGCGACTGACACCATTGCCGCCATCGCCACTGCCCCGGGCCAGGCCGGGGTGGGGATTGTCCGGGTGTCCGGACCCAGAGCCATGGCCATTGCCCGCACCATGCTGGGCTTTGAGCCAAAACCCCGGTACGCCCATTACGGCCCGTTCCGGGATCGGCAGGGAGAGCTCATTGATGAGGGCATCGGTCTGTACTTTCCCAACCCGCATTCCTTTACCGGCGAAGATGTGTTCGAGCTTCAGGGCCATGGGGGTACGGTGATCCTGGATATCCTGTTGCGGGAAGTCTGCAGCCTGGGCGCCCGGCTGGCCCGGCCCGGTGAATTTTCCGAAAGAGCGTTTCTCAATGACAAGCTGGACCTGGCTCAGGCTGAGGCCATTGCAGATCTGATTGAAAGCAGCTCGGAACAGGCGGCCCGCTGCGCCGTGCGTTCCATGCAGGGGGTGTTCTCCAAACGTGTGGATAACCTGGTGGAGGCCATCACCCATCTGCGCATCTACGTGGAAGCGGCCATCGATTTTCCGGAGGAAGAGATCGATTTCCTGGCCGATGGCAAGGTTGCTTCTGACTTGCAGGGTCTGCTGGAGCAGGTGCAGAAGATTCTCGGTGAAGCCCAGCAAGGCACCATTCTGCGGGACGGCATGAAGGTGGTTATTGCTGGCCGGCCCAATGCCGGAAAATCCAGCCTGCTGAACGCCCTCGCGGGTCGGGAGGCTGCGATTGTCACCGCCATCGAGGGCACGACCCGGGATGTGTTGCGGGAACATATCCACATTGATGGTATGCCGCTGCACATTATTGATACCGCCGGCCTGCGGGACAGCCCGGACGAAGTGGAACAGATTGGTATTGCCCGGGCCTGGGAAGAAATCCGACAGGCCGATCGTATTTTGCTGATGGTGGATGCCACCACCACCGACAAAACCGAGCCCCATGAAATCTGGCCGGATTTTATTGATCAACTGCCCAGAAGCGCGCCGGTGACTGTGATTCGTAACAAGGTGGATCTGTCTGGTGAACCGGTCGGCATCAGCGCAGAGCCGCATCAGACCGCTCCGGTGATTCGTCTGGCAGCAAAAGCCGCGGAGGGCCTGGAGGTCCTGCGGGAGCACCTGAAAGAATGCATCGGCTTTGCCAGCACTACCGAAGGTGGCTTCCTGGCCCGGCGCCGGCACCTGGATGCCCTGGAACGTGCCCGGGATTCCCTGTTGCAAGGCCAGACCCAGCTGGAAGGTTACGGCGCCGGTGAATTGCTGGCCGAAGATCTGAGGGCCGCTCAGGACGCCCTGGGGGAAATCACCGGGCATCTGACCCCGGATGAGCTTCTGGGTAAGATATTCAGCAGCTTCTGCATCGGAAAATAATTCAGGACGGAGCCCTCAGCCCGCTCTGGCTCTCGGGTGTTCCCTTACGAAAACAAACAGTTTATCTGTAAAACAACGTTAAAAGCTCGGGTAAACTCCACTACTGTCTCATCGTGCCGCTGCCTGTGCAGCGGACCAAGTCATTCGTGGTAAAGGAGATAACCCGTGCGCAAGTTGGCCTCTCTGTTAGCTGCCACGCTGGTGTTTGCCGGCGTTTCTGTGCCCGCCCTGGGCTCAGACAAACTCTACATCTACACCGAGAACTTTCCTCCGTACAACATGAGTTCCACCGGCCGTGCCTTCGAGCATAACGGCGATGGCATTGATGGACTGTGCACCGAGATGGTGAAAGCGGTGCTGCAGGCGTCCGGGCTGGACTATGTCATCAAGCTCCGGAACTGGGATTACGGCTACAACCGGGCCCTGAACAAAAAGAACCACGGGATCTTCTGCACCACCTATACCGAAAGCCGGGCACCGCAGTTCAAGTGGGTAGGGCCATTGGCGAACAACCTGTGGACCATCTTTGCCCCGGCCGGCACCAACCTGCAGATCGACGATCTGGAAGATACCCGGGGTTTGCTGTATGCCGGCTATCGCGGTGACGTCATGACCGAATACCTGCTGGAGCGCGGCTATAAGGTCTCGGAGATGGAAAGCGACGATCTGAACCCGAAGCGCCTGGAACTGGGACAGGTTGACCTCTGGATTGCGGACCAGCTGGCCGGGCCCTATTTTGCCTCCCAGCAGGATGTGGAAGGGCTGGTTCCGGTGTATTCGTTCAACAAGACCGAACTGTACCTGGCCATGAACATGGAAACGCCGGACGAGGTGATCCAGAAACTGAATCAGGGCCTGGAAACCATCAAGAACAACGGAATCTACGAGGCTATTGAGACCAAGTACGGCCTCTGATCAGAGCTTTGTTCCATTGCAAAAGGGGAAGCCACTGGCTTCCCCTTTTTCGTTATTGGGCCATCGCTTAACCGGTGCGGCGCAGATCCGGTGAACGAACCGGGCGCAGGGCCTCGGTATGGCTGCGATTGCCCAGAAAGTCGGGCCGCGGTTTGTTGCCGCAGAATGGCTGTTCCAGACGGTTTTCCACACTGTTGTAGACGAAGAACAGATTGCTGCGGGGCCAGGGTGACATATTGGCATTGGAGGCATGCAACGTGTTGCACTCGAATATGATCAGAGAGCCCGCTGGCCCGGTAGGCGCCTGGATGCCGTACTGATCGGCCATCTTCTGCAGGTCCTGCTCGTTGGGGACCCCCAGCTCCTGCTTTTTCAGTGAGAACTGGTAGTTGTCCTCGGGCGTGCGGCCGACACAGGGCACAAACGTTTTGTGGGAGCCGGGAATCAGCATCAATGGGCCGTTGAATGGTGTGTTGTCGGTGAGGGCGATGGAAAAGCTGACGGCCCGCATGCGCGGCATACCGTCCTCGGCGTGCCAGGTCTCGAAATCCGAATGCCAGTCAAAGCCCTTGCCGTGGAAACCGGGTTTGAAATTGATGCGTGACTGGTGGATGTAGGCATCACTGCCCAGTAGCTGGTGCACCATATCCAGCAGGCGGGACTCCCGGGTCAGTCGGTCGAAGCGATCAGACAGTTCGTGGATCCCGAAAATAGAGCGGATTTCCTGCTTGCCCGGCTCAGTAATAGTGCCTTCGGAACGCAGGATGCTGTCGTCATTCTCATAGGCTCGCAGGTCGTCCCGGAAACGTTTGACCGTTTCCTGATCCAGAAAGTTGTTAAATACCAGAAAGCCGTCCCGTTCATACCGGGCCAGTTCAGTTTCGCTCAGCGGCCCATTGTGGCGGTCGGTTCCCTGGCTGTGGATAACCGGGTCCTTGCGCTCGAAACTCTCTGCCGGGCGCTCGAGGCGGGTGGGATAAAAGTCGTCAGTACGATTGTCCATTTTCGAACCTCCTTCTTTTATACGCGAGAATGGTGATGTCTCTAAAAGTCGTTAAACCTCAGTGCATTGTGAGAAAAGTGGTAAGGCAGGGGGAAAGTTGAGGTCGTATCAACGGGATTTCAACCCCGGTTTCCGGATGGTCATGAACAGGCAAAAATGTCCCGGGCAGCGCCCGGGACGGGAAAATACCGGAGGTTAACCGGTAAAGGCCATCTCTTCCGGCGCCACCTGCATGAGGTTGCGGGTCGGGCTCAGCATGCTGGTGGCGTGGGCCTGGGCCCGGGGCAGCAAGCGCTCATAATAGAACTCGGCGGTCGCCAGCTTGGTGCGGTAAAAGGCGTCAGATTCATCGCCGCCGTTTTCCAGTTTATCGCTGGCCACCGCCGCCTGGCGTAGCCACATATACGCCATGGTCACGTAGCCGCTGTACATCAGGAAGTCGTTGGCGGCGGCGCTGACCACGTCGCGATCCTTGCGTGCTGCCAGCATCACGCGCACGGTCAGCAGGTTCCACTGGGCGGTCAGTTTCAGCAGCTCCACCGCCATCGGCCGCAGTTGTTTGTTGGTCAGGTGCTTGCGGGCAAAATTGGCCACCTTGAGGGTGAATTCCCGCACTGCTCCGCCCTGGGTCATCAGCAAGACCTTGCGCCCGAGCAGGTCCAGCGCCTGGATGCCGGTTGTACCTTCGTACAGGGTGGCAATACGGGTATCCCGGACAATCTGCTCCATACCGTGTTCGCGGATGTAGCCATGACCGCCGAACACCTGCATGCCCAGATTGGTGGCCTCACAGCCTAGTTCGGTCAGGAATCCCTTCAGGATTGGCGTCAGGAAGCCGAGTTTGTCGTCATATTTCTCAACCTTGGCGGTATCGCCTGCGGTATGCGCTTCCACCATATGGTCCGCGATCTTGGCGGCGTAATAGAGCATGGAGCGGCCGCCTTCCGCGATGGCTTTCTGGGTCAGCAGCATACGCCGGACATCGGCATGGTGAATCAGGCTGTCGGCAACCTCATCCGGCTCTTTCTTGCCGGACAGCGCCCGCATGGAACGGCGCTCCCTGGCGTAATCCAGAGCCCACTGATAGGACAGCTCGGCGGGGCCAACCCCCTGAATTGCCGTACCGATGCGGGCTGTGTTCATAAAGGTGAACATGCACTCCAGGCCCTGATTCTCCGGGCCGATCAGATAGCCGGTGGCGCCATCGAAATTCATCACACAGGTGGCCGAAGCCTTGATGCCCATTTTCTTCTCCAGCGCGCCGCAACTGACGGCGTTGCGCTCACCGACACCGCCCTGGGCATCGGGCAGGAACTTGGGCACGATAAACAGGCTGATGCCTTTGGTGCCTTTCGGGGCATCCGGCAGACGGGCCAGCACGATGTGAACGATGTTTTCGGTCAGATCGTGCTCTCCTGAGGAAATGAAGATCTTGGTGCCTGTGAGTTTGTAGCTGCCGTCGGCCTGGGGTTCGGCCCGGGTTTTGACCTGGCCCAGGTCGGTACCGCACTGGGGCTCGGTCAGGCACATGGTGCCGCCCCAGCGGCCTTCAGTCAGCGGCGCCAGATAAGTCTGTTGCTGCTGCTCATCGCCGTGCAGATAGATGGTGTTCATGGCCCCCAGGGACAGGCCCGGGTACATGGAAAAGGACCAGTTGGCGGTGCCCATCATTTCCTGCTTCAACAGGCCCATGGAGGCCGGCAGGCCCTGGCCCCCGAATTCCTCCGGTGCCGACAGGCCCTGCCAGCCGCCCATCACATATTGCTCGTAGGCTTCTTTATAGCCCTTGGGGGTGATCACTTCACTGTTTTCCAGGTGGCACCCTTCTTCGTCGCCGGACTGATACAGCGGGCTCAGCACCTCTTCGCAGAAACGGCCGCATTCGCTCAGAATGGCGTCGACAATGTCGGGCGTGGCGTTCTCACCGGAGGCCAGTGTCTGGTAGTGCCGCGGGTAATCGAATACGTCATTGAGCAGGAATTTCATGTCCCTCAGGGGCGCTTTATACACAGGCATAGCCAGTCCTCACATGCATTGATCATCCGGAATTGGTTGGGCCAGAAAGGCCACTGTGTGTGCAGTTGTACGGTATTCCCGGCGGGCTGCCATTGACGGAAAGCGCTGGTGCTGATGTCAGAATGGACAATTGGCTGAAATGACGGTTGGGCCCGGGGACTGATCGGGCACGGCCATGGGTCCGTAATGCTGTAAACGTTCTGTTGCTATCCGGTAGTCGCCAAGGAGTGTAAAAGTCATGCAAACGCAGCCTTTCCCCGGTCTTTTCCATGGTCTTCGAAGCGGTGGTCTTATACTGTTAATGACCCTGATGCTGGCAGGGTGTGCCGGGCCGAATCTGGAGGATTATCAGGGCCAGGCACCGGAGCTGGTGCCCTCGGAGTTTTTCCGGGGCGAACTTTCGGCCCGGGGGGTGGTCAAGGACTACGCCGGCCAGGTTATCCGTACCTTCGACGCAGACATTGTGGCCAGTTGGGATGAAAACGGTGTCGGTACGCTGGATGAGGTGTTCCGTTTCAACGACGGCGAGGTCCAGACCCGGATCTGGACGCTGACACCGGACAACGGCAGCTATCACGCCAGCGCCGGCGACGTGGTGGAAGCCGGCACCATGCGCTGGCAGGGCAACGCCATACACATGAATTATGTCCTGCGGGTGGCATACGGCGATGGCACGATCGATGTCCGGATGGACGACTGGATGTACCTGGTTACTCCCGACACCCTGATCAACCAGACCACCATGAGCAAGTGGGGTGTCGATGTGGGTGAAGTGGTGTTGGTGATTCAGAAACATGAAAGCGGGGCTGTCCCGCAGAACTGAACTCGGAAAGGTTTGCGATACCCATGTGGAAGCAATGGCTGATTGCGGTGGTACTGGTTGCAGCGGGTGCCGGAAGTGCGGTGTTCTTTTTGGCGATGGATTCCTCGTCCACAGAACAGGCCGGTGAGGAGCCGAGGGCCAGCAAAGTCAGTGCAGTGGCGCCCAGATTGCAGCAGGTCAGGGATGAGATTCGTTCGGTGGCCAACCTCAAGGCACTGAATGCCGTGGAACTGACCACCGAAGTCACCGGTCGGGTGGTGCAGATCAACCTCGAACCCGGACAGAAAGTATCTCAGGGCGATGTCCTGTTACGTCTCGACGATCGTCAGGCCCGTGCCGATCTCCAGGTGATTGAAGCCCAGCTGGCCGATGCCAGGCGGCAACTGGAGCGGGCCCGGCGTTTGCGCTCCAACAATAGCGTGTCCCAGTCCCAGGTGGATGAACTGGTCACCGCCGTGAGTGTGGCTGAAGCCCAGCGACAGGCTGCCCGGGTGCGGCTGGAAAACCATCGCATTGAAGCGCCGTTCTCCGGTGTGGTGGGCCTGAGCGACATCAGCGTGGGGGCATATCTGCAAGCGGGCACCACCATTACCACGCTGGACACCACCGATCGAATGGAAATGGGTTTTGCGGTTCCGGAACGTTTTGTCGGCCAGGTTCGGGTAGGCCAATCGGTGATTGCCTCCTCGCCGGCATTCCCAGACGAGGTCTTCCGGGGAGAGCTGGTGGAACTCGCCACCCGCATCAGCGAATTGAGCCGAACCCTGTCGGTGCGAGCCATTATCGATAATCCGGACGGTCGTCTGCGGCCGGGCCAGTTCATGTCGGCGTCACTGACCCTGCAGGAACGGGAAGGGCTGGTGATTCCGGAGCAGGCAGTGATGATTCGTGGCGACGACAAGTATGTGTTTGTTGCCGAAGACGGCGTGGCACGCCGGGTATCGGTGGCGACCGGTTCGCGCATGCCCGGTCTGGTGGAAATTACCTCTGGCCTGACCCTGGACGATGCCGTGGTAGTAACCGGGCAGGATCGCCTGAGTACCGGCGACCGCATTGAAGTACAGAGTAACGACCAGGCGATTCCGGAAAACCGGTTTGCCCGGACCGTGGAGTCCTGATCCATGGTGCTGTCTGATGTCTCCATCAAACGCCCGGTGTTTGCCACCGTTCTGAGCCTGCTGATTGTCGTATTCGGCGTGGCCGCCTTGCTGGGCTTGCCGGTTCGGGAGTATCCGGATATTGATCCGCCGGTGGTTTCGGTGTCCACCGATTACACCGGCGCTGCGGCGGAAGTGGTCGACACCCAGATTACCCAGGTGATTGAAGGGGCCATCAGTGGCATTGAAGGCATTCGCTCCATCGAATCCTCAACCGAACAGGGTGAATCCCGAACCTCAATAGAATTTGATACCTCCCGGGATGTCGACATTGCCGCCAACGACGTACGCGATGCGGTGTCCAGGGTTCTGAACCAGTTGCCGGATGAGGCCGATCCCCCGGTGGTTCAGAAAGCCGATTCCGATGCCCGGCCAATGATGTGGATAACTCTGATCAGTGACGTCTGGGACAGTGCCGAACTCAGTGACTTTGCCGATCGGGTTCTGGCAGACCGGTTATCGGTTCTGGACGGTGTTGCCGATGTCCGGATTGGCGGTGAACGCCGTTACGCCATCCGGGTCTGGCTCGACCGCACCCGCCTGGCGGCCCGCAACATAACCGTTGCCGAGGTGGAGCAGGCACTGCGGCAGAACAACGTGGAGTTACCGGCCGGTTCAGTGGACTCCTCCACCCGCAACTTTACCGTGCGCGCGGAAGGGCGGTTGTCAAATGTGGAAGATTTCCGCAATCTGGTGATCCGCCGGGATGGCAACGACCTGTTGCGCCTGGGCGAGGTTGCCAATGTTCAGGTCGGGGTGGAATCGGATGTTGGTCGTTTGCGGGCCAATGGCGAAACCGCTATCGGGATGGGGGTAATCCGCCAGTCCAAGGCCAACACGGTAGCGGTGTCGGATGCGGTGAAGGCGGAGCTGGTGAAGATTCGCGAGACCTTGCCGCCGGAAGTGCGTATTGCCGAGAGCTATGACGAATCGGTGTTTATCCGGGCTTCGATCAAAGAGGTTCTGACCACGCTGGCGATTGCGGTATCGCTGGTGATACTGGTTATTTTCCTGTTCCTGCGCTCCTGGCGCGCAACCCTGATTCCGGCGGTCACCATTCCGGTGGCGGTGATCGGTGCGTTTATCGGCCTGGGTTTCCTGGGCTTTTCCATCAACGTACTTACCCTGTTGGCCATCATTCTGGCCATCGGCCTGGTGGTGGACGATGCCATTGTCATGCTGGAGAACATCCAGCGTCGCATTGATGAAGGCGAACCACCGTTGCTGGCGGCCTACCGGGGCGCCAAGCAGGTGGCTTTCGCGGTGATCGCCACCACGCTGACTCTGGTGGCGGTGTTTGTGCCCATCTCGTTCATGGGCGGCAACGTGGGCCGGTTGTTTGCGGAATTCGGCTTCACCCTGGCCGCCGCCGTGGTGGTTTCCAGCCTGGTTGCTCTGACCCTGGCGCCGATGCTCTGCTCCAAGTGGCTCCGGCACAGTCCTGACAGTGCCGAGGGGCATCGGCTCTGGGCCTTCAGTGAACGCATCCTGAATGGCCTGACGAATGGCTATCAGAGAATGCTTCGCTTCTCTCTGAACCAGCCGGGCCTGTTGCTCGGGCTTGGTATTGTCGGGCTGATCATCGCTGTGGTGATTTTCCCCCGGTTGCCCCAGGAACTGGCCCCGACCGAAGACCGCGGCGTGATCATCATGCCCGTCAGCGCGCCCCGGGGTTCGACGGTTGAATTCACCGATCACTTTGTCAAACAGGCCGAAGAGCGGCTGTTGCCCTACCTGGATGACGGTATCGCTGAGCGATTCCTGTCCATCGTCGGATTCCGGGATGAAGAAGACAATGCCTTCATGATCATGGGGCTGGTGCCCTGGGAACAGCGGGATATCAAGCAGCAGCAGGTCACCACCGAGATCCGCGACAAGCTGTCTGACATTTCCGGGGTGCGGATCAGTGTCATCAATCCGCCGGGGCTGGGCCAGCGCGGCTTCAATCAGCCGGTGGAGTTTGTCATTGCCGGCCCTGACTACGAGTCGGTGCAGGCCTGGAGTGAGGAGATCGTTGAACGGGCAAAGGAAAACCCGAATCTGCTGAATGTCGACACCGATTTTGAGCTGACCCGGCCGGAACTGAAGGTCAATATTGACCGCGACCGGGCAGCGGATCTGGATATCACCATCGAAGACGTAGGCCTCACCCTGCAGACCATGCTGGCCTCCCGGCAGGTAACCACCTATCTCGATCGGGGCCGGGAATACGACGTCATTATCCAGGCGGACGATGCCGACCGGGCCACGCCCGGTGATATGGAACAGATCTTCCTGCGGCCTCGGGCAGGTGGGGAACTGATTCCACTCAAGGCCCTGGTATCTGTGGAAGAGATCGGGGCCAATCCGGATTTGCGCCGGATTGACCGGCTGCCGGCGGTGGTGGTGAGTGCGTCCCTGGCCGAGGGCTATGACCTGGGTTCAGCGCTGACCTACCTGAATAACCTGGCTGTGGATAACCTGCCTCCGGAGGCCCGGCTCAGTTACAAGGGCCTGTCCCAGGAATTCCAGGATTCCTCGGCGGCCATCTACCTGACCTTCGGGCTGGCGTTTATTATCGTGTTCCTGGTGCTGGCGGCCCAGTTCGAGAGCTGGATCCACCCGCTGATTATCATGCTGTCGGTGCCGCTGGCGGTGACCGGTGCGCTGATCGCGCTGGCCTGGTCGGGCATCAGTCTGAACATCTACAGCCAGATTGGCATCATCATGCTGCTGGGACTGATGGCCAAGAACGGAATTTTGATCGTGGAATTTGCCAACCAGCTTCGGGACAAGGGTTACGAGGTGAAAGAAGCCATTCTGGAAGGCGCCAGCCTGCGCTTCCGTCCGGTACTGATGACCACCATATCTACGGTGTTCGGGGCGGTTCCGCTGGTGATTGCCACTGGTGCCGGGGCCGAGAGCCGGGCGGCTATCGGCATGGTGATCCTGGGTGGCCTGATTTTCGCCACCACCCTGACTCTGTTCATTATCCCGGTCTTGTACAACCTTCTGGCCCGCTTTGCGAAATCCTCGAACGCGGTGGAGCAGGAGCTGGAACGCCTGGCAGCGGGCCCATCCGGCGGTAGCAGTTCGGCGGCGGTGCCACAGCGCAAGGCGGACGATTTCTGAACCCGACCGGGTGAAATCCCGGGATCAAAGGGTGTCCGGGAACAGAACCTGACCGTCCAGGACCTCATCCGGATGGATATCCACGCAGAAGATCCGGTGGCCCTGGGCCAGTGAGGTGCCGGTGGACAGGGTAACGGTTCGTCGGGCGTCCGGAAGGGCCACGTAGGGGCGGCTGCAGCTGATGTGTTGCGGTCGCTCCAGTGCGTTGCGGAAATATTCCCGATGGCTCCAGCAGGCGCCAGCGGACTGATACAGCGGGTTGAATGCGGCATTCCGGGAAGCCCCGGATTGGGCCAGACTACCTTGCTGAACCCCTTTTTGATCGAGCAGGAAGCATCGCCGTACGCCCTCCATTTGCAGCAGAGGCCGGCAGACCCGATCAAATTCCTCGCCCCGGGCCAGGGCATGGCAGGCATCCATGATTTCGAATCTCAGCAGCTTGAGATAGGTCTCGCGGGTCCTGAAATCGTTCTGGCACCAGCGTTCGGATTCAGACATGACCTGTCGCAACGCGGTTTCGGCGGTCTGTGTCAGTTCTTCGGACCCTTGCCCCGGTCGGGCAAACAGAAAGCCCTGCAGCAGATCTGCTTCGGTGGCCAGCGCAATGTGAGCCTGGGCATTGTTCTCGATGCCTTCAATCAGCACCAGGCTGCCACTCTCGCGAATCATCCGGACCAGGCTGTTCAACAGCAATCGCGCGCGGTTGTGATCTTGGGCGTTCATCAACAGGGACCGGTCAATCTTCACGATCAGCGGGTTGATTCGCCACAGGCGCTCAAAATTGGAATCACCCATGCCAAAGTCGTCGATGGCGATCTGGAATCCCCGGGCCTTGGCTTCCTGGACGAACTCCAGCAGCGTGGCGCTGTCCCGGGAGGCGGTCTCCACCAGCTCCAGCACGATTTTCTCCGGATGCACACCCAGTTGATGGCAATGGTCAGCCAGTACAGACAGGTAGTCGTTATGGTGGAACAGAGTGTCCGGGTTGATATTGATAAACAGCCAGATAGGTAGGTTGGCCTGGGTGAAATTCTCCAGATGCAGGTTCAGCAGGTGCCGGTCCAGTTCCGAGGTGACGCCCTGAATGCTGGCCTGCTCGAAAAGCGAAGGCGGCGCCACTGGCTGATTACCACGGCGAACCCGAACCAGTGCCTCGTAGCCGACCATCTTCTGATGGGTGGGGCTGAGAATGGGTTGGTAGACCGACCGGAAATCGTGATGTTCGATAAAGCTGGCGGTTTTGCCAGAGGGGCGGTGCCGGTGCTCGGCAAGTCTGAGAACGCGCTTCATGGTCAGGAACCCTTGTACTGCCTGTTCGAGCCTTCCTGGCCGTGGTTGAGAAACTGCATTCCAGGCTCAAGCGAGTTCTGTGCCAAAACCTCTGGTTGGGCGCCTGACACCGGGGCCAAGCGACCGCGCTGGCGAGCCTGCGTGGAAACTGGCCCTTTGTTGGTGCACTTGCGTTCAGGGGTACCGGTTTTTTGCACCGTATATAGGCATTCTGTAAAAACGCTGTGGATAATTACTGGGATAATTTGCGAATAATGCCAGAGTAATTTAATTAAATTTTTATTTAACAAATAGTTACCGACGTTTTTGGCTGTAAGTGAAGGCATCAATTGTGTGGATAACTTTTTGAAAACTTTTTTGAACAATGTATGACAAGGCTATGAAATCCTGAAACTTTCGGAATTTCCTTATCCTGTACGAACCCTGTCAGAGAGCCGCGTCGCACTGATATTCGGCCAAGGCCAGCCGACAGGGTTTTTATTCACCTCGTTGCTGGTTAAAATTTGCACATTCCGACTGCAATTTCCCGGGCGAGGCGTTATACTCGCCGCCCTGTTTTTTTCCCCGATTTCCGAGGTGTAGTGTGGAGTTTCCGACCCGTTTCGATGTCATTGTCATTGGTGGTGGCCATGCCGGTACTGAAGCCGCCCTGGCGGCTGCGCGCATGGGTTCGCAAACCCTGCTGCTGACCCACAACATTGAGACTCTGGGGCAGATGTCCTGTAACCCGGCCATCGGTGGCATTGGCAAGAGCCATCTGGTGAAGGAAATCGATGCCCTGGGCGGCGCCATGGCCCGGGCCACCGATCAGGCAGGCATCCAGTTCCGGGTCCTGAACAGCCGTAAGGGCCCGGCAGTGCGTGCCACCCGTGCTCAGGCGGACCGGATTCTGTACAAAGCCGCCATTCGCCATATGCTGGAAAACCAGCCCAATCTGACCCTGTTCCAGCAGGCGGCCGATGACCTGATTGTGGAAAACGACCAGGTGGTGGGCGTGGTGACCCAGACCGGCATCCGCTTCAACGCCAAAACCGTGGTCCTGACCACCGGTACCTTCCTCGGTGGCGTTATCCACATCGGTATGCAGAATCACGCCGGTGGTCGCGCCGGTGATGCGCCGGCCAATGCCCTGGCCAAACGCCTGCGGGAGTTACCGTTCAACGTTGGCCGCCTGAAAACCGGAACACCGCCGCGCATTGATGCCCGCACCGTGGATTTCTCCGCGATGCAGCAGCAGTGGGGAGACGATCCGACACCCGTGATGTCGTTTATTGGCAGCCGTGACGAACATCCGGAGCAGATCTGTTGTTACGTGACCCGCACCACTGAAGAAACCCACGACATTATCCGCAGTGGGTTTGACCGCTCGCCCATGTTCGCTGGCAACATCGAGGGCGTGGGCCCGCGTTATTGCCCGTCCATCGAGGACAAGGTCAACCGCTTTGCCGACAAGGATTCGCACCAGATTTTCGTCGAGCCCGAAGGCCTGACCACCAACGAGCTGTACCCGAATGGTATTTCCACCAGCCTGCCGTTTGATATCCAGCTCAAGGCAGTGCGCTCGATTCCCGGTTTCGAGAACGCCCACATCCTGCGCCCGGGCTATGCCATCGAGTATGACTACCTGAACCCGCAGGACCTGCGCCACACCTTGGAAACCAAGTTTATCCAGGGCCTGTACTTTGCCGGCCAGATCAACGGCACCACCGGTTACGAAGAAGCCGGTGCCCAGGGCTTGCTGGCGGGCATCAACGCCTCGCTGCGGGCCCAGGATAAAGAAGAGTGGTACCCGCGCCGGGATGAGGCCTATCTGGGCGTACTGGTGGACGACCTGATCACCATGGGCACCCAGGAGCCCTACCGTATGTTTACCAGCCGTGCCGAATACCGGCTGATCCTGCGGGAGGACAACGCCGACCTGCGCCTGACCGAAACCGGCCGCAAGCTGGGCCTGGTGGACGACGAGCGCTGGCAGAAGTTCAGCGAGAAGTGCGAAGGCATTGCCAAAGAGCGTAGCCGCCTGGAAAGCACCCGTATCCATCCGAACACCGAGGCGGGTGAGCGAGCCAATGGCTACCTGAAACAGCCGATGACCCGTGACCAGTCTCTGGCGGAGCTGCTGCGCCGTCCGGAGATTGTCTACGATCACATCGCCGAGATCGGGGCCGAACGGGCGGAGGACCCGAACGTAGCCGATCAGGTGGAAATCGAGATCAAATACGAAGGCTACATCTCCCGCCAGGCGGATGAGATCGAGCGCCTGCGCAAGAACGAGAACACCGCATTGCCGCTGGATCTGGATTACGACGTCATCGGTGGCCTGTCCAACGAAATCAAGCAGAAGCTCAAGGACGTGCGCCCGGAAACGGTGGCTCAGGCGTCCCGTATCCAGGGTGTGACCCCGGCGGCGGTCAGCCAGATTCTGGTGCATCTGAAAAAGCGCGACCTGTTGAAAAAGCAGAGCGCCTGAGATGAGTTATCCACAGTGGCCCGGCCAGCTTCGGGACGGCCTCGCGGCCATGAACCTGTCTTTGTCCGACAGCCAGCAGCAACAGTTGCTGGCTTTTCTGGCTCTGCTGAACAAGTGGAACAAGGCCTACAACCTGACCGCCGTGCGGGATGAGCGGGTCATGGTCTCCCGCCAGTTGCTGGACAGTCTGAGCATCCTGCCCTGGGTGACCACAAACCATTTGCTGGATGTGGGTGCCGGCGGCGGCCTGCCGGGTATTCCGCTGGCCATTGTGTTCCCGGAAAAACGCTTTACCCTGCTGGACAGCAACGGCAAGAAAACCCGATTCCTGAATCAGTGTGTGCTTGAGCTCGGGCTGGACAACGTTGAAGTTATCCACGGCCGGGCGGAAGACTGCCAGCCCGATCAGCCCTTCACCCAGATCAGCAGCCGGGCCTTTACCGCGCTGGAAAACCTGGTGACCTGGTGTGGCGGTCTGCTCGCGAATGACGGCGAGTTCCTTGCCATGAAAGGCCAGTATCCGGATGATGAAGTAGCTGCCCTTCCGGCGGACTGGCAGGTAGAATCCAGCCATTCCCTGACCGTCCCCGGAGCCGACGGTGAACGGCATTTACTGATCGTCGCCCGGGCTGAACGACACCGGTAACCCTCAACAGCAGGAGGCAAAGCATGGCGCGCGTGATTGCAGTGACCAATCAGAAAGGCGGTGTGGGCAAAACCACCACCTGCGTCAATCTTGCCGCGTCTCTGGCGGCCACCAAGCGCCGGGTGCTGCTGGTAGATATGGATCCCCAGGGCAATGCCACCATGGGCAGCGGTGTGGATAAAAATTCCCTGGAGCTGTCGGGATACGATGTGCTGACCAAACGGGCTACGCCGGCGGACGTGATCGTCCACGCCGAAGCCTCCGGTTTTGATCTGCTGCCCGCCAACGGTGACCTGACCGCCGCCGAAGTGGAGCTGATGAACGAGATTGGCCGGGAACACCGGTTACGGCTGACCCTCAACACCGTTCGGGAAAACTACGACTACATCCTGATTGATTGCCCGCCTTCACTCAGTCTGCTGACCGTGAATGCTCTGTCTGCCGCGGATTCGGTACTGATCCCGATGCAGTGTGAATATTATGCCCTGGAAGGGCTGGCGGCACTGATGAACACCGTCCAGCAGATTCAGGAAACGGTCAATCCCAATCTGGAGATTGAGGGTATCCTGCGCACCATGTACGACCCCCGCAACAGTCTGACTCTGGATGTCTCCGGTCAGCTCAGTGAATATTTCGGTGACAAGGTTTACCGGGCGGTGATTCCCCGTAATGTCCGGCTGGCAGAAGCGCCCAGCTACGGCATGCCGGCACTCAAGTATGATCGGGTGTCCAAAGGTGCGGTGGCTTATCTGGCGCTGGCTGGCGAGATGGTACGCCGGCACGGATCGAAAAAGACATCGCCCGCGGTTGCGGTGTAACATAGATCGCCGTCAGGCAACCATGCACCCACTATTTCAACAGGAAGAATGACAACTACCATGGCGGCGAAGAAGCGAGGCTTGGGCGAACGGGGACTGGGGGCACTGCTCCAGGGCTCGAAGGTGAATCTCAATCAGGAGACCAGTGATCACGATGGTGAACTGCGTGAGATCCCGGTCGACCTGATCCAGCGTGGTCGTTATCAGCCGCGCCGGGATATGGATCCCGCCGCTCTGCAGGAACTGGCAGACTCCATTCGTCAGCAGGGCGTGATGCAGCCGGTCGTGGTGCGTCCGGTTTCGGAAGGCCGTTATGAACTGATTGCCGGTGAGCGCCGCTGGCGTGCCACCCAGCTGGCAGAACTGGACCGTATTCCTGCCATTATCCGCGATGTCCCGGATGAAGCCGCCATTGCGATGGCGCTGATCGAGAACATCCAGCGCGAAAACCTGAACCCTATTGAAGAAGCCTTCGCCCTGCAGCGCCTGCAGGACGAGTTCGGCCTGACCCAGGCTCAGGTGGCCGAGGCGGTGGGCAAGTCCCGAACGACGATCACCAACCTGTTGCGGTTGATCGGCCTGACCGAAGACGTAAGGGTAATGCTGGAGCATGGTGATCTGGAAATGGGTCACGGTCGTGCCATGCTCACCCTGCCACCGGAGCAGCAGATGCAGGTGGCCCGTCAGGTGGTCGCCAAATCGCTGTCGGTACGCCAGACTGAAGCCCTGGTGCGCCGGGTTCAGCAGGAAAAACCGGAAGACAAAGACAACACCAAGCCGGCTCTTGATCCGAACATCCGGGCCTTGCAGGACGATCTGTCTGACCGGCTCGGTGCCCGGGTGGCGATCAATCATGGTAAACGGGGCAAAGGCAAGCTGGTGATTGAGTACAGTTCACTGGACGAGCTTGACGGCATTCTGGGCCACATCCGCTAGTCGGCCCGATAAAACCTGAAAATCATCCTAAAGTCCCGTCTGGTGCCGGAAACACCACATGTGGTTGTGGCGATCGATGAGCAACACAACCTGTGTAAAACTTCAGATTTCGGCGGCAAAATCTGCTCACTTTTTCGCCAATTTTTCCGTGCGGTTATGTTGAACACCTATCGGTTAACACATATAATTCCGCGCGCTTGGAATGACAGCTGGTGATATGAACCGTTCTTCGAGAGCCATCACGTACGTACCACTTGGCAAGTGGTTGATTATAGAGATGGCGGTTCTGCTGATTCTGAGCCTGTTGTGGTTGTTGGAAAGTTGTTTGGCCGGGTATTCCGCCCTCATTGGCGGTCTTATTTTTGTCATACCAAACGCGTACTTTGCTCACCGCGCTTATCGTTATCAGGGTGCCCGACAGATGCACCTGGCAGTGAGCAACATATTCAGGGCAGAGAGCATCAAGCTGGCCCTTACCGCAGTGTTTTTTGCGGCCGTTTTCACTTTAATGGAGCCAGTCCACGTACCGGCTCTGTTATTCACTTTTGCTGTGATGGTTGTGTTGGGTACGGCATTGCGCTGGCTCATCCGGCCGCGACCACAGCGATGACTGGACGAGAGCAGTATGGCAGCTGATACCCCAGTAGAGTATATAAAACACCACCTCACCAACCTTACCTATGGCAAGCTCCCGGAAGGCTATGAGCGCGCGGATGGCAGTGTCGTGCAGGAGGCCACCTGGACCTTCGCACGAACTGGTCAGGAGGCCACAGATATGGGCTTCATGGCAATCCACGTCGATACCCTCGGCTGGTCAATTGCCATGGGTATTCTGTTCCTGGGCCTGTTCCGCTTTGTGGCCAACCGGGTCACCGAAGGCACGCCGAGCGGCTTGCAGAACCTGATCGAGATGACCTTTGAATTTGTTCAGGGCATCGTGCGCGACGTCTTCCACGGCAAGAATCCGTTGATTGCGCCCCTGGCGTTGACGATTTTCGTCTGGATTCTGCTGATGAACATCCTGAAGCTGATCCCCATCGACTATATTCCGTCGATCGCTCACGCGCTGGGGCTTGAGTACTTCAAGATTGTTCCGACCACCGATCCGAATGCTACCTTCGGCATGTCGATTGGTGTGTTCCTGCTGATTCTGTTCTACAGCTTCAAGGTGAAAGGCGTCAGTGGCTTCAGCAAAGAGCTGGCCTTTAACCCGTTCAATCATTGGATCATGATCCCGTTCAACCTGCTGCTGGAAATCCTGGCACTGATCATCAAGCCAATCAGTCTGGCGCTGCGTCTGTTCGGTAACATGTACGCTGGTGAAGTTGTGTTTATCCTGATTGCGCTGTTGCCACTGTGGATTCAGTGGACGTTGAACGTTCCCTGGGCGATCTTCCACATTCTGGTTATTCCGCTTCAGGCCTTTATTTTTACGGTGCTTACTGTGGTTTACCTCAGCGCGGCACACGAAGATCACTGATTAACCCTTAAATAAACAAACCCTTAACTATCTGAAAAAACTGAGGAGTCTTCAATGGAAATGGTATTTATCGCAGCTGCGTTGATCATCGGTCTGGGCGCTCTGGGCGCTGGTATCGGTTTCGGTCTGCTGGGCGGCAAACTGCTTGAGTCCACTGCCCGTCAGCCGGAAATGGCCAACCAACTGCAAACCAAAGCCTTCATCATGGCTGGTCTGCTTGACGCGGTTCCCATGATCGGTGTTGGTATCGCGATGTACCTGATCTTCGTTGTTGCTGGTTAATTAAACCGAGAGCTGTGGGCGCCGGCTAAGGCCGCGCCCCTCCTTCCGGAAACCAGGACGCAACGAATAGCAAGAGGTATATCGCCGTGAATATAAACCTTACGTTGATAGGGCAATCGATTGCCTTCGCTATTTTCGTCTGGTTCTGCGTCAAATATGTATGGCCGCCGATTACGGCTGCCATGGAAGCGCGCCAGAAGAAAATTGCAGATGGCCTATCCGCGGCCGATCGGGCATCACTCGATCTCGAACTGGCCCAGGAAAAAGCCACCAAAGAACTGCAAAAGGCGAAAGAAGAAGCTGCAGCCCTGATTGACCAGGCCAACAAGCGTGCCGCCCAGATTGTGGAAGCCTCCAAAGAGGATGCCCGCAAAGAAGGCGAAAAGCTTATTGAGCAGGCCAGGGCGGAAATTCAACAGGAGCGTGTTCAGGCTCGCGACGCACTCAGAGCAGAAGTGGCCACCCTGGCCGTTGCCGGTGCCGAGAAGATTCTGGAAACCTCTGTAGACGCCAAAGCTCACAGCGAGATGCTGGAAAAGCTGGCCGCAGAACTCTAAACGAGGGTCATCATGGCAGAACTTACAACGTTAGCCCGACCCTACGCGAAGGCCGTTTTTGATGCCGCGCAGGACCAGAACGCCGTTGATCAATGGGATCAGGCTCTGGCTTTTGCCGCTCAGGTTGCGGCTGACCAAGAGGTAAAGAACATCCTGGCCAACCCCGGCCTGTCTGAGCAACGCAAGGCGGAACTCTTCGCAGAGTGTTTTGAAGAGCCGCTGCCTGAAGCACTCAGAAACTTCCTGTTGATTCTTGCTGAAAACAAGCGTCTGGCCCTGCTGCCGGAGATTTCTGCTTTGTTCCGTTTGTACCGTGCAGACCTTGAGAAGTCTGTGCACCTGACAATCGATACCGCATTCGACTTGTCTGCAGACGAGCAGCAGAAACTGATCGACGCACTGTCCAAAAAGCTGGAGCGCAAGGTCGAACTCGAGACCACCGTGGATCAGTCCCTGATCGGTGGCGTGATCGTACGAACAGGCGACCTGGTTATCGACGCTTCAGTCCGTGGCAAACTGGCCAGAATGGCCAGGGCTCTGGGCTCCTGATTTCAGCACAAGGTTTGAGGACAAAGGCATGCAGCAACTGAATCCATCCGAGATCAGTGACATCATCAAGAAGAGAATCGAGAAACTCGACATCTCTTCCGAAGCAAAAAACGAAGGTACGATCCTGTCTGTATCTGACGGTATCGTGCTGATCCACGGTCTGGCCGACGTTATGTACGGCGAGATGATTGAATTTGCCAACGGCACATACGGCATGGCGCTGAACCTGGAGCGTGATTCTGTTGGTGCGGTTGTTCTGGGTGACTACGAAGGTCTGGCCGAAGGCCAGAAGGTACGTTGTACTGGTCGTATCCTGGAAGTACCCGTTGGTAACGAACTGCTGGGCCGTGTGGTTGACTCCCTGGGTAACCCCATCGACGGTAAGGGCGAGCTGGGCAACAGCCTGACCTCCCCGGTCGAGAAGGTTGCACCTGGCGTTATCGCCCGTCAGTCCGTTGACGAGCCGGTACAGACTGGTCTGAAAGCCATCGATACCATGGTTCCCATCGGCCGCGGCCAGCGTGAGCTGATCATCGGCGACCGTCAGATCGGTAAGACCGCGGTTGCCATCGACGCGATCATCAACCAGAAGCACACCGGCATCAAGTGTATCTACGTTGCCGTTGGCCAGAAGCAGTCTTCCATTGCCGCCGTTGTGCGCAAGCTGGAAGAGCACGGTGCCATGGACCACACCATCGTGGTTGCTGCTGGCGCCGCCGATCCGGCCGCCATGCAGTTCCTGGCTCCGTACGCCGGTACTTCCATGGGTGAGTTCTTCCGCGACCGCGGTGAAGACGCCCTGATCGTATACGATGACCTGTCCAAACAGGCCGTTGCCTACCGTCAGATCTCCCTGCTGCTGCGTCGTCCGCCGGGACGTGAAGCATTCCCGGGTGACGTTTTCTACCTGCACTCCCGTCTGCTGGAGCGTGCGTCCCGTGTAAATGCTGACTACGTTGAGCAGTTCACCAACGGCGAAGTGAAAGGCAAGACCGGTTCCCTGACCGCGCTGCCGATCATCGAGACTCAGGCTGGTGACGTGTCTGCGTTCGTACCGACCAACGTAATCTCCATTACCGATGGTCAGATCTTCCTGGAAACCAACCTGTTCAACTCCGGTATCCGTCCGGCCATGAACGCCGGTATCTCCGTATCCCGGGTAGGTGGTGCAGCCCAGACCAAGATCATGAAGAAGCTCGGCGGTAACATCCGTCTGGCCCTGGCCCAGTACCGGGAACTGGCGGCGTTTGCCCAGTTCGCTTCTGACCTCGACGAAGCAACCCGTAAGCAGCTGGAGCATGGTCAGCGCGTCACCGAGCTGATGAAGCAGAACCAGTACAGCCCGATGACCGTTGCGGAAATGGGTACCGTACTGTTCGCAGCGAACGAAGGCTTCCTGGACGATGTGGATGTCAACAAGGTTGTGAAGTTCGAAGCCCAACTGCTGGACTGGATGCGGTCCGAGCAGAAGGAACTTCTGGACAAGATCGGCCCTGAAGGTAACTTCAACGACGACATCACTGCCGGCCTCAAAGCTGCTCTGGAGAAATTCAAGACCACTCAGAGCTGGTAAATCCAAAAGGCCCGCCGTTGTGCGGGCCTGCTGGTCCATTTGAGTGTCTAACTTGAAAAGGCAGTGACATATGGCCGTCGGAAAAGAAATACGTAACCAGATCGGAAGCATCAAGAGCACGCAGAAGATCACGTCTGCCATGGAAATGGTAGCCGCGAGCAAGATGCGTAAGGCTCAGGAGCGTATGCAGGCAACCCGCCCGTACGCTGAAAAGATGCGCCAGGTAATCGGACACATTGCGAAGTCCAACAAGGATTACCGCCATCCGTTCATGCAGGAGCGCGAGGTCAAGCGGGTAGGCTACATTGTGGTCTCCTCTGATCGCGGTCTTTGCGGTGGTCTGAACACCAACGCGTTCAAGCTGCTCGTCAGAGAAATGCGTGAATGGAAACAACAAGGTATTGAGACCGATATCTGCGCTATTGGCCAGAAGGGTGCCTCCTTCTTCCGCAACTACGGCGGGAACGTGGTGGCAGCCGTGACGCACCTGGGCGATAGCCCGAGTGCAGATCAGCTGATCGGTAGCGTCAAGGTGATGCTGGATTCGTTCGTGGAAGGCAAGATCGACCGCCTGTTCCTGATCAGCAACGAATTCGTCAACACCATGACCCAGAGCCCGAAGGCGTTGCAGTTGCTGCCGCTGCCGGAAGGCGATGATGAAGAAATCGGTCACCAGTGGGATTACATCTACGAGCCGGATTCCCGTCCGATCCTTGACGGGCTGATGCCACGTTATATCGAATCCCAGGTGTATCAGGGTGTGGTAGAAAATCTGGCCTGTGAGCAGGCTGCCCGGATGATTGCCATGAAGAGCGCGACAGATAACGCTGGCAGCATCATTGACGAGCTTCAACTGGCCTACAACAAGGCCCGTCAGGCAGCGATCACACAAGAGATTTCGGAGATTGTGAGCGGCGCGGCATCTGTTGGTTAACGCTCACAGACCTACTGGTTTTATTGACTATCAAGATAACGAGGAACCGAGCATGAGTAGCGGACACATCGTTCAGATCATTGGCGCGGTTATCGACGTGGAATTTCCACGTGACTCCGTTCCAAGCGTTTACGACGCACTGCTGCTTGAAGGTGGCGAAACAACTCTGGAAGTCCAGCAGCAGCTGGGTGACGGCATTGTTCGTACCATCGCCATGGGCAGCACTGAGGGCCTGAAGCGTGGCCTGAAAGCAGAAAACACCGGCAAGCCGATCTCTGTACCTGTTGGTACACAGACTCTGGGCCGGATCATGGACGTTCTGGGTCGTCCCATTGACGAACAGGGCGACATCGGCGAAGAAGAGCGCTGGGCTATCCACCGCAAAGCACCGGGCTATGCCGATCAGGCAGCGTCTGCCGACCTGCTGGAAACCGGCATCAAGGTTATCGACCTGATCTGCCCGTTCGCCAAGGGTGGTAAGGTTGGTCTGTTCGGTGGTGCCGGCGTGGGCAAGACCGTAAACATGATGGAGCTGATCAACAACATCGCGAAAGAGCACTCCGGTCTCTCCGTATTCGCAGGTGTTGGTGAGCGGACCCGGGAAGGTAACGACTTCTACTATGAAATGAAGGAGTCCAACGTTCTCGATAAGGTTGCCATGGTATACGGCCAGATGAATGAGCCCCCTGGAAACCGTCTGCGTGTGGCCCTGACCGGTCTCACCATGGCTGAGAAGTTCCGTGACGAAGGCCGTGACGTACTGCTGTTCGTTGACAACATCTACCGTTACACCCTGGCCGGTACCGAGGTATCTGCACTGCTGGGTCGTATGCCTTCTGCGGTAGGTTACCAGCCGACCCTGGCGGAAGAGATGGGTCAGCTGCAGGAGCGGATCACCTCTACCAAGACCGGTTCCATCACTTCTATCCAGGCGGTCTATGTACCGGCGGATGACTTGACTGACCCGTCTCCGGCCACCACCTTCTCGCACCTTGACGCGACCGTGGTACTGAGCCGTGACATCGCTTCCAAGGGTATCTACCCGGCGATCGACCCGCTCGACTCCACCTCCCGTCAGCTGGATCCGCTGGTGATTGGTGAGCAGCACTACAACGTTGCCCGTGGTGTTCAGAACGTTCTGCAGCGCTACAAGGAACTGAAAGACATCATCGCGATCCTGGGTATGGACGAGCTGTCTGAAGACGACAAGCTGATCGTATCCCGCGCCCGTAAGATTGAGCGTTTCCTGTCGCAGCCGTTCCACGTTGCTGAAGTATTTACCGGTTCTCCGGGTAAGTACGTGTCTCTGAAAGAGACCATCGCCAGCTTCGAAGGCATTCTCAACGGTGACTACGACGACATGCCGGAGCAGGCGTTCTACATGTGCGGCGGCATCGAAGAAGCGATTGAGAAAGCTAAGGCAATGAAAGAGAAGGAAGGTAAGTAAGACACCTTTTTTCCTTTCTGACCCAAGAGGCGTATGAAATGGCTATGACCGTACATTGTGACGTCGTAAGTGCCGAGGAAAAAATCTATTCGGGCCTGGTGGAGATGCTGATCGCCACCGGTACCGAAGGTGAGCTTGGCATCCAGTATGGCCATGCTCCGCTACTGACCGAGCTGAAGCCCGGCGCAGTGCGGATCATTAAGCAGGGTGGCAGTGAGGAGATTCTGTACGTATCCGGTGGTTATCTGGAAGTACAGCCCAATCTGGTTACCCTGATGGCCGACACCGCCGTTCGTGCAAAGGATGTGGACGAAGCAGCGGCCCTGGAAGCCCAGAAGCAAGCCGAGAAGGCACTGGCGAACAAGACAGGCGAGTTCGAGTACTCGCGTGCTGCCGCCGAGCTGGCCGAAGCTGCCGCTCAGCTGCGCACCATCCAGAAGCTGCGCAAGCACCTGCGCTAAGCAGAGCCTGTGTCAGCGCCCGGACTGGCCTGACAGTGAACCGCATCCTCAGGTGGAGGGCCCGGTACTCCGGAAACGGAGTGTCGGCGATTCCACCGGGACGCGGTTTTTTCATTTATGGACGTTTTGAATACCGGAGCTGATTGCCCCATGAGCGCGTTACACGTTGTGATCCTGGCCGCAGGCCAGGGCTCCCGCATGAAATCCTCCCTGCCCAAGGTGCTGCACCCGGTGGCGGGTAAAGCCATGCTGCACCATGTGGTTGATACCGCAAAACAACTGGGCGCGGAGAAAATTCACACGGTGATTGGTCACGGAGCCGATCAGGTTCGGGCGTCTCTGGAAGACGACTCGGTGAACTGGGTGTTGCAGACCGAACAGCTGGGCACCGGCCATGCCGTGGCCCAGGCACTGCCGGCACTGCCGGATGATGCCCGGGTGTTGGTGTTGTACGGTGACGTCCCTCTGACTCGCAAAGATACCCTGGAAACCATGGTCGCCGACCTGGACGAACGGAATCTGGCTTTGCTGACGGTGGATATGGACAACCCCCACGGTTATGGCCGGATCGTTCGCAACGAACAAGGCCTGGTTCAGGCCATCGTTGAGCAGAAAGACGCGACCGCTGAACAGCAGCAGATTCAGGAAGTGAACACCGGCATTCTCGCGGTATCCGCCCGTCATCTGAAGCAATGGCTGCCCGCTCTGTCCAACAGCAATGCCCAGGGCGAGTATTATCTGACTGACATTATCGCGATGGCGGTCGACCACGGCTTGTCAGTGACGGTTTCCCAGCCGCTGAATCCGTTTGAGGTTCAGGGCGTGAATAACCGCCTGCAACTGGCGGAACTGGAGCGCTGGTACCAGCGTCAGCAAGCCGAGCGTTTGATGACCGAGGGTGCATCCCTGGCGGACCCGGCCCGCATTGAGGTGCGCGGTGAGCTCACCATTGGCAACGACCTGTGGATAGACGTGAATGCGGTCTTTGAAGGCCGGGTGAGCCTCGGCAACAACGTCGTGATCGGACCCAACTGTGTGATCAAAGACGCCACCATCGCCGACGGTGCCGAGATCAAGGCCAACAGCGTGATTGAAGGTGCTGTAGTGGGTGCCAACGCCCAGATCGGGCCATTCGCACGTCTGCGCCCGGGAACTGAACTGGCCGCCAACACCAAGGTTGGCAATTTTGTCGAAACCAAGAAGGCCGTGGTGGGTGAGGGCAGCAAGATCAATCACCTCAGTTACGTTGGTGATGCCTCACTGGGCCGTAATGTGAATGTGGGTGCAGGTACCATCACCTGCAATTATGATGGTGTGAACAAACACCAGACGGTATTGGGTGACGGGGTATTTGTCGGCTCCAATACCTCACTGGTCGCCCCGGTGAACGTAGCAGAACAGGCCACCATTGGTGCCGGCTCGACCATTACCCGCGATATCAGCGAAGGGGAACTGGCGGTGGCCCGTGGCAAGCAGCGCAACATCGCCGGCTGGGAACGGCCGAAAAAAGCGTAACCAACGATTAACGAACAGGTGATAACAGCATGTGTGGGATTGTAGGAGCGGTATCTGAACGGGATGTCCAGGGTATTCTGCTGGAGGGCCTGCGCCGCCTGGAATACCGGGGGTACGACTCCGCCGGCATGGCCGTCATCAATGGCCAGCACCTGGTGCAGCGAGCCCGGGAAGTTGGCAAGGTGGCGGCCCTGGCTGATGCCATTGAAGCAAACCCCCTGGCTGGTCACCTGGGTATCGCCCACACTCGCTGGGCCACCCACGGCGAGCCCTCTCAGGTAAACGCCCATCCCCATATGTCCGGCGAGCGGCTGGCCATCGTCCATAACGGCATCATTGAGAATTACCAGGAACTCCGGGATGAACTCAGGGCCGAGGGTTTTGAGTTTACCTCCCAGACCGATACCGAGGTGGTCGCGCACCTGATCGAGAAATACTTCCGTGAACAGGGCAAACTCTATGAGGCGGTAAAGTCGGCCATTCAGCGTCTGCGCGGTGCCTACGCCCTGGCCGTTGTTCATGCCGATGAGCCGGATCACCTGGTGGTCTGTCGCGAGGGCAGCCCTCTGGTGGTTGGCGTCGGTATTGGCGAGAACTTTATCGCGTCTGACCAGCTGGCCCTGTTGCCGGTGACCGACCGCTTCATGTTCCTGGAAGAGGGCGATATCGCCGATATCCGCAAGGACAACATCCGCATCCACGATCGCAGTGGTCAGCCGGTGGAGCGGACCATTACCCGTTTTGAACACGGTGCTGACTCTGCGGACAAAGGTGAATACCGCCACTTCATGCTCAAGGAAATCTACGAGCAACCGAAAGTGATCAAGGCCACCATGGAAGGCCGGATCACCGACAGCCGGGTCCTGGAGCAAGCCTTGGGAACCGATGCGGCCAACCTGCTGGATAACGTCCGTCACGTCCAGATCATCGCCTGTGGCACTTCGTACCATGCCGGCATGGTGGCCCGCTACTGGATTGAGGAACTGGCCGGCGTGCCTTGTTCGGTGGAAGTCGCTTCCGAGTTCCGCTACCGCAAACACGTGATTCAGCCCGACACCCTGTTCCTGTGCATTTCCCAGTCTGGTGAAACCGCCGACACTCTGGCGGCATTGCGCCAGGCCAAACAGGCGGGCTTCCGCGCGGCTCTGGCCATCTGCAACGTGCCGGGCAGCTCGCTGGTGCGGGAATCCGATCTGGTCATCATGACCCAGGCCGGTCCGGAAATTGGTGTGGCGTCGACCAAGGCGTTCACCACCCAGCTGACCGCCTTGCTGATCTTTACCCTGGCTCTGGCGCGCCATAATGGCCTGAGTGAAGAGAAAGAGGCAGACATCGTTGCCGCCATTCATCAGTTGCCCAAGCAGGTGAGTGATATCCTCGCCCTGGATGCCGACATTGAAGAAATGTCCAAGGCGTTTATGGACAAGAACCACAGCCTGTTCCTGGGCCGCGGCTCTCAGTTCCCGGTGGCGATGGAAGGGGCCCTCAAGCTCAAGGAAATCTCTTACATCCACGCCGAGGCCTATCCCGCCGGCGAGCTCAAACACGGTCCTCTGGCATTGGTGGACAGTGAAATGCCGGTAGTCACGGTGGCACCGAACAACGACCTGGTGGAAAAGCTGAAATCCAATCTGGAGGAAGTTCGCGCCCGTGGCGGTGAGCTGTTTGTTTTTGCCGACAAGGCGGCGGATGTGAAGCCGGAAGAAGGCATCCACGTGATGCAACTGCCATCCGTGCATGAGATCACCGCGCCCATCGTGTACACCGTGCCACTGCAGCTGTTGTCATATCATGTGGCGGTATTGAAGGGTACGGACGTGGACCAGCCGCGAAATCTGGCCAAGAGTGTGACGGTGGAGTAATGTAATGGGCACGGGCCGGATGCTCCCTTGCTCCGGCCTATGCCTGTTCCCGAGTTTCCGATCAGAACGCGTAAGACACCGACGCCTCCACCGTCCGTTCTTCCCCAAACCAGCAGTTCGCACTGTCAAAACAGCTGTAATAGCGCTCATTGGTCAGGTTGTTAACCGACAGCCCCAGCTCTGTGCCGCGCAGGGTGTGAGCCAGTTGGCCGAGATCGTAGCGCAGTGCGATATCCACCAGGGTGACATCCGGAACGCTATCTTCATTAGTGGCGGCGTTGTATTCCGATTCGCCGATGTAGCGGGTGCCGATGCCGGCTACCAGACCGTTCAGCGGACCACGGTAGAACCCGTAATCGGCCCAGACTGACAGCAGGTGCTCAGGCACCCACACCGGTGTCTGGCCTTTCAGGCCGGAGTTGTCTTTGGTTATTTCAACATCCTGTAGCGTATAGCTCAAGGTCATGATCAGGCTATCGATGGGTTGGGTCTGGGCTTCCAGTTCCAAGCCCTGAGACCGCACTTCACCGGCCTGGATTTTGTCATAGGCGGTGCCGTTCGGGTCTCGTGTTGGCACATTGTCTTTGGTGATCTGGTAGAACGCCAGATTGGCAGAGGTGCGCTGGTCTTCGGTCTGATATTTCAGCCCCAGTTCCCATTGGTCGCCTTCAGACGGTTCAAACTCGTTGCCGTTTCGGTCGCTGCCGGTTTGCGGCTCGAAGCTCTCGGCAAAGCTGAGGTAGGGCGATACGCCGTTGTCGCCGCGATACATCACGCCAACGCGGGTGGACACATTGTCCTGTTCGAGTTTGGTGTCTACCGGCGCGCCGTATTTGCGGCCGTCTTCCTCGCCGGTAAAGTCATCCCAGCGCACGCCACCGATGAGCACAAATTGCCCTAGCTCAATCTGATCCTGCAGATACAGGCCCAACTGCTTCTTGCGGATAGCGAAGTCTGAAGAGAGCGCGGTGTTGGTGATATTGATGGTATCTTTGGAGATCTGATAATAATCCGGGTTGTAAAGATCAATGGTGGGTGCTGCGGTGTCTTCATAGAGCACGTCGGAGTCCAGGCTGAGGTAATCCACACCTACCAGAATATTGTGTTGCACGCGGCCGGTGCTGAAACGGCCGGAGAACTGGTTATCCACAGTGAATCCGCTGGTGGTTTCGTCGGTCAGATAGGCCTGGCGGGCCAGGGTACGGCCGTCTGCGGCAAGGCCCGTACTGTAGGTGTTTGTCTGGAACACCTCGGCATCGGTATAGCGGAAGTTCTGCAGGAACGTCCAGTTGTTGTTGATGTTGTGGTTGATCTTGTAACCGGCCATCAACACTTCTTTATCGAATTCGTTCCAGTTGGCGTCGCCGGAAAACGCGTCGGTCTCCAGCTTCCCGTTGGGGTTGGGCAGGAACAGGCCAGATGCGGGCAGACTGGTGTAAACGCCCATCTCCGGGTCTTTCTGGTAATACAGGTTGAAGTTTACCAGGGTATCGTCGCTGACCCGCCAGTCCACTGAGGGCGCAATCAGGTGGCGTTCCTCCTCCGAGGTTTTGGCCTGGCCGTCACGGCTGCGGCTCAGGCCCACCAGGCTGTACGACAGGTCAGAGTCGGCGATCTGGCCACGGCTTTCAATGGTGGCTTCCCGTAGATTGCGCGAGCCGGTGGCCAGCTCAACCCGATGAAACGAATCCGTTGAGGGTTGTTTTCCAATCAGGTTAACCATGCCCCCCGGCGGCATGGCGCCGTACAGGGTGGAGGTCGGGCCGCGGAAAACCTCCACCTGTTCAACCGCCGCGAGATCCACCTGGGGCTGAAGGTTCCAGTCGTTATAAAGCAGCTGGAGGCCGTCGTAGTAATTCTGGTAGTTGATGAACCCGCGAATGCTGAACAGGTCCAGGCGCCCGACCGCGCCGCCGCGCAATTCGGTATTGACCCCGGGGGCGTAGCGAAGCGCGGCAGCTACGGAATCGGCGTCCCGCATCTCCAGTGCCTGCTGATCGAGAACCGAAATGCTCTGTGGAGTTTCTTCGGGTTCCAGCGCCGTTTTGGTGGCGGTATTTCGGTAGGTGTCGCCGTAAACGGCCAGGGCATCCAGTTCCAACGCATCGCCGGTGCTGGCCAGTGTTGTCTGACTAATAACCGCACTGATGGCGAGCGCAAGCAGGCGGGGGTTGCCGATACGATCAAGCATGATGAAATCCCGTGTGTGAACCATATAAAGGAATGTAGTGAGAATCATTCCTATTATATTCAAGCGCAGGATCGATACTTAACACTTTGGTGCATAACCGCCAATCAAGGGACGAACCAGCCGGACCGGTATCCAGTATTCCATCGCAATCTCCGGTGCCGAAGGATCAAAACCGGCTGGGTAAACCTCCAGATCGTAGCCATTCAGGGCAGAACAGCCGGCGTTAGGCAGCCAGGCATCGAAAAACCATTGCAGGATGTCCGACAACGATGCCAGCGGTCCACGAAACGAAATCACCACGTAGTTCCGGGCGGGCACGGTTAATGTTTTCGCGTCGGGCGTCTCGGCCCGTTCGATGCCTTCGACACCGGCCAGATAGCGCATCGGGGCACCCGGTGGGCCCGAGGCATCAAGTACGCCCACCTTGCATTGAGCTGGCGGAATCGGCAGGGAATCCAGAGCCTTGGCCCATAATTCCGGTACCCGGGTTCGGAAGTTTGGCGTGTCGGAGAACAGGCCGGTGATGTCACCGGCAATGCCGGTGACGGAAAAAGCCTCCCGGTGGTCGAGACGGATTTCCGGCAGCCTGGCCTGCAGAGTGGCCGGCGGGAGCGAGTTGGCCTGACATTCGATGGGGGCTTTGAGCAGGCAAGGCAGGCCGCGTTGGCGGTAATGGCGGGGGGAGCAGCCAAAATACTGGCGAAAGCTGCGGGCAAAGCTGATGTCTGAGTTGAAGCCACAGGCGATACTGATATCAATCACCCGCTGATCGGTGAACAACAGCATTTCTGCGGCCAGGCTCAACCGCAATTCCCGCACATAACGCCCCAGTGAGCGGCCGGTCTCCCGCGCGAACACCCGGTTGAATTGCCATCGTGACCAGCCGCAGATGCCCGCCAAATGGTCGACCGCCAGGGGGTGATCCAGGTTCCGGTGGACATAATCAAGAACCTGGCTGATGCGTGAGAAATGGGCGCGGGGCTGTGTCTGGTCGGGCGGCGAAACGCCCTCAGCCAGAGTTTCCGGGGTCATACACACAAAACCTTGGTGCCGGGCTGCGTTGTACAGGCCTGCGATGGGCTGGTCAATACGTGCACACAGATGTTATTGATATTGTGTCTCAAATGCAAAACAAAAGCGTTCAGTTTCTGGCCACCAAAATCCGAACAAGCCAGAGTTCCGGTCACTACCGACACTCGCGCCTGTGGATAAATACCGGTAAACTTGCCAACCATGCCGCATGGGTACGCCCCGCCTACACCTGAATGTGGGCCTTTCTACTACCTTCGGGCCATTACTCCGGGCACAAATATCAAGGAAGATAACGGCTTCATGCCGCATACTTCTCCGGCAGTCATCTTCAGAAGAATTGTGTAATGCCCAACACCGTAATTGCTGGCTTCACCCATAATTTTCTTGGCAAGGCGCCCGTCTGGTACAAGCAGGTCATTCTGCTATTCCTGATCGCCAATCCCGTCGTGATGTACGTGCTAGGGCCGGGCGTTGCTGGCTGGTTGCTTATCGGCGAGTTTATTTTCACCCTGGCGATGGCGCTGAAATGCTATCCGCTGCTGCCGGGGGGCTTGCTGGCGGTGGAGGCCCTGCTGATCGGGCTGACGTCGGCAGATGCGGTGTACCATGAGGTTCTGACCAATTTCCCGGTCATCCTGCTGCTGATGTTCATGGTGGCAGGTATTTACTTCATGAAAGAGCTGCTGCTGGTGACCTTCACCCAGATTCTGGTGGGGGTGCGGTCCAAGTCGGCGTTGTCGCTGCTGTTCTGTAGCGCTGCAGCGGTGCTGTCTGCGTTTCTCGATGCCCTGACCGTCACCGCCGTCATCATCAGCGTAGCGGTAGGTTTCTTCTCGGTCTATCACAAGGTGGCATCCGGCAAGGGCTACCAGCAGAAAGATCACAACACCAACAGCGACGACGAAGTGATTGAGCTGCACCGGGAAGATCTGGAAAACTTCCGTGCCTTTCTCCGCAGCCTGTTGATGCACGGGGCGATCGGTACCGCTCTGGGCGGCGTCGCCACCATGGTGGGTGAACCCCAGAACCTGCTGATTGCCAAGGTGGTGGGCTGGGATTTCGCCGGCTTTTTCCTGCACATGGCACCGGTGAGTATTCCGGTTCTGTTCGCCGGCCTGTTTACCTGCTGGGCGCTGGAAAAGCTGCGCTGGTTCGGATACGGCGGTCGACTGCCCAAGCCGGTGCGAAGGGTATTGGAAGAGTTCGCTGACAATGAAAAGGCACGGCGCACCAAGTCTGATCAGGCGGCGCTCTGGATTCAGGCGCTGGCGGCGGTCATTCTGGTGTTTGGTCTGGCATTCCACATCGCCGAAGTAGGATTGATTGGTCTGCTGGTGATTATCCTGATTACCTCCTTTACCGGCGTGACGGACGAACACCAGATTGGCAAGGCGTTCCAGGAATCCCTGCCCTTTACCTCATTGCTGGTGGTATTTTTCGCCGTGGTGGCAGTGATTCACGAGCAGCACCTGTTCAAACCGATCATTGATTACGTACTGGCGCTGCCTGAAGGCCAGCAGCCGGGCATGTTCTTCATTGCCAACGGGCTGTTGTCGATGATCAGCGACAACGTGTTTGTGGCGACCGTCTACATCAGCGAAGTGAAACAGGCGCTGGACGCCGGCAGCATCAGCTACGAGCACTTCCAGACCCTGGCCGTAGCCATCAATACCGGTACCAACCTGCCGAGCGTAGCTACACCCAATGGCCAGGCGGCGTTCCTGTTCCTGCTGACCTCAGCCATTGCACCTCTGGTGCGTTTGTCCTACGGGCGCATGGTGATCATGGCGTTGCCTTACACCATCGTGATGGGGGGCGTCGGTCTGTACATGGTCACCCACGCGTTCTGAGTCAAGGTTTTGCATATTTCACCGCACAGTTTTCATAGGATCTGTTAACCTTCAGGTAAACAGATAAAAGAAAAGCGGTATACATGCGCAGTTGCCAACAACCCCAATCGATCCTTTCGCGCGCCTGTCTGATGGCGCTTTTTCTTGTTCTGGTTTTCTCATATTTGTTCTATCCCAGCGCTGTCCGTGCCTCAGATTCGGAGGCTATTGTCGATAAAACCATACGGGTTGCTTATGTCGAGTTTCCTCCGGTCACTTATCGGGATGACAGGGGCGAGCCTGCCGGAGAGTTTGTGGACATCACCCGCAAGGTAGCGACAGAGGCGGGTTACCAACTGGAATTCATCTACCTGCCGGTGGCCCGCACCTACCTCTATCTGAAAAACGGCACGATCGATTTGTGGATGGGGCTAACCGACATTCCCGCTTTAAAAGATGACATTCTCGAAAGCTGGATCAGCCCGATTCCGGTGGAACTGAGTGCCTGGTATCTGGAGGGCGTGCCACCGGTGGATCATATGGATCGCCTGCGTAACAAAACCGTGATTCTGATCGGCGGCTATACCTATGCCGGCCTCAGAGACTGGCTGACCTCCCAGCCCGATATCCAGATTACCGAAGCACCGAACCATCGCTCCGGGCTCAACATGCTCAAGCGTCATCGCGGCGATTACCTGCTGGACTACCGGCAACCGGTTCAGCAGACCCTGAGCCGGAACGAAGATAACGAGATTCGCGAATCGGAAATGCGCAGTCGCAACGGCGCCTGGCTGTTTTCCCTGGCCAATCCGCGTGCGGCCATTCTGCGTGAGGCCTTTGACGACGCTTACCTGCGCCTGGCCGAAAAGGGCGAAGTACCGCCGGTGCGGCGGTTTCAGCAAACCTATGTGGTGCCAGGATTCCCGGTACAGTATCAGTAACACCGGCAGGCTTTAAAGCGTTGCCAGCACCCGAATGGCATTGGCCGCTGCCGCCGTCCGGTTTTCCACATTCATCTTCCGGAACACCTGCTCCAGGTGTTTGTTCACAGTGCGGGGGCTCATCTCCAGAATCTGTCCGATTTCCCGGTTGGTCTTGCCATTGGCGATCCACAGCAGGACATCCGACTCCCTCAGGGTAAGATCAAAACGTTCCCGCAGCGCCGCTGAGGCGCTGTTCTGGTTCTGGGGTGTTTTCAGTCGCAACAGGTATTCCTGGCCATCCACCAGGGCCAGATATTCAATGGAGCGGGGCGTGTCCAGTAACCGGATGGGGAGACTGTGGCCGGGATCCGGCCGGTGGCCCAGCCAGTCCTCAAGTTGTTCCCGTACTTCCTGAAAGTCCTCGTGATCCGGCGGCGGCAGGCAACGGCATACCTGCGGAGTACCCCACAGCAGATTGCCCTCGCGGTCGACCGCAAACAGGTTCTGACCGGCGGTATCGAGCGCGCAACGGGCGCTGCGGGTCATTCTGGCGTTGGCCAGGTGCACCGCCATGCGGGCCAGTAACTCGGTGGTGTCGATGGGCTTGGTGACATAGTCCACGCCGCCGGCATTCAGGCCCATAACCACGTGTTCGGTATCGCTCAGGCCGGTCATGAAAATGATCGGAATGTCCGCGAAGGCTGGGTTTTCCTTGAGTCGCCGACACGTCTCGAAGCCATCCATATTCGGCATCAGCGCATCCATCAGCACCACATCGGGGGTGATGTTCTGGCTGATGGTCAGGGCCTGATTGCCTTCCAGCGCCACCAGCACGGTCATGCCTGCTTCTTCCAGTGCATCATTGATCATGCGTATGGAATCGATGGCGTCGTCGACGACCAGTACCACGGTTTTGCGGTCATCAGGATGCTTCATGTTCGGCTACCTCAAGAAGTTCGAGAATTTTCTCGAACTGGAAATCGTTGGTGAATTTGGTGATCTCCTGAACGAAGGCGTCACTGGCGTCTCCGGCATACTGCAAGCTGTGCAGCGCCTCCAGCAGGCCCTTGCGGTGGCCGATTCTGGCCAGGTCTGCCAACGCCTCGCAGTGCTCCCGGGCGGGCAGTTCAAGCGCGCCGCTGGCTGGCAGCGGTAGCGCGGCCAGGGGCTCCGGGCTTTTCTCGAAGCGCCAGTCCAGGCCCATGACCCGGCCGATGGTGTCCAGCAGCAGGTTCAGTCGCACCGGTTTGATGATGTAACCGTCGTGCAGGCGCGGTGCCTCGGCGCTATGGTGGCCCTCGTTGGCGTCGGCCGAGACCATCACCACGGGCAGGTTGTATTTCATTTCCCTGAGCTCGGCCAGCGCCTCCCAGCCGCTTTTCCCGGGCATCGACACATCAAGCAGAATCAGGTTGGGGCGCTCCTGTTCCACCCGTTCCGGAACGGTCATGGCATTGCCTGTGTCGCTGATCTCAAAGCCAAGTGGCGACAGCATGGCCCGGATCACCTGACGATGGGAGTCGTCGTCATCCACCAGCAGGATTTTCCGGCGGGCGCCATGGTAGCCGTAGATCCGGCGGGCCGGTGTCGAGATCGAGCGAGGGCTGGCGGAATGCAGGCTCGACAGCATCAGGCTGACCTTGAACACGCTGCCCTCGCCAGGTTCGCTCTCCACCGAGATGTCGCCGCCCATGATTTCCGTCAGCAGCCGAGTGATGGTCAGGCCCAGGCCGGTTCCGGTGCGGCTCTGGCCGGGATTGCGGATACGCTCAAACGGCCGGAAGATGCGTTCGATGTTCTCTGCGGCAATGCCCTCGCCGGTATCACGCACGGTGAATTCCGCCACCTGGCTGCGGTAGCGGAGGGTCAGTGACACGCTGCCCTGGTCGGTGTATTTGATGGCGTTCGACAACAGATTGATCAGTATCTGGCGCAGGCGTTTTTCATCGGTGGTCACCAGCTCCGGCAGAGGGTGAGGGCAGTGGTAGTCGAACGCCAGGCCCTTTTCTTCGGCCTGAAGCCGGAACATGGTGACCAACTGCTCCATCAGCAACCCGATGCGTACCTGGTCCCGGTGCAGATCTAGCCGGCCCGCCTCAATTTTTGAGATATCCAGCAACCCTTCAATCAGATCCGCCAGGTATTCGCCGCTGCGGCGAATGACCCCCAGGGCTTCCTTGCGATGAGGCGGTACCGAGTCGTCGTTCTCCATGAGCTGGGCGTAACCGAGGATGGCGTTCAGGGGCGAGCGTAACTCGTGGCTGATTCCGGTCAGGTACCGGCTCTTGGCGCCGTTGGCGGCCTCAGCCTGTTCCTTGGCCTGCTGCAGGGCCTGGTCGGTGCGCTCGTGGGCGACAATTTCCTCGGTCAGCAGGCGGGTCTGGCGCCGGGATTCCTCCTCTGCCACTACCCGGCTTTCATGGGCCAGTACAAACAGCCAGCAGATCACTCCGGTGACAATCACCAGAATGAAGAACACTTTCCACAGGGTGACAGACAGCAGCACAGCCTCGGCAAGCGAAGCCACCGGAGTTTTGAAGTAGATCAGCGACAGCAGCAGTGCGGAAAACCCGTTGATGACCACCAGCAGCGACAGGAAATGCCCGAGCCGGGAGCGCAGTGCCGACAGCAGTGGCGCCGGAAGGAAGCGCCCGAGAAACTGCTGCATCTGCTCCTGATAGCCGGCACCCGGCTTGCAGGCGTCCTCACAGCGGGCATCCAGCGAACAGCACAGCGAGCAGATGGCGCCATCGTAGGCGGGGCAGTGGGTAACATCTTCCGGCTCGAAGCGGTGTTCGCAGATGCTGCACCCCACCAGTTGGTGATCGGTGGCGAGGGGCACAAACGGGCGGGCGGTGTAGAAACGCCCGCCGGTCTTCCAGGCAATCAGGGGCGCGGTGACCAGTGCCACCGCCAGGGCAAAGAAATGGGAAAGGGCCTGGGCGTAGTCACCCAGTACCCCGGTGTGGCAGGTGATTCCCACCACCGAGGCGGTGATCATGGCGCCCACGCCCACCGGATTGATGTCGTACAGGTGCGCCCGTTTGAATTCGATATGGGCCGGGCTCAGGCCCAGGGGTTTGTTGATCACCAGGTCTGCCACCAGGGCACCCACCCAGGCAATGGCGACAATGCCGTAGAACCCCAGGGTCTCTTCCAGTGCCCGATACACTCCAAGTTCCATCACCAGCAGGGCAATGGCGACA
This sequence comes from Marinobacter nauticus, assembly GCF_003634635.1. Lineage (GTDB taxonomy): Bacteria > Pseudomonadota > Gammaproteobacteria > Pseudomonadales > Oleiphilaceae > Marinobacter > Marinobacter nauticus. The sequence goes on along the minus strand of NZ_RBJB01000004.1, from coordinate 177,352 downwards.
TTGAACACCAGCCAGACCACCCGGCCAGGGTGGCTGTGGGTCAACCGGGAGAAGAAATTGGACCAGGCAATGGAGCCGGCGTAGGCATTGGTCACGTTGATCTTGATCTGACACAGGATCACGAAGATGCCGGCCATCGCCAGCGAGAGCTCGGGAGAATGGGTGATGTAGTTGAACGCCACCAGATACATCTGGGTTGGATCGGCCGCCTCCGTCGCGGAAATGCCCTGATTAAGTGCAAGCACGGCCAGAAAGGAGCCGGCCAGAATTTTCACCATGCCGATGACAATCCAGCCGGGGCCGCCGGCCATCACCGCCACCCACCAACGGCGCCGTTCCGGGGCGTTAGTGGGCTCGGGAATGAAGCGCAGGAAATCCACCTGTTCGCCAATCTGGGCAATCAGGGAGAACACCACCGCGGCGGCCGCCCCGAACAGCAACAGGTCAAAGCCATTGTCGGCGGGCAGGCCCACGCCCTGGAACTGCGTCCAGTCGGTGATGGAGGAGGCATCTGCGTAGATGATGAAAACGAAAGGCGCCAGTTGCAGCAGGATAAACAGGGGCTGGGTCCACACCTGAAAGCGGCTGATGGTGGTGATGCCGTGGGTGACCAGAGGAATGATCACCACGGCGCAGATCAGGTAGCCCAGTACCAGGGGAATGGCAATCAGCATTTCCAGCGCCATCGCCATGATGGCCGCCTCAATGGCGAAGAAGATAAAGGTAAAGGAGGCGTAGATCAGCGAGGTGATGGTTGAGCCGATGTAGCCGAAGCCGGCGCCCCGGGTCAGCAGGTCGATATCCACCCCGTAGCGGGCGGCGTAGTAGCTGATCGGGATCGCGGTCAGGAAAATCACCAGGCTGACCGCGAGGATCGCCGCGACGGCGTTGTCGAAACCATAGTGCAGGGTAATGGAGCCGCCGATGGCCTCCATGGCCAGGAACGAGATGGCCCCCAGTGCAGTGTGGCTGACCCGCGCAGCCGACCACCGACGCGCACTTTTGGCGGTAAAGCGCAGGGCGTAGTCCTCCAGGGTCTGGTTGGCTACCCATTGGTTATAGCTACGCCGGACCCGAAAAATATTCTGTTTTACTGCCATTCCCGCCCTGCTCCTGGCCCGCCGGGCCGCCCTGAATTGGTGCGCGTTTGCTGCCGTCACGCACCGGATCAGAAAGCTGGAACAAGAACCGTGCCATAAACCGGTGCAACGGATGTGCGCCTTGGGGTTGCCTGCGGTTGTAACCTGTCTGACCTGGCACGGGTATGCGTCAAATGACGTACCACGCTGGGGTGAATGCCGAATGGGCACCCATGACAGGCCTGAGCAGAATGATTGACGTGGGCACTGTGCTTCCGGAGCGGAGCACGGTACCGGCTTTCAACCACTGCGAGGAATGACCATGGGAACCACAACCATTGCCGCCGGAGGGCGGAGTCACAAGAGCAAAGGGCTACGAAAGAGCCTGGCCACCCTGGCCGCATCCATCATGCTGGCCACGTCGGCCCAGGCGGCCACGCCGGCAACCGATGAGGTAAACACCACCGGACTGGCGGTCACTGACGACACCGTCAAGGTCGGTATCCTGCACTCCATCACCGGCACCATGGCCATCAGTGAGATTGGTTCGGTGCAGGCCGAGAAGCTCGCTATTGAGCAGATCAACGAGTCCGGCGGTGTCCTTGGCCGGCAGATCGAGTTTGTCCAGGAAGACGGCGCCAGTGACTGGCCCACCTTCGCGGAGAAATCCCGTAAGCTGCTTCGCCAGGACAACGTCGCGGCCATCTTCGGAGCCTGGACCTCGGCTTCCCGTAAAGCCATTCTGCCGGTCATCGAGCAGTACAACGGTATGCTGTACTACCCGACCTTCTACGAGGGTCTGGAGCAGTCACCCAACGTGATCTACACCGGCCAGGAAGCCACCCAGCAGATTCTGGCGGGTATCGACTGGGCGGTGAAAGAGAAAGGCGCCAAAACCTTCTACCTGCTGGGCTCGGATTACATCTGGCCCCGTACCTCCAACAAAATTGCCCGCAAGCACATCGACAAACTGGGCCTGAAAGTAGTGGGCGAGGAGTACTACCCGCTGGGCCACACCCAGTTCAACTCCGTGATCAACAAGATCAAGCTCAAGAAGCCGGACGTGATCTTTGCGTCGGTGGTGGGTGGTTCCAACGTGGCCTTCTACAAGCAGATGAAAGCCGCCGGTGTCGATTTCACCGACGAGAAGCCGCTGCTGCTCACCATCTCCGTCACCGAGGATGAAATCCGCGGTATCGGCGGTGAGAACGTGGAAGGTATCTACGCCTCCATGAAGTATTTCCAGAGCCTGGATAACCCCAACAACGAAGAATTCGTGGCCGCCTTCAAGGAAGCCTGGGGTGACGACATGGTGATTGGCGACGTAACCCAGGCGGCCTATCTCGGCCCGTGGCTGTGGAAGATGGCGGTGGAAAAAGCCGGCTCCTTCGACATCGACAAGATCCGTGAAGCCTCACCCGGTATCGAGTTTACCAAGGCACCGGAAGGCTATGTCCGCATCCACGAAAACCATCACCTCTGGTCCAAGACCCGCATCGGCCGCGCCAAAACCGATGGCCAGTATGAAGTGGTTTATGAAACCGACGAGCTGATGGAACCCGATCCGTTCCCGGAAGGTTACCAGTAAGCAGCCGTGGCCGGTGCCTTCGGGCACCGGCGTCCGGCTCGGACGCAAGCACGTGTTCTTAAGCGACGGGAGTAAGGGTCATGTTTGACGGATACACCACCAGCGAATTGATGTCGATTTTTGCCATGCAGGGCTTTGCCGGGCTGTCCCTGTTCTCGGTATTCGTACTGATGGCACTGGGCCTGGCGATCATTTTTGGTCAGATGGGGGTGATCAATATGGCCCACGGGGAATTCATGATCCTCGGCGCCTACACCACCTACCTTGTCTCCGGGTTTTTCCAGTCGGTCCTGCCCGGTCTGTTTGGCGGATACTTCTTCGTCGCCATCATTATTGCGTTTCTCATCTGTGCGGCCCTCGGGGCCTTTATCGAATGGGCCATGATCCGGCACCTCTACCGGCGGCCACTCGACACCCTGCTGGCCACCTGGGGCCTGAGCCTGATCATGCAGCAAACCTACCGCTCCATCTTCGGGGCCCGGGAAGTGGGTGTGGAACTGCCGGAGTGGATGATGGGCGCCATCCAGGTTACCGATCTGGTGGAACTGCCCATCAACGGCCTGTTCGTGATGATCATTGCCCTGTCCATCGCCCTGGGGGTTTACCTGCTGATGTACCGCTCCGGCTGGGGCAAGAAGGTTCGTGCCGTGGTACAGAACCGACCGATGGCCGAAGCCGTGGGCATCAACAGTGCCGGTGTTGACCGTATGACCTTCGCCCTGGGCTGTGGCATTGCCGGTATCGCCGGTGCGGCCTTCACCATGATCGGCTCCACGGGCCCGTCCTCCGGCCAGGCCTACATTGTCGATACCTTCCTGGTGGTGGTTTTCGGCGGTGCCCAGAGTCTGATTGGCACCATTGTCTCTGCCTTCGGTATTTCCCAGGCCCAGTCCACGATGGAGTTCTTCCTCAGTGGTTCCATGGCCAAAGTCCTCACCCTGCTGGTGGTCGTTGGCATCCTGATGCTGCGCCCGGAAGGCCTGATGGCGCTCAAGGTCCGTCGCTAGGAGACTGTCATGAAAAACACTTCCCCTTTGAAATGGTTTGCCTCCCGAGAGGGACTCTACTATCTGGCACTGGCGTTGCTGCTGGTCGTCATCCTGCCGCTGGCGCTGGACCCGTTCCGCCTGAACATGGTGGGTAAATACCTCACCTACGCCTTCGTGGCCATCGGCTTGGTGATGTGCTGGGGCAAAGCCGGCATCCTCAGCCTGGGCCAGGGCGTGTTCTTCGGCCTGGGCGGCTACTGCATGGCCATGTTCCTGAAGCTGGAGGCTTCCACGCCGGAGGCCACGGCCATCCAGTCCACCCCGGGTATCCCGGACTTCATGGACTGGAACCAGCTGACCGAGCTGCCGTGGTTCTGGGAACCGTTCCACAGCTTCTCGTTCACCCTGCTGGCGATCGTCGGTGTGCCGGTGTTGCTGGCATTCATCATCGGTTTTGCGATGTTTACCCGCCGGGTGGGGGGCGTCTACTTCGCCATCATCACCCAGGCCATCGCCGCCATCCTGACCATTCTGATCATTGGTCAGCAGGGCTACACCGGGGGTGTCAACGGCATTACCGATCTGCAGACCCTGATGGGCTGGGACATCCGCACCGACGAGGCCAAAACCATCCTGTACTTCGTATGCGTGGGCCTGCTGTTCGTGTGCCTGTTCGTGGCCCGGTTCGTCCAGAACCGCAAACTCGGTCGCATCCTGGTGGCGATGAACGCCCAGGAAAACCGGGTGCGTTTCTCCGGCTATGACGTGGCCGCGTTCAAGATCTTCGTGTTCTGCCTGGCCGCCGCCTTTGCGGGCATTGGCGGCGCGCTGTTCACCCTGATTGTCGGCTTCATGTCGCCCTCGTTCATCGGCATCGTTGCCTCTATTGAAATGGTCATCTTCTGCGCCCTCGGGGGTCGCCTGTCGATTCTGGGCGCAGTCTACGGCGCGTTGCTGGTGAACGCCGCCAAGAGCGGCTTCTCCGAATCCTTCCCGGAATTGTGGCCGTTCGCCATGGGTGCGTTGTTCATCGGTGTGGTGCTGGCTTTCCCGAATGGCCTGGCCGGCCTGTACCAGACCTACGTGATGCCCCTGGAAGACCGTCTGTTCAAGCGCAAGCCGAAAGCAGCGGTGAGCGCCCCGGCGAAGCCAGCGCCTGCTGCCCGCCAAGATGAGGGCCGTGATTACGACCCGATGCTGGATCAATACAGCCCGGAGAAATCCTGATGAACGCAGCCAAAGCACAGAGCAAGGACTTCCTGCTCGCAGTCGAGGGCCTGACCGTCTCATTCGATGGCTTCAAGGCGGTGGATGATCTCTCGTTCTACCTGGACCCGAAAGAGATCCGGGTCATCATCGGCCCCAACGGGGCCGGCAAAACCACGGTACTGGACCTGATTTGCGGCAAGACCAAGGCGACCTCGGGTTCCATCAAGTTTGATGGCAAGGAGCTGACCAGGCTCAAGGAGCACCAGATTGTGCATTCCGGCGTTGGTCGCAAGTTCCAGACCCCGTCGGTGTTCGAGGACCTGACGGTGTTCGAGAACCTGGAGGTGTCTTATCCACAGGGCCACAGCGTGATGGGCGCGCTGGCCTTCAAACGCTCGGCTGAGGTGGTGGCTGCGGTCGAAGACGTGGCCGAGACCATCTTCCTGAAAGATGCCCTGGAGCAGCCGGCGTCGCTGCTCAGTCACGGCCAGAAGCAGTGGCTGGAGATTGGCATGCTGCTGATCCAGAAGCCGGACCTCTTGATGCTGGATGAACCGGTGGCCGGCATGTCGGTGGCCGAGCGCAAGAAAACCGCTGAACTGCTGCGGCGCATTACCAAAGACCACACGGTGCTGGTGATCGAGCACGACATGCAGTTTGTCGGGGATATCGCAGACCGGGTCACGGTGATGCACCAGGGCAAGGTTCTGTCTGAGGGGTCCATCGAGCACGTGAAGTCGGACCCTAAAGTCATCGAAGTCTACCTGGGGCATTGATCATGCTGAGCGTCAAACAACATTCGGTGGCCTATGGCCAGAGCAGCATCATTCAGGACCTGAACCTGGAGGTGGGCAAGCAGGAAATCGTGGCGGTGGTTGGCCGCAACGGTATGGGTAAAACCACCCTGATGAAATCCCTGGTGGGTATGACCCCGAGCCGCGGTGGCCAGGTCACGCTGGATGGCACGGACCTGTCGAACCTGAAGAGCTTCCAGCGGGTGAGGGCCGGCATCGGGTTTGTGCCCCAGGGGCGGATGATTTTCCCGACCCTGACGGTGAAGGAAAACATCGAGACCGGTCTGGCCGCGGTAGGCGAGAAGAAAATTCCGGAAGACCTTTATGAGCTGTTTCCGGTGCTGAAGGAAATGCAGCACCGCCGGGGCGGCAACCTTTCCGGCGGGCAGCAGCAACAGCTGGCCATCGCCCGGGCCCTGGCGACCCGGCCCAAGGTGCTTCTGCTCGATGAGCCGACCGAGGGCATCCAGCCCAACATCATCAAGGACATTGCCAAAACCCTTCGGCGGATTCGCGACGAGCGGGGGTTGTCGATTGTGGTGTCGGAGCAGGTGTTGAGCTTTGTGATGGATGCGGCGGACCGGATTCTGGTGATCGAGAAGGGGGAGATTGTGCACGAGGAGCTTCGGGAAGAGGCGGATCAGGACAAGATTGCCAGTTATCTGGCCGTTTAGCTTTGTTGAGGGGGAATTAATATGAGACACGGTGATATTTCCAGCAGTAACGATACCGTCGGCGTGGCGGTGGTGAACTACAAGATGCCCCGGCTGCATACCAAAGCCGAGGTGCTGGACAACGCCCGCAAGATTGCGGAGATGATCAAGGGCATGAAGGTGGGGCTGCCGGGGATGGATCTGGTGGTGTTTCCGGAATACAGCACCATGGGGATCATGTACGACAACGACGAGATGATGGAGACCGCCGCCACCATTCCCGGAGACGAGACAGCGATTTTCTCGGCGGCCTGCCGGGAGGCGAATACCTGGGGGGTGTTTTCGCTCACCGGCGAGCGCCATGAAGATCATCCCAACAAGGCGCCCTACAACACCCTGGTGCTGATCAACAACGAGGGTGAGATTGTCCAGAAATACCGCAAGTGCATTCCCTGGTGCCCGATTGAGGGCTGGTACCCCGGCGACACCACCTATGTGACCGAGGGGCCGAAGGGGATGAAGATCAGTCTGATCATCTGTGACGACGGCAACTACCCGGAGATCTGGCGCGACTGCGCCATGAAGGGGGCGGAGCTGATTGTGCGGTGCCAGGGTTACATGTATCCGGCCAAGGAACAGCAGATCATGATGGCCAAGAGCATGGCCTGGGCCAACAACTGTTACGTGGCGGTGGCTAATGCCTCCGGCTTTGACGGGGTGTATTCGTACTTCGGGCACTCCGCCATCATCGGCTTTGATGGTCGTACCCTGGGTGAATGTGGCGAGGAGGACATGGGGGTTCAGTACGCCCAGTTGTCGGTTAGCCAGATCCGTGACGCCCGCGCCAACGACCAGTCCCAGAACCACCTGTTCAAGTTGCTGCACCGGGGCTACACCGGCGTCCACAACTCCGGTGACGGCGACAAGGGCGTGGCCGATTGCCCGTTCGAGTTCTATCGCACCTGGGTGATGGATGCCCAGAAAGCCCAGGAAAACGTCGAGGCCATGACCCGCAAAACCGTGGGCACGGCGGAATGCCCGGTGGGTGAACTGCCGTTCGATGGCAAGGAAAAAACTGCAGGGGCCTGAGCCCGGGAGACCGCGATGCCGTTTATCAATGAGCGGCTGGAAGCCAACCGGGAAACGCTGGCAAGGAACCGGGCCGATTCAGGCCCGGTTCGTGTTTCCCGGTTCCGCTTTGAGCCGGACGCCGTAATGGCGAGCCTGCGGGCCAATATCGTGGGCCAGCAGCACGCCCTGGAGGCGATGGAATCCATGCTGGTTCGGGTCAAGGCCGACATCGGTGAAGAGAACCGCCCGCTGGCGGTTCACTTGTTTCTGGGGCCGACCGGGGTGGGCAAGACTGAAACCGTACGGCTGATTGCCGAGGCCATTCATGGCAGCCGCGATGCCCTGTGCCGCATCGACATGAACACCCTGGCCCAGGAGCACTACGCGGCCGCGCTGACCGGCGCGCCGCCCGGTTATGTGGGCAGCAAGGAAGGCCACAGCCTGTTTGATCTTGAGAAGGTTCAGGGGTCGTTCAGCAAACCGGGCATCGTCCTGTTCGACGAGCTTGAAAAGGCCAGCAAGGAGGTCACCCGGACCCTGCTCAATGTGCTCGATACCGGCCGGCTGGTGTTCCCCTCCGGCAATCGGGAGATCGATTTCCGCAACACGCTGATCTTTATGACCAGCAACGCTGGAGCCCTGGAAGCGGAAGCGCACCATCACCGCTATCAGCGAGGCTGGCGCCGCTGGCTGGGGCTGGAGCCGGGCCCGCAGGAGAACCTTCGGGACAAGGCCCTGCGCCGGCATTTCGACCCGGAGTTCCTGAACCGGATTGACCAGATTCTTACGTTTAATCCCCTGACAGACCAGTGGCTGTATGCCCTTCTGGAGATTGAGCTGGCCGGCTTGAACAAGCGCCTGGCCCGCAAACAGGCCTCGCTGGATTTGTCGGTGGAGCTGCGCAGTGTGTTGTGCCGCGATTACGACAGCCGCTATGGCGCCCGCGAGATGCTACGGGCGTTCCGCCAGAAACTGGAGCCGGCGCTGGCCCGTGCGTTGCTGGCGCATCCCGAGCATTCCTCATTTCTGGCCGAGCTCAAGGGGCAGGAGATAGTGGTGCGCCAATACGTCGAATGACGTAGGTGCCGGGGGCAATTCGCGAATACCGCGCCGGTGGCGTATCGCGGATAGTGAAACGGTCAGCGCAGGCGCCGTCGGGCACTGCGTTCCCAAGCTTAGACGCCGAACGCCAAGAACCAAGGAGCGACCGCTATGGCCGAAACACTCATCAAGATCGATTTGAGCAAATCCGCGTACGAGAACGAGAATATCCACAACCGCTGGCATCCGGACATTCCCATGGCGGCGACGGTCAAGCCCGGGGACGATTTCATCCTCGAGTGTTACGACTGGACCGGTGGCCAGATCAAGAACAACGACAGCGCAGACGACGTGCGCGATGTGGATCTGACCCAGGTTCACTTCCTGTCTGGCCCGGTGGGCGTGGAGGGCGCAGAACCCGGCGACCTGCTGGAAGTGGACATCCTCGACATCGGTGCCTTTAAGGACAGCCAGTGGGGCTTCAACGGTTTCTTCTCCAAGAAGAACGGCGGCGGCTTTCTGACCGAGCACTTTCCGGAAGCCCAGAAATCCATCTGGGATTTCAACGGCATGTTCACCAAATCCCGCCACATCCCCAACGTTGAATTCGCCGGCATGATCCACCCGGGCCTGATCGGCTGCCTGCCGTCCAAGGAAATGCTGGCGGAGTGGAACAAGCGCGAGAAAGAACTGTACGACACCGAGCCGGATCGGGTGCCGGGCCTGGCAAACCTGCCCTACGCCGACACTGCCCACCTGGGCAAGCTGGCCGGTGATGCCGCCAAAGAGGCGGCGCTGGAAGCCGCCCGCACCGTACCGCCCCGGGAACACGGTGGTAACTGTGACATCAAGGACTTGTCCCGTGGTTCCAAGGTGTATTTCCCGGTCTATGTGAAGGGGGCAGGCCTGTCGGTGGGCGACCTGCACTTCAGCCAGGGCGACGGCGAGATCACCTTCTGCGGCGCCATCGAAATGGCCGGCTGGATTCATCTGCGGGTGAACCTGATCAAGGACGGTATGGCCAAATACGGCATCAAGAACCCGGTCTTCAAACCCAGCAGCATCAAGCCGCGCTACGAGGACTATGTGATCTTCGAGGGCATCTCGGTGGATGAAGAGGGCCAGCAGCACTACCTGGACGTGCACGTGGCCTACCGCCAGGCCTGCCTCAACGCCATCAACTACCTGACCAAGTTCGGTTACACCCCGGCTCAGGGTTACGCGTTGCTTGGTTGTGCGCCGGTGGAAGGCCACATCAGTGGCGTGGTGGATGTACCCAACGCCTGCGCCACCTTGTGGTTGCCGACCGAGATCTTCGACTTCGACATCAACCCCACGGCGGAAGGACCGACCAGGAAGGTCACGCCGGGCACCGACGTACCCCTTTCACCGGACAAGGAGTAAGCCATGCCACTGTACGACTACAAATGCCGGGAACACGGGCTGTTCCAGGAACTGGGCGCCATGGCCGAAGCCGGTAACCCGGCCCATTGCCCCACCTGCAAGGCGCTGTCACCCCGGGTGATTGTGCTGCCGCCGGAGCTCCTGGCCATGGACCCGGCCCGCCGCAACGCGGAGGCGCGGAATGAAAAGGCGAGCCACGAGCCCATCATCTCCACCGCCGACCAGCGAGCCCGGGACGCCGAGCACCGCAAGAGTTGTGGCTGCAAGAAACAGTCGGACGGTAAACACATGCTGTTCTACACCGCCGATGGCAAGAAGATGTTCCCGTCCATGCGGCCCTGGATGATCAGCCACTGACCATTGCTTTCACGTGTTTGGCCCCCTTGAGGGGCCTTTTTTTATGGCCGATCAGCGGTTTTGCTCCAGGGTGAGGTCGCCATACCAGGCCGTGGCCTGCTCGCCGGTGTTGTCGGCGTCGGTCATGATGGCCACGCCCACAATGGCAGGCGGTTCTTCGCCGAAGGCCTGACGGTAATCTGCCACCAGGTCCCGGGTAACGGTCACCCATTCGCCCACCCGCGACGGCCCGGAGTTGACAGCAATCATCATGGTTTTGTCGGTGTAGGCGTTGGCGACCATGCTCTGCTCTGGTAGCTGATTGGCCCAGATGTAGTTCAGGGCGTTGCCGGGAAGGGTCTCGCCGAACAGCACTTCCACGGTCTTGCGCTTGGCCCGTTCAAAAAAGCCGGCCTTGTCCGGCTGAAACTCAAAGGCGACGTAGATGCGGGCAGGGTAGTCATCACCGGACTTTTCGCGGGCGTTGCCGGCTTCGTAGATGTTCGACACCTTCCAGCGCCATGACAGCGTGAGCGAGTCGCCGGGCACCAGCTCAACACGGGCAATCAGCCCGGAAGCGCTGGCGTCTGCGTCGGCACGGACCACCTGCTGGCCGTCGTCCGTGTCCAGGGTGTAGCGGGTGTGCGTCTCGATGTTCGGAAAGGTCAGAGGTTCCCAGCCGTCCTCCAGTGAGGTCATGGTGGAGAACCGGGTTAGCCGGTCTGTGTCTGCCCACACCGGGCTGGCGGCGAGACCGAGCGTCAGGGTACTGGCCAAAAGCAGCGAAATTCTCACATTCATTCCTCAAATCCGGTGGTCTGGAGATGGACAGGCTCTGTTGCAAAAAGTGCCTTGTCTTGGCGTATTCGGCCCTATATAGTGACCGGGTCCTTGGTTAACTACCATATATTGTGATCAAACTCTGATCATCTTGATCACAGGGTAGTCGGGAATCCGGTGAGAATCCGGAACTGACGCGCAGCGGTATTGGGGAACGAGCGTGGCAAGATGACACTGGCGCAAGCCGGGAAGTCGCCACGCAAGGCGGAATCAAACGATTCGTGCCCCTGAGTCCGAAGACCTGCCAGGGATCAGAAGCCCCCCATGGGTTTCTGGACTGCACCTTCGCGATTCAAGGGTGAGCAGATTGGTCAGGCCTGCCCGTATTCGGGGCAAGGTGTGCCACTGCGTTCGCGAGGGTGAAACGGAACCAACGCGAATTCAGGAGAGCACCATGACAGCCACTGCCATTGCCGAACCCCCGGCCCCCGCGACCGATACCCAATCCCTGCAAGTTATCAAACGAAACGGCACCCTGGTGAGTTTCAACCCGGCCAAGATCAGTGTCGCGGTGACCAAAGCCTTCCTGGCGGTGGAAGGGGACCAGGCAGCCGGTTCCGCCCGCATCAACGACGCCGTGCACCGGGTTACCGAACAGGTAGTGCAGGCCATCAGCCGCCGCCTCAAGGCCGGTGGCAAGGTGCACATCGAAGACATCCAGGACCAGGTGGAACTGGCCCTGATGCGGGCCGAAGAGCAGAAAGTGGCCCGGGCCTACGTGCTGTACCGTGAAGAACACGCCCGCCAGCGCGCCGTGGACGAGCCGGTGGAAGCGCATCCGCACCTGACCGTGAAAAAAGCCGATGGCAGCATCGCCCCGCTGGACCTGGGCCTGATGAAGCAGCAGGTGGAACAGGCGGCTACCGGCCTGGACGGCATCAACGGCGATTCGCTGGTGGAAGACGCCCTGCGCAACCTCTACGACGGCATCGAAGAGACCGAAGTCCTGTCTGCCCTGATCATGACCGCCCGGGGCCGCATTGAACGGGAACCCGACTACAGCGCCGTAACCGCCCGCCTGCTGCTGGAACAGCTCCGGCTGGAGACAGCGGAAGCCCTGGACCTGCCCCGCAGTCTTCCGCTGGCAGAGATTTATCCACAGGCCCTGAGCGCCTTTGTTCACGCCGGTATTCGCTACGAACTGCTGGACGAAGCCCTGGCGGCCTTTGACCTGGAACGCCTTGGCAACGCCCTGAAACCGGAGCGCGATCTCCAGTTCGGCTTCCTGGGCCTGCAAACCCTGTACGACCGTTACTTCCTGCACTGGAACAAGGCCCGCCTGGAACTGCCCCAGGTGTTCTTCATGCGGGTGGCCATGGGCCTGGCACTGCGTGAGGACGACCCCAACGCCCGCGCCATCGAATTCTATGAGCTGCTGTCCAGTTTCGATTACATGGCCAGCACGCCCACCCTGTTCAACAGCGGCACCCGGCATTCCCAGCTGTCGTCCTGCTACCTGACCACGGTGGGCGACGACCTGGAAGGCATTTACGGGGCCATTCGCGATAACGCCCTGCTGTCGAAATGGGCAGGTGGTCTGGGCAACGACTGGACCCCGGTGCGGGCCCTGGGTTCCCACATCAAGGGCACCAACGGCCAGAGCCAGGGCGTGGTGCCGTTCCTGAAAGTGGTCAACGACACCGCCGTGGCCGTGAACCAGGGCGGCAAGCGCAAGGGCGCGGTCTGTGCCTATCTGGAAAGCTGGCACCTGGACATCGAAGAGTTCCTGGAACTGCGCAAGAACACCGGCGATGAGCGCCGCCGTACCCACGACATGAACACCGCCAACTGGGTGCCGGATCTGCTGATCGAACGCATGCGCGAAGACCGCGACTGGACCCTGTTCTCCCCCAGCGATGTGCCAGATCTGCACGACCTGTACGGCAACGCCTTCCGCGAGCGCTACCAGCACTATGAAGCCCTGGCCGAGCAGGGCAAGATCAAGCTGTTCAAGAAAATTCCCGCCAAACAGCTGTGGCGCAAGATGCTGACTGTGCTGTTCGAGACCGGTCACCCCTGGATCACCTTCAAAGACCCGTGCAACCTGCGCTCCCCGCAGCAGCATCAGGGCGTGGTGCACAGCTCCAACCTGTGTACCGAAATCACCCTGAACACCAGCGCCGATGAGATTGCGGTGTGCAACCTGGGCTCGGTGAACCTGGCTGCCCACATCAAGGACGGCGAGCTGGACGTCACGCGCCTGGAGCGCACCGTGAACACCGCCGTGCGCATGCTCGATAACGTCATCGACATTAACTTCTACGCGGTGCCGCAGGCGCGCAATTCCAACCTGAAGCATCGCCCGGTGGGCCTGGGCCTGATGGGCTTCCAGGACGCCCTGTACCAGCTGGGCCTGCCGTACTCCAGCCCGGAAGCGGTGGAATTTGCCGACGTTGCCATGGAGCAACTCAGCTACTTCGCATTGCGTGCCTCCGCCACGCTGGCCGGTGAGCGAGGCGCCTACGACACCTACGAAGGCTCGCTGTGGAGCCAGGGCATCCTGCCGATGGATTCGGTGGGCCTGCTGAAGGACAACCGCCGGGACGGCGACCTGTCGCTCAATACCAACAGCCGCCTCGACTGGACCCCGGTGCGGGAGCTGATTGCAAAAAACGGCATGCGCAACAGCAACGTGATGGCCATTGCCCCGACCGCGACCATTTCCAACATCGTGGGCGTGTCCCAGTCCATCGAACCGGCGTACCAGAACCTGTTCGTGAAATCGAACCTGTCCGGCGAGTTCACCGTGGTGAACCCCTCGCTGGTGCGTGATCTCAAGGCCGAAGGCCTGTGGGACAACGTGATGGTGAACGACCTGAAATACTTCGACGGCAGCGTGCAGCAGATCGACCGCATCCCCGCCGAGCTCAAGGCCCGCTACGCCACCGCATTCGAGATTGACCCGCGCTGGCTGGTGGAAGCGGCGGCCCGGCGCCAGAAATGGCTGGACCAGGCCCAGAGCCTGAACCTGTACATGGCCGAACCCAGCGGTAAGAAGCTGGATGCCCTGTATCAGCTGGCCTGGGAGCGTGGCCTCAAAACCACCTACTACCTGCGTTCCCTGGGGGCCACTGGCGCCGAGAAGACCGCGCCGGTATCGGCGCCACAGCCGCAGGTGTGCAGCATCGACAATCCCGACTGCGAAGCTTGTCAGTAACCATTTACTTATTTGGGAGGCACCCACATGCTGGACTGGGACGACGAACCAAAAGCGCAAACCACTGCCGCCGCCACCGGCGGCCCGGCGCCCGTGAATGTCGACGACAAGCGGGTGATTAACGGCGAGACCGACATCAACCAGTTGGCACCGTTCAAGTACCCCTGGGCCTGGGAGTACTTCATGAACGCCAACAAGAACCACTGGACGCCGCTGGACGTGAACATGGCGCAGGACGTTCACGACTACCACCACCGGCTGACGCCGGCGGAAAAACACGTGTACGAGAACGTGCTGGCGTACCTGACCACCTCCGACATCCTCGCCATGCGCAACATCGGCCTGGCGGTGATGGAGAAGATGAGCGCGCCGGAACTGCAGATCTACCAGGCCCGCCAGGTGTACGAGGAAGCGCTGCACACCTGGACCTACCAGCACTGCATCGAAACCCTGAACCTGGACCAGAGCGAGATCTACAACCGCTACCGCGTGGTGCCGGAGATCAACGGCAAAATCCAGCTGGCCAACCGCCGGCTGGACGCCGCCATGCGCTCCGACATGAACCTGCGCAACCCGGACGAGCTGCAGGACTTCGTGATGTCCTACCTGTTCTTCGCCGCCGTGTTTGAGGGCTGCTGGTTCTACAATGGCTTCAGCCCCATCTTCGCCCTGCAGCGCCGGGGCCTGATGCGGGGCACGGGCGAACAGTTGCAGTACATCCTGCGGGACGAAGCCATGCACTTCTCCTTCGGCCTGAAAGTGGTGAACCAGATTCTCGAGGAAGAGAAAATCACCCTGGACCCGAAAGCGGTGCGCGAGATGTGGGACGAATCCGAAGCCGCGGAAATGGCCTACGCCAACTACGTGCTGCGGGACCCGATCCTGGGTTACTCGGCGGAATACCACAGCGAACAGTTCCGCTTTGTGGCCAACCGCCGGGCCCGTACCGTGGGCCTGGAAGAACCGTTCCCGGGGGCGAAGAACGTGTCGCCCTGGCTGGACGAGCAGGCCACCCTGCGCAAGGAGAAGAACTTCTTTGAAACCCGGGTGATTGAGTATCAGACCGGCGCGCAGCTGGAGTGGTAAGTTTCTGCTAGGCTAGTGCCATACGCACTGGCCTGGCCGATTCGCTTTGAGGCAACCACCATGACCGACCCTCGCACACCCATCTTCTGGCGCGACGCCCGCATGCCCCATGTGGAACTGCGCAAAGTCGCGGATGGGCGCGAGGTCTGTTATGCCCTGCACACCCACCGGCACTGGTCGATCGGCGCCATCACCGGCGGTGAAAGCACGTTCCTGTACCGCACCGACCAGTACCACGTGAGCGCCGGCACGCTGGTATTGATGAACCCGGAATGGCCCCACGCCTGCAACCCCATTGATAACCAGCCCTGGGCGTATCTGATGCTGTATGTGGATACCGCCTGGCTGACCCGGCTCAGATTTGAAGCGGGCCTGTTGCCCAGCGAAGACTGGCAGGACCTGGACACGGCAGTGATCACCGACCCCCGCCAGTACCAGGACTACTGCACCATGGCCGATTGCCTGCTGGACTCGGGCCGGGACCTGCTGGAAAAGCAGAGCCGGGTTGCCGAGTATCTGCTGGACCTGATGCAGAGCCTGGCGGAAGCGCCGGCCCGGGGCATTCCGCGCCCCTCGGGCACCCTGGCCGCGGTGGCTGAGTACCTGGACAGCCACTGTACCGACGAGGTATCGCTGGACGACCTGTGCCGGCTCAGTGGCTACAGCCCGGGGCATCTGGTGCGGGCGTTTCGCCAAAGCTACGGGTTAACGCCCCACGCCTACCTGATCAATCGCCGCATACAGCACGGCCAGAGCGAACTGAAACGCGGCGTGAGTATTGCCGACGTGGCCCTCAACGCCGGCTTTGCCGACCAGGCGCATTTCCAGAGAACCTTCAAACGCGTGGTGGCGGCCACCCCGAACCAGTATCGCCAGCCCTCAATCCAGCAGCAGGAACACGCAACTTCCGGCAAGTAACAGCGCCAGAACCCGATTGAACCCGCGCAGGATTCGCGGTTGCTGCACCAGCCGGCGAAGCCCGGCCCCGACATACACCCAACTGGCCAGCGAGAGCCAGCAAATGGGCAGATACAGCCCCGCAAACAGCCAGAGCAGGGTGCTGTCGCCGCCCTCGGTAAACGCGCTGATACCCGCCACCGAAGCAAGCCAGGCCTTGGGGTTCAGCCATTGCATCAGGGCGCCGGTGACAAAGCCGGGGGCCGGGCGTGCCTCATCCTCACTGAGATGGCCATCAGCGGTGGCCAGTTGGTAGCTCAAGTACAGCAGGAAGGCGACGCCAGCCCAGCTCAACCAGCGCTCAAACCCGGGCGCGTGTTCCAACAGCGAATTCAGGCCCATGCCCACCGCGATAAACAGCGCGATAAAGCCAAGAGTGGCCCCGGTGACAAACACCAGGCCCTGAGATACCGGATAGCGTGTGCCACTGCTCAGGCACACCAGATTGACCGGCCCCGGCGATACCGAAGCCACCAGGGCAAAGGCCGACATCGGCAGGATAATAGACAGACTCATAGCATCAGCACTCTGTGAACCAACGGAGGCGCCCAGTGTGCACGGGGCTCTATTACCGGTATTGAACAAAATTGCGGTGGCTCGCCGCCGGGCATTTGATTTATGTTTGAAGAACCCCGTACCCACCCAGACCGGATGAGGCCAATCCCATGAAAGTGGCGGTTTTCAGCACCAAACCCTACGACGAACAGTTCCTGGCACAGGCGAACCAGGCCAGCCACCAGCATGAACTGGTGTTCCTGGAACCACGCCTGAACGCGGCCACTGCGGCACTGGCCAAAGGCTTCGACGCGGTATGCGTGTTCGTGAACGACCAGGTGGACGCCAACGTACTGGAACAACTGGCCGCCGGCGGCACCCGGGCCGTGGCCCTGCGATGCGCCGGGTTCAATAACGTCGACCTTAAAGCTGCCGACCGCCTGGGCATCGCCGTGGTACGGGTACCGGCGTATTCCCCCTATGCGGTGGCAGAACACACCGCCGCCCTGATCCTGACCCTGAACCGGCAGATCCACCGGGCCTACCACCGCATTCGTGATGGCAACTTTGCGCTCGACGGCCTGCTGGGGTTCGATCTGCGGGGCCGCACCGTGGGTGTGGTGGGCACCGGCCAGATTGGTGTGGAAGTGGTGCGCATCATGCGCGGGTTCGGCTGCCGCGTACTGTGTTACGACCTGCACGCCAACCCGGAGGCGCAAACGCTGGGCGCGGAATATGTGAGCCTGGACGAACTGTTCCGGGAAGCAGACATTGTGACCCTGCATTGCCCGCTCACCCCGGACACCCATCACCTGATTGATGCCGCAGCCGTGGCCAAAATGAAAAAAGGCGTGATGCTGATCAACACCAGCCGGGGCGCCATGGTGGACACCGCCGCCATCATCGAAGGCCTGAAATCCGGCCAGGTGGGCTACCTGGGGCTGGATGTGTATGAGGAAGAAAGCGACCTGTTCTTCGAAGATCTCTCCAACATCGTGCTGAAAGACGACGTGTTCGCCCGTTTGCTCACATTCCCGAATGTGGTTATCACCGGCCACCAGGCGTTTTTCACCCGCAACGCCCTGGAAAGCATTGCCCACACAACACTCAGCAACCTGGCGGACCTGGAATCCGGCGGCGGGTGCGCCAACCGGGTGCTGGCCGCCAACGGCAGCACCTGAGCTGAGACAAGCCGCCCACGCCTTCGTACAATGCCGCCATGCCCAGACCCTTCTACAGAACCGGCCCCGACCACCGCGCCGGGGCACCGGTCAGCTTTCTAGACGTGCGCCGGCGGTTCCAGTTTCGATCCGTCGAGATTGGCCGCTGGGTAACCGAGCCTGAAAAACAGCGCAGCGCTGCGCTGTTCTACGACGCTCTGTGCGACCTGATGACCATCCTCGGCGGCACAGAAAGCCTGATCTCCCTGCGCGGTACCCTGGCTTTGCAATACGGCATTGGCGGCCGCCCCGGGGTGTCTGCCCATTACACCCCCGCCACCCGCAGCTTCGCCCTGGCCAAAAACGCCGGCCCCGGCAGCATCGCCCACGAATGGTTTCATGCCTTCGACCACTACATCGGCGACAAACTGTTCCCCAACATACCCCGGGGCCAGTTCGCCTCGCGCCAATGGCTCACCCGCCAGGACGCCATCCAGCACCCGCTGAACCAGCGCCTGCAAGCCTGTTACCAGGCCATCCTGCTGGACGACAGCGGCCAAAACCCCAGTCCCCTGTTTCAGAACTCCGCAAAAGCCGACAAAGCCGCCGGCGTGCACTACTACAGCCAGCCAGAAGAACTCTGTGCCCGAGCCTTCGAAGCCTTTATTCAGGATGCTGCAGTGAAGAACGCCTTTCTGGTGAAGGGCACCAAAGAGAGTGAAGAAGCCCGCCTGGGGCTATACCCACAGGGTGAAAAGCGGGACCGGATAAACGCCGCCTTCCGAACCTACTTCCATTCCCTGGGCCGGGCCCTGCAGCAAAAACCGGCCTAAAAACCGGAGTTATACGAACGCGTTCGCAAAACCTCGGGCAGGCTCCGGAAATTGTTGCTAACCTTCTGATAAGTTTGAAAAGGAAAAACAGGGCGGGCGGAATTATACGCCCCCAACATGGAGCAGGGGTGGCTCGAGCACGGGCGTATAACTCCGGCGGTAGCCGTGGTGGCTTCAGGTAATCTGCTGATTTTATTGGCGAAGCTGGGGTTTGAGCGGGCCGCGATTTTTGGAGTTATACGAATGCGTGTTATACGAACGGGTTCGTATAATTAGCTGTTATGTGGCAGCTCAAAGAGTTGCGGTTGAGGAATTCTGATGAACGATGATGAACTTCTAAGTGCCTTTTCAAAAATTATTGAAGAATCGATTTCAACTCCCGCTATTAGAAGCAAGATCCACCGTGAAATTTCTGAGCAACTGAAAATAAGAGGCTCTTTCCCGGCTAAACACTTTCTGGCAACGATAAGTCAGCATAGCGATACTCAAGCATCAGATGAATCGAAAGCTTTAATTAAAGACATCTTTTACTACTATGGATAAGTTAGCTTTAGCACATAACAAGCGGCTGTTGTCGGACGCACCTGCGCTGGCGCTCCGGTCCGCCGCAAAGCCATGGCGTTAAATTTCAATGAGAGAGGGATCTGCGTTGTCTAACAGGATGTTGTTTAGATTGTTTGCCCTTCCAAGTTTTTTGCTCGTTCTTGCATTCGTCGGGCTTCACTTTTTCGGCGACTTTGTGCCTGATCAGTTCTCTGGCAGTGCTGTTCTTAAAGGCTTGGCTGATGGCTCTCGCGCTGCGGCACCCTGGGTTGGCGCAGCTCTTTTGCTAGCCTCAGTGGTTTTGTTCATAGTGAGCTTTTATCGGTTGTGGCGTTGGAGCCAAGGTAACTCAGATTGCTGTTTCACCTGTGGTGGCATTGTTGATCAAAAACATGGTCGTTATGGGCCGTACAAGCACTGCTTGGCATGCGAGAAAAATGAAAAAATTTAACAAGGCGCAGCAGTTCGCGGCCGGTGGCCGCCGGACGCCCTTTCCGTGGCTCCTTCGTCGCCACTCCAAGGTCGCCGCTGTGCTTCGGCGTTAAGTGGCGATATGAAAATTAGCTTAGGTGTATTAATCGTACTTACCTTGGTCGTTTTGGGCGCCCGGCTCATGGATGTCGCTACCGACCGAGCTAAGATCGTAGAATTCAGTGCGCCGGTTTCTGCATACACTGACTGGGAGTGTGGCTATCCCAATCAATCAGGTTGCAGCGTGGTGTTCGAGTTAAACGCCAATGCCGAATATGACGTGCAGCGCATTCGGTACGGCAAGGACTTCATGGCAATCAAAATTCAAAAAGGTGGTGTGGACGGCTGGGTATTTTCTAGCCCAGCAGTGCGGGTCCATGCTGGGCCAAGCACTTAACCAGTCAATGTTGCCGGACAGTTTTTCCGCAGCTTCGCCGCTCCAAAACTGCCGCAAATTTCAACGTTATAACTATGAGCAAAAAGCACCTTAGAGGGTTGGGCTTCAAAGAGCCGGAAATATTCAGAAAATCTGAGGTGGCGATAACTCAGCTTACCCAGGGCATCGAATTATTCCTGCACCAGAATTTCATTTGCAGCCTTACGCTTGCAGGTGCGGCTGATGCGATCCTTGCTGGGCTTCTGGAAAGCGAGGGGCAGAAGCCTTCTCACGAAGTCTCTTATGACTTACTGAGAACCTTTCGGGCCGTATTAGACCTCGACCCTGAAATTGAACAGCAATCTAAGAGTTCAATTTTTAAAGCTTGGAATAGTGGCAGGAATACATTGAAACACCACAATCAGGATGATGGGATCGAGTTCGAAATGAACGACTGTGACGAGGCATATTGGATGATTCGCCGGGCTCTTAGAAATGCTGCTGCGCTTGGGCTCGATGTTCTAAACAAGGATCAATTCGATACGTGGGTGCAGGAAAATCACAAGTTATAACAAGTTGTTGTAGTTTGTTCCGGCCTGCGGCCTCCACCGGACGCCCCTGTCGGGGCGCCGCTAAACAAAAGCGTTAGAAGGCAAAGTCTGTCGGTAGAAAGGAGTGACGTTTCAGATGTTAAAAGAGCTACTCGAAAAAGGATACTTTCCGGCAGAGCTGCCCGCCCCATTTACTACGCAGGAATATGCGGCAGCAATATGCTCCAGCTCTTTGCCTGGTGGTCACCCATATGTTTATGGAAAAAAAGGTCCGAAATATAATTCTAAAAGCGCTGTATTTAATTTGGCCAGACGAGGAAGGCTTCGTAGGGTTCTATCAGTACCTAATCCCATAAACTACTATCACGTGGCAAAATCGATAGCTGACAATTGGGTTGAAATAGAGACACACTATAAAAAGTCAGAGCAGGCTTTGAGTAGACCGGTGCCAGATACCTATCGTGCGCTGGGATGGGAGAAAGGCTTCTCTGAACTATCAAGTATAAAGCTGAGAACTCGATCGGCGTCAAAGTACATACTAAAAGCAGACATAAGCAATTTTTACCCCTCGATATATACACATAGTATCCCTTGGGCTTTGCATACCAAGCCGGTTGCCAAAGGAGCATTTGCCTTCTCCGCCAGTTTAGGTAATCAAATTGATGCGCACATTAGAAACTGCCAGGAAATGCAAACAAAAGGCGTTCCCATAGGCCCTGATGTTTCTTTTGTCATTGCAGAGATCGTCATGACGGCGATTGATGAGATTTTGGTTCCTGTAGTTGGCAAAAAGTATCACAGGTATATCGATGATTTTGAGTTTGGCTGTGCAACCCTGCAAGAAGCTGAAGCTACCTTGGCGAGGCTACAAGAGGCCCTTGAGCATTTTGAGTTAACTCTAAATTCATCAAAAACAAAAATTGTAGCATCTCCATGCTATATTGATCCGGTGTGGATTCACGATTTAAAAAATTACAAATTTAGGAATGGGAAAACCCAGCAGAGAAACGATTTTTTGCATTACTTTGACTTAGTGATGGACTATCTTCAAAAATATCCAGAAGAACCAATAGTAAAGTATGCAATATTAAGGTCCGCATCTAAAATAATTTATGAGAGTAATTGGGACTGTTATCAAAGCATTATCTTACAATGGTCAATCGCGGAGCCTGGCATACTCCCAATTGCTCTAGACTTCATTCGTTTTTACGAGAAGCAAGGCTACACAATTGACAGGGATGAGCTAAAAGAAACATTGGAGTTTCTTATATCGGAGCACTCACCGATGGGCCACACCAGTGAAGTTTCGTATGCTGTTTTTGGCATGATACTTTTTGGCCTTACTTTTTCCGATGGTATTGTGGATATTATATCTGATATAGAAAACCCGTTTGTAGCGTTGCTCACATTAGATGCCCAGCATCAGGGACTGATATCGAGCACTCACACGTTTAATCTGTGGCAATCTCTGATGACACCCGCAGAGCTTAAGACATCAAATTGGCTTCTCGCATATGAGGCTTTTATAAAGGGGTGGTTGCCTTCTGCAACTGGTGTTGACTATGTGAGTAAAGATGATGGATTTAAATTTCTTCAAGCCGAGAACGTCCAATTCTATGATCCTCGAGCAATTTCAGATTACTCACCGTCGGAAAAGTATTGGGCGCTAAAAGATATTACTCCGGAACAGCTGAAGTATATTCTTGAGGCTTCTAACAAAACACTGCAGCCGACCTCGTACCTCGGCGGCTGAGCTTTGCGTTAGGCAGTAAAGAAGTGTCCAAGGGAATTGCGATGATCGAAGACCAAATTAGTCAACTAGTGGCTTCAATAAAGGGGCATCAAGAAGATTTGGATGCTACTGCGAAACTTTTCCGAACCCCGGAAATAATGGATTCGTTCGATAAATGGAACTACGATTGTTGGCGTAGTTCAGTCTTTGGGGATGGTTTAATAAAACTGCGCCTATTTACCGAAAATAACTTCAATTTTGTAGAAACAGTCGGTGTTATTTCTGTTGCTCGCTATATATTCGAGTTAAGTCTTTGGTTGCGTCTTTTGGATCTTGATGCACGCTATGGACTTGTGTACTACGAACAACTTATAGATACACAACTTCGTTACTGGAAAGACTACCGTTCGCAACTCAACAGAGAGATTAGTCTACTTAATCAGCTGGCAGAAGAAGAATCATCTCTGCTGAATGACAAGATAGGGGAGTTGAGCCTGATTTCTGATGAGCAAAAAAAGCAGCAGGCCGCTATATCAGCCCCTAAAATTGTAGCCGAAATAATCGACAGGAAAGCGGCTCGGCAATTTTCAATCTATGCCGAGCAAGCGAAAATTAATGGTTACGGATTTCAAGCATATTTGGTAGGGAAGCAAGCTTTGCCAGAAGTCGAAGGTTCCATAGCTAGTTTGGAAGAAGAAAAATCTACATTTGATGATACGGTTTCAGAAGATATACGAAGCTTGATACCTAGGCGTTGGAATTGGCGTCAAATGGCAGAAAAAGTCAGCTTAACTGAGGAATACGATTTCATCTACACTTTTAGCAGTAAGCTACTTCATGCTACTCCAGCAAGTATCACAATTAACCAGAAAAACCTTGATCTAGAAGAAATGCTTGTTTTTCTAAAATATATTGACGTGAAAATTAGAGACCTGCTTGAACTAGGTCAGAGTCGTGCGCCGGTAATTGCCTAACAATTTGCTGCACGCGGATAAATTACTCGCTGCGCTCGCAATTTACCGGTGAGCAAGGCGTTAGGCCTGAATAGAGTAGATATGGGATTACACGACGAGCTAAAGAAAACGAAATCTCGCTATGACGGTGAGATTCGACAAATCAAAAATTTCGTTAACACGACAGAAAGATCCTTGACGCGAAAACAGCGGAAAAAGCCCAAAGGAAAGCTTGAAGAGGACGATAAAAAAGAGCTCGAGCGCCTGAGTGACTTTTTTAATAGGATGGCCGATGACGACGTTAAGAATGAAAAATTAACAATAAAATCTGAAATGGTTAGCAAGCTCTTTGTTCAGGTTGCTATTCCCATTAAGCACAAAAGCTTTTTGACTGAAATGACTCTCTCCTACTTGGTTGCTCATCAAGAGGCAATGTTAAAAGACTATTTGCACTGCATTCTTGTGAATAGGAAGTCTTTGCTTAAAAGCAAGTCTAGCATCACATATCAGGATGTCCTTTCTTATACCTCTATGAAATCGTTGATCGCTCACTTAGCTCAAAAGGAGGTTGATCAGCTTGGGTTTGGAAGTATAGATGACGTAGAGCGCTATTTTTCTTCAAAGATGAATATCAATCTTTCAAATTTTGAGAAGTGGGATGATATTGTAGAGGCCAGCTTTAGGAGAAATATTTTTATTCATAACAAAGGCGTTGCAAATGAGAAATATTGCAAAGCCGTGGGTGTTGAAAAGCTAGGCAAGCGCCTATCTGTCGATCTCGATTATGTTATGTCTATTTCGGACAATTTAATCAGTTTTAACGAATTCTGCTTTAATCTATTTGTCGAAAAATTTAAGTTGTCCTAACAATGTCAGGCACGGCGACGGCTACTATATTGCGGCTTCGCCTTCATTTCGTAGCCGCGCATGCTGGCTGGCGTTAAGCAACATGGTAAAGAGTAGGGATACTAGGGAACACAATTGGCTCTACTAAAAAAATCACAACTACTAAACGTCTACAATAACCGTCAATCGTACCTTATCGACGAGGCGGGAGAGAGGAGGTTCGCGAAGAAGAAGCTTGAAGAATCAGCTCAAGCATTCTCGTATGCTGAAAGCTATGACATTTTTCTCTCACATTCCTTCGATGATGCGAGAGTGGTGAAAATAGTAAAAGAGTTGCTCGAAGAGAGTGGTTACAGCGTCTATGTGGACTGGATAGACGATGACCATCTGGATCGTGGTGAAGTTTCCCCCGAAACTGCAGCAGTTCTTCGAAATAGAATGAACAATTGCTCCTCACTAATCTATTTGACCTCGCCGTCAGCGGAAAAATCTCTTTGGATGCCGTGGGAGCTTGGATACATGGATGCAAAAACTGGTCGAGTCTCTGTTGCGCCAATAGTCGGAGATGACGAGCAATTTGAAGGTAGAGAGTATTTAGGCATGTATCCCTACTTGGATCTGACTATGGATAAATTCTATGTCCACAAAAGGTCGAACGAATGGGTTAATTTGGATGGCTGGATGCGCGGGGAAAACCCAAAAGTTTTCAAATATTGAGGGAGCGTATGGCAAAGAGGGTATTTTTTAGCTTTCATTATAAAGACGTTGCCGAATTTAGGGCTAATGTTGTTAGAAACCATTGGAGGTTTAAGCTTAACCGTGAAATAGCTGGCTATCATGATGCCTCAATATGGGAGAGCGCAAAAAAACAAGGTGACGTTGCGCTCAAAAGACTAATAAATTCGGGCTTAGAAAGGACTTCGAATACGTGTGTTCTAATAGGTAGCCAGACGTATGAGCGACCGTGGGTAAGATACGAACTCCTGAAAAGCTTCAAAAGGGGAAATAATATCGTTGGCGTTCATGTCAATTCAATAAAATGCAGGAACCAACAGACCAAAATAAAGGGGCCAAACCCACTAGAGTATGTAGGGGTTACCTTTTCCGCTTCTGGTTTGACAGCCACTCTATGGGAAAAAAATAATGGAAAATGGGTGAAATACGATAAGATTGATGGATCTGCATCTTATCGGGTTGAAGTCGCTCAAAAATACAGAGGAAATGGTTACAATCTTGGTAACTTTTTCAACGTATATGATTGGGTATCTGATAACGGATACAATAATTTCGCGAGTTGGATATAGCAATGTCGAATCCAGGCGCACTAACCGAAGAATCACCATCGGTTCAGGCTCACCTGCAAATTATGCAGGGTGTAATTAGTCGGATGGCTGCAAATAGCACGGCATCAAAGGCGTGGTGTATCACGATCGTGTCAGCGATACTGGTTTTGGTTGCCGACAAAAGCAAGCCAGAATATGCATTTATAGCGTTAGTACCTATTTTTCTCTTTTTGGCCCTAGATTCATATTATTTGGCGCTTGAAAAAGCATTTAGAGATTCCTACAACGAATTTATTTGTAAGCTTCATGAGCAAAGGATTTGTTCAGAGGATCTATATTCTGTTGTGCCCAAAGGAAATATGACAAACCATCAAATAGCTGCACTAAAATCGTTCTCTGTTTGGGGGTTTTACGTGTGCCTCGGCGTAATGGTTTATTTGGCCAAAGAACTCGTACTTTAGCGCACTAAGGTTTGGTGCTTAACAAACGCATGTTGCCGGACTGGTTTTTCGCTGCGCTCCAAACCAGCCGCAAATGCGGGCGTTATACACAAGGAATGTTCGTAGATCATGGCAATGAATCGCGGCCAAGGTGGGCCGATTGAAACAAGGTTGATTAGCCTTTTTGCATCACTGTTTTTCTCTATCCCAACCGCAGTATTCGTTTGGCTCTGGGTCAATTTGGAGTTGGCGGTTTACTGGGATGGCTTTCTCAGCAGTCGTTACCTCATTTCCTGTATCTTGATTTTTGCTGTGTCTGCGTTGCTGCTCCCGAAACTGTTTCCGTCTATTCTCGGGGGTGTCTGGCGCGGTATCGCCAAAGTTTGGCACTGGTGGGGGTGGTAGCCTCATGTATAACCAATCGTTCAAGTTCGCTACCGGCCTGGGGGCCGTCCGCCGTCCGCCTACTACGCTGCGCTCCGCCGTCCGCCTACTACGCTGCGCTCCGCAGGCGCCGCTTAACATCAGCGTTATTTCTACGAGCGTGACCTATGAATCGACCAAGACGAATGGATCCCGAGGCTTTTGAGAAAATGCTTGAGAGCTTGGGGCCCGAAGAGATTGATCGCCGCAACCAAATTCAGCATGAACTTAACGTCCAAGAGTACGAGCGTTTTAAGGATTCGTATTCAAGAGGTGAGTGTTATCTTTGTGGAAAACCGTTTAAAACAATAAGTAAAGAGAAGCCATGTCTTCACTGGTTACTGCGGCGATGCAAATTTAAAGCGAAGGATTTCCCTAAGTTATACCGAGAGTTTGATTACCATCAGATGGAATCATACCTACGATGGATCGCGAACGAAGAGCGTTTTCAGGGAAATATCAATGACCTGAAAGATGGGAGGTCAGAGAAAAAGGTCTTTCAAACAACAATTCAATGGAAAAACATCGAGTGGACATTCGAATGCTCAGAGAGCGACTATCAGGGGCATGAGGGAACCAAATCGGATTTTCCGCATTTTCATTTCCAGATGAGAATCGAAGAACGTCCGTTCCTAAAATTCAACTCTCACCACATCCCTTTTTCTGAAAGAGATTTGTTCAACCTAGACCTCGTGAGAGAGAAACCAGATATAGTCCATCACGATTTTGGCCCGGGTGGTTCTGGCATGCAGGAAGCAGTAGAAATTGAGCCTCAAGATATCGTTGAGAATACTACTTTATGCGAGGATGAAGCTGAGGCGACTTACCATATACAAACAATGATAAAGGCGGACAAGGAGCCAATAAGTGGCGATGCTATTGCTGCTATGGCGGAGGAAAGTAGAAAAACCGGCAAGCCAATGGCATCGCTTGTACAAAAATATCTTGGCGAAAGTGTGCAGGGAAGCACCGTTGTTTCGCCATCTGAGTCGGTGCCCAAAATCGCCAAGAGGACTGCCCGAAAAAGAAATAACCAGTGAATCAAGCCGACCGTTTTGCGCTACCGCTCCAAACGGCGGCTTATTCAAGGCGTTAAACAACAAGGAGCGTGCAATGAATGATCAGCTTTTAATCGTGGATCGGCTTGAAGACTTAGCTAATCTCGCCTCTCATGCTTCCAGCGGCTTTGAGCAGGCAGCCATATATGCTGCAACGCAAGCGATCAAATCTGAGTTTGACGCACTTGAGGATGAGTTGGATGGCTATAGTGCTGAAAAGCTATCATCCGCATGCTGGAGCATTCGCGCAGCAGTGGGTTATGACATTACAAACGGCTACAGCAAAGATCAGCATGTTAGCTGGGCATTAGGGCAAATCTCAGTGCTCAGAGATTTAATCCAGGAACGCACGTCACCTGAGCAATAGTCGTTTAACAAGGTGGTCAACGGTCTGCGGCCGCCGGACGGCTTTCAGCCGCCGCTGTGCTCAGCGTTATACGTAAAGAGATATCCCGTGAAATACATCGATTCCTGTCAATTAAAAACCTATTTGAAGCTGGGGCGGGAATTGCCGCAGTTCCTGGGTTTCGGGGAGTACTTCCAATCTTGAACCTTTGAATGGGCAAATCTGTCTGGCTTACCGGAAAAAGCCAAAATTGACCTTATCCGATCATATGACGCTGGGGCAGACTGGGGATGTTGCGATGTACTTTCTTTCGGACAAGTAGCCGACGATGATCCTTTAGAAGAAAAATTTTTTTGAGGGAACGTTAGAAGAGTGTTTGTCATGGCTGGAGTCGGAGCTTGGAGGCGATAGAGAGAAATTTGTTGGCCAAGGTATGATTGACCAAGTATACGAAGAGCAGTGTCGCCAGTGAGTGGGGAGCGTATGACCAGTGCGTCAACGGGACTGGTTTATTCCGCCGCGGCCCCACAAACCGGCCCGTTACGCCGGCGTTAGAGGCTCAGTGTGAATCAGCGTGAAATCGTATCGAACCTGATTAAGCCTTTGGCAGAGCTAGACATTGAGGCGGTTTCTCCTAGAGAAGTTGTTCTGGTCGCACTCAGATGGCCAACTGATGGCTGGGCTTCTGAGGCTTTGGACTGGCTTGAGCAGGGAGTTGAAATAGATAGCGAAGTTGCGGCAGAGCTAGAGAGCTTCGCCTCTAATAAGCAAAACTCCCAGTCAAAGAGGCATCAGGTATTTACCCTTGCCAAGCGGTGGCAGCGTATTCATGAGTCGCACCGCTTCGTTTAGCGTTAGGCAAATATAGTGAAGAAAATATATATACTAATTTTGTTACTAATATCAGCACCGTGTCTCGGCTTGGAAGCGCTGAGTGAGCGGGATATGGGAACACGTAGTGCCAGTTTGGAATCTAATTTTGGAGATTTGCCTCTGCCTAAAGTGTCGCCATTTTTTGATAATGATAACTTTCGAGCAGTGATTGTGGGTGTTGATATGCCCGCAGAGATAGTTAATCAGGGCATTTCTGGTCACGTGAATATTGAGTTCTATGTAGATTCATCTGGCAAGGTCATTAATGCGAAGGTTGTGTCATCAAATCCGCAAGGTATGTATGAAAAATATGCGATTGATTCAATTTCCAGATGGCTGGTGTTGCCAAAATCTGGCCGCTTGAAGGGAACCTCTGGGCCTTACGTTCAAGAGTTTAAGTTCAGATTTAATCCAGCTAAAGATAGTTCTGGGCCAGAGTAGTATGGTGCCTAACAAATCGCTCAGGTACGTTGTGGACTTCCCCTGATGTAGTGGATACTCATCGCTAACCCCGACTATACCCACGAACAGGAAACACCTTCTATAGCTAGGGAAGCCCCTGGCTCAAAGTGCTCCATAAACCACGGAGGGATTGTATGGAAATCAAGTGTATTTCAGGTTTTGCGTCCATAACCAAAGACCCTGCGGCCAGTGCCTCTCTGTATGAGGATGCGCTGGGCCTGCCGCTGGAGAAGATGGACGACTATCGCTTCATGGATAAGTTCCCCGGAGCGAATCATTTCGGAGTATGGCCGCTTTCTATGGCAGCGAACTCCTGTTTTGGCCAGGAGGAATGGCCCGACCATATTCCTGAGCCGACGGCGACCATTGAATTTGAGTTGGCGGATGCAGCGGCTGTAGGGGCGGCAGTGCAAGAGATGAAGGAAAGGGGGCAGGAATTCGTTCATGAAACCCGAACTGAACACTGGGGGCAAACCGTGGCACGGTTTATGAGCCCCGAGGGTGTGTTGATTGGCCTGAGTTATGCGCCATGGCTTCATGAATAAGCGCCGGACTGTAGCGACCACGTGGAGGGCTTTTCCGCTGATGTTCCAAAGCCAGCCGGTTACGCCGGGCGTTAAATGCCAGAGGGATCTATGTCGGAGATAGCAAAAACCCCTGAGCCGCCGTATTACGCGGTCATTTTCAGTAGCCATCGTACTGAGGGCGACAATGGCTACGAGGCAATGGCAGAGCGGATGGTTGAGTTGGCTGCAAGCCAGCCAGGGTTCCTGGGAATGGAATCGGTGCGTGAGGAATTAGGCATCACCGTTTCCTACTGGGAGAGCCTGGAGTCCATCACCAATTGGAAAAAGAACGCAGAGCACCGAGAAGCTCAGAGACTTGGCCATCAAACATGGTACTCGAGCTTTCGGGTTCGTATTGCGAGGGTTGAGCGCGACTACGGCATTTTACCCGTTCCCGGCCCCAAGTCCGTCCAACCGGGCGGTTATCATTGGCGTTTTTTCGACAAAAGGTGCAATCGTGAGTGAGTTGTTCGAATTTGGTAAAGGCATTTTAGAGAGTCAGCCATTCAGCGTGTTGCTTGGTACTGAGCTTGAAGTGTTTGAACCGGGTACTGCGGTTCTCACACTCAAGGTGCGCGAGGAGCTGAAGCAGCAGCATGGTTTCGTCCACGGCGGTGTTCTCAGTTATCTGGCAGACAACGCACTGACTTATGCAGGCGGCTCGGTGCTGGGCGATTCGGTTACCTCCGAATTCAAGATCAATTATTTGCGCCCTGCCATCGGCAGAAAACTGGTGGCCAAAGCCACCGTTCTCTCGTCAGGAAGGAACCAGGCGGTTTGTCAGTGCAATGTGGTTGCGGTTAGCGATGACGGAGAGCGTATCGTTGCGGTTGCCCAAGGCACCATCACGAAGGCCGGTCCAAAGACATAGCCATCTTGTAAGATCTGGTGAGTTGAGGCCAACAATGAGGATGGTGAGCTGTGAAAGAGCAATATCTCTGTGTCTCCTGTGGACGTTCCTTCCCTACAAGAGAGGCTGTTGATGGCGGTGATCAGGGTTTTCGGAATGGTTTTCTCTGTCCTTTTTGCAGCGCCAATTTGAGTGAGGCAGGTGAGTCGGACGACATGCTTCATCTACGGTTCGGCCCCGTCTATTATCTGACCATGATTTTGGTGTTTTTTGTGGTCAGTAGCGAGGGAGTTCAGATTCCCGTCAGTTCAAACTCCTACATCAACGATTTTTGCACTTTCATACTCCTGTCTGCGATCCCAACGGTCCCGTTTCTAATGGTGAACCGGAAATCCGTTTTTGGAACCAGGACGATCTACACTCGTACAATTGATAGCCCGTAGAGGAAACGCGGTGCCACTGTTACTGGCGACCCACTGCGCCGTCCCCAAGCAGGCATAGGGCGGCATCCACGAAACGTCCTTTGCGCCCCGCCGTATGCCGCCTCGAATGGTTTCAGCCTCTATCAGTAGGCGCCTTCACTGTATATCAGCTCGTAGCTGTGGCTGTAGATCTCTACGATATTCCCAAACGGGTCTTCCATGTAAATCATGCGGTAGGGCTTCTCGCCCGGGTAATAGTAGCGCGGTTTTTCCATGCGCTTTTTACCACCCGCAGCCACAATCCGCTCTGCCAGTTCCTCCACGTTCGGGTCTTGAACACAGAAGTGAAACACCCCGGTTTTCCAATATTCGAAATTGTCTTCCGGGTTGGTCTGGTTCTTGAACTGAAAAAGCTCCACGCCGATTCGGTCGCCTGTCGACAGGTGAGCGATACGGAAGCTGCCCCAGCCTGCGCCGAAGACATCAGTGCACATTTCTCCGATGGCGCTGTCGTCCTCTTCGATCTCGGTTGGTTCCATGATCAGGTACCAGCCCATCACCTCTGTGTAGAACTTTACGGCTTGCTCAAGGTCCGGCACGGAGATGCCCATGTGTGAGAAATTTCTTGGGTAAACGTTGTTCATTTCCTGCCCTCCTCTGTTAAGGCTGAGAGCAGGTTACACACGATTATTAATCAGATAAAATTATCATTGATTCTTTAAAAAATTACGCAATGTAATGATAAATACGACGTGGTTGCGCACCTTTTGCACTCTGGTGGAAGTTGGTCATTTCACCCGTACGGCGGAACGCCTGCATATGACACAGTCGGGCGTTAGTCAGCATATACGTAAGCTTGAGGAGCAACTCGGCGCCGAATTGCTGGTGCGGCAGGGTAAACAGTTTTCTCTATCTGGTGCCGGCGAGAGGCTTTATGCCGAGGCGCAGGGCATCCTATTTGCGTTGTCGAATCTGGAACAGACAATCGCAGAGGACCCGCCTTTCGAAGGCAGTGTGCGGATCATGTCTCCGGGCAGTGTCGGGCTGAAACTTTACCCACATCTGTTGGCGCTACAGAGCAAGCACCCGAAGCTGATCATTGATTACCGGTTTGCGCCGAATCCCGATGTGGAAAAGGCGATTGCCGGGTCGGGTGTGGATCTTGGATTCATGACGTCGAGATCGACGTTGGCGGACGTAAGCTGCACGCCTGTGGCGCACGAAGCGCTGTTGCTGGTAACACCGGCATCCATCGAAGAACCGGACTGGGACACGTTGATGAACCTGGGGTTTATTGACCACCCGGATGGGAGTCATCACGCGAGTTTGCTTCTCGGTGCCAATTACCCTCAGTTCCAGCACAGCAACCTGTTTCCGAAGAAAGGGTTCTCAAACCAGATTGGTCTGATTCTGGAGCCAGTGAGCATGGGCTTGGGTTTTACCGTTCTGCCTGCGCATGCCGTCGAGGCCTTTGAGAAGCCCGGGCAGATCAGAGTTCATCCCCTCGCCAACCCCGTGAGCGAAACGCTGTATCTCTGCGTTCCCCGGCATCGGGCCCTGGCGGCGAGAATGAAGACGGTCATTGCTGAGGCAAAACGGTGGATTTAATCCTGCCTGAAAACCTATCAAACGAGGCGCTACCGTTTGGGCAGCGCATCATCGATATCCACGATCCGGCGGTCATAGAAGAAGTGTCCGTTTGGCTTGTAGGACTCGGGAAGCGCGTACCCGTTGGTCTTGAGCACCAGAATCTGTGACACCAGTTTCCAGCCCATGGCATTGGTGTTGTAAAGCACTTCGCCACAGTTCCCGCAGAATACACGGGTCATGCGCTTGGAAGGGTGCTGAAAGGTTTTCACATCCGACTCGCCCTTGGTCACCGTAACCTGGTCTGCTTCCCAGGCCAGTACGGAGTGATAGGGGACCTGAAGCAGGTCCCGGCAGTCTTCACAGTGGCAGAACGCATGGACTTTCGGGTCGCCGGTCATGGTGACTTCCACGGCACCGCAGTCGCAATGAACCTGGTGTGTATCGGTCATGGTACCTTTCTCCCTCCCGACAATAATCGGGTTTCGACAGAAGTGATCAGGGTTTGTCCTCAACAATGATTGCAACCACTTCGCTCGATTGGTGCTGGGCATGGCTGCCTCCTTTAGGCGGTTGGAATCTCGGCAGCGAGGTGGGTCCGAAAACGCTGGAAATCCGATTCCACCTGCGGGTTTTTCATCACGTCGTAGCAGGCGAAAGTGTTCAGTGCTTCCATGCCGAAGAAGCGGAAGTTCATGTGCATGGGAAACAGCAGGTCGTCTACGCTGGCACCGCGGAAGAGATACTCCTCCGGGTTGTTGAAAGCTTCTTCGGGGGCATTGAAGGTGATCGACAGCAGGTATTTTTTGCCATGCAGCGTGCCGCCATTGCCATAATTTGCCTTGGGAGCCTCTTCGGTGCGGCCGTCACCGTTGCACAACGCGCCGCCCATGCCGGCGGTATAGACCTCATCCATGTATTTCTTGAAGACCCAGGGTACGCCCATCCAGTTCACCGGCGTTTGCAGCAGGATGATGTCTGCCCACTGGTGGTTCTCCAGCTCCTGCTCCACGTTCCAGCCTTTGTCGACTTCCACGATTCGGGTCTGATGGCCGTTGGCTGTAAGTATCTCATCGGCCATCTGAACCAGAGTTCCGTTGAGTTTGCCTTCTGCGAAGGGGTAGTAGTGGTGTGCATTGATGATGAGGATATTGCTCATCGGAGCCTCCATAATTGGTAACGAAAGTACTGCTGGTATACTATGGTTACCTGTTAATGGTGATCAATTAGTATACTTTTGGTAACCTGCTGCCAGTTGCTGGAGAATGAATGGAAAGTCGCGTAGAAACAGACAATTATGGTCGGAAAAAAGTTTTTAACGCCTGTATGGAGCCCTGCGCTATTGAGCGGGGCATGCGCATCATTGGCGGAAAATGGACCGGTTCCATCATCTATCATCTGAAAGACGGCCCGGTGCGCTTCAACGATCTTGCCCGCATGCTTGGTGGTGCCAGCAAGAAGATGATTGATCAGCGCCTGAAGGAACTGGAGGCTCGGGAGATGGTGGTGCGCAAGGTCATCAATGATCGGCCAGTCGCAGTCACTTATGAGTTGACCGACTTTGGCCGCAGCGCGCTCAAGATCCTAGACGATCTCAGGGTTTGGTCAGAGAAATACGATATCAGCTAGCTGGATTTTCGAGGGTGACTGATCAGAACCTAAGGCTACGTATTGAGCAATTGCCCCGGTTGAACGTTCTGGCCTTCCGTTACCAGATCGACAACGCGGTTACGCCCCTGTTTTTTGGCGGCGTACAGCGCGTTGTCCGCACGGTGCAGCACGGCACTCCACTCGCGGTCTCTGGAATCGTAGTGAGCCACTCCGAAACTGGCCGAGAGCGTTAAACAGACATCATCGCCAATCGTGATCTGGGTGCCTGCCGTTTTGGCTCTGAGTTTCTCCGCCACCTCTAATCCCTGCTCGGTGTCTTTACCAGGCAACAACAGAACAAATTCTTCGCCCCCGAAACGCGCCACCACGTCATGCTTTCGTATGTGCTCTTTGAGCGTATTGGCAAAGCGTCTCAATACCTCATCGCCTACATGATGGCCGTACTCGTCGTTCACGTTTTTGAAGTGGTCCAGGTCGCACATGATAATGGCGAAGGGCGCACCTGAACGCTGCGCACGGCTGAACTCAATGTCACAACATTCGTCGAATGCCCGCCTGTTGTAGAGCCCCGTTAAAGGATCAATCCTGGCGATTTCGGAGAGTTCATCCTGCAACTCATCGGACGCCATCCATATCGTGCAGAAGGATGACAGAATAACCAGTAGTTCTCCGGCAATGATCGTCAAGGCGCTGAGCAGCCCAGCCCTCATGAAATCCTGAGGCGGTATAGCGTAGAACGACCAGAAAAAGCGGAAAATAAACAAGCTACTCATCAGCAAAAACATGGCGATGAGCATTTTGGCGACCATGCGGTTGCGGATGTCACGGTGTTTCAGCAGTCCGCTGGCACCGATCAGGCAGATCGCTGCACAGACCATAGAGAAGGCCTGTATACGGATATTTATATCTGGAATAGGAAAGGTGTAGAAATACAGTAAAGCAGCAAGCAGGACCACCAGTGTGGTGCTCAGCCAACGCTCATGGCGCAGTGTGATACCCAGGAAACGAAACAGTCCCCGATATATCAGCACAACGCCCACAATGATTGCGATATTGGCAATCACGATGGACAGGAAATCGTAGATTACGTGGCGCAGGCCGAGCAGCACACAGCCGCCGCCGATCAGAAAATAGCCTGCGCCCATGGTTCGGATTCCGGAGAACTTGGTATGTTCTCTGGAATAAGCAAACATACCAAGACCGAACACCAGGCTGAACAGCATTAATGTCAGGCTCAGGGTGCGAAAATCAAGCTGAATAGCCATGGGCTTTCCTGTAAAAAATGGCAGCGGCGCCTGCGCTCCACTAAGGCCCATTGTAGCCGTTAAGCCTGCGCCATGCAGCCAGTTGGTGGTGCCTTTGCCGAAGCTTTGCATGCACGCGAACACCGGTTGTTACCTCGAATACTGAAGGGAGGGAATGCGATGACGGATTATGTTGGCTCTTGCCTGTGTGGCGCCGTGAAGTTCGAGGTGCACGGAGACTTCGACAGCTTTTACCTGTGTCATTGCCGGTATTGCCAGAAGGACACCGGGTCTGCCCATGCGGCAAACCTGTTCTCCCAGTCGGCCCGGCTGGTCTGGCTGGCGGGTGAGGAGGCTGTGGCCTCCTTTACGCTCCCGGGCACCCGGCACCAAAAGTGTTTTTGCCGGACCTGTGGTTCGGCAGTGCCCAACACCCATATTCCGGGTTTGCTGGTAGTGCCCGCCGGGTGTCTGGACTCGGAGCTCTCCCGGGTGCCTACCGCGCATCTTTTCACGTCGAGCCGGGCAGCCTGGGATCACGCGCTGGGCGATGTGCCGGAGTTCTCCGGTTTGCCGAAGGCGACTTGACGCAGGCTATAGTGCTGAAGGACGGCGGATGATGATGACGGTTTTGCTGAAGGGGCTGGTGGTCTGGGGCGGTATTCTGGTGCTGGCCATCGCCAATGGCGTGCTGCGGGAAGCGGTTTTGGAACCTGTATTGGGCAGGTCGGTTGCGCTGGTGCTGAGCGGTATTCTGCTTTCATTGCTGATTATTGGGATGGCCTACGTTGCCTTGCCCTGGCTGAATGTCCGCCACCTGGTGGGGCTCTTGGGCCTGGGGGTGGCCTGGCTGGTACTTACGTTGGTGTTCGAATTCTCCTTCGGGCTCTGGCAGGGCAAATCCTGGGCAGAGTTGCTGGAGGCCTACACGTTCAAGGGCGGTAACCTCTGGCCAATGGTTCTCGCGGTTACGGTGTTCGCCCCTTACCTTGCTGCCAGGCTGAGGCAGCTCTTATAAGCAGCCTGAAAGGTTTCGCATGGTTGGTGTTTCAGTCAGACCTGCGTTTTCTGTATTCGTCCGGGGTCACCCCGAACCACCGCTTGAACGCGCGCCGGAAATTGGCGCTGTCGTGGTAGTTCATCAATTCCGCAATGGCCTCTACCGCCAACGGGCTGTCACGCAGGTAGCCTGCCGCCTGCTGTGCAAGCACCTGATCCCTCAGTGCCCGAAAACTCGTTCCTTCTGCGTTCAGCCTCCGTGCCAGTGTTCGTTTGCTGATGAACAACTGCGCGGCGACCTCATCTTCACACAGGGCCCCAAGCGGGGTCGACAACATCGCTTTCTGTACCCGGGCACGGTATCCGCTGTCGCTGGCCTTCAGCTGATCCAGCATGGCCTGACATTGTTTCAGCGCCAGCTGGTAGTTCTCATGATTGGCTGAGGCATTCGGCACTTTGCACACCGGGAGGGGCAGCTCCAGAGCAATCACGGGTGACCGGAACTGCACGGTGCAGGGCAGATAACGGCCGTAGAGTTCGCTGTAAGCGGGCTCAGCGTGGCCAAAGGCCAGCACGGCCTCATGCAGGGGGCGGCCGATGATGAACTCGGCGGTGTCGAAGAAAATCACGGCGAACGCTTCACTGAGCAGACGTTGCAGGGAAGCGGTCAACGCCAGGTTGAAGGAACAGGTCACCGTCAAACGTTGATTGCGAATGCTCAGGTCCAGTTTTGCCAGGTTCAGTCGGGTGGGCAGGAAGGTCTGGAAGGCTTTCAGGGCGGTGAGCAGGTCCGGGCTGCTGTTCACCAGAAACCCCATCGCTCCGTGGCTGGGCGAGGTCATGCGTTGGCCCAGCCGTAGCCCCAGGGCCTCGTCGCCGGCCAGGGTGAGGCTGTTCTGCAGTACCTGGACCTGCTGAATCGGGGTCAGCAGGGTGTCTTCCTGTAGCAACTGATTCACGGTCAGGCCGGTGCCATGCAGCAGTTTGCGCAACTCCCGAGGCTGAAGGCCCAGTTCCCGCGCGATCAACCGGCTGTAATTGGAGGGAATACACGCCCTGTCCGGGTTGGTGGTCAGCATGGCGTTAACGGCCTCCGTCTGGGCTCAGGAAGGAGAGGTCGCGGCGCAGGGTCGCGACAATCAGAGTGTCTTGAAATGACTCCCCTGTGTCAATTGATGACCTGCTGCACCTGTCTGTTCGGCCGTATTCTGGCCTCATTGTCCGATATCAATAACAACAGAGGGTGAGTGATGGGCCGTATTACGTTCATTGAACATGATGGCACCGAGCATGTGGTCGACATTGAGGCGGGAAAGTCGCTGATGGAAGCCGCCACCGAGAATGGGGTGCCGGGTATTGATGCTGACTGTGGCGGTGCCTGTGCCTGTGGTACCTGTCATGTGATGGTGGAGGCCAACTGGTTGCCGGCCACCGGCGACATGCTGGCCAGTGAGGCGGGCATGCTGTCGATGACGCCGGAGAAAACCGAGACTTCAAGGCTGGCGTGTCAGGTGACGGTGTCGGAGGCCATGGACGGCATGGTGGTGCGTTTGCCGGAATTCCAGATGTAGTCAAACCCTGCCACCTACCCGCAAGGAGTCACGTTATGCGCCCGCTTTTATCCCAGCTTGAAGCCGCTGTTCAGCCCTTGGTCGCGAAAGCCAGTTCCCGCGTTCCCCTGCATTGGCAGATCCGGGGCTCGCACGCACTGCAGGTGGCCCGGCAACGGGCCGGCCTCAGCCGGTCGGTGCCGGAGTTCCGGGAAACCCCGTTGCCGCCGGCGTCTGAGCTGGCGCTGGAACAGATCGATGTCAGCAATCCCTTCCTGTATCGGCAGGGGCTGTGGGAGTCCTATTTCAAACGGTTAAGGGATGAGTGCCCGGTGCACTACCAGGCCAGCAGTCCGTTTGGTCCGTTCTGGTCGATTACCCGTTACGAGGACATTCTTTTTGTCGACAAACACCACGAACTGTTCTCCGCCGAGCCCATTATTTCCATCGGCCCGCAGCCAGAGGGGCTGGAAATCGAGACTTTTATCGCCATGGACCCGCCCCGGCACGATGTCCAGCGCCAGGCGGTGCAGGGGGTGGTGGCACCGAAAAACCTGGCGCAGATGGAGTCGCTGATTCGCCAGCGTACTGCCGGGGTGCTGGATCAGCTGCCGGTGGATGAGCCATTTGACTGGGTGCAGCGGGTGTCGATCGACCTGACTTCCCGGATGCTGGCCACGCTGTTTGATTTTCCGTTCGACCAGCGGCACAAGCTCGCCTACTGGTCTGACCTGGCCACCGCTGCGCCAGAAACCACCGGTGGCCAGGTTGATCGCGATGAGGGCTTCCGGGCGGCTGCGGATATGGCGCGACATATGTCGTTGCTCTGGCGCGAGAAAGAGGCCCGTAAAGCCGCCGGCAAACCGATGGGGTTTGATCTGATCAGTCTGCTGCTGGAGAACGAACACACCCGGGATATGATCAGCCGGCCCATGGAGTTCATTGGCAACATGGTGCTGTTGATTGTGGGCGGCAACGACACCACCCGCAATTCCATGACCGGTGGAGTGCTGGCCCTGAACCGGTTCCCTCAGGAATTCGATCGCCTGAAGCAGGACCCCTCCCTGATCCCGTCCATGGTGTCGGAAATCATCCGCTGGCAAACCCCGTTGGCCTACATGCGCCGGGTTGCGACCCAGGACGTTGAGCTCCGGGGCCAGACCATCCGCAAGGGCGACAAGGTGGTGATGTGGTACGCCTCCGGAAACCGGGATGAGCGGGCCATCGAAGACCCGGACCAGTTCCGGATTGACCGGAAAGACGCCCGCAAGCATCTGGCCTTCGGCTTCGGGGTGCACCGCTGCATGGGCAACCGGCTGGCGGAGATGCAGCTGCGGATTCTCTGGGAGGAACTGCTCGCCCGGTTTGACCGGATTGAGGTGGTGGATGAGCCGGAATACGTGCAGTCCAATTTTGTGCGCGGCTATACCCGTATGAACGTCCGGCTGGGCAAGCGGGATGCGGCTGGTTAGTCCGACCAGCTCGCGTTGCGACTTTCTTCAGGCTGCCGTTGTTTTTCCAGCCAGTCGACGGTGTCTGTCAGCGATTGCGGGCGGCACAGGCAGAAGCCCTGCAACAGGTCTGCGCCCATGGCTTTCAGGCGGGCGGCGTCCTGGCCGCTCTCCACGCCTTCGGCCACTACCTGATAGCCCAGGGTGTGGCCCATGGTGATGGCGGTCTCGACAATCACCCGGGCGCTGTCACTGGCCTGAATGTCGTGTACCAGGGTGCGGTCGAGCTTGAGTTCCGAGGCGGGGATCTGCTTCAGGTACGACAATGACGAATAGCCGGCCCCGAAATCGTCGATGGAGATACGCAGGCCCAGGGCAGACAGTCTGCCCAGTGCTTCCAGCCCCTTCTCAGGGTCGTCCATGGCGGCCGTCTCGGTGAGTTCCACGGTGACATGGCCGGCCTCCAGTTGATGCCGCGCCAGGCTCTGGGCGAATTGTTCTTCCAGCCCCTCCGAGAGCAGATCCCGCGCCGAGACATTGATGGCCATCCCCAGGCCTGGCTGTATCTTCTGCAGGGTACGGAGATCGCTCAGGGCCTGGTCGATGACCCAGTGAGTGAGCTGCGTGATCACCCCGGTTTTCTCTGCCAGCGGAATGAAATCAATCGGAGGTACCCAGCCACGCTCCGGGTGCTGCCAGCGGATAAGGGCTTCAAAGCCGATAATCTGTCCGCTGCGGAGATCCATTTTGGGTTGATAGTGAAGTTCGGTGGTGCCGCTGGTCAGGGCTTCCTTGAGGTCCGACATCAGGGTAAGCCGGCGCTCATCGTAGATATCGTTGCTGCGTGAGTAAAAGCCGGTTTCAAAGGGGCCGTGGGGCGCCATTTCCATACCGACATGGGCGTTGCGGATCAGTTCACTGGCTTTGCGGCCGTGCTCGGGATAACTGGCGGCCCCAAATCGTGGGTGCGGTTCAATAGCCAGGTGGTCCAGCAGTACCGGCTCGGCCAGTTGTTTGAGGGCCTGGTCCAGGGGCTGAAAATTGTCGCCCGCCCGTTCCACGTCGACCAACAGGCCAAAGCTGTCGCCGGAGAGCTGGTATACCCGTTCCACACGGCCCTGTTGGTCGACACTGGTGTGCAGCAGGGGGAGCTGTTCGGCCAGTGCGGACATATGCTCGGCGATGGATCGTAACAACCGCTCACTGCGCTCCAGGCCCAGGGTGCGGTTGATGTCTTTCAGGCGGGTAATACGGGCGACGCCGACCATGTAGCGGCGCTCCGGGTGGGCTCGAAGCTCTTCATCGATCATCCATTCAAACCGATTCCGGTTGGGCAGGCCGGTAACCGGGTCGTGGCTCATGACGTCGTTCAGGCGGTCCTGGGCTTCGCTGTGGGCTTTTTCCTGTCGCAGGCTGTCGGCCTGGGCCCGTATTTTCTGTTCCCGCTCCCGGTACAGTCGGTCGGCCAGGGCCAGCGTGAGAATGAACGCTTCCAGCCCGGAGCCAATCTGCATGGCGTATTCGGTAAAAAAGGTTTCGGGAAACAGGCCCAGCGCACGCCCGGAGGTGGCGAGCACGCCAATGGTTAATGGGGTCCAGGCGAGGGTAAAGAATATGCCGGCGCGTACGCCGGCGGCCCAGGCAATCGGGCCGGCGACCAGCAGCAGGGAAAAGAACACCAGCGCAGACACCGAGGCGAGCTGGATCCCGGTGTTGTAACTCATGAAAGGAACCGACACAAAATAGCTGATTTCAAACACCAGCATGGCAATGAGCGCCTTCTGTAACCGGGGGCTGTGCTGTCGCACCTTCAGGAATTCCATGCAGAACAGAATGGAAAACATGGCCAGGAATGGCATGGACAACATCAGTACATGGGCATGCAGGTCGGGCGCGTTGGGATAGAGGTGCTGGAACGAAAACCCGCGGATGGACGCAAAAAACGCCAGGTAGCCGAAAATGGCGAGCGCATAGAACAGGTAGAGTTTTTCCCGGAGCGTCAGGAAGACCGCCAGGTTGATCAGAATGATGACGGACAGGCAGCCGTAGTAGAAAAAATGCAGCTTCTGTTCATCGGCGACCGACTCGAAAAACTCGTGTTCGCGCCAGATGGTCAGGGGTAGCACCATGGTTCCCTGGGTGGCCACCCGAATCATCAGCGTTGCGGTCCCACCAGGCTCCAGCGCAAAGCGCAACAGGTTGTTGGGGTGGTTTACATCCCTGGGGTAAAAGGGCCGGGTATCGCCGGTTTCCAGTGTCCGTGTGACGGTGCGGCCATCCAGCAGATAAAACCGGACATCGTCCAGCTGCGAGTAGCCGAGTTCTGCCACCAGGTTGAGCCGGGTGTCGGCCGCATTTTTGACAGGGATTCGGAGCCAGTATGCGGAGGAGGTAATGCCCAGGGTGGCTTTGCCATCCGGCTGGCGGCTCCAGCGGGCGTCTGGCAGTGCCAGCACGTCCTGGAGGGAGGCAGACGCATCTGGATCTTCCCAGTACTGGAACTGGCTGGCAATGGGTTGTTCGGCGCTGATGACAACGGTTGGCGAATTGGCATAGGCGGCTTGGCTGCACAGAACGAGCAGTACAACCAGGACCGTGCGACATGCGTGTTGCAGGTTCACCAAAAGCCGACCTCGCTAGCCAACTCTGACATTGTTTATTGTTATGTCTACCCCGTCAGTCTAGCAATGCTGGGCCGCGAGGGAAGCGCCATGTGCGGTTTTTAATGTAGCAAAATGTGTCATATTTCTAAGTAATTGATGCGTCTTACGGTTTTACTACTTCTTCCGGCTGAGCGCCTCCATCATGCGGTTGACGGCTTCCAGGTGTTCCGGTTCGTTGTGGCTCATGCCCTGGAAACAGGCGCAGATATCCAGGAAATCCCGCAGTTCCGTGCGCTGGGCCATTTTCATCAGGCGCTTGGTCAGCCGGGTGGCCTTGGCGGGCTGCTGGGCGATACTTCCGGCGAGTGTCATGGCCGCGTCCATTAGCTGATCGGCAGGCACCACGTCCATCACGATACCAAGCTGTTTGGCTTCGTTGGCGTCGATCACGCGGCCGGTCAGGGTCAGCTCAAACGCTTTCTGGTAGCCGATCAGGCGTTGCAGGAACCAGGCCCCGCCGTCACCGGGAATAATGCCCAGATTCAGGAAGGTTTCGCCAAACTTCGCGTTGTCTGCGGCCAGGCGAAGATCCGCCATGTTGGCCAGATCAAATCCTGCGCCGATGGCCGGGCCGTTCACCGCCGCAATCACTGGCACTTCCACGGCGTCCAGTGCCAGGGGAATACGCTGGATGCCCTTGCGGTAGCGCTCGGCGCATTCCGCCGGATCGCCTGCGAAGTCCCCGCCCCGTTCGGCCATATCGCGAATATTACCCCCGGCACTGAAGGCCGAGCCTGCACCGGTGATCACCAGCACGGATACCTCCTCGCAGCTGTTCACCCACTCGGCGGTGGCAACAATATCGTCGATCAGATGGGAGCCGGTGAGCGCGTTGCGCAGGTCGTGGCGGTTCATGGTGAGCGTGGCCACTCGGTTTTCCAGAGTCAGCAGGGCATCGGTGAGTTGGGGCAGGGTACTCATAGTGGCTCCTTGTTGTTCGCGGTTGCCCCGATTGTGTCCTGACTGGCCGGCGGTTGCCAGCAACCTTTGGTGGAAGACGCATCCAGTGTAATGAGGGGGTGTGGTGATTTTCTGATCAAATTTGAAATCCCTGTCACGTTTCTGTAGCCTTTAATTTAATTGAACGTTCAATTAATAAAGATTGGATGGAAAGCACATGCCGAAAGTCGGAATGAAAGACACCCGCCGCCAGCAACTGATCGACGCCACCATGGAGTCCATCGCTGAACTGGGGATGCAGAACACCACGATCGTGAGCATCAGCAAGCGGGCGGGAATGTCGTCCGGCATCATCAGCCACTATTTCGGGGGCAAGCAGGGGCTGATTGAGGCCGCCTTGCGCTACCTGCTGGACCAGTTAGGCAAGGAGCTGCGGGAGCGCATGGCGAAAACCGATCGCTCCCCAGCCCAGCGGCTGGACTGCATTATCGAGTCCAACTTTTCCGAGTTCCAGCGGTCGGCGCTGGCGGCGAAAACCTGGCTCAGCTTCTGGGCCCGCTCGATGCACGAGCCGGGGCTGAAGCGTTTGCA
This sequence comes from Marinobacter nauticus, assembly GCF_003634635.1. Taxonomy (GTDB): domain Bacteria; phylum Pseudomonadota; class Gammaproteobacteria; order Pseudomonadales; family Oleiphilaceae; genus Marinobacter; species Marinobacter nauticus. The sequence continues at coordinate 133,869 of NZ_RBJB01000004.1, read as the reverse complement.
GCAGATCAACAACGCCCGGCTGTACAGCAACCTGCGTTATTCCTTCGCGCAAGTGCTGCCGCAGGCCGAGGCGACAGCGGCGGCCCGGCAAACGGCCGCGATGATCGACGGGTTCTGGTTGCGCAGCGCCCTGAGCCTGGACCCGGCCGAGAGCTTTGAAGCCGGCGAGCGGCTGTGCAAGCAGTTTGTCCACGAGACACTGGCCCGGGCTGGCGCCTGAGCCAATTTGAATTCCACGGCCCACAAGGCCTGAAGACACCGAACAGAGGTTACCAACGCGCTATGTCTGCATCTCTTCCTGTGGTTCAGAACTTTGTCCACGGCCGGTTTCTGGCCAACAGCACCGGCGAGACCTTCCCGGTGGTGAATCCGGCCACGGGCCAGGTGATCTATGAAGTGGAAGTGGCGGATGAGTCTGTGCAACAGGCCGCCATCGAGAGCGCCCGCGCCGGTTTTGCCCAGTGGGCCGCCACACCCGCCATTGAGCGCAGCCGTATTCTGCTGAAAGCGGTGGCCTTGCTCCGCGAGCGCAACGACGAGCTGGCGGCAGTGGAAGTGCGTGACACCGGTAAACCCTGGCAGGAAGCGGAAGCTGTGGATGTGGTGACCGGCGCCGATGCCATTGAGTTCTTTGCCGGCCTGGCGCCGTCCATCGAAGGTAACCAGCAGGATCTGGGGGGCGATTTCTATTACACCCGCCGGGAGCCGCTGGGCATCTGTGCGGGCATTGGTGCCTGGAACTATCCGATCCAGATCGCCTGCTGGAAGTCGGCCCCGGCCCTGGCCTGCGGCAACGCCATGATCTTCAAGCCATCCGAAGAAACCCCCATGGGCGCGGTGAAGCTGGCGGAAATCTTTATCGAAGCCGGTGTGCCGGCGGGCGTGTTCAACGTGGTGCAGGGCGCTGCCGAAGTGGGCCAGTGGCTGACCCATCACCCGGAGATTGCCAAGGTGTCGTTCACCGGCGAGGTGGGCACCGGCAAGAAGGTGATGGCCGCCGCCGCGTCGTCGCTGAAAGACGTGACCATGGAACTGGGTGGCAAGTCGCCGCTGATCATTTTTGACGACGCGGACCTGGAGAACGCCATCTCCGCCGCCATGGTGGGTAACTTCTACACCCAGGGCGAGATCTGCACCAACGGTACCCGGGTGTTTGTGCACGAGGATCTCTACCCGCGCTTTATCGAGCGCCTGCTGGAGCGCACCCGCAAGAACATCAAGGCCGGTGACCCGATGAACCCGGACACCAACTTCGGCGCGCTGATCTCCAAAAAGCACCAGGAACTGGTGTTGGGTTACATCAGCAAAGGGCTGGCCGAAGGCGCCACGCTCAGCCACGGCGGTCGGGCCTTTGAGCCGGAGGATTCTCAGGGCGGCTATTTCGTGGAACCGACCATTTTCACCGACTGCACCGACGACATGACCATCGTGAAGGAAGAGATTTTCGGGCCGGTGATGTCTGTGCTCACCTTCCGCGATGAAGACGAGGTGATTGCCCGGGCCAACAATACCGATACCGGACTTGCCGCGGGTGTGTTCACCAATGATATCCGCCGGGCACACCGGGTGATTCACCAGATCCAGGCCGGCATCTGCTGGATCAACAGCTACGGTGCTTCGCCGGCGGAAATGCCGGTGGGTGGCTACAAACTCTCCGGTATCGGCCGTGAGAACGGGCGCGAAACCATTGCGCACTACACCCAGATCAAGTCGGTGTATGTGGGCATGGAAGACATCGACGCCCCGTTTTAACCCCGCAGGCCACAGAGGAGAACGCGTATGAAAGAAAACCAATACGACTACATCATTGTGGGTGCGGGCTCAGCCGGTTGTGTGCTGGCTAACCGTCTGACCGAGGACAGTGAAAACCGGGTGCTGCTGCTGGAAACCGGTGGCAGTGACAAGAGCATCTTCATCCAGATGCCCACCGCGCTATCCATTCCCATGAACACCAAAAAGTACGCCTGGCAGTTCGAGACCGAGCCGGAGCCGTATCTGGACAATCGCCGCATGCATTGCCCCCGGGGCAAGGTGCTGGGTGGTTCGTCATCCATCAATGGCATGGTGTATGTCCGTGGCCATGCCCGGGATTTCGACGAGTGGCAGTCTGAAGGTGCCGACGGCTGGAACTACCGTAACGTGCTGCCCTATTTCAAGAAGGCGGAAACCTGGGCCTTCGGCGGCGATGCCTACCGGGGGAATTCCGGCCCCCTGGGTGTGAACAACGGCAATAACATGCGCAACCCGCTGTATACGGCGTTCATTCGGGCCGGCGTCGATGCCGGTTATCTGGAGACCGATGATTACAACGGTGCCCGCCAGGAAGGTTTTGGCGCCATGCACATGACCGTGAAGAACGGTCGCCGCTGGTCCACCGCCAACGCCTACCTTCGCCCGGCCATGGCGCGGCCGAATCTGACGGTGGTCACCCATGCCCTGGTGCATAAGGTCCTTCTGGAGGGCAAAACCGCCACCGGCGTGCGCTATGAGCAGGGCGGCCAGGTGCATGAGGCCAAAGCCGCCAAGGAAGTGATTCTGTCGGCCGGTTCTATTGGCTCGCCACATTTGTTGCAGCTTTCGGGTATTGGCAAGCGCGAAGTGCTGGAGCAGGCCGGTATTGAGGTGAAGCATGAGCTGCCGGGCGTGGGTGAGAACCTGCAGGATCACCTGGAGTTCTACTTCCAGTTCCGCTGCCAGAAGCCGGTCTCCCTGAATGGCAAACTGGACTGGTGGAACAAGCTCAAGATCGGGGTGCGCTGGATTCTGCGCAAGGATGGCCTGGGGGCCACCAACCATTTTGAATCCTGTGGTTTTATCCGCTCCAAGGCCGGCGTTGAATGGCCGGACCTGCAATACCATTTCCTGCCGGCGGCCATGCGCTACGACGGTCGCGAAGCCTTTGATGGCGACGGTTTCCAGCTCCACATCGGTCACAACAAGCCGAAGAGCCGGGGTTTTGTGCATGTGCAATCTGCCGACCCCAAACAGGCCCCGCGCATCCGTTTCAACTACCTGGAACACGAGGCCGACCGCGAAGGCTTCCGCGACTGCGTGCGCCTGACCCGGGAGATCATCAACCAGCCGGCCATGGACGAGTACCGCGGTGCAGAAATCCAGCCCGGTGTGGATGTGCAGAGCGATGAGCAGATCGATGCCTTCGTGCGCCAGGCGGTGGAGAGCGCTTATCACCCGTCCTGTTCCTGCAAGATGGGCACTGATGCGCTGGCGGTGGTAGACCCGGAAACCCGCGTGCGCGGTATCCAGAATCTGCGGGTGGTGGATTCGTCCATCTTCCCGACCATACCCAATGGCAACCTGAACGCGCCCACCATCATGGTGGCCGAGCGGGCAGCCGACCTTATCCGGGGCAGGGAGCCCCTGCAACCTTCGGACGCGCCGGTCTTCATGGATGACCAATGGCAGGCGCGCCAACGTCCGGGACAAGCGAAACGGTCGCTGGCCTAGCGACCGCAGTCCCGGCCCGGGTACGCAAGGTGCCCGGGTAGCAAGCCCTCAGGATTTCCCTATCAGCGCGACGGCATCCCGCCGTTTTCGGGCGACTGATAGGCAAGTCCTGGGTTTGTGTCCGATTCGAAAGAAGCAGAGCTTACTAGAGGAGGAACACCCATGCTGTGCACTACAATGACAAGGAACAACCGGAGGGAGATCGCATGACACTCTGGTTATCCACAGGCCTGATCTTTACCTTCGCCGCCATCGCCCTGATTCTGTATCGGTGGTGGGACATGCAGTGCATCGGCGTTACGCCGGTTCGCACGCTGACCTTCATTGCCATCCTGTTCACCTCCGGTCTGGATGTGGGGCTGATCATGTTCCCGCTTACCGAGTTCGGTGGTTACGGCAATGTCTCTGAAAACCCGGAATACGCCTTTGCCAACCCGCTGGCCATTGAGTTCGGGTTCTGGGCCTTCCTGATCTGGGGCTTCTATTTCCTGACCTGCTTCTACTTTGCCATCATTGAGCCGCGGGTGAAGTTCTTCGAGATTCCGATGGTGAAGCTGGTCAACAACGTGGTGATTATCGGCACCTGCGCGTTCACCGCTTACCTGCTGCTGGTGAATCTGCCCTGGTATCTGCCGCAACTGGGCGATGGTGAATCGGTGGTGCCGGCGTTCTACCTCATCGTGTTCCTGTCCATTGCGCTGGCTGTGTATTCCAGCTCCAAGGTCAAATACATCCGTATTCTGAGTGTTGGTTCCAGTGTGCTGTTCATTACCCTGATTGCGGGTATGTGGTTCCGGGCATTTGTTATGGGTAAAGGCTCGCCGGCAGATTTCTTTGGCACCGCCGGCATGCTCGGTGAGTACTTTGCCAACATCCATCACTTTGTCCTGCCCATCAACGACTACCACGAGTTTTATCTGTTCTGGTGGTTTGCCTGGAGCATCATGATTGGTCAGTTCACCGCGCGTTTCGTGAGTGGTATCAAAACCTGGCAGCTGCTGATTGCCATGCTGGTCGTGCCGTCCGTTGCCATTGGTGTGTGGTTCAGCGTGCTCTATTACTATCACGCGGAGGGGCTGAAGATTGCCGCCTTCACCAACATCGCCATGATCTCGGTGGGGGTGTTGATGGTCATCAACTCCCTGGATTCCCTGATCCGGCTCTACACCGATAACCTGAACCTCACGGCGCAACGCCTGGGGCGGGTGAATTATGTGCTCTTCAACCTGGTGGCCATGGTCGGGCTGACCATGTTGTTCAAGCTGGATTTCCTGCGGATTCAGTGGGTGGGTGCGCTGGTCATTGCACTCTACTTTGGTTGCTTTGGTTATATACTGCTCAGGAAACGTTCAGAGGTGGCTGCCATCCAAACGTCACCAAAAGAAAATATTCTGGACTTCCGCAAGATTGAACTTGCAGGTTAAGGCCCCATATCAATGGCAGGTGGCTGAAGGCCCGGAAGGCTTTTGGCCGCCATGTTTAGCCGAAGTTGATGGCTGTATATAGGCTATGCCTATGCTGAGATTGGAAATAATCAATTTTCACTCAGATGGTCAAACCCGTATCTTGTGCATCGTTTCCAAACCATCAGTTAAATGAACCGACAGGAGTTATTCTGAGATGGGTATCGTTAACAGCGAAATCAAACCGTTCAACGCCACCGCATTCAAGCAGGGCGAGTTCGTAGAAATTTCTGAAGCCGACGTTAAAGGCAAGTGGGCCATCTTCTTCTTCTACCCGGCCGACTTCACCTTCGTGTGTCCGACCGAGCTGGGCGACGTGGCTGACAAGTACGAAGAACTGCAGAAGCTGGGCGTAGAAGTGTTCTCTGTATCTACTGATACTCACTTCACCCACAAGGCATGGCACGACACTTCCGAGACCATCGGCAAGATCAACTACTACATGGTTGGCGACCAGACTGGCACCATCACCAACAACTTCGGTGTTATGCGTGAAGGCCAGGGCCTGGCAGACCGCGCCACCTTCCTGATCGATCCGGACGGTATTATCCAGGCTGTTGAAATCACTGCCGAAGGCATCGGCCGTGACGCAGACGACCTGCTGCGCAAGGTTAAAGCTGCCCAGTACGTTCGCAACCATCCTGGCGAAGTTTGCCCGGCCAAGTGGAAAGAAGGCGAAGAAACTCTGGCCCCGTCTCTGGACCTGGTTGGCAAGATCTAAGTTTCCCCGATTCGGTGAAACTTACAGAAAGGCCCGCACTGCGGGCCTTTTTTGTATCTATCAATCGTTACGACTGAATTTTATAGGTATGGCCTATCAGAAGATTTGGGTCAATCAATTTGAGCAACGAACCGTCTGGCCGTATCTTAATCATAACTTCAGATAACGATTCATTATTGAATTCAGAAACTTAGTTTCACGACATAAAGGGGAATACCAAACATGTTGGATGCCAATATCAAAGGACAGTTGAAGGCCTATATGGAAAAGCTGCAGCAGCCGATTGAGCTGGTGGCAGCCTATGACGACAGCAAGAAGTCTGAGGAGCTCAAGCAGCTGCTGGAAGAAATCGAGCCGATGTCCGAGAAGATCAGCCTGCGGACCGAGGAATCGACTGAGGTGCGTCGTCCGTCCTTCGCCATCAATCGTGTAGGCACCGACATTGGCGTTCGCTTTGCCGGTATTCCCATGGGCCACGAATTTACTTCGCTGGTGCTGGCCCTGCTGCAGGTGGGTGGCCATCCATCCAAGGCGTCTCAGGAAGTGATCCAGCAGGTTCAGGAGCTGGAAGGTGAGTTCGAGTTTGAAACCTACTTCTCGCTGTCCTGCCAGAACTGCCCGGACGTGGTTCAGGCGCTGAACCTGATGAGCGTGCTGAACCCGAACATCAAGCACACCTCCATTGACGGTGCCCTGTTCCAGGACGAAGTTGAGCAGCGTGAAGTGATGGCGGTACCCAGTGTTTACCTGAATGGCCAGCCCTGGGGCCAGGGCCGGATGACGCTGGAAGAGATTGCGGCCAGGCTGGACACCAACTCGGCTGAAAAAGAAGCTCGTAAGATCAACCAGAAAGATGCGTTTGACGTTCTGGTGATCGGTGGCGGCCCGGCAGGTTCTGCTGCGGCTATCTATGCCGCACGAAAGGGCATTTCGACCGGTATCGCGGCTGAGCGTTTTGGTGGCCAGGTGGCCGACACCATGGGCATCGAAAACCTGATTTCCGTGCCTTATACCGAAGGCCCGAAACTGGTGGCGGCCATGGAGCAGCACGTCAACGAATACGAAGTCGACATCATGAACATGCAGCGTGCCGAGAAGCTGATTCCGGCCGAGCAGACCGGAGGCCTGCACGAGGTACGCCTGGCCAACGGCGGCTCTCTGAAAGCTCGCACGGTGATTCTGTCCACCGGCGCCCGCTGGCGCCAGATGGGTGTGCCGGGTGAGGAAGAGTATCGCAACAAGGGCGTGGCCTACTGCCCGCATTGCGACGGCCCACTGTTCAAAGGCAAGCGCGTAGCGGTGATTGGCGGTGGTAACTCCGGCGTGGAAGCGGCCATCGACCTGGCAGGTATTGTCGGCCACGTGACGCTGATCGAGTTTGGCGAGCAGATGCGTGCCGATGAAGTGCTGCAGAAGAAACTGCGTAGCCTGAACAACGTGAAGATCATTACGTCTGGCCAGACCACGGAAGTGGTGGGTACCGATGGTAAGGTCAGCGGCCTGAACTACACCGACCGTACCACCGGTGAGTCGCATCACGTTGAGCTGGAAGGCGTGTTTGTTCAGATCGGCCTGGTGCCGAACACCGAGTGGCTGAAAGGCGACATCGAACTGAGCCAGCACGGCGAGATCATCGTAAATGACCGTAACGAGACTTCGATCCCGGGTGTGTTCGCGGCAGGCGATGCCACCACCGTGCCCTACAAGCAGATCGTGATCTCTATGGGTGAAGGTTCCAAGGCTGCCCTGAGCGCCTTCGACTTCCTGATCCGTAACTCTGCTGAGTAAGCTGTTCACACAAGCCTGAATTCAGGCTGACCCCTGAAACCGGCGCCCACGGGAAGTGGGCTGCCGGTTTTTTTATGGCTTCAGGAACGGTCCGAGATGTCCTGTTCCAGGCTGCCCGTCATGGTTTGGGGCTGGCCATCCGCTTCAAACAGGTGGCCATAGGCCCGGCGAACGCCGTCAACGATGAAATCGAAGGGCACATCGTCGAACACGCCGTGATCATTGATGTATTCCATATGCGCCTGGCCGTCTTCCGTGAATTCCTGGAAGACCGAGTCGTTCACCCCATCAAACGGCAGGGGCTCTACCTTCATCAGCTCGCATAACTGTCGGTTGAAGGCCGGTGTGGCCTTCACCCAGCGACCATTGAGATACAGCTCGATAAAGCCGTGCATGCGGAAAATGTCGGAACGCAGCCACTCAATCAGCTTCGGGCTGGAAAGATGGTTACGTACATCCGCCAGGCCCAGCCGGCTGGGAATGCCGATGGAGCGGGCTGCAGCACCCAGCAGCACGGCTTTGGGAATGCAGTAGGTTTCGCCCGATTCCAGCGCGTAACTGGCCGAGAGCGTGCGTGGCTCGGTTCTGAACACGTAGGGGTTGTACTGGATGCTGTCGCGCACCGCCAGATACAGCGCCTTGATCTGTGCCACCGGCTCGTCCGATACGCCGGCCAGGTGCTGCTGGACCCAGGCCTCGACGGCGGGATGGTCGTAGTCGAAGAAGGGGGTGGCTCTCAGGTAGTTTTCCATTCCGGGCATCCAGAGTTTGCGCATGGTTGGCTGATGATCTCCCGATTAGCAAGCTACAGGCAATGACATTTTCCACCAATCCGGGTGACCAGAGGCACCGGGTTCGATCATCTGGGCAGAGGTCGATGCGGATACCGTATTGTTCGTTATACTGACCGGCAAGATTTGCCGACGGCTAAGGAGCTGCATGGTTTTACGTGTTGTACTGATGATCAGCCTGTTTCTGGGCACCGTTGGTCGGGTGGCGGATGCGGATACGCTCCCAAACCCGAGTGCGTCGGACACGCTCCCGAATGTCGTGTTCCTGTCACCGGATACCTCCCGTTTCTGGCACATGGTTGCAGGATTCATGGAGCAGGTGGCTGCGGACCTGGAGGTTGAGTTTGACGTCCTGTTCGATGAGGAGCGGCATCGGCTCAGTTATCTGAAGCTGGTCCAGCAAGTTCTCAGTCGGGAGGAGAAACCCGATTACCTGATCATCATGTGGAAGGAGCAGGTAACTGCTCAGATCCTGGATTATGCGCGCCGGCAAAGCGTTAAGGTGTTCTCGTTTAACACTGCGGTGCCAGAGGCCGCGCGAGAGAAGGTGGGTTCCGCGCCCAGGGAAAAACTGGAGAACTGGATTGGCCATCTGGGGGTCGATAATGTCTCCGGTGGTCAAATACTGGCCAGGATGCTCGACCAGCGCGCACGGGCGCTCAACCTGGTCAGGTCTGATGAGCCGGTGCCTGTTGTTGCACTGACTGGCACCCTGGATTCCTCTGCGGCTCGTGATCGCAGTCTCGGGCTGCTTGAAGCGACGGATGGTGCAGGCTCTGAACTGTTGCAGTCCGTTCGTGCCGACTGGAGCGAGCAGGAGGCGAGAGACAAGACATCGGTGCTGTTGCGGCGGTATCCGAATACGGCTGCAATCTGGAGCGCCAGCGACGGCATGGCGTTCGGGGCCATGGATGCTGCCCGGCGCGCGGGCTTACGCCCTGGCAATGACTTGGTAGTGGGTGGCATTGACTGGGAGCCGGAAGCGCTTGCGGCGATTCGCGCGGGCGATCTGTATGTCAGTCTTGGCCGGCATTTCATGGGTGGAGGGCTGGCGTTGCTGCTGGTGCACGACTATCACCGGGGATACGATTTTGCAGATAGCGGGCAATCGGCCTCGATGCACTACCAGTTTCAGGCAGCGACTGCCGACAACGTGGACAACATCGCCCACATGCTTGCGCCGGAAAACTGGAAAGCTGTCGATTTCCGGGCTTTCAGTCGGGTGTTCAATTCACAGCTCCGCGAGGTGCCTGTGAGTGCCGAGCGATTAATGGACAGTTTTTCGGCGGCGTTGATGCAGCAGGGCGGCAGATAGCGCACCGGAGGAAGGGGCTCCCTCCGGTCGGCCAGTATTACTCAGGATTTTCCCTCAAAGCCCTGCATGACATTGACCGCATTTACGCCAATGGCGTCCACATCGTAGCCGCCTTCCATGGTAAACACGGTGGGCAAACCCAGATGCGCCAGGCGCTGCCCCAGGCTGAGGTAGTCGCCCGAGGCCAGCTTGAAGAACGAGATGGGGTCGTGCTCGAAGGTGTCCACGCCCAGCGCCACCACCAGGGCATCGGGCTTGAACACTTCAATGCGTTCGCAAGCGGTTTCCAGGCCCTGGCTCCAGGTGCTGTAGGGTGTGCCAGGCGGATAGACGATGTTCAGGTTGTAGCCTTCGCCGGTACCTTCTCCGAGCTCGTCTTCAAACCCGAGAAAGTGCGGGAACACCAGATCCGGGTCGCCGTGCAGGCTGATGGTGAGGACATCGGCCCGGTCATAGAAAATGGCCTGGGTGCCATTGCCGTGATGGAAATCCACGTCCAGGATAGCAACCTTGCCGTAGCCCTGGTCCCGGAACGCCTGCGCCACGATAGCTGCGTTGTTGAAGAAGCAGTAGCCGCCGAACAGGTCGGCGTGGGCGTGGTGCCCGGGTGGTCGGCACAGGGCAAAGGCAGCGCGCTCACCATCGGCCACCAGTTTCTGGGCGGTCAGGGCCACGTTGGCGGAAGCGCGGGCGGCTTCCCAGGTGCCCTCCGAGATCGAGGTTTCGGCGGCAAAGCTGTAATAGCCCAGGCGGCCATCAATGTCCTTGGGAATCCGGTGGCGCATGCCCCGGCCAGCCCATACTGCGGGAATGGCTTCGCCGGGTTTGCCCGCAGCCAGCCAGTCCTGCCAGCAGGTCTCCAGAAACGCAACGTAATCCGGTGTGTGCACGCGCTGGATCGGCGCCAGCCCGAATTCTTCCGGCTCCAGAATCTCGCCCAGGGCCTGGTCTTTCACCCTGGCCAGGATGGTCTCGGCCCTTGAGGGTTTTTCATGGGGTTCGATCAGCAGGCCGCCATCCAGTTCGGTGCGCACGTGGCGCCGGCTGTGCAACGGGGAGAAGACGGTTTTCATAGGGCGCGGGTCCTTGATATCAACGTGGAAGCACTCTGGCACAGGTTTGTGCATGGCTCAAACCCGGTAAGTGTGGCAGGCTGGGGCGCAGCATCGGGAGAGGGGATTACCGCTATGACAGAACTGGTTGCCGGGCTTACGCTCAGCCAGGGGCTGGGGCAGCTGTGTGGGTTGGTGGCCCTGGGGTTCTGTATTGCCGGTTTTGCCAACAAGAACGACGACCGCCTGCTGGTCCTGCTGATTTCGGCCAATGTGGCCTTCGCCCTGATGTTCGCGTTCTTTCAGAGCTGGACGGCGGCGGCCCTGACGGTACTGGTGATCCTGCGCATCGCCCTGGCGCGCCGGTACCAGGGCAACGGATTGATCATGGCGGTCATGCTGGTGGTCAATCTGCTGGTGGCCTGGGCAACCTGGACGTCTGCTACCGATGTGTTTCCCCTCACCGCCGCCGTTCTCGGCACCGTGGGCATGTTCATGCTCCGGGGTATTCCCCTGCGTATTGTTCTGGGGCTGGCGGCGCTGGCCTGGATGCTCAATAACCTGGTGATCGGATCCGTCGGCGGTACCCTGGCTGAGGGTATGGTGCTGGTTACCAACATCATTACCATCATCCGGCTGTACCGGCTGCAGAAACAATATCCCGGGCTTGATCTGCAGGCGCCAAGGTCGGGAGAAGAGCGCGGGTAAGTTTGTCGTCGTCGCTGGCTTTGGCTATGGTCTAAGGGTGCCAATGGGCACCTCGTAACCGCCAATCAGGAGTGATGCATGGCAAACGACAGTTATCATGAGCCGGTAGGTGAACTGACAGACGACACCCGTGATATGCACCGGGCCGTCAGTTCGCTGATGGAAGAGTTTGAAGCCGTTGACTGGTACAACCAGCGGGTGGATGCCTGCAAGGATCCGGAACTCAAAGCGATTCTTGAACACAATCGCGACGAGGAGAAAGAACACGCGGCCATGGTGCTTGAGTGGATTCGGCGGAAGGATCCGACCATGGACAAGTACCTTCGGGAATTCCTGTTCAAAGAGGGGCCAATCGGTCACCACGACTGACTCAAACAGCCATATCCTGAGCGCAGATTGGCCAATTCCCGGAGCTGTCGGCCTGCGCTATCGTGATTCTCTACACGTGATTACAAGAAACGGATCGGATTCCGAGAGGGCAGGATATGGCTAAACAGCATTATGATGTATTGATCATTGGCGCCGGAGTATCCGGCATTGGCATGGCCTGTCACCTGAAACGGGAATGCCCCGGCAAGCGTTTCGCCATACTGGAGCGCCGCCAGTCCCTTGGTGGCACCTGGGATCTGTTCCGTTACCCGGGTATCCGCTCGGATTCCGACATGTTCACCTTTGGTTATAACTTCCGGCCCTGGACCGGCGGCAAGGTGCTGGCCGATGGCGCGTCGATCAAAAACTACGTGGCGGAAACCGCGAAAGAGAACGATGTCGAGCGCCACATTCGTTACGGCGTGGCCGTGAAGACTGCGGACTGGTCCAGCACCGACAAATGCTGGACTCTGACCGCTGAGAACGAGCAGACCGGCGATCAGGAAACCTACACCGCCAGCTTTTTGGTGGGCTGCACCGGTTACTACAATTATGACCAGGGCTACAAACCGGATTTCCCGGGCGAAGCGGACTTCAAGGGGCAGATCGTCCATCCCCAGCACTGGCCGGAGAATCTGGATTACTCGGGCAAGAAGGTGGTGGTGATTGGCAGCGGTGCCACGGCAATTACCCTGGTGCCCACTATGGCAGAGAAGGCCGCACACGTTACCATGCTGCAGCGTTCGCCTACCTATCTGATGCCGTTGCCGTCAACCGATAAAGTCACCCTGGCGCTGCAGAAAGTGCTGCCGGAAAAGACGGCCTACCGGTTAACCCGTGCCCGCAACATTTCGATTTCCCGGCTGCTCTATGAGCGTTCGCGCAAGAGCCCGAAAGCCATGCGCCGGCTCTTTCTGTCGGTGATCAAACGGCAGCTCAAAGGCAAGGCCGACATGCGTCACTTCAGCCCGGACTACAACCCCTGGGACCAGCGCCTGTGCGTGGTGAAAGATGGCGACCTGTTTGAGGCCATTAAAGCCGGCACCGCCTCCATCAAGACCGATCATATCGAACGCTTCACCAAAACCGGCATTCGCCTGAAGTCCGGTGAAGAGCTGGAAGCCGACATCATCATTCCGGCTACCGGCCTGGACATCCAGATGCTGGGCGGCATCACGCCCCGGGTGGATGGCCAGGAGGTGGCGCTCAAGGACAAGGTGATCTACAAGAATGTGATGGTGGAAGGCGTACCCAACGCGGGCATGATCTTTGGCTACACCAACATTTCCTGGACCCTGAAAGCCGATATTGCCAGTGAGTACCTGTGCCGGCTGATCAATCACATGGATCGTAACGGCCATCAGGTGGCCGTGGCACGAGATACCGAGAACAGTAAAGGAGACGATACCATTCTCGGTTCCCTCGACGCGGGTTACATCAAGCGGGCAGAAGACCGGTTGCCGCGTCAGGGCACCCACGGCCCGTGGAAAGCCTCCCAGAACTATCTGCAGGATGTGAAGATCCTGCGTTTCGATCCCATTGAAGACGGCTATCTTGAATTTGATGGCCAACCCAGTCGCGCGAGCGAAGGCCGTTCATCCGGTTTCCTTCGCCCGCTTCGCTCGGCGCTGTTCGGGGCCTGAGTCAGGCCCCGATCGTTACTGCTCCTCCGCCGACACCGAGACGTTGGCAGTAGTGTCGGCAGCTTGCCTCCAGGTACTGAGCGAATGGCGGTAGTTGCACGTTCTGCTGCGCCAGAAACTGCTCTGTGCGGGAGGTGTCGAAACGGCAGGTCTGAATAAACGCCAGGGACTCCGGGGCCACCTTCAGCAGCCCGGGCAAGCCAGGTATGGCCAGCAGAGCTTTCATCACGCCGATAGGAAGATGCCTGCGGGGGCCCGGCTTGCCCAGGAGTTGCGCCGCAGCCTGTAACAGCCCCGCCAGGTTGGGCGTGTTCTGGTCCAGCGCCAACAGCGTATCGGGTACGTGAGTGGCCGTGCAGGCCGTTGCAATTAGTTGCGCCAGGCTATCCACCGGAATCAATGGCAACCAGTGCTCTGGCGACCCCGGAATCATGGCCAGTCGTCCGTGGTAGAGGTTGTCGAGCAAGCTGTACAGCGGTTGGGCCGGGTCCAGGTCCCCCGTTGATCCGTGGCCCGCCACCGTCGCTGGCTGTACTTCGACCGCATTCAGCCCGTGCCTTGCCACGAATTTCCGCAAGCGGAATGCGGATTCCAGTTTGCTCGCCTCATAGCCACCGGCCCGCCGGTACACCTGGGTCCAGTCGGTCTGCTCCGGGTGACTCAGTTGAATGCCCTGGCGTGACAGGTGTGCCTCGTTGGCGAGCATGAACCCCGTAATAAACACCAGCCGGCAGTTCAGGTGGCGGGCCAGTTCCGCCACCCGAAGACTGCCGGTAACGTTGGTGTGACGGGCCTCGTGCTCGGGCAGGTTCCAGGCGAACCGGGCGGCCAGATGCACGATGCATTCGATGCCGCTCGGTAAGGTGACCAGCCCCAGATCCGGCTCTTCCAGATCGCCTTCCAGGGCGGAAAACCGCTCCATGGCGACGCCCTGCTGTTCGAGAAAGCCGGTGAGCTGTTTCAGGCTGGACTTGGAGCGGGTCAGTGCTTTCACGTCATGCCCCTGCTGCATCAGGGTGAGGCAAAGATATTTACCAATAAAACCGGTGGCGCCGGTGATCAGGATGGTCATGGTGCGTTCCTTGTTCATTGAGTCGAACGCAGCCTAAAGTATGGAGTATGCTCGAAGGTCAACAGGGAGAGTGCTTGGCATGAGGATATCGGAACTGGAACGGCGCACCGGGATACCCCGGGATACCCTGCGCTACTACGAAAAACAGGGTCTGATCCGGGAGGTGGGCCGCAGCGGGAACAACTATCGGGACTACCCGGAGCAGGCCGTCGCGCGTGTTGCGATGGTGCGGCAACTCAAAAGCCTGGGTTTTTCGCTGAACGAAATCCGTGAGTTGCTGGATGCGGTTCGCTCGGACCGGATTGATTGCCTGCAGGGTGCGGCGGTGATGGCCCGTAAGAGGACCCTGGTGGATGCCCGGATTCGTGAGCTGAAGGCCGTCAGTAAGTTGTTGAAGCAGGAGCAGGCCCGCCTGGAAGCCAGTGCCAGGGAGCACGGGCTGGTTTGATGGCCATCCTCATAATTGCTGATGGCGCGGTAAAAGTAGCTTCCTTAACATAGACGATCTATTCGGGTTCCTTTGATCTGTCCGGGAAACGGTCTTGCTGCCACTTCGCTCCGCGTTAGCCTACGTTGCCTTACTCTCTGCCATTCTGGCGAGCCTGCCGGGTATGACCTATCTGGGAGCTGCCGCCGCGGGTGCGACCGTCTTGCTGGGCTGGCAGGACATGCGCAACGTGCCCCGGGTGGTGTTTGTCGTGGCGCTGGTTATGCTGGTTTTTGCCCTGGGCTATGACCCGGAGCTGATTGAGACCGCATCCGGCAACATGACCCGGCTGGCCGGCCTGATGCTGGCGGTGATGCTGCTGTCGAATGTGCTGGCCCGCACCGAGGACCTGCAACAGATTTCCGTCAGTCTGTTTGGTGGTAAGCCGCTGGCCCGATACCTCAGCCTCGCGTTCGGCACTTCGCTGGTGTCTGTTCCCCTGAACTTTGGTTCGGTGGCGGTGGTGGGCAGCCTGGTGGGCGAGCGTATCCGTCGCAATGGCGATTCCGAATCTACCCGCAATACCACCCGGGCTGTTTTGCGAGGGTTTGGTGTCGCCCCCATGTTTTCGCCCCTGTCCATTTCGGTGGTGCTGACCCTGACGCTGTTGCCGCAGGTGAGTCTGCTTTCGCTGTTGTTACTGGCGGTACCGTTTTCCGTGCTGATGGTGCTGGCGGGGCTGCACTGGCGAGAACCGGAACCGTTGCAAAGCACAGAACGGAGCGTTAACCGTGCTGGCGCGGGTAGCTGGTTGCGGTTTGGTGGGTTGATTCTGGCGATCTGCGTGGGGGTACTCTGGCTCAGCCACCGGTTCGGGTTGAGTTATGCCCATGCGGTGGCCTTGAGCTGTCTGGCAGCGGTGCTCTTGTACCGGATTATGGGTTGGTTAAAGCGGGAAAATCCGCCCCTGGCCAGCATGGCCAATGTCAGCAATGAGCTGGCCATTGTTGGTGGCTCGGCGTTTATCGGGGCGGTGCTCAGTGGCGTGGTACTGGGCCAGATCAGCGGTCAGCCGGAATTGCCTGTGTGGCTCTGGGCGCTGCTGGCGGCCGGTGTACCCTGGGTGTTTTTTGCTGCCGGACTGGCGGGTATGAACCCGATTATTATTGCTACCCTCATTGGCGGTATTCTGGGTTCGCTGTGGCCGGGCGCAGCTCAGCTCGGCCTGGCCATCGCCATGGTTACTGGCTGGGGTATTACCGCCTTCGGCACGCCCTTTGCGGCCAATGCGTTAATTATGGAACGGCTGACCGGATACCGGACAAGGGATGCCTCGTTTCGCTGGAGCCTGGCGTTGTCGCTGTCGGGTCTTTGCGCCGCCAGTCTTCTGGGCTTCAGTCTGACCCTGTGGCTGGCCTGAGGTAAGCCGGGTCGAAGCGCTCGAGGCTTCGGGCAAGGCTGGCGCGGGACAGTTCGCCCATATGGGTATCCACCAGGTGGCCCTCGGCGTTGTAGAACAGGGTGGTGGGCAAGCCGTGGCTGCCAACTACCCGGCCAAACCGGTTCTGCCTGTCGCTCAGTACGTGGCTCAGGTTCAGGTTCTGTGCCATCAGGAACTTGCGGATGGTTTCCGGATGTTCGCCCTGATTGGCGAACACAAAGTTCACGTTCGGGTAGCGTTGCTGGGCGTCTTCCAGCACCGGCATCTCGCGGATACATGGTGGGCACCAGGTGGCCCAGAGATTGACCACCGTGGGCTTGTCACCGGCCAGGCTGGCCAGGTCTACCGGGCGTTCGTTCAGATCGGTCAGGGCCACTTCCGGCAGGCCCCGGGTTTGCTGGTTGATCAGCGCAATAATGCCAGACATACCGCCCCAGATGATGAGGCCAGCCGCGACCGCCGAGCCCAGCGCCCGGCGTATGGCCGCCCGTTTCCACATCAGGTAACCGGTGAAGGCCAACGCAGCAATCAGGCCGGTCACCAGGTCGAACCCGCCGTCGCGGATGTCGATCATGCCCAGCCAGTCGCCCTGATACTCGCTGAAGTAGCGCACCACAAAACCGATGCGGGCACTGACCATGGCCACCAGAAAGATATCGGCCAGGGTACCGGCCACCGGCGTTTTCTCTTTCCGGCCGATCAGGGCGCCAACCACCAGGGCAACCACGAAGGCCAGAACGAGAAGCAGGTGTCCGATGGACAGGCTGAGGGGGCCGATGCCTACGCTGAGCATGGAATCTCCGGAAATCGGTGAGTTTTTAGTAGCATACGGCGGCTAATGACCGCCGGGCCCTGTCAGAGTTCCATTTATCACCCTGAAAATGAAAGCCGGCCAATAAAACCACCTATAGCTATTTGCCGGGTGCTCTGTTACCGTGCCTGCATCCTGCCTCTAGGGATTCCGCAGTTTCCGGCTTAAAGCCGCCTTGCGAACCATTTCATACGACCTGTCAGAGGACGTCACCCCGAACCCGGCGCGTGACCGTAGTCGTCTTTTATTCCATGACTTTCATGGCATCTGCCCGCATTCGCCGACGACGGTGTTCGTGGAGGCAGAATCAATCAAGAGTACATCGTATATGAGTTTTTCTTCTCTCGGTTTGTCCGAGCAGCTGGTCCGTGCCACCGCCGATCAGGGTTATGAAACCCCGTCTCCCATCCAGCAGCAGGCGATTCCCGCGGTGCTGTCTGGCAAAGACGTAATGGCCGCGGCCCAGACCGGCACGGGTAAAACCGCTGGTTTTACCCTGCCTTTGTTGCAGCGCCTGGCGGAAAACCCCCGCACTGGCAAAGGCCCCCGCGCCCTGATTCTCACTCCCACCCGTGAGCTGGCCGCCCAGGTACACGATAGCGTGAACCTTTACAGCAAATACGTACCCACCAAGGCCGCTGTGGTTTTTGGTGGTGTAAAGATCAACCCGCAGATGATGAAGCTGCGCAAGGGTCTGGACGTACTGGTGGCCACACCGGGCCGTTTGATGGACCTGTACCAGCAGAACGCGGTGCGCTTCAACGAAGTGGAAATTCTGGTGTTGGACGAAGCCGACCGCATGCTCGACATGGGCTTTATCCGCGACATTCGCAAGATCCTGGCGTTGCTGCCGGCCAAGCGCCAGAACCTGCTGTTCTCCGCCACCTTCTCCAACGAAATCCGCACCCTGGCCCAGGGCCTGCTGGATAACCCGGTGCAGGTGGAAGTGGCGGCCCGTAACACCACCGCCGAGAAAGTGAAGCAGTCCGTCTACCCGGTTGACCAGAGCCAGAAGACAGCCTTGCTGAGCAAGCTGGTGCGTGACAACGACTGGGATCAGGTACTGGTTTTCACCCGTACCAAGCACGGCGCCAACCGCCTGACCCAGAAGCTGGAGAAAGACGGTATCACGGCTGCCGCCATTCACGGCAATAAGTCCCAGGGTGCCCGTACCCGTGCCCTGGCGGATTTCAAAGCCGGTGAAGTGCGCGTACTGGTCGCCACCGACATTGCTGCCCGTGGCCTGGATATCAAACAGCTGCCGCAAGTGGTGAACTTTGAACTGCCGAACGTGCCGGAAGATTACGTGCACCGCATTGGTCGTACCGGCCGTGCCGGTGAAAGTGGCCATGCCCTGTCACTGGTCAGTGCTGACGAAGGCAAGCTGCTGGCGGGTATCGAGAAGCTGATCAAGAAGCAGCTTCCGCGCAAGGAAGTGGAAGGCTTCGAGCCGAAAAACAACCTGCCGCTGAAGCCCAAGGCCAAAGCAGACCCGAGCAAGGCGCGGAATCGTCGCCCTCAGGGTGGCAATGGTAAGAGCTTTGGCCCGAAGCCGACTGGTCGTAGCGGCGGTCGTGGCCGTGGTGGTCAGGGCGAAGGACAGGGCCGTGGCCAGGGGCAGGGTAGAAGTGGTCGCCCGGCTCAACGCCAGAGCGCCTGAAAACCGTTTCTCCTGACATAAAAAAGGCGGGGCCGAAGCCCCGCGCAGGAGAACGCACCATCCGGTAGCCGACAGACCGTGGGAGCTACCGGGAGTGCGGATCAGAACTTGTAGGTGAAACCTACCATGTAGACCATGGGGTCGATTTCGACTTCGAATTCATCGGTTTCTGCCAGTTTGGTTCCGTTGGCATCAAACACATCGACTCTGGCGTCGGTGTTGATGTCGGCCCACCAGATCGCGGCGTTCAGACCGAAGTTCTCGCTCAGCATGTAATCCATGCCTACTTCAACGGCGACGCCAACGCTGTCGTCCAGTTCCAGCTCGCTAGATGCCACACCCAACGCGTTATCCAGATTGCTGCTGGTTTTCTCTTCGAAGAACACGGTGTAGTTCACACCCACGCCGACGAATGGCTGGAAGGCTGAGGAGCTTGCCATTGGGAAGTACTGCAGCGTCAGGGTCGGTGGCAGGTGCTTTGTTTCGCCCAGGTTCAGGTCGCCCGGAAGATCGCCGCCGCCGTTGATGTCGTGCTTGAACGGAGTGGCGCCCAGCAAGCCAATACCCAGGTTGTTGGTCATCATGTAAGTCGCACGCAAGCCCAACTGGGTGTTGGTGTCAACGCTGACTTTGGAATCCACGCCAGCTCCCAGCAGCGGTGCGCCGCCTACGGTGATGGAATCACTGGAGTCATCCGGCGCGACGTGAACCGCACCCGCACGCAGAACAAAATCACCCGCTTCAAAAGCCTGAGCTGCAGGAGCCACTGCCATTACGGCCGCAGCCAGAACACTGAGTTTAAAACCACGAGACATAGCCATCTCCTTATCCATGAAAGATCGATGGCTTAAATGTAATGACATCCGGACAGGCAATCTTGATTTAGCGCAAGAAATGGCGGAAGGCAGCGCGACTGGCCAATAAGTCTTGATTCAACTCAAGAAAAGGTGGGAATGCGGCTATTGCGGATGGTCAGCCCTGGGCTTCGTCGAGGGGATTGTCTTCATCGCTGGGCACAAATACGTCCCGAATGGACAGGGGCTGACCCTGGGTATTCTGCACGGTGACTGGCTGTATTGGCTGGCCGCTATCGCGGTCCCGTAGGTCCAGGGGCTGGCCGTCCGGAGACGGGTTCCACTTGTCGCCCCACTGGCGCAGAGCCACCACCACCGGGAACAGGTCGCGGCCTTTCTCAGTGAGCCGGTACTCAAAGCGTGAGCCGTGCTCGCCAACATCCACTTTGCGCAAGACCTCGTTGTCGACCAGTTTGGCCAGTCGGTCGCACAGAATGTTCTTGGCAATCCCCAGTTGCTGCTGAAAATCCACAAACCGGCGGGTGCCGTACATAGCGTGCAGCACAATCAGCAGCGACCACCAGTCCCCCACTTCATTCAGGGCGCGGGCGACGGAGCAGTTGGAGTCATCAAAACGTTTTCTGGCCATGTAGGGGAGTGTACCGAATAGGGTTGCATTTTGAAACCGGATTTAATAGGGTTGCTTTACGAAACCAAATTGATGAGGTTGCACATCACATGAGTATGAATCTTGGTCCTTTGTTCGAGCCGTTTGAACTTCATAACCTCAAGCTGCGCAACCGCGTAGCCATGGCGCCGATGACCCGCAATTTCTCGCCTAAGGGTGTACCCGGTCAGGATGTGGTGGACTACTATCGCCGCCGCGCCGAGGCCGGTGTTGGCCTGATCATTACCGAAGGCACTGTCGTGAACCACGCGGCTGCCAACGGTTACCCGAACGTACCGGCCTTCTATGGCGACGAAGCCCTGGCGGGCTGGAAGAAAGTGGTGGATGCCGTGCACGAAGCCGGCGGCGCCATTTTCCCGCAACTGTGGCACGTGGGCGCGGTACGCAAGGAAGGTATCGAGCCGGATCCCTCTGTTCCCGGTTACAGCCCTTCAGGCCTGTTTGCGCCTGGCAAGCCCAACGGCAAGGCCATGACCAGGGAAGACATCCAGGACGTGATCAAAGCTTTCGGTGATGCCGCCCAGGATGCCAAGGCTCTGGGCTTCGACGGTGTGGAAATCCACGGCGCCCACGGCTATCTGCTGGATCAATTCCTGTGGGAAGGCACCAACCAGCGCGACGATGAGTACGGCGGCAGCCTGGAAAACCGCCTGCGCTTTGTGGTGGAAATCGTCGAGGAAGTGCGCCACCGCGTGGGCCCGGATTACCCGATCATGCTGCGCTTCTCTCAGTGGAAGCAGCAGGACTACGAAGCAAAACTGGTGAATAGCCCCGAGGAACTGGAGCGCTTCCTGAAGCCTCTGGCGGAGGCCGGTGTCGACATCTTCCACGCTTCCACCCGCCGCTTCTGGGAACCGGAGTTCGAAGGTTCCAATCTGAACCTGGCCGGCTGGACCCAGAAGATCACTGGTAAACCGACCATGTCGGTTGGCAGTGTGGGCCTGACCGAAGACTTCATCAGCGGCACCTTCGCCAGCAAGAAAGAGTCGGTCGAGCAGTCTGGCATCGATGAGCTGGTTGAGCGCATGAACAGCGGTGAATTCGATCTGATCGCCGTTGGCCGTGCCCTGCTCCAAGACCCTGAGTGGCTGGTGAAAGTGAAAGAAGGCCGCCTGAACGAAGTGGAAGCCTTCGCCAGGAAGTCTCTGGCCAAACTCTACTGATCGAACTTACCCCTTCGATCGTGCCTGCCGCGCGCCCTCGGGCCCGCGGCTTTTTTGGGTCTGAAATCTGTCCGGTTCGTAATCGCAGCAATCGCCAGAAACGCTATGCTGTAGGCAGATTGTTGCTATTCACCAGACAAGGAGTTGGATATGGCTTTGATGCGTCATCTTAAACTGGCTGGGCTGGCTGCGGTATTGGTCACCCTGGTGGGTTGCGCCAGCGTAGGCCGGGATTTTGCGACTCATAATGTCGACCAGATAACGATCGGTGAGACGACCCGCGCCGAGATACAGGAGATGTTCGGTGAGCCCTGGCGCACCGGTATTGAAGACGGCAAGCGCACCTGGACTTACGGCAAGTATCGCTGGTCCGCCTTTGGTGACGATGAAACCACGGATCTGGTGGTCCGTTTCAATAACGACGGCACCGTATCCTCTTACGTATACAACACCACCGAATAAAAGCGCCCGGGCGCCGGTATGACCTCAGTCAGCGGCCGGCGCCTGTTTCAGCGCCAGAATCTGCCCGGAATCCAGTTCCTCGATTAATGCCCCCCGGAACTGCCGGTTGATGAATCGCTCCGTTTCCACCTGAATCCGCTCCCGCTGCTCGGGCTTCTCGATATAGTCCATGGCCCGGAACAGGATGTAGCGGATGGTCATGTTGGAAATCTCCTGTACCACCACCTCATCGACACCGGGCACCAGCCCGCGTTCCAGAATATCCTCGGCCATTTCCCGGGCGCTGGCGTCCAGCTGTGCTTCGAGAGCCCGGCGTAACACGGGCGACGGGCCGTGCAGTTCCCTGACCGCCACCGTGGTTGCCGCCGGGTTGGCCAGAAAGTAGTGGTACACAAAGGTGACGGTGTCGTGGGAGGCCTGTTCCGAGGAATCCGCCATCTGCCGCAACTGCCGCACGCCGGCTTTCATGTCCTCGGCGATATACCCCAGCACCTGCAAACCGAATTCGTCCAGATTGCGGAAGTGTCGGTAAAAGGTGTTCGGGTTTAACCCCGCCTCCCGGGCCAGTTCCCGCAGGCCCAGAGAGGTCAGGCTACGGCTTTGGGTAATCAGCCTTAGAGCGGCCTGGACCAGTTTCAGTTTTCCGCCGGCAAGTCGTTGCATCGAGTCGTGTTTCCTTTGGGCGTTGGGCCAACAACCTGTCACTCAGGGCCATTCCTGTGCGAGTGGGTATACAGGTGTCTACTTTGACCGGTATACATGTGTCTACTGGTCATGATGACCACACCGACAACAACAGGCAAGGCCCTTCAGGCCACACAGGAGTGCAGCAATGAAACAAACCGCCAAGATCGCCATTATCGGCACCGGATTTTCCGGCCTGGGCATGGCCATCAAGTTGAAAGAGGCCGGCTTTGACGACTTCGTGATTCTGGAGCAGAGCGACAATGTCGGGGGCACCTGGCACGATAACCACTACCCGGGTTGCGCCTGCGATGTTCAATCTGCGCTGTATTCCTTCTCTTTTGAGCAGAATCCGAACTGGACCCGCATGTTTGCTCCCCAGCCGGAGATTCAGGCGTACCTGCGGCATTGCGCCGAGAAATACGGCCTGATGGATCACATTCGTTTCAATACCCACGTGGCGGGTGCCCGTTGGGATGAGGCCACCTCGGGCTGGGTTGTGGAAACCTGCAACAGTGCAAAACTCTGGGACTACATGGAAAAGAAAGGTTTGAAGCCCGGGGATGAACTGGATCGCAGCGACAAGGCCCTGCCGCCAATCCGCAAGCTGCGAAGTGGGATTCTGGTGTCCGGCATGGGCGGCCTGAGCACCCCCGCGTATCCGGAGATCAAGGGCATAGACACGTTCACAGGGGCCAGTTTCCATTCCCAGAACTGGGACCATGACTACGATTTTCGTGGCAAGCGGGTGGCGGTTATCGGCACCGGTGCTTCGGCCATCCAGTTCGTGCCGGAAATTGCCAAAGACGCCGCCCATCTGGACCTTTACCAGCGTACGCCGCCCTGGATCATGCCCAAGCCTGACCGGGAAATACGGCCACTGGAGCGGGCCATGTTCCGCCGGTTCCCGCAAACCCTGAATGCGTTCCGCCAGAGCATTTACTGGATGCTGGAAGCCCGGGTGCTTGGCTTCGTGGGTAACCCGCGCATTCTGAAAGTCGGTGAGTTGCAGGCCCGTCGACACATCCGCAACCAGATCAAGGACAAGGAACTGCGCAAGAAAGTGACGCCGGATTTCCACTTCGGCTGCAAGCGGGTGCTGATCTCCAACAACTACTACCCGGCCCTGGACCAGGAACACGTGGACGTACTGACGGACGGCGTTCGCGAAGTGAAAGGTAACACCATCATTGACAGCAATGGCACCGAGCGCCCGGTGGATTGCATTGTCTATGGCACCGGCTTCAAAGCCCAGGAACCCATCCCCCGGGGCATGATCTTCGGCCGTGGGGGCCAGGATCTGCTCGACGCCTGGCGTGAGGGTGCGGAAGCCTACAAAGGCACCACCGTGGCCGGTTTCCCCAACTTCTTCATGCTGATGGGCCCCAACACCGGGCTGGGCCACAGCTCCATGGTGTACATGATCGAGTCCCAGGTGCAGTACGTGCTGGATGCCATCAAGAAGATGGACCACAGAGGCTGGAAGAGCGTGGAAGTGAAAGAGTATGCCTACAGCCAGTACAACGCCTCTATACACGCCAAACTGGGCGACTCCGTGTGGCAGACCGGTTGCAAGAGCTGGTATGTGAACGAGAACGGCAAGAACACCACCTTGTGGCCGGGCTTCACCTGGCAGTTCCGACAGCAGACCCGGCGGTTTGATGCCGAGCAGTATGTGTGTGAATCGGCGGAGGTGATGGAGCAGGGTGGGGAGCCGGCATTGGCTGGTTAAAACGGTAGATAATGATGCGCCCGAGTCAGGATGCTTCGGGCGCTATGAGGTTGATGTAAGCCACACCACCCCAACGAGTGGTTGGTAGTTTTCGCGTTCCTGAAATACCATAAGCACCCCGATCCACTGGAACACGGATCATGAACTGGCGCCCTTGGTTATTCGGCGCTTGTTGCTAAGCCTGAAATTTCAGCAGGGAACGCATGAATACGGAACAGGATACCGATTACCAGTACCGCGAGCGGGTGGTAGTGCCCCGCCCGGAAAAAGAACTTCGCTTTCGGAATGGACGAATCCCCGGGTATTTTTCGATATTTCTCGGTGGCTTGAGCCTGGCGGCGGTGCTCGCCTACCTGTTCCCTTCCTATCTGACCACCACTGATCTTCGTGCCGCGTATGATGCCGAGGCGCTTCAGGATGTCCTGAAGTACGGTATGTGGTTCTCCCTGTTTTTCGGCATTACCACCTTCATTCTTGATCGGCGCAAACGGCTTGGCGCTGCAGGTATTGCCATGACGCTGATCGCGTTTGCCCTGGGTGGCTACAACGTCCCGGTCGGGCCGGTGGAGCCGAAACCATTGTCGCTCGGCGTGGACTGGCTGATTCTGGCCTTTCTGGGTTCCACCATTGTCTTTACCAGCCTGGAGAAGCTCTTTCCGAAGTATCGGGAGCAGGTCATCTTGCGGGATCAGTGGGGGCTGGATTTCTTTTACTTCTGCCTGAATCACCTGCTGATCTCAGCGGTTCTGCTGTTTGGCAACTTCCTGGTAACGCGCTTTGAATGGGTGGCCAGCGACAGTCTTCAGGCGGCTATCCAGAGCACGCCGCTATGGCTGCAGGTGGTTTTGCTGATTCTGGTGGCCGACTTCGTGCTGTATTGGGAGCATCGGGTATTCCATGAAGTCCGGCGGCTGTGGCTGTTCCATGCCGTCCACCATTCGGTGGAAACCATGGACTGGCTGGCCGGTTCCCGTGCGCATGTGGTTCAGATATTTATTGAGCGTGGGTTGGTTATGCTGGCCCTGTATCTGCTCGGGGCCAGCAAGGAAGCGCTGGATATCTACGTCACGTTTGCCGCGTTGCAGGCCATCATCATTCACAGCAATCTCAATGTGCCCTGGGGGCCGCTCAAGTACCTGTTGGTAACGCCGCAGTTCCACCACTGGCACCACAGCTCAGAGAAGCCTGCCATCGATACCAATTATTCAGCACACACGGTGCTCTTTGACCGGCTGTTCGGCACCTATCATTTCCCGAAAGCGCACTGGCCAGCGGAGTATGGCACAACCCAGAAACTGCCGGGTTCCTATCTGCGGCAGCTGTTCTACCCGTTCCGCAGGCGGTGACCGGCAGTTGCCGTCACGGTGATGCAATGGGATGATGCGCGGGTTGCGTGCTGCCCGGCTCGCATTCACCCATCATCTGAAACCGGCAGGATGTTATGGTCAACCGAACCTCAACCCGACTGAACAAATACATCAGCGAGAGCGGTATGTGCTCCCGTCGGGATGCCGACCGGTTCATCGAGCAGGGCAACGTGCACATCAACGGCCGCCGGGCCCAGGTGGGCGATCAGGTGTTGCCCGGAGATGTGGTGAAGGTCAACGGCCAGGTAGTGGAGCCGAGAGACGAAGAAGATCTGGTGTTCATTGCCCTGAACAAACCGGTGGGTATTGTCAGCACCACCGACAGCGCGGAGAAAGACAACATCCAGCGTTTTGTCGGCCACAGTGAACGGATTTTCCCCATTGGCCGGCTCGACAAGGATTCCCAGGGGCTGATTTTCCTGACCAGCAATGGCGATCTGGTGAACAAGATCCTGCGCGCCGGCAATAATCACGAGAAGGAATACCTGGTCACGGTCGACAAGCCGGTCACCCGGGAATTCGTAGAGGGAATGAGTAACGGTGTGCCGATTCTGGGGACCATGACCAAGCGCTGCAAGGTCGAAAAGGTGTCCCGGTTTGTGTTCCGCATTACCCTGGTTCAGGGCCTGAATCGCCAGATTCGCCGTATGGCGGAGTACTTTGGCTACGAGGTGGCCAGGCTGGAGCGGGTGCGCATCATGAACGTCAGTCTGCAGGGGTTGCCGGTGGGTGCCTGGCGGGATCTGACGGAGAAGGAACTGGCGGTACTGTTCGATGCCATCCGGGATTCCTCGTCCGAGGCCACGGAGCCTGCTGGCAGCAAGCCCCGGAAGAAGCTGGCGGGTGCGAGGGGCGCTCGCCCGGGGCCCGGAGGCAAACCGGCGCGGGCTGGCGCAAAAGCTGGCGGGAAGTCACCGGCTGCTAAAGGGCGAAAAGGCCCCGGTTCCGGGCCCGGTAAACGGCCCTCTGGTAAACCCGGTGGCGGCCCAAAGCCGGGTGGTCGTGATCCGGGGTCCAAGGGTAAGCCATCGAAACCGGGCAAGCCCCGCAAGCCGTCCATCAAGAAACGTTGAGTACCCATAGGTTCTCTTCCTTACGGCAAAAAAGCCTTTCGGGCGCTATGCTTACCGGCTTTAACCCTGTGCCGGATTTGCCCGAATGTTTGAAACGTTTTTCTCTACCTATCTCAGCAGCACCATCCGATTCCTGTTCCTGCTGGCGCCATTTTTCGTGGTCACCATGTTCCTGGCCCTCACTCGGGGGCTCTCGATGGCGGAGAAAACCTCCATCATTCGTCGGGCCTGTGTCTCGGCCTTTATTCTGGGTGTGATCCTGTTCTTCGCCGGCCCGCTGTTGTTCAACGCCATTGGCATCACCCTGAACTCCTTCCGCATCGGTGCCGGCAGCCTGCTGTTCCTCACCGCCATCAGTCTGGTGAACAGTGGCACCCGTAACCACGCCACCGGGTTGCCCGAAGAGGATCGGGATGACATCGCGGTGGTACCCCTGGCCATTCCTGTCATGATTGGCCCGGCGACCATTGGTGCCATCATGGTTTACGGCGCCGAGCTTAAAGCGGTGCCAGAAGTGGCCGGTGGTCTGCTGGGCCTGGTGTCGGGCTTGCTGATTCTGGCGGGATTGCTTCGCTTGTCCGGTTATCTGGAGAAAGCGTTGGGCAAGACCGGCCTGAACATTATGTCGAAGATCAGCGGCCTGATTCTTTCCGCGATGGCGGCAGAAATCGTGCTGACCGGTATTGCCGGCTTCATTGCCAGTACCTCGGGCGCCTGAGACAATCCGGTCGTTATTTCTGGATGGGATGAGTCATGCCCGCGAACACCATTGAGCATAATCGCAGCCGGTTCAATTTTGATGGCATCGAGGCCATCTGGCTCTTCGGCTATGGCTCGCTGATCTACAAAGTGGATTTCCCCTTCCTGGAGCAGCGCCCGGCAGCCATTCGCGGTTGGGCTCGTCGGTTCTGGCAGGGTTCTCATGATCACCGTGGCACCCCCGAAGCGCCCGGGCGGGTGGTCACGCTGATTGAGCAGCCCGATGCCGTATGCAAGGGCGTAGCCTATCGGGTGTCACCCAACGTCTTCGAGTATCTGGATGTGCGGGAAAAGAACGGCTATCTGCGCTTCAGTACCACCATGACCTTTGACGATGGCAGTCATGCCGAGGGGTTGGTGTACATCGCTACGGAAGACAATGAGGCCTTTCTAGGCGAGGCACCGGAAGCAGATATTGCGCGGCAGATTGCCCTCGCCACGGGGCCTAGCGGCCCCAATTCGGAGTATTTGCTCAGGCTGGCGGATTCGCTGCGTCAGCTGGGTGATGATTGTTCACACACCTTTGCCATCGAGGCCTGTCTGCGGGCTGACGAATTGCCAACCCCTTGAGTTGTTGCCTGCTCGGCCGGGTTGAATCCCCGGGCGAGTGACCGCTTCCGGTGCCGCAGGCCAATCAGTACCAGCGGTACGACAATCATCAGGCTGCCCGCCAGGAACCACAGGTCGGGTACCTCACCAAACCAGATCCAGCCAATGGCGACCGCCCAGATCAGCCCGGTGTATTCGGCGCTGGTGACCTGGTTGGCATCTACCTGCCGGTAGGCCAGCAACACGGTGATGTTGTAGCCCAGGATGAACAGGGCGGAACCGGCGGCGCTGATCAGGATTTGCGGGTTCCAGGCCGCGCCTTCCCAGAGTGCCAGGGCGGCGGCCGCCGGGACGATCAGCAGGTAGTTCAGAAACAGTTTGTGGACGGTGGTTTGTTCCTTGGGCAACTGGCGCACCATGACGGCGTTGATGGCCAGGGCGAAGGCAGAGCCGAGGGCGGCGATGACGGCCCAGTTGAAGTCCACCGGTCGCAGGATGACGATGATGCCGGCAAAGCCGCTGAACACAGCAGTCACACTGAGCGGAGTCAGTTTTTCGCTGAAGAATACGGCGGACAGTACCATCACCAGGATGGGCGCGGCGTAGAACAGGGCGTTGGCGGTGGCCAGTGGCAGGTTGGTCAGTGCCACCACCATGCAGACGATACCGACCAGATGGATGTGGGCGCGGATGGCGTGGATTTTCAGGCCGCCGAAGAGGTTGTTGCGGTCGAGTTTGCGGGCGAGCGGGAGCAGGAACGCCAGGGTGAGGACGCAGCGCAGGAAGGCGAACTGGAAGACGGGGGCACCGGGGTCCAGGAGCTTGATGAAGACGTCTGAGAGTATGGCCATGGCGTTGCCGATGACCAGCAGCAGAATGGCGCTGTTTACGGTTTTGCCTGACACTGTGGTGCTCCTTTTCCTGAAATCCGCTAACTTGAGTGCACGGGTATGTCGGCGGACTTGCTTCCGAAAACCGCTGCTAGTACATCCCTGTACGCTTGTCTCCGCCATCCATGGCTACGAACATTTTCGGAAGCAAGTCCGCCGACACACCCCCTGACCTTGGATGTGGATTCTAGGCGTGCTTAACTATCCGATAAAATGATCAATATTCCCCATTCATTAGAAAATTAGATAACAAGCAGCGATGAGACTCCCACCTCTAAAAGCTCTCCCAGTATTTGAAGCCGCCGCCCGGCTGAACAGTTTTTCAGCGGCCTCGGAAGAACTGGCCATCACCCAGAGCGCGGTCAGCCACCAGATCAAACAGCTGGAAACCTATCTGGGCGAGCGGTTGTTCTGGCGCTCCGGTCGTCGCGTGACGTTGACCGATGAGGGGCGGCAGTATTTCGATGCCATTGGTTCGGCTCTGCTTCAGATTGAGCGGGCCAGTGAGCAGTTGCTGGGGCATGAGGAGAGTCGGTTGCGGTTGTCGGTGTTCAGTTCGTTCGCCGTGCGCTGGCTGGTGCCCCGGTTGCCGGATTTGCAGCGGCTGCATCCGCAGATTGATCTGGCGCTGGAGATGAGTAGCGAGAACCCGGTGTTGTCGGATCGGGTGGCGGATTGTTTCATCACCATTCACCGGGATTCCCGGGCCTACAGTTACGATTTGCTGTATGAGGAGCGACTGTTTCCGGTCTGTAGTCAGGATTACTGGCAGCGTATGCGCCGGGAGCTGGGCCGGGATGCGGAGCCGGAGCGGCGGGATGAGCAACCGGTGTCGCCGGGTGAGATGGCGGGGTTTCCGCTGCTATCAACTCACAGCATTTTCGACCGACCGGCCGGAGACTGGGAGGCCTGGTACAGCGCGGTAAGTGAATTGATGCCCACGGGCACTCGCGTTCAGCACTTCAGCCATATGCTGTTGGCACTTGAGGCGGCGCGGTTTCATCAGGGCATTGCCCTGACCAATGACTACATGCTGAGTACCCGGAAGGATTCTGAAGATTTCGTGCGGCTGCCGACGCATTCAGTGGTAACCGGCGACAAATTTTACTTTGCCTGGAAGACCAGCCGCCGGCGGGAACGCGGGATTCAGACGCTGCGCCGGTGGTTGGTGGATGAGGCGATTCGGGGTGGCTTGAGGGGCGAGTGACCGCCCCTCAACGGGAGGGTGGCGAAGCTCAGCCTTTGGATGGCCGCTCCACCACCTTGCGCTTGCCTTTGGCGCTTTTGGCGAGGGATTTCAATCCGTCGGCATCAAAGGCGTCTACGCGGATGACGTCATAGAGTGCCGTCAGGGCTTCTTCCAGTTTCGGGCACTCCTCTGCTTTGACAATGCCCTGGGCACAGGCCCAGTCCACCAGTTCCTTGCGTTGGTGGCCCATCAGCAGGGCGATGCCATCCACTTCGTCTTCGTCCCGGCTGCGGATCGCTTCGTGCAGTTTGTGACGGGATTCCTCGGTTTCGTTCGCCAATCGATAGGCGTTGAGTACACGTCCGAGCGGGTCGCTGGGATCGGCATTGATGAAGGTTCCCCGGCTGATGCGCTGGCGCACAGGCGTGTCTTTCACGATGGTAGCCGCCACTTTTGCACCGAGCTTGTCATCCGGGCCGTTCAGGCCGGTGGCGCCGAGCGGGAAGACCATCAGCCGCAGCGGCCAGCGCAGGGCGGGTACCGGGAAGTTGATGATGGCTTCACGCATGGAGTCCTGCAGGTCGTGCAGGCAGGTTTGCAGGCACCATTCCACCAGGTCCCGTTGGTCGTCCGGATAGCCTTCCTCATGCCATTGCTTGATCACGGCGGTGGCGTAGTAAAGCTGTACCAGGCAGTCGGCCATGCGGCCAGACAGCCGCTGGCGGGCTTTCAGGCCGCCGCCGACGGTGAGCAGGGTCACGTCGGTCATCAGTGCAAAGGCCGCCGAGAAACGGCCCAGCTGGCGGTAGTATTTCTGGATGTCACCCTGGCGGGGTGCGCTTTCCAGCCAGCCTTTACTCAGGCCCAGAACGAATGCACGCAGGGCATTGCGGGTAGTGTGGGCCAGGTGGCGGTAGAAGATGCCGTCGAACTTTTTCGCGGCTTTATCCTGGTCTTCCATGCCCGCCGCTTCGATTTCCTCAACAATAAAGGGGTGGCAGCGGATGGCGCCCTGGCCGAAGACCATCAGGCTGCGGGTCAGGATGTTGGCGCCTTCCACGGTAATGCCGATAGGCACGGCCTGGTAGGCCCGTGCCAGGAAGTTGCGGGGGCCGGTGATCACGCCCCGGCCAGCGACCACGTCCATGGCGTGGTTGATCACTTCCCGCATCAGGTCTGTGTTGCGGTATTTCAGCACCGCGGAAGGTACCGACGGGCGAACGCCCCGGTCCAGCATACCGGCGGTCAGCAGGCGGGCTGCATCCATCATGTAGGTGTAGCCGGCAATGGGTTCCAGGGCTTCCTGTACGCCTTCAAACTGACTGATGGAGCGGCCGAACTGCTCCCGGGTGTAGGCGTAGGAACCGGTCGCCAGGCTGGCCAGTTTGCCGGCACCGGTGCCCAGAGCGGGCAGGGAGATGGAGCGGCCGATGGACAGGCATTCCAGCAACATTTTCCAGCCCTTGCCGAGCATGTCCTGGCCGCCAATTACCTGTTCCATGGGGATGAAAACTTCGGTGCCCCAGGTGGGGCCGTTCATGAAGACCGTGTTCATCGGCAGGTGGCGGGCGCCGGCATTTACGCCGTCGGTATCCCGCGGCACCATTACACAGGTGACACCGATCTCGTCCTGCTCGCCAAGCAGGTGCTCGGGGTCGTAAACCTTGATGGCGAGGCCAATCAGCGTAGCGACCGGCGCCAGGGTGATGTAGCGCTTGTTCCAGGTCACTTTCAGGCCCAGCACTTCCTTGCCGTTCCATTCGCCCTTGCAGACGATGCCTTTGTCCGGAATCGCGCCGGCATCGGAGCCTGCGACCGGAGAGGTCAGGGCAAAGCAGGGGATTTCTTCACCCCCGGCCAGGCGAGGCAGGTAGTGCTGTTTCTGCTCGTCGGTACCATAGTGCATCAGCAGCTCGCCGGGACCGAGGGAGTTGGGCACCATCACGGTCACCGCCGCAGACACGCTGCGGGTGGAGATCTTCATGACGATTTCGGAATGGGCGGTGTTGGAAAAACCCAGGCCGCCGTCTTCTTTGGGAATCACCAGTCCAAAGAAGCCCTTGCTGCGAATGAACTTCCACACTTTGTCCGGCAGATCGTAGTGTTCGTGGGTGATCTGCCAGTCGTCCAGCATCTTGCACAGTTCTTCCACCGGGCCATCAAGAAACGCCTGTTCTTCACTGGTCAGGTGAGCGGGCGCGGCATCCAGCAGCTTGTTCCACTCAGGTTGGCCGGAAAACAGTTCGCCGTCCCAGTCAACGGAGCCGGAGTTGAGGGCTTCCTGTTCGGTGGGAGACAGTTTTGGTAAGCGACTGCGAACCCAGCCCAGCAGTGGCCGGCTGAGTTTATCCAGGCGCAGGTCGCCAGGGAGGGTTACGATCAGTGCCAAAGCCAGCAGGATGCCGCCGATCAGAAAACTCAGAATGTGCCAGTCGTCCTGAGCGACACCAATCAGGGTAGCGACGGACATGATGAGGGCGGCAGTTTTGCCACCGATACTGAAGTAGATCAGTACCAGGGCACTGAGAACGAGGAGCAGAACGCTCATGGGCAGACCTCCATATCATGAATGAAATCAGACAGATTTGATTCTTACCATCGGTCAAAGTTCAGTCAGTTGCAAGCGGTTAGCGTGGTTAAGGCCAGAGCGAGCACGGTTTGTGGATCTGGTCGGGTTGCGGAAAACAGGGAACGGAGATTGTTAATTTACAAAATCTTTCAATTCCTTTTGAGCTATTCCTAATACCTATCGTAAATCACTCCACGTTTTCTCTCACTCTGGAGTGTTTTTTGACTGGCCAACTTACCGTTGCCAAACGCCTGGCCCTGGGATTCGGGCTGATCGTGTCTCTGATGATTGCGATCACGGTGATCGGCAACCAGCGGGTCGGGTTCATGGACAAGACCCTCACCTCGGTTAACGAAGGCGCGGCGTTGAAGCAGCGCTATGCCATCAATTTTCGGGGCAGCGTACATGATCGGGCGATTGCCATCCGCGATGCGGTGCTGGTAAACCGGGATTCCGAGTTGCAGCGGCATCTGCAGGACATCGACCGGCTGGCCGCGATGTATCGTGAGAACGCCAGTGATATGGCCCGGATGTTCCGGGAGCAGGGCGCCCAGGCACAGGAACGGGAGCTGCTGGATGCGATCGAAAACATCGAGACAACCACCCTTGCCCTGACGGCCAGAGTGATTGAGCTTCGCAGCAATGGTCAGAACGAAGCGGCCCGGCAACTGCTGCTGCAGGAAGCCTCGCCGGCGTACAGCGAGTGGCTCGACCGGGTTAACGCCTTTATTGATTACCAGGAAGATGAAATTGCAGGGGATGTGAATGCCGTGCGTCAGGCGGCCAGTGGCTTCAATCTTCTGATCATTTCGGTAACAGCGGTCGCGGTGTTGCTGAGTGTCGTGATTGCGACGGTGATCATTCGTGGACTGAAGCGGATTCTGGGGGCCGAGCCGGAAACCGTCGCACAGGCCATTCGGCAATTGGCTGACGGCAATCTGAACCAGCAACTCGACACGCGATACCCCAACAGTGTGATGGGGGCGCTGGTGGATACCATCGAACGCCTGACCGGGATTATTCAGGACGTGCGTTCGGCAGCGGATGAGTTGTCCAACTCCTCCAGGGAGCTTGAAGGGACGTCTGATAATAACAGTCGCCAGATCCGAATGCAGGCGACGGAGGCGGAACAGATGGCCACCGCCGTGAACCAGATGGCCGCCACAGTTAATGAAGTGGCCGGCTTTGCGGCCAGTGCCGCCAGCGCTACCCAGAAAGCCGACACCGAAGTGGAAACCGGCAATCAGGTGGTACAGGAAACCGCTGCCGCCATTACCGGTCTGGCCGACAAGCTGGAGCAGGCGGCGGCTTCGGTGAACCGGGTGTCCGAAGACAGCGGTAACATCGAACAGATTATTGAAGTGATCAACGCCATCGCCGAACAGACAAATCTGCTGGCCTTGAACGCCGCGATCGAGGCGGCCCGTGCCGGTGAGCATGGTCGTGGCTTTGCTGTGGTGGCGGATGAAGTCCGTTCCCTGGCGTCCCGCACCCAGGAATCTACCCGTGAGATTCAGGACATGATCGGCCGGCTACAGACCGGAGCCGGCCAGGCAGCGGGCGAAATGGAAGAGAGCCGGAAGCTGGCGGGCGTTACCGTCGAAAAAACGACGGAAGCCGAGCGCTCGCTGGCGCGAATCCGGGAAGAAATGGCTTCAATCAATGACATGAATGCCCAGATCGCCAGCGCGGCGGAAGAACAGAGCTCGGTGGCCGAGGAAGTGAACCGGAACATCGCCCGGATTCACGATGCCACCATCGAAACCTCCGCAGGTTCAGATCAGGTGGCGGGTGCCAGCCGCAACCTGGCCGTGCTGGCGGGGCAGCTGCAGTCCCGGGTCAGCCGGTTCAGGCTCAAAGGCTGAGCCCGGTTACCAGCAGCGCCAGTGTGGACAGCAGTACCGCCACGTTGGCGCCCAGCACGCGGTTGAGCTGGTCTGGCATCGCCAGTACCCAAGGTAGTCGAAGGCTGATCCAGACAGCTGCGGGTAAGGGTGCCAGGGCGATAAGGCTGGTCATTGCCAGATAGCCACTGACCACACCGGCAACGATGACACCATAGCTGGCAAGCAACAGGCCAGCCACCAGATGGGCGGCTTTTTCGGGGCCAAGGGTAATCACCAGATGGCGCCGGCCAATCGCTCGATCGGCCTCTGCATCCGGTATCTGGTTGATCAGCAACAGCTCACTGACCATCAACAGGGCTACCAGAGACGCCAGCAGGGCAGTGGTATCGATGCCACCACCCAGCGCGATAACGGTGCCGAGGACCATGATCGGACCAAAGCCCATGCCCGGTGCCAGCAGGCACAGCAGCGGCGAACGGGTAATCCAGCGGGTGTAGGTAAGCACCAGCACCACACCGGCCGCCCCGAGCACCAGCAGCGGCAGACCCCGCAGCCAGAGAAAATACAGACCGATGGCCACCACCAGCGCCAGTGTGCCCAGACCTGCCCAGAGCACGCGCCGGGCAGCAGTCGGCACCTCGGGCAGGGCGCCGCTGCCACCGGAGAACGGGGTGCGCTCGGTGATCATGTCGAGGCCGGAGCGAAAATCGTCGTATTCGTTCAGCAGATTCACCGCCGCATGGGCAAGTACGGCGCCAAGGAAAACCAGAAAGGTGTGTAAAAGTTCGGGCGCCTGGCCCTGTTGCCAGGCGACGGCCAGGCCCAGGCCGGCACACAACGGGGCGAGCAGTAAAAAATTCGGGCGGGACGCGCGGACCACCGCAAGGGTTTCTGACATTGATCAAATCTCCGGATTGCGGAGAAGCTTACACGTAGCCCGCCGCGAATACCAAGCCCAGCACAATGGGCATTACCACCAGACTGCCCAGGTTGCTCAGCAGCACCAGGGAGGCCACAGCGTGGGGTTCCTGCTGATACTGTTCGGCCACCATGTAATTCAGTACGGCCGGTGGCAGGGCGGCAAAGACCCAAAGGCTGGCAACCTGAAGCCCCGGCAGATCCAGCAGGGCGATCATCGGCCAGGCCAGGATCAGCCCCGAGAGTGGGCAGGCGATGGCGCCGATCAGCCCCAGTTTCCAGTCACTGAAATCGACATCCAGCATGCGGACGCCCAGGGCAAACAGCATCAGTGGAATGCACACACCGCCAAGCATGTTCAGGGTTTCCAGCAGCCAACCCGGCAGCGGGATACCACTGAGATTCACCGCCAGGCCGGCGATGCTGGCGAAAACGATGGGCAACCGCAGCCGGCGGATTATGGAGGTGTGGGGGTCCAGCATGTACAGGCCTACCGAGAAGTGCAGCAGCATTTCCACGATGAACAGCACAATGGCCGCAGGCAGCGCCGCATCCCCGAATGCCAGCACCAGAATCGGAATCCCCATGTTGCCGGAGTTGTTGAACATCATCGGTGGCAGGAAGGTTTTCAGGTTCAGCTTCAGCAGCCTGGCCACCGGATACAGAATCACACCGGACCCCAGAACCACCACCGTGGCGGCCAGCGCCAGCCAACCGTATTCCTGCAAGGGCGCCTGCTGGTCTGCCAGTACCGCAAACACCAGCATGGGTACGAACAGTTCCATGTTGAGCACGTTCAGGCCCTGAATATCCGGTGTGCGATAACGCCCGTACAAGGCGCCGCAGCCGGCAATCAGGAATACCGGCAGCATGGTGGAAAGAATCTGGCCAATCATGGAAGGGCTCCGATTATTGTTTTTGGTCAACGCAGGTGACTAATCCGTTAGGTTCGCAAGCATCGGGTGGATTGGGCAAGCGAAATTCATGGCTCTTCGACCAAAGCCGGAGCCAAAGCGTCGGTTGCGACGGCGTCACCGGGCCACCACAATAGCGTTTTCACGGAGACAGCAAGCGGAGCCCCCATGAATGGCAGCGTTTTCGATCAGCCCATCGCCAGAGAGCACACCTGTTCGGTAAAGTTTGATGCCCGCAAGGCGGTATTCGGCTGTGACGATGTGATACCGGCGTGGGTCGCCGATATGGACTTCCCGGCCCCGGAAGCGGTCACCCGTGCGCTGACCGAGCGGGCGCAGCATCCGGTATATGGCTATACCCTGTTCCCGGACAGCCTTTATGAGGCCATGATCCAGTGGTTTGAAAGCCGTCATGGCTGGAGCATCCAGCGAGACTGGATTGTCATGGCGCCCGGGGTGGTGCCGTCCCTCAACGCGGCCTGCCTGGCCTTTGCCAAACCCGGAGAGGGCGTGATTATCCAGCCGCCGGTGTACCCGCCGTTTTTCAGCTCGGTCAGGGATACCGGCCGGACCGTGATTGAAAATCCTTTGATGGCAGACGAAACCGGTGACTACCGCATGGATCTGGAGCATTTGGAGCAATGCGCCGCCCGGCAGGAGGCCAAGGTATTGCTGCTGTGTTCACCCCATAATCCGGTGGGACGGGTCTGGCGCGAGGCGGAACTGGTTCAGGTGCTGGACATCGCGCGCCGTCATGGCCTGGTGGTGCTGTCGGACGAGATTCACTGCGATCTTACCTATCCAGACAAGCCCGCTCATCGGGTGTTAGCGACCCTGGCCGAAGGGGATGATGCGCTGATAACCGCGGTTGCGCCGAGCAAGACCTTCAATATGCCGGGGCTGGGCCTGTCGGCCCTGGTGATTCCGGATCCGGAGCGCCGCAAGGCCATGAAAACGGTGTTCGAACGGCTGCACCTGCCGCAGTGTAACCCGTTCAGCATCGCCGGGTTCGAGGCAGGCTATCGCCATGGTGGTCCCTGGCGGGATGATCTGATGGCCTATCTGAAGGGCAATCGCGATTTCGTGGTGCAGGAGGTTGACCGCCGACTCACGGGCATCCGCACCTCCGCGCCGGAAGGCACCTACCTGATCTGGCTCGATTGCCGGGGCCTGAAGCTGGACGACACCGCCCTGAAACGCTTTTTCGTGCAACAGGCGGGGGTTGGCCTCAATCCGGGACTCAGTTTCGGCAGCCAGGGCAGCGGTTTCATGCGGCTGAACATCGGCTGCCCGAGAGCGGTACTGGCGCAGATTCTCGACCGTATTGAGGCAGCCCTTCAGGGCAGCTGATTTTCCAGGGAGCAGTGATCTTCAACCAATTGCCATCGCGGCGGCGTATTCATCCCGGGCATATCGCCGCTGGTCGGGCGGATCGCCTTCCAGATCTTGCCACCATGGCTGGCTTCGCTGCCCACGGTGTAGCGCTCTGAGAACAGCCACTGGTCGGGCTGCTCGCACAGTTCGTTGTCACTGGACGATTCCGAGGCTGGTGAATCCGGGCTGCCAGTGACTGTGCCTGTCTGCGCTGTTTGCCCGGTTTCTACATCGGACTTGTCGATCGGGGCCGGGGGCGCTGCCTCGCCGGAGCATTCGGGTGCAGCATCGAGCTGTTTCCAGTCGAAGGTAATGCCCGGTTCCAGGCCCTGGTGTAGCTCCCGGGACTGGTACCACTTGCCGTCATGGTGCACCACCGCTCCGGCCGGGTAGTAGTGGGATGGCGCCCATTTGGACTCATCCGGGTCGCAGGGGGCTGCCGCGACGTTCAGGGAAAGAGCGGCCAGCATCAGGGTAATGATGGCCGGCCAGGAATATGAAGAGGCGGTTTGCCTAGTCATTCGGCTCTCCTTTATCCAGTGCAGTGACAGGCGGGCGGGACAGACGCCGGCCGGTTCGGGTCGCCAGTATCAGGCCTCCGAGTATCAGCAGTCCACCCACCAGATGAAACAGGCTGAGGTTTTCCCCGAGAAAAACCACCGCCAGCACAGAGGCATAAACCGGCGTAAGGTACATGAAAATGGCAGCCCGGGCAGGGCCAATGCTGTGTACGCCATGATTCCAGAAGGCGTAGGCGAGAATGCCCGGAAAAATCGCAAAATAGATCAGAGGAAGGGCGGTACTTTGTGACAGGGCAAAGCCGCCGCTGAAGAACAGAAAGTCCAGCAGGTAGACCGGCGCGAGAATCAGGGTGCCCAGCAGGATCTGCGTGGTGAGGAAGGTCAGTGCCGGCAGTGGCACCGCCTGCCGGCGCAACAGCACCGAGAACAGGCCCCAGCTGAACACCGCAGCTACCATCACCAGGTCGCCGGGCTGGGCCTGCAGGCCGGTCAGCACCGATACATCGCCGCGGGCAATCACGCACAGAATGCCGGCCAGGGCCATGGCAATGCCCAGTATCTGAATCGGGCGGGTCCGGTCACCCAACAACAGCCAGGCCAGCAGTGCGACAAAAATCGGGATAGTGGCATTGATCAGCGCGATGTTGGTGGCTGTCGTGGTCATGGCCGCGACATAGAGCAGGGAATTGAAGGCGGCAACGCTGAAGGTGGCAAGTGCAATCATGGACCCGAGGCGCTGACGAATCACCTGCCGGTGGCGCCAGATACCGGGTAAGCCGAACGGCAGGAGAATGGCCAGGGCCAGTACCCAGCGCCAGAACGACATGGACAATGGCGGAATGTGCTCGACCGTGCCGCGGGCCACCACGGCGTTGCCGGCCCAGAACAGCGGTGTCAGCACCAGACCGATGTAGGCCAGGGTTTGCCCGGAGTTTTGCGTTGTGGCGTTCAGGTCAGACACTCCGTCTCCTGCTGGTTCCGTGCCCATGGAAAACGCCTAGCATACTATTCTCCGGGTACTTGTGCCTCCGTACCTATGTGGTAGGCGGCAAACCCTGCCATCACCACCTGATCCACCGCCATGCCGATGACCCGGCCGTCCGAGGAGGCGCGAATCGGATGCTGTTCGTTGGTGATTGGATCGGCGACATAACCCAGTACCTCGCCCTCGGATACCGTCGCTCCGAGCTTGATTTCGCTGAACAGGATGCCGCCGTGCTGGGCCCGGATCCAGGTAGAGTCGTAATACACCGGCTCCGGATCGCCCCAGACAAACATGCGGGAAATCATGCCGTGCTTTTCCATCAGACTATTGAGGCTGTTTACGCCCGCTTCGATCTGGTGTTCCTGGATGCGCAGGGATTCCCCGGCCTCCAGTGTCACGGTGCGGATTCCTGCTTCGGTAGCCGCGGTACGCAACATGCCGGGTGACCCGGAACTGTGAACCACGGCCATCCGGTCAAAGCCCCGGGTGAATTCGGCGACATCCGGATTGTTCATGTCGGCCCGGAGTTGCGGCAGGTTGGTGCGCTTGAGTGACCCGGTGTGAATATCCACCAGCATGTCGCAGTGCCGGATAACGTTGTTAAACAGGGAATAGGCAACGCGGTCGGCCAGTGTGCCGTCCGGGGTGCCAGGGAAATGCCGGTTCAGGTCGCGACGATCCGGCAGATAGCGGCTGCCCTGCTGAAAGCCGGTGAGGTTCACGATGGGCACGCCGATAACCCTGCCACTGAGTTTTTCCGGGTTCAGGTCGTACATGCTGCGACGGACAATCTCGATGCCGTTGAGCTCGTCACCATGAACCGCGCCGGTCAGGCACAGGGTCGGGCCCTGGTTAACGCCATTGACCACCAGTACCGGGGTAATCTGGGACAACCCGGCAATCTGAATGCCTGGCGACCAGGCCAGTCGTGTCGCAGTACCGGGTAGAATTTCCTTGCCCAGCAGTGTGAAACTCTCTGCGGGAACGGGTGCTGCGGGCTCCGGTTCCTTCTCGGCAACATCGTCCGGGGAGGCGGGGGTGTTGCTCCCGACCGCGTCGGCTGTCCCGGATTGTGTTTCGGCCTGAGGTTCCGGCTGCGCGGCAGAATCCCCGGAATCGCTTGCCTCGGGCTCCGGCTCCGGCTCCGGCAGCGGGGCCACTTCTTTCAGGTCGATATTGGGTGCGATTTCACGGGGCTTGCTGGCTGCCTCCGGTGCCTCTACCGGGGATTCCTGCGGGCTGCTCTGTTCGCTGGTTGTCTCAGCCTGGGCGCGTGCCTGCGCAGAGCCCCGGCGGGGTTCCGAGTGCTCAACATCCTCAACGTTTTCATCTTCCGCCAGATCGGCCACCAACAGGGCAGTGGCGTCTGCCTTGGAACTCACTGCCTCAGCCAGCACGGCGGGCGTCGCAAAAACCAGGAGTGATGATGTGAGTGCGCTAGTGATGGAATATCTGAGCCTTGCTCGCAGCATAAGTCCTCAATTACCTGACGATGTGGCCCCAAGGATAGGGATGAGCCTCAATCATGAATACGGCTGTGACAGAGGTTTAATGCCACTTTCATGAAACCGGGCCGAATTTACCCGGTTCGATATGGTGAAATGTCATACCACTGCTATCTTGCAGTGATATGACTGTTTTACGCCCGTCAAGGAGAGAACTGAATGGATCTTTTGCGAATTCTGGTAGCAATTCTGTTACCGCCGTTAGGCGTCTTTTTACAGGTTGGTATCGGTAAGCATTTCTGGATCAACATCCTGCTGACCATCCTGGGTTACATTCCGGGCATCGTGCACGCGGTATGGGTGATCGCCAAGAAGTAGCCTCAGTCTGGCGCGACCACGTGCCAGAGCCCGTCGTCGGCGAACGCCCTGTGTTCGGCTTCCAGTTTCAGCAGGTGCGCCAGCGCTGAGCGGGCGGCCAGGCCGTGAATGGCGGCCGGGACATCGTCATAGGCCCTGGCGGTCAGGTCTTTCAGACTGACCGGTGCCAGCGCCTCCAGCGCCCGCCACACTTTGTGTTCCCGGGACAGCCGGTGGGTGATCAGGTAATCCATCACCGCCGCAGGCTGGCCCATCAGAAAACCATGGGCCGGTGCAATGAAGCGCACAGGCTCGGCCAGCAGATCGTACATGGAATCAATGTAGGCCTTCATATCACCGTCCGGTGGGTTAATCACCACCGTTGATCCCTGCATGATGTGATCCCCGGAAAACAGTAATTCCTGATCCAGCAACAGATAACACAGGTGGTTCGAAGCATGGCCCGGGGTATGCAAAACCTTCAGGATGCCCGCTTCGGTCACAATCAGATCGCCGTGCCCGGGTTGATCATCCGGTGTGAAGCTCGAATCCTGCCCCGCGCCCTCCGGCGCTGGCCAGCCAAATACCCGGCAACCGGTACGGGCCTTGAGTTGGGCCACCGCCGGGGAGTGGTCCATATGGGTATGGGTAACCACCACCTGATCCACCACACCACCGGTAAGCTCCAGAATTCGCTCGATATGCGCCTCGTTCGCCGGGCCGGGGTCCAGCACCGTAAAACGTTCATGGCCAAGGATATAGGTGTTGGTGCCCGGGCCGGTCATCATCCCGGGGTTCGGCGCGGTCAGCCGGATAACCCCGGCGGCTACCTCCACTGGTTCCCCGGGAACAATCTCCGCACGGGTTGACCCCTCACCTTCCGGATCCAGCTTGACGGCCTCGTCATAGGCCGGAGCGTTGGGTTCCAGCATCACCGGCTTGCCCTTGCGCACCGCCGGCCAAGGCTGATCCGGAAACGCCTCCGGGGGATTGGCGTGGGCATAACGCATCAGCTCGCCGGTCGTGCCGAACTCACTCAATACCCGCAAGGTTCGGATCGTCGGTAACCCCAGCAACCGGGCACCGGCCCGATGTTCTTCAAGCGCCTGAGCCGGCGCAATCCAGATGTGATCAATGGTTTCCGTACCATCGTGGCTCGCCACCTGGCCTTCCGGCGCCACCGCTACAAAAAACCGGGTATCAAACCGGCGCGGCGGCCCCGGTGGCGTCACCCAGTGGCTCAGATACGCCAACCGGTCCAGCGGCACCGTCAAACCATGCTTCGCGCACAACTGCGCCAGCGAAATTTCCTCCTGAAACAACGCCAGACGCTCACCATACACCCCGTGATCGGCGCCAATCAACTGACCGGATGCATCCTGAGCCAGCAGAATCCCCGCCTCTTCAAAACACTCCCGAACCGCCGCCAGCATGTAATCCGCCCCGCCTTCATCCAGACTCATGGTCTGACTGATGTCGGCATCCTCCACACCCACCACATGAGCCCGCCCCTCCGGCTCCTGCGCATTCACCGCACCCCCCGGGAACACGTAATAACCCGGCAGAAACACCGCATCCCAGGTGCGTTGCAGAAGCAGGACTTCAATACCGTTATCGGTATCACGGGTCAGAACCAGGGTGGCGGCGGGGCGGATGTTCATAAGGCTCTCTGTCATTTTGCTGTTTTTATGGTGCGCGTAGAAGGCCAGGATGAGGGCGTAGGGATAAGCTTTCCAAAACCTTGCGGAGCCATGGATGGCGGAGCAGAGCGTACAGGGATGTATTCACAGCGTGTTTTGGAAAGCTTATCCCTACGGCCGACCGAACCAGCATTCGCGGCGCTACGACGTTTACAGCAAGATACCCGAACAACCCACAGGATGAGAAGCGACAAAGGTCGGAGTATGATGCACCCCCATTACTCAATCGCACCAAGCGCACCCCAGGGGACCCCAAGTGGCCAGAATCAAACTCGACTTTCCCGACACCGCCTTCACCTTCGAAACCCGCCTGCCGGTGCGCATCACCGACATCAACGGCGCCAACCACCTGGGCAACGACGCGCTGATCTCCATGCTGTCTGAAGCGCGCGCCCAATTCCTGGTGGAGCACGGCATTGAAGAGGCGGGCCACGATGGTGTGGGCATCATCGTCACGGATCTCGCTACCATGTACCAAGGAGAGTCCTTCTACCCGGACCTGCTGCGCTTTGAAGTGGGGCTGATGGATTTCAACAAATACGGCGGTGATTTCGTGTTCCGGGTCACCAAGGCCGACAGCGGGCAACCAGTGGCGCTGGCCAAGTACGGTTTCGTGTTCTTTAACTACCAGAGCCGGGAAGTAACCCCCATGCCCGAGAGCTTCCGCGCCCGGTTTGCCTGAGTATTACCCCTGCTGGCGCAACCGGCTCATACCCTGGCGATACAGGCTATAGGCCATGGTGCCGGCCAGCAGGTTGCCCACCAGAGCGCCGGACATCAGCCCGGTCAGCCCGGCCAGTTGCCCGCCAACCCAGAGCAGGGGCAGATAGCAGGCGAATAGCCGCAGGGTGGAAATCAACAGTGCGCGCATGGGCATGCCCAGCGCGTTGTTGACCGACACCATCAGAATACACACGCCAAGCCCGCTGTAGCTCAGCGGCACTCGCAGCAGATAACTCACCAGAATATCTTGTACCCCGGCATCGCGGCTGAACAGGCCAGAGACGAAGCCGGAGGCGGCCAGCCAGATCAGCCCGATGGCCAGCTGCCAGATCACGATAAAGCGCACCGCAATGCGCACCAGCTTGCGGATTTTTTCGATTTCCCCGGCCCCCAGCATGCGGCCGATCATGGGCGGCATGGACATGGTCAGGGCCAGCACGACCACAATGGAAAAGAACTCCAGACGAGTGCCCAGGCCCCAGGCGGCCACCGCGGCAGACCCGAACCCCGCCACCAGTGCGGTAGCCAGCATGGCCGAGACCGGTGGCATCAGTTGGCTGACCATGGCCGGTGCCATGATGCCGCCAAGCTGGCGCACAGCCTGAGCCAGTTGTAGCTGGAGCAGGTCGAACCGCAGCCACTGGCGTTTGAGCAGGATCGGGTAGACGATCAGCGCACCAATGCCGAAGGCGGTGATGGTGGCCCAGGCGGCGCCGGGCAGGCCCCAGCCGAACACGAAGATGTACAGCGGGTCGAGGGCGATGTTGAGCAGGCTGGTGATGATCATCATGTAGCCCGGCAGGCGGGTATCGCCGTTAGCGCGGCACACGGCGTAGCTGAAGTAGACCATGGCGCCAGTCCACGCGGAGAGCAGCCAGGGTGCCCAGTATTCGCGAATCACCGGCCGCAGGGCCTGTTCGGCGCCCAGCAGGTCCAGGATCAGGCTTTGTAGGAGCCAGACC
The DNA here is from genome assembly GCF_003634635.1 of Marinobacter nauticus. Classification (GTDB taxonomy): domain Bacteria; phylum Pseudomonadota; class Gammaproteobacteria; order Pseudomonadales; family Oleiphilaceae; genus Marinobacter; species Marinobacter nauticus. The sequence continues at coordinate 89,478 of NZ_RBJB01000004.1, read as the reverse complement.
GACAGGCACAGAATAAAGGCCAGACCGGCCCCAATGGCGACCACCAGGCCGCCCAGGCGTTGCGCGCGCATATCGTCACCCTGGCCCAGGGTGCGGGAGATGATGGCGGTGGTGGCAATGCCAAGGCCGACGTACATGCCGCTGACCAGCTGCTGCATGGGCACGGTAAAGCCCAGTGCTGCCAGCGGGTCGCGGCCGAGTTGGCCGACGAAGGCGCTGTCGGTGAGCTGGAAGGTCATCAGCGAGAGCACGCCGAAGAGCATGGGCCAGGTCATGTGGTAGAGCTGGCGGCCCAGGGAGGCGTTTTGCAGGTGGTTTTGCACGTTAGCTTGAGGGCCTTGGTATTGAGTGTGGCGGGGATTCTAGCATTGGTGGAAGCACTCGGGGGCGGAAGGCTTTCCAAAAAGCGCTCAAGCCATCCATGGGCGCTTGTGTTCCGCCCCTCAGCGCTAATCGCTCCTGCGTCGCGCAGAGGGTCCAGGGCAGGCCATCCCTGGCCGGCCCGTGAAGAGCTTTTCGCTCTTCACCCATGGCTCCACAAATTTTTGGAAAGCCTTCCGCCCCCGACCGCCCCAACGTTCTGGAATACTCCGGAACGTATCAGGGCACTCTACTGATGAGGCGTCAGTAGCTGGTTCGGTTCAGAGCACACTCAAAGCCGCATCGTAATCCGGCTCGTTCTTGATCTCGTTGACCAGTTCGCTGTGGATCACTTTGTTGTTCTCGTCCAGGACCACCACCGCGCGGGCGCAGAGGCCGGCGAGGGGGCCGTTCTGGATGGCGACGCCGTAGTCCTGCTGGAAGCTGTAGTTGCGGAAGGTGGACAGGGTTTCCACGTTTTTCAGGCCTTCGGCGCCACAGAAACGGGAAGCGGCGAAGGGCAGGTCCGCGGAGATAACCAGTACTACGGTGTTGTCGAGGCTGCCGGCCTTTTCGTTGAACTTGCGGGTGCTGGCGGCGCATACGCCGGTGTCGATGCTGGGGATGATGTTGAGGATTTTGCGTTTACCGGCCCAGTTGTCGAGTTTGACTTCTTCCAGCCCGCTGCTGGTGAGGGTGAAGGGTGGTACGTTATCGCCCGGCTGGGGAAATTTCCCGCTCAGTTCAATGGGGTTGCCGTCGAGGGTAACGTTGCTCATATGCTGCTCCTGAGTTTGTTGAGAGTTCCTTGGTTTTACGTTCTGCAACTTACTCTGTGTAGCTTACTTTGGATGACTTTTCATCCCCGACTTTAGCTGGATCATGCTCGTGCGAGCCTCTCAGGCGCTGGCTTTTCCGGTTTCGAAGGCTTTCGCCGGGTAGCGTTGTACCAGCAGCAGGTAGCCGATCATGGCCAGGCCGGCGCAGGTGGCGATGACGGTGGCCATCACCAGAGGGGTGCCATTGTGCAGGGCTCCGACGATGGCGCCGGCGATGGCGGCGGCGCTCATCTGGATAAAGCCAAAAAGCGCGGAGGCGGAGCCGGCCATGGTGGGGAAGTTGGCCAGGGCGCCGGCCATGCACTGGGGCAGTACCAGGCCGGTACCGGCCATGAAGATGGCCTGGGGAATCATCACCGCCCACGGGCTGTAAACCTGTTGGTAGGCCAGGAGCGCCATGATGGCGCCGCCGGCCAGAGCGGTGATCAGACCGTAGAACAGGATCTGATCCGGCCCCAGGTAACGCGCCAGTCGGATGGAGCCCAGATTACCAGCGATGTAGCCCACGACGATGGCGGCGAAGTAGAAGCCGAAGTGCTCGGGCTGAACCCCCAGTACGTCAATCAGCACGAAGGAGGCGCCAGACAGGAAGGCAAACAGCCCGCCGTAGATGGCGGCGTTGGTCAGGGTGTAGCCAATGAAGCTGGCGTCGGTGCTGATGCGCCGGTAGTTGGCGAAAAGGTGGCACAGGCGCAGGGGCTGGCGATACTCCGGTTTCAGGGGCTCAGGGATACCAAAAGCGGTGACCGCGGCCATGACCAGGGCGTAGCCGCCCATGGCGATGAAGATCCAGTGCCAGCTGAGACCGCCGACCATCAGGCCGCCCAGGGTAGGGGCCACTGCCGGGGCCAGGGCCATGATGCTGGCCAGCAGGGCGAGGATTTTGGCGGCTTCCCGGGGGGTGTAGATGTCGCGGATGATGGCGCGACCCAACACAGGGCCGGCGGAGCCGCCCAGGGCTTGCAGAAACCGGAACAGCTGCAGGGTTTCGATGTTGTTGGCCAGGGCGCAGCCGATGCTCGCAACAGTAAAGAGCAGGAAGCCACCGATCATGATGGGTTTGCGGCCGAAGCGGTCGGCCAGCGGCCCACAGATGAGTTGTGCGATGGCGAAGCCGGCCAGATAGACGCTCAGGGTCAGCTGGACCTGATCGGTGCCGGCATGGAAGTCGGCGCCGATCTGGGGCAATGCTGGCAGGTACATGTCCACGGCCAATGGCCCGAGGGCGACGGCGGCGGCCAGCAGTATGGTTGTCCAGATGCTTGTGAGTGCTAACACTATTTGTCCTGACTTTAGAGTTGCGCTAGGTCGACGATTGACGTGAAGTCTAGGGTTTATGGTGCGTTTGGATAACGGCTTGTAGCCTCATGCAATACATGAACAAAACTGATTGATTAATCGTTCAGCCCGTTCATGGTCGCTGCAACCGAATTCACCTGGTTGCGTACCCAGCGGTGGGCCGGGTCATTCTGGTGCCGTCGGTGCCATAGCATCAGCAGGGTAAAGGGCTTGTAGTCGAAGGGAAGTGGAACCCAGGCGAAGTCCCGCATGAGTTGTGCGCTCATGCGTTCCGGGGCGGTGGCCAGCATGTCGGTGCCGCGGAGGAATTCGGGCAGGCCGGAGAAGTTGGAGACGGTGACCACGTTGCGGCGGTCCAGGCCCTTGGCGTGCAGGGTGTTTTCAAAGCCCGGCCGTTCGCCGGTGGCGAACATCAGGGCGATGTGATCGGCTTTCAGGTATTCGGCCAGATCTGTGGGCGCGTTGCGTTGGTTTGGGTCGTAGAACACCACCATGCGGTCCGCCATCAGGCCCCGTTGCATGATGTCCGTGGTTTCCGGTGCGTGCGGGCTGATGATCAGGTCGCAGGCTTCTTTGCGCAGCATGTCGGCGTTGGGGATGCCGGAGGGAATCACCTGCAGCTGGATGCCCGGGGCCTTCTGCCGCAGGATTCGGAGCAGCCCGGGCAGAAGCAGATCCCGCTGGTAGTCGTTGGCGGCAATGGTGAAGGTGAATTCCGCCGACGCCGGTTCGAAGGGAGGCCCGGAGGGCAGGGTGCGCAGATCGTCCAGCAGTTGGCGGATGTGGGGGCCGGTGCGCAGGGCGTAGTCGGTGGGTACAATGCCGCGCCCTGATTTCACAAACAGGGGGTCGCCGAAGGCCTGTCTCAGGCGCTCGAGGGTGTGGCTCACGGCCGATTGGGTAACGCCCAGGCGAACCGCCGCCCGGGACACGCTGCCCTCATCCAGAACCGCCACAAACGTTGCCAGGGATCGCAGATCCAGGCTCAACATATCAACAGGTTTCATGGGTGGCAGTTTAAAGCAGTAAGCTTATGTAGGTAAGTGGTTCGGAAGACCTTTCCAAAAATTTGCGGAGCCAGGGATGGCGGAGCAGAAGCGCCACAGGGATGTGCCGAAGGAGCGTTTTTTGGAAAGGTCTTCCGAGCCACTTGCCGGTCGGCCAACGCCTTAGTCAGACCTTGCGGCCAACCAGTCGGCCAGTTCAAGCCAGGACGCCCGGGGCGCTTTGCTTCCGGCCAGTATCCCCATGTGCCCGCCGGGGGCCACCCGGAAGGTCTTATCCGTGGAGCTGACGTGGTCCATCACTCGCTTGGCGGCGCCGGGTGTAGCGAGGGTGTCTTCCTGGCCGGCGATGGCCAGTAAGTTGGCGTTTACGTTCTCCAGTCGCGCGAAGTCGTCGCCAATCTGGATCTGGCCTTTGGCCAACTGGTTATCAATCCAGACCCGGACCACGGTGTCCTGAATGACACCGCCGGGGTAGGCCACCATCCGGTCCAGAAAGGCCGAGGTGGTGGCATGGTTGGTGACGAATTCGCGGTCGCCCAGGCGCACGATCAACTCCCAGTAGCCCATCACACTGCCAACCGGGTTGGTCAACTTGAAGCCGATGGTGTTGGCCCAGCCCGGGGTATGGAACCAGTGCGGTTTCATGTCGTGGAGCCGGAAACCGGTGCGTTTGCGCACCTGTTCGGCGACATCGGCAATGCGCTGGTACATCCAGCCGATCAGGCCGGAGGCGTGGCTGTCGATGGGCAGGCCCAGAACGATGGCGTTGCGGATGTGCTGGTCCTTGCTGAGGGCAGAGTAGAACAGCGTGAACATGCCGCCCATGCTCCAGCCATGCAGTGACAGCTCCTGTTCTCCACTATGTTCCCGGACCCGATTCAGATACTCCGGCAGGAATTCGGCAACATAGGTATGCATGTTGTAGTGGGTGTGTTCCCGGCCCGGCATACCCCAGTCGATCAGATAGACCTCGAATCCTCTGGCTCGAAGGAAACGCACCAGACTTCGCTGGGGAAACAGATCATAGATCAGCATATTCACGGCCAGAGGAGGAATGATGACGATCGGCGTGCGGTGGGTCTTGCGTTCTACCGGGATCACCATGCCATCCAGTTCGATGAAATCCTCCTCCAGCGGCGGATAGTATCGCAGGCTCACCAGCCCATTGCTGTACAGGGTCTCGAACGGGGTCTGGCCTGCCTGTACCAGGCTGGCCGCCCGGAAAATCCGGTCGAAGGCATTGCCAGCGTAGAGTGCGCTCTGGCGGGCGAGGCCGGAGGAGGTCTTGATGGCGGATTTCAGGGGGTTGCGCATAGGGTATCCGGTGTAGCAGCGGTGCGTGTGGAGTCAGATAATAGAGTGGATTCATTCCCCCAGCCATGGCAAGACTGTCACATCCGGTCGGCGTTTTGGTCACTTCGGGCCACTGCCCAAGCGGCTGCCAGGTTGCTATGATTGCGGGCTTCGGAAACAACAACCACAACAGGATGCCCATGCTCAGTTTCCTGCCTGCCCCCGTTATTGGCGTGCTTAATTCGCTGCTACTAGGCCTGAACACCGTGTTCTGGTGCCTGCTGCTCTATATCCCCGCGGTGTTCAAGCTGGTGATTCCGCATAAGGGTTTCCGGGTGTTGTGCACCCGCGTGATCATCTGGATTTCGGAGTCGTGGGTGGCCTGTAATACAGGCTGGATGAAGCTCACCCACAATACCCGCTGGCACGTGGAAGGCGCCGACAAGCTCAAGCGCGAGAGCTGGTATCTGGTGCTCAGCAATCATCAGAGCTGGGTGGATATCCTCGCCATGCAGCGGGTGTTCAATCGCCAGGCGCCGTTTCTGAAGTTCTTCCTGAAACAACAGCTGATCTGGGTGCCGGTGATCGGCCTGGCCTGGTGGGGGCTGGATTTCCCGTTTATGAAACGCTACACCCGGGAGTATCTGATCAAGCACCCGGAAAAACGAGGCGATGACCTGAAGGCGACCCGCAAGGCCTGTGAGAAATTCCGCTACACGCCGGTGAGCGTGATGAACTTTGTGGAAGGCACCCGTTTTACCCCGGCCAAGCACGACCGGCAGAAGTCACCATACCAGCATTTGCTGGTGCCGAAGGCCGGTGGAGTGGCCTTTGTGCTGGATGCCATGGGGGATTCCATTGATACCCTGGTGGATGTCACGATTGCCTATCCCGATGGCGCTCCAACGTTCTGGGACTTCATTTGCGGGCGGGTGCCGGAGATCCGGATGACCATTGATACCCAGGCCATTCCGGAACACCTCAAGGGCAGGGATTACTCTGAGGACGCCGAGCACCGCCGTAACGTCAAGGACTGGTTGGGCGATCTGTGGCGTGCCAAAGACGAGCGGCTGGGACGAATGCTGGCCCGGCAGGACCAGAACCTCAGCTGATGCTGTACCGGGTCAGTCGTCGTCTTCGACCTGATCCGGGTGTTCCTTCTTGAACCTTTCCCATTCTTCCCAGTCATGGGGAGTACCGGCATGGGGCCGTTTCAAATGCCTGGCATGCTCCATGGCATTGTGGCGCAGGCTATGGTCGGGCTCTTCCTCTTCTTTGTCGAAGCCGTACTTTCGCAGAAATTCCTGAGGACTGATGGGCATAACACACCTCCTGAAAACAGAAGACCTCTGAACAGATACGGTGTGTCTGCCCGGCTGGTTTTCAACCCTTGTCGTTGGTTCCGGGATTAATGTCCTCGGCCTCGAGCAGTTTGAAGTTGATCTGCCGACGCTCTTCGTCCACACCGGAAAAGCTCACGGTTACCCGCTGGTCCAGCTGGAAGATCCGGCCGTTCTTGTTGTGCACCAGGCGCAGCGTAACCGGATCAAAGCTGAACTTGCCCTCCAGGTCCTTGCAACTGACAAAGCCTTCCAGGCCATTGCAATCCAGGCGCACGAAAAAACCCGATGGCATGGTGCGGGTAATGGTGCCTTCCATCGGATCTGCTGGCAGGCCTTTGGCGTAATCGCTCTTGAGCCAGGCCTCCAGGGTGTTGGCAGCCATGCGGGCGCGGAACTGGGTGGTCTGGAGACTCTCCAGCTGCTGCGGGTTCAGTGCCTTGATGGGTTGATCCCAGAGTGCGGCCTTGATCAGACGGTGCACGTAGAAGTCCGAGAACTTGCGCAGCGGTGAGGTAAAGGTGGTGTAGGCCGCCAGTCCCATACCCTGATGCGGAGCAGGCTCGAAGCCCAGTTCGGCCCGGGCCAGTTGGCGCGAGAGAATGGACTTGACCGGCACATCGGCCTGCAGGCCATCGGTGTGCTTCATCAACGCCTTGAAGCCTTCGGCACTGGTGGCATCCAGTTCGGCCAGATGCGGGGCGTAGCCCTCCAGCAGTTTACGGATATTGTCGGCGCGGTCGTCCCGCAGCCCCGGATGCTGAATGAACAGGCCTTGCCCCTGCTTTTCCAGGAAATCGGCCGCACAACGATTGGCCGCGACCATGCATTCTTCCACCAGACGGTGGGCTTCGTTCTGCACCGCCGGTTCTATCACCCGGATTCGCTTATTCTCGTCCAGACGCAACCGGAATTCGGGGCGATCATTGCTCAGTAACGCGTGCTCCGAGCGCCATTTGCGCAGGGCAGTGGCGGCCTGATGCAGCTGGTCCAGGCTGTTGGCGACTGCTTCGGGCAAGGCCTTGATGTCATCGTCTTCCCGACCTTCAATCAGGTGTGACACCAGCTCATAGCTCAGCTTGCCCTGGGAGCGGATGACGGCCTGGCGAAAGCTGTAGTCGCCCAGGCTGCCATCGTTGTTCACCTGCAGGTCGCACACCAGGGCCAACCGGGGTACCTCTGGCATCAGCGAGCACAGGCGGGTGCTGATGGCGTCCGGTAACATCGGCAGTGGCTCACCCGGGAAATAGATGGCGGTGGCGCGGTTAAAGGCTTCTTCTTCGGCCGGGCTGCCCGGCTCGATCATCGCGGTCGGGTCGGCGATGGCGATGGACAGGGTCCAGCCAGTGGCATTCGGGGTTGCCATCAGGGCATCGTCCATATCTTGGGTGCCCGGACTGTCGATGGTCACGTAGGGCTGTTCGGTACGGTCTTCCCGGCCCTCGCGGTGTGAGGTAACGGATTCCTCAGTAAGGGTGTCGGCCTGCTTCTGCACTTCTTCCGGCCAGGCATCGGCCAAATCAAAGTTGGCCAGGGTGAAGGCCCGTTCAATGCCCGGCTCACCGGCCTTGCCGATCACCCGCAGCACCTTCGCCTGGCCCTTGCCGTCCTTGATCGGATGGCGGTGAATCTGGCAGTAGATGAAATCATCGGGCTGGGCGCCCTTGCGTTCTTTCGGCGGAATAAAAATCCAGCGGTTGATGCCCGGGGTTTCCGGTGCCACAAAGTGGCCTTTGCCCTTGATCAGATAGCGGCCCACGAAGGTGGTCAGGTGCGATTCCAGCAGCTCGTCGACAACGCCCTGGGTTTTGCCTTTTTCCACTTCGTGTTCGGTGACATTGACCCGATCACCGGGCAGGACTTTCTGCATTTCCTCGGGAGGCAGAAACACATCCCGCCCTTCATCCAGGGCCACAAAGCCGAAACGACCGTTGGTGGACTTGACGGTACCGGGGAAGACCACCTTGTTCTGTTTGATGTCGGTTTTCAGCTGGCGCAACTGATTGAGAGCGTCGGCGTTGAGCATGAAGAGATAACCTGAATAAAAAAGTGTGTTGCAGCGGAGTATAACGGTTCTGCCAGTGCGAGTCAGATCTGTCAGGCCGGATGAATGGCCTCGCCGGTACCCGTGCGGATGCAGACCCGATTCCGGCCGTTTCGCTTGGCCTCGTACAGAGCCTGGTCTGCGTTGCGCAGCAGGACATCGAGATCTTCACCGGGCTGGCAAAAATAGCCGCCAACACTGATGGTTACCGGTGTTCCGGTGCGCTGGCTTTCCTGCTCGACGCTGGCGCGAATACGACAGGCGATCTGCTCCAGCGTGGCGGCATCGCAGGGTGATAGCAGGACTACAAACTCGTCGCCGCCCCAGCGACCGGGGTGGTCGTAGGGCCGAACCGCCGCTTTCAGCCAGAGCGCAACCCGGCACAGAATCTCGTCGCCGGCCTGATGGCCCTGGCTGTCGTTGATGGCTTTGAAGTGGTCTATGTCCAGCCACAGAAGCCCGAAGCCCTTCTGCTCCCTTTCCGCGCGCTGGATTTCCTCATTCATCACCTCGTCCAGGCCCCGCCGGTTCTTCAGGCCGGTCAGGGCATCGACCCGGGCCAGACGCTGCAGTTCTTCGGTGCGGTGGGCCACCTTCTGTTCCAGCTCACGGGTGGTATCTTGCAGGGAGTGGGACATTTTTTCGAAATGATCCACCAGGCGGCCGATCTCGTTGTCCGGTTTGGGCAGGTAGGGAAGATCAAAGCGACCGTCCCGTAACCGGTGCACGGCTTCCTCGAGGCTGATGACCGGGCGCAGAATGCGGGACTGTATGATCTGGTGGAACAGCACCAGGGTGACCAGCAGGCTGACCAGAAACACCGCTACCAGAGGCCAGAGATAGCTCCGGGGGATCAGTGTGTTCAGGTCCAGCAGGGTAATCTCAAACCAGCCAATGGCGGGCAGAAAGGCCACGCCGGCCAGATGCTTGCGGCCATCCACCGACACAAACCCGCTTTCCACCGCGCCATCTTCGCCATTACGCTGTTTGAGCATCTGCAGCATGCCCAGAATCTGCTGTTTGTCCTGGGGATCGTCGAACAGCAGATCCACGGTGTTTTTCTGGCCTTCGGGTTTGATGATGGTGGCAAAATCGATGTAGTTGCGATCGCGGTACAGCTGGATGGCGCCGTTATAGTCCACGAACAGGGTGGTAATGCCGTCCTGGCCGATGTCGACAATGTCCTGCAGAAAGTCGTCCAGATTCAGGCCGGTACCCACCATGCCGACGATGTTGTTGTCGGCATCGCGCATGAGCACGTCTATCCACAGCTTGGTAACGCCAAGTTCGGTATCGGGATTGACGTTCAGGTGAAAGTCGCGGCCTTCGTCAATGAGCTGGAAGAACCAGGCATCGTCGGGTTTGTCCGGGCTCAGCACATAGCGGAACTGGTCGCCGGCGTAATCGTTGGAGGCGTTGTTGTAGTAGTAATGACCATTGGAGCGGAGGGCCACAAAATAGCTGTTATCCCGGAAGTTGCTGCGGAAACTCTCCATCTGGCGGATGGCCTGGTTTTCCAGCGCGGGGTCTTCCGGTGACTGGGCCCACTGAATCAGTGTGGAGGAGCGGGCCATTTGCCGGGCCAGCCCGATTTCCCGCTCCAGGGACTGCAACAGTCGGGCGCTGTCATAGCGTACCTGGATCTCGGCGACCTGCTGGCCCCAGCGTTCAATAATATCTTCCGATAATGCCCGATAGGCCAGCCAGGAAGCGGTTCCTGCCGCTATGATCAACAGCGCGGCCAGCCCGAGAATGCGGGTTTTGAGGCTCAAAATGTGTCCTTGCCAATCGTGTTCTGAATCTATACTCCATCATAGAACAGAGCGGGGCTATCGTGTAGAAAAAATAGGCAGAACCATCAGTTGTGTTGGTTGAACACCCGCGTCTGTCCCTGGTCGTTGAACAGAATAACCTTGTAGTGATCTTTCCGGTCGCCCATCTCCATACCCGGAGAGCCCGCCGGCATACCCGGTACGCTCAGGCCGGTGGCCTTGGGGGCTTCCGCCAGCAAGCGCTTGATGTCGTCCGCCGGCACATGGCCTTCAATCACATAGCCGTCGACAAAGGCGGTATGGCAACTGCCCAGACCCGGAATCAGCCCGGCTTCGGCTTTGATCCTGCCCATGTCGTCGCTGTTGGTGGCGGTGACATCAAAACCGTTTTCTTCCAGATGGTCGATCCAGTCGCCGCAGCAACCGCACGTGGGGGATTTGTACACGTGAATGCTTTGGGCCGCACCGCCGGCAAGGGCGGTGGTGCTGAATCCCAGGGCAGCCATCAGGCCGAGGGCAAGGGTGTGTTTTCTCATGGTGATTACCTCAGTGATGTTGATCGGAGTTGTCCGAGTTAGAGCCGGAGAGCCAGAACCACCAGACAATGGCAGCCATCAGGGCGAGACCACCGGCATTGACCAGAAATGTTGTCATCAGTTCCGCTCCTCTGCTGATACTTTGGTATGGCTGGTCTTGAACAGCCGTAGCCGGTTGGCGTTGGAAACCACCGTCACTGAAGACAGCGACATGGCGGCGCCGGCCAGGATCGGACTCATCAGGATGCCCCACACAGGGTAGAGCAGGCCGGCGGCCACCGGAATACCCAGGGAGTTATAGATAAAGGCTCCGAACAGGTTCTGGTGAATGTTCTTCACGGTCGCCCGGGAGATCTCGATGGCGTCCGGCACCCCGTGCAGGGAACCTCGCATCAGGGTGATGGACGCACTTTCAATGGCCACGTCGGTGCCGGTACCGATGGCAAAGCCCACGTCCGCAGCCGCCAGCGCCGGGGCATCGTTGATGCCATCCCCCACCATGGCCACCGTGTGGCCTTTACCTCGCATTTCGCTGACCACTTCGGCTTTGTCCTCCGGCAACACCTCGGCCCGGTAGTCATCGATGCCGGCCTTGGCCGCAATGGCCTTGGCGGTGGCATCGACATCGCCGGTGACCATCATCACCTTGATGCCAGCGTCGTGCAGGCGCCGGATGGCAGCCTCGGAATCCGGTTTGATCGCATCTGCCACGCCGATGACACCCAGCACTTCCTGGCCCACCGCCAGGAACAGCGGCGTGCCGGCCTCCCGGGTGATGGTTGCGGCGGCATCATCCAGAGCCTCGATAGACAGCCCTTCGGCTTCCAGCCAGCGCCGATTGCCCAGGCGTACCGGTTCGCTATCAAGCTTGCCTTGCACACCTTTGCCATTGAGCGCTTCGAAGCCGGAGACCGGTTCTGGCTCAACATCGTTCTCGCGGGCCCTGTCCAGAATGGCTTCTGCCAGCGGATGCTCGGAATGCTGCTCCAGCCCGGCGGCTAATGCCAGCAGGCGCGTCTCATCGCCGTTTGCCGCGTGCACCCGGGTTACCGCGGGATGGCCCTCGGTAATGGTGCCGGTTTTATCCAGAATCACCAGATCGATTTTTCCGGCAGTCTGCAAGGCATCGCCCTGGCGAATCAGCGCACCGTACTCTGCTGCCTTGCCAACACCCACCATCACCGACATGGGCGTGGCCAGCCCCAACGCGCAGGGGCAGGCAATGATCAGTACCGTGGTGGCGGCCACCATCATGTGCACCACCGCCGGCTCCGGCCCGACGTTGTACCAGACCAGCGCCGACACCACGGCAATCAGCATCACCGTGGGCACGAACACCGAAGAGATCTTGTCTGCCAGCCGGCCAATGGCGGGTTTCGAGCCCTGGGCCTTCTTCACCAGCTTGATGATCTGGGCCAGCGCGGTCTCGCTGCCCACCCGGGTAGCTTCATAGATAATCGAGCCGTGGGTGTTCAGAGTACCGGCCGAGACCTCATCGCCTTCTCCCTTGCCCACCGGCATGGGCTCACCGGTCAGCATGCTTTCATCAATGCGGGTGGAGCCTTCGGTAATCACCCCGTCCACCGGCAGCTTCTCGCCCGGGCGCACCCGGATGCGGTCGCCTTTCTGAACCTCTTCAACGGGAATATCCTGTTCCTGGCCATCGCGGATCACCCGGGCCGTTTTCGCCCGCAAATCCAGCAGCCGGCGCACCGCTTCCGAGGTCTTGCCCTTGGCCCGCAACTCCAGGGCCTGGCCCAGATTGATCAGGCCAATGATCATCGCCGAAGCCTCGAAATACACATGGCGCGCCATCTCCGGCAGCGCCTCCGGCGCACTGGCCACCACGATCGAATATAGCCAGGCGGTGCCGGTACCCAGAGCAATCAGCGTGTCCATATTGGCGTTATGATGTTTGAACGCCTTCCAGGCCCCGGTGTAGAAATGCCCGCCGGTGGCAATCATCACCCCCAGAGTGAGAATGCCCAGATTGATCCAGGTAAGCTGATTGGCCTCGGTCACCATCATCGACCCGAAGCCCATGCCCCAGATCATCAACCCAAGGCCCAGCCCCAGACTGATGGCCATCTTCACCAGCAGCACCTTGTACTGCTTCTTGTCCTCTTCCTGCTTGCGGTCGTCGGCGGCATCCGCGTCTTCAATCACCCGGGCACCATAACCCGCACTCTCCACCGCCTGCACCAGCGCCTGCGGATCGGCATCACCGCTGGCGGTCGCGGTGCTGTCCGCCAGATTCATATGAGCGTGAGTGACACCGGGGACCGACATCAGCGCCTTCTCAATGGTATTCACACAGGATGCACAGGTGGCCCCGCTGACCGCCAGCGCGATCTGCCCGTCGCCGGCATCCGATGGCTCGACGTCGGCCGAGGGAGCTGGTGTATCCAAGTCCGGCGCCTTATCAGCGGCAGAATTATCCTTTTTGGATGCGCAACAACTGCCGATGGGTTCGTTATGAACCAACGGCTCCGCCGGGTAGCCAGCCTCCGTTACTATCCGTGCCGCCTCGGCGCTATCCACATTCTCAGGCAGGGCCACGGTCTGGTCTTCGAGATTCACCTCCACCCGCTCGGTGCTCCCGGTCAGCGGTTCCAGAGCATGACGAATCTTCTTCGCACAACCCTGACAAGAGGCGCCGGAAATACTCAGCGCTGTTTTCAGAACCGATGCTTCACTCATTACTCAAGACTCCTCACAGCAGGATGATGACGAAGGATCATCCCAATGTTCGATTAACCGACAAATCGTATGTCCATCCGGCGTACCATCGGGCATGTCCTGCCAGGTGGACAATGCCGACACCATCCGCGCCCGCAACTTCTGCAACTCCGAAATCTCCCGCTCAACCTCCGCCAGCCGCTGCTGGAACACATCCCGAACCATCGGGCAGGGCGAATGATGATCGTCCGCCTGCTCCAGAATCTGCCGTATCTCCGGCAGAGAAAACCCCAGCTGCCGTGCCTTGCGGGCAAACCGCAACCGTCGCAGATCCTCGGCATCGTACTGCTGATAGTTGTTGTCCGGATTGCGAGTAGGGCGCAACAAACCCTCCCGGGTGTAAAACCGGACGGTATCCGGGTTAACCCCGGCGGCGGTGGCGATTTCTTTGACTTTCATGGTGCCGAATCCCCCAACGAGCATGTGGGTGGATGGGAGACTTGTTCAGATGTTTCGGAGTGTTGGTGTGGGTGGCGCTTCCGAAAATGTTCGTAGCCATGGATGGCGGAGACAAGCGTACAGGGAAGTACTTGCAGCGGTTTTCGGAAGCGCCACCCACACCGACACGGCATTCTCCCAAATCCACAGAACAAGACTAAAACCTGTGACCAACTCACAGGTCAAAGGTTTTCGGAGAGAATATCAGGAAGAAGAGTTTTTCGAACGCAGAAACACACCGCATGATTTGCACTGATCCGGCGCCATCAGCTTCGCCTGCCAGCCAATTTTCACGCCACAGGCAGGGCACCTCAGCCGCAATTGCAGAACCACAATCGGCGCCACCAGCAACGCCAGCAACACCCCCAGCGACCCCCAGTCATCGCCGGACGACAGCCCCAACTGACTGCTGAACACCAGCACCACAATCAACGCCACAAACGCAAACACAAAATAATTTCGGTTCCACCGCTCCCAGCGGCGAAGCTGTGCATCCTGCTCCGAAGTCAGATATCTGGCCGACATAACGCTCTCGTGACAAACCGTTGAAAGTGAAGTGTGGAGTTCTGGCCCGGTAATTACAAACCGGAACCGACGGGCAGGCCCGGGATCAGAATACCCTCGGCCAGTGCGCGCTCAAGATCGGCCGCCGGAATCGGCCGGCTGATCAGATAGCCCTGGGCCAGATTGCATCGGTGCGCTTTCAGGAAGTTCAGTTGCTCCTCCGTCTCGACGCCTTCAGCCACTACCTGAATGCCCAGGTTGTGGGCCAGATTGATCACCGCCCGGGTAATCACCGCATCATCGTGGCGCTCAGTGACGTCGGTAATGAACGACCGGTCAATCTTCAGCAGGTCGACCGGGAAATCTCTCAGATAGCCCAGAGACGAGTAACCAACCCCGAAGTCATCAATCGCCAGATGCACACCCAGCTGGTGCAGCTGGGACAACTGATTGAGGTTGTGCTCGATGTTCTGGATAAAGATTTCCTCAGTCAGTTCCACCTCCAGCCGGGACGGATCCACTGCCTCCGATGCCAGGGTTGAACGGATATGGTCAATCAGGGAATCGTCATCCAGTTCGCGGCCGGACAGGTTCACCGCGACTCTCAGGTGCTCACAGGGCGTGCCTTTCCAGCGCGCCAGTTGACGGCAGGCGGCCAGTACCACCCAGCGGCCGATCTCGGTAATCCGGCCGCTTTCCTCAGCCAGCGGAATAAACTCCACCGGAGGCAGGAGCCCGCGAACCGGGTGTTGCCAGCGAATCAGCGCCTCGACACTGTTGATCTGGCCGGTGTCGAGATTGAGCTGGGGCTGGAAGTAAAGCACGAATTCATCATTAGCCAACGCCTGGCTCAGGTCACGGTCCAGCTCAAGACGCAGCACTTCGCGGTCCTGCATGCCCTCGGTATAGAACTGGTAGGTATTACGGCCCTGCTCCTTGGCCCGGTACAGGGCAATATCGGCATTGCGTAACAGTGTATCCGCGTCCAGACCACTCTGGGGGTAAACCGCCACACCCATGGTCGCGGTAATACTGTGAGCCTCGCCCTGCACCTCGAACGGCGCGGCGAAACACTGCTTGATCTGGCCCAGCAGGTGAATCACATCGTCAATGTCATCGACCTGCTGCTGACACACCATAAACTCGTCACCACCGGAGTAGGCGACCAGTACCCGCTCATTGCTCAACCCGTTCAGGCGTTCAGACACCTTGATCAGAAGCTCATCCCCGAACTGATGCCCAAGGGAATCGTTAAGCATCTGGAAGCGGTCAAGATCCAGCATCACCAGGGCGATCTGGCGCAGCTGTCGATCGGCAATGTTGATGGTATGCGCGAGGTCTTCCATGAAGAAGCGGCGATTGGCCAGACCCGTGAGGGTGTCGGTCGACTCCAGCCGTTCCAGGTCCACCTGCATGGCTACTCGCTGATCGATTTCCTGTTCCAGCTCTTTACGGGTTTTGAGCAGAGCCTGGTTGCGTTTCAGGATGAGTTGCACCAGCAGGGTAGTAAGGCTGGTGAGCAGGCCCATCAGAAGCAGGCTTGTAAAGGTCATGGTAGGCCAGCTGCTGCGCTGGCCTTCGACCCACTGTCTCGAAGGCGTGAGTGTCAGTGACCAGTCCAGGGACGGCAGGTTGATCGGTACGGTGTGGTTCAGCGAGTTATCAAGGTCCGACGAGGTGTTCAGCAGATAACTGGTCTGGTCACTCTGGGTGATGGTGACCTGAAACTGTTCAAGGACCCGCCGGGTCAACATTTGCTCTGCCAGCGTATTCATTCTGAAAACGCCAGCCATGAAACCGTTATTGGCATCACCCCGCCCGACAGGATGATAGATCACCAGACCCTCTCCGCCCTGTCGGAGGTCAATGATGCCGGAAATATCGTACTGTCCGGAGGCTGCAGCTCGCGATAGCGCCGCTCGCCGCTGTTCATTGAAGGCGACATTGAAACCGATGACATCGTTGTTGCCGCTCAGGGGTTCCAGCCAGCGGATGATGTAGTTGCGGTCAATCCATTCAATGGCCTGGTAAACCCCGAAGTCTCTCAGATAATTGCGCGCATCCTCACGCCAGAGCGCCTCGGTCTGGGATGGATTGGCCTGCATGCGCATGGCCATACGACCGATGGCATCGAGGTGCACCATGAATTCGCGCTCAAGGTTGTTGGCGAGCGCTCTGGCTTCATTGCTGAGATTGGTCTGGATCTGGTGGGTATTCTGCTGGATCAGGCCAACCCGGAGCCCGGTGGCAATACCCAGAAACACCAGGAAGATCAGAACCGGGAAAACCGGGCTCATCAGCGCGCGTACGACCAGTCTGATGGATGTCTCGGGTTTCGCCACATTATGCTCCGGTGTGGTTGGCTTCGGGTGCACCTGATTTAACGGCAGGCACGGCCAGATTATGAGTGATTTGCAATGGTTTTGGCCATTAGCTGTTTAACTCGGCCTTCCAGAGAGATACCGAAAGCGCCATCCGGCAGCGGCGCCTTGATTTCTCTGGCGGGGCCGTCCGTGGTGGTCTGGCTGCTCAGGTCCATTACCCGGGGCGTGATCGGATGTCTGTTGTTATCCAGCAAAATCTCCACTTTCGGCTTTAACTTGCGTCCCGGGTGGGTGCTGACCACCAGGGCCACTTCACCGGTATTCAGTTCCACCAGACTACCGGGGGGATAAATCCCGATCATCCGGATAAAGGCCTCCACCATGTCGGCATCAAACTGCTGAGCACGATTTTTATACAGGATGCGAACGGCATCGGCGGGTGACATGCCGTCACGGTAACAGCGGTCGCTGGTCATGGCATCGTAGGCGTCAACAATGGAAATCAGGCGGGCAAACCGGCTGATCTGCCACTCGGGCAATTGTTGTGGATAACCCCGGCCGTCGATACGTTCATGGTGATGCAGGGTCACATCGCTGATGATCGGGTCTAGGCTTGGATCCTGTTTCAGGAGTTCATGGCCCAGGGTGGTATGTTCCCGCATCACCTCATATTCCCGGGGGGATAACGGCCCGGGTTTGTTGAGGATCTCGTCCGGTACCCGTAACTTGCCGATATCGTGTAAGAGCCCGCACATGCCGGCCACTTCCAGGTCATCCTCGGGCAGGCCCAGGAAACGGGCAAAGGCCACGGTAAAAATGGCGACGCGTAAACAGTGTTCGGCGGTGTAGGCGTCCCGGTGCTTGATCCGTGCCATCCAGAACATGGCACTGGCGTTGGCTTTGACACTGTCCACGCAGGACCGGATCAGTGGTCGGGCAGACGCCAGCTCCAGATCGTTGTGCTGCTCGATGTCCCGGATCACCTTCTCCACGAATTGCTGGGTTCGGCTCCAGGTGTCAGCAGCCCGGGGCAGTTCCTGTTCGAGCGTGCGGGTTTCTTGCAGGGGTTCGGTGGTACGTTGCTTCAGGTGGGGAATCTGATCCAGAACCGGGGCCAGCCTTTCGGCCTCATCCTCGACCACGACCCAGGCGCAATACTGGCGCAGTACCCGGGCTTCGGCCTCGGTCTGCAGGGTGAAGCCCTGGAACAGGACCGGCACTTCGGTCCAGGGGCGGTCAAGCTTGACCACTTTCATGCCGGACTGAAGCAGGTCCACAGGCAGGCGCACCCGTTCCAGTACAACGTCTGCAGACGCCTTGGGGGTGCTCTGAACATCGCGGCCTTTAGCGGCTGCTCTGGATTTGCCTGGTTTACTTCGGAACCACATGGCCCTGCCAGTCTTCGAATTATTGTTCAAAGAGTATGTCAGACTGTCGCAATTGGTAACAGTTACGATCTGAAACTGTGATCTGGCTCTTGATCCAGCTCAGCTCCGGTAGCCGGTTCTCAGGCCAGCTACCGCAATGCAGGCAATCGGCAGGGGCGGGAAAGGGTGTTCAGCGATTGGCCGGGGTGCGCAGGCCGTGCCGTGGAATCTCCTGCTTGGGACAGCGATCCATCACTACCGTCAGGCCGGCGGCTTCGGCACGCTGGGCGCCGGTTTCATTGATCACGCCGATCTGCAGCCAGAGCACCGGAACCTTCTGCTCAATGGCCTGGTCGATTACCGCATCGGTACGCTCAGGAGCCAGGAAAAGTTCCACCATATCCACTGGCTCTGGAAGTGTGGCGAGATCTGTGTAGACGGTTTCGCCCAGAACCTGCTGACCGGCCAGGCGCGGGTTCACCGGAATCACCCGATAGCCCTGGTGCTGCAGGTATTCCATCACTTCATGGGAAGGCCGGTTGGTCTTCTCGCTGGCACCCACCAGGGCGATGGTATTAACCGATTCCAGGATCTCCCGGATCTGTTCGGGGCTGTTGCTGGGCATGATGCAGATTCTCCTAGTCGCGACTGGCTTCCAACGTCACGGAAACCGATTCCGCATAACGTAGCGCATGGGGCTTGTCGATTTCTACCTCGGCCCAACGCACGGCGCCATGTTCCATGACGATGGTCAATACTTCGTGGGTCAGGCGCTCCAGTAAGGCGAACCGCTGGCCGTCCACATGGGCGATAATCTGCTTGGTAATGGTGCGGTAGTTGAGCGCAGCAGAGATTTCATTGCGCTCGATGGCCTCCGAGGCATCGTAGGTCAGGCAAACGTTAATCACCACATCCTGCTGGTTGTTGATCTCTTCTTCCTTGATGCCGATATAGGCGCGCAGAAGAAGGTTCTTGATCTGGACACGGGCCAGTGGCTTCTGGGCGTTTGCCATAACAACTCCCTGGGGTCAGTCGGATATCAGCGGTTGCTTGAGATCAGGTTCAGGAACTCGGTCCGGGTTGCCTGGGATTTGCGGAACTGCCCGAGCATCATGGAGGTTTTCATGCGCGAGTTCTGCTTTTCGACGCCGCGCATCATCATGCACATGTGCTGGGCTTCAATGACCACCGCAACGCCCTTGGCCTGGGTAACGCTCTCGATGGCCTCGGCAATCTGCCGGGTCAGGTTTTCCTGAATCTGTAACCGGCGGGCATACATGTCGACAATGCGGGCAAACTTGGACAAGCCCAGCACCTTGCCCTGGGGCAAATAGGCGATGTGGCACTTGCCGATGAAGGGCAGCATGTGGTGTTCGCACATGCTGTACAGCTCGATGTCCTGAATCACCACCATTTCGTCCATGGCGGATTCAAACACGGCGTTATTGACCAGCTCTTCAAGGTCCTGCTGGTAGCCGCGGGTGAGGAACTGCATGGCCTTGGCTGCACGCATGGGCGTATTCTGGAGGCCTTCTCGATCCGGGTCTTCGCCCAGGCCCTGGATAATGGTGCGGTAGTGATCGGCCAGATCATCAAGGGGTAGAGACATAATCGATTCCGGTTTGGGGTGTCTGAAAAAGGCCAAAGCTTAAGGCAATTCGCCGGGTATCTCCATGGTTTACGTCTGTGGCCCTGAAAAGGACCACCGCACAGGACGCCAAAGGCGATATGGCTCCGGCAGCAGCTTTGCACTAAAGTGTGAGGGTTTCGGGTACGGTCATGGATTGCACATGGAACAGGTGATACCGGGTTCAGAAGTGGCGGCGTCTGGTCGCCAGGACACATTTACGCTGGAAGCCTGGCAGCAGGCTGGCAAATGGTTCAGTTACGAGGGCCACGCCATCTTCAGCCGCATGGGCGGGCAGGGGGAGCCGCTGGTTCTGCTGCACGGTTTCCCGACCGCGAGCTGGGACTGGAGCCGAATCTGGCCCATGCTGGTGCGCGAGCATAACTTGCTGACCCTGGACATGCTCGGTTTCGGCTTTTCCGACAAACCGCTGCACTATTCCTACAGTATCGAAGACCAGGCGGATCTGATTCAGGGCTGGATTGAGGGGCTGGGCCTTGAGCGGGTGCACCTGTTCGGACATGACTACGGCACCACGGTCGTACAGGAATTGCTGGCCCGGGAGCAGGAGGGCGAGCTGTCGTTTGCCATCAGCAGTGTCTGCCTGCTAAACGGTGGCCTGTTTCCGGAAGTTCACCATCCCCTGTTTATCCAGAAGATTCTGCGCAGCCCCCTGGGTGGCCTCATTGGCCGGGGCCTCAGCCGATCGCTGTTCGAACGCAACTTCCGCCGTCTGTTCGGGCCGCGTAATCCGCCGGGCCGGCAGGACATGGACGACTTCTGGCATCTGCTGAACTACAACAACGGCCGGGGCGTGCTGCATCGCCTGATTCAGTTCATGGAGGAGCGTCGTTGTCACCGCAACCGCTGGGTCGGAGCGTTGCAAAAGGCGGAGCAGCCCATGCGACTGATTTCCGGTGGTGCCGACCCGGTGTCCGGCGCCGCCATGGCCCGGCGCTATCGGGAGCTGATCCCTCAGGCCGATGTGGTGATGTTGCGCAATGTTGGGCATTACCCCCACTTTGAGCAACCCTGGGATGTCTACAGCGCCTACAGGGAGTTTCGCAAGGCGCGCTAGCCAGCTCAGGCCGGTGTGGTGCCGCCGGTGGCCGGGTCTGCCATTGGCGCCCGATCCAGGATGTCCTCCTGGCTGGCGAGCCTGGGAGCGTTCACCACCTGATTACGGCCACGGGATTTTGCTTCATACAGGGCCTGGTCTGCCCGGTTGAGCCAAACCGACCAGGTCTCGCCCTGGGTAACTTCCGCCACACTGGCACTGGCGGTTACCCGGATGTCGTCCAGGAATGGCCGGGCGCTGATGCTGGTCAGCAACTGGTGCGCCAGGGTGTCGGCGTCCTTCTGCCGGGTTTCCGGAAGCACGACCATGAATTCTTCGCCGCCGATACGGAACAGCTGATCACTCTCCCGCAGGCGCTTGCGTACCCGCAGCGCCATTTCCTTGAGTACTTTGTCACCGGCCAGGTGGCCCCAGCGGTCATTGATGGTCTTGAAGTAATCCAGGTCGATCAGCACCAGACTGGAGACCCGCTCATAGCGTTCCCGCATCTGAATCTGGCTGTTCAGAATGTCGGCCAGCTGGGAGCGGTTCAGGCAGCCGGTCAGTGGATCGGTTGTCGCCAGGCGGGTGAGCTCGGCCTGCAGGCGCCCCACCAGCCAGGCAAAAATCATGGCAAACAGGCAGCTGAGACCGAGTGAAAAAGTGATACGCCAGAAGTCCGCCTCCGGAAACTTGAAGAAAGACACCACCGCCATGACCGACACAAACACGATATTGCAGAAAATGGCTTCACGCAGGGGCAGCAGGAAAAACAGGGCAATGGCGGCGGGATAGGCCCAGTAGAGGCCGGCGTGGCCATTGATGAGGGTGGAATAGGCTGCGCATACCACGGCCAGTATGGGGAACAGCCGGCCCTTGAAGAAATAGGTACTGCGAAAACGCAGGAACGCGATCACCAGGGCAGCGTTCAGGCAGAACAGGATAAGCAGGGATGACAGTAAAATGTTGCCATTTTGCCACTGAACCATGACCAATGGCGCGACGGCAATGAAAGCCCAGATGTGCAGGTGATAGACCAACTGCCGCTTGAACCCGAGAACAGCCAGGGTCGGGTTGGTTGCCAGGGTATTTGGCGAGGCAAATAGATTCACAGCCTACTCCCGCTGTTCATAACCGGCATGTTTCCGTTTGTAATCGATGGCTCAAGTCTAGCACGGAGTCCCGCGAGCGAAAGCAAAAACCACGGATTGACGGTATTCGCAAAAACTATTCTGGAGACATTTGTTATTCAGAATATACATGGCCGTCATGAATTCTGTTCAGTTGGCCACCTCCGGTCGGTCGGATACACTCGCCGGACATTTCAGGGGAGAAAGGAATGACTGCTATTCACAGCCGGAAGCCCGCACTGACCATCCGAGCAGGACGCCGGGCTTTGCAGCGCCTGCAGCAAAAACCGCTGGGGCCCGAAGATGTTCACGTGATTCCGGGGGCAGCCGGTGGCCCGAAGGCGCTGGGAATCAGTGGCCTGGACAAGGCCATTTTTGGTGACTGGTTGCCGCAGGCTCCCCAGGAAAGGGCTCTGATCGGATCTTCCATCGGCAGCTGGCGGTTTGCCGCCATTGCCTCTTCTGATGATCCCAAGGCCCAGTTGGCCCGCCTGGCCGAGCTGTACACCAGTCAGCGATTTGCCAAAGGCGTCAGCGCTGCGGAAATCTCCCGCAAAAGCATACTGTTTCTGGAGGAGCTGCTGGGGGGGCGGGAAGACTTTCTGCTCAGCCATCCCTGGTACCGGTTGAGCATTGTAGTAGTGCGGAGTCTTGGCCTGTTGCAACACGATACCCGTGGCAGGCTGAGCCTCGGGTTGATGCGGGCCATCAGCGCCAACATGGTCAGCCGCCGGCACCTGGGTCGTTTTATGGAACGTGGCATTGTGCACGATGCCCGGAGCCGCGCGCCGGTCTCAAGCCTGGTGGATTTCCCCAGTCATGAAGTGCCCCTGAGCCGGGATAACCTGTTGCCGGCCCTGCTGGCGTCCGCTTCCATTCCTCTGGTGATGTCCGGAGTCCGCAATATTCCGGGCGCGCCAGAGGGTGTATACCGGGATGGCGGACTGCTCGATTATCACCTCGACCTGCCTTACCAGCAGCCTGGCATTATCCTCTATCCGCATTTTACGGATCGTGTGGTTCCCGGCTGGTTCGATAAAACCTTGCCCTGGCGTCGGGGCGATGCCAGTCGACTGCAGGATGTCGTGCTGGTATCGCCGTCACCGGATTACCTGGCAACCCTGCCGGATCGCAAACTGCCGGATCGAAAGGACTTCGAGAATTACGTCGGCGATGATGCCGGTCGCGAACGAGCCTGGCGTCGAGCGATCTTGGAGAGTGACAGGTTGGGTGATGAGTTTCTTGAGCTGGTTGAGAGTGGGCGGCTGCTGGACCGGATTCAGCCCTTGTGAGTCGCTGGTAGATCGCGCTGGCCGTCTATGCGGGCCCTAGTCCGGCGTAGCACTGAGCCGAAAGCCGGTAATGCCGTGGACGGGATCCTTGATGGGTTTCAGGCGCAGACATACCCGCACTGGCCGGGCGTCCTCGGCCCCGATCAGTGCCAGGTCGGTTCGGGTCAGGTCTTCCTCGCTGCGGGCGCTGTCCAGGCTTTCCCGGAACCGGCTGCGGTCTTGTTCGGATACCAGTTGTTCAAACGGCTGATCGGTCAGGTCGGAGGGCGCGCGACCGAGCACGTCGGCAATCTGGGCGGACACAAACCCAATGCGTCCCTGGTGATCCAGTTCGACGATTACCGCTCCGCCCAGCCGGACCAGATCCCGGCTTCTTGCTTCGCTGTCGTTCAGCGCATGCCGGAGCACAGACTTCTCCACCTGCAGATTGGTAATCTGTTGTTGATTGCGATCGAGTTGTGCCTGTTGCTGCCGGATTCTGGCATTGCGGATGGCCAGTCGACGGCAGGCGACCAGCATCAGTAAGGCTGCGAGTACCGAGATACCGGCACCTGCAGTAAGAATCTGCCAGCGCGCCTGGTTCGAGGCCCGGTCTATCCACCCTGCGCTGGGCGTGGTGGTGACCATCCAGTGCCTGCCGGGCAGTGTCAGCTCGGTACGCAGGGCCTCGGAATCCCGGGGCTCGTCTACGTTGCCGAGCTCCAGCACAGCCTGTTTGGTGTGTCTGGCGAGAGTATCGATTCGAAGCTGCAGGCCCTCGGGCAGATCTGTCGCCAAAGCTGAGGTTAGCGATGCAGGCAATTGCTGCCCCGGCGTGTGTTGTAGTCGGGCTGCGATCGTCGCAACCAGAGCCTGATGCCTGGCATGGTAGGCCTCAAGACCAAGGTCAGCGATAGTTCGCGCCAGGGTGTTGGCCAGTGCCACTGACACCAGTATGCCGATACCCAGGATAACCCCAGGCATCCAGAGACCCGGCCAGAGCCGGAATCGGGTGCCGGGTGTGTTACGAAGGTCGCTGTCCATGCTGGTGTGCTCCCGCGAGGCATTTGCTGCTCGGATACCGCCTAACTTTAGACCAGCAATACCGGCCCGGCAATTCAGGCGCCGCCCTGTGCTGACTGGTGGCGCGGACGGTCAGTGCCGGCTCTGGCGGGCACCTGCATACACCATCAGGAACACCAGAAATGCAGTGACCACCACCGATGGTCCGGCCGGCGTGTCCAGGTACCAGGACAGGGTCAGTCCGCCGGACACCGCCACCACCCCGAAGACCACTGCCAGGGCGGTCATGTGTTCGGGATTGTGGGCCAGTCGGCGTGCGGTTGCGGCCGGAATAATCAGCAGGGCGGTAATCAGCAGGACGCCGACAATCTTCATGGCCACCGCAATCACCAGCGAAAACATCAGCATCAACGCCAGCCGCAGGCGTTCCACCGGAATCCCTTCTACCCGTGCCAGTTCCTCATGAATGGTGCTCATCAGCAGGCCGCGCCAGAGCAGCGCCAGCAAAGACAGGACAAAGGCGGCGCCACCGTAGATCCAGACCAGATCCTGTCGGGTCATGGCCAGCAGATCGCCAAACAGCAGGCCGGTCAGGTCCACCCTGACATCCGGCATGAAGCTCAGGGTTACCAGGCCAATGGCCAGCGCGCTGTGCGCCAGGATGCCGAGCAGGGTATCGGTAGCCAGGGTGCGGGTCCGGGACAGCAGCACCAGGGCCAGCGCAATGAGCACACAGGTAATCACCACACCCAGATTCAAAGGCACGCTGATCAGAAAACTAAGCGCGATGCCCAGCAGGGCCGAATGGGCCAGTGTATCTCCAAAATAGGCCATGCGACGCCAGACTACGAAGCAGCCAAGGGGACCGGCCACCAAAGCCACGCCCAGGCCGCCGAGCAGCGCCCGCCAGAAGAAGTCGCCCAGCACCGCATCAATGATGGTCATGGCTGCAACCTTCGTGGGCGTCCGCGGTAGAGACCACATCGCCATGGAGGTTATGGCGATGGTTGTGATGGTGGTGGTAGACCGCCAGAGACTCGGCAACCTGATGACCGAAGGTTTCCACAAAAGCCGGGTCCTGGGAAATATCCTCCGGATATCCGCTGCAACATACGTGCTGATTAAGGCAGATAACCCGGTCTGTGGCCGCCATCACCAGATGCAGATCATGGGAGATCATGATGATACCGCAGTGCAGCTCATCCCGAAGCTGGCGAATCAGATCGTAGAGTGTGGCCTGGCCATTGATATCGACCCCCTGGGCGGGTTCGTCCAGCACCAGCAGATCGGGTTTCCGGGCCAGTGCCCGGGCGAGCAGCAGTCGTTGTTTTTCGCCGCCGGACAGGTGGTGGACGGACGCATCCAGTAGATGCGCGACCCCGGTCCTTTCCAGCGCTGCCTTGCAGTCTGACAGTGCACGTCCGCTGAGCAGCATGAAGCGCCGGACACTCAGTGGCAGAGTGGGCTCCAGAGTCAGGTGTTGGGGTACGTAACCGATCACCAGGCCGGGCGCCACCGATAATTGACCGCTGGTCGCCCGCTGAATCCCCAGAACGGTTTTGATCAGCGTGGTTTTGCCGGCACCGTTCGGGCCGATGATGGTGACGATATCGCCCCGGCTCACGGTCAGGTTGACCCGATCAACCACTGGCCGGTCGTCAAATGCCACCGTAACCTGTTCTAGCCGGACCAGGGGGTCAGTCATTCGTTTGCTCCCCCTGACAGCGAGGGCAGAGACCAGCCACTTCGAGGGTAACGTCGTCAGGAAGGAAGGCTTCCGCGCGCGCCGCGGATTCGATGGCCTGATTGAGTTCCGGCATGGCCAGTTCCAGCACCGTGCCGCACTGTCGGCAGATCAGAAAAGTACCGCGATGATGTTCACCGGCATGGGCACAGCCGACGAAGGCGTTGAGCGAGGCAATCCGGTGAACCAGTCCATGTTGAAGCAGAAAGTCCAGGGCCCGGTAGACCGTGGGGGGGGCTGCGTTATGTCCATCCGAGGACAGTTTGGCCAGAATATCGTAGGCGCCCAGCGGCTTGTGGGATTGCCAGATCAACTCCAGTACCCGTTCACGGATCGGAGTCAGGCGGGCGTTTTCATCGCGGCAGATGGCATGGGCATCGGACAACGCCTGGGCGACACAGGCCTGATGGTTATGGGGACGGTAGGGAAGTGCGCGTTCCGGCATGGCGTGGATCCTGCAAAATTTGCAACATTATAACATTTGCAGGCGGCCACGCCATGCCGACCGGAGGCTCAGTGATGTGCGTCGACGGCCAGGGATTCCAGGTATTCCAGATTCGGGATCCAGGCTGGCTCGCCGTCTACTTCCACCTGCATCAGGTCCGCAGGGCCGGGGTCGCCGTCCAGTTGTCGGATCTGGTCTTCCATCAGGCGCGCCTGGCTGGGAATGCCCTGGGTGACCAGGGCCATGAACGGGGTGCTCTGGTGATTCGGGCCGATGGTATTGAGGATAATGATGCGGCCACGGTTGTCACCAGGGATGGTGAGCTTGTTGCCGTTGGCGGCATCGTAGGAAATGACCGGCAGTGTGAGCCCGCGCCAGTCCAGGAATCCGGCCAGCCAGTCCGGTGTATTGGCGCCGGCATCGTTGCTGGTGAAATCCACCACCTCGGCAATGGAGACGTTGGGCAGCAGGAGCTGGCGGTCCGAGACCGGTATCATGACGCAGGACAGGGATTGGCTGTTTT
This sequence comes from Marinobacter nauticus, assembly GCF_003634635.1. Classification (GTDB taxonomy): domain Bacteria; phylum Pseudomonadota; class Gammaproteobacteria; order Pseudomonadales; family Oleiphilaceae; genus Marinobacter; species Marinobacter nauticus. The sequence goes on along the minus strand of NZ_RBJB01000004.1, from coordinate 62,796 downwards.
CACTCATTGCTTGTTACCTCAGGCGGAATCCCGTTTTTGCCGGCCCTTGAGCAGGCAGTTGTTCTCAATGACTTTTACCAGTTCCCTGGCCAGTTGCTCTGGAGTGCCACAGAAACTGGCGCAGCCGGTGGCGGCCACCGAATCGGGCATGGAGCTGTTACCACAACTGGTGCTTTCCTGAACCCAGATGCGGCTGCCATAGGCCTTCAGCATGGGTGCAGCGATAGCGCCGTCGTTGCCCATGCCGGAAAACAGGATGGCATGGCAGTGTTTGCCATAGTGATCCGCCACGTTCAGCAACACCTGATCTATCGATGGGCCATAAGGGCCCGGCCAGGGATGATTCTGTTCCGTCAGCTGGCCCTGGCGATCAAAGCACCACTCTCTTTCTACCGGCATCAGCACCACATCGCCATTGCGTACCCGATAGCCCTCCTCGGCCCGCTTCAGCGAATAGTGGGCGTGCCGGCCCAGAACCCGGGTGAGGACTTCGGTAAAATTGCCATCAATATGTTGGGCATAGATAAACCCGACCGGTAGCCTTGGCGGCAGGTGATCGAGAAAGGTCTTCACCGCTGCAGGACCGCCCAGCGAGGCTCCGAGAATCCAGACTTCCTCAGCCACCGAACCCGGCGCCGCCGGAGTTATCCAGTGTGGCAGCGTCGGCGCGTCCACCGCATCTGGCGTGGTCTCGGCCAGCTCTTCAATGTCGTTGGCGGTATCCAGCTGCTCCAGATGCCCGAGCTGTTTTTCCAGCTTGTCGAGCAGCCGGCGTTCCCAGCGAAAGTATTCCGTGGTGCCGGGCTTGGGAGCCTGGTCCAGGCCGAATAAGACCGGTGCTTCTGTATTTTCCAGCAGATGCTCGAACAGTGCCGGGTGATCCGCTTCGTCTTCCAGGGTCACCAGCCAGAGCGCCGCGTCCGGAAACACCGGGTAGTCCATCAGCCGCTCGGGATCTCCCGAGAAGCTGACGTCCAGGCCAAATTTTCCGGTCGCCGCCTGCAGCCGATGCCGTTGCAGCACCACATCGGACACAATCCCGACGCCAGGCCGGCCGTGAGGGCCGGCCATCACCGGTTCCCGGTCAGCCGCTTGATGGTGTCAAGCAGCTCGGTTTCCTGGAACGGCTTGCCAAGGTACTCGTTGACCCCGATGGCCAGAGCACGTTCCCGGTGCTTCTCGCCCGTCCGCGAGGTGATCATGCAGATCGGCGTATCTTTCAGGTTGTCGTCGTGGCGCACAAAGCTGGCCACTTCGAAACCATCCATACGGGGCATTTCGATATCGAGCAGGATGATGTCCGGCCGGTGGTCCTGAAGCTGGGCAACGGCGTCGAGACCATCTTTGGCGGTCACCACTTCCATGCCATTGCGCTCCAGCAGACGGGAGGTCACCTTGCGCACCGTAACGGAGTCGTCCACCACCATAACCGTCGTGGCTTTTTCCTCGTAGCGGGCGCTGTCCCGTGCCTTTTCCAGATTCGCCAGGCGCTGGCGTTCGGACAGGATGTCGGAGCGGATCATCGCCGGCAAGTCGAGAATCACAACCACGTTGCCGTCACCGAGAATGGTGGCACCGGAAACGCCCCGGACGGAACTGAACTGCGGCCCGAGGGATTTAACCACGATTTCCCGGCTACCCATCAGCTGGTCCACCTGTAGAGCCATGGGCTGCTCCGCGCCGCGCACCAGAATGACCGGCAGTGGCAGAGCCTGGCCCTGAAGCTTGGGCTGGTGGTCACTGTTGAGCAGGCTGCCCAGGTACTGCAGGCGATACTGCTGGCCGGCATACTCGTACATGGGGGCGTCTGGCTTGTAGTACTCTTCCAGCTCGTAGGTGCTGACCCGGACGATACCTTCGATGGTGTTGAGCGGGATGGCGTAGAAATCTTCCCCGGTGGACACCATCAATGCCCGGTTGACCGACACGGTGAACGGCAGGCGTACGGTGAAGGTGGTGCCACGGCCCAGGGCGGAATCGATGTCGAGGCTGCCGCCGAGCTGTTTGATTTCGCTGGCAACCACGTCCATGCCCACGCCACGACCGGAAATCTGGGTAACCTGCTGGGCGGTGGAGAAGCCCGGCTGCAGAATGAACTGCAGGATTTCCCTTTCCGAGAGGTCTTCGTCGGCGCGCATCAGGCCCTGGCGAACGGCCTTGTCGCGGATAACGTCGGACGGAATGCCTTTACCGTCGTCCATCATCCTCAACACCACATCACCGCCTTCCCGGGTCAGGGACAGAACCACTTCACCTGTGGCCGGTTTGCCTGCCTTGGTGCGGTCTTCCGGCGTTTCGATGCCGTGGTCCAGCGCGTTGCGGAGCATGTGCTCAAGCGGCGCGACCATCCGCTCCAGAATGTTCCGGTCCATTTCCCCTTCAGCATTGCGTACGTCGAAATCGACTTTCTTGCCGAGTTCGCCACTGATCTGGCGCACGATGCGGCGCAGACGGGGCACCATGGAGGAGAACGGAATCATCCGGGTCTTCATCAGACCTTCCTGGAGTTCCGTATTGATTCGTGATTGCTGAACCAGCAGGGTTTCGGTGTCCCGAACCCGCTCGGACAGGGTTTCACGCAAATCAGCAAGGTCCGAAGTGGATTCGCTCAGGGCCCGTGACAGCTGCTGGATGGAGGAGTAGCGGTCCATTTCCAGCGGATCGAAATCGTCGCCGTAGTCTGGCCCGTGCTCCTGCTCGGCCCGGAACAGGATCTGCGCTTCGGTTTCGATATCCATGCGCCGCAGCTGTTCCCGCAGACGTTCGATGGTGGCGGCCATTTCGTCCAGGGTGTAACTGAAATCACTGCTCTGTTGCTCCAGGCGACCGCGGGTAATACTGGTTTCACCGGCCAGGTTAACCAGCTCATCCAGCAGCGGTGCCGATACCCGAATGGTTTCCTGGGCGGCTCTCTGTGCATCGGCGGCTTTCTTGCGCGCCTGGGCCGCGGATTTCTCCGGTTTCGCAGGTGCCGGAACCGGTTTGGTCGGGGCTGGCTCCGCAGTGGAGGCCTTTGGCACCGGCGCGGGTTCTTCGCGAACCGGTTCGGGTGCTTTCTCCGGCTGCGGGGCAGGTGTCGGTGCGCCGGATTCAAAGCGTTTGCGGATATCCGCCACCAGCGCGATGATGGCATCGTGATCGCCGGTGATGGCCTGCCATTGCTCCTCGGTTGGCGCGTTACCGCCCAGATCGATCAGGCGGGTCTCGAAAGCATGAGCCTTGTCGCCAAGCTCGGAGAGCTGGGACAGACGGGCGCCGCCTTTGAGGGTATGCAATGCCCGTTGTGCTTCCCGGTTGAAGTGCTCATTGGCCGGCTCACGACGCCAGTCATCGAGTAGCTGCTCCAGCTGGTCCATGATTTCGCCAGCTTCTTCCAGGAAGATTTCGAGCACTTCCGGATCCACGGAGTCCGCTTCAGCCGTTTCTGGCTGTGGCGATTCTGTTCCGGATGTGTCCTCCGCTGGTGCGGTAGTGCGCAACGCGTCGATCAGGGCCGTGTCGGCATCGGGCTTGCGACTGTCTTCCAGCGCATCAAGCATGGATTTCAGGCTGGCCGCGGCGCGGTCACTCAGGCCAAGCATGGCCGACTGGCCCCGGTCGCCGGCAATCAGCTGGTCCAGGGCGTTGGCCCAGGCTTCGGCCAGATCCGCAATCGGGTCGACATCCGACAGTCGCGCGCCGCCCTTCAGGGTGTGCAGTTCCTGCTGCAGGCGGGTAATGCCAGCCAGTTCCTCCGGCTCCTCACGCCACTGGTCGAGGCACTCGGTAATGGCCTCGTGGATTTCCAGGCCTTCGTCCAGGAAGATGCCAACCAGATCGTCGTCGGTGGCGTCCTCCAGGCTCTCGCTGAGGCTGGACGCGGATTCTTCGGATTCTGCCGCCGGCTGTTCACTGATTTCCAGTTCTTCCAGTTCGCTAACGTCGCGCTCACCCGGCTCTGACTGCGGCGGTGCCTCCGAAGGCAGGGATTCGCCGCGCAGAATGGCCTGAACCTGATGCACCAGTTCTTCGGCTGGCGGGCACGGCTTCTGGGTCGCCACCTGCTCTACCATCTGAGCCAGGCGGTCGTGGCAGGCAAACAGCAAGTCGGTCATCTGACCGCTGGCTTCAAGTTGGCCTTCGGCCACTTTTTCGAACAGATCCTCAAGCACGTGAGTGAGATCGCCGATGGCCTCGACTCCGGCCATGCGGGCGCCACCCTTGAGGGTATGCACATCACGCTGCAGTTCGGCGGCAACCTCCCGGTTCGAGGGGTCTTCGCTCCAGGTATGCAGGGCACTGCCGGTGGAGTTGATCAGGTCGTAGGCTTCTTCCAGGAAAATGCCCACCAGTTCCGGGTCCAGATGGGACAGATCGGTGGCCTGGAGCTCTTCCTCCTCTGCACCTTCAGTTTCTTCGGTGCTTTCCTCGAGCTCGGGCTCCGGCAGGGTCAGCTCTTCGTCTTCCGGCTCCGCAGAGTCCTCGGTGTGTACATCGGTTACCGGGCGAGTGCCGCGGGCGCCATCGATGTAGGAATGAATCTCGGTGATCAGATCCGGCGCGGGCCTCGGCGCCTCACTGGCTTCAAGTGCCTCGACCATGCCGGCAAGCCGGTCATGGCAGCGGAACAACAGGTCAGACAGAGTGTCATTGATCGAGAATTTCTGCTCGGTCAGTCCTTCAAACAGGTTTTCCAGTTCGTGGGACAGGTCACCCACGGCCGGAATGTCGGCCAGTCGGGCGCCACCCTTGAGGGTGTGCAGGTCACGCTGGAGCAACCGCAGGAGGTCCAGGTTTGAAGTGTCCTCGCTCCAGCTGTGCAGGGCTTCCGCGGTGCTGTCAATCAGATCGCGGGCTTCCTCCAGGAAGATTGCTGCCAGCTCGTCGTCCATGGCCTGATCGTCTTCAGACGTTTCCAGCAGTGGCGGCGTTTCTGTCAGCTCAGGTTCTTCTGTTGCCTGCTCCAGTTCATCCATTTCCAGGCTGAGGTCGATCTCTTCCAGATCGTCGGTGAACTGCTGCTCGAACTCATCCGGTTCTGCGGGCTCGGCTGCGGTTGCCTGTGCCAGCGCCTCGAGTTCCTGAATCAGTTCCTGGCTGGGTTCAGTAGCCAGCCCGGCCGCCACCTGATCCATCATGTTAATCAACTGCTCATGGCCGGCGCGCAGGGTCTGGAATACATCATCGCCCGGCGGCAGGCCCTGCTCTGAAATCGCGGTGTAGGTGCGGGTCAAAGCGGCGGCCAGTTCGGCAACATCGGGCAGATTGGCGTCCGTCGCACCCTGGGTCAGTTGCTCCAGTTCGGCACGGAGGGTTGCCAGTGCCTCGTCCTGCTGCGGGTTTTCAGACCAGCGATCGAGAATGCTTTCGGCATCCAGAACGATATCCAGCCCTTCACCCAGGAACAGCTGTACCAGCTGTGACGACGATTTCCTGGCGGGTTGTTCGTCGTCTGCCTGGGCATGGCTGGTGAGTGTCTGCTCACACACCTGGTGCAGGCGCTCAAGGTACTCGTCGGTGCCTGCCAGCGGTGCCTGGGGATTCTCCCGAATCTGGGCAAGCCCTTGGGTCAGGAAGCCCGCCGCATCACTGATCAGCGCCAGTACGTCGCGGTCTGCCCGTTTGTTCTGAGCCCGGGATTCTTTGATAAAGCGCTCAAGCGGCGTAATGACTTCCGCAATTGGCGCGATACCGGCGGTGTTGGCACTGCCTTTCAGGGTATGCAACGCCCGAGAGAGATCGTCCGTGTAGGCGGCGGTGGCTTTGTCGCCCGCAGCCTCCAGGTATTCCTTGATGGTCTGCAGATGGGTTTCGGTTTCGTTCTCGAAGATATCCAGCAGCACCGGATCCACTTCGTCTTCTCCGGGCAGGGCATCATACTCAATGCTGTCTTCCGGAGTGACGGTACCGGCCGTTGTTTCCTCTGCAGACTCTGTGTCGGTGTCCACCAGCGGCATGGCGGTGGCATCGGGAATTTCGCCATTGGCCAGGGCATTGGCCCGCGCCGCCATGGCAGATGTGTTCAGGCTCGGCGCCTGGCGTTTCTCAAAATCGGTGACCAGCGCCGGCACCGAATCGGTGACATCCTGAAGCAGCTGGGCAATATCATCATTCATGAACACGCTGCCGTCGATCACCCGGTTCAGCATGTTCTCGACCGACCACGCCAGCTCCCCGATCACGGTAGCGCCAACCATCCGGCCACTGCCTTTCAGGGTATGAAAGGCCCGTCGAACTTCTGCCAGGGCACTGCGGTCATCGTGCTGACGTAACAGCATGGGCAGGTATTCGCGAATGGTGTCGAGTACCTCGCCAGCTTCCTCAATAAAGATCTCGAGGATTTCGTCATCAATGAGATCGTCACTGTCGTCCGCTTCTTCAACTTCGCTCGTTGGCGCGGTAACGGGCGTTTCGGGAATTTCGATTTCGTGCTCGGCGGCGGCCTCGTCTGCAGTTTCTGCTTCGCCTGTGGTCTCTCCGGCCGCCTGTCCGGTTTCTGCGCGTCGGGTCGTTGCCAGCGCTTCAGCCTGTTCAATCAGCTCGTTGACGTCGCCACCGGTCTCGCCGTTCCGGAAGTCCTCAATCAGGGAAGGAATACGGGCGTTGACCTGGTCCACCAGGGTGAACATGTCATCGGTCGGTTTGATGGTCTGGTCGATGACCCGATTGAGCAGATTTTCCACCGACCACGCCAGTTCGCCGATGCTGGTGGCGCCGACCAGGCGGCCACTACCTTTGAGGGTATGGAAAGCCCGGCGAACTTCAGTCAGAGCTTCGCGATCGTCGTGATCCTGGTGCAACCTCGGATAGAACTCGTGGATGGTCTGCAGAACTTCTTCCGCTTCCTCAACAAAAATGCCGAGGATTTCATCATCCAGCAGCTCGGCATCAGAGGTTTTGGCCTCTGGTGCGGTGGTCTCTTCGGCGCTGGCCTCAGGTTCTTCAGCCACGGGTACTTCAGCCGGGGCCTCTTCGGTTTCTTCCGTCAGGCTCCAGGTGGGCTCCTGTCCGACCGGGAAGCCGAGACTGGCGAGGCTGTCTTCGGCCACGCGCAGGATAGCGTCGTTATCGCTGATGCCATCTGCCAGTCTCTCCAGGTAATACTCGATACTGGTAACGGCATCGGCCAGGGTGTCGAGCTGTTTCCAGTCCGGAACCTGTTTGTTGCTGAGCAGTACGTCGGTGACGTAACGCTCGGCTGAGGCGAGCATATCGGCAACGCGATCCAGTGGCACCAGGCTCAGACCGCCACGGATACTGTGCAGGAGTCCGGGTACGTGTTCGATTTCACGGGCATCCCACTGGGAGGCAATGAAATTGACGATGGCGGATTTAACCTGCTCAAGGGTATTCCGGGATTCGCGGATCAGCGCTTCGCTGGCCTCTCCGAGTTCACGGGAGCCCATGTTGATGGCGGAGGCTTCCTCGGCCGAGCCGGAAGACTGCTCCGGGCGTCGCTCGCTGTTGAGACCAGCCAGACTGGCCTCCACGTAAAGCAGGGCACCGGCAATGTCCATCAGGGTGCCATCGTCGACCACTTCGGCCTGCTGGCAGAGTTTTTCTACCAGTTCAATCTGTTCGGTGACGACCTTCCGGGGAATGCCAAGACCAAGAACGGCCAGGGTGTTGGCAACCTGACGCAGGCCGGGCAGTAACTCGTCCAGTTCGCTGTTCTGACGAAATTCGGCCCGCACAAACAGGTCAAGCTGATCTTTCAGTCGAGCCAGTTCTTCGTTGAGGGCACTGACCACGGAGTGGATGGCGTCCCGGCCTGGACCGGATACCCGGTTGCGGGCCGCATCCACGTCGTCTTCCGAGGGCAGGGCGCTATCCAACTGATAGGCCTGACGCAGTGCCTGAACCTGAGGGCGATCGAGATCCCGGGCGCGGGCGACGTAATACAACAGGTGTTTGAACAGCGCTTCCGGAACCGGCTGCTGAAGGATATCCGCATGTTCGTCGGTGAGCCGGCGGATCTCGGAATCCAGTTCCCTGAGCAGGGATTTGACGGCGGTGTTCACCGGGTTGACCCGGGCTTGCAGAGTGTCGACAAAGGCGCTGGCCGCTTTCCAGAGTTCGCCCCGGGGCGTTTTCTGGCACAGGCGCACCAACCGCTGGATTACCTTCTGCATGTAATCGAAATGGGCGTCGAGGTCCGCCTCGCGAACCACGCCAGCAAGGGCAAACTGGTACATCTGGCGCAGCTTGCGCAGGTGGCCCAGGACTTTTGGATCGTGCAGGCGTTCAGACACCTTGCCGCTGACCCTCATCTGTGAAGCAGAGAGATCCGGCTTGAACAGAGAGGTGTCGGACAACAGGGAGTCGCCCCGGGCGGCCCGGAGATCGTTGAGCAGCGGCAGCAGAACCATGGGAAAGTCATCGCTGCTGCTGCCAATGTGCTCCAGATACTGTGGCAGCTGCAGAATGGCCTGCATCAGCACGTTGACGGCATCGTCAACGCTGGTCACGGTTTCGTTGAGAATGGCCTGGGTCAGTTTTTCCATCTCTTCGGTGAGCAATGCCGCACCGTAGAGTTCCACCATTTGCAGGGTACCGTGTACCTGGTGAAGGTAATTCAGGCAGAAGCGCAGGCGCGCAGTGTCGTCGCGATTCTCGACATACGCTTCAAGTGCATGCTGGCCCTGGGTCAGCGTGTCCTGTATCTCTCCCCGAACCCAGTCGAGGGCGATGCTGTCATGGTGATTGCCCATAACCACTCCGGTTATTCTTCGTCGGACTGGCGCTTGATCCACGCCAGTACATGTTCCGAGGGAACCCTCTGCAGGCCCGGTGGCTGCCAGTCGGTCAGTTCACCCTGGCCAAGCACCAGTAACCCCCCCGGTGCCAGACGCTCTGCGAGCCGTTTGACGATCTCCCGTCGGCGCCAGCGACGGAAGTAGATCAGCAGGTTCTGGCAGAAGATAATGTTCATCCCGTGCATGGGTGCTTTATCCAGATCCAGAACATTGAGCCTGGTAAAGCACACCCGGTCACGGATGCTGTTCACAATTTCTACGGTATTCCGCTCCGAGGGCCGGAAATACCTGGCTTTCAGGTCTTCTTCCATTCCCAGCAACTTGCGGGCATTAAACCGGCCCTGGCGCGCTTTTTCGATGGCCGGCTGACTGATGTCCGAGCCGGTTACGCCGAAGAGCGGTTGCACGCCCAACTGAGCCATGCCCTCGTTCAGGATCATCGCGAGCGTGTAAGGCTCCTCGCCGGTGGAGCAGCCAACACTCCAGGCCTCCAGGGCCCGCTTCCTGAACTGTTCCCGGGGACGGGTAAGCACATAATCCGCCACCAGCCGGAAGGCGTCCGGGTCCCGGAAAAACCGGGTTTCCTGAACAGTGAGCCGGTCTACCAGTGTGGCCCACTCCCTGACAGCATCCGGGCCGGATACGATTTTCTCGTAATAGGCCTGGTAGCTGCTGCAACCGATTTCGCGCATCCGGATGCCAAGATTGGTTTCCAGAAACGAGCGCCGTTCGGTGGTCAGGGTTATGCCGGTGCGGTGCTCCAGCAAGGTCTGCCACTGGCTGAACTGCGCGTCGTCCATATCCGGAAGACGGCGCAGTGACCAGATGCCTTCGGCGGGTGACAGTTGGTTATGCGTATGCGCCATAGACCGTCATCTGCCCCGGGCCGGTGATCAGCTGACCACCGGTACGTCGCTGTTTTCCTCTTCTTCCTGATTGGCCATTTCCTCATCCGGCAGGGTGAAGCCGGCAACGGAGGACCGCAGCTCGGAGGCCATTTCTGCCAGGTTACCGATAGACTTCGCGGTAGCGTTGGTACCGGAGGAAGTCTGGGAGGTGATTTCCTGGATAACGTTCATGGTGTTGGAAATGTGCGCCGCAGAGGATGACTGCTGACGGGCGGCGTTGGAGATGTTCTGGATCAACTCCGCCAGGGACATGGATACGTTCTCGATTTCCTCGAGGGCGATACCCGCGTCCTGGGCCAGTCGGGCACCACGGACCACCTCGGCGGTGGTGTGTTCCATGGAGATAACCGCTTCGTTGGTATCAGACTGGATCGTCTTAACCAGGGCTTCAATCTGCTTGGTTGCTGCAGAGGAACGTTCCGCCAGGCGCTGAACTTCGTCCGCAACCACCGCGAAGCCCCGACCCGCGTCACCGGCCATGGAGGCCTGGATTGCCGCGTTCAGGGACAGGATGTTGGTCTGGTCGGCAATGTCGTTGATCAGGGATACGATATCGCCGATTTCCTGGGAGGATTCACCCAGACGCTTGATCCGCTTGGACGTTTCCTGGATCTGCTCCCGGATGTTATCCATGCCGCGAATGGTGTTCTGTACCACTTCTGCGCCTTTCTTCGCGATCGCAACCGACCGCTCCGCAACCGCGGAGGATTCGGCGGCGTTCGAGGATACCTGGTCGATGGACACGGCCATCTCGTTAACCGCAGCGGAGGCGCCGGCAATTTCCTGGGCCTGGTGCTCGGATGCATCGGCGAGGTGCATGGCCGTGGCCTGAGTTTCCTGGGCGGCGGAAGCTACTCGTACCGCAGTACCACGAATGGCCTGTACCAGGCCCCGCATCTGGTCGATCGCGTAGTTGATGGAGTCGGCGATGGCACCGGTGAAGTCCTCGGTTACCGTGGCCTCTGTGGTCAGGTCACCATCGGCCAGATCGGCCAGTTCGTCCAGCAGTCGCAGGATCGCGTTCTGGTTCTGTTCGTTCTGCTCCTGGGTGGTAGCCAGACGCTCCTGGGCGTCGCGGTACAGGGCAAGACCGATAAAGACAACAATCGCAACCATGGCGGCCAGGATGGCGAAGGCCAGGGTCGGGCTGATCAGACGGGAACTGGACTGGGTAGCGAAGTTGTCGGCCAGAGTCGACAGTTCGGCCAGCAGGTTCTCGGAGTTCTGGAAGATGTCACTTGCGGCGGTACGAACCTTGAAGAGGTCGGGAGAGGCTTCAAGGATCGCGTCTACGTTCTGGGAAACGAACTGGAACAGCTCGTCAACCGCTTCCAGACCATAGATGGCGTCTTCGTCCGCTACGCGGGAGATGCCCATGGCGGGATTGCCGTTGAGCTGGCCGTCAAGAACCCGGCCGAACAGGCTGGCGTCCCGGCCGAAACGGTCGGCCGCGATAACAGCGTCTTCGTCACCGGACAGTACGTTGTTAACGGAGCGGACAATACGCTCTGCCAGCAGCGACTGACGCTGGGCCAGAGAGATCTGTTCGGCAGGTGCACCGTTATCCAGCAGAATCTGAACGATGTCGTCGTATTCCACCTGCAGCTGGGGAATGGTTTCGTTCAGGGTCCGGGCTACTTCGTGCAGGCCGAGTACTGCATCACGGGTGGAGAGGATGCTGTCGGCGTTTTCACGAACGGTGTTCCAGTGTTCCTGTACGCCACTTTGCTGGGCCAGTTCACTGGGCGGGAGGCCGGTTTCCGGGTTGCCCTCGGTCACGTTGGTCCAGAGCTGCTGGAACTCATCCCGCGAACGACGGAGTTGGTCGAAGGCTTCGGCGGTACCACCGGCGGCCTCGGTCGCGTTCTTCGCGATCTCCTGGGAGAGTACCCGCATTTCCGCGGTGTTGGCGATGTACTGCTGGTCGTGCTGACTGTCCTGGTTAATGATGAACAGCACCACAACGAGCAGGACGGTAAGTGCAATCAGCGCTGCGATCAGGCCGGCAACCAGTTTGTTGCCTCCCTGTCCCATACTGAGTCTTCCGGCTCTGTTTTTCATTTTCTGGCTCCCGGCCTCTTTCTTCTGGAAATGGCAAGTATGTGTAGCGGGTTTCAGACGGTCAGGGTGATGTTCCTGCCAGTACCATCACCCTTACCACTGTGCAACATCAAGAAAGCGTTCGTCTTCCACCAGATCGGTGGCTGAGAACACTTTCCAGACCTCCTCATTACGCTCGTAACCGCCGCTCACAAACGGACGAACGCTGTCGGGCACCCCGTCGGGGGTGGCCCTGAAACTGTCTTTGGCGAAGTACTGCATGCCCAGTACGCTGTCGACGACCAGGCCACTGAATACGTCGCCCTGCTCAACCACCAGAACCCGCCGTTCACGCAGGCTGCGGGAAGAGCGGGGCACATCGAAAAAGGTGGCGAGATCGACCAGGGGTAACAGGCGGCCGCGAACATTAGCCGCTCCCATCAGGAACGACCGAACCCCCGGAACATGGGTGAACCGGGGTACATGCAGGATTTCGGTAACTTCGCCCATGGGGGCAACGTAGCGTTCGCCCGAGAGAATAAAACCGATGCCGTTCCAGAGTTCAACGGCTTCCTGTTGTTCCGGCAGACCGGCGGCCATGGACCGGCTGCGCTGGGCGATATCCGTCAGAACGGCAAAAGGGGCGGCCTGGGCGGACATGCGTACTCCAAGGTTGGGGATCAGGCAATCAGGCTGTTGATTGTTTTGATCAGGTCGTCTTCGTTAACTGGCTTGACCAGATAACCCTTGGCACCCTGGCGGGTTCCCCACACCCGGTCAGTTTCCTGATCCTTGGTGGTTACGATCACAACCGGGATGGAAGCGGTTTCCGGCGCACGGGTCAGCTGGCGGGTCGCCTGAAAGCCGTTCAGGCCGGGCATGACAACATCCATCAGCACCAAATCCGGAGTTTCCGCGCGGGCCTTGGCCACACCATCGGCGCCATTATCTGCGGTCAGCACTTCGTGCTTGTGTTTTTCCAGAATGGTGGAAATCTTCTTAACTTCAGTTGGCGAGTCGTCAACAATCAGAATGCGGGCCATGGTTTCCTCGATGGTTCTGTGTGTCAGCAGGGGTTACTGTTCCGCCTGAGGCATGTATTGGCGGATGGTGTTAAGCAGCTCATCCTTGCTGAACGGTTTGGTCAGATACTGGTCCGAGCCTACGATTCGGCCTTTTGCCTTGTCGAACAGGCCGTCCTTGCTCGAAAGCATGATAACCGGCGTCTTTTTAAAAGAGGAATTGTTCTTGATCAGTGCGCAGGTCTGGTAGCCGTCCAGGCGGGGCATCATGATATCGACAAAAATGATGTCCGGCTGGGAGTCGGCAATCTTGGCCAGAGCGTCAAAGCCGTCTGTGGCAGTGATAACCTCACAGCCAACCTTTTTAAGAAGGGTTTCCGCGGTGCGACGAATGGTCTTGCTGTCGTCAATCACCATGATCTTCAGGTTCTCGAAGTTGTCATCCATTGTCCAACTGCCTTGCGCTCTAGCGACTGTCGTTATTTTCGAACGGGGGTTTTAACACAAACGTTAAGGTTGTTCTATAAACCCCGCTCATTTATAGAGTATCCATGGCTGGATAAAAAGTATTAGTTTGTGACCAAATGTACTTCTGCCGCTGCCATCACGGATTTATCTGCGGATTTCTCCGGATGCATTCGCGGCTCGGGTACAATACCATCTGACCTCTCAGCATAGCACTTAATAACCGGTTCGCTCTGCTGACCGGTTCGTGTTTTCTTACCGACAGTTCCAGGAGACGCTATGACAATCCGGCTGGGGATCGTGATGGATCCCATTCAGGATATTCACTTCAAGAAAGACAGTTCTCTGGCCATGCTGCATGCCGCCCAGAAACGCGGCTGGGAAATCGAGTACATGGAACTGCCGGATCTCTATCTCGCAGGCGGCCAGGCCCGGGCTCACACCCGTGGGCTGACTGTGCACATGGATCCGGACAACTGGTACAGCTTCGGCGCCAGTCAGGATCGTGCGCTGGGTGACCTCGACGTGATTCTGATGCGGCAGGACCCACCGGTGGACCGGGAGTTCCTGATGGCCACCTATATACTGGAATCGGCGGAGCAGCAGGGCGCTCTGGTGGTCAATCCGGCGGCCACTCTGCGGGACTGCAACGAAAAACTGTTTGCCACCCAGTTTGAAGACCTGACACCGCCGCTCATCGTGACCCGCTCTGCCCAGCGTTTCCGGGAATTCTATGCCGAACATGGTGACATCATCATGAAACCAGTGGACGGCATGGGTGGCCGCTCGATATTCCGGGTCAAGGAAAACGATGCCAATCTCGGGGTCATCATCGAAACCCTCACCAATTACGGCAGCCATCAGGCCATGGCCCAGAAATTCATCCCCGAAATCACCGAGGGTGACAAGCGTATTCTGCTGATTGAGGGCGAGCCGGTACCCTATGCCCTTGCACGCATTCCGTCGCACGGTGAGAATCGCGGCAACCTGGCCGCCGGAGGCCGTGGTGAGGGCCGGGAGCTGACCGAGCGTGACCGTCAGATCTGTGCCCGGGTAGCACCGGTGATCAAGGAAAAGGGCCTGATGTTCGTGGGGCTTGATGTCATTGGTGACTATCTCACGGAAATCAACGTCACCAGCCCCACCTGCATTCGTGAGCTGGATGCGGCGTTTGGCATCGACATTGCCGGCATGCTGATGGACGCCATCGAGCGACGTCTGGCCAGAGACTGAAGACCGATCACAGCTTTTGAGCGCACAAGGAGACTCAGGAACCGTCATGGCAACCCAGGTTAGCGATTTCGATCGGTTTTCCTTCACCCTGTTTATGGCATTGGCCGTTCATGCCATGTTGGTGTTGGGGATTACCTTTGCCCCGGAATCGCCCCGGTCTTCGGCTCAGACCATGGAAATTACCCTGTCCCAGTTCGACGATGAGCAGGCGCCGGAGAAAGCCGATTTTCTGGCCCAGACCAGTCAACAGGGCAGTGGCTCGGAAGAGCAGGCCATGGAAATGACCTCGCCCAATCCCTCCGAGATCAGTCAGCCGGATCTGGCTCAGGTGCAACCCGAGCCACAGACCACCACCCGGCCTCAGCCGCAACGGGAGCGGGCGGTCGTCCAGACCGAGACTCGCACCGAGCGCCAGGCGTCAAGGCCCGAGGAGCGAACCGAGCCCCAGGAAGAGCCCTTGCCCCAGAGCGAGAAAAAGAGCCTGATGGAGCGCAGCCTGGAGATTGCCAGCCTGGAGGCGCGGTTTGACGCACAGCAGCGGGCCTATGCCCGCAAACCCCGGGTAATGCGGGTAACGGCAGCCTCGACCCTGAAGTCCAGCAACGCCTGGTATGTGCAGAACTGGGTGAGCAAGGTGACCCGGGTGGGTAACATCAACTATCCCACCGAAGCCAGGCAGGCCGGCATCTACGGAACCCTGCGCATGCTGGTTTCGCTGAAGAAAGATGGCACAATCAAGGAAGTGGCAATCCTACAGTCCTCCGGCAGCACGGTGCTGGATGATGCCGCAATCCGAATTGTGCGTATGGCCGCTCCGTTTGCGCCTTTCCCGGAGGAAATGCGTCAGGACGTGGACGAACTGGAAATCATACGCACCTGGTCATTTCAGAGACGGGGGCTTACATCAGGATGACGGCCGAACACGACACCACAGGCAGTCTCAGGCACCACTTCCTGGTGGCTTCGCCCTGGTTGGCTGATCCCCGCTTTCACGGTGGGGTGATCTACCTTTGCGAACACTCGGAAGAGGGCGCGCTGGGGCTGATGATTAATCAGCCGCTGGATATCCACCTGGGTGAGATCCTCGAGCAGCTCGACATGCACGGCGGGGAGCTGGACTTGCCGGTATACACCGGCGGGCCGGTTCAGCCAGAGCGCGGCTTTGTTCTGCACTCGCCGGGCCGGCAGTGGCAGAATACCGCGCGAGTCACCGACGAAGTGTTGTTGACCACCTCCCGGGATATTCTGGAAAGCATTGGCCGGGATGAGGGGCCGGAGTCGTTTCTGGTGGCACTGGGTTACTCTGGCTGGGGCGAAGGTCAGCTGGAGGAAGAGCTGGGCAGCAATGCCTGGTTGACCTGCCCTGCCAGCACCGACATTCTGTTCCGCACGCCGGCAGACCAACGTTACCAGGCGGTACTCCGCCTGATGGGCATTGATCTGAACCAGCTCAGTGATTCGGTGGGTCATGCCTGATCCCGGTAACCGTCGACTACTGGCCTTTGATTTCGGCACCCGGCGTATCGGGGTGGCGTCAGGGCAGGAAATGCTCGGAACCGGCCAGCCCCTGGCCATGCTTCCGGCCAGGGACGGGATCCCCGACTGGCAGCAGATCGAGGCGCTGCTGGCGGACTGGCAGCCGGATATTGTCCTGGTCGGCCTGCCTCTGAATATGGATGACACCGAAAATGAGATGTGCGCGCGGGCCCGCAAGTTCGGCAAGCGTTTGCACGGCCGCTACCATGTCACGGTCGAAATGGTGGACGAACGACTCACCAGCTACGAAGCCAAGGGCGAGGTGATGGCCGGTGGTGGCAGCCGCGATTTCGGCCGCCACGGCGTCGATGACCGTGCCGCCGTGCTGATACTGGAAACCTGGTGCCGGGAGCAGGCCGGCTGATCTGATAAACGAGGCTGTAATGACCGCATTGCTTGATATAGACCAGCTGCTCGACACCTTGGAATCCGGCCTGCGTCAGATTCTCCAGGCGCGTGGCGTAGATGACCCGGTGCTGATCGGAATCCGGACCGGCGGTGTCTGGCTGGCGGATGTGTTGGGGAAGCGCCTGGGTATTGCCCAGCCTTTCGGAGAGCTGGACATCTCGTTCTACCGGGATGACTTCAGTCGCATTGGTCTGAACCCCCGGGTGATGCCGTCCAGTCTGCCGTTTGATACCGAAGGCCGGGACATCATCCTGATCGACGACGTGATCATGAGTGGCCGGACGATCCGGGCTGCCATGAACGAAATATTCGACTACGGCCGTCCGGCCAGTATCATACTGGCCACGCTGATCGATATGGGCGCCAGGGAACTACCAATCCAGCCGGATGTGGTGGGACGGGCCCTGCTGACGCTGGAAGCCCATCAACGAGTGAAACTGCGTGGCCCCGAGCCACTGCGCATTGAAGTACAGGAATCCGGGCAGTAAACCTTCCCAACTGATAACAGGCGAGCCATGACCGCGAACGACCCTTCCCCGAACCACTTGCAGCTGACCCGGGATGGTCAGTTGCGGCATTTCCTGACGCTGGATGGCCTGGGCCAGC
This sequence comes from Marinobacter nauticus, assembly GCF_003634635.1. GTDB lineage: Bacteria > Pseudomonadota > Gammaproteobacteria > Pseudomonadales > Oleiphilaceae > Marinobacter > Marinobacter nauticus. The sequence goes on along the minus strand of NZ_RBJB01000004.1, from coordinate 45,843 downwards.
CACTGCTCACGGATATTCTCGACACCGCCGACTCCTTTATTGAGGTGGGAGAGAGAAGTATCAAGAAAGTGCCCTTACTCAGAGGCCGCACCGTAGTCAACCTGTTCTTTGAATCCAGTACCCGGACCAGGAGTACGTTCGAACTCGCGGCCAAGCGCCTGTCTGCCGACGTCCTGAACCTGGATATTTCTACCTCAGCTACCTCCAAGGGTGAGTCCCTGTCCGATACCCTGCTTAATCTGGAGGCCATGGCTTCGGATATGTTTGTGGTGCGTCATTCTCAGAGCGGCGCGCCGCATTTCATAGCCGAGAGTGTGACCCCCGGCGTTGCCATCATCAATGCCGGTGACGGCCGCCATGCCCATCCCACCCAGGCGATGCTGGACATGCTGACCATCCGTCAGCACAAGGGCCGTTTCGAAGGCCTGAAAGTCGCCATTGTCGGGGATGTGCTGCACTCCCGGGTGGCGCGCTCGCAGATTCGTGCTTTGAATGTGCTGGGCGCGGAAGAGGTGCGGGTGATTGCTCCCGGCACGCTGCTGCCCAGAGATGTCGAGGATCTTGGCTGTACCGTGGAATACGATATGGCCCGGGGCATGAAAGACCTGGATGTGGTGATCATGCTGAGGCTTCAGAAGGAGCGCATGGAAGGTGCCCTGCTACCCAGTGAACGTGAGTTTTACCGTCTGTACGGGCTGAATCAGGAAAAGCTGGGGCTGGCAAAGCCCGATTGCATCGTTATGCATCCTGGTCCGATCAACCGCGGGGTTGAGATTGAGTCGGCAGTGGCCGATGGACCCCAGTCGGTCATTCTTAACCAGGTCACCAATGGTATTGCTATCCGGATGGCGGTGATGTCCATGGCCATGGGTGGTCAGATGGCGGAGCGTCAGCAAAGACAGCAGGAACAGCAGGAGGGCCGGGCATGACAGCGTCAGCGAACTGGAATGAGGGCGGCCTGAAACTGACCGGCGGGCAGTTGTTTGAGCCGGGCAAGGGGTTGATCAGTAACCCGGGCTTGTTGGTGCGCAATGGTCGCATAGAGGCGGTTGGAGAGCAGGCTCAGGCAGCCGAGAGCGCCGCAACACTGGACGCCGCCGGGCAGGTGATCGCGCCCGGTTTTATCGACTTGTGCTGTAATCTCCGGGAGCCGGGCAATGGCCAGAAGGGCAATATTGCCTCGGAAACACGGGCCGCCGCCCATGGCGGTTTCGCCACGGTCTGTGCCTCGCCGGAAACCTCGCCGGTCAATGATTCCGGTGCCGTAACCAATCTGATTCTCGACAGCGTGGCCTCCCGAGGTGTGGTTCGGGTGCTGCCGATCGGTGCCATCACCCGTGGCCTTGATGGCGATATGCTCAGTGATATGGCAGGCCTGAAAGCAGCCGGTTGCGTGGCGGTCGGCAATGGTTCCCGGGGCGTGCGCAATGCCCGCATTCTGCGCCGGTGTATGGCCTATGCCCAGACCTTCGGACTGACCGTGATGTTCAGTCCGGAAAATACGGCACTGGCGGCCGATGGCTACGCCCATGATGGCCAGGTCACCACGCGTCTGGGGCTGCTGGGTATCCCCGAGGTGGCCGAAACGGCCGCGGTTATGGAAATGCTATTGCTGGCGGAAGAGACCGGGGTGCGCCTGCACCTGAGCCAGCTGTCCTGTGCCCGCAGCGTCGAGATGCTGGCCCAGGCCCGGGATCGCGGCGTGAAGGTTACCGCCGATGTTGCCATGCACCAGCTGGCATTCACCGAATCGGCCCTGGCCGGTTTCGACAGTCGTTTTCATGTCCGGCCGCCCCTGCGCGGGGAAGCCGACCGTCAGGCGTTGGTGGCCGGCGTGCGGGACGGCGTTATCGATGCAATTGTGAGTCAGCATCAGCCCCATGATTCCGCGGCCAAGCAGGCCCCTCTGCCCGCGACCGAGCCCGGGCTGTCGAGCATCGAAAGCGTCCTGTCCCTGGGTCTGGAGCTGGTACAAAATCATGAGTTGGAATTGCCGGATTTGCTGCGGGCACTGACCGCTGGCCCGGCGGCTGTCCTGGGCCGGGAAGTGGCTCTGACGGCCGGGGCTGCTGCTGATCTTTGTCTGTTTGACCCGGATGGCCACTGGCAGCCTTCCGCAGCAACGCTGCTGTCGGCTGGGCGGCACGCTCCGGTTCTGGAACGAGCCCTGCCAGGGGAGGTGAAACTCACCCTGGTGGCAGGTCGCACCGCCTGGCAGGCTCCCGGAACACCACTTTGAAAAATGAGGCAGGGGTGGCTCCGCCTCTGTCGACATCATCACAGAACTCGCCGGTTTTGCTGAAAAACCCTTGATGGCAGGCACCTGAGCCAACGTATTCTATGACCTGACCCTCTACGGTCAGGTCATAGAATACGAGAGCCAGTCACCCGGATGTGACCGGCCCGACAATAAAAACTCAGGAGTCATCCCGTGAAATCAATCCGCTTTTCCCGCCGGCTCGCCATGGCGGCCGTCCTGTGTGCCAGCGTGGTGGCACCCTCCCTGGTTCAGGCCCAGGATGAAATCCTTGAGCGCAGTTTCTGTGTGTTTGACCCGGTTGGTGCCAATGGCCCGCTGTTTGCCATTACCAAGGAGTTCCAGCCGGTGGCCCTCAAGCGAGGCATCAAGCTGGAACTGCGTGCCTACACCGATGAAAAAGTAGCGGCCGAAGACTTCAAGGCCGGTCAGTGCGACGCCGTGTTGCTGACCGGCACCCGTGCCCGGGAATTCAACAAGTTTACCGGTAGCCTCGAAGCCATGGGGGCAGTGCCGGGTGAAGAAGAAATGCGCCTGTTGTACAACACCCTGAGCCAGCCCAAGGCCCGGCCGTTCCTGGTTGACGGGCCCTATGAGGTAGCCGGTGTCTTTCCTGCCGGGGCCATTTACCTGTATACCCGCGACCGGGCCATTGATTCGGTCGAGAAACTCCAGGGCAAACGCATTGCAACGCTGGATTACGACTCGGCCTCGGTGCGCATGGTCCGTCATGTCGGCGCATCGGTGGTTGGCTCCAACTCCGCCAACTTTGCCGGCAAGTTCAATAATGGCAGTGTCGACCTGGCCTATGCACCAGCCGTGGCCTATCAGCCTCTGGAACTCTATAAGGGCGTTAATTCCAAGGGTGGGGTGTTCAAGTATGCCCTGGCGTACATGAACTTCCAGGTCATTATTCATCGCGACCGTTTCCCGGAAGACGCCGGCCAGATGGTTCGGGATGAGTCCATCAAGCGGATTGATCAGGCCTACGAGATCATTGCGGAAGCGGAGTCCGGGATTCCTGCCGAGGTTTGGATGCACCCGCCCCGGGAAGATGTGGCCGAGTACGACAAGATGCTGCGCCAGGTTCGTCTTTCACTGTTGGAGGACGGGGTCTATGACGAGCGCGCCATCAAGTTGATGAAGGCGATTCGCTGTCGGGTGGATGGCTCCCGTTCGGAGTGCGCCTCCTGAGGCACTGAGCGGCCCGCATACAGAGCGGGCCGCAGGTGATCAGCGGATGGCGTCTTTCAGGGCCTTGCCGGCCTTGAAACCCACGGTCTTGCTGGCAGGGATCTGGATGCTTGCGCCGGTTTGCGGGTTGCGTCCGCTGCGGGCTTCCCGGCTGCGGATATTGAAGGTGCCGAAACCGATCAGTGTCACGTCCTCTCCCCGCGCGGCAGCCGCCGATACCTGGTCGGTAAACGCGTTGATTACCTCTCCGGCCTTTTCCCGGGTAAGCCCGGTTTTGTCGGCAATGGCAGCAGCAAGTTCAGGTTTGCGCATCGGATACTCCTGATTATTCGTTCTGATTGTTGTTGGTTATTGCCCCGGCCAGGCCGGAGGCTGAAGCAATCTATAGTGGCTTTGGGCTGAATCTGCAAACCTTCTTCGGTAACGATATGTTCCCGGAGGCGTCATTTGCGGGATCGGTCTCATAAACCCGGGGCGGAGTTCGTCATAATGAGCGTCGGTTACAGACTGTAACAAATGGTGCAGTCCGCCCCCATCTTCTGGACAAAACACAAGAACAAAAGGTTGAAAGGTATGAAGGGTTTCCGGAGATCCCCGACAACATCATCTGGGCTTCGCGGCATGGTGGCGGCATTGACTGCCGGTCTCCTGCTGAGCGGCTGCGGGGCGGTCAATAACATGATCTACAAGACCACGGGGGATGTCATGAAGGGCTTCTCCCGCAACCATACCGTCCCCTACCTCATGGAGTCGGACGATCTGGCCATGGGCTGTTCCATGAGCGAGGCTACCGCGCCGCTGTTGATGTCGTTTGGTCGGGTAACCAGCGAGCCGGATCAACTGGCTGTGATGCTCTACCTGTCTTCGGGCAGTTGTGCAGAAGAGCAGGCCAGGGAGCATGAGCTGGCAGGGTTGGCCGCCATGCACTCCATGGACGCGACCGCGGCGGAAGACGCCTTTATTCGCCAGAAGCGTGCCCATACCCTGGCCGCTCGCCGCTATCTGAAAAGCTGGCAGCATCACAATAGCCACTATGGCAACCCGGATGAAACCGAGTGCCCGGATTTCGACGATGACATGGACGAGTTCATGTACATGGCCGGTTTGCTGTCCGGGCTGCAGGCGCTTAACGCCCAGATCCAGGCCACTTCCTCGGTGGGCGTTCCGTTCAATACCGGCTCCGTGGTGGGCCGTGCTACCCAGTGTCTGGATAACAAGAAATGGTGGGGCGCCCCTATGGGCCTGCGTGCCACGGTCTGGGCCATGATCCCGGGAACCCAGCCCCAGGGTGAAGATGCCTTCGAGCGCCTGGCCATTGCCGCGGAGCAGGGTGAGGAAGCTGGCGTCCGACTGGGCCATGTGTTCCAGGCCATTGCGGCCATGAACAAGAATGATGAAGCCCTGGTGAAGTCGGTTATCCGGGACCATGCTGAATCCCTTGAGGCCGATCCCGCCAACGAGGAATGGCGGTTTGTGGATGCCATGGCGACCAATATGCTGGTGGCGATTTCGGATCGGTTGTGGGTGGAAAACACCGGCCACCGCACCCCCATCGGGCAGTTCGGTGCCTTCTGGGATGACCAGCGTGAACCGGTCGAGACCATGGATCTGGACGACCTGTTGTAACCATCATCAAGCCGAGTAAGCCGTTATGCCCCAGGGTGGTTTTCGTCGTAGTGGTCTGGAGTGGTTTTCATCGCTGCCGGCCTGTCTGTTGTTGCTGGCCGTGGTTCTGTTCTCTACCAGCAGTGATATTCATAATCAGATGTTGCGCGCTGGTGAGCAGCTCTGGAGCGGTTATTACAAGCTGCGCATGGACCCGGTACAACCGGAGTGCGACCTCGACCGGGATATTGAGGCAGAGGTCGCCCGGGAGCTGGCTGAGCAAGCGCCGGCAGACGACCCGATGGCAGCACTGCTTGGCGCCCATGAAAAAGACCCCCGGGAAGTCCGTCTTGCCATAGAGCGCTCGGTGGCGGATTGCCGGGCCGCTCACGCCAGTTACGAAGACCTGCAGGACAAACTGACTCCCGGTGTGAAAGCCTATCGGGCGGTAGAGCTTTTTGTAGCCGACCTGATCGCGTTCGGGCTCACAGCCCAACGCTATGTTCTGGTGATTCTGGTGATGCTGTGTGCGGTGACCGCCACACTCACCCGCCATCACATTGCCATGCGAGCCATGGAGACCCGGTTGGACTACACCGTCTCCTATACCCTGCAAACCATTGCCAACGCCATGTTGCTGGGCTCGTCGGTGATCTTCCGGCAATCCAGCCTGGCCAGCAGCACCACAGTATCTGGTGAGGAGCTGCTGCTGCACAATTTCTGGATTGTCGGCTTTGCCTGCCTGACACTGGCGAGCCTCTATCGCCTGTTCCGCGTGCCCGACAATCTGGCGCCGGGGGGCAATCTGAACCAGGCGTTTCTGTCGGTTCCGCTCTATACCGTGATGTGTCTGATTTCAGGTACTTACTTCGCGCTGATCGGTCATTCCTCCGGTATCGGGATCTATCTGGGCAAGATGATGGAGCTGGCCGACATGTTCCTGAATGTCGGGCTGTACGTGTGGGTGGGCATGATGCTGAAGCAGACGCGCCTGGCGACACTGGTTTTCAATATTTTCCGGCCCTGGCGTATGCCGCCGGAGATGCTGGCGGTGGTGGCTGTTCTGGTGGCGGCGGTGCCTACCGCCTATACCGGTGCTTCCGGTATTTTTGTGATTGCTGCCGGTGCTGTTATCTACAGTGAGCTCCGAGCGGCGGGCGCGCGCAGACATCTGGCCCTGGCGGCCACGGCCATGTCGGGCTCCCTGGGTGTGGTATTGCGGCCGTGTCTGCTGGTGGTGGTGATTGCCTACCTGAACCGAGAGGTGACGACCGATGAGTTGTTTGGCTGGGGCATCTGGGTATTCGTACTGACCGCCACCATGTTTGCGATGGTGGCTCTCACGGTGAACCGGCAGAGCCAGTTTGATCTTGCCCCGGCGGCCGATGCCTTTCCGGCGTCCATTCAGGCTTTGCGGCCATTGATTCCCTATGTGATCGTGATCGCTGCCGTAGTGCTGCTCTACCGGCTTGCCCTGGATGTGAGGATGGACGAATTTTCGGCGCCCCGGTTGCTGCCGGTGATCATGCTGGCCATTCTGGTATATGAGCATATCAGCCTGAAAAATGGCCGGGGCCGGGCGTCCGGTGAGATCAATCACCAGGGGCTGGAGCGCAGCGTTCGTGGCGCGACCAACGATACCACCGCTGAGATTGGCGCCCTTTTGTTGCTGCTGGGGCTGTCGGTGAGCATTGGTGGTGTGATCGAGCGCTCCCACATCATGGAAACTTTCCCTCAGGCGTTCGACAGTCCCTGGTCTGCCATGCTGCTGATGGTAGTGATCCTGGTGATTCTGGGGATGATCATGGACGCCTTCGGGGCGGTGATTCTGGTAACCGCAACGGTGGCGACCATAGCCTACTCCAGCGGTATTCACCCGGTGCATTTCTGGATGGTGACGCTGGTAGCCTTCGAGCTTGGCTACCTGAGCCCGCCTGTGGCCCTGAACCATCTGCTCACCCGCCAGGTGGTGGGCGAGGCTGAGGTGCTGGCGGCCCAGCAGGAAGGTGGAACCTTCTACCAGCGCCACGAACGCATCATCATGCCACTGATTGCCATGGGTATTTCTCTGGTACTGGTGGCCTTTGTGCCGTTGCTGTTCTACGCCAACTGATTTCTCTGCCCGAGGCCGCCCCGGCGGCCTGTCTGGTCTGTGTTCTCAAACCAAAGGCACAAAAAAAGCGCCGAGCTTTCGCAAGGCGCTTTTTTTATGGCAGTGGGAAAGCGGCTTTAGCCGGCTTTCGGGCCCGCTTCAACAATGGCGTCGGCCACGTCGAATTTCTTGAAGTTTTCCACGAACTGGGCAATCAGCTCCTGAGCCTTGCCGTCGTAGTAGTCCGGGCTGACCCAGGTGGTGCGCGGGTTCAGCAGCTCGGTGTCTACGCCAGGAACATGCTTGGGCACGTCCAGGTTCAGGGCATCCAGGTGCTCAGTTTCCACGTCGTCCAGATCACCGTTCTGGATGGCGGCAATGATGGCGCGGGTGGTCGGAATGCTGAAACGCTTGCCTTCACCGTAGGGGCCACCGGTCCAGCCGGTGTTGACCAGAAATACCTTGCTGCCGAATTCGTCGATACGCTTCATCAGCAGCTCGGCATAGACGCCGGCCGGGCGCGGGAAGAACGGCGCACCAAAGCAGGTGGAGAAGGTGGACTTCAGCTTGGAGGATGAGCCCATTTCGGTGGAGCCCACCAGCGCGGTGTAGCCACTCAGGAAGTGGTAAGCGGCAGCTTCACGACTCAGGATGGATACCGGAGGCAGAACGCCGGTCATGTCGCAGGTCAGGAAGATGATGTGCGAGGGCTCACCGGCACGGTTCTCGATCACGCGCTTTTCGACGTGCTCGAGCGGATAGGCGCAGCGGGAGTTTTCGGTCAGTGAAACGTCGTTGTAGTCCGGCTCGCGGGTCTCCGGATCAATCATCACGTTCTCAACGATGGCGCCGAAACGGATGGCGTCCCAGATGATCGGTTCGTTCTTCTGGCTCAGGTCGATGCACTTGGCGTAGCAACCGCCTTCAATATTGAATACGGTGCCCGGGCCCCAGCCGTGCTCGTCGTCACCGATCAGGAACCGGTGCGGGTCTGCAGACAGGGTGGTTTTGCCGGTGCCGGACAGGCCGAAGAACAGGCATGTCTCGCCGGTTTCACTGACATTGGCTGAGCAGTGCATGGGCAAAACGTCTTTCTCGGGCAGAAGGAAGTTCTGAACCGAGAACATGGCTTTTTTCATTTCGCCTGCGTAGTGCATGCCGGCCAGCAACACCTTGCGCTTGGCGAAGTTGATGATGACGCAGCCGTTGGAGTTGGTGCCATCACGCTCCGGTACACACTCGAAATTAGCGGCGTTGAGAATCTGCCATTCCTGCTTGTCGGCCGGATTGAAGCTATCCGGGCGAATGAACAGGTTGCGGCCGAACAGGTTCTGCCACGCGGTTTCCGTGGTCATTTTTACCGGCAGGTAGTGTTCCGGGTCGGAACCAACGTGAACGTGAGAGACGAAGCGGTCTTTTTCAGCGATGTAGGCTTCAACGCGATCCCACAGGGCATCGAACTTTTCAGCATCGAACGGGCGGTTGATCGGACCCCAGTGAATGTCGTCGGCGGTGCTGGGCTCCTCGACGATAAAGCGGTCCATAGGAGACCGGCCGGTACGCTCACCGGTGGTGACCACCAGAGAACCGTTGGATGCCAGCTGGCCTTCGTTCCTTGCTAATGCCAGCTCGACCAGTCGTGCTGTACTCAGATCATTATAAGTGTTGCTCACTTCGACCTCGCCCTCGGGATGTCTTCGTGATTGCCCAGGCCGTCCCCCCGAAAATTGACGGAAAACTGAACAATCGGGTCAATTCAGGCGCGCTATTATGCCAGAGACGCCCACAAAAAACGACTGCCCTGAAAGCCGCGCCAGAGGCGGCTTCCGGGCAAGTTCAGTGACGGCTTAGTGTAACGTATGGCCGGTGAAAAGGTGATCAATATCATTTCTATTGAAGCGATAGTTTGCGTGACAGAACTGGCAGTCCATGTTGATGCTGCCCTGTTCGTCGAGGATGCTGTAGCACTCGTCCTTGCCGATGGCTTCCAGCGCGGCCAGGGTGCGCTCACGGGAACAGCTGCAGCGGAAGGCCACCGGATCCGGCTCGAACAGGCGCACCGTTTCCTCGTGGAACAGCCGGTGCAGCAGCGTTTCACTGTCCAGGGTGAGTAGCTCCTCGGCTTCGATCGTCGCGGCAAGGTGGTTCACCCGGTTCCACAGGTCATCGTCGTCATCGGTATGGCCGGGCAGGCGCTGGAGTAACAGGCCGGCAGCGGTATCCTCGTTGGCAAACAGGAACAGGCTGGTGGCGATCTGCTCGGAGCGCTCGAAGTACTCTTCCAGGCAGCCGGCCAGGGTTTCTGATTCCCGTGGCACCACGCCCTGGTAGCGCTGGCCCTGTTCCGGGGTGATGGTGATGGCCATGCGGCTTTGTCCGAGCAACTCGTGCAGGGTTTCGCCGCTGACCGCATCGGCATCAAAGCGGGCCAGGCCACGGATATGGCGGTCATGGCTGCATTCGGCCATGAGTGTGCTGAGGGCACCTTCACCCGCTGCCTGCAGCGAGAGGGTGCCTTTGAATTTCAGGGTGCTGCTCATCAGTACGCTGGCTACCAGGGATTCTCCCAGCAGCTCGCGGACTGAATCCGGGTAGGGGGCCTGGCCGGTGATTTCCTTGAAACTCTCGCTCAGCTGTACCCAGGCACCCCGCACCTGGCTGTGTTCAAAGAGAAAACGTTGGAACTGGTCGCGGGATGCCATGGTGTCTCCTGGAGCTGATGTATCGATTTACTGGGAGTTACTGAAACGGGGTTGTATACGGGTTGTCAGATACGTGGGATTCAATGGTTACAGACCATTCTGTTCCCGGAAGCGCTGGATATCCCGGCGATCTTTCTTGCTCGGCCTTCGAGCCGGGGGCAGCTGTGCAGCCTGCATGGTCTTGCGTTGCCAAGCCAGGTCTTCCCGCCGTTTCACGCTGTCGTCGGTTTCGTGATAGAGCTTCTGGGCTTCAGGGGCGCCCCGGCGTCGGTCGCTGATGTCGTCGACGATCACGATCTTTTCCTGCCAGCCCAGGCGCAGGGTCACTTTGGCGCCGGTCTCAACGATCTTGCCGGGCTTGGTGCGCTGGCTGTTGTAGTGCACCTTGCCGCCTTCAATCGCCTCTTTGGCGAGCGAGCGGGTTTTATAGAATCGCGCTGCCCACAGCCATTTATCGAGCCGGACTTTCTGATCGTCTGCGTTCGCCGCCGTCATATCTCCTCACCTGTCGGGCACATGCCGCAATAACCCATTATAACCCCCTCATGGGGTGGATGGCACTGCTGTATGTGAGCGTAAGGCAGGCAGCACTTCATCGAAGTGATGAATGCCGGGAATGTCCGGGTGGTGGTCTTTGGCTGGCTGCTGGCTATCGGGGGCCAGAATCGCCAGGCACTGGTCAATACCGGCGGCCCGGGCACTCTCAAGCACCGGGAAACTGTCGTCGACCATCAGGGTAGATTGGTGGCGATAGGGGGAGCGGCTGGCAAGGTCCTGCCAGAACACCGGGTCTTCTTTGGGCTTGCCCAGTTCGTGGCTGGAGACGATGCCATCAACATGCTGATCCAGCCCGGTCCGTTGAAGTTTCAGGGCCAGAGGATCCGGATGGCAGTTGGTGACGATGACCGAGCGCAGTCCGGCCTGGCGCAGTGCGGCCAGGAAGTCGGTTACATGGGGGCGGTAGCCAATGCGGTCGCCAACTTCCGCCTTAAGGCCGGTTATGTCCAGGGCAAGGCGTTCGCTCCAGTAATCGGTGCAGTACCAGTTCAGTGAGCCCCGCTCGGCCATAATCATCGGAATCAGGTAGTCCCGGGCCTCGGTTGGGTGCAGGTCAAAGTGTTCGGCATAGCGCCTTGGCAGGTGCTCCAGCCAGAAGTGGTTGTCGAAATGCAGATCCAGCAGTGTCCCGTCCATATCGAGGAACACGGTATCGAGGGTTGACCAGTCCACCATAAACAAAACAGCCTGAAGAATTTTCTTCAGGCTGCCTCAGATCCCGGCCAGTGGCAAGCCGGGATTTTACGGATCGGTAAGCCAAATCAGTTGTCGGACTGCTCCACCGTTTCTGACTTGCGACCGGTGCGGGTGCAGCCCAGGCAGCGCACGAAGGTGGCCTTGGCCGGGCCAACCACCAGCACTTCACCGGCTTCACCGGCATTGCCGCCAAGCGCCGAGAATGGCAGGGATACCAGATACACAGCACTACCAATAATGGTTGTGGCCAGCAGCGCCGGGCGCAGCAACACCGCATCGGCGGTCATGGCCAGCGCAGACGGGCTTTCGTCCACGGCACGGGCATGGCCGAGCGATGAGAATGCCAGCAGGCAGGCTGCGACGGTGGCTACCAGGGTGCGGGAAATCTTGCGGGTCATGTCATTCTCTCCTGAACGTATCAGCCCGGTTGGTCAGGGCTCGCCTGTCTCTGTATTGCGAGCCAGCATGTTCGCGCTGCGTGCGGCGACCGGGTACTAGCACTCCATTAACTATGAATCATATTGCCTCAATTTCAAACGGTTTTTCGTTGAAAAGTGTGAGCCGTTGCGGAATCTCAGCGCTGGCATCGGGGGCAGTAAACCGTCGATCGGTTGTTCATGCGGATCTCTTTCAGCGGGGTGTTGCATTCGGTGCAGGGCGCTCCCGCCTTGCCATAAACCAGTAGCGACTGGGCGAAATACCCCGGTTTGCCGTCGCTGTTGACGAAGTCCCGCAGAGTGGTGCCGCCCATCAGTATGGCGGCGCTGAGGGTTTCCCGGATGGCCTCGGCCAGCTTGTGATAGCGGTCCAGGCTGATGCGGCCGGCTTTCCGTTTCGGGTGAATGCCGGCCTTGAACAGGGCTTCGTTGGCGTAGATATTGCCCACGCCCACCACCACATGATTGTCCATAATGAAGGATTTGACCGGCGTCTGTTTCTGCCGGGACAGGCGAAAAAGCCAGGCGCCGTTGAAATCTTCGGATAAGGGTTCCGGCCCGAGCGCGCTGATCAGTGGATGCCGGTTCCAGTCGGTAGTCCACAGCCAACAGCCGAAGCGTCGCGGGTCATTGAAGCGCAGGCGGCGATGATTGCCGAGGACAAGCTCGACGTGATCGTGAGTCATGGCGGGGCTGTCGTCGGTGATCACTCTGAGACTGCCCGACATGCCCAGATGGACAATCACGGAACCAGTCTCCAGGTGCAGGAACAGGTATTTCGCCCTGCGCTCCACGGCACGGATGGTCTTGCCCTCCAGGTGCTCGGCCAGATCCGCCGGCACCGGCCAGCGCAGGCTGGGGTTGCGGACAATTACCCGCTGGATGGTCTGGCCTTCGCAGTGAGGCGCGATGCCCTGACGGGTGGTTTCAACTTCAGGTAATTCCGGCACAGAGCCTCCACCAACAGACAGATTTTGAGACGAAACAGTGTAATCGGTAACAAAAAAGCCGCCAAACCTGGTTGTCCAGGCTTACACCTGTACGCTAGAGTGGGCCTAACGATCACCCCCTTCGAGTGCCAGCGACATCCCTCAGCAGTATCGCCTTTCGAAGTTAATCGAGTTTCGAGGATTATCTATGTGGTTTAACGGTCTTCTGGACCTTTCTGTGTGGCAGCTGATCGCGGTCACTCTGGTGATGACACACATCACCATCGTCAGCGTTACCCTTTATCTGCATCGTCATTCGGCCCATAACGCGCTGGATCTGCATCCCGTTCTCAAGCACTTTTTCCGCTTCTGGCTCTGGCTGACCACGGCCCAGAACACCAAAGAGTGGACGGCCATCCACCGTAAACACCATGCCAAGTGCGAAACCGAGGAAGATCCTCACAGCCCGGTGGTGCTGGGTATTCGCAAGGTGCTGTTTGAGGGCGCCGAGTTATACGCAGCTTCTGCCACCCCTGAAACCCTTGAGCGCTATGGCCAGCGCACCCCGGAAGACTGGGTCGAGCGCAACCTCTACAGCCGGTACAAGACCCTGGGTATTGCCTTGATGGCAGTGATCAACCTGGCGCTGTTCGGGGTGCACGGCATCTGGATCTGGGCGGTCCAGATGATGTGGATTCCGGTATGGGCTGCCGGCGTGGTCAATGGTATCGGCCATTACCTGGGCTATCGGAATTTCGAATGCGCCGATAACGCCCGCAACATCTCGCCGCTGGGTATCCTGATTGGTGGTGAAGAGCTGCACAACAATCACCACACCTATCCGAATTCGGCCAAGCTGTCTCGTCGCTGGTACGAAGTGGACATCGGTTGGGGTTACATTCGTCTGTTCCAGCTGTTTGGTCTGGCGACGCCGAAAGGCTACCGGCCTATTGCTCATTATGTTCCGGGCAAGCAGGCGGTGGACGTGGAAACCGTTCAGGCTATCGCCAATAACCGCTTTGTGATCATGCGCCAGTATCGCAAGCGAGTAATGGAGCCGGTGCTGCGACAGCAGAAAGCGTTGATGGACGACGAAATTCGTCCCCGTTATCGCAAGCTCAAGCAATTGCTGTCTCGCGAAATCAGCCTGATCAAGCCTCGGGAAAAAGAACATCTTGACACGGTGCTGGAGCGCAACGAAGTGCTCAGGCTGATCTACGAGAAGAGTCATGAACTCCAGGCACTCTGGCGCCAGCGCGGGCTCAAGCCCCAGGACAAGCTGCAGGCGTTGATGGAGTGGTGTCGTGACGCCGAAGCCAGTGGTGTTCGTTACCTGGAAGAGTTTGCCGCGCACCTGCGAGCGTATTCCTTGCGCCCCGCTTCCTGAGACAGGCCTGCCTGTAGGATGCGCCGGAAGCCCCCCGTTACTGGGCTTCCGGTTCGTCACCCCGTTCAACCCGGAAAAGACAGTAGCTGACCTGGCCTGCTGATTTCTGTCGGTGCAGATGCCAGCTGGCCGGTACCGTCGGCAAGGCTCTTTCACTCTCGTGTTCGACATAGATCCAGCCACCCGGCTTCACCCATTGCTGGGTGTCCAGTAGCGGTATCAACCGTTCAAGCCAGCCTTGACGGAATGGCGGGTCCATAAACACGATGTCGTAGCCCTGGCCGTCACCCTTTGCCAGAAACTGTTCCACATCCTGGCAGGCGACATCCCCTTTGTTGGTTCCCAGCAGCCGGAGGTTGTCCCGGAGCGCTTTGGCCAGGGCGGGGGTGTGGTCCACCAGCGTTGCCTGCGCTGCTCCACGGGACAGTGCTTCCAGTCCCAGAGCCCCGGAACCGGCGAACAGATCCAGGCACCGGCTGCCGGCCAGGTGGAAGTTCAGCCAGTTGAACAGGGTTTCCCGGGTGCGGGCCGGGCTGGGCCGCACGCCGCCGGCGTCCGGAAAGCGCAGTTTCCGGCTGCGCCAGTCGCCGCCGATGATTCTCAGTTCGCCGGTTCCGGAGCCTTTGCCTGGTGAGACGACGGGTTTTTTGCGGGCTGGGGGACGTCGTGCCATAGGGGCGAGGCTCCGGGGAAATCATGGATGGCTGATGTTTGCGGCTATGGTACAGGAATCCACGAGACCGGTTAATCCTGCCCCATCACTTGTGCCGGTCAGTCTGTTAGAATGCTCCACTTATTTTGGCGAGCTGAGGTTCTTGTGTCCTCTTCGCGAACCTGCGGCCTGTGCCCGCCCTTTTTTCAGACAGATGGATAGATTATGACGGCAGAGTGGATTTCAGTCGGCCTGTTGGCCCTTCTTGTTCTGTTTTTTGTGCTGGATATCGCCGGCAACCGCAAGCGTGCGCCCCGGCCCAAGCCGGTACCTCAGCGTAAGCCGGAGGTGGCCAGGGGGCCGGCTCCTGTGCCAGCGGAACCGGAGGCCGAAACTGAAGTGCCGCCTGAACCCGCGGCAGAAGCCGCTGAGCCGGAAGCGGCTCAACCGGCTGTTGAGCCGGCTCCCGCGCCGGAACCCGTTCCGGCGGCGGAGCCTGAGGTTGAGCGCGAACCGGAAACCCGAATCAGTGTCTTCGAACGCATCAAGCAGGGTCTGGGGAAAACCCGGGCCAGCCTGACCGGTGGTCTGGCCGACCTGTTATCGGTGGGCAAGAAGATTGACGAAGATCTGCTGGAAGAAATCGAAACCACGTTGCTCATGGCCGATGTGGGTGTGACCGCCACCTCTGAGATCATCGACGCCCTGACCGAGAAACTCGAACGCAATCAGCTGAAAGATGGCGAGGCCCTGCGCAAGGCGCTACGGGATGAGTTGCATGGCCTTCTCAAGGACGTGACCCGGCCGCTGGAGATCGATGCTGGTAAACAGCCCTACGTTATCCTGATGGTTGGCGTGAACGGTGTCGGCAAAACCACTACCATCGGCAAGCTCACCAAGAAATTCCAGAGTGAGGGTAAGTCGGTCATGCTGGCCGCTGGTGACACCTTCCGGGCGGCGGCGGTTGAGCAATTGCAGGTGTGGGGCGAGCGCAACAACGTTCCGGTGGTGGCCCAGCATACCGGCGCAGACAGTGCATCGGTAATTTTCGACGCCATCCAGTCTGCTCAATCCCGGGGTGTGGATGTGGTGATTGCAGACACCGCCGGTCGCCTGCAGAACAAGGACAACCTGATGAACGAGTTGTCCAAGGTCGTTCGGGTGATGAAGAAGCTGGATGAATCTGCGCCTCATGAGGTCATGTTGGTGCTGGATGCCGGCACCGGTCAGAATGCCCTGAGCCAGGCCCAGGTATTCCAGCAGGCAGTGGGTGTCTCCGGCATTACGCTCACGAAACTGGACGGCACGGCCAAAGGCGGTATTGTGTTTGCGATCGCCCGTCAGCTGCAGTTGCCAATCCGCTATATCGGGGTGGGAGAACAGGCCGAAGACCTGCGCAGCTTCGATGCCGAAACTTTTGTGGATGCGTTGTTCGAAGACTGACGCCGTAAAGACGGAGTAGCTGCCCCGATGATCGAGTTCCGCCAGGTAACCAAACGCTACGACAGTGATCACACCGCACTCAGGGCTGTGAACTTTCACCTGGATCGTGGTGAGCTGGCGTTTCTGACCGGTCATTCCGGCGCGGGCAAGAGTACCCTTCTGAAACTGATCATGGTGATGGAGCGCCCGACAGCGGGTGAGGTGATCGTGGGCGGCCAGAAACTGAATAGCCTGCCCCGTCGCCAGATTCCTTACATCCGGCGTCATATCGGTGTGGTGTTCCAGAATCACCAGCTGTTGTTCGACCGCACGGTGTTCGACAACGTGGCCATGCCATTGGAAGTGATGGGGGCCTCGCCGGAAGACACCGGCCGGCGCGTGCGGGCGGCACTGGACAAGGTTGGTTTGCTGAAAAAGGAAAAGATGAACCCCATGCAGTTATCCGGGGGTGAGCAGCAGCGGGTCGGTATTGCCCGTGCGGTAGTAAACAAACCACCCGTACTGCTGGCGGACGAGCCGACCGGTAACCTGGATCCCGAATTGTCTGCAGACATCATGCGGTTGTTTACCCAGTTCAGTCAGGTTGGGGTAACGGTACTTGTGGCAACCCACGATATTGCTCTGATTAATGAAATGAATCGACGTACGTTGACTCTGAATCAGGGCCAGCTGGTAGCTGGCGGAGGTGTGAGTGGCCACTGACTCTCGCCAGAAGCCGGATAATCGCCGGGGCGCTAACCGTTCGCGATCACTGTTGAGTGATCAGGCCCGGAGTTATCTGGGCCACCACCGGAAAGTAGCCCGGGATTCTATCCAGAGAATGTGGAAAACCCCGGTAGCCAGCGCCATGACCTGGACAGTGATGGGGGTAGCTCTGGCCTTGCCGGTTGCCCTGCTGTTGCTGTTGACCAGCCTGCAGGGTGTGAGTGCAGGCTGGGAGAGCACGGCCAGGATTACCGCCTATCTGGCGATGGAACTGCCGGCGGAGGAAGCCCGGGGTATGGCCGCGGACATTGAAAGCGATGGGCGAGTGGTATCGGTTCAGCTGGTCGAGCGTGACCAGGCCCTGGCCGATTTTCGAGCCAGTTCCGGGCTGGACGAGGCGCTGGATTTTCTGGAAGAGAATCCTTTGCCGCACACGCTGCTGATTACACCCGAAGACAGCGCTCGCTCGGCAGAGGGCGTTCAGGCACTGGTGACGTTTGTCGAGAATATGAACGGTATCGATCAGGTCCAGGTCGACCTGGGCTGGCTGCAACGCCTGAACGCAATGACCGACATCCTTGCCCGCGCCGTCTGGGCGCTGGCTTTGTTGCTGGGGGCTGCGGTTATCCTGGTGATTGGAAACACGGTACGTCTGGCCATCGAGAACCGGCGGGATGAAATCCTCGTGGCAAAACTGGTGGGCGGAACCGATGCTTTCGTTCGTCGTCCGTTTCTTTACACCGGCGCCTGGTTCGGGCTCGGGGGTGGCCTGGTGGCGTGGTTACTGATTCAGGTGTCGCTCTGGTGGTTAAGCGGCCCGATCGAGCGTCTTGCCGGGCTGTATCGCAGTGAGTTTACCTTGCAGGGGCCGGGATTCGATGGCGCGTTGGCATTGATAATCGTAGCGATGCTGTTAGGCTGGCTGGGCGCCTGGGTTGCGGTGAGGCGTCATCTGGATGACATAGAGCCGGGCGATATTGCTGGAGGCTGATCCGGATCGCGGGAAAACCGTATTGAAAAAAGAGCCTTTTCTGACGTAGTTTTATTTGTAGAAAAGCAAAGGCGATCTTCCCAGATGTATGATTTTTAACGTTTTACTGGTAAGTTCGGGAACTAATTGAGTTCTTGGCGGTCTCATATTGAGTTGCTATATTTAAAGGCTGTCAGGTTCGGAGGTTAATGCATGGGTACGAGTTTACAGCTGGTTGACAGACTGGTTCCGGGTGCGAATCTCGAGTCGTATATCCAGGCGGCGAGTCGCATTCCTGTTCTCTCCGTTGATGAAGAGCGGGAACTGGCAGAACGGCTGCACTACCATGGCGATGTTGAGGCCGCGCGTCAGTTGGTGCTGTCGCACCTGCGCTTTGTGATTCACATTGCTCGCAGCTATTCCGGCTACGGCCTGGCCCAGGCCGACCTGATCCAGGAAGGCAACGTTGGCCTGATGAAGGCCGTCAAGCGGTTTAATCCTGAGTATGGCGTGCGTCTGGTGTCGTTTGCCGTGCACTGGATCAAGGCGGAGATTCACGAATTCATTCTGCGTAACTGGCGCATTGTGAAAGTGGCCACCACCAAGGCCCAGCGCAAGCTGTTCTTCAATCTGCGCAGCCAGAAGAAGAAGCTGGCATGGCTGAATCACGATGAGCTGAAAGCGGTCGCCAATGATCTGGGTGTCGAGCCCCACGTGGTGCGGGAAATGGAAGGTCGCCTGGCTTCCCAGGACACCGCTTTTGACGGCCCGATGGATGATGACGAAGACAACGCCTACCAGGCGCCGGCTTATTACCTGGAAGATCGCCGTAGCGATCCGGCGGTTCAGATGGAAAACGCTGACTGGTCTGAGGACTCCAACGGCCGGCTGATGCAGGCGCTGGAGCAGCTGGACGAGCGCAGTCAGGATATTCTGCGTGAACGCTGGTTGTCGGAGAGCAAGTCGACGTTGCATGAGCTGGCCGACAAGTACGGGGTGTCCGCTGAGCGGATCCGCCAGCTTGAGAAAAACGCCATGAAGAAGATCCGGGTGCAGATGGCCGAGGTCGCCTGAGGCTTTATTGCAGCCCGGAAGCTGAAAACGCCACCACCGTTCGCGGTTGGTGGCGTTTTTGTTTGTATAATCCTCGCACGACTTAATTTCTAACATTGGTGAGGAAGCAAGTGGGTAGGGCTTTCCAAAACACGCTGTAAATACATCCCTGTACGCTCCGCTCCGCCATCCATGGCTCCGCAGGGTTTTGGAAAGCCCTACCCACTTGCTTCTGCAAACGTTGTACGTGAAGGCCAAACCATGACATCTAATAATCTCAAGATTGCTTTTCTCGGCATCGGCCTGATGGGCGCGCCGATGACCCGTAACCTGCTGGACGCCGGTTTTTCCATGACGCTTTGGAATCGCACCGCCAGCAAGTGCGAGGCCTTTGCCAGCGAAGCGATGATCGCCGGGACGCCCGCCGAGGCGGTGGCGGAGGCCGATATCGTGATCACCATGCTGGAAAATGGCCAGGTGGTGGACGATGTGCTGGTAAATCAGGGCGCTCTGGCTGCGGTGAAGGTGGGTGCGCTGGTGATTGATATGAGTTCGGTGCAGCCTTCGCTGGCGCGACAGCATGCCGAGCTGGCCGCAGAGCAGGGGGTGGGTTACGTGGATGCACCGGTGTCCGGTGGCACGGTGGGTGCGGCCGAGGCCCGGCTGAGTATCATGGCGGGCGGTTCTGAAGCCGATATCGAGCGGGCTTTGCCGGTGTTCAGCGCGCTGGGCAAATGCACCCGCATCGGGCCGGTGGGGGCCGGTCAGTTGGCGAAGCTGGCCAATCAGGCGATTGTGGGTATCACCATTGGTGCGGTGTCGGAGGCGTTGTTGCTGGCCGCCAAGGGTGGCGCGGATCCGGCCGCCGTGCGGGAAGCGCTGATGGGCGGGTTTGCCGGCAGCCGGATTCTGGAACTGCATGGCCAGCGGATGATTGACCGGGACTTCGCGCCGGGCGCTCCGGCCCGCATCCAGCTCAAGGATATGCGTATGATTCTGGATGAGGCCCGCTCGGAAAATCTGACCCTGCCGCTGGCCCAGCAGGTGCATAATGAATACCTTGCCCTGGTCGCCAATGGCCACAGCGATGTCGATCACAGCGGCTTGTTGCTGGAGCTGGAGCATCTGAACGGTACCCTGATGGGTTCCCTGGGCCGAGGCCCCAAGCACTGAAATAACCGGAGAAATCTGCCATGCCCTGTTTTGCTGCCAACCTGAGCATGCTGTTTACCGAAGTGCCGTTTCTGGAACGTTTCGCCAAGGCCCGAAGCGCCGGTTTCCGTGGTGTGGAGTATCTGTTTCCCTATGAGTGGCCGGCGGAACAGCTGGCGGAGCGGCTTCAGAGCAACGGGCTGGAACAAGTGCTGTTCAATCTGCCGCCCGGCGATTGGGCAGCGGGGGAGCGTGGCATTGCCTGTCTGCCGGATCGTATCGATGAGTTTCGCGCCGGTGTCGAGCAGGGCATTCACTACGCCCGGATGCTGGGCTGCGAGCAGCTGAACTGCCTGGCAGGTTTGAAGCCCGAATCCGTTGCCGAGGAAGACGCCTGGCAGACCCTGGTGGCGAATGTGCAGTACGCAGCCGACCGCTTCGCCGAAGCCGGCCTGACCCTGTGCCTGGAGGCCATCAATTCGCGGGTGGATATGCCGGGCTTCATGCTTGATACCACTGGCAAGGTGATGGCGCTGATTGAGGCGGTGGAGGCAGACAACGTGCGCCTGCAATACGATCTCTATCACATGCAGATCATGGAAGGGGATCTGATTCGCGGCATTGAGTGTCTGCTGCCCTGGATTGGCCATATCCAGTTCGCCGACAACCCGGGCCGGCATCAGCCGGGAACCGGGGAGATTAACTTTTCGAATGTTTTCTCGGCGATAGACAGACTGGGTTATGGCGGCTGGGTGAGTGCAGAGTACAGGCCTACCGGGGCGACAGAGCCGTCTCTGGGCTGGTTTTCTGAGGCAAACTGACCGTCGCCATAGGCGACACCCTCTTACAAGATCGTAACTGGCCGGTTCCCGGAGTTCTTCGTACCCTTGTTGTTAATGTTTTCCGCTATCAGGAGGAGCACCGGTGAAAGCGCTGGTAATCGAAGACGATCGGGATGTAGCAAATTATCTGCTAAAGGGACTGAGGGAATCCGACTTCGTGGTGGATCATGCGGCCGACGGGAAGGAAGGCATGATGATGGCGGCCAGTGAAGAATACGACATCATGATTGTCGACCGGATGTTGCCGGGTATGGATGGCCTTTCCATTATCAAGACGGTACGGGCCACGGGCAACCAGACGCCGGTGCTGATTCTCAGTGCTCTGGGCGATGTCGATGACCGTGTCGAAGGGCTGCGTGGCGGTGGCGATGACTACCTGACCAAGCCGTTTTCTTTCACCGAGCTGTTGGCGCGCATCGAGTCACTGATCCGGCGTAACCGTCAGGCGGCCGAGACCGAGACCGTACTGAAAGTGGCGGATCTCGAGATGGACCTGCTGGCCCGCACCGTGAAACGCGCCGGCCAGAATATTGATGTCCAGCCCCGGGAGTTCAGGCTGCTGGAATACCTGATGCGTAATGCCGGGCAGGTGGTCACCCGTACCATGCTGCTGGAGAAAGTGTGGGATTATCACTTTGACCCCCAGACCAACGTGATCGACGTGCATATCAGCCGTCTGCGCGCCAAGATCGACAAGGAATTCGATACACCCCTGCTGCAGACAGTGCGGGGGGCGGGATACATGTTACGTGAAACTGCTTAGTCAGCTCAGAACATCGTCTTTCCAGCTTGCCCTGCTGTATATGGTGGTGTTTGCCACCTCGGTGTTTCTGCTGTTGGCATTTATCTACTGGCGCACAGCCGGGTTCATGACTGCCCAGACCGACGAGACCATTGAAGCGGAAATCGCCGGCCTGGCGGAGCAGTATCGCAGTCGTGGTGTAAATGGTCTGATCACGATCATCCGGGAACGGGTGGCCAGGGATCCGAATGCCAAGTCCATTTACCTGTTGACCACAGACGACTTTCTGAAACTGGCCGGGAATATTGAAACCTGGCCAGAGGGCAGCCGCTCGTCTGACAGTGGCTGGATTAATTTCACCCTGAATCCCGCCGTTGGCTGGCAGGGCCCCGAGCGCCTGGCCCGGGCCCGGATCTTTGAGGTCCAGGGTGGTTTGCGCTTGCTGGTGGGGCGCGATGTGGATGACCTCACCAACCTCAAGCGGGTGATTGAAACTGCCATCAACTGGGGTATGGGCATCACCCTTGCCCTGGCGCTCCTGGGTGGCTTCCTGATGAGCCGAAGCACCACTCGCCGCATTGAAGTGATCAACAACACCTCCCGCCGGATCATGAATGGGCACCTGTCCCTCCGGATTCCGACCCGTGGGACCGACGACGATTTTGATCAACTGGCCGAAAACCTGAACCAGATGCTGGACCGGATCGTGTATCTGATGGAAGGCATACGCCATGTTTCCGACAGCATCGCCCATGATCTTCGCACTCCACTGACGCGACTGCGTAACCAGCTCGAAAACACGCTGATTACGGTCGACAATGACGAGGCGCGCGAGCATGTCGGGCAGGCTGTGGCGGAGGCTGACCAGCTGCTGGCCACCTTCAATGCCTTGCTGCGCATTGCCCGGCTGGAGACCCGGGGCAACTCGGCCGACATGAAAGTGGTGGCGCTGGATGAACTGGTCAGCGATGCCTGTGAACTCTACGAGGCCCTTTCCGAGGACAAGGATCAGAGTTTCTCTCAGGAACTTGAGCAAAATGTCCGGATTGAGGGAGACCGGGATCTCCTGTTCCAGATGATTAGTAACCTGATCGACAACGCCATCAAATACACGCCGGAGCATGGTGCCATCAAGGTGGTCGTTCGCCGGGACGGCGGCGGAGCGGTGTTTGAGGTTCAGGATTCCGGTATCGGTA
Source organism: Marinobacter nauticus (assembly GCF_003634635.1). GTDB lineage: Bacteria > Pseudomonadota > Gammaproteobacteria > Pseudomonadales > Oleiphilaceae > Marinobacter > Marinobacter nauticus. The sequence goes on along the minus strand of NZ_RBJB01000004.1, from coordinate 23,231 downwards.
TTCCGGATGATGAGAAAGACCAGGTTTTCCAGCGCTTCTACCGGGTTGGCAAGAGCCGCTCGTTACCGGGCAATGGTCTGGGTCTCAGCCTGGTGTCGGCGGTGGCGGAGATTCATCAGGGCCAGATTCTGCTGAGTGATACCCATCCTGGTGAAGACATGCCGGGCCTGACCGTCACGGTCCGGATGCCAGCGTACACCGCCGTAAAAAAGCGGATCAAGGCCACACAGTCTGAGAATGGTGGTTCAACGGAGGAGGGTCGCTCCTCCGCAGAATCCGGCACGGCCTGAGATTACTGGCTGGCGCGAAAGCGGTTGATACGGCTCAGGACAGGGCCAAGTACCGCGTCGGCCCGCGACTCGACCTGCTGGCTGATATGATCAAACTGCGAGCGACGACGATCCACCTTGGCCTGAATACTGTCCCATTCGCCTTCCAGGTGCTTCTGTTCGGCCATCAGAAAGGCCGCAATATTGTGACGATTGACGCGGCTGGTGATGCCCAGTTGGTCCAGCCGGAAACCCAGGCTATCCACCCCTTCAAGTGCCAGATTCATCAGTTTCTTGGTATCCATTAGCATATCTCCATGCAGAAAAGATCAGGTGTCATTGTCGGCCACGCTAATCCTTGGCGCTAGAGTGTTCAACCTAGATTGCGAAACGGATGCCTTGCCAAAAGGTAATCGCATGGCCACAGGCAGGTAATGGTCAATGTGCAGAATAGAGGGTGTAGATGCGGAAGCGGGCGGATGATCTGCTTGCTTCCCCCTCCAGCACAGCGCTAGCCTTATACCCCGTGATTCACGGGGTTTTTTTTGCCCTTCCGAAATGCATTGTTTCTTGAACCAGGACACCCATGGCCAACCAGACGCCTTCAGGCAACAACCGGCCGCGCTATATCACCCCCGAAGGTGAACAGGCGCTCCGGGATGAGCTGCAATTCCTATGGAAAGTGAAGCGACCAGAGGTTACCCAGGCAGTACGTGAAGCAGCCGCCCTGGGGGATCGGTCCGAGAACGCCGAGTACATCTATGGCAAAAAGCAGCTTCGGGAAATCGACCGTCGCGTACGCTTCCTCAGCAAGCGGCTGGATGAGGTCTCGGTGGTGGATCGCCTGCCAGAGGACCGGAGCCGGGTATTCTTTGGTGCCTGGGTGACCATCGAGGATGAGGACGGCAGTGAGCAGGAGTATCGAATCGTGGGTGCCGATGAATTCGATCTCGAAAAAGGCTATCTCAGTATCAATTCTCCGCTGGCCCGCGCGCTCATTGGCAAGCATCTGGATGACGAGGTATCGGTGAGAACCCCTGAGGGCTGGAAGCAGGTGGTGATTACCGATATCCGCTACCAAATGGCCTCGAACGACAAGTGAGTGCTGTCACAAAACTGGCTTTTGCCTGGGCAAAGGGTCATTTTTGGCGATAGACTGATCAAATATTGTCACCCGTCAGGGCAAATGGATGATCGGCTAGGGTTGGGATGAGCGCCATGAATGTCAGGAAACAGACAGAGGAAAAACGAGCCGGGGCAGCGTTGCTGGCGTTGCCGTTGATGCTGCTGACGGCCTTGCCTGCCTATGCCCAGAGTGACGATGACGCCGCGTTTGAGTACGAAGAGCGCTCCACTATCGACACCATTCCGTTTCGCTCGGTCGCGGAAGAGGAGCTGGCCAATACCGTAATTGAGGGCGGGCTGGCAGCGCCGGCGGCCGGGGTACCGGTGCAGCAGGCAACGGATGACGATTTCTATCTGGACCCGCTGGCCCTGCAGCCGAGAGACCCGCGAACCGATCTGGGCCGTTCCGAGATTCCCGTCGAGATCCGTTTCAGTAACCCCAAAGTGATACCGGGCCAGAGCCACGGCAACAATTACGTGATCCGGCCACCCGAGAACCGTACCTACGATACCCTGAATACCAATCTCACCGGTCGTTAAACATCGGCCCCGCTACTCGGCCTCAGGCAGCGGCTGAATCCGCTGCAGCAGCGGGCCTGCCGAGCACATCTTCGTAGAAAAAGCTCAGAGCCTGACTGGCCTGATTCAGTCGGGCCCGGGATACCCGGATCTTTTCACTCAGATAGGTCAGGAACAGCTTCTGATCCTCTTCGGCCAGGTTGTCCGGATCCTTAAGATCATGAAACAGCACAAACCGGCTGATCCAGTGCAGATAGGTTTGCTCGGCGCGTTGATTCAGTTCGCGTTTGCGGATGGCGGCCTGTACCTGGCCAATCATGCCTGGGCGCGATTGCTCCAGGGCCTCGGTAATGTCCATGGTGTGTACTCGTTCAAAAGCTTGTTTTTGTTATGTTGCGCGCATCATATGACAAACGTTTGAACGGCGCAAAATTTTGGCGGGTGCGGTGCCCCGCGGCCGGAATGGCGGCGGGGCAGGGGCGTTACTTCAGGGATTCAAGTTTGTCGATGTACTGCTGCATGGCGTCATCGCTGGACATGCCCTTGAGTTTCTCCCAGGCGTCGTACTTGGCCCGGCCAACAAAATCCATCATGCCCGGACGCTTGCCGCTGACATCGCCTTCGGTGGCCTGCTTGTAAAGGGCATAGAATTCCAGTTTCAACTCGTTGGAAGGTTTGAAGTCGCCTTCCGCGGTCTGGATGTAGTTTACCGCTTCTTCGAATTTCGCTTTCAGGTCACTCATGTTGTGTCTCCGTGGTGTTGGTGGTTTTTTTCCATTCAAGTATGCCGGCAGTATAGCGACGGGGCTGGTTGGCGTCATTGACCGAAATAGCGGTTTTCCGGTCGCCCTGGCAATCTGGCAAAAGTTTGCCCAAGCACACATTTTGAGCCATCGCTGGCCAATTTTTGCTTGAGAACCCTGGGTGACCTGTGTACAGTTTTACGCGTTGTCTGCCAGGAGGGCAGACACCAAGGATCGATACAATTGCAAATGACTTGCACAGGGAGCACGCCATGTCTGCCAAAGACGGTTCCGTTGCGCCGAAAGAGCGCATCAATATCAAGTATGTCCCCGCCACAGGCGATCAGCAGGCCGAAACCGAACTACCACTGAAGATGTTCGTGGTTGGTGATTTCAAGGGTCACGCTGAAGAAACCCCCATTGAAGACCGTAAGGCCATTTCCGTCGACAAGAACAACTTCCGTTCTGTCATGAAGGAAGCGGGTCTGACGCTTTCCACCAGTGTTTCCAACAAGCTCGAAGACGGTGCCGACGACCTCCCCGTAAATCTCGAATTCCAGGGTCTCGAAGACTTCTCTCCGGACAGCATTGCCCGCCAGGTCCCTGAGCTCAAGAAGCTGATTGAGCTGCGTGAAGCCCTGGTTGCCCTCAAGGGCCCGCTGGGCAACGTGCCTTCGTTCCGTTCCAAGCTGCAGGAGCTGCTGGACAACGACGACGCCCGGGAAAAGCTGCTGGCTGAACTTGAGCTGGCCACCGACGACGGCGAGTAATCGCAACACCGGAACCCGGTAACCTACATCGATTATCAATCACGTACTGAAGGGATGTGGTATGTCTGATACTGCTGTGCAGCAATCTGCTGCCTCCGAATCCGTAGCAGAAGGCTCTCTGCTTGACCAGGTCATGGCCAACAGCCGTATGGCGCCGGCCGATGAAGGCTACGATGTTGCCCGTAAAGGGGTGGCCACGTTTATTGCCAACCTGCTGAAGAGCGATGAAAAAGGCCAGCCGGTCAACAAGGCGCTGGTCGACCAGATGGTGGTCGAGCTGGATCGCAAAATCAGCGCCCAGATGGATGAGATTCTGCACGCGCCCAAGTTGCAGGAACTGGAATCGTCCTGGCGTGGCCTGAAACTGATGGTGGATCGCACCGATTTCCGCGAGAACATCAAGGTGGATATCCTCCATGCCACCAAGACCGAACTGCTGGAAGATTTCGAATTTGCTCCGGACGTGACCCAGACCGGCTTCTACAAGCACATCTATGCGGCCGAGTATGGTCAGTTCGGTGGTGAGCCGGTGGGCGCGATTGTCGGCAACTACGCCTTCAGCCCATCAACGCCGGACATGAAGCTGCTGCAGTACGTATCGTCGGTTGGCGCCATGTCCCACGCGCCGTTCCTGTCCTCGGTTGCACCGTCGTTCTTCGGCGTCGACAGCTACCAGGAACTGCCGGCCATCAAAGAGCTGAGTGCCGTTTTCGAAGGCCCGAAATACGCCAAGTGGCGTTCCCTGCGTGAGTCCGAAGATGCCCGTTACCTGGGCCTGACCGCGCCGCGCTTCCTGCTGCGGGTACCTTATGATCCGACTGAAAACCCGGTGCGCAGCTTCAACTACAAGGAAGATGTCTCCGGTGACCACGAGCATTACCTGTGGGGCAATACCTCCTACCTGCTGGCCACACGCCTGACCGAGAGCTTCGCCAAGTACCGTTGGTGCCCGAACATCATTGGTCCCCAGAGTGGTGGTGCGGTGGAAGATCTGCCGGTGCACACCTTCGAGTCCTTCGGTCAGCTGGAAGCCAAGATTCCGACTGAGGTGCTGATTACCGACCGTCGCGAATACGAGCTGGCGGAAGAAGGTTTCATCGCCCTGACCATGCGTAAAGGCAGCGATAACGCCGCGTTCTTCTCCGCCAACTCGGTGCAGAAGCCCAAGCAGTTCCCGAACACCAAGGAAGGCAAGGAAGCGGAAACCAACTACAAGTTGGGTACCCAGTTGCCGTACATGATGATCGTGAACCGCCTGGCCCACTACATCAAGGTGCTGCAGCGAGAGCAGATCGGCTCCTGGAAAGAGCGTCAGGATCTGGAGCGGGAACTGAACACCTGGATTCGCCAGTACGTGGCCGACCAGGAAAACCCGCCTGCAGACGTCCGCAGCCGCCGCCCCTTGCGTGCCGCGAAAGTGGAAGTCTCCGATGTAGAAGGCGATCCGGGCTGGTACCAGGTCTCCCTGGCAGTGCGTCCGCACTTCAAATACATGGGCGCCAACTTTGAACTCTCGCTGGTTGGCCGACTGGACAAGGATTAATCCGTGTTTGGCGGCACCGGCACTGACGGCGTTCGCAACACCGGCAGCCTGTTTGAACGGCTTGAACAGGCTGCCGCTCCCGCGGGCCAGAGCATGGGCGAGTTCACCCATGTGGTGGAATCCATCAAGCGCCACCTGGTGCGACTGCTGAACGCCCACCCGGGCAACAGCAGCAGCGCACCGGATCTTGGCTTGCTGGATTTCAACGACGCCACGCTGGGCACTCATGACCTGAGCATCCAGATCCGCGGGGCCATCCGTCAGTGCATCGAGAAGTTTGAGCCGCGGGTTAAGCGGGTGGATGTGGTGGCCATGCCACCGGGCCCGGACCCGTTGCAGTTGAAGTTCCAGGTGACGGTCTACCTGAACGTTGCAGGAAGCGATGATCGGACGACCATAGACCTGGTTTTGGATGATAAGCGGTACTACCGCGTGATCTAGCGTCATGGGTAGTATTCTGCAGGCAAGGATGAGAGCGAGGGTGTGGTTGGCCTTTCCAAAAGTGCGCGGAGCCATGGATGGCGGAGCTCAAGCGCCCCATGGATGGGCTTGAAGCGTCTTTTGGAAAGGCCAACCACACCCTTGCTCGGGGCCAGACTAGTGGTGCAGTAACGATGAAGTTAAATCGCTTTTACAGGGATGAGTTGAGCTTTCTGCGGTTGCAAGGCAGGGAATTTGCCGAAGCCCACCCGCAGCTCACCCGCTTTCTATCCGAACAGAGCACCGACCCGGACGTAGAACGGCTGCTGGAAGGCTTCGCCTTCCTGACCGGCAAACTGCGGGAAAAAGTTGAGGACGAGTTTCCGGAGCTGACTCATTCGCTGCTGAACATGCTCTGGCCCAATTATCTGCGGCCAGTGCCCAGCTGCACCATCATGCGCTTTGATCCACAGCTGCATGCCATCAGTGAACGTCAGGTTGTTGATCGTCATACCGAGATCAAGAGCCGCCCCCTGGGCGACGCCAGCCGCCAGACCCAATGCCGGTTCCGCACCTGCCGGTCGGTGGATATTTTTCCGATCAGTGTGGCCGATGCCAATGCCGAGCACTCACGGGAGGTTTCCTCCGTGACCGTAGACCTGGCCCTGCATACGGACCAGCCACTGAATGGCATTGGCCTGGAAAATCTGCGTTTTTACCTGGGGGGCGACAACCACACGGCAGAGACCCTGTATCTGTGGTTAAACCATTACCTCAGCCGTATGGAGCTGGTGGTGAGCGACCGTGTGGTCAGTCTGCCTTCATCCCTGTTGCAGCCGGTTGGCTTTGCGGCAGACGAGGCGATCCTGCCTTATCCCAAGAATGCTTATGCCGGCTACCGGATTATCCAGGAGTACCTGAGTTTTCCGGAGGCCTTCCGGTTTGTTGACATCACCGGCCTGAAATCCCGGTTGCCAGCGGTGCAGGCTGATGAGATCAGTCTGCGTTTCCACTTCAGCCGCATTTTGCCCCCGGACACCCGGGTAACCCGCGACTCCATGCAGTTGTACTGCACCCCCGCGGTTAATCTGTTCAGCCACGAAGGCGAGCCGGTAGACCTGAACGGTCGCCAGACTGAATACCGTATTTCACCCTCCAGCCGCTGCCCGGAACACTACGAGGTGTTCAGTATCGAGCAGGTTGAGGGCTGGCTGGAAGGTCGTTCCGGTAGAGGCGAGCCGCGCATCTACACGGCGTTTGAGAGTTTCCAGCATGAAGTGGAGCGGGATCGGGGCCGCACCGCCCTGTACTACCGGGTACGTACCCGGGAGAGCGTGCGTGGGGATGGTTTTGATCACTACATTTCCTTTGTTCGTGGTGATGAAACCGAATGTCTGAATCGTCAGGAAGCGGTCTCGCTCACGCTCACGTGCACCAATCGCCAGTTGCCACAACAACTGGCCGTCGGGGAAGTGTGCATGGCCACCGAGAGTACACCGGCCTTTGCCGCATTCAGCAATATCACGCGCCCGACGGCGACCCTGCGGCCTACCCTGGATGGCAGCCTGTTGTGGACGCTGATATCCAACCTGTCATTGAACTACCTGTCGATGCTGGATGTGGATGCCCTGCGCACCGTGCTGCGAGTGTATGACTTCCGGGCCCTCGTCGACCGACAGGCTGAGCGGGTGTCCCAGAAGCGGCTGGCCGGTATCACGGGCATCACCACCAAGCCGGTTGACCGCATGATTCGCGGGCTGCCAGTGCGCGGTATCCGCTCAGAGCTGCAGCTGGATCAGCATGGGTTTGCCAGTGAAGGTGACCTCTACCTGTTCGGCACGGTGTTGAGTCAGTTTTTTGCGCTTTACGCGAGTATCAATGCTTTTCACCAACTGGAAGTGGTGAATACAGACAATCAGGAACGGTATACATGGACGTTACAGCAAGGTCAGCAGCCGCTGATGTAGCCGGGCTGGAACCCGTTCTCGGCAACGCGCGGCGATACAGTTTTTTTCAGCTGGTGGATCTGATTCACCGGCACCATGGAGACGACCTGGAGCGTGGCGGTCACGATCAGCCCCGCCAGGAACGCATCCGGTTCTCGGCCTCGGCCGGCCTGGGGTTTCCCGGCAGTGACGTGGTGTCGGCGCTGTCGCCGGAGCATGAGCACGCCCCCTATCAGATGGAAGTCAGCTTCCTGGGGCTTCACGGCTCCCAGTCGCCACTGCCCGGTTACTACCTGGAAGATCTGGCCTGGGAAGCGGGGCAGAATCTCGGTGTTCGTCGGCATTTTCTGGATTTTTTTAATCACCGGCTGGTGACCCTCTTCCATCGGGCCTGGCGCAAATACCGGTATTACATCCGCTTTCAGCCCGGGGCCAGCGACGGTTTTTCGGAGCTGGTGTTTGCCCTGACCGGTTTGGGCGACAGTCGGCTGCGGGAAGCGACACCGGTGAACTGGTCCAAGATGCTGGCCTATGCCGGCTTGATGGCGGGCCGGAGCCGGTCACCGGAAGTGGTCAGCGGCATCATCGGCCACTGTTTTGACCTGGACGACGTCAGCATCGAACAGTGGGTACTGCGCAAAGTGGACATCGCCCGGGATCAGCAAACCTCGCTGGGCAGGGCCAACGCCACCCTGGGCGAAGACACGCTGGTGGGTTCGCGCATCCGGGATCGCAGCGGCAAGTTCATTCTCCGGCTGCGCAATCTGACCCGGCAGCGGTTTGCGGATTTTCTGCCCAATGGCCGGGATCACCAGCGCCTGGTCAAACTGGTGGAGTTCGCTACCCGGGAGCAACTGGCCTATGACCTGGAGCTGCAAATGCGGCCCAAGGATATTCGCCCCATGCAACTGGGCGAGGATGTTCGCCTGGGCTGGAATTCCTTCGTAACACCGGACCGGGCCCGTGAGCGTCCGGCGGTGCGGATACAGATCAGACGTTAGGGCAGGGAGCCGGAGACGTGGCACAACAAGCAGCAGAACTGACATTAGTGATCACCAACCCGACGGAAACCGGTGGTGGCGCCAGCATTGAACATAGCTTCGGAACCCGTGGCGGTTCCATCGGCACCGCGGCCAGCGACAGCTGGCAGCTTTCGCCTCACCGTACCGGCGCTGTCGCCGGCCATGCCGAGGTGCGTTACCTGGACGGTGGCTTCTGCCTGATTGATCGCAGTGGCCGGACCTACATCAACAGCAGCAGTCAGCCTGTGGGGCGGGGCCGTCGTGCCCGGCTGAGCCACGGCGACACCGTGACCATTGGCCGCTACCAGATACGGGCCGAGCTCTCCGGCGCACCGGCGGCTGTCGGTGAAACCGACCACGACGCACGCGAAGATCACGGCCTGGTGGATGCGCCCGAGAGTGGTTTACGGCATGCCGCCAACGAACAGAGCCGGCCTGAAGGTCGCGAGCCTCTGGAGGGCTTGCAGCCGGCAGCCGGCGATCCGGTCAGCTGTGATCCGCTGGCGCCCTGGCAGCAAAAACCGGCGCGCCCGGACGAGGAGGCTCCCGAGCTGCTGGCCAGCGACCAGGCCTGGTTTGCCCGTTCGGCTGAGGTTAGCGATGAGTACCGGGAGAACCGGGATGTGGCCATGGGCCTGCCGGTCACCCCACAACGCGAGCATAAGGAACGACAGGGAATGTCCGAAACGACACGAAACATGCAGGAGGTCAGCCGCCAGCACATCAGTGGTGCACCACTGCTCCGGGGGCTGGATGCGGATATTGATTTTGCCGACAGCGACGAAATGCGGCTGTTTCTGGAGGAAGCCGGCCAGACCCTGAAGGCAACGGTGGAAGGATTACTGGCGCTGCATCAGGGCGAAGACAGCCGTCACCAGGCGCTGCGCACCCGCTTGCAGCCCATTGAGGACAACCCGCTGCGGCTGGCCAACGACTATCCGGACACCATTCAGACCCTGTTTGCCGCCCAGCGCAGCCCGGTGCATCTGTCGGCCCCCGCCGCTGTCCGTGAGAGTCTGGAAAGCCTGAATCACCACCAGCAGGCCACCCGGGAAGCCATTCGCGAGGCGCTGGAAGCCATTCTGCACGCCTTCTCACCGGAAGCCTTGTTGCGCCGGTTTCACGGCTATCGCCGTGGTTTGCAGGACAACGAAGACGAGGGCCGCTGGGCCTGGGATATGTACCAACACTATTACCGTGAACTGAAATCCAGTCGTCAGCAGGGTTTCGAACGCCTGTTCCAGGAAGTGTTCGACCAGGCTTACGACCAACACTTGCGCCAATTACAGAGGGAGAAACTGTTGTGAAGTACTGCAAATGGAGCTTGCTGGTTGTTGCTTTGATTCTGGCGGGGTGTAGCACCCCCTACAACGCGGTGACAAAGACCGCCAAGGTGCTTTGGGATCCCGATATTCCCGTGGGTTACCCGGAAGATCTGCCCAGCCGGGTGGATCTGACCATGCTGGCGGAACCGAACGTGAACCCGAATGAATCCCTGGCACCCACCCCCATTGCGTTTCAGGTGATTGAACTGCGGGACAGCTCGCTGCTGATGGCCGGCGATTTCGACCAGCTGTTGAACGACCTGGAGGACTCTCTGGGCCAGAACTACGTGGACCATAGCGATTACAGCCTCGTGCCCGGCCAGTTCAAATTTGTCGAGCCGTTTGAGGTCAGTACCGATACCCGCTACATCGCTGTGATTGCCTTTTACGCCTACCCGAACCTGTCCCAGTGGAAAAAAGTGGTGAAGGTCGACCCGATTGGCGGACGGTATCACCTGCTGGTGAACCTGCGCGAACGTGAAGTGCAACTCAGACGGTCGGATGAAAGCTAATGGCAGTCACGAATCGAGTGGTCTGGAGTGATGGGCTGTTCATCAAACCCCAGCACTTCCAGCAACAGCAACGCTATCTGGAACACCAGATTAACGAGCGGGCTCTGGCCGTCTCGGACTACCTGTTCGGGTTCAGTGATCTGGAGCTCAATGCCGAATACCTGAGCTTTGGTCGGGTCGGACTGGTGCGGGCCTCCGGACTGTTTCCGGACGGAACGCGGTTCAACCTGCCTCAGGACGATGTGATGCCGGAGCCGCTGGAGATCACCGATGCCTCGGTGGCCAATCAGGTGGTCTATCTGGCTTTACCTCTGGGCAGCGATAGCCTGGCCGAAGTCGAATGGCCGGAAGCGCCCGTGGCCGGCCGGTTCCAGGCGCAGCCGGTGGAAGTGCGAGATCTGCATTCCATCGACGGCGATGCTCACACCATCGACGTGGGGCGGGTGGCTCCGCGCCTGATGCTGGAGCGGGAAGATCGCAGTGCCTATGCGGCACTGGCCATTGGCCGGATTCTGGAAAAACGTCCCGATGGCAGCCTGGTGATGGACCCGAACTTCCTGCCGACCATGCTCAGTGTGCGCTCGGCGCCAAGGCTTCAGCGCTTTGTCGGCGAAATGGCGGGTTTGATGCAGGAACGGGCCCGCAACATTGCCGAACGGGTGGGCGCGCCCGGTCAGGGTGGTGTCGCCGATGTGTCGGATTTCATGCTGCTGCAGATGCTGAACCGGGCTCACCCGCGTTTCATGCACCTGGCACGGCTGCGTCAGCTGCACCCGGAGCGTTTGTACGAAGCGCTTCTGGAGCTGTGCGGCGAGCTGGTCACCTTTACCGATGAAAGCCGTTTGCCAAGGGAATTCACCCCTTACGACCACGATCTGCCGGAAGGCTGTTTCAGCCCACTGATGCAGATTCTGCGGCAGGCGTTGAGCACGGTCCTGGAACCCCGGGCGCTGTCGATTGCCCTGCAGCAGCGCCAGTACGGACTCACCGTCGCGCCGGTTCAGGATGGCCAGTTGATGAACGACGCCGAGTTCATTCTGGCGGTCAAAGCCGACATGCCACTGGACGACCTGCGCAAACAGTTTGTTCAACAATGCAAGGTGGCCTCTGTGGAGAAGATTCGGGATCTCATCAGCCTCCAGCTGCCGGGCATCCCACTGTCGGCACTTCCGGTGGCCCCGCGTCAGTTGCCCTACCACGCCGGCTTTGTGTATTTCCGATTGGACGATCAAAGCCAGGCCTGGCAGATGCTGGACAACGCCAGTGGATTTGCCTTCCACGTGGCGGGCAGCTTCCCGGGGCTGGAGATGCAATTCTGGGCAATCAGGAGCTAAATCATGGCAGATGCACCGGTAATGGACAGACCAGACAACACCAGGGATTCGGGTGATCGTGCATTCAGCGACCTTTTGTTTGCCGATAGCGGCACCGGACAGTCGCCGGTTGAATCCGATGACAGCAGCTTCCAGCTTCGTGGCCTGGAAGACAACCGGCTGATTGACGCCGCCACCCCGCTGCTGGGACTGGTTATTCGGGTGCGGCGACTGGCGGATTTCCGCGAGGTGGAAACCCTGTACCAGCAGGTAGTGGACGAAGTCGCCGCCGTTGACCGGGAACTGGTGGAGCAGGGCTATGAGCGCCCCACGGTGGTGGCCTACCGCTACGTGCTTTGCGCCTTCATCGACGAGGCTGTGCTGGGTACCGACTGGGGCGCCCACAGCGTCTGGTCTCAGCATTCGCTGCTCAGCCGATTCCATAACGAAACCTGGGGTGGCGAAAAGGTATTTGCCATCCTGGCCCGCATGGAAAAAGAGCCGACTCGTTACCGGGACATGCTCGAGTTCATCTATCTGTGCCTGTGTCTGGGTTTTGAGGGTCGCTACAAGGTCATGGAAAACGGGCGGGACGAATACGAACAGGTGGTTCGTGGCCTCTATGACCAGCTTCGCGAACTGCGTGGCGACCGCGACAACCGGCCGCTGGCCGATGCCACGGAAAACCTGATGCCGGCCCGCAACCGACTGCGCAGCGGCCTGCCCTTGTGGGGTATTGGTGGTCTGTTTGTGGCGGCCATGGCCGGGATCTATTCGCTCTATAACATGGCGCTGAACGAACGCATCAGGGATGTGCTCAGCGTTCTGGAACAACTACCGAAATAAGGACATCACTGTGATTCGGGTAGAACTGCCGGCGCTGATCGGGCGCCTCAACGACATTTCACGCCAGGCTCTGGAAGCCTCCGCGGCCCTGTGCATCAGCCGTCAGGGCGCCGAGATTACCCCGGCGCACCTGCTGTTCAAACTGCTGGAAACGCCCTTCTCCGATGTGCGCCAGATTCTGGAACACACCGGCATCAACCACCAGCAACTGCAACCCGTGGTGGGTGACAGCCTGAACGGCGAACCTCAGACCGCCGAACCGTATCCGTCGTTCTCGCCGCTGCTGGTAGAATTGATGCAGGACGCCTGGCTGCTGGCCTCGACCGAACTCGGCCATACCGAACTGCGTTCCGGCGCGGTGTTCCTGGCCCTGCTGATGAACGCCGACCGCTACTTGATGCCCCGGGTGGCGCAGCCGCTGGTGGACATCAACCGGGAACAGCTGCGCAAGCAGTTTGATCGGGTAACCGAGGGTTCCGTGGAGCGTCCGCAGCTGTTGGAAAGCGGTGGTGCCAGGCCAGCGGTTGAAGCCGATATGGACCCACTCAAACGTTACGCCACCGACTTCACCAAGCTGGCCCGGGAAGACAAACTGGACCCCGTGGTGTGTCGCGATGCCGAGATCGATCAGATGATCGATATCCTCTGCCGTCGCCGCAAGAACAACCCCATCGTGGTGGGCGACGCTGGCGTGGGCAAAAGCGCCGTGGTGGAGGGCCTGGCCCTGCGCATCGTCAACGGCGACGTGCCGGACCGCCTGAAGAACGTCGAACTCTGGACCCTGGACATGGGTGCCCTGCAGGCTGGTGCCTCGGTGAAGGGCGAGTTTGAAAAACGCCTGAAGGGCGTAATTGAAGCCGTAAAAGGTTCGGCGACCCCGATCATCCTGTTCATCGACGAAGCTCACACCCTGATCGGTGCGGGTAACAGCGAAGGTGGCTCCGACGCTGCCAACCTGCTGAAGCCAGCCCTGGCCCGTGGCGAACTGCGCACCATTGCTGCCACGACCTGGCGCGAGTACAAGAAATACTTCGAAAAAGACCCGGCGCTCAGCCGCCGGTTCCAACCGGTGGCCCTGGACGAGCCAACGCCGGGCGAAGCAGTCCACATCCTCCGTGGCCTGCGCTCGGTCTACGAAAAAGCCCATCAGGTCCTGATCGCCGACAGCGCCCTCAAAGCCGCCGCAGAAATGTCCGCCCGTTACCTGGCCGGTCGCCAGCTGCCGGACAAGGCCATCGATGTTCTCGATACCGCCTGCGCCCGGGTCAGCCTGAACCTGAGTACACCGCCACGCCGTCTCAGCCATGTGCGCAGTGAACTGCACCAGCTGGCCATGGAACAGGAGCTTCTGAGCCGGGAACACACGCTTGGCCAGAACGTGGATGCCGAGCGCGAACAGGCCCTCGAGCAGACAATTGCTGACCTGACCGCCGAATCTGAAGCACTGGAACAAAGCTGGGACGACCAGCGGAAACTGGTTGCCCGACTGGTCGAGATCCGTGAACAGCTGTTGGCGGAGGATGTCGAGGGCGAAACCGCCGATGACGCTGCTGTTGAGATGGCCGAGAGCGATCACGAAGAACGCCCGGACCTGAAAAGCGAAGCCTCCGCCATCGAACAGGAACTGGCCGAACTCCAGGCCGACGAACCGTTGGTACACGCCCGGGTGGACGCCCGTCAGGTAGCCGAAGTCATCGCTGACTGGACCGGCATCCCGGTTAATCGCATGACCACCGACGAGCTGGAAAAAATCACCCATCTGCCTGCGTACCTGCAGGCCCATATCAAAGGCCAGGACACGGCCATCGACTGCCTGCACCAGCACCTGCTCACCGCCCGCGCCGACTTGCGCCGCCCGGGTCGCCCCATGGGTGCCTTCCTGCTGGTGGGCCCCAGTGGTGTGGGTAAAACTGAAACCGTGGTACAACTGGCTGAACTGCTCTACGGCGGCCGCCAGTTCCTCACCACCATCAACATGTCCGAATACCAGGAGAAACACGCTGTCTCCCGCCTGATCGGCTCGCCCCCAGGCTACGTCGGATTCGGAGAAGGCGGCATCCTCACCGAAGCCATCCGCCAGAAGCCTTATTCCGTGGTGCTGCTCGACGAAGTCGAAAAAGCCCACCCGGAAGTGCTTAACCTGTTCTACCAGGCTTTCGACAAAGGCGAACTGGCCGACGGTGAAGGCCGGTTGATCGACTGCAAGAACGTGGTCTTCTTCCTGACCTCCAACCTCGGCTTCCAGACCATCGTCAACCACGCCGAAGAGCCGGAGAAGATCGAAGAAGCCCTGTACCCGGAACTGGCCAACTTCTTCAAGCCGGCGTTGCTCGCGCGGATGGAAGTGGTGCCCTACCTGCCGCTGGGTGAAGACACTCTCAACCGCATCGTCGGCGACAAACTCCAGCGCCTGGCTGACCAGATTCAAACTCGTTACCACACCGAGGTGGAACTGGAAGACGGTCTGGTCGAAGCCATTCGCAGCCGCGCCACCAGAAGTGAAAACGGCGCGCGGATGCTGGAGTCGATCATCGAAGGCGAACTGCTGCCACCGGTGTCGTTGGCGCTGCTGGAAAAACTGGCGGCCAGGGAGCCAGTGACGAAGGTGACGCTTGGGGTTACTGAAAACAAGTTCACGGGCACAGTCGCCTGACTTTCGGGCTGACTGAATCGTAGCGCACCGTGGGGGATAGCTTTCCAAAACCCTGCGGAGCCATGGGTGAAGGGCGAAAGCCCTTCACGGGTTGGCCAGGGATGGCCAAGACAGGACCCTCACTGCGACGCAGGAGCAGTAAGCAGTGAGGGGCTGAGCGGAGCTTACAGGGATGTATTCACAGCGTGTTTTGGAAAGCTATCCCCCACGGTGTGCGGGCGGCGATCTCCATGAAGAAGGAACGATATCAATGGGACGGATGCAGAAGGAACTGCACACCGGCATCGATCTGGCGGTGGCACTGATCAAACAGGACACATTGCCAGCGCTGTTGAACACCGCCACCCGCCAACTCGAAAGCGCCTTCGGGCTCAGCAAGTGCTGGGCGCTGGAACTCGACCTCAGCGGCCGGACCCTGCACTGCAGCAAACTGGACGAAGCGGGCGAGTTTGATTGTAACGACTTCAGCCACCCCTTTGCCCACGTGCTGCAGACAGGCCAGCCGCGGGAACTCACCCGTGCTGCCAGCTATCGCCTGGATCATGCCGGCTTCCAGACGCTCCTGGAACTTAGTGGCCGCCCAAGAAGCTTCTGGCTGGAGCCATTAAAGGGCGAAGATGGCCGCACCCTCGGCATGCTCGTGTTGTGCGGCGACCATCCTGACTGGCAGGGCATCGTTACGCAGCCACTGTACAGCGGCCTGAAGCAACTGCTGGTGCATCAATGGATCAGCCAGCTGCAAACCCGTGACCAGGTGTGGCAACGGCGGCTGCTCAAGCGCTCCCTGGACCACCTGCACGATGCCGAAAGCCTGCGCCAGCGCTGCAGCCAGTTAGCCTATACCCTGGTTGGCAATTCCGAAGCCATGACCCACCTCCGGGCCCAGGTGGTGCGAGCGGCTGGCAGCCAGCTGTCTGTGCTGATTCAGGGCGAAACCGGTTGTGGCAAAGATGTAGTGGCCCGGGGCATCCACGATATGTCCGACCGTGCCAGTGGGCCTCTGGTGGTGGTCAACTGTGCCGCCATCCCGGACACCTTGCTGGAGAGTGAACTGTTTGGTCACACCAAGGGTGCCTTCTCCGGTGCCGACCAGGCCAAAGAAGGCCTGCTGGCCCAGGCCAACGGCGGCACCCTGTTTCTGGATGAGATTGGCGATATGCCCATGGCACTGCAATCCAAATTGTTGCGGGTGCTGGAAAGCCGACAGTTCCGGCCATTGGGCGCCAGGGAAGAGCAACATTCGGATTTCCGCCTGGTGGCGGCCACCCATCAGCCGCTTCAGGAGGGCATTGAGGATGGCCGGTTCAGGCGTGACCTGTTCTACCGCCTCAGCCAGTTTCCCCTGCGCGTTCTGCCACTGCGGGAACGCAGTGAAGATCTGGAAGCGCTCAGCCGTCACTTCATCCGGCTCTACACCGAGCGCGAGGGCAGTGGCCCGCTGGGCATCAGCAGCCATGCCCTGAGTGCGCTGGCCGACTACCACTTCCCGGGCAATGTCCGGGAACTGCGCAACATCATCGAACTGGCCTGTCTGCAGACCCCGGCCGGTGACGACATTCAGCCGGAAGTCCTGCGCCTGGATGATCTGTTTGCCGACTCCCCGGAGTCGACCATGGCCTTCGTGGAAGCCAAAACCATCCCGGGCGTACCTCCGGCCGATGATATCCGAGACCTGAAAGCCGCCGCCCAGGCCTTTGAGGCCGCCATCATCCGCGAACGTCTGCGCCAGTATGGCGGCAATCGCGCCCAGGCCGCGGAAAGCCTGGGCCTGCCAAAACGCACACTGGCCCATAAATGTCTGAAGTATCAGGTAACCGACGTATGACCCTGAAAGACCTGCACCGATTGCCCTTGATGGTCCTGTTGCTGGTGAGTACCAGCAGTTGGGCCGATACCCGCCTGGCGGAAGCCCGGGCCTGCACTGAACAACCGAACCGGCTGGAACGTCTGGCCTGTTTTGATGAGGTGTTCGGTACGCCGTTGGCGCAGTACGAGGCCGGCCAGCATCCGGCATTGGTGAACCAGTCGGAGCGCTGGCGCCGGGTGTTTGCACAGGCCAGCGGGAACGATGCCGGCGGGGTGGTCTATCGCGACACCGGCAGCGCGGCGGGTCATCTGGTGACGGTGACCGCGCTCGGGGTAAAACCTCCACGCCCGGTGCTGTCGCTGCAGTGCCACAACAACATCACCGAGCTGGCCATCATGCTGCCGGAGCCACTGGATCGCGAGCGAGTGGACGTAACTCTGGGGCCCCATCGGGCACACTGGCGGGTTCGGGATGAAGGTTTGGTGGTCAGCGCCGGTCGCGGCCTGCCCGCTATCCGCACCGTACTGGATGTGGTCAACCAGCCGGATGTGCGCCTGCAGGCGGGGGTTCGGGAGCTTGATGGCCTGCTGTTTGACCTCAACGGCTTTGCTGAGGCGATCAAGCCTTTGCGCCAGGCCTGTGGCTGGTAAGGAGTGATGGCATGCAGGTGATTGAACAGCATCCTTATGTGGATCAGGTACTGAACCCGATCCCGGGTGACACCGGGGTAGGCGAAAGCCTGGCTGAAGACAGCACGCTGGAGTTTCTCGAAGACGAGATCATGAAAGTGGGCTCGCTGGCCCACAACGACATCGACTGGCACAAGGTTGAAAGCGAAGCACTGAAACTGCTGGCGGATCGCAGCAAGGACATCAAGGTTCTGGGTTGTGTCATGCTCAGCCTGCAACGTGGCGGCGATGGTGAACGGTTTGCCTTGTCGCTGTACCTGCTGCATCGGGTGCTGGACGACTGGTGGGAAAACGCGTGGCCCTATCCCGGTGCCAAGGGGCAGCGGGCTCGCAAGATGCTGTTTACGCAGATGCTGCAGCGGGCCCTTAAAGCGGTTGAGAGCCTGAACTTTGATGCCAGCGTAGGAGATGGTCGTCAGTTCTGTCTGGATCTGGTTGAGAAACTGGATACCCAGGCCAAAGACCGGGATTTACCTGACGACGCCCTGTTCGACCTGAAGCGGGCCGTGGAAAAGCTGCCCAAGCCGGACCAGGCCACCGCGCCCCGGACGGCGTCTGAAAACACCCCGACAAACAAACAGGAGAGCACGGCCAGCTCATCGCCCTCCAGCTCGGCCAGTTCCAACACTACGGCCGCGTCGCTGGGCAATCTGACACTGGACCCGAGTAACGAGCGTGCGACCCGGCAGAGTCTGCTCAAGGTCGCCGAGCTGCTGACCAGCAGCGAACCGGACAACGCCCTGGGCTACCGGATGCGTCGGTATGCCATCTGGCAGAGTATCACCAGCCTGCCGCCAACCCGGGATGGCAAGCGCACAGATCTGGCAGCCGTCAGCGCAGACCGGGTGGCCGAGTACAAGGAAGCTCTGGAGAAAACACCGGACCTGGAACTGTGGCAGCGCATTGAACAAAGCCTGTCGGTCAGCCCGTTCTGGCTCGATGGCCACTGGCTCAGCGCCCGGGCGGCCATGGCCCTTGGCAATACCGATTGCGCGGAGGCCATCCGGGAAGCCCTGAAAGCGTTTGTCGACCGCCTGCCGCAACTGGCCGAGCTCACCTTCAACGATGGCACACCGTTTCTCAGTGACGATGGTGCTGATTGGTTGCACACAGCCCCCGCGGCTGGCAAAGGAACGGGCGCAGGTGCCAACCCCTGGGAGCAGGCATTCGACGGTGCGCTTGAGCTGGTGCGGCAGAACAAACTGGCGCCGGCCATGGAACTGCTGGAGCAGGGTCTGGCCGATGCCCGGGAGCCGCGCGAGCGCTTCTACTGGCGCCTGGCCACGGCCCGGCTGCTCAAGGAAACCGGCCTGAAAGCCCTGGCCGCCGAACAGATTCAGGATCTGAAAAACCAGATCCAGGGGCGGGTTCTCGATGACTGGGAACCGGCTCTTATAAAACAACTGGAACGACTGGCGTAACGCCCGCAAGACGCAACGAACGCAGGAATGGAAACCATGTGGAGAAAAGCATTACTCATTGGTCGTTGGCTTCTGCCCTACATCCGCAGCGCCGCCCCCGTCACCCTGGCTCTGGGGGTGATCGCCCTGCTGGTAGCCACCTGGTGGCTGGGGCCACGCCTGGAAATCAACGGCGACTACCCGTTGATGGCCTGGCAGATGCGTGCTCTGGTCACCCTCGGTGTGGTCCTGATGGTGGTGATGGTCTGGGGCACCATGCTGGCCCGTCGCCTGGGCAAAGTGAACAAAGCCAAGGCCGAGGAGCAGCGGGAGCAGGAAGACCCGATTCTGCCCATGGAGCGTCGCCAACAGCGGCTGCTGGACCGCCAGCTGCAGGCGTTGAAAAGCAATCTGCCGGGTCGCAAGGGCCTGTACCGTCTACCCTGGTATCTGGTGATGGGCCTGGAAGATGCCGGCAAGACCAGCCTGATTCAGCGTGCCGGGCAAACCTATACCCTGACCAACGTCACCCGTAACAACCGTGGCGACCGTAACCCGTTCAGTTTTGACTGGTGGATTGGCGACAACGGTGTCCTGATCGACCCGGATGGCGAACTGTTGAGCCAGAACCAGGGTGAGGGCGCCACCGGCGAAATCCAGAGCCGGCTGTGGAACCACTTTATCGCCTGGCTGGAACGCAGCCGGCCCCAGCGGCCACTCAATGGCGTTATCCTGGCTGTGGATCTTGCGCGCCTGAGCGCCGCTAACGAACAACAGCGTGAAGCCCACGCCATTCTGCTGCGCACCCGCCTGCGGGAGCTGATGGAACAGCTTGGGTCCCGGCTGCCGGTGTATGTAACCTTCACCAAGATGGATCTGATGTACGGATTTGCGCCGTTTGTCCGTACTCTCAGCAAGGCGGAGAAGGACAAGGCCCTGGGGTTCACCTTCAGGCTGGACGGCCAGCAGGATCAGGACCAGTGGCTGGAACAGTTTGCCGAGCGTTACGCCGATATGGTGGATGAGCTCACCGAACGCCTGCCGGACGTGCTGGCCAACACCCGTGATAACGAAGAACGGGCGGCGGCTTATTCGTTCACCCGCCAGTTGGCGGGCCTGAAGCCGGCCATGGAGCAGTTCCTGACGGATTTGCTGTCGGCGGATGCCTTCTCCACACCGGCACTGGTACGCGGCACCTACTTCACCTCGGTGTTGCAGGAAGGTGTGCCCGAGGACGCCTTTGTCTCCGCTGCTGCCCGGAACTACCAGATGTCCGACCCGATTCAGCCGGCCCAGCGTGGTGGCCAGTCTGCGAGCCTGTTCACCAAGGGGCTGTTCCCCGAAATCATCTATCCGGAGGCGGGCCTGGCCGGGGATAACCGGCGGGTGGTGCGCCAGCGTCATCGTCGGGTGGCCGTTGCCGCCGTGGTGGCTCTGGCCGCCGGTGCGGGCATGACGGCGGGCTGGCAGCACTATTTTCTCCAGAATGCCGAAGCGGCCGCCCAGGTGGAAAACCGAGTGAAAAGCTATCTGAACGACTGGCAGCCGGTTGGCTATGAGCCGGACACCACCGGCCGTAATCTGCTGCAACCGCTGGATGAGCTGCGGGATGCCACTCTGGCCTTCGGCGATTACCGCAAGGAGTGGCCGCTGGTGACCGATATGGGGCTGTACCAGGGGCACAAGGTGGGCCCGGAAGTGGATAAGGCCTACCTGAACATGTTGGCCTATCAATACCTGCCTGCGCTGATGTTTGGTGTGATGGAGGAAATGGGCCAGGCCCCGGATAACAGCACTGAGCGGCTCGAACACCTGCGCGTGCTGCGGATGCTTTACGATGCCAGCGGCCGCCGTACCGACATCGTGTCCGGTTACATGCGTGAATACTGGCAGGCCCGTTTCCCCGGCCAGCGCGATGTGCAGAATCGCCTGTATGGGCACCTGCAATACGCCATGGCCCACACCGACCTGTCGGACCTGGCAGCCAACGGCGACCCAACCGCCACTATGGCTCTGGCGCCCTTCCGCAGCAGTGTTGAATGGGCACAGCACGAGCTTGGTCGTATCAGCACCTCAGACCGCGTATACCGCGAGCTGGAGAATGAGGCCAGCCGTGATTTCCCGACCCCACTGGAACTGGCCCGCAGCTCCGGCCCGGCGTTCTCGACCGTGTTCACTCGCCTGGACAGTTACGGCGAGCCGCTTGCCGAGGATGTGCCGTCTGCTGAGGATCCACTCTCGATCCCGGCGTTGTTGACCCGGGAGGGCCTTGAAAAATGGTTCCTGCGGGAATCCGGATCGGTCACTGAACTGGCCTTGATTGACGCCTGGGTGCTGGGCCGAAGGGATGATGTCGATTTCAGCAAGGCCGATGAAGCCGAACTGCTGGCCAGCCTGCAAACGCTGTACGCCGAACACTATGCCGAGGCCTGGCGCACAGCGCTGAGCCGGCTGGATATCCATCGGTTTGAGGATCTCAACCACGGCGTTCGTATTCTCGACAGCCTGACCAGCGGCCATCAGCCACTGGCCCGATTGCTGGCGCAGGTGCGGGAAAACACTCGCCTGATTCCGGTAGGTGAAGGCGAAGCGGAAGCCGCACGCAAGTTGCTTGAGCAATCTCCCCATTACCGCATGCTGCAGGACATAGAGCGCCAGTTCAGCGATCTGAACCAGCTTACCCGCAAGCAGGGTGAGGAGCCGTCTGGGCTGGAGGAAGTCATGCTGGTGGTGGGTGAGCTGCATGAATACATACGAAACATCCAGGAATCCCCGGATACCGGCAAAGCCGCCCTCAGTGCCGCTCGTGCCCGCATGGGCCTGCAGGGCGCCGACCCTATCTTCACCCTGCAGCGCATGGCCGGCCATCAGCCGGAACCCCTCAACCGGATACTGAACCGCCTGGCCACCGAAAGCTGGCGGGTGGTTCTGGACAGTGCGGTAGCCCAGTTGGAGCGTGACTGGTATCGCGAAGTTTATCAGCCATTCCAGCAGAACCTGGCCCGGCATTATCCGTTTACCCAGGGGGCAGGGCGTGATGCCGCGCTTCAGGACTTCGAGCGCTTCTTCGCGCCGGACGGTATTCTGGAAACCTTCTACAACGACAACCTGAAGCTGTTCCTGGAAGACCATCCGGAACATGTGGGTGATGCTCGCCGGGCCAGCCTGGTGCGCCGGGACGTGGTTGCTGCGCTTGATCGCGCCCGGCAGATTCGCCAGGCGTTCTTCACCCGTAGCGGTACGCTGGATGTGGAATTCGCGCTGGAACCCCTGAACCTCAGCAACAATAAACGTCGCTCGGTGGTGAACATCGATGGCCAGCTGGTGGAGTTCTCCCATGGTCCCAGCCAGAGCATTCCGCTGGTATGGCCGAACACCCTGCGGGACACCGTAGAGAGCCGGGTAACGCTGGTGCCGATTCAGGTTAACCGCTCGCCCCGGAGCATTTCCGAGAGCGGTCCCTGGGCACTGTTCCGGTTGCTGGGTAAAGCGGACATCACCGGTGTCAGCAGCAATGCGGTGGACGTGAAGTTCACGGTGGATGACGGGGAAATGCGTTATCGCCTGCACGCGGCCAGCAATACCAACCCGTTCACAGAGCAATTGCTCTCAGGGTACCGCATACCCCGCAGCTTGTATTAAACTGTGTTCCGTCGCCCGGGTATGTGTGCCCGGGTTGGCGGGAGCCGGCACCCGGATGGCGCAGGCTGAAAACGGATACATTCAATCTTCAGGGATCGAAGTCATGCCCCAGGCAAGCGGATTGCAGTTCACCGCCCGTGTAGGCGAATTCCCCTCGGACCACTTTGTCGTTGTCGGCTTCGCGCTGACCGAACAGCTGTCTGATCTGTTCCATGGCCGGTTGCAGCTGGCCAGCACCGACCCGGATGTGGCCGCCGCCGATGTACTGGAACAGCCGGTAGACCTGGTGGTGTGGCAGGATGGCCAGCCCCTGCGCCGGTTCACCGGCGTGGTGAACGAATTTATGCGGGGCGACACCGGCCACCGCCGCACCCGCTACGAAGTGGTCATCCAGCCGCCCTTGTGGCGCCTGGGCCTGATGCACAACAGCCGCATCTTCCAGACCCAGACCACCGACGCCATCGTGCGCACCCTGCTCGAAGAGCGGGGCATTGTGGACTCCATCTTCGACTTCAAACGCCCACCGGAAGAACGGGAATATTGCGTCCAGCACCGGGAAACCGACCTGCAGTTCCTGGAACGCCTGGCCGCCGAAGAAGGCTGGCACTACCGCTACCAGCACGGCAGCGTGGATGGCGAAGAACAACCAGCGTTAATTCTCGCTGACCACCACGGCGACGCCCCGAA
>NZ_RBJB01000003.1:905126-1194714 GCF_003634635.1 Marinobacter nauticus | reverse complement strand
CTGCAGGACCACGACAGCCAGACCCTGAACCGGGAATGGCTGCTCACCGCCATCACCCACACCGGCAAACAGCCCCAGGCCCTGGAAGAAGAGGGCGGCAGCGAACCCACCAGTTACCACAACACCTTCAGTGCCATCCCGGCCGACAAAACCTGGCGCCCGCTGTGCAACCACAAACCCGTGATGGACGGCCCCCAGATGGCCCTCGTCACCGGCCCCGAGGGTGAAGAAATCCACTGCGACCAGTACGGCCGGGTAAAAGTAAGATTCCCTTGGGACCGCTATTCCAAGAACGACGAACACTCAAGCGCCTGGCTGCGCGTGGCCCAGGGCTGGGCCGGTGGCCAATACGGTTTCATGGCCTTGCCCAGAATCGGCCACGAAGTGATCGTGTCTTTCCTCGACGGCGACCCGGACCAGCCCATCATCACCGGAAGAACCTACCACGCCACCAACACACCGCCGTACGCGCTGCCGGAACACAAAACCCGGACCACCCTGAAGACCAAAACCCACAAGGGTGAGGGCAGCAACGAGCTACGCTTTGAAGACGAAGCCGGCGAAGAGCAGATCTACGTGCACGCCCAGAAAGACCTGGACCTGCTGACGGAAAACAACCGCACCGAAGTCATCAAGAACGACAGCCACCTGACGGTGGAAAACAACCGCTTCAGCCACACCAAAGGCAACAGCCATCACACCGTGGACGGCGAAAAGCGCGAGCAAACCGGCAAAGACCACAGCTTCAATGTTAGCGGCACGCTGCACCTGAAAGCCGGCACTGCCTGGCTCAGCAATTCCGGCACCGAACTGCACATCAAAGCCGGCCAGAAAGCCGTCATCGAAGCCGGCGCTGAGATCACCCTGAAAGCCGGCGGCAGCTTCGTAAAGATCGATCCCAGTGGCGTGGCCATGGGGGGCGCGAGTATCAAGATGAATGCCGGTGGGGCGGCAGGTAAAGGCAGTGGGCAGAAGGTGCAGGTGCCGGAGATGCCGGGGTTGGTGACGGCTGCTGGCGGGGCAGTGGCGCCGGAGGCGTTGGCTGAGGTTAGCCAGAGAGCGAATGCTCAGCCAAAAGCCATCGTTGCCCATCGACTAAAACAGGCTCGGATGAATCGAACGGCCATTGTTGAGCAGTGCCAGCAGAAACCCGATGGCACTTGTCCGCTTGGGAACTGTCCTTGCGGTAAGAATCAGACAGCGTGATACGTGAAGGAGCCCATGGTGGTATTTGCAAAACCTTCGACTGACAAGGTGCGTTTTTTAGTGCTGGAGGCGCAGCAGAAACCATCGGTTGTGCGGTCTTTGTATGAGCAGACAGACGTTCCGAAGTGGCTTTATCTGTTTGCTGAGACTGACTGGCAACAGTATCTGGCCGAAAGCCCCGTTGTTCTGGAGGCTAAACAGCAGAGCCCGGAGTATCAGTGGGCTTTGAAAGGCTTGAAAGAGGGGCGGCTTATCGGGTTGATTCTGGAGTCCTCTGAGAGCCTTGAGTCCGTGACGAGTTGGCTAAGGGCTCGCTTGACAGTGCGCTTTGACGGGGAAAGACAGGGCCTGCTGCGGCTTTACGACCCTGAGGTATGGCAACGCTTATCTCCGGGTACTCAAGACCAGGCGGATGTGATTGAACGGGTTATTTATTGGTACGGAGAAAGCGGTCAGGAACGTTGGCAAACCACCGACAGACCAAATCTGTTCACTATGTTGCCCGTACCAACGCTTTCAGAAACTCAGTGGCAGGCATTGAACACTCCTGAGGCCTGAGTCCGAATTGATACGTTTAGAACGCAAGGAATGACAGGGATGTCTGAGAATAGTGCAAAGCAGTCTACAGCTGGTTGTAGCCCGGCCTGTGAGGGTAAATCACTGATTATCGAAGTCATGGGCAAAGAGCATCCGGAAGGGCATAGTTTCAGGATTTATGAGGAGACAGATTCTGAGCTGCAAGAAGGTCTGGAAAGTCGGATGGTTAAGGAAGACTTGGAAGAGTCGGTCCTTCATATCTGGCCATGGCAGAGTCAACCAAACCGTAACATTTGGCTGGAGATTGCCGCAGAAGAGGGTGACCCCATTCGTGTCCCTTTTCTCCAGGATGCAACTGGTATAGATCGAGAAGAAGAGCGGCAGCACCATATCATTCTCCCCGTCATTCCGACCACCCTGATATCCGGTGTGACTCTCAAGGGCCGAAACCCGGCTCACTATGTAATGTCACGGCCTGGATTTATTTATCTATTCCATGAGGGGAAGCTATGGCGTGAACTTGAAGTGCGAATGGATGATAAGGGCGTTACACGCTACCACGATGTGGCTCTTGACGATTACCGAGAGACCAACGGAGATATAAAACCTGGTTACCGAGCGGTGACCGGTGCAGGACTAGCTGAAATCTGGTTGCCGGCGAGAGTAGATGGGAAGTGGATTAACATTCACGCAGCATTCAGTGAGTCTCAATGGCCGGGAGCTCGGGTCAATTACTTGCAGCGTAAACCTTTTGTCAGAATGGATCGCTGCAATACCATTTCGATGGTTCTTGCAGAGCCAACACATGACGAGGGTGACACCGTCACTGTGAGCAGGCGCGCTAGAAACGCTTTCCTTGCGAGCTGTCTCGCGCCTCAGCGAAGTCGAAACCCTTTGGTGGAATCGCAGTTTGATCGTCCGGAAAAATACCTCTTGGATCTGACGGGAGACTACACTGCCTTATCCGAGCAGGCAGCTATACAGGTTCACCAGAGGCAGGAGGCCCCCGATCCGGAAGACCCAATATATGAAGACGAACGCCCTGAAATGACCGTGCTCGCCAAGTGTCTTCATCGAACCTTGAGGGAAGTGGAAGCAGTTGGCGATGAAACAACGGAGGCAGAAGATCGCGGTGTATTTGATTGGCCGGAGGACACCCAAAGTGCTGAGGATGTTGTTAAGGATGCCCGTGATCGCGTAATTGGAGCGATCCGAATTGATGATCCTGTTGGAAGGTTGCGATACCTGCAACAGCGCCGCCAGGTAGCCGCATGGTTTTCTAATGCTGCAGTGAGACGCGCAAAGGCACGACCTTATTTTGAATCTGCCCTGTTAGTGAACGCAGCGATTGTCCCCAGTAACTTTGGAGGGAAAATCAATCCTCTCAATAAATATATGAGGGAGTTGAATGGCGCGGGCCGGAAAGAGTTAGAGCGTTCGATCGCAGTATCTGAACGAAAACTAGCGGTGCAATATGGGAGTAATTTGCAGGAGGATTTGTTGGACCTTCTGCAACGCAGTTGGGTGCAGCATAGCTTGGTTGATCTCTTTACCCATGATGGTTATGACTACGCAGGAGCATTCTATTTTCTGTCCTCACTAATTCAGGAGGCGATTAAGGATCCAGAAGAATGTGATGTACTAGCTGCTAGGGTAGACGCTCGGAAATCCGGAATAGGTAAAGAGTGGTTGCAGAACCTCTGTCGCGCAGGGAGAAGCAACTTACTGTATTCGTTGCTTTTCCCGGACTTTGATGCCAATGACCTGGAGCGCTCCTACGAGCCTCAGGCGCAGCCCGATGAAAATTCAGGTGACGGCCAATTCCGAGCCAGTGAGTTGGCATCACTGGAAAACACCGACCTTCCAGAGCTAGACATCGTTATGACTAGGGACGGACTGGAACTGGCTGCAGCAGCCGAGGCGGGTGCGTTTGCTACGGCCTTTGCCTCCAGTCTTCGGACAGGAACCCAGGCCTTGCTGAGTATCCATGGCAGTCTCTGGGGCGCGGTCCAAAGTGCAAGTCAATCCCTGGTTAGTCACAATCAGCAACTCAAAGATGTCGACACCCAACTCAAGGCTGCGGAGTCGGAACTGAATCGATTGAGTCAGGAGAGGGTTGAGGCTGAAAAAGAAATCAAAGACGCACGGGTTCAAGCTGTTGATGAGCAGATCGAACAGAACCAACGAACTGAGCAGGCAAGGCAACAAGCGCAGGCACGTCTGAATCGGATAGCTATCCAAGAATCCGAGATTGATCGCCGCGCACAGACTCTTTTCACTCAGAGGCAGCGATTGTTCTCGCATGCGATCGAAGCACAGATGAAACTTTACGGGGGATGTTTTCAACAGCTCCGCGCGTCATTACCTTTACTTACCGGAAAAGTCAGGTTAGAGCGGCTTTCAAAAGCCGCTCAGAAGGGTTACTTCGTGATTGGCATCAGTGGCTTGGAGGACAGCGGCGGTGAAGGGCGAGCCGTAAGAATGTTTGGCGACATTACGGAACAAAGCGAAGGTGGGGTTCGAGCGACGGCCTCGACCAGCCGCACCCGTGCAAAGACTCAGGGAATACCTTCCAGTGTGGCAGACGATGCACTGGTCTTGGTTGTCCCAGAAAACGAACAGATTACAAAAATCCTGAAGCATCTCAATACGGCAGAGCGTCAGTACGCTAAGGCATTGAAAGAGCTTAATATCTGGGAACGTTACGCTGCCCAAGCATCTGACTTGTCTGCGGCGGCCACAGCAGCAGTGGCTCGACGGGTAGCAGGCGCTGAGGCGAAACTCGAAAAGGCGTTGAGTAATCTGGAGAAGGTTGATGGAAGTCTGGAAGCTGCAAACGATGCGTTCGATGATATCGAGACGAACAAGGCAGCTTTAGATGCTGAGGTGCGATCTCTGGACGATACGGTCCGGAAGGTAGAAGACAGACGCCTCTACAGAGTACTCAACTCACCGCTTTTGCCGACTGCTGTGATGTTGATGGAGCTGCATAATGTCACAAGTGTTACGGCTGAATTCGACAGAGATTATAGGGTAATGGGCAGTGGCAGTGCCCGTATCGCGGTTGCGAGCGCTTATTTTGATATAGCTTATGCCTCTGCAATGCTGGTCGAACGCTTTATGCACAATGTGGCTCTTGTTGAACGAGTGTCGAAAAAATTGTTGTCACGTGAATGGAACGGCCGATTTGCTCAAGCGTTCGCGAAGGTTTTTGGCGGTCCACCAACCTGGGGCAAACTCTTCGGCGGTGCAGGCGGTCTCCTGATGGCACTAGACTACGGCTTGGACGCGGAGTATCTGTATCGCATGGGTAATACTGGAGGAGCGGTGGGAGCTGGAATTGTGGCTGCAGGTGGGGTCGCATTAGCAATTGCCAGTGTTACGGGATCTACAGGACTATTATTTCTGGGGCCAGCAGGCTGGCTGGCTTTGGGTGTAGTACTGGCACTCTCTGGTACCGCCATGATGGCGTGGTTCAGTGAGGAGTCTATAGAGATATGGATGCGCCATGGACCCTTTGGGCAGATGGCGGAGAAGCCTTTTCTGAAAGAGCCGCGTGAAGCCTATTATCGTCTAATCAGTTTGTTAATGGGGGTTAGTGTCGTAATCGAGCCGAATCCTCTGCGAGGAAAGGCGCTTCGGGGAGAGTTGGACGAGCAAGACGAAAACCGGTTAACAGCTCTCCGCGAGGCGAACACAAGGTTGAGGGTGGAAAGCGCGATTCCCGGCCTGTTTAGGGAAGTTGAGATGGTAGAGGTGAAGTCTCATCTGCAATTGGTAGAGACGATGGCAGAGAGGGGGTATCTGCTAGGAGTAAGCGATATGTCTAACACAAGGGTTTTGCCAATTGCAGAGAACGAGTCGCAGGCACGTGTATTGCTCGAGGAGGAGTTTGCTGGCGGAACCTACGTTTATTTGAGTACCCCTTATACAAAAAATACTGAATCTCAGCGCTGGTTGGGAGCAGTCAATTTGACGGAAACCCGTTCATATCATTGGAATGTCCGGCTCCAATTGCAAATTCAAGCCAGAAAAGGGGAAGCGCCCATGGTCTTTCCTGCGCCTGATCCGGAAGACCCGCTGGTCTACAATAGGGATGATTTGAAGCATTCCGAACCGGACTTCACAAAAAAAGACCGCCCGTTCTGGTATGACGAAGAGGTCCGTTATTATGGATAGAGCAAGGAACGCTTCGTCAGCTGATGGCGAGTATTACGGTGCCAATGCTTACCATCCCGAATCAGTACCCGATCAATCTATTCAGCTTCAAGATTTAAATCACTCCGAGCTGGCGCGCTCGGCTAGCTTTCGATTGCCTTGGGGAACCACCCAAGACGTGATGCCGTCAAATCTATTTGCCCGTTGGCGGCCAGAGGCTCTTCGAAGAATCGAAAAGCGCGAGGATCTGCTTGCTGAAGCGGGTGACCAAGGTCAGTTGGATCATGAGAGCATTTGTTATGCGCCGTTGGCTTTCCGGTCGAAGCTGGTTAATGCGTTTGAACTATACGGCAAAGCGTTCTTCTGGGTCTCGATACCGCTTGTTCTGGTAGTGTATCTGGTGGAGTTAAGTCATGCCTCGTCCAACGAGTCTTGGCTTACCGTATTGTTAGGCTTCTGGAATTTTGCGCTGGTTTTAATGGGCATTCCTGCCTGTATGTGGCTGTCAGCGACAATTGCTTTTACCCTCTTCCCGCGATGGTGTGTCAAAGCTGGGCGTGGTCCCGAGTGGGAACTTAACCGTCGAACTGGAATGGTTCGTACTTGGCACTATAGGCGTAGAATTCCGTTGTTCTGGAACTATCAGGAGACCGTCACTGAGACTCCGTTTTATGAATTTGATGGCTGGGTGGCCGGCGGTGCGACACAGTATGGGCCTAGGTTTGACTTCATCTTGTGTCACCGATATAGCAAGCTCAAGGTTCATATCGGAGACATCCTGTTAGGTTGGCACCAATCTCCTCGTCCATGCTACGCACTCTGGGATTTCCTCCAAAACTATATGGATGTGACGCGGCCATTACCTGAATTCCCAGTGCTGGAGCCCCATCGACACAAGGATCCTGTGACCGCCGAACATGATAGTGAGGCTGGCCGTCCGGAACGTTATTGGCGGGACATGGATGACAAAACCTTCCAACAAAAAGAAGACGAGATGCTCGGTCGGGTTTTGCGCATCAACACCGAACAACGCCCAAACCTGATGGCCAAGAAGGTGCGATATGCGCACATGACGCCGGAAGATATGTTGGCCTATGGCCGTGGTTCACGACAATCTCGTCAGCGTCGAGCAAAATCCGGATTGAAGAAAGAGCCCATCCGGAGTGTTCCTTCAGATTAGTAAGTGGCGGTTTCCGAGCCTGCGTATCACGTTGCGCAACAAGAACTATATGGATATGAGCCTACACTCACCCCGGGAGGAATTTAATGTCTCTGAGCCCGGATTCAAAGGCCGTAGCAAACTCGCGGGTTCCACCTTGGCGAGTTATTACTGCTCCTATGCTTATCGCCCTGACGCGATTCCCGAGCAAAGCAATCAAACTCAGGAATTGAACCGAACCGGATTAGATCGCTCAGCCAGCTTACGTTTACCGTGGGGTAATACTCGTGAAGTGATGCCACCCACCTTCATGTCAAGAAACCCGCCCAAGAAGTTGCGGCGCCTGGAGAAAAAAGAGGATCTGGCAGAGAAGTACGGACTTCACGTTGAGAGTAATCATGAATGCTTCCGGCATGCACCATTGGCTCTCCAGGCTCGATTAGTGAGTATAATTAGTGTTACAGGTGCGTTATGGGCCTATATTGTTTCTCCATTCGCTTTTTTTATGTTGGTCTTAATAACCTTGTTTGGTGAACGTGAAAGGAACTGGTTAGACTACTCTCTGGACCAAGCGTTGCCCTATTTGATTTTCCTTGGAGGCGGCTGGCTTCTCATTTTGATGGCCAAACTGGCGTTACGCCTCTTCCCGACATGGCTTTTACGGAATGGCCGCGGTCCTGAGTGGGAGTTCAACCGTCGCACCGGCATGATCAAGGTCTGGCAATACCCGAAAAAGTTTCCTTTTCTCCCCAGAAAGCCGCCGGTAGTGGTTGAAAAGCCCTTCTACGAATTCGATGCCTGGTGCTGCGCGAGGGTGGATCGCTTTGGCACTTTGTTTGACCTGGTGCTTTCCCACCGTTACAGCAAACTGGATGTTACCGTTGGCGATATTCTCGGCGCCCACGGCAGTCCCACCATGTGTTACGCCTACTGGGATTTCATTCAGAACTACATGGACATCACCAGGCCGCTGCCGGAGCTGCCCTTGCTGGAGCAGTATCGACACCTTGACCCGACCACCGCAAAGCACGACCAGGCGACGGGCCGTCCGTCACGTTACTGGCGGGATATGGATGATAAAACCTTCAAGCAGAAAGTGGACGACATGTTTACCGATGTCTCCATCATCGATACCACACGCAGGCCCGACCTGATGGCGGCAAAGCTGAGTTATGCGTCCTGACTTGTGAACTGGGGGCGTCCATGGCCAACCAGGTAGGACGGCGCTTGTGACTACCCGGTCAAAGTTCCCAAACCCATCATCGGGTAGACTACTCCTTCGAAAGTTGTCCAAAGCATTATTCGAAAAGGAATTCAGTTATGACACGCAAGCTTCTCATCTCTTTATTTCTGCTATCCCTTGGTCCGTTTTCTCACGCTGCCGTCTACCAGTGGACAGATGCCAACGGTCAGACCCATTTCGGCGATCGCCCCCCGGCGAAGGCCAGTTCCAAAGAAGTGCGCGTCAATGCAGCGCCGGCCCAGGCTGATGCCACAGCCCGTGACCGGCAGCAGAAAATGACGGAGTTCCTGGAACAGCAACAGAAGGAGCGGGAGGAGCGTCAGGCCAAAGAAGCGAAAGCCCGGCAACAGGCCGAAAAGCAGGAGGAGCTATGCCGGAATCTCCAGGCCCGTCTCAAGCACCTGGAGAGTGTTTCGACCTTCTACGATATCAATGAGAAGGGTGAGCGGGAGTACGTGTCTGAGGAAGAAAATCAGCAGATTCGGGACCGTTTCCGCGCCAAGGTTAAAGAAACCTGCGGCGAGTAGGTACCTATTGCGATTAACCGGCAAGGCTACCGGTTAATCGCAGCCTCCGGCTGATTCAGCATCGCAATCAGCGGATTCTTCCGCAGCACATAATCCCGCAACAGGTAGCCCAGCAGTAACCCCAAGCCAAAGCCACCCAGATGCGCGGCCCACGCCACACCGCCCTGGGCGGTGAACATCCCGAACAGGTTTATCAGGCTCCAGATCAGGAAGTACCAGTGAGGTGCGAGTTTCTTCTGGTAAACAATGATCATGAAGGTAAGACTGGCGTGCCGGAACCACATCAGGTAGAGACCGAACAGGGCAGCGATGGAGCCACTGGCCCCGACCAGCAGCAGGGGCCCCTGGCTGGCATCGAACAACAGCAGTTCCGCAAGGGCCGCCATAATGCCGGCAAACAGGTAGAGTGCCAGGAAGGCACCATGCCCCAGCGCATCTTCCAGGTTGTCGCCGATGATCCACAGAAAGTACATGTTCCCGACCAGGTGCATCAGGCCACCGTGCACAAACTGATAGCTCAGCAACTGAAGCACAAAATGTGACGGGCTTTGGGTGTCGGAGTTCAGTCCCAGGTTTACGAAGATCCACTCATTAGCCTCAGCGGACAGCGCTCCAACACCAAACACCAGGGCACAGAGGAACACCAGGGTTCGGGTAACCCAGGGGGTGCGGTGGGGTTTTACGTTGTATTCCACCGGCATGGCGGTCAGGAACTGGAACAGCCAGGATTTCCAGCTCACCTTCTGGTTCAGGTCTTTAAGGGCCTGCTTCAGTTGCGGCGACTGCATTACCTGATCGACTTCGTGTTTGTCGAGCCAGACACCGTCACAGCCGGGGCAGCAGTCAATTTCCGTAGTGTAGTGAGCCAGCAATTGGTAGTGGGTCATGGGCACGCGACACCGCCGGCAAAGCCGGTCGCTGGTGCGAAGCGCGGGGCCGAGGTGCTGCTCGTGATCGTACTGGTCTACGCCGTCATGATGCTCGGCAATCGCCTGATTTAATGCGCCATCTTCAAACCATAGCCCGTGGCACAGGCGGCAGTCGAATATGGAGGGATGGCTGGAGGAGTCCAGGCTTGCGGTATTGCAGGCCGGGCACTGTCGATAGCGGTTTCTGGGCATGACGTCCTTTTCCTGGTATAGCGGTTTCTGAAGCGCCTGGCGATTACTGATCCGAGGCAGTCAGATACTGCCTGGCAAATCCCTGCAACTCCTCCGCCACGCGCTGGCGAATAGCGGCACGATCCTGCGGATCCAGTTCGTACTTGCGTGCCAGCAGTTCGAAATCCTCGTCTTTGAGGGTTACCGTCAGCCGCGGGCGGGCACGGCCTTTACGGTAGGGCAGGTGGAGCACCTTGCGCACCATGTCGGCGGTCGTCATATCCTGCATGGCCGCCGACACGCGAAACGCGCGCTGGATGTCGTTGGACAGGTCGAAGGCCATCTGTACCGCCTGAACGGCCTGTTCTTCTCGGGACCAGTCCTGTTTCTTCGCCATGGGGTTGCCTGTGAGAGCGCCTTTGAGATGCTTGAGTGAGCGCCCCGAACTCGGGGCGCTCAGGGTTTACGGGTTTGCGTTGCCGCCCTTGAGGCGTGCCAACACATCGTTGACGGCATCCTGTTCGCCGTCAATGCCGGCGGCTTTCAGTTTTTCGTCCAGATCTGCGCCGGTCAGCTCTTTTTCCAGGGTGGCGCTGGCGGTCTGGCGGTCTTCTTCCCGGGCCTGGCGCTCGCGAATCCGTTCCAATGTCTCTTTCGCGGTGCTCAGGGAGGACTGCTGGCTGTTTATGTTGGTGTCAATCTGCGCGGTGGTGCGTAGCACCCGCTCGTTGGTCTTCACCACTTGCAGTTCCCGGCGGTAGTCGGCCAGCTGTTTCTCGGCTTTCTGAACTCGCTCTTTCAGGCCCACAATGCGCTGTTGCAGCAGTTCCCGGGTTTGGGTCAGCTCCGAGGCGCGGCGCTCATGGCCAACAATTCGCTCGGCCACTTCCCGGGCCAGGTCTTCCTGGCCAGCCGCGATGGCTTTGCGGGCATCGTCTTCACGCTTGGCGGCGCTGTCCTGCTCGGTACGGATCTGTCGGGCCAGGGAGGCCGCTTCGGCCATCAGTGACGCCAGCTCCTGCTTGGCCTGTTTCAGCTCATGCTCGGAATCGCGCAGTTCCTGTTCCAGAATCCGGTTGCCCTGGCCGTCGACAACGGCTTCACCCAGTTCGTTCACACCCCCGCGCATGGCGGTCAGGATTTTTTTAAGTACGGTTCTCATGTTTAAGCCCTCACTCAAGCCAGGTAGTCTTCAAAAGTCTGTAACAGGTCGATGGCATTCTCGGCGAGGGTTACCAGTTCCTGCATGATCTCGCTGGTGCCGGACGTGGGGCTCAGTGCGCCATAGACCACATAGTGCTGGCCGGTTTTGCCAAGAGAGCTTAAGGGCATGGGAACACTGATGCGCAACATGTTTTCATGCAGCTCGTTCAGACGTTCCGGGGCCAGTTCCTGTTCGTCGAAAAGGTACGCAAGGCACAGAATCTGGGTGTCGGTTACGGTAATATACACCGGTGTTTCTTCGGCGCCGGATACGATCACCTGCAGCACCGGTTCTTCGCCGGCAATGGGCATGACATCGAAGGTTCGGCCAGAATGGGTGGCGTCACCCAGGGCCAGGGTGAGAGATTGGGTATCCACGAATAGCTCCTTCCTGTGGCGTTGAATCGGTTCGGCCGATCCGGACGAACCTTGTCCTGTCGCTTGACATTTTATGTCAATAATCCGAGTCTATACCTCGCAATTAAACATTTGCAAGAAATAGTTTGTTTACGTTATAAACAACTCGTCAGTCTGACACGGACTGTCGCCCAGTGGATTTACCAGAACGGATGTCTGGTCGCGTATGGATACATTCTTTGCAATTGCCTTCTCCTTCCCCACGGTCATTTTTTCCGTATTGTTGTGCGTGGCCATCGTTTACTGGCTGATTTCCCTTGTGGGTCTGGGCGATATCGAGGCCGATGGCGATATTGATGCCTCCGGCGACTTCTCCGGCCTGATGGTGACCCTGGGGCTCCAGGGTGTCCCGCTGCCACTCGTGCTTACTCTGTTGTTCCTGATTGCCTGGTTGGCGAGCTATTTTGCGGAGCTGTTGCTCGGTGCATTGGTGCCTGGTGGCTTGTTGCATGCCCTGTTCGGCCTGGCAGTCATTGCCGGGGCTCTGGTGGTGAGTGTTCTGGTGACCGCTGTGATTATCCGTCCATTGCGGCCACTGTTCCGGCGGGCGTATTTACCCCCGCTTCAGAAACGTATTATCGGTACCGCTTGCGTGATTACCTCAGCAACGGTTACGGAAACCAAAGGCCGGGCTGAAGCGATCCTGGACGGTGCCCATCTGGTGCTGCAGGTCCGCAGCCATACGCCTTTGGCGCATCGCGAGCGCGCGGTGCTGATCGAGCATATTCCGGACAAGAACGCCTGGTGGGTGGTTCCGGAAGCTGAATTCCTTGCCGGCGAATCGGCCGGTTAATCCCCGCACCTACTCCCTTCAATCAGCGCAGGAGAATGACTAAATGGACTTATCTTGGATGATGCCAGCAATCATGACCGTCGGGGTCCTGGTTCTGCTGATACTGGGCATACTGGCCCTGTTCAAGGCGTTTTACCGCAAGGTGGACCAGGGCCAGGCCCTGATCGTGAACGACCTGTCGCCCACGCCCAAGGTGTATTTCACCGGGGCCATGGTGCTGCCGGTTATCCACCGCGCCGAGACCATGAAAATCTCGGTCATTACCCTGGAGCTTAACCGTACCGGCAAGGAAGGGCTGATCTGTAAGGACAACCTGCGGGCCGACATTACTGTCGCCTTCTACCTGCGGGTGAATGAAACCCAGGAAGACGTGCTGCGCGTGGCCAAATCGGTGGGTGTGGGCCGTGCCTCAGACCGCGATGCCGTGAACGAGCTGTTCAATGCCAAGTTCAGTGAAGCGCTGAAGACCGTTGGTAAGAAGCTCGAGTTCATGCAGCTGTTTGAGGAGCGTCAGCGCTTCCGCGATTCCATCGTCGAGACCATCGGGGAAGACCTGAACGGTTACGTGCTGGAAGACGTGGCCATTGACTACCTGGAGCAGACGCCGAAGACCTCACTGGACCCGAACAACATCCTGGATTCCGAGGGTATCAAGCGGATTACTGAAATCACCGCGCTCCACAATGTGGAAACCAACCGTCTGGAGCGGGACCAGGAGCTGGAAATCCAGCGCAAAAATGTGTCAGCGCGGGAAGCGTCGCTGGAACTGGAACGCAGCCAGGCCGAAGCCGAAGCGCGCCAGCGCCGGGAAATTGAAACCCTGCAGGCCCGTGAAACTTCGGAAACCGAGCAGGTGCGTGAGCAGGAGCGGGCCCGTGCCGAAGCCGCTCGTATCAAGACGGATGAAGAACTGGCGATTGCGGACGAAAACAAGCAGCGCCAGATTGAAATGGCCATGAAAGCCCGCGAGCGTGCGGTGCAGATTGAAGAAGTGCGTATTCGCCAGGCCCGGGAGCTCGAGGATGTTAACCGTGAGCGGGCGGTGGAAATCGAGCGCATTGGCATGGAAAAGGCGCTGGAAGAAGAGCGCAAGGAAATTGCCGATATTACCAGTCAGCGTATTGCCGTTGAGCGCAACGTGGCGGAAGAGGAAGAGAACATCAAGGATGTTCGCAACCGCTCCGAAGCAGACCGCCTGAAGGTGAAGAAAGTGGTGGCGGCTGAAGCCGATGCCGAAGAACTGAAGCTGAAAGATGTAAAAGCGGCCGAGGCGGCGTTTGAGCGCTCCAAGCTGGAAGCCGAGCAGATTCGGGTCACCGCCCAGGCGGAAATGGACGCGGCCGAGAAAAAATCGGTGGCTGACGAGAAACTGGCCCGTGGTCGCCAGGCTATGGCCGCGGCCGATGGCCTTGCTGAAGCGCAGGTCAAGGAAGCTCAGGCGTCTGCCATCCGGGCCGATGGTCTGGCCCGCGCCGAGGTCAAATCGGTTACCGCCAAGGCCGATGAAGAAGCCGGCATGGCCGAGGTTCGGGTGCTTGAGCAGCGTCTGGAAACCGAAGCCATGGGTGAAGAGAAACTGGGTGTTGCCAAGGCCGATGCCCGTAAGGCTATGGTTCTGGCCGAAGCCGAAGGTGAGCAGCGCATGGGCCACGCCAAAGCCGAAGCCCGCGAAGCCATGGCCAAGGCCGAAGCGGCTGGTCTGGTTGAGAAACTCAAGGCCTACGATGGCATGTCTGAGGAATCCCGTCACTTTGAAGAGTTCCGCATGAACCTGGAAGTTCATGAGAAGGAAGTGATGGCCCAGATCGACGCCCAGAAGGCTGGCATGCTGGAAAATGGCCGGGTTATGGCTGCTGCCCTGAAAGACGCCAAGTTCGAAATGATCGGCGGCGACGGCGGCATTTTCGAGAAGTTTGCCCAGGGCCTTGGCTACGGCAAGAGTGTTCAGGGCGTGCTGGACAAGTCCCCCTCGCTGCAGGCGGCGCTCTCGAACATTGCCGGCCGGGTGGCAGGTGAAAAGCCTAACCGCAGTTCCGAGACGGCCTGATAAGGCCGATGGCTCCCGGTACCGGACCCAAGGTGCCGGGAGTGCTTTCCCCTAACCGCATTCCCCTCTTTGGTTCAGGATGATTTGGTATGTCGACGGATCGCACCGAGCTCGAAAGCATTGTTCAGGAAGGTTCAGCCTTTGAAACCATCAAGCGCCGGCTGAAAGAGCAGGGCGGCCAACTGCGTGAGCAGGTGTCCGGGCTGAACCAGGCCCGCGAAGAGATCTTTGGCAGTGCCGGCATGAACGTGCTGGGCCGGGCCCGGGTGCGAACCGAAAACAACGCCATCGCCCGGGATGTGGTGCGTCTGGGCGACAAGCTGTTGTTCGGTTTCAATCTACAGCTGGGCTTGCGCAAGACGCTGGTGATTGAGGACGTGTTCCGGCTGTACCACCTGAACGACGGCGACAGCGGCTTCGAGATGACCGAAGCGGCCATTGAGGGCTCGTTTCTCAAGGATGAACGCTTCGCCACCGACTTCCGGGAACTCCAGCAGTACTACAACACCGCCACGCTGTCGCAACTGGTGATTCTCAAAGGCATGTTGCTGATGGCGTTTCGCATCGGTGACAAACTCGATGATCTTCGGGTGTTTCGCTGGGAGCTGAAGCCCGATGGTGAGGTCAGCCGCTACATTGATAATCGCGGCGAGCGCGATCTGTCTTTCCCGGAACGTTTCAGTTTTCCCTGGAAAACCGTGGGCCGCGACAGCCAGGTTCAGGGCCGCTCTCCGCACCTGAACATCGCCGACACCCTGTTTGTGGATAACCTGCGGGGCAACATTACTTTCAAGGTGGAGAACAACACCTCCACCGGCGAAGGCATCTACTCGGACCCGGTGGAGTCCGATTCCCAGTCACTGGACGACGCCAGCTTCGATTTTGCCGATCTGGGCGAGATTCTGCTGGTACGGATTCTGCCGTTTAACGAAGAACACTGGCGCTACTACCTGTTCAACCGCACCGAGCGCAAGATCGAGCGGGTTGACGCCATGGCCGGTTCCGTCGCGTCGCTACCGGACAATCACGGCCTGATTTTTCCGTCGGGTTATTACCTGAGTACCGGCGAGCTGAAAACCTTCCAGATTCCCGACGGGGATTTCCGGCTCAAGCGTACCTTGCGGGCCCCCAACGGCGAAGACATGCTGTATGTCTTCTTTGAACAGCGCACCGGTCAGGTGATCCTGTTCCGCTACAACCTGATTCGCAAACAGGCGGATGTGCCACTGATTGGCCACGGTTACGCCCTGTTCGAAAACGGGCATCTGGTGATTTTCAATGCCGACAAGGAACCTACGCTGGTGCACCCGTTGCAGGTGTGGGAAACGCCGTTCACTTCTGAAAGTTTCCACGCTGCGGCGAACGTCGCCAACGATTCCGAGCTGGCGCGCATTGGCAATCCCGAGCTGGTTCGGGGAATTGCCGAGCTGAATACGGTGGTTACCCTGGTGGAGGGCGCCAGCGCCAGTGAGCGGCATTTCACCAACCTGATTCGTACCGTGGACCGTATTCTGGACCAGTTTTTCTGGCTGTCAGCGCGTCAGGAAGAAGCCTTGTTTGCGGGGTTAAACCAACAGCTCAGCACCATCCGAAGCACCGCAGAGCTGGTGCTGGATGAGTATGAGAAAGTCCAGAGCATTCGCGCCCAGACTGAAGCTGCCATTACCGAGGTCGCTCAGGACCAGGGCGCGTTGATGCGGGACCTGAAACCGGATAGCTGGAAAGCACCGGATCAGTTTGTCAGTTACCTGGCACGTTTGCGCGATCATCGCGGCCGGGTGCGAACTCTCAATGATCGGCGCTATGCCGACAAAGCCCGTATCGACAGTCTTGAAGAGGAGCTGGCCGAGGCCGAGGGCCGGCTGACCGAGCGCACCTTCCGTTTCCTGGCGTCGCCGGAGGCGCTGGATGGCTACCGCCAGACCCTGACCGAGTTGCAGACTGCGCTGGCCGAGGCCGACAGCCGGGATGCCCTGAAGAAGATTGTCGATCGCTATCGGGAACTGACCGAAGGCCTGGACATGATCCAGGGCATGCTGGCGTCGATGGGCGGTGACGATGCCGCGCTGGAAACGGCGATCACCGATAATATCTCCGGCATCTACGCCACCATCAACCAGCAGCGTTCCGAAGCGGAAATCCGGCTGAAAGAGCAGGGCAGTGCGGAAGCCCGGGCCCAGTTTGCGGCTCGTATCCGGCTGTTTGAGCAGAGCCTGGCGAACGGCGTCAGCGCGCTGTCGGATGTGCGCGAATGCGATGGTCTGATGACCCGGATGCTGGATCAGCTCCAAGAGCTGGAAAGCCAGTTTGGCGAATATGACGAGTTCCTGGCGGCCATTCTGGAGCAGCGTGAGAACGCCCATGAGAGCATCGAGGCACGGCGCCAGCAGCTCCAGGATCAGCAACAGCGCCGGGTAACCACGCTCACCGATGCCTCCGCCCGTATTCTCAAGAATCTGGGCCGCCGTACCGAACGTTTCAGCAGCCCGGAAGAGCTGCATGCCTTCTTCGCCTCTGATGCCATGGTTAGCCGGTTGCGCAGTATGGCCGGAGAGTTACGGGAGCTGGGCGCCGCCATGGAAGCGGACGATTGCCTGGGCCAGCTCAAAGCGGCTCAGGACACCGCCCTGCGCAGCGTTCGGGATAAAGCCGATATCTTTGAGGATGGCGGTGCCGTAATCCGGTTGGGCAAGCACAAGTTCAGCGTTAACCAGCGGGAGCTGGATCTGACCCTGATTCCCCGGGACGATTATGTGCTGCTGCACCTGACCGGGACCCAGTATTACGAGCGCCTGGAGGAGCCCGAGCTGGACCGCCTCCGGGGCTACTGGAACATGAGCCAGCCTTCGGAATCCGACCGGGTGTACCGGGCGGAGTATCTGTCGGCACTGGTAATCGATGAGTTCCGCAAGGCCGGAGACCTGCCGGTTAACGTCGCGGATCTGGATGAACTGACCGGTTACATCCGCAAGTTCGCCTCGCCCCGATACCGGGAGGGCTACGAAAAAGGCATCCATGATCACGACGCAGCGCTGATTGTCAGTACGCTGTGGCCGGCGATTCAGAACGCCGGGTTGCTCCGTTTCAGCCCCAGGGCGAGGGCACTGGCCATGCTGTTCTGGGCCGGGTTGAGCCAGCAACAGAGCGCGGGCCAGCAACTGCGTTCCCGGTGCCTGTCTGCCGGCATCCTCAGCCGCATGATGCAGTCCGATGAGCTGCTGGAATCCCTGCAACAGGAACTGGAACCGCAGCTCGCAAACTTTGTGGAAGAACAGCAATTGAGCCTGGCCGGGCCGGGCAGCGATGGTCGCAGCCTGGTGCATTCCGCAGCCCAGTACCTGGTGCGGCAGCTGGCGGAAGAATCCGAAGGCTTCGATATCACTCGCTATGCCGGGGATCTGGCGACCGGCTTTGTCGAGGCACTGAAACGGGATAACCAGTTTGCCCAGTATCAGCAGGCACTGGAGGTCGTGGCCGATCAGCCGGCTGCTCGCTGGAGCATCACCAGCCACTGGTTGAAAGCCTGGATGGCCAAGACGGATCAGCAGCATCTGCTGCACTATCTTCCGGAGGCCGTGGTTGTGCTGAACGTAGGCGAAACGGTGAAAACCTCGGTTCGCAGTGTGGAACTGGCGTTCCAGATTGAGGGTCTGCTGGGCCAACACCCTCGCATTGAAGAGCGCACGCTCAGTCTGCAACTGGATGAATTTGACGAGCGTCTGCGATATCACCAGCAGGAGATCATTCCTGGCTGGCAGCAGTTGCAGGAGGTGCGGCAACAGGTACTGGAGAAATGGCGTGGCCAGTTACGGCTGGACGAGTTCCGGCCCCGCCCGCTGTCGTCGTTCGTACGTAACAAGCTGATCAGCGAGAGTTACCTGCCGATCATTGGCGATAACCTGGCCAAGCAGATGGGCACGGCGGGTGAGGACCGCCGTACCGACCAGTCTGGGCTGCTGATGATGATCTCGCCGCCGGGCTACGGTAAAACGACGCTGATGGAATACGTGGCCAACCGTCTGGGCCTGATCTTCATGAAGATCAACTGCCCGAGCCTGGGCCACGACGTGATGTCGCTGGATCCGGAGAAGGCACCCCATTCCACCGCCGAAGCGGAGCTGATCAAGCTCAACCTGGCGCTGGAGATGGGCAATAACGTGATGTTGTATCTGGATGATATCCAGCATACCCACCCCGAGTTCCTGCAGAAGTTCATCTCCCTGTGTGACGGCACGCGCCGCATTGAAGGGGTGTGGCGCGGCAAGACCAGCACCTACGACATGCGTGGCAAACGTTTCTGTGTGGTGATGGCGGGTAACCC
Source organism: Marinobacter nauticus (assembly GCF_003634635.1). GTDB lineage: Bacteria > Pseudomonadota > Gammaproteobacteria > Pseudomonadales > Oleiphilaceae > Marinobacter > Marinobacter nauticus. Next base: position 1,176,003 of record NZ_RBJB01000003.1, on the reverse strand, counting down.
CTACACCGAGAGCGGCGAAGTCTTCAAGGTCCCCGACATGCTCGCCAACCGGGCCGACATCTACAACCTGGGTGACGTGCTCTCGGGCATGGAGCATGCCTTTGCGCTGTCCTACATCGAGAACAGCCTGAGCTCCAACCGGGTGCTGGCACCGCTGGCCACCCGGGGCATGGCGGACTTTTACCGGTTCGCCGATCTGGCCGAAGGCAAAACGGTGGCGGATTCGGACTTTGAACACGACTACAGTGCCGCCGAGCGCGATGAAATCGTTGCCCTGCTGAAGAAAATGATCCGGGTGCGGGAAACCGTGTTGCGGGTCAATCAGGCTTACATTGCCTCCAGCGCCCAGGCAGAAGCATACCGTACCGAGCCCACCTTCAAGCTGCAGGGCAGCTACCGGAACATGAACAAACTGGCGGAGAAGCTGTCGCCGGTGATGAGTGACCAGGAGCTGGAAGCCCTGATTGATGACCACTACCAGGGCGAGGCTCAGCTGCTGACCTACGGTGCCGAAGAAAACCTGCTCAAGCTCAAGCAGATGCGCGGCACCATGAATGACGAAGAAGCGGCACGCTGGCAGACCATCTGTGAGGAATACCGCCGCCGTCAGCAAGCCGGTGGCGACGAGGAAACCGGGGTGAAAGTGGTTCGCCAGCTGGGCCTGATCTCGGAACATTTGCAGCAACTGGGGCAACAGCTGGTTGCCGGACTGGACAACGGAAAACACCCGGAACCCGATCTGGATAAAGCCCTGAGCCAGCTGTCCCGTTCCCTCGAAACCGGCCTCACCGAAGGCCTGCAATCGGTACAGCTGAATCCCGCTGTCACCGTCAACCTGGACAGCCCGCCCCAGGTGGGCGACGCGCTGATGGCCTTCGCCCGGATCTTTGAAGAATCCATTGTGCCGCTGGTGAAAACCATGGATGGCAAGCTGGATCTGGATTTGAAAACCCAGAGTGACATGAGCCGGGTGTTGCGGGTGATCCGGGAGCTGCAGGAGCGTTTGCTGGCCGGTTGACCACGTTGATACCGGGGGCGAATGTCTGGATCGCCCACCCCGGTATCAATGCGTTGGCTTTACTGAGGGATGGTCTGTCCTGAAGACCGGCGCAACTGCTCCATAGCACCAAGACTGGTAAATACTTCCAGGCTACTGACCGGGCTGGCGCCTGCGTCGGCCCCGACATAGTAGTCCGGCATATCGATGGTTACGTCCTTCAGGGCCGGGTACATTACCTGGGCGATATCGCGCTGAATTTCGGCCATGTAGATATCCCGGGCGGCCTGTTTGGCCAGCAGGTGTGCCTTGGCGACTTCGGCTTCCGCCAGGCCTTGCTCACGAATGGCTTTTGCAGCGTAGGTGGCGGCTTCGGCATTGGCTTTCTGGATGTCTCTCTCAGCAACCGAGATTTCCAGCTGCTTCTGTTTCTCCAGCACGGCTACGGCCTTTTCTTTCTCTTTGCGGACGGTTTCCAGTTCTGCCTGCTGGCGCTCCATTTCCACTTCTTTCTGCTTGGAAATAATGGCCAGTTCTTTGCTGCGCTGGGCGTCCTGGATGGCCCGGGCCTTCTCGATCTCTTTTTCCAGCTGCGCGGTTTTGGCTTCGGCGCGGGCGGTTTCCTGGGCCTGGATCGCGGTAATCCGCTTGGCGACCAGGTCCTTCTTTTTCACCAGCAGCTCATCCAGTCGCTTCTCGGGCAGCGGACGGCCAATGGTCACCTGGCGTACCTGAATGCCATAAGCATCCAGCGGGTTGGCAATGCGCTTGGCTTGGCCGGCGCTGTCCTGCAGGATGATGTTTTTCCAGACCAGCTGCACTTTCCGCTCCAGCCGGTCGCCGTCGTCGTTGGTTGAAGATACGGCAGCCAGGTCGGTCTGTTCCACTTCCACCTGCTGTCGCTCGGTTTCGTAAAGGCCATTCTGCAACTGGTCTTCCAGTTGAACCTTGAACTTGTTCAGACCACCCTGGAAGAACTCTTCGCCGGTGTACTGGGTGGCGGTCACTACGGTCACGTTTTTGGCGTTCTTGATCAGCAGCGAATCGATCAGGTTGTCGTAGCTACGGAACTCACGATGCATAGCCACAATCTTTTCCGGATCTGCTGACAGTCGGAACCGGAAAGTGGCCGGAATCCGGGCGGTGTAGGTGTCAGCGAACTGCACCTCCACTTCGCCCAGCTGCCGGGTGGATTTGATTTTTTCGCCACTCTCCTGGTTACCGAAACTCAGGGTCATGGCCTGATTGTAGGTATAAACGTTTGAGAAGAACGGTACCTTGAAGTGCAGGCCGGGCTCGGTGAACACGCGGATGGTGCCAAACAGGGTGTCCTGAACCACATAGGTGTAGCCCAGCTCCGTGGTAAAAAAGGAAGACATGGCCAGGAAGACCGCGAACAGCGAGCTTGCGATGGCCAACAGATATTTTTTCAGATTATTCAGAACAGCAGAGAGCAGTTTCTCTGTCCGTGAGATTGCCGGGGCGTCCATTCGATACTCCAGATGGGTTCTTGGGGCGGCCGAATGTACCGGAATGTTGTAAATAGTGTGTAGGAAGATCAGTCAGATCCTTGTAGGAAAAGTCTGCATATGAGGAGAAGTTGATCGGCTGGTCAAAAAAACGTCATGCGGTGGTCATGGCTCTTGTGAACACTGACGCTGCAGTATCATTCATTTCACAAGGAGCAGGTTATGAAGTTACGCGTTATCGCAAGTGTGGTGTTGAGTACTCTGATGGCCGGAGCCGCCAATGCCACACAGGGCTGGCATGATGAACGTCAGTGGTTGCCGCCTGGGCTGGAAAAGGCATGGCACGATCACCCGGGGCATAAAGGTTGGCACAAGTATCAGGGCAAGCCATCGGTTCAGGTGGGCGCGAGGCCGTACTGGTTGGTTGAGGATATGGATGACGGCCCGCTCAAGGAACGTCTCAAGAGCTGTGACGTGCGCAACTTCCAGGCTACGGACTTCTCGATTGGCCACCGGGGAGCGCCCCTGCAGTTCCCGGAACATACCCGGGAGTCCTACATCGCCGCCGCCAGGATGGGCGCTGGCATTCTGGAGTGTGATGTTGCTTTCACCAAGGATCGCGAGCTGGTGTGTCGCCACGCCCAGAATGATCTGCACACCACCACCAACATTGTCACCATTCCGGAATTGAACGCGAAGTGTACCCAGCCGTTCGTCCCTGCTGATCCGGCATCCGGCACTCCGGCCAAGGCTGAATGCCGGACCAGTGACATCACCCTGGCGGAGTTCAAGACCCTCGAGGGTAAGATGGACGCCTACGATCCGATGGCGACCACACCGGAAGAGTATGTCGGCGGCACTGCTGACTGGCGCACCGATCTGTATGCCAGCCGGGGCACCTTGATGACCCACCGCGAGAGTATAGAGCTGTTCAAGTCACTGGGCGCCAAGTTCACACCGGAGCTTAAAACGCCAGTGGTCGATATGCCGTTTGAGGGCGAGTACAGCCAGCGGGACTACGCCCGTCAGATGATTCAGGATTACATCGACGCTGGCATTAACCCGAAAGATGTGTGGCCGCAATCGTTTAATCTGGACGACGTACTCTTCTGGGTGAATGAAATGCCGCGCTTTGGTGAACAGGCAGTGTTTCTGGATCAGTCGCCGATCACGCCGGATACAGAGTCTCTGGCGCACATGGAAAGCCTGAAGTCCCGGGGCGTGAACATTCTGGCGCCAGCGCTCTGGAAAATGCTGGCGCTGGATAGTTATGGCGAGATTGAACCGTCTGAGTATGCCCGCAATGCCCGCATGGCTGGTCTTGATCTGATCGCCTGGACCGTGGAGCGTAGTGGTCCCCTGGCAAATGGCGGTGGCTGGTATTACCAGACAGTTTCGGATGCCATCAATAACGACGGCGATGTCATGAATGTGATTGATGTGCTGGCTCGGGAGGTGGGCGTCATTGGTGTATTCTCGGACTGGCCGGCCACGACCACCTATTACGCCAACTGCATGATGAACCCGAAAGGGCGCCGTTAGCTGGAGCTGTAACACCTGTAACACCTGTCTGATGCCTACATTAAAGCCGGCCCGTAGGTTAGACTGGCCGGCTTTAAACTGGCGTAAGGAGCCCAACATGATCTGGACCGTATACCTCTCCGGCGAAATCCACACCGACTGGCGCGAGCAGATTGCTGCGGGTGCCGAGGCGGCCGGCCTGCCGGTAGAATTCACGTCTGCCAATACCGATCACGAATCCAGTGATGCCGCAGGTGACTTCCTGGGCAAACCGGAAAACAATTTCTGGCGTGACCACCAGTCGTCCAAGGTAAACGCCATCCGCACCAAAACCCTGCTTGAGCAGTGTGATCTGGCGGTCATCCGCTTTGGCGACAAGTACAAGCAGTGGAACGCGGCCTTCGACGCCGGTTATTGTGCGGCTATGGGCACGCCATACATTACCCTGCATGACGAAGACATTGTGCATCCGCTCAAAGAAGTGGACGCCGCCGCCATGGCATGGGCTAAAACGCCGGGACAGGTGGTAGAGCTGCTGAAGTATGTAACGGCTTAAGAACCGTAATATCGGAATTCTGTAAACAGGGACGTAACAGGGCAAAGGACTATGCCACTCTGCAATACCACCCGTGTCAGGGCGATGCCTCTGGCATTCAGTTTTATTGTTGTATCAATCTTCCTTTCAGCGTTTGGGCATGCCAGTGGCCGGCCGCCGGCTCTTCCGCTCGCCAATGTCTACCATCCCGGGGTCAATCTGGAAGAGTACTGGGTCAGTGAAAAGCTAGACGGTGTCCGGGCATTCTGGGATGGCGAGACGCTCTGGTCTCGGGGCGGGTACAGGTATAGCGCACCGGCCTGGTTTACCCGTCAGTTTCCCGCTCAACCCCTGGATGGCGAACTCTGGAGCGGTCGTGGCCGTTTTGCGGAACTATCTGGCGTAGTCCGCAAAGTTCAGCCAGTAGACCAGGAATGGCGTCAGGTGCGCTTCTACGTCTTTGATTTGCCCGAGCCAGATCGGCCTTTTGAGCAACGCTATAGACGCTTGCAACAGCTGGTGACCGCAGCAGATTCGCGTTATCTGGTACTGGTGGAACAGCGGGTAGTTGCCAGCCACGATGAGCTGATGGCCCGGCTTGAGCAAACGGTCGCGGCCGGTGGTGAGGGACTGATGTTGAAACGCCGCAAAAGTTGGTATCAGGCGGGCCGTTCAGATGACCTGCTCAAGGTGAAAAAACATCAGGATGCGGAAGCCACAGTGGTTGCTCATCTTCCCGGCAAGGGCAAGTATGAGGGATTATTGGGGGCACTGGAGGTAGAGCTGGAAAGTGGTCGCCGGTTCCGGCTTGGCACCGGGTTTACCGATGAGGAGCGGCACAATCCGCCTGCTATTGGCGCCCGGGTTACTTTTCGCTATCGCGGCCTCACGGCTACAGGCTTACCCCGGTTCGCCAGCTTTCTAAGAATTCGTAATGACGAACCGGAGAGTATCGAATAGTTCAGCCTGCCAGAGCCTTCTTACTCTCGGCGAGTTCCTCGAGGGTGCTGTATTCACACTCGTTTTCAACGATAAAGCTGCGGCCTGAGTCGATCAGGATGTTGTCATCGCGCATGAAGCGACGGCCCAGCAGCACCGGATAAGAGAACTTGCCCCGATCCGTCAGTGAAAACTGGGTTTCATGGGTTTTGCCGCCAATACAGAAGTCCATTTTTATCACGTATCGGCGTTGTGACGGCGCGCCCTTGCGCTTGATCAGTACGGTCCGGTATACCGGCCGTTCGAATTCGAGAATCACTTCTTCGTGATCAATATCCCCTTCACTGGGCTGGTCTTTGTGGTCGCCCAGTGGAAGTTGGAACCGGACCCACTCTTCATTGTCCTTCTCGAACGGTTCAACATTGACCGCATGCAGTGAGGAGGTCTTGGCACCGGTGTCGAGACGGGCTTTCAGGCGTATGCCGGTTTCGCCCATTACCACCCATTCCACAAACCCCATAACCTCGGGTTCCGGTGTGGCCTCTTCTGTGCTTTCGGCCGATGCCGGAAGCGCGGAGAAAATCAGGCTTGTCAGAGTGAGTAAGAGAACAGCAGATCGCATTAGATGCTTCCTTGTATTTTCCCGGTTAAACGACAAATACGGTTCGAAAGCGTATCAGGATTCCCTCTCTGTCGCCCTTGCCGGCAGATTAAACTTCCTTGAGCCGAAGCGTTGGCAGCCATTCGCCCGTGAGCCGTATTCTGGCCCGATTATCGCCATAGCCATTGTCCCTGGCAGGCGTACACTGGAGTTATCAACAGGAGAATGATGATGGCACCTCAGGTCTCAACCGGGCGAATCCAGCAACAGGTAGCGGCCATCGCCAGTGGTTTTCTTGGCGACTGGCTGGAGCATCGTGGCAATGGTCTTGCCGCTCCTATGTCCGTATTTGCCGGAGATACAGAGCTGCAGGTAGAGAAACCGGAACCCGAGGTGCCCGGCCGTACCCTGTGCCTGTCGATCCACGGCCTCATGGAACTGGAGTCGGTATGGGATTTTCCCTCGCGACCGGGTTACCACTATGGCAGCTACCTTGCGGAACAGCTTGGCGATGCCAGCGCCCTGAAACTGCGTTTCAACACCGGTCGGCCGATTTATCGTAACGGTCAGGAGCTGGCGGCCCTGCTTGAATCCCTGGTCAGTAACTGGCCCGTTCCGGTGCAGCGGTTGATCCTGATCGGGCACAGCATGGGCGGATTGCTGATTCGAAGTGCCTGCCACTATGGTCTGGTGAATGGGCACTCCTGGGTCACACGGAACCCGGATTGCGTGTACATCGGTTCGCCACACGATGGCTCCTGGCTGGCGGTTGGTGCCCACCGGGCGGCCGGCTGGTTAAACCGGAGATCCCGGGACTATCTGAGGGTGATTGGTGAAGTGATCGACCTGCGTAGCGAGGGTATCCGTAACCTGTCCCGGGGCGATGTCCTGGAACCCGGTGTGGAGCCCCAGCCACTGTTACCGGAGGCCCGGCATTATGTGATCAGTGGCTTGCTCCTGCGCGGTCAACAACACCCTGTGAACCTGCTCTTTGGTGACGCCTTGGTGCAGCAGGCCAGTGCTGAAGGCGCTGGCCAATCCGGCTGGCAGCTGGCGGGCTGTGCGAATTTTCCGGGTGTGGATCATATCCGCCTGGCTCACCATACATCGGTGTGCCAGCAACTGGAGGACTGGTTGGTATGAACAAGGGTAATGGCGACATGCACTGGTGGCTGGGCCTGGTAGATCTTCTCGCTCACGGGGTGCAACACAGCGCGGTGAAGCTGCAGCGGGTTCATTTGTCGGTGGCCGAAGAAAGCTTTCGGATACTGGAAACTGTGCCGGTTACCCGGCCCGGGGCGAGAGTGGTTCGGGTATGGCACCACGGCATTTCCCGGCTGAGTTATGGCAGTGTGGCGATGGCGGGAGCGGCCGTGACGCGGATTACCGACGGTTATCTGCGGGAACGAGATGACAGGAATGTGAATAAATCTTAGTCCGGTTTTAACCCGGTACCCCTGAATTCTTCTGTAGGCTGGTTTTACGCAATCGGGAAACAGGATTTCCGATTGATCGTTTCGACGAATGGAAAACCCAACCACAGAGGAAAACGCGTTATGAGCTACAAAGCTGGATTTGCGTGTGCAACTGTTCTGACTGCTGCCGTCTTCACTGCCCCTGCTGTCTGGGCTCAGGATAATGTCAGCCGCGACAAGTCAGGACCGTACATCAGTGGTAGTTACGGGGGATACAAGGCCCACGGTGGCGAATTCGAGGACGAGAACGATCTGCTTGGCGCGGCTCTGGGCTATCAGTTCAACGAATTCTTTGCCCTTGAAGCCGAATACATCGATTTTGGCAATTTCGGCGATGATGACGTGGAAGGTAAGCTTAAAGGCGCGGGCCTGAGTGCCATCGGTCGCCTGCCACTGACCGACAGCTTTGGCGTTTATGCCAAGGCCGGTGCGTTTGCTTCCGCGTTTGATGTTGAAGCCTTCGATGAGGACGAAACCTACGATGAGGTGAATCCTTTTGTCGGTGCCGGTGTCGACTTCCGGGTAACCGAACAGCTGACGGCGTTTGCTGAGTACAACCGCTACAATGTGGACATCGATGAAGACGACTTCAACGGCCAGGTAACCAACGACGGTCCGGATTTCGATACCGGTCGGGTTGGTCTGAAATTCCAGTTCTGACACTGACGTCAGTCGTTAAAAAAAGCGCAGCCCTTAGAGGCTGCGCTTTTTTGTTTTCAGGCACGGTGAGAATTACTGCTGATTCTCAAGCTCGCCAAAGGTATCGGCAAACAGGGCCGACGAGAGGTAACGCTCGGCCGAATCCGGCAATACCACCACAATGTTTTTGCCCTGGTGTTCCGGCTGTTTGCTGACCCGAATCGCGGCCACCACCGCAGCGCCGCAGGAAATGCCGCACAGAATGCCTTCTTCCCGCATCAGGCGATGGGCCATGGCCATGGCGTCCTCGTTGGACACGGCCTCTACCTGATCGACCAGGTCAAGGTCGAGGTTCTTGGGTACAAAGCCGGCCCCGAGACCCTGAATCTTGTGGGGGGAGGGTTTAATCTCGTCGCCCCGCAGTGTCTGGGCAATGACCGGTGAATCCGCCGGCTCCACCGCCACGGTGGTAATGGCTTTGCCCCGGGTTTGCTTGATGTATCGGGATACGCCGGTCAGCGTGCCGCCGGTACCAACGCCGGCAACAAAGATATCCACTTCACCGTCGGTATCGTCCCAGATTTCCGGGCCGGTGGTGTCCTCGTGAATCTTCGGGTTAGCGGGATTCTGGAATTGCTGCGGCAGGAAGTGGTTGTCCGGGTCGGAGGCAAAAATCTCCTCGGCCTTGGCGATGGCGCCCGGCATACCCTTGGCGGGTTCGGTGAGTACCAGTTCGGCTCCCAGGGCCTTGAGAACCTTACGCCGCTCCAGGCTCATGGAGGCCGGCATGGTAAGAATCAGCTTGTAACCGCGGGCAGCGGCAACATAGGCCAGGGCAATGCCAGTGTTACCACTGGTGGGCTCGACAATAGTCATGCCGGGTTTCAGGGTACCGCGTTTTTCGGCATCCCAGATCATGGCGGAACCAATCCGGCATTTGACCGAGTAGGCCGGGTTCCGGCCTTCGATCTTGGCCCAGATCGTTGCGCCATCGTTTACCCGGTTCAGCTTCACCAGCGGTGTGTTGCCGATGGAAAGGGAATTGTCGTTATAGATACGTGCCATGTTCTGCTCCTGTTCCTTATGTCTTGCGCCCGGTCTGTCTTGCTTCCAGGCGGTTTCGACCATTGCCCTTGGCGGCGTAGAGCGCCTGATCGGCCTGCCTCAGATACTCTGCCGGTGAGCCGGTCGGCTCGGGCACGCCATAGGCGAGGCCAATACTGACCGTCAGCTCGATCGGGCTACCCTGGCAGGTATCGCACTGCCGGTTGGCAACCGCTGTCCGGAAACGTTCCAGTCGGTCCATGATATCGGATGCGTCTTCGTAACTGGTGAAAATTATGAATTCCTCACCACCAAAACGCGACAACCGGTCGGTTTCCCGGCGGAAGTGCTCCCGCATCACATCAGCCAGTGCCTGAAGGCACTGGTCACCGGCTTCATGGCCCCAGGTGTCGTTGATTTTCTTGAAGTGGTCGGCATCCACCATGGCCACCGCGAAGCCGGTTTTATGGCGCTGGCACCACTGGAAGCTGCGGGGAAACTCGCGGTCGAAATAGCTGCGATTACCCAGTTGAGTGAGATTGTCGGTTACGCTCAGCCGTGATAATGCTTCGTTGGCCTCGGCCAGCTCCCGGTTCAGGCGGCCGAGCTTGCGATTCCAGTACACCAGCAGAGCCGTTATCACAAGGCCGGCAATCAGAATCTGCCAGAAACGGGTGTAATCAACCCGTTCCTCAATCCGGAGATTACGCCAGGTACTCTCCAGGTTTTCCCTCTCCTCTCGAGTGAGGCTGGAAACCAGCCGCTGCATGATGTTGTGCAGTATAGGCTCGTCATTTCGAGTAGCAATGGCCAGAGACCAGTCGGCAGGAACCCGGCCGATCACTTTCAGGTCGGCCAGGCCGAGTGACTGCATGTAATAACTGGCGGTCGCCAGCGTGGTGATGTAGCCCGCCAGTTTGCCGTTTTGCAGCTGCCGTAACCCTTCTTGCTCGGAGCCAACCGGAACGAGCTGCAGCGAGGGGTAACGTTGCTTGAGGAGCTCGGCAAACGCGTAGCCGTCGACCACGCCAACGGGCCTGTCGCCCATGTCACTCAGCCGTTCGATAAATGGTGCCTCAATACGCCCCATGATGACATTAGGCACTTCAAGGTAGGGTGTGGTGAAGTTCATGTAGCTGGTGCGTTCCGGGGTTTCCATAGCCATAGGGAACATGTCACAGCGGCGGTCGCGGGCGGCGTCAATGGATTCCCGCCAGCTGTCGGTTGGCACCAGTTGGAAATTGAGGTCACCCCGTTCCCGGAACAGCTCCAGTACCTGGGCTGAGAGTCCAACATGCTGGCCATTCTCGACGGCTTCCAGTGGGCTCCAGTCCGGATCGACACAAATACGGACTCTGCGATTATGCTGTCGCAGCCAGTCGGATTCCGTTTCGTTCCACTCAATTCGGCCACTCGGTTGATCTGCCCGGCGGGCGGTGGCGCCGAGCCAGCGGGTTTCGATGGTTCTCTGTTCGGTGGGTGAGATTGACGCCAGAGCCTGGTTCAGGATATCTGCCAGGGGCGACAGGGTCGGCCGGATGCCGAAGCGCAGATCCTCTCCGGTAAAACCGGGAAGTACCAGTTCGCCGGCAATACGCACGCCGCTGATGCCAAGGTCATGTATCCAGTAATTGCCCGAATGCAGGGCATTGATCACTACATCCACGTCGCCCTTCGCCAAGGCGTGGAACATAGGCTCCTGGGTGCTGAAGGTGAGCAGATTTTTTGTGCCCAGAATCTCTTTGACGGCCTCTTCGTAATAGATGCCGGCACCGATGGCCAGGCGGTAGTTTCTCAGGTCTTCCAGCCGGGTGTAGTTCAGGCTGTCACTGCGGGTAAATATGACATTGGGGATAGTGTGATAGGGCTCGGTGAAACGGGCAAAGGCTTCCCGTTCCGGGCGATAGGACATGTTTGCCATGATATCGATATCGCCGTTCTGCAGCATTGGAATCAGCTCGTCCCACTGGCCGCGTACCGGAATGATCTGCAGGCCGGTAAGGTCGGCCAGACGATCCATAACGTCCACGCTCAGGCCCAGGGTTCGGCCGCCATCGGTAAAGCTGAACGGAGCATAATCGTCCATGAAACCAACTCGAACCGGCCCGAGGCTGGCCAGGAACCGTAGTTGTTCGGAACTTAAAGGCAGCCTGGCGGATTGTTCTGAAGAATAGCCACCGAACTCCTGCCAGCGTTCGCGCAGATTACTCAGGCGGTTTGTCGGAATGGCATCCAGCCCGGCCTGTAAGCGGTCGAGGAGTAGCCGGTCGCCAACTCTGACGCCAATTCGAAAGTCTTCCCGCGATAACTGGTTCAGAGGTGCGGGCCCGGCCATCTCCAGAAAACGGAAGCCGGCCTGGTTGGCCAGGTACTCCATGGTCAGGCGTGGGCCAACGGCTACATCCACCCAGCCAAAGGCCAGGGCCCGCACCAGGCTGGGCAGGGTGTCGTAGGTCTCTATGGTGAGGTCTTCTTCCTGCAGCCGATCCAGGTAGTATATGTTCTCCACCACCCCGATTTTCAGGCCTGCCAGGTCCTTCAGTTTCTGGATTGGGGGCAGGTAACGAGCGCTGTCGCGCATCAGGTAGACTTCGCGAAAATGGTAGGGTTCGGTAAACAGGATCTTTTCAGCCCGCTCCGGGCGCCAGGAAATACCATCAATGGCGTCCAGATCGCCCCTCAGGAATGCTGCGTAAATGTCTGGCCAGCTGCCGGCCCGGAAATCGAAGGTCAGGTTGGCGTTACGAGCGACTTCTCGCAGGACGTCAATGGAAAATCCCGTTGGGGTGCGTCCCTCGAAAAAACTGTATGGTTCGTTATCGGCGACTACGCCGATGGTAATCACCGGAGGCCTGTCCGCAGGGGACTCTGCCCGGGCGAGCCCGGCAACAACCAACAACAATAGCAGAGCCATGAAAGATAGCCGGGAGACGACTAAGATCGGGCGCTGTAGCGTTGAAAACGTGGGGAATGTCAAAATGAACCTTCTATGTTGCTTACCGCTACAGTGTAGTTGCAAATCGTAACCTCTGACAGTCATAACTGGCCAGAATTCATACAGACTTTGTGAAATCTTCAACGAGGAACCGCAGCCCATGGCAGAACAGGCGTTTGATTGGCAACACACACCAGCCGCCGTCTGGCGGAGGCATCGTTCAGGCTTGCGGGCCATTCGCCGGCTGGACCCGGTGCAGTGGCCGGCGCTGACCGGCATCGACCACCAGAAGCAGGCACTGGCAAGGAACACCGAACGTTTTCTGGCGGGTGAGCCCTCCAATAATGCGCTGCTCTGGGGATCGCGGGGGACGGGCAAATCTTCGCTGATCAAGGCCTTGCTGAACCGCTATTGCGATCAGGGCTTGCGCATGATCGAGGTGGACAAGGACGACCTGGTCAATCTGCCTGAAATTGTCGACGACATCTGCGATCTGCCGTTCCGGTTTGTGATCTATTGCGATGACCTGTCGTTCGATGTGGGGGAATCCGGGTACAAGGCACTGAAAAGCGTGCTGGAAGGCTCACTGGAGCTGCCGCCGGAGAATGTGCGGGTGTATGCCACGTCTAATCGGCGCCACTTGATGCCGGAGTTCATGAGCGACAACCTCAAAAGCGAAGTCCGGGATGGCGAACTGCATCCGGCCGAGGCTATTGAGGAGCAGGTGTCGCTGGCCGACAGGTTCGGTCTTCAGTTGTCGTTCTACCCGTTTTCGCAGGATGTCTATCTGCAGGCGGTGGATCTGCTGTTTTCCCAGGTACAGGACCGTGAAGCTCTGCACCTGGAGGCGGTGCGTTTTGCCACCGGCAAGGGCGTGCGCAATGGCCGCACTGCCCAGCAGTTCTATCGCCAGTTCGCCGGGGATCCGCGCTTCTGCTGAACCGCTACTGCCGGCGTGCCATGCGGATGAAACGATGGTGGATGATGCGGATGCCGATGAACACCAGTACCATCACCACCGGTATGGCAAGGGCTGTCACCAGCGACTCGTTGATCGGTAGCCCGGTGCCCTTTAGGGCGTCCAGCCCAAGTTTCAACAGGCCAATCAGGTAATAGGAGATGGCCACCACAGAGAAGCCTTCCACGGTATGCTGCATCATCAGCTGAATGCGGGAACGGCGGTCCATGGAACTGAGCAGTTGCTGGTTCTGGCTCTGGATGGCCAGCTCAACCCGGGTGCGCATCATTTCAGAGGCCCGGTCGACCCGGCGTGACAGATCTTCCAGGCGTTCGTTGACGGCTTCGCAGGTTTTTACCGCCGGGGTCAGGCGCCGGGTCATGAATTCCGTGATGGTCAGGTGGCCGGAGACTTCGTCTTCCCGCAGTTCCTCCAGCCGGGTCAGTACCAGCCGGTGATAGGCCCGGGTTGCCGAGAACCGGAAGGTGGTATGGGCACGGTAGGCTTCGATTCGGGCTGCGATGTTGGTCAGTTCGGCCAGAATCTGCTGTTCATCCAGGCTCTCGTTGTCCGCCAGGGACTGAGTGATGCGGGCAAGCTGCTGGTCCATGTCGTTCAGGGAAGGAGTGATTTCCCGGGCCACGGGTAAGGCCAGCAACGACATCAGTCGATAGGTTTCGATTTCCATCAAACGCTGAACCAGGCGACCAAGCTGGCTGTTGGACATATGGTGGTTCAGCACCATGAACCGCCCGAAATTGTCGCTGTGCAACTGGAATGAGCCGAGTACCCGGGCTGCCCCTTCCTGCGGGCTGCTACCCACCAGGCGCATACCTTCAAAATGTTTGCGCATAAAGGCCAGCTCGCTGCGTGCGTCCTCTGAGGAGGCGCGCACCTCAACGTGAAAGGCCCCCACCACGGTACCCTCCAGCTGCGCCAGCCAGCCGTCCGGCAACAGGCTCAAGCCGGTTTCCGCAAACGGATCCGCGTCTGAATCGGCCAGATTGATGAAGGTGTAGGAGGTAAACTCCATATGCACTTCACGCCGGATCCGAAGCTTGCCGAAGCTCTGTTCGTAGCAGCTTACCTCTTGTTCCGGCCAGGGTTCACCCAGCAGCCGGTGCAGTTTCTGGAGATGTTCAAACTGCCGGGTTCGCTGTTCCGGTGTGGTGATCACCGCAATCTGAGTGACCCGGGCATGGGGCGGAATAATCTGGAACGGTCGGGAATGCAGTTCCTGGTACAGATCCGCCCGGAGCGGGTGAAAATCCAGGCTGCTGGTGTCGGCACTCACGGTAATGTCCTTGCTTTGGCCTCGGTAGCGGGGATGATAACCCGGAAGCAGACCCCGTCAATGCCACTCTGGTGCTGGTTTCTGGCCTCTACCCGGCCACCATGGTAGTCGGCAATCAGTCGCACGATCAGTAAGCCCTGGCCAAGATGCCCGTCGTGGGCGCCGCTGCGTTGCGAGACGAACGCACCAAAAATATCGACGCCGTCATAGTCAGGCAGTCGGGAGCCTTCGTTAAACACTTCGATCAGGTAGTGGCCATCGTGAATGTGCATGCAAACATCAATGCCGCCGCCTTCTGGCGTGAAATCCCGGGCATTGTCCACCAGCTTGTCGAGCATCTGCACCAGCATTTCCGGCGAGCCGTTCATCACACAGTCAGAAGCCGGGCCTGAATAAACGATTCGATGCCCGGTATCCAACTGCTGGTACGCGGAGGTGGCTTCGGCCAGCACCCGGGCCAGATCGAACGGCTCTTTTTCGGTGTCCTCAAAGCTCTGCTCCAGCCGGGCGGCTTCGCTCATGCTGTGCAGGATACGTCGCAGGCGTTCGGTAGCGGTAGCTGCACGCTCCAGGTATTGCTGCCGTTCTTTCTCGGCGACTCCCTGGGCCAGGTTCTCAAGGGATGAACGCACCACCGCGACCGGGGTTTTCAGCTCGTGGGAGAGGCGTCTGGAAAAGCTTTCCAGATACTGATTGTAGTTTTGCAGGCGCGCTACCATCTGGGCAAAGTGCTGTTGCAGTTGCCCGAGTTCGTCCCGGCTTCGGGGTGAGGGAATGGCGGCCAGAATGCGACCATCGTCGTCGACACTGGCCTCAACCAGTGCCTGCAGCCGCGTAATGCGCCAGGAGAGCCAGCTGGCATAACCCAGAAGCACCAGCATCAATGCCAGAATGATCAACAGGCTCCGGGCCAGAACGCTCCCCAGGGTTGAACCGGACAGGGTCAGTAACTGATCCAGGGACTGCTCCAGTAACAGGATTCGGCCGCCGAACAACTCATGTCGCGTGGCCAGCCAGACCGAGCCATCGTCGTGCCGAACCAGACCGTTGTCGGGCAACCGCGTCATCTCCAGCCGATTTTTTCCCTTCGGCAAGTGCATCGGTTCCGGCTGATACAGGCGAATCAGCCCACTCAGTGCGTTGAGGCTGATCTGTTCCAGAATCTGCCCGGGGGACAAGTCATCAAACACCGAGGCTGGGGCTGGCGCAGCGACCCGACTGTGGGCCAGTATCCAGGACCCCGGTTCCAGTACTGTGGCCTGCTGCCCGGGGCTGATCTGACTCTTCAGCAGGTGCTCCAGACGGTTGTCCTGTTGCACCAGCAGCGGTGGTGGCGCCAGTGTTGTGCCCGTGTTGTTGTTTGGCTGACCTTCCCTGGTGGCCTGAAAGCCAAGCCGGCTCCCTGGTGATGGCAAGGGGAGTTTAAGTTCCAGTTCCCAGCTTGCGCCTTTGTCCTGCCAACTGGCCTGTAACCGGTGATCTCTGGCTTGTGCCGGCTCAGCCCGGTACACCGGTACGTCACCAGGGGCTACCGCACGGATAAACCAGCGTTGCCCCTGGTTGTGGGTGCCCAGTTCCCGGGCCGGGGCCTGAAGCCATAATTCGAAGCGTTCATGGGCCTGGTCTGGTCGGGCGGGATTATAGAGCGCCAGGCCCTGATCCAGTCGCTGGATCAGCAAATACAGGAACTGGTCATCGTGACTGGCCTGCCAGCGTAACGGGGATGTTGTGCCGGCGGTTTGCCAGGGGGCTGGCTGGTCACCCTCGTCGAATCCGGGCCACTCATGGCCGTAGCCATCAATGGTGATGGCCTGGTCGGTGCTGCCTGCGTAGATGGCGCCCTGGTCGGTGGCGACCGGGGTATCCAGCAGCCGGTCGCCGGCCACGTCTGCCAGACGGGCGCCCTGGGCCTGAAGCTGCTGCAGGGCCTGTTGGCGCAGGGCACTGTCCAGTTCCAGCACAAAGCGTAGCCCTGCCCAGGGAACCAGCAGCATCAGCAAACTGGCCAGTAGCAACTGCCGTTTCAGGCTCAAGACTCAGACCTCACGGGCATTCCAGCGGTAGCCCATGCCATAGGCGGTCTGAATGCCGTCGAACTGGTCATCGAGCTGGCTGAACTTGCGGCGGATACGCTTGATGTGGGACGTCACGGTATTGTCATCGAGCACGGTGCTGGCGGCTTCCATCAGCTGCTCGCGGCTGCGTACATGGCCCGGGTGCTGAACCAGGGCATGCAACATCCAGAACTCAGTCACGGTCAGGTCCACAGGCTGGCCCTGCCAGGTTACCGTCATCCGGTCCACATTCAGGGTCAGCTTGCCCCGCGTGAGGATGTCATCGGGTTTCTGCAGAGCTTCGGCCCAGGCTTCCGCGCGCCGAAGCAGGGCGGTGATGCGCGCCAGCAGGTGTTCCAGACTCATGTCTTTGGTGACGTAATCGTCGGCGCCCAGCCTAAGGCCGTGTACGGAGTCGATGTCGCTGTCGCGTGCCGTCAGGAAAATAATCGGCAGGGTGGCAGACAGGCTGCGCAGATCCTGACACAAGGTAAAGCCCCCCTCGGCTTCCTCGCCCAGCCCGACATCGATAATGGCCAGATCTGGCAGGCTCTGGCGCAGCACCTGCCAGGCCGCCGGCCGGTCGCCATAGGTGGATACCCGGTAACCCCGGCGTTCGAAGGCCGCGCGATAGTTGTCGCGGATGCCGGCTTCATCCTCAATCAGGACGATGTGCTTCTTCATGGTCGGTTCAGTCTGCCTTGTTGACGAAATCGCAGTGCCATTAAATCACGCTGACCATGGCACACAAGCGATGTAGAAGCCATTGCCATAATTCATCATTTTTCATCGTCGGCCTGCCTGTTTCTGCCATCGGGTTGCCCCGTGGCTGAGCTGAAATAGTGGCATCACCATCAAGACAAGGAAAATCCAATGATGCTGCTATCGCTGCTTGCTAACCCGGTCGTTCGGCCGGAATGTCATCATCCCTCCTTAAAACCGTTGCTGTCGACCCGGGCCAGACGAAACATGATCCGCTGCGCCGAGGGCATCAGCCTCTGGCTGGCCATGGTGCTGATGTTGTTTGTGCATCCGTTGTATGCCGAGGCCCGCGCCATGGAATCCGAGCAGCCCGGGCAGCTGTATCTGGTTGATCGCAAAAGTGCATGGCAGGAACCGGCCCTGGTTCTGGACAGCCGGTTTGACGTGCAGGTGACCGGGTTGCTGGCGCAGACGCACCTGACCCGTACCTTTCGCAACACCAGCGATGTCTGGCAGGAAGGCCTGTTTGTATTCCCGTTACCGGAGCAGGCCAGTGTCTATGGCCTCACCATGACCGTTGGCGAGCGGCGGATTGTGGGCCAGCTACAGCCCCGGGCCCAGGCCCGCCAGAACTATGAAAAGGCGAAGCGGGCTGGCCAGAAAGCGGCGACCGTGGAGCAGAACCGGCCTAACCTGTTCACCAGCCGGATTGCCAACATCGCACCGGGCGAGGAAGTGACCGTGGAAGTGCAATATCAGCAACCGGTAAATTATCGTCATGGCGAATTCGAGTTGCGTTTGCCTACCACGCTTACCCCCCGATACATGCCGGGCGCCCCTGTTTCCACGCCCGCCAGTGCATGGCAATCCGGCTGGTCATTACCCACAACGCAAGTAGCCGATGCCGATGAAATCAGTCCGTTCACGGTGCTTCCGGATGACGTAAACCCTGGCAGTCACCGCGCAACCATTCAGTTGGATATCGAAGCCGGATTGCCTGTTGATGAGGTGACCAGCCCCAGCCACCCGCTGCAGGTCAAGTTGGAGGGTAGCCGTGCAACAGTAGCGCCGGAACAAGGGAAAATCCTGATGGACCGGGATGTAATCGTGCGCTGGCGGCCCGCTGATAACCGGGCGCCGACGGCCGCGTTGTTCCGTCAGCAATGGCAAGGCGAGGATTTTCTGATGGCCATGGTCATGCCGCCGTCGACCACCGGTCAGGTTCTTCGCCGAGAGCTGCTGTTCGTTATCGACACCTCCGGCTCCATGGCCGGGGAGTCTATCCGCCAGGCCCGCTCGGCTTTGTTGAGGGGGCTCGACACCCTGCGTCCCGGTGACCGTTTCAATGTTATCCAGTTCAACAGCCAGGCCCATGCCCTTTATACGCAACCTGTGCCTGCCAATGGCCACTATCTGGCCCGGGCGCGGGATTACGTGCAGGATCTGACTGCCGACGGTGGCACAGAAATGGCCGGTGCGCTGTCACTGGCGATGGGAATGGACGGCTCGGAGTCGTCCGGCCATGTGCAGCAGATGGTGTTCATGACGGACGGGGCCGTCGGAAATGAATCGGCCCTGTTCGATCAGATCCGCACCGGGCTTGGAAACCGTCGGCTGTTTACCGTCGCCATTGGTTCTGCTCCAAATATGCATTTTCTCCGGGAAGCCGCGCGCTGGGGCCGGGGCCAGTACACCGCGGTACACAGCGCAGCGGAAGTGGATAAAGCCCTGGGTAAGCTGTTTGCCGCCATGGAAGCGCCGGTGATGACGGATGTCGAGGTGCAATGGCCCGGTACTGTTGCACAACCGGTCCCGGCCAAACCGGGGGATCTGTTTCATGGTCAGCCTCTGGTGCAGGTGGTTCGTGGCTCACCGGCTGAAGGGGAGCTCACGGTCTCTGGCCGTTTACCCGGTGGCCGGTCGTGGCGCACCAGCCTGGATCTTGCCAGTGCTGCGCCGGGCAAGGGCCTGGACCGACAGTGGGCCCGGGGGCGCATCGATGCAGTGATGGACAGCGCGCGCCTGGCGGGCACTGAGCCCGATGAAGCGGCCATCGTCGAGTTATCACTGAGACACGGTGTGATGTCGCCGTTCACCAGCTTCGTCGCCATTGAGGAGCGTGTATCCCGACCAGAGGGGGAATCCCTCAATCAGGAGGCCGTGCCCACCTTGCTGCCGGCCGGCAGCCAGCCCGGAATGCTGCGTTACCCGCAAACTGCCACCTTCGGTCCGTTGCTGACCGCCCTGGGGCTGGTGGGGCTGATGTTCTCGCTGGCCATTGTCATGCTCAGCCGGAGGCAGTCGCTATGAGCCGTGCGTTGCTATTGTTGGTGGGTTGTTCCGCCACCCTGCTGGTCTTTGGTTTGTGGATTCCGTTCAAGGCACTGGTGGCCCAGGAAATGCTGGAGTTGGCCTGGGCCGAGAGCCAGGCCCGACAGAGCGAGGCGAGGCCCTGGCCCTGGGCCGATACCTGGCCAGTGGCGAAGCTGGATATACCGGAACAAGGCGTGTCCATGATCGTGCTGGAGGGCGTTCATGGTGAAAGCCTTGCGTTTGGTCCGGGGCGGGTGCCCGGTAGTGAAGGCCCCGGTGCGCCGGTGGTGCTCGCGGGCCACCGTGACACTCACTTTCGCCATCTGCAGCATCTGGAACCGGGCGATGCGGTCAGGCTGCAGGGCATGGACCGGCAGTGGCGACGTTATCAGGTGACAGCCACCCGGGTGGTGGACAGTTCCCGGGAGTCCCTGGATACCCGGTCTCTGGCCCGGGATACCCTGGTATTGATCACCTGTTACCCGTTTGACAGCCTGGACGCTTCCGGCACGTTGCGTTATGTGGTGGAGGCAAAGCCGGCTTACGGTATGGAACAAATTGATACTGTCGCCGCTCTGTGATGTTGGCGTACACTTGTGCGCCAAAATGCAGTGGATCGGATCAAACAGAATGTCACAAGTTCGAAAAATCCTGGCCTGGCTCAGTGTTCCTGTCGTATGCCTGGTTATGATGTTGCTCTACCTCTTACGGCCTTTCAATCCTGACAACAACCGTATCCTGGGCTGGGTCGTGGCAAGAATCGGCCGATGTATTCTGGGTATGAAGCGCCCTCTCTACGGCGCTGAAAACATGCCCAAGGATCGGCCGACCGTGATTATCGCCAATCATCAGCAGAACGATGATCTGTTTGTGATGGGTGATTTGCTACCGCCGCGTGGGGTGGCGGTTGGTAAATCTTCACTGGTTTGGGTGCCATTCTTCGGGCAGGTATTCTGGCTGGGAGGCAACATCATCCTGAATCGCGGCCGTGCGGCGAAAGCTGTGGCCACCATGCAGGCCACCAGCGACGCCATTAACCGGGAACGCAAGAGCATCTGGGTATTTCCGGAGGGAACCCGCAGCCGTGGCCGTGGCCTGGGTAGCTTCAAGAAAGGGGCATTTCACATGGCCGTTGCCGCTGGCGCACCCATTACCATGGTGTGTGCGGGCGAATACCATGGCAAATCCAGAGGCTGGACCGGACGACGGGAGCCTGTGCCTTTGCGGATTCTCCCGCCAGTCGAAACACAGGGCATGACCAGCGAAGACATTCCCGAACTGATGCACCGTTGTCGCCAACAGATGGAAGAGGCCATTGCTGACCTCGCACTTACCCACGGAACTGCTTGAACAGCCAGTGAAAACAGGGCAGTCTTTCGGACGAAACTGACGCTGATTCTGGACATCTGGGGAGTGACATAATGAACCTGATCTGGTTTCTGATCATTGGTGGTCTGGCCGGCTGGCTGGCCGGGCTGATCATGAAGGGCAAGGGCTTTGGCGTGTTGGCCAACATTGGTATCGGGATTGTCGGCTCGTTTATTGGCGGCTTCCTGTTTGGCCTGTTGCAGCTGTCGGCCCACGGTGCCATTGGTCGCCTGGTTACCGCAACAGTCGGGGCCGTGCTGCTGCTGGCCATCGTCAACAAGATCAAGAAGGGCTGACATGATCGTACCTGTCACTGCTGTTTTTGCGGCTGTCACTGGCCTGCTGTTGCTGGTGCTGTCGGCTCAGGTGGTCAAGTACCGGCTGAAATACCGCAAGGGTCTGGGCGTCAATGAGGATCCGGAGTTCGAAGCTGCCGTCCGGGCCCACGCTAATCTTGTGGAATACGCACCGCTGGGTTTGATCATGCTCGCCATTGCGGAGCTCAATGGCGTTTCCGGTTCGCTGATCTACTGGACCGGGATGGCGTTGGTGGTCGGCCGCATTCTCCATGCCTGGGGAATGATCAACGGTAAGGGCGGGCCGCATTGGGCACGCATGATTGGGATCCTGCTAACCTGGCTGGCGATTCTGGTTGCGGCACTGTTGCTGTTCTGGAACGTCTGGCAGGTATATGGCTGAAACAGTGTCCAGCCATTGAAGAACGGGGCCTTGGGGCCCCGTTTGTGTTTCTGTCGATTACAGCGCCCGGGCGACGTCCAGGCTCAGGTATTCCAGTTCCACACGCCGGTTGGCGGCGTGGTCCTCCGGCCGGGTCAGCGGGCGATCCGAGCCCCAGGTGGCAAGCAGGATGGACGATTGCGACACGCCTTCCTGAATCAGTAGCCGGGCCACGGCGTTGGCCCTGAGTCGGGCCAGAAACCGGTTGTATTCGGCAGAGCCAAAATTGTCGGCATGGCCGTGGATGCGAACCTGCATGCCGGGGTGCCCTTTGATATAGGCCGCGTGCCGCTTGAGCATATCGATATCCGGGGCATCCAGCGTGTGTTTGTTGAAACCGTAGTGGAATCGGGTACGGTGGGGACGGTCGGCGTCGGCCGACAGTTGCCCGTTGGCGCCGGCGAAGGCCAGGGCGGCCTTGGCCAGCATATCGGGGTTGTCCAGAACAAGTACGGTCATTTGCTGCTTCCTCGAGTCGAGTGCCCGGCGTTTTTTGTTATGTCCCCTTCACTATTGATGTCAGAGGCCATAACGGCAATTGGCGAATGGTCGATAGCCACCCGGGTTCTGTAGCTACCGATTGAATGGCATTTGTGTGACTGTGTGATTACACCGGGAAAAGAAGGCCCCGCTGTGGTAAAAAGCAGCTTTTCAGGGACAGATTATGATGAATTGTGACCGCCCATGCTGATTATTCCTGCCGAGAATGCCGTTAACTGGAAACGCCCGCCCTGGGTAACCCTGGGCCTGATCATGGCCTGTTTGCTGGTGTTTCTGTTCTACCAGGGCGGAGACGACCGCAAGCTCGAAGCCGCCCTGGAAGACTATCTGGAGAGCGATCTGCTGGCCCTGGAGGCCCCCGCCTATGAGGACTACCTGCAGCGGGAAATCCAGTTCGAAGGCAACCAGCAGCGGGTTCTGGAGTTGCAGGAGTTCCAGCAGCTTCAGGAAAATGAGGAGGAACTCTGGCAGGCGGTGACGCTGCTGCTGGATCGTGAGTTTTACCAGTATCTGCAGCAGAACCGGGATCTGATCTGGGCCCCGGCCGAGCGCAACCTTTGGCTGGAGCAGCGCTCGGCGATCGAGCAGCAGTGGATCAGCCGGATGAGCGCCTATCAGCTGGGACTGGTGCCAGCGGAGCTTTCGCTGTACACGCTCATTACCTACCAGTTCCTGCACGGCGGCTGGGGCCATATCATCGGTAACCTGCTGTTCCTTTTCCTGCTGGGGTTTACCGTGGAAAAAGCGCTGGGACCGGGGCGCTTTCTGGTGGCTTATCTGGTGTGTGGTGCCCTGTCCGGCCTGGTGTTTACCGCCTTTTCCATGGGCAGTCAGGTACCGCTGGTGGGCGCATCCGGCTCCATTTCCGGGTTGATGGGCATGTACGTCGCCATATACGGGCTGCAGCGCATCCGCTTCTTCTACTTCCTGGGCGTTTACTTCAACTATTTCCGGGCGCCGGCTATTGCCATGCTGCCGGTCTGGCTGGGCAAGGAAATCTATGACTACTGGTTTGCCGGTGCCACCGGTATTGCCTACATGGCCCACGCCGGTGGCCTGGCGGCCGGTGCCGGGCTGGTGTGGCTGTTGGGCCAGAGCTGGCTGCAGGTGAAAGAAGAGTTCTTCGAACCGGAGCAGGAAGAGCAGGACGAACAGTTCACCAAAGCCTATGGCCAGGCCATGGCCAGCCTCGGCCGCATGGAGTTCGACCTGGCCCGGCGCCAGTTCGAGGCGTTGCGGGAACGTTATCCGGAACGGCCCGTGCTGCTGGAACACCTGTACCAACTGGCTAAATTAAGGCCGGACCTGGACAGCTACCGTCTGCTCGCCGAGGAAATGATGGCCGACGCCATCGCC
Organism: Marinobacter nauticus; assembly: GCF_003634635.1. Classification (GTDB taxonomy): domain Bacteria; phylum Pseudomonadota; class Gammaproteobacteria; order Pseudomonadales; family Oleiphilaceae; genus Marinobacter; species Marinobacter nauticus. Next base: position 1,152,564 of record NZ_RBJB01000003.1, on the reverse strand, counting down.
CGGCGGCAGCCGGAACAGATGGTGGATATCTGGCAGGAGTACCTGAGCAAGGGTGAGGCCTATCATCCGTTGGCACCGGAGGCGCACAACCGTGTGCTGTTCGCCAGCCTGAAGCGCCATGATTTCAAAGCTGCGGAGAAGGCGTTTGAGCGCATGCGAGCCAAAGCCGAACCGGACATGGTGAACGAAGCCTGCCGGCTTCTGGTGGCGGAGTTCGAGAAACTGCAAATGGAGCCGAAAGCGCGCCATTACCGGCAGCTGTTGCAGCTGCACGGCTGAGGCATGGCAGGCACGCCCTCAGTCTGAAACCTGAAAGCTCGCTTTTGGCCCTTTCAACGGTTGCTGGTTCGCCGCCTGTTCCAGCCAGACATCAATGTGCTCGTGGGCCGGATGGTTCACGCAGCGCTTCTTGATGAACGACAGGAACGCACTGGCTTTTTCCCACTGCTGCAGGCCATTAGCGAGGGCCTGGGCCACGATCAGATAGGCCGGTGCCAGCTGATCGCTGTCCGGGAAGCGTTTGTGGAAATCCTGCAGCAAACGGATGGCCGCTTTGTGGTGGCCCCGATGGTACAGGGTGCCGGCACACTGCACCGCCAGTTCCGGGTCGTCCAGCTGGAACTTCGGCTCCACCATCTGCAGCGTCTGTAACAGTTGATTCAGCCCGTCTCCATCATGCCGTTGGGCCAGCCAGGCCATAATCCTGGGGTGGTAGCGGTACAGCTCTTCGGCATCATTGCGGGCGGTCAGCAGCTGGTAAAGCTGGCCGATGCGGGCAGGGTTGGTCCGGTCCCGTTTGAGGGCTTCCTTGAGCATGCTCTGCACACGGTCGTAGTTGCCATCCTTCAGGTTCATATCCAGATCGGCATCAAACCGGCTGCTGCGATCCCGCTGGTGTTGGTCGGTTTCCGAGATCTCGTCCTGAAGGTCTGAGGCAAAGCCGAGTTCTTCCTGATACTGGAATAGCAGATAACCCAGCATGTGAAACAGGATCAGGGTAAAGGTACTGTTCAGGAAACCGGCCAGCGGTTGGGCCACCCACATGGGGAAATGATTCACGGCAAAGTCCTGCGCCGCGCCGGAGGCCAGGGTGAGCAGAATCAGGTACCCGTAAAGCAGGAAGTAGGGCGTGCCGATGCGCGAGATCAGCACCGCCAGGTTCATGGGGTTTACAGCTGCGCCGACCGAGCGCTCCATGGCCAGTACCATGATGCTGGCCGGCAGTGCCAGCACTACAAACGCCACCGCAAGCATCATCAGTATCGGCCCGCCCAGCATGGCGGCGGCGCCTACCAGGCCGCCCATAAGCACAAACACCAGCAGTTGCAGCACCACAATGTCAAAACCGCTGCCGGTAAACGCCACCGACACTGCTGGCGGTTTCAGATGGCCTTCAGCGGTGTGATTGATCACCGCATAGGTGTACTTGAACAGCGCCAGCGCCAGCACCAGCCAGATGATCAGGCCAATAATATTGGCTGGCGCCACTACAGGAACCAACGTGCAGATGGCGATGACAATCAGCGGATCGGTGTGGAAGGGGTAACGGAAAAAGGCCCCGACCCGCTGCCAGAAGGGCACCACTTCGGTGGCTGCGCCCAGATAACGCATGGCTTTACTGCAGCGGGGACAAAGCCCCCGACGCTGGCGGGTATCGGCATCCGGCATACAACGGCTGCAGTAGTGCATCTGGCATTCGCCACAATGCCACTTGGCAGGGTCGCCCGGATGGTAATGACAATCGTGCTTCACGTGAGACAGTTCCTGATCCGTCAGAAATCAGCCGCCAATCATGACAGAACTCGACCCGAGCCGCACCCGCTGTGTTCACAGTTGAGAGGCGGACATGGCCGCGCTCGCCTGTGACGCGATCAGGATTCCTGCCAACGCTGGCGCACCTCAAGTATCGCCGGCAGGCAGCGGAAGAAGGCTCCGACCAGTTCCGGGTCGAAATGCTTGCCGCTTTGCTCGCGAATCAAATCCGTTGCTTGTTCTACGGGCCAAGCCTTCTTGTAAGGGCGCTCGCTGGTGAGAGCATCGAAGACATCGGCCAGGGCCACGATCCGGGCAGAGATGGGAATAGCGGCTCCTTTCAGGCCTTGCGGGTAGCCGCTGCCGTCCCATTTCTCGTGGTGATTCTGTGCCACTTCCCGCGCCATGTTAAGCAGATCTGAGCCGTCTTCACCGATGATCTCCGCCCCGATTTCCGCGTGGCGTTGCATGATGACCCACTCATCCGGCTCCAGCTTGCCAGGTTTCTGGAGAATGGCGTCCGGAATGCCGATCTTGCCGATATCGTGCATCGGGGCGGCATTGAGCAGAGTGTCGGACCAGGCTTCGCCGAGGCCGGCCTCCAGGGCGATCAACCGCGAGAAATGGCTCATGCGGATAACGTGCAGGCCGGTTTCGTTGTCCTTGTATTCCGCCGCGCGCCCCAGTCGCTGAACGACGGCCAGCCGGGTCTCTATCAGCTCGTCCATACGCACCAGCGACAGATGGTTTTTCACCCTGGCCCGGACAATTGCCGCATTCACGGGTTTCGTAATGTAGTCCACAGCACCCAGCTCAAAGCCCCGGGCCTCGTCATCGGCATCAGACAATGCGGTGACGAAGATCACCGGGATAGCGCGGGTATCCTGGCCGGCCTTCAGGGTTTTGCACACCTCGTAACCGGACATTCCCGGCATCATCACATCCAGCAGAACAAGATCCGGTTTCTCGCTGCGTGCCAGTTCCAGCGCCCGTTCACCTTCTTTGGCGAACAGCAGCCGGTAGTGGTCGGAAAGTACGTTGCGCAGTACCTGAAGGTTGGCTGGCTCGTCGTCCACCAGCAGCAGGGTCTTGGTGTCGGTCAGCATTGCGAGGCCTCCAGGGTATCGCGAAAAGTGATCAGAAGTTCGGCCGCTTTCTCTGGTTCGAAGTCGTCGAGAGCCTCGTTCATCGCATCGGCGATCTCCGTGGGCAGTCCTGGCTTCAGCTGGTCGATAGCGCGTTCCGGAATTTCGCCCTGGCTCAGGCGTTCGATCACTTGTGCCAGCGTTTTCGGGTCTATGGCATCCGGTTCAGTCCAGCTTGCGGGGCGCGTTTCAGAGTCCGCTGCTTGTTCGGTCAGCCACTGGCGTGCCCGATCAAAATCGTTCTGGAGCTCCTGCCACAGGGCCTCCGGCACCGGTTTTTCCGATTTCAGCCGGGTCTCCAGGTTTGCCAGCGTTGCCGCTAAACGCCGGAAACCCAGATTGCCGGCAATGCCGCGAACCCGGTGGGCTTCGGCTGTCGGGTTATCGGGGCAGAGCCGGATTGCTTCGGGTTGATTCTCTGGCGCTTGCAACAGACGTCCTGCCGCCCGTAGGTGTTTTTGGGCGTCCGGCCAGAGCTGCCTGAGCGTGACGGTATCTATCGTACTGTCGTCGACATCATGACCTGCATTGCTCGGTGCCGAAGCCTCTATGCCCAGGACTCTGGCCATCTCGGCAGTGAGTTCCGGCAGATTGAGTGGTTTGATGGCGAAGCCGTCCATCCCTGCCTCCGAAGCCTGCCTCCGATCGTCTTCCAGCACGCTGGCGGTAAGAGCAATTACGGGCGTGTATCGTCGCTGGGCGGCTGCTTCATGTCGACGTATCGCCCGGGTGGCTTCGTGGCCGTTTATTCCGGGCATTTGCACATCCATCAGAATCAGATCGAAAACCTGGTTACGATAGAGGTCTATCGCTTCTTGTCCGTTCCCGGCCGTGGTGACCTCATGTTTGCGGTGAAGCAGCAGGGTTTTCAGCAGTTCGAGATTTTGTGGCACGTCATCAGCCACCAGAATGCGCAAAGGGGGAAGAGCGACTTCCTGGTCTGCCAGCGTATCCTCGTCCACGGCCAGGCCGGTAGGCAGGGGCAGTTCTACCTGGAAAACCGAGCCCTCACCCGGGCTGCTGGTCACGCTGATGGTGCCACCCATCAGTTCCACCAGTTGGCGGGCAATGGTCGTGCCCAGGCCGGTGCCACCGAAGCGTCGGGTCATGCTGGAATCTGCCTGGGTAAACGGCTCGAAAATCCTGTCGATGCGATCGGCGGAAATACCAATGCCGGTATCCTCAACCCGGATAACAACCTTGCCCGCGGCGGGCTCCTGCACCTGCAGGATGACGCCACCCGTTTGGGTGAACTTGACCGCGTTGCTTAACAGATTCAGCACCACCTGCTGAATACGCAGGGGATCGCCCTGGTAGTATTCTCCGGCCTGATAATCCAGTGTCAGATACAGCCCTTTGCGCGCCGCGTTCAGGGATTGCGTGGCAATCACCTGGTCACAGAGGCGACGCAGGCTAAAATCGTGCAGTTCGAGTTCGGTATGACCACCGTCCAGTTTGGCGGTGTCCAGAATATCGTTGAGCAGGTTAAGCAGAGACCGGGCCGAGGTTTTCACCACGCCAAGATGACGTGCCTGAGTTTCATCCAGCGGTGTGTCCAGTACCAGGTCGGTGAAGCCGATAATGGCGTTCATCGGGGTGCGGATTTCATGGCTCATGTTGGCCAGAAACGCACTTTTGGCGGCGGCAGCCTGCTCAGCTTCCTCTTTCGCCCGGCGCAGATCGGTTTCCATTCGATGGCGTTCGGAAATGTCAGTGATGAAGCCTACGAAAGTGCTGATGCCGCCCAGCCGGGATTCCCCAATGCCGAGCCGAACCGGTATCTGGTGGCCATCTTTATGAAGGGCCCATACTTCGCGGCCAGAGCCTATGATCTTACGTTCTCCGGTGCGCAAATAGTTTTTCAGATAACCGTCATGGGCATCACGATGGGGGTTCGGCATCAGCATGCTGACATTCTTGCCCACGACTTCATCAGCGCGGTAACCGAAGATGCGTTCAGCGGATTCGTTAAAGGAGAGCACAATGCCCCGATCGGAAATTTTGATAATGCCATCTACGGCGGCATCAACAATGGTGCGCAGTTCGCTGGCGGTTTCCTGGCTGCGCCTCATCAGAGCGCGATAACGGGCTACCGCGTTGACCCCGGATGCGAGCAGGCTGAGGGTTACCGTTACGAAAGCAATGGTCAGTGCCAGAATGGTGTGGCTGTTGCTCCCGGGCAGAAAATCCGGGGCGGGCTGGCCGATAAACCGGGCGGCTTCCATCGCAGTGTAATGCATGCCGGCGATGGCCAGCCCCATCACCGTACCGGCGAGTAAACGGCGCTTGTACCCGCGCAGGCGCGTTCTGTGGCGCAGTCCGAAGCTGATCCACAGCGCCAGGGTGCCCAGCATCACCGCCACCACAATCGACAGTGCGAAAAACGTTGGGTCGTAGCGAAGTGCCGGCCCGATCTCCATAGCGGCCATGCCCAGATAGTGCATGGCACCGATGCCAGCCCCGACCACCACGCCACCGCCGATCAGTCGCTGCCCGGTCAGGTCGTGCCGGGCCAGGAGGCTGAGCGCTACCCAGGAGGCAAACAGGCTCGGAGCGGCGGAAAGCGCGGTAATCCAGGGGTGATAGTGCACATGGGTGGGCATTTCAAAGGCCAGCATGCCAATAAAATGCATGGACCAGATGCCAAAGCCCAAAGCAGCTGAACCACTGAACAGATGGAGCCGTTGCATGTAGAGGGTGTTGCTGCGGCGCGCAGCGGCAGCCAGGGTTAGCCCCAGGTAGGAAGCGCCCACAGCGATCAGCAACGACAACATCACCAGGCCATAGTCGTATTGGCCCGACACCAGTTTGTCAGCCTCGGGATTCAGAACAAAGAAATGATCAAGCGCCAGCAAGCGAGATTCCTGTAAAAGTCGGGGAAAGCTAAGGTGTGTACGGTATCAGTACGGGAATGGCTCAAGTATCGTCTTTTTGTTTAACTTGTATACGCCAGGTCACGGATGATACTGACAGTATTCACCGGGGTAATGCGGAACATTCACGGGACTGCAGTTGAACTCTCGCCATTCGATGCAATAGTTAAAGGAGATTTCCGAAGAGGAGGCATCGCATGTCGAGTTCATCCCTGAGTAAAGACAGCCTGAATACCCTCTCCACCCTGAGCGCGGGTGGCCAGACCTACCACTACTACAGTTTGCCCAAGGCAGCGGACACCCTGGGCGACCTCAACCGCCTGCCGTTCTCGTTGAAAGTGTTGATGGAGAACCTGCTGCGCAACGAAGATGACACGACGGTCGACCGCTCCCACATTGATGCCATGGTGCAATGGTTGAAAGACCGGGGCTCGGATACCGAAATCCAGTTCCGTCCGGCCCGGGTTCTGATGCAGGATTTCACCGGGGTGCCCGGGGTCGTGGACCTGGCGGCCATGCGCGAGGCCGTGAAGAACGCTGGTAAAGATCCCGCCCTGATCAACCCGTTATCGCCGGTGGATCTGGTGATCGACCACTCGGTTATGGTGGATAAATATGGTAACCCGTCTGCCTTCAAGGAAAACGTCGCCATCGAGATGGAGCGCAACCAGGAGCGTTATGAGTTCCTGCGTTGGGGCCAGCAGGCCTTTGACAACTTTCGGGTGGTGCCACCGGGCACCGGCATCTGCCATCAGGTGAATCTGGAATATCTGGGCAAAACGGTGTGGCAGAAGGAGGTGGACGGTAAAACCATCGCCTACCCGGACACGCTGGTGGGTACCGATTCCCACACCACCATGATCAACGGTCTGGGCATTCTCGGCTGGGGTGTGGGCGGTATCGAAGCGGAAGCTGCCATGCTGGGCCAGCCGGTCTCCATGCTGATTCCGGAGGTGATCGGTTTCAAGATCACGGGCAAGCTGCGGGAAGGCATCACCGCCACCGATCTGGTGTTGACCGTCACCGAAATGCTGCGCAAGAAGGGCGTGGTGGGCAAGTTTGTGGAATTTTACGGTGATGGCCTGAAAGACATGCCGGTGGCCGACCGTGCCACCATCGCCAACATGGCGCCGGAGTACGGGGCTACCTGCGGTTTCTTCCCGGTGGACGAACAGACCATCAACTACATGCGCCTGACCGGGCGGGATGAAGCACTGCTGGAACTGGTTGAAAACTACGCCAAAGCCCAGGGATTGTGGCGGGAGCCCGGTCATGAGCCGGTATATACCGATACCCTGGAGCTGGACATGGGTGAGGTGGAAGCCAGCCTTGCCGGCCCGAAACGACCCCAGGACCGGGTTGCCCTCACCAACATGAAAGCGTCGTTTGAATTGCTGATGGAAACCTCGGAAGGCCCGGCAGAAAGCCGTGAGGCCAAGCTGGAATCTGAAGGGGGTGGCACAGCGGTCGGTGCTCAGAGCGCCTATTTCGAACACCCCGCCAGTCAGCCACTTCACATGAATGGTGAATCTACCCGGCTGGACCCGGGCGCGGTGGTGATTGCGGCGATTACCTCCTGTACCAATACATCCAACCCCAGCGTGATGATGGCGGCTGGCCTGATTGCCAAAAAGGCCGTGGCCAAGGGTCTGAAAACCAAACCCTGGGTCAAAACCTCACTGGCGCCGGGCTCCAAGGTGGTGACCGACTACCTCAAAGTGGCCGGCCTTCAGGATGACATGAACCAACTGGGTTTCAACCTGGTGGGTTATGGCTGCACCACCTGTATCGGTAACTCCGGGCCGCTGCCGGATGAAGTCGAGAAAGCGATTACTGATGGGGATCTCACCGTGGCCTCGGTGCTGTCCGGTAACCGCAATTTCGAGGGCCGGGTGCATCCGCTGGTGAAAACCAACTGGCTGGCGTCGCCCCCACTGGTCGTTGCCTATGCTTTGGCTGGCAACGTACGGGTGGACCTTACCAAGGATCCTCTGGGCGCAGACCAGGATGGCAACCCGGTGTACCTGAAAGACCTGTGGCCAAGCCAGGCCGAGATCGCGGAAGCGGTCGAGAAGGTCAAGACCGACATGTTCCGCAAGGAATACGGTGAGGTCTTCGAGGGCGACGACATCTGGAAATCCATCAAGGTGCCGGAAAGCAAGGTGTATGAGTGGAGTGACAAATCCACCTACATCCAGCATCCGCCCTTCTTCGAAGGCATGGGTGAACAGCCCGAGGCCATTGATGACATAAAGGATGCCAACATCCTGGCGCTGTTGGGAGATTCGGTGACCACCGACCATATCTCACCGGCCGGTTCCTTCAAGCCGGATACCCCGGCGGGCAAATACCTGCAGGAACATGGGGTAGACCCAAAAGACTTCAACTCCTACGGCTCCCGCCGGGGCAACCACGAGGTGATGATGCGCGGCACCTTTGCCAACGTGCGCATACGCAATGAAATGCTCGACGGCGTGGAAGGCGGCTTCACCAAATTTGTGCCCACCGGGGAACAAATGGCCATCTACGATGCCGCCATGAAGTACCAGGAGCAGGGCACGCCGCTGGTCGTGATTGCCGGCAAGGAATACGGCACCGGCTCCAGTCGGGATTGGGCCGCCAAGGGCACCCGGTTGCTGGGCGTGAAAGCCGTGGTGGCGGAATCCTATGAGCGCATCCATCGCTCCAACCTGATTGGCATGGGCGTGATGCCGTTGCAATTCCCGGAGGGGACTGATCGCAAGAGCCTGAAACTCACCGGGGAGGAAACGATCAGCATTCAGGGACTGTCTGGCGAGATCAAACCGGGCCAGACCCTGACCATGACGGTGAAATACAAGGATGGCTCTACCGACACCTGCGAGCTGAAGTCACGGATTGATACCGCCAACGAGGCAGTGTATTTCCAGCATGGTGGTATCCTGCATTACGTGGTGCGGGAGATGCTGAAAAACGCCTAGGCGGCCGGGACTTCCAGCCAGAAGGTGGCTCCCTGGCCAGCTTCTGACGTGAAGCCGACGTCGCCCTCCATCCTGGCCATCAGCTCTTTGGTGATGGCCAGGCCCAGGCCAGTGCCACCCTTGCTGCGTCGATCCGAACTGTCGGCCTGGGAGAACTTCTGGAACATGCGCTCTCTGAATTCCGGAGCGATACCAGGTCCCTCGTCCTGCACGTAGATTCGAAGCCCTTGGCCATGCGGTTTTGTCCAGATACGAATCTGGCCGTTGACCGGTGAGAACTTGATTGCGTTTGACAGGACGTTGTTGAGTGCCTGTGCCAGCCTTTGTTTGTCCGTCTTAATCGTGGTTGTTGAAAGTTCTTGTGCGTTCAGAGTGATGTTTTTTTCGGTGGCGTAGTTCTGGATGTTTTCCAGGCTTTCGGTGATCGCCTCAGACACAGGAAATTCGACCACATTGAAATCCATCTTGCCCGCAATCAGTTTCTCGATGTCCAGCAGGTCATTGATCAGAAAACCCAGCTGATCGCTGTTTCTTTGGGCGATCTTCAGCAATTGAAACGGAAGTGGGTTGCCAGTGTTGAAGATACGCCGTGCTGCGAGTTTTTTGGTTTGCCAGATGAATCGTAGATGGCGTTGAAGTAGGAGAGCGCTACCCCCTTTGATCCAAGAATTCGTGTGAAACTGGGGTTTGCCTGCAATAGCTCACCGTCAATGGCGTCGTAGAGAGCAATGCCGAAAGGCGCCAGGTCAAACAGTCCCCAGAACCTGCGCTGCATTTTACGATCATGGATGATGAGGGCTGTAATCCACAGGGTACCAGCGATAATGGTCAGAGTAGTCAGGGCAAGAATGCTGCGTAGCAACCACGGAGAGGCCGGATAATTCGGCCAGCCATCATCAGGTTGAGCGTACAGGTGCCAGGAAAACCCGGGCATGCTCATGGTCGACGAAACGGGCGATTGCCAATCGATGTTCTGCGGACCAAAGAATATGCCTTGATTAATGCTGCTGATTCCTGTGGTGGACAGGACGAACTGAAATTCAGGCGGCATCGTGTTGAGGCCGATTGAGGCATAAAGGCGCTCCAAATCCAGAATAGCGGAGATGACCCCCCAAGGTTTATCGGATTGGTTCTCGAAAATGGGGATACGCGCAGCCAGACCTTGTCCACCCTGAACCAGGTTTATGGGGCCGTTGAAAACGGCGCGCCGGGTTTCCAGAAGCAGAGCCATTTGCTCGCGAGAAAGACTCTGGGTTCGAAGATCCAGGCCGAGAGCGGCCTGATTGCCTTGGAGTGGGTAGATGTGCTTGATGACGAAGTCTGGTGCTAGTCCGATGTTCAATAGTTCTGGTGCCAGCTTGAAAATTACAGAAGCGAGTCGTTTGAATTGTGTCTCGTTGATGTCAGGCTGCACGGAAACGTTGGCGGCTAGTCCCCAAACGGTTTGAGTATTCTGCAGTATGCTGGCTCTGAGCTGCAGGCTAAGGTCATCGACTTGCTCCTGCCATTTCGCTCGAAGGTCAGCTCGATGCCTTTCTGTCGCAGTTGAATCGATTGCCAGAGCCAGTCCTATGGTGAGCAAACAAACGATTATCCGGGCCAGCCACACCAGGCTGAAGAAAATCTGTTCTTGTTTGTCGTTGCTCATTTTAAAGCCTTAAGCCAGGGGTAACTCGAGCCAGAAGGTGGCGCCGTGCCCCTCTTGGGATTCGAATCCTACATCACCTTCCATTTGCATCATGATTTCCTGAGTGATAGCCAGCCCAAGACCGGTGCCGCCTTTACCCCGGGTATCGGAGCTGTCAGCTTGGGCAAATTTCTGGAAGACCCGAGGTTTGAAACTATCGGGAATGCCCGGTCCTTCATCCTGCACAATAATACGAAGATGATCCTTCAGATGGCTGGTTTTCACAGATACGATGCTGCCTTCAGGCGAGAACTTTATGGCATTGGATAGCAGGTTGGTCAGGGCTTGGGTTAGTCGTTGCCTATCCACGTTGGCGTACACGTGAGGAATGTTTTCGTCCAGTGTCACGCATACTCTGTTATCGCTCGCGTAAGATCTTAAACGGTCTACGATTTCATGAAGCAAAGGGGGCAAAAATTCACTGGAGATATGCATGCGCATTTTGCCGGAGACGAGTTTTTCGATGTCGAGAAGGTCATCTACGAGCTGCCTGAGGTGATTGCTGTTTCGATGAGCAATGCTAAGTACGCGTTCTAAAGGTTCGGGAAGGCTGCCCAATGCTCCGCCTGTGACCAGCCCCAGAGAGCCGCTGATAGCGGTTAAAGGTGTTCGGAGCTCATGACTGACGGTAGAGATAAACTCATTTTTCATTTTCTCCACTTTTTTTCGTTCGGATATATCTTCTACCAGAGTCCAGACCAGAGAACGACCTGTTACGCTCGTGATGCGCATGCCCCGGATAACGACAGGATATCGAGTATTGTTCTCGCCAATGAATTCCAGTTCGCAAGGGCCGAATCGGCCGGCTTCGCGAAGCTCTTTGATGATTTCTTTTGCTTTTTGTTTCCTGTCATCAGGAATCAGTTCAAGCACGGACATATCACCAAGCCGTTCTCGTTTGAGCCCCGTGGGCACCAGGAAGGCTTCATTGACGTCCAGGAATCGTCCGCTGCTGTAATCGTTTAACGAGATTCCGATTGGCGATAACTCATAGAGCCTTCGGAGCTCGTCTTCGCTTTCCTTCAGCGCCAGTTCGATTCTTTTTTTCTCATCAATATCTGCTATATATCCGTGCCAGACGATGCTGTTGTCGGCCAAAAGTTCGGGAGAGGCTTTGCCCTCAACCCACCTCCAGCCGACATCACGATGCCGAACTCGGTATTGGGAATGCCATTCGGAGAGTGTCCTGGCAGATTCTTCAATGCTCTTGGCGATATTATCGAGATCGTCTGGATGAATTCTTTCAAAAACAACGGATGCGTCTTTCTGAACCTGCTCTGCCTTAACTCCGTAGATGTCTTGAATACGATCACTCGAGAATGGAAAGGATGCGTGACCGTCTGGCCATAGCCGGTATTGATAAAGCATGCCCGGCGTGTTGGCTACGAGTTTCTCAAGGGTTTCGGCCTGGCGGGACCTCTGAACACTATCCCCTATCCATCGAGCCAACAGATTAACGAACATTTTTTCGGTTTCACTGAAAGGAGCGGTACGCGGTTTTGGGGAGGAAAAATTCAGCGTTCCGAATAACTCGTCGTCAATCCAGATAGGGGCCGCCAGGTAGCTTTCCAGTTTGAATGCCTGGTAACACGCGTGGTCCCGGTATCTGGACTTTGCCATATGGTTGATTCCCAGGACTTCTCCTTTTTCGAGAAGAATAGAGCAATAAGTCTTGTCGAGCGGCATAGTAAAGCCGTTATCAAGTGTCTGATCTCGCCTCTGATGGTGCCACAGCACCGTGTATGCATCGCCGGTTACTTCGCTGACAATACCTGTTTCGGTTCCAAGGTATTGGTTGGCTTTCTCCAGGGCGTCGACAATCGCCTGCTCTAGATCAGCGGTTGATTCCAGTGCGATGTCGTTGAGAATATTCAGTGCTTTGGTGCGCTCGCTGAAATAACTGCCCAGCTCCTGAAACTGGAATTCGCGTTCGATGATGTCGGCAAGATCTCGGAGGTTTTGGCGGGCATCTGGTTCCAGACAGCGGGGCTTTTTGTCAATAATGCATAAAGTCCCAATGTGGTAACCGGAGCGATCTCTGAGCAGGGCTCCCGCGTAAAAACGGATGTGGGGTTCTCCGGTTACCAGCGGGTTGTCCGCAAACCGGTCATCTCCCAGGGCATCTTCAACGACGAACGTTTCTTTGCCGAGGATGGCATGGCCACAAAATGAAATGTCTCGACCGGTTTCGCGAACCCCCAGGCCGAAGCAGGATTTGAACCATTGTCGGTCTCTGTCGACCAGAGACACCAAGGCGATAGGTACATCAAACATGCTTGCTGCAAGACGGGTGATTCTGTCGAATCGTTCCTCTGGGGCCGTATCAAGAAGCTCGGTGGCTTCCAGTGCAGAGAGGCGTTCTGCTTCGTTTGCCGGTGAGTCAGGTGTTTTCATGGAGCACCTCTGTGTTGCTGCTGGGGCATGGAAGTTCAATCCAGAAATGGGCTCCGGCTCGATAGTAGTAACCAACCTCTCCTTCCATTAGTTCAGCCAGCTCTCGGCAAATGGCAAGGCCAAGGCCTGTGCCTGATCTGGAATGCCTTGAAACGGAGTCAGCTTGTGAAAAACGATCAAAAAGTCTTGGCAGGAATGACTCCGGAACTCCATTGCCCTGGTCGGATACGGTAATCCTGATCATGTCATAATTCGTCGCCTCGCCGACCACGTTCACGGTGCTGCCTTCGGGGGAGAACTTGATTGCGTTGCTCAGGAAATTGTCGAGTACCTGGCGAAGACGCTGTTCGTCAGCCCAGACCTTCGCGGCATGAGGTGCTACGTTGTATGAGCATTCAACCCCATAACTGTGAGCCATGCCACGATTACCGTCCACGGCTTGGCTCAGGGCCTCATGCATATCTATCGTGCATGGGTAGACTGATAGCTTTCCGACAAGAGCTTTATTGAAATCCAGCAAGTCAGAAATCAAGTGTTGCAGTTGATCACTGTTGCGTAGCGCAATGGTAAGCATCTCCTGGGCTTTTTCCGGTAACGTGCCGGCGGCCCCCGCGCTCAACAGTTTTAGTGATCCGTTAATGGAAGTCAGTGGGGTTCGCAATTCATGGCTCACGGTCGAGACAAACTGGTCTTTCATCTCGTCGAGGGATTCTCTTTCTTCCATGAGCTGATTGAAAGCCAGTGCCAGATTCCGTGTTTCTGGTGGGCCTTTGGGAGGCAAGCGCCTATGCCCTGAAGTCTTCTGGATCATGTCACGAATGCGTAAGGACATGGTTTCAAGGGACACCGTTGCAGTTTTTGCCGCTATCCAAGCCAGAATGCTGATCACGAGAATCACCAGTACACTGAGCTGCAAAAAACTGCTGAATGAAGCTCGCGCCGGACCAGTTACGCGGTCATAGGGTTCTGCTCTGAGGAAGAGCCATCCAACGCGATCAAGATGCTTTGTTGCGTAGACCCAGCGTTTGCCAGTGGCATCCTCAACAATGCCTGTGGATACACCGGAGAGCGCTGCGTCAATGATCGCATCCTCGCCCGGCGGTGGGAGATCAGGCATAGGTGTGCCGGGTCGTAGAGAGTCGACCTGTGTGAAGTGGCTGGTATCCAGTATTTTGAAAATGACGTCTTCCTCTTCCTCCAGGGTTTCGGGGATAACCCCTGAGGCGGCCAGATTGATAACGCCACCAGCAAGACCAAGCAGATCTCCTTCGTCGGATTCTATGGGTGCCAGAAAAGACAGCAGAGGCAGTCCGGTTGTCCGCCCGATAATTGGGCGACTGACTACGGGACGTCTGCTGCCGATGGACTCACGAAAATGCGGGCGATCGGCATAGGATGTGCCTAACCGATTCGGTACGAATAGGTTCTCTGCGATAGCAACACCATTTTCGTCGAAAACTAGTAGTCCGGCTCGAAAATACGCGTTGAGACGGTCCTGGCGTCCCAGGAGCTCAGAAATTCGAAGCGTCGGGAGAAGCCTGTCGCCGTCGGTAAGAAATTCCGAAAAAGCATGAAGTGCGTCCAGTCGAATCTGAAGCTCCTGATCAACCATGCGTGCTGCAGATTCGGTTTCCAGAAGTTGTCTCTGGGTCAGGACGTTCTCAAAGTCTTGCACTACCCCGTTGTAAGCTATTAGCAGCACTGCGGTTACTGCCGTAATACTGGTTGTTATGGTGAGTAACGTTACGCGAAGACCAAGGGATAAGGTTTTCAAAAGTATTCCTTAATGGCGTGGTCGACAACTGGAAAACATGCTTTGATAGAGCTTAGAGTATTTCCATAGCCGACAAAACCGAAGCTTGGGGTGTTTTTTTGGATAGCCGACAGCAGAAGCACATAGCGAATCGACTGAAAGTTCTCAAAAGCCGATTTATTGAGCGTCTAGAAGGTGAATTGGTCGATCTGGAAAAGCTTGCAAGGCGGCTTGATGATGGAACGGCCAGTGCTGAAGAACTTCTCAGTTGCAGCCAGCGTTTACATCAACTAGCAGGATCTGCAGGAACCTTCGGTTTTCCAGAGCTTGGACAATGTGCCCGGGATCTCGAGAAGCGTTTCAAAGGGTTTTTGGGACGTGATCCGGAGCAAGGCAGCACGCAGAAGCCTGACGTGCTGGAATTGTCTTCAGGTCTGTGGGCGTTGATTTCGATGGCCAATGCTCAAGGTCCTGAGTTGGCGGGAATTGCTAATGTTAGCTCGCCTGAGATGCCTGATCCGGATTCTCATGGTATGCAGGTTCGTCTGCTGATGATCACGGATGGCGATCGGTATGACCAGTTGGAAACGTTATCGTCAGATCTCAAGCGATATGGGTTTGACGTTTTGGTGAGTGAACTCGCCACATTTGGTGGCACTGCGGAAAAACTGCCAGATACTGTGTCGGACTATTCCGCAATCATCTGCCACTATCTCGAGGTAGACAAAGTTGCCGACGTGGTAACGGGGATAGATGTTGATCCGTATCGTTCTTTCCCGCCCATTTTATGTGTCGGTCACGAAGATGGATTCCAGAGCCGTTACCGTGTTGCGGATTATGGCGGTCGGGCTTTCTTCCCTGAGCCCATCGACTTGCCAGAACTGGTCGAGCGCATTGAGTCCCTTGTCGAAGAGCGAGTCGCGGGACTTCAAGCCCGTGTCATGATTGTAGATGATGATCAGGAACTGGCTGAGCATTATTGCCTGGTTCTGGAATCTGTGGGCGTTAAGGCGCGAGCTGTGTCCGATCCGCTGGTGTTAATGGAGGAGCTGCACAGCTTTGAGCCCGAGTTACTGCTTATGGACATCGAGCTCGGCGAATATTCGGGAGTGGCGCTGGCACGAATGGTCCGCTTTCAGGCTCGTTGGCTCAGCCTGCCTATTATTTATCTCTCGTCAGAGGACGATCCCGAGCGCCAGCTCAAGGCGTTATCCGGAGGTGCTGATGAGTTTCTGGTAAAACCGGTCTCTGACGATTATCTGATTCGCTCGGTCAAAATGCGCTGTCACCGGGCGCGTCAGCTCTCGGATTTGATGAATCGAGACAGCCTGACTCGACTCCTCAAGCACTCATTGATCAAGCAGGAGGTTGAAAGGGAAAGAGTTCGCTGTCGGCGCGGTGGCTATCAGGCCGCTACCGTTCTGCTAGACATTGATCATTTCAAGCGAGTCAACGATACCTGGGGGCACGGTCAGGGCGATGTTGTAATTCGAACGCTTGCTAACTTACTTCGCAACCGTTTGCGTGAGTCAGATGCCATAGGTCGGTATGGCGGCGAGGAGTTTCTGGTTGTACTTCCCCAGTGCGACGCACGGGCAGCCTGTGCGTTAGTGCAACGGATTCTGGAGAGCTTCAGAGAGTTGGAGTTTGCTGTGGCAGACACTGTGTTCAAGGTTACCTTTAGTGCCGGTATCGCACAGCTCAATGATTTTGATGACGGAGATCAGGCTATCGAAGCCGCCGATCGGGCACTCTATGCCCAGAAACGTGGTGGCCGGAATGGCGTCACAGTCTATCACTCCGGACTCTAGTATGAGGTAAATCTTGAGAGCATTGGTGCTTGAAGACGATGACTTGTTTGGCGAGCTGTTGGAAACGGTTCTTGCCGGATCTGGCCGAAGTGTCGATGTAACGGTGTGTAGTTCTCTTACTGAGGCGTATATGGCGCTAGGAAGAGGGTTCGATCTTGTTGTCACAGATTGGAATCTGCCCGATGGTTCAGGCCTGGATTTCGTTAAGAAGATCCGGAGCCAGGATAAGCAGGTCCCGGTGGTTGTTGTTTCAGCAAGGGCCGACCGCGAGTCTGTGTTGAAAGCAGCACACTATGGCATCAATGGATACATTACAAAGCCGGTAGATATCAACCTCCTTCATTCGCGATTGGCTCAGTTCTTTCCTGTTAAGGGACAGGAACAGGCCAGTGTTTCTGAGTATCTGGAAGCGTCTCTTGGGCGGGTAGTTCAGCTCTCCTCCGGGATGGATCTTGTGGAGCTTCTTAAGCTAATTGATCGAGAGAGCGAGCTCTCCCCTGCTCAATTGGCTGAACGTTGGAGAGACGAGCCAGCATTGACCGCAAGATTGCTCGATGTTGCCAACAGTACGTCGTTCCGCCGTACCGGGCAGCCAGTTGAGAGTCTCCGCGATGCGATTAGCTCCATCGGGGTGGCCATGTCGCTGAATCAGGCCCTGGCTCTATCGTTGGATGTGTCCGGGTCGGTAAGGCTCGAACCCTTGAAAGAGATCGCTGAGGCGGTAAATCAGAATATTCTGAGAGTATCGCAGTCGGCACGCGAACTGGCGATTAAGCTTGGCTTGCAGCCGGCAATTTTCCAACAAGCGGCTTTGCTCAGTCGTCTTGGAGAGTTGGCGGTGATTAAGGTGCTCGACGTTTTTCATGCCTCTGGTGGGCAGGTCGAGGAAGACCAACTGGAAAAACTGGTGGAAGATTGGTCGAAACCGTTCGGGAACCGTTTGAAAGTTCAGTGGCATTTGCCGCTTGGCCTCAGAGAGTTGATCGGCGCTGTTCATGTGTTGCCCGGCGACAGTACCCAGGATCGCCAACTGATTATGAGAGCTGCCGCTCTGGCGGCTCGTGATGAGCCAGACAACGAGGAATACCAGCGTCTCATTCGGCGGTTGGGGCTGGATAAACCATAGATTTTCGGGAGCATTATGGACGCGTCGACTAACACAGTGAGCAGAATTCTTTACGTTGAAGATGATCCTGATATACGAAGTATCGCTGAACTTTCATTGAGGGATGTCGGCGGCTTTGAGGTGTGTTTGTGTGAATCGGGTTCCGAAGCCCTGAAACTCATTGCGGACTTTGAGCCGGATCTGGTTTTACTGGATGTAATGATGCCGGGTATGGATGGGCCTCAGACTCTGAAAGCCCTGCAGCAGCGCCCGGAGGGGCTGAATATTCCGGTTATCTTTATGACCGCTCGTTTACAGCCCTCGGAAATTGAGGAATACCGGTTGCTGGGCGCCATCGGTGTCATTCCGAAACCCTTTGATCCCATGACTCTGGCCGATGATATCCGGCGTCTGGTGGCCGACAACCCGGAGCGTTGAACCGGGTGCGTCGTCATTGGTTTTAGGGTAGGCTGGCGCCCCGCAAATGAACTGATCACCGAGGTTGTCATGTCATCCCCCCAGTCGCCGGACGAAATCAAGGCCAAGCTCAACCTGGAGACCTCCCGCATTCACTGGCATGAGCTGCAAACCTATTATGCCCGGGGCCAGGTAGTGCGAGTGGCGCCAGAGCTGGACCTGCTGAATGTGGCGGCCCAGTTGGCGGCGGACAACAAGGCCCAGTTTGAGCACTGGATGTCCGGTGGGCAGGTGGGCGAGGTGGCGCCTGACCTCGCGCGCGCCTGGTACGACCGCAATGCGGAACTCTGGGCAGTCGTCATTGCCCCCTGGGTGCTGGTACAGGACCGGTCTGGTGAGCGTCTTCACTGAACGTCCCCGGTTTTCTCCCTAGCTGTCCTGCTCTTTATCCCTGTATTCGTTCGAGGTTTTCATGCTGACCGGTGCGCTCCTGATCCTGGCCCCGTTATTTCTGGGCTTTGCCATTGCCCTCTCCAATCGTCAGTTGATGACCGTGATTCACTATTCGGTGGAGGCCCTGGTGTATTTCATTCTGGCCCTGCTGGGATTGGGGCTGGGACAGATGGACGGGCTATTGGGCCAACTGGGTACCATGGCTGCCCAGGTAGCGGGGCTGGTGCTGGTCTTGCTGGTGGCGAACATGGCGGGCCTGTGGCTGTTTCACCGTTGGCAGCCCATGCACACGGAGGCGGCTGAAACCGGTTCCAGGCCCGGTTATGGCCGCCTGTTTCTGGCAGGCCTCAAACCGCTTTTGTCCGTGCTTGTCGGTGCTCTGCTCGGGTATTTCCTGTTCCCGGATCTGCCGATGGTGGACGATGTGGCCACCTGGGCGCTGATGTTGTTGCTGTTCCTGATCGGGCTGCAATTACGTAATGCTGGCCTGTCATTGCGCAAACTGCTGATGAACCGCCAGGGGCTGGGCATTGCACTGGCTCTGGTGGTTAGCTCCCTGGTGGCGGGACTGGCTCTGGTGCCTGTGCTGGATATTCCCTGGCATCAGTCTTTGGCCCTGGCCTCCGGGTTTGGCTGGTATTCACTCTCAGGCATTGTCATTGGTGATGCCCTGGGACCCGCCTGGGGCGGCGTCGCTTTCCTGAACGATGTGCTGCGGGAAATTATTGCCCTCGCCCTGATACCGTTGGTAATCCATACCCGGCCAGCCATGGCCATCGGCTACGGCGGAGCCACCGCCATGGATTTCACACTGCCGGTCATCCGTAGTAGTGGTGGCCTGGCCTGCGTGCCGGTGGCCATTGCTTCCGGCTTTCTGCTGTCCTTCCTTTCGCCGGTGCTGATGGGGGTTTTTCTGTCGCTGGGATAGGTTGATTTTGCTCAATTTGACCCGGTGCAATGCTTTGGTCAGATTTACGGTTATAGTGGCTACGGATTAGTATGCAAAGACTACCCACCTCTGTCCTGGAGCTTCTGGATGCACCGCCGTCACTTTCTGCACCTGACGATAGCTGCCGCTGTTGCTGCGGGAATGAGTGGTTGCTCCCGGCGAGATCCTCTGAGAACCGGTATTCACCCCTGGATTGGTTACGAACCCCTGTACCTCGCAGAAGAATTCGGCCGGCTCCCGGAAACGGTACAGCTGGTGAAGGGTGAGGCGGCCAGTGATTCCATCAGTGGACTGATCTCGGGCAACCTGGACGCCGCAGCCCTGACCCTGGATGAAACCCTCAGGGTTCTTGCCGCCGGGGTGCCCGTAAAGGCCGTTGCCGTCACTAACGTTTCCGTGGGCGCGGACGTGCTTCTGGTGCGGCCTGCAATTACCAGCCTCTCGGATTTGCAGGGCCGACGGGTCGCGGTGGAGCTCGGTGGCGTGTCCGGCATCATGTTGTTTTCTGTGCTTGAGCGCGCGGGCTTGACCAGTAACAACATATCGGTGGTGGATTTACCGGTCCACGAACATATCGGGGCCTGGCAGCGTGGTGATATCGACGCTTCCATCAGCTACGAACCGGAGGCCTCCCGGCTGGAGGACGAGGGCGCGGTGCGTCTTTTCGACAGCAGCCAGCTGCCGGAAACCATCTTCGATCTTCTGGTGGTCACTGATGCTGCGGCCAGTCGGCAGCCAGCCTCGGTACGGGATCTGGTGAAAGGCCATTTTCTGGGCCTGCAGCATCTGGTGCGTAACACGCACGATGCGGTCTATCGCGTTGCTACGCGCCAGCAGGTATCTCCGGAGATGGTGCGTCAGTCTCTGGCGACGGTGATGTTACCGGAACTGTCTGCCAACCATCGCTACCTTACCCACAATGGCCGGCTGGAAGTGGTGGCGAAGACGCTGGCAAGTATTATGGTTCGTGAGGGGCTGATAGATGCGCCCCTGCACTATGAGCATCTGACCGAGCCGGCTTTCCTGCCTCGGAGCTTGCCATGATGAAGGGGGTGATATACCGCTGCCTGGTTTGGCTGTTGGTGGTTGCTGCCAATGTACCGGCGCAGTTGGCAGCCAGCGACTCGGTCACGCTCGGCATTTTTGGCTACCGGCCTGATAACGTGATCAACGAACGTTATCAGCCGCTGGCCGACTACCTGACCCTGGAAACCGGCATGGCAGTGAACCTGAAGGTTTTCAATCAGGATGATATGAACCGTGCCCTGGCGGCCAACCAGATCGATTTCTTCCTCACCAATCCCAGCCATTTTCTGGTTATTCGCAGTGATCGCAGTCTGACCGGAGCCCTCGCAACCCTGCGCCGCAGCTGGCAGGGAAAAACCACGGGCAGTATTGGTGGCGTGATCATTACCCGTGCTGAACGGGACGATATCAACCGCCTGCAGGATCTGGAGAAAAAGAGTATTGCCACGCCAGGGCTGACCTATCTGGGTGGCTATCAGGCCCAGGCGCTGGAATTGGCCAGCGTGGACGTGGATGTTCGGCGCCATAACCGGATGGTGTTTCTGGGTAATCACGACCGGGTGATCCGCTCGGTGCTGGCGGGCGATACCGATGTCGGATTCATCCGCACCGGCATCTATGAAGAACTGCTGAGCGAGAACCCGAACCTTGCAGATGAGCTGAAAATCATCAATCCGCAGCAGCTTCGAGGCTATCCGTTTGTTCTGTCCACCCGGCTGTACCCGGAGTGGCCTCTGGTTTCTCTGCCCCATGTCGACAGCAGGACGGTACGCCGGGTTGCGTCCGCCCTGTTTGCTCTGGAGCCAGAGCATGCGGCGGCGCAGGCGGCCGGTCTGGCCGGGTTTTCGCCGCCTGCAGATTACCAGTCGGTCGAAATGCTGAGCCGAAGCCTGCGGATGCCGCCGTACGATCAGGTGCCGAGGGTAACCTGGGTCGACATACTCCACCAATACCGTAACTGGGTGATTACCGTTGCTGTGCTGTTTGTACTGCTGGTGATTACGAGTCTCTGGCTCGGCCGCAAGAAAAAGCAGCTGGCCTCTGAAGAGCGCAGGCTGCGCAAACTGATTGCCAGTTGGCCCCAGCCGATGCTGATGATCCGCAATGGTGAACTGGTGGACTGCAACCGGGCGGCCGTGGATCTGGTTGGCTATACCTCCGAAGCTTCGTTGTTGGGCAAGTCCCTGGCGGCCTTCTCACCTCATAGCCAGCCGGATGGAGCTCCGTCGTCACAGAAATCCGAGGCGCTCTTTACCCGGGTGACGGCTGGAGAGGTGTCCCAGACGGAATGGCTGTTTGTGCGTTCGAACGGGGAACGGGTGTGGGTGGCCATGACCCTGGCC
This sequence comes from Marinobacter nauticus, assembly GCF_003634635.1. GTDB lineage: Bacteria > Pseudomonadota > Gammaproteobacteria > Pseudomonadales > Oleiphilaceae > Marinobacter > Marinobacter nauticus. The sequence goes on along the minus strand of NZ_RBJB01000003.1, from coordinate 1,130,896 downwards.
CCGGTTTATGAACACGGCAGCGATATCCCTTCCGTACTCTGTTCCTGGCATGACATCACTCGCAGAAAGCAGGCTGAGGAACAGCAGCGGTTGGCGTTAAGGGTGTTCAAGAATGCCCGGGAAGCGATTTTTATCACCGATGCCCACGGCGTGGTGATGGACATCAACGAGTCCTACACCCAGATCACCGGGCGGGATCACAAGTCTGCCATTGGCAGCCTGCCGCCCATGCCGGTAGATGAGGGCAGTGCCATACTGGTGGCCGCCAGCAGGCATGGGGTGTGGAGCGGGGAGTTTGCAGCCCGGCACCAGGACGGCCAGGCCATTGTCTTGAACCTGAGTCTGAGCAGTGTGCTGGACGAGCAGGGCGAACTGTCCCATTTTGTGGGTGTCTTCAGTGACATCACAAGGCAGAAAGAGATTGAGAAGCAGCTCCGGATCATGGCCCACTACGACGCCCTGACCAATTTACCGAACCGGGTACTGTTCTCGGATCGTCTGCACCAGTCCATGGCCCAGGCCCGCCGGCAGAATTACCGGTTGGCGGTTGTCTACATCGATCTGGACCAGTTCAAACCGGTGAATGATGCCTTTGGTCACGATGCCGGTGATGGCTTGCTGGTGGAAGTGGCCCGGCGAATGCGTGCGACCCTCCGGGAGGAGGACAGTCTGGCACGGTTGGGCGGCGACGAGTTTGCCGCCATCATCGTCAATGTCCCGGACGCGGTTACCCGGGATATATTGCTCTCGCGTTTGCTAACGGTCATTGCCGAACCGGTGTGGGTGGCCAATCACAGCGTCGAAGTATCTGCGAGTATGGGTTACACCCTGTACCCTCAAGGCGAGGAAATAGACGGAGATCAGCTGCTTCGCCAGGCTGACCAGGCCATGTATCGGGCCAAGCGTGAAGGCAAGAACCGCTATTACTGTTTTCAGGATGCCGATGCCTGATCATGGCTTTGGTTGAGTAGCCCCACGCCGTCCTGCCAATACAGCGCCTTGCTCCACTGATCGGTGAGCCGGCGCACGGCACTGAGCTCATCCAGAACCTGGGCCCCCAGGCTGGAACTGAATTCCCGCCGGATCATCTTCTGCAGGGTGGCTGCTTTCAGCTGATGGTAGACGGTTTCGGCTTCCTGTAGCTGCTCCGGCACGGGCGTTTCTGAGGCCACCAGCGCCCGAATAACCTCGAAATAGCGGTTGAAAACCGATTCCAGCGTCTCGAAATCCGTGCGCCGGGCCAGCGCCCGGAGTCGAACCAGATGCAGGGTCAGCTCGGTGGCTTCAGCCAGGTAACGACAGGTGCGAATGCTCAGCGTCAGGGCATCTACCACCGACGGATGCATTTTCTCGGCTCTCAGGCGCCCGATGTAGTCGGTGATGGCCAGGTTCAGGTTTCGCACGGCATCGGCCTTCGGGCGCACATCGGATTCCTCCAGGCTTTCCCGGTCCAGGCATACCCGCAGCAAACCCCGACTGTGACCAATCAACCGCTTCATCTCCTGATCTACGGCGCCGATGGCCAGTTCCGGTGTCGTCACCAGAGTGTCATCGAGATAGCGGGGTTCGGCGTTGTCCTCTTCCTTGCTGCGAAACAGCCGGCCGAGAAAACGGGCAAACGGTTGGGTGAAGGGCAGCATGATGGCGGCACCCAGAACGTTGAACAACGTATGGAATAAGGCCAGAGAAACCGCCGGGTTGGCTTCCAGATCCAACATGTTGGTCAGGGTATTCACCAGCCAGAGCATGGCCGGCAGCACCAGCAGGGCGATGACGCCGGTGACCAGGTTGAACAGGATATGGCCGGTGGCCAGCCGGCGGGCGTTTGCTGTGGCTTTCAGGGCCGACAGCGCGGCGGTCGAGGTTGAGCCCAGATTGGCGCCAATCACGGCGGCGGCGGCATTGTCGAGCGGGATCAGGCCGCCAGCTGCAGCGGTGAGTACGATGGCCAGGGCGGCGCTGGAGGACTGGGTAAGAACCGTGGCCAGCAGGCCAATCAGCATGAAGGCCGGCAGGCCATAATCGGCGCTGATCAGGTGGCCGTTCTGGAAACCGAGAGCCGACGATTCGAGCGCGGTTTTGAGAATCGACAACCCCAGGAAAAACAAGGCAAAGCCTGCCAGAGCTTCCCCCAGAAACTGGTTTCTCGGGTTGCGGCTGACCAGTTTGAAGCCCACCCCGGCGGCCAGCAGTGGCAGCGCCATGGCTTCGATCTTGAAGCCGAAGCCAATCAGGCTGACCAGCCAGCCGGTCATGGTGGTACCGATGTTGGAACCGAAAACAACGCCCAGGGACTGGGCCAGAGTCATCAGGCCGGCATTCACAAAACCAATGGTTGCCACGGTGACCGCCCCGGAATGCTGCACGATACCGGTAATAACAAAGCCGGCAAACAGTGCCCGCAGAGGCGTTCTGGTCCAATGCCCCAACATATGGCGCAGATGATGGCCCGCGGCGTTTTTCAGACCATTGGTCATCATCTCCATGGCCAGGAGAAACAGGGCCAGACCGCCCAGAACCTGGAAAACCGATGACAGCATGATGGATTTTCTTTTTTATGGATGGGGCATTAACACAAGCCTAGCAGAGCCCGGGCAGCTTTCAGAGCGTCAGACCAGAAACTTCCGGATATCGAGTTTGTAGTCGTCTGGATCGACCGCCCGAACGATCCGGTCCTGGTTGCCGGGGCGAGACAGATCGATGGTATGCACGGTTACAGGCATTCGGAACTTCGTATTGTACATAACGCGCACCACGGGCAATCTCTGGTCAGATTCATTCGTTTCGATGACCACGCCCAGCTTGCCGCTTTCAAGCAAGACCAATGAACCTATCGGGTACAGCCCAACGCAACGGATAAACTGTTTCACCAGCGTCGGATCCAGATGATCCCCGGACCACTCCAGCAGTTTCTTCAGCCCTTGAGTCGGCGTCAGGCCTTTGTGGTAAACCCGGTCAGCAGTGATAGCATCGTAAACATCCGTGATGGCAACCATGCGTCCGTACTCGGTGATTTCGTCGCCTTTGAGACCTTCTGGATAGCCGCTGCCGTCCAGTTTCTCATGATGTTGGGCGGCGGTTATCACGGTGATCTCGCCGATGCCTTCGGTGCTGGCAAGAATGTCACGGGAATGGCGGGCGTGCAGCTTCATGACCTCGAATTCTTCCGCCGTCAGTCGGCCAGGTTTGTGCAGAACCTCATCGGGCGTAAGAATTTTTCCGATGTCGTGCAACAAAGCGCCTACGATGGTCTGGTGCAGAACATCCTGAGAGAGTTTCCGGTAATGTCCGAACAGTGACATCAATACGCTCAGATTGACTGAGTGCTCTAACAGGTAATTGTCTTTCTCGCGGATCCGTCCCAGGCAGCTCAGGGCATTGGCATTGCGTAGTACCGAATTTTGCAGCTCGTCTGCAAGCTGGTGGATCGGGGCCACATCAATTGCACCACCAATCTTGACGTTGTTCATGAAACTGCCCACCAGGCTTTGGGCCTGGCTGTGCACCTGTTGAGCAATAACTATTTCTTCTGCCAGAGGGGCCTTTGGGGTGTATCCCGGCTTCAGGGCTCCGGCGTTCTGCAGGGCCGTTTCATTACGCCGATCCACATGCGCCGCCGGCTCGGAATCCTGGCAGTCGGCGCCCCGGCTGACATCAATATAGACATACTGCACACCCATCCTGCGAATTTTCTCAATGGTCTCTTCCCGCTTGATAACCCCTTTTTTGCGCTGGGTGTTATGGGGGATCCAATCGTTGTTGAGGTCGGTAATGTACATACCGACCTTCAGGGCGGAGATGGGAATGCGTTTGATCATTAGTGGGGGAAAAACGTTCTCAGGCTGTTTTGATAGGTCTGACTTAATACCTGATCCATCGGCAACTCCTTAACGTCGGCAATTTTCTCGGCCACGAACGGCAGGTAAAACGGTGCGTTTTCACGGCCGCGATAGGGTACGGGTGTCAGGAACGGGGCATCGGTTTCCAGCAGGATCTGTTCGATGGGCGTCATGCGTACGATATCGCGCACGTTCTCGGCCTTATTGAAAGTGGTGATGCCGTTGAAGCCCAGGCACCAGCCCTGGTCGATGGCGTATTGTGCCAGCCCGGGCCCGGAGGTGAAGCTGTGAATAACCCCCCGGCGCTCAAGAGAATGCTCGAACTCTTTCAGAATAGCTATGGTATCGTCGTCGGCGTCGCGGCTGTGAATCACCACCGGACGGTCGCTGTCGCAGGCAATCTGAAGCTGCCGGCGAAACACCTCTCGTTGCACGGAGCGATCGGCATTGTCGTAGAAATAATCCAGCCCGATCTCGCCCACGGCCACGATCTTGTCGTCGGTGGCATGCTGGCGGATTTCCGCTTCCACCTCATCAGTATAGGTTTCCGCTTCATGGGGATGAATGCCCTGGGTGCCAAACACCCAGTCAGCGGAACCCGCCAGTTCGCGCACGGCGGCGAGGTTATCTGGCGACACCGCAATGGTGATCACCTTTTCGATGTTGACCCGCTGGCTTTGCTCCAGAGTATCGGACAACGGCCGGTCTTTCAGGTAGTCCAGATGGCAGTGGGTCTCGATGATCGGATGATCAAATACGGGAATCTCACGACGTTTCTTGCTCATGCCAGGGTACTAGACTCCATCAGGGTCGGTGTATGGATGCTATTCTGAGAATCTGATCACGTAAGTGTATCACTTTGTACGATTATTGACCTGCAACGGGGCGATAGGGAGTTTCCTTGATGAAATATACGGCATTTGCCCGTTCCTGGTTCTTGAATCCTGACCAACCGGCTCTCGAAGGTTATCCCTCGCTGTATGAGGGCGACGACAAGTTGCCTGCGCTTGAAGCCAGTCTGGAGGAGATCGGAGAGTACCAGCGGCGGTTGTGGGCCAACCGTAAGCAGGCATTGCTGGTCGTCATCCATGGACCGGACACCAGCGGCAAGGACAGCCTGATCCGGACGCTGGCCACCTACGCTGATCCGGCCGGCTTTCACGCCTGGTCATTCGGGCGACCCAATGCATCGGAAGCCGCTCATGATTTTCTCTGGCGGGTGACACCCTATCTCCCCGCCTATGGCCAGATGGTGGCCTTCAACCGCAGTCATCACGAGGCCGTCATCGGCGAGCGAGTATGGCCCGTGCGAGATGCCGGCACCTATCACTGGCCGGCCCGGTTCGAGGCCATACGGAATTTTGAGCGTCACCTGGTCAGCGAAGGCACCTGTGTCGTAAAAATCTGGCTCAACCTCTCCGAGGATGAACATAAACAGCGATTGCTCAAACGCCTGGACAAGCCCAGGAAGCGCTGGAAGTTTGACCGCTCCGACATCGAGGGCTGGAAGCAGCGCGCCCGTTATCAGGCCTTCGCCGAGGAAGCCCTGGCTCAGACCCACACCGAGGAAGCGCCCTGGTTCATTGTGCCCGGGGACCGCAAACCCCAGGCCCGGGCGATTGTGGCGGCCTTGCTGGCCGGGGTGCTGAAACAGCTTGCGCCGGACTACCCGGCGGAACATCCGGATGTACTGGAAGACTATCGTCAGTTGCTGGCAGCGAATGGCGTCAGCTAATGGAGGCAATATGCACATCGCAGTGGTAGGGGGTGGCGTGGTCGGTGTCACCACCGCCAGGGAACTGATTCGGCGGGGGCATCAGGTAACCCTGCTGGAGCGACACGACCTTGCTGGTAACGAGACCAGCAAAGGCAACGCCGCCCAGCGGTCTTACGGCGTGGTTTACCCCTGGGCTGATCCCTCCATGGTCTTCAAGGCACTGCCCTGGCTGTTGAAAACCGACGGCCCACTCAAGCTGCGAGTGCCGCCTTCGGTGGATGCCATCAAGTTTATGTTTGCCACCCTGCGCTACGCCTGGAGTCCTGGCCTGTTTGGCCTCAACAAACGGGCCATGCTGCGCCTGGGTGTCCACAGTCGGGAGCGATTTCTGGCTCTGGAACAGGAGCATGACCTGAACTTTGATGGCGACCACAAGGGCCTTCTGCACCTGGCCAGCAGCCCTGAGGCCATGGACGGTTATCGTGAGATCCACGACCTGCTGAATGAGCTGGGCATCGCCTCGCAGCTGCTCACGCCCGAGCAGGTGCGAGCCACAGAGCCGGGTATGACCGGAGACGGGCCCCTCTATGGAGCCATCAGCTATGACACAGACGGCACTGGCGACTGTCACCTGTTCTCCCGGGCACTGGCGCAGGTGTGTGAACAGCAAGGGGTAACCTTCCATTATGGTGTCGAGGTTGAGCGGCTGTTGTTTGATGACGAGAAGGTGAACGGGATCGAGTATCGAGCCCGCGGCGGCGAGTTAGCCACCCTGGAAGCGGATGCGGTGGTGGTTTGTGCCGGATGCTGGTCACCGCAGCTGGTTCGGCCTCTGGGGCTGGACCTCCCGATCTACCCGGTCAAGGGTTACAGCCTGACGGTGCCCCTGAGTGATCCGGACAAGGCCCCGGCCAGCACGATCCACGACGATAACCTGAAGGTGGTGTCTACCCGGTTGGGTAACCGGCTCCGGGCCACGGGCTTTGTCGAATTGGCGGACTTCAATCGCGACATTCCTGAGGCGCGCATCGCCACCATCAAGAAATCCGTGCGTTCACGCTTTCCCGGCTGCGCGGATCTTGAGGCTGCCGAAACCTGGACCGGTTTCCGCCCCATGACTCCGGATGGCCCGGCCATCATTGGCCGCGGGCCACGCCGGAACCTGTTCCTGAATACCGGCCATGGCACCTTCGGCTGGACCCTGTCGGCGGGCAGCGCCTCGGTGATTGCCCAGGTCATCGACGGTGAAGAACCGGCCGTGTCGCTGGATGCGTTCCGGCCCGGGAGGTTTCAGGAATAGGCTCAGAGTTTGCGCTCGAGGTTGCCGCACAGGGTGTGAGCAAAGCCGACGTCACGCTCGGAAAGCATGGGCAGGCGCTGGAATACCCACTGCGACAGCTTGCTGTCGGCCGGTGCCTCCAGCGCTGGTAACACTGTTTCCAGGCGTTGTCGCAAGGCGCCGAGGCTGGCATCCGAGGCGACCCCGGGCGTGCTGTCACTCTGGCGCGCCAGTCCGGACAGCTCCCAGGCATACAGCATGACCGCCTGGGACAGATTCAGGGACGGATAGCTGACCGCCATTGGAAAGCCGGTAAGCAAATCGCACAGGGCCAGTTCTTCATTGGCCAGGCCCCGGTCCTCGCGACCAAACACCAGCGCCGCCGTCGCCACCGAGCCGCCTTTATTGGCCAGTACCGAGCGCAGTGCGCCGGGTTCATGCCAGTCCTGCCGATGATGGCGGGGCTTGGCTGAGGTGCCCATCAGCAAATCCGCGGATTTTCTAACCGCGGCCAGATCGGGGAAAATGCGCGCATTATCCAGAATGTGGCCACTGCCATGGGCCAGCCAGTGGGCTTCGGGCCGCGTATGCAGGTCGGAATTGACCAGCCATAGCTCGGAAAAACCCATGGTGCACAGGGCCCGCGCAGCGGCGCCGACATTTTCCGGGACTTTCGGTTCAACCAGTACAAAGGCCAGTTTCATGACATTACCTCCGGCGGCGAGTTTACACCAAGCCTCGGGTTGTTTTTACCAGCGCTGGCAGTCTTTGAATGACTGGCTGCGGGAACTGGAGCCACTCTGGCGCCCCATCCCGTTCATGGAACCTGCCCCCGCCTGGCGCGACGCGCATCCGGACCTGGCGCACTGGCTGGAGGCGCTTCCTGAGGGGGACTGTCAGGACTGGGAGGAGCGGCTCCCGGAACTGTCCTCGTTGTTAGCCGGGTATGTCCCGGCGCTGGCCCGGTACCGGGATCTGCTTGATTTACCCCGTCTGGCGACCGAGGCCGAGGGCCGGCAGGCGGAACTGGCGGAGGTGGCCGCCGTTGATATGCCTGGCCGAAAACGACAGCAGGCCGGCGCATTCGCCGCTGCAATTTCACCCCTGGGCTATCCGGTACTGGACTGGTGTTCTGGCAAGGGGCACCTGGGCCGGACCCTGGCCCGGCGGGGTGCGGGGCAGGTAACCGGATTTGAGTGGAATCCGGAGCTGGTGACCGATGGCAACCGCCTGGCCGAACACTACGGCGACCCGGTTCGCTTGTCTCATCAGGATGTGATGGTCGATGGGCTTAAATTGCCTGAGCGCCACCATGGGGTGGCGCTGCACGCCTGTGGCGATCTGCACCGCCGGCTGATGCAATCTGGTGCCCAGGCGCGTTTGCCCCGGCTCAGTCTCTCACCTTGCTGCTACCACCTGACCGGGGGTGAACGGTATCAGCTTCAGGCCCGGCAAACCCGGGAGTATGGCGAGTGTTTGTCGGTAGACCGCAACGATCTGAGGCTGGCGGTTCAGGAGACGGTCACGGCACCGGAGCGGGTGCGCGAGCAAACCACACGCATCAGTACCTGGCGTCTGGGGTTCGATGCGCTGCAACGGGAGCTGACCGGTAACGGGCACTACCTGCCGGTGCCGTCGCACCCGGCCCGGCTCAATAATGGCCGTTTCGAGGACTTCTGTCGCTGGGCGGCGGCGAAGAAACAACTGACTCTGACCGCCGATGTTGACTGGGCAGAATGGCTGGCACGCGGTGAGGCACGATATCGTCAGGTGCGCCGGCATGAACTGCTGCGCCATCTTTTCCGGCGGCCCCTGGAGCTCTGGCTGGTCTTGGACTACGCCGTGTTTCTGGAAGAACAGGGTTACCGGGTTCGACTGGGCACCTTCTGTGATCGTCAGCTGACGCCAAGAAACCTGCTACTGGATGCGGAACGTGAGGGCGGTTGAAAGCCTGAGCGCTTTCTGACTGCGGAATCAAAAAGAAAGGCGCCCGAAGGCGCCTTACCGAGGTTGCCCGGATTGCCTTAACGGCGAACCTGGATGCGTGCCTCAACACGACGGTTCTGGGCACGGCCAGCCGGCGTATCATTGGTGGCAACAGGCTCGGCTTCACCATAGCCCACCGCGCTGACACGGTCCGGATCGACACCCAGAGGCCCGGTCAGTCGACCGGCAACCGCTTCCGCCCGGCGCTGGGACAGGAACTGGTTATAGCCCGCTTCACCGGCGCTGTCGGTATGGCCAGCGATCTCAACGGTGGTTTCCGGGTATTCCTCCATGAAATCGGCGACGCGACGAATTTCGTTGTCATAGGCGTTGTCGATAACAGAGCTGTTGGTGGGGAACTGAACCCGCAGTTCAATGGTTTCCACCGTTTCAGTAATGCCCTCACAGCCGGTTTCATCCACCGTGGCGCCCGCGGTGGTGTCCGGGCATTGATCCTGGCTGTTCACCACACCATCGTTGTCGCTGTCGAGCTCACAGCCGCGACTGTTAACCTCGGCCCCGGCTGGGGTGTTGGGACACTGGTCGCGGCTGTCCGCCACGCCGTCATTGTCGCTGTCCAGCTCGCAGCCGCGGCTGTCGACGCTGGCCCCGGCCGGTGTGCCCGGGCACTGGTCGCGATTATCGGGCACGCCGTCGTTGTCGGCATCGGCCGGGGCTTTCGGGGCCGGGGCAGAAACCGTGCGGGTAAAGGCCCAGCTCAAGCCAAGCGAGACCATGGTGTCGAAGGTGCTTTCATCAATGCCATGGAATTCCCGCAGATCGCCACGAATGGAGATGCCATCACTGACGTTGTAGCGGAAGCCGGTACCCACATTGACACGGGTTTCATCGTGATCGGTACCTGCCGAGCGGTAGGAAATGGAATCTCCCAGCCCGAAGTCGGCATGGCCTGCACCAAGAGAAACGTAAGGGTTCCAGGCAGCTTCCGGGCCGGCGAAGTAATAGGTGCCGTCTACCCGGATTTCGTCGAAATCGGATTCGCCAGACACATATTTGCGGTCGGCGTCGGCCCGTGAGTACAGGGCCTCAACTGACCAGTGAGGGCGGAAACGGTACTCAACACCAACACCGAAGGTGCCGGTTTCACTCAGGTCCCGTTTATCGTCAAAGAGCTGGAAGCCGGCAAACGGGTTGATGTAGATGGTTTCCTGGCGTTCCGCCAGGGCTGGCGTCGTAAGGGATGTTGCAAGGGCGGCCAGAGCGACCGGGCGCATGAGTTTCATGCAGAACCTCCTGTCTGATTATTATGTCCTGAAGCTGTCTCCGTTGAAGACGGATAAACTCCGGTAAAACACTACGTTACTGAAAATCTAGGCCAGTAAGCCATAAAACACAAAATTTGGCATCTCTCGACGTCTTCGCATTTGTACGCAGCCTTCACAGGCGACAGATCAATCACCCGCTGGCGTGAAATACAGGTGCGCGCTTTTTTTACTGAAATTCAGCCTGTCGCCATTGCCAAACCGGACCTCGAACGAGCTTTCATCTTCCGAGATAACCTCACCTGTGCCAAAGATAGCATGGGTCAGACGCTGCTGATGCCACACTGGTTCCGCCGTGTTTGGGCTGACTGTTCCTTCGCTTTCCAGCTGAACGCCCTCGCGTTCAGCGTATCGCAGACTCACGGGGGTTAACGGGTGGTCCAGCTTCAGGGGCTGGTCTTTTGGGGCAGTACCGGTATCCAGCGCGGAGCCGAGTTCCTGAGCCAATCCAAAGCACAGTTCGGAAACGAATCGACTGGGGCCTTGTTCGCCCGCCAGGTGCGGGCTGGCCGGGGTGGGCCGGGTGATCAGGTGCAGATGGTGGCGGGTGCGGGTCATGCCCACGTAGAGCAGCCTGCGCTCGCTTTCCAGCAGGGCCCGGGCATCGTCCTGGGGACGCGGGCTATAGGGCAGATATTTCTCCTGCAGGCCGGGAATGATTACCACGGGCCATTCCAGTCCCTTGGTTCGGTGAATGGTGGAGAGCAGGACACCGTCGTCCCGATGTTCGCTGGCCTGTTGCTTCAGCAGACTGAGATGGTCCAGGGCCCCGTCGGCATTGACTTCCAGGCTTTTCAGGTAGTCGCGAAACCCCTGAATGGTATCAATCCGCTCCTCGGCACTGTCATGGGTCAGTGCGAGACTGCGAATACCCTCATAGAGATCCATGTGCTCGGCATAGACGGTGATCAGGCCAGCTACCGGCCCCTGATAGCGGTCGAGTTGCTGCAGGACTTCACCGAGTTTTTTCAGCTTTCTGGCCGCCATGGGCGCCAGGGCGTCGAAATCCAGACTGAGCAGCCGTTCGTGCCAGCCGGTGTCGAACGCCGCCAGGAACCGGGCCAGGTTTTCCAGTTCCGGTTCTTTCAGGCCTACGTGGGGGAACCTCAGAATCTGGCGGGCAATGTCCAGTCGGTCATTTTCTGCCAGCTTGTCGAGCCGACGGGTAACCACCAGCAGCAGGGCCTGCACCGCCTGAACCTCGCGGCTGAACAGCGCGCCCTTACCGGCGTCGATCCGGTAGGGAATCTGGCATGCCAGCAGTTTCAGTTCAATCGGCACGCTCTGGCTCCAGACCCGGAACAGGATGGCGCTCTGGCTTTGTTGTTCCGGCGCCAGTCCCTGCAGGATGGCCAGCACCTGGTTGCCATCGTTTTCGGCCTGATGCAGATGGATTTCGGTGGCGGGGGTACCCGGATGGGAATGGCACATCACATCCCGGCGGCCGGTATTATGGCAGATCAGGTGATTGGCCAGCAGCGCCACCCGGTGGCCGTAACGGAAGGTGTAGCTGAGGGTCTGCTCCAGCGGGCTTTCAAACTCATCACTGAACTTGCGCAGAATGAACTCGGGCCGGGCACCCCGGAACTCGTAGATGGTCTGGTCCGGGTCGCCGACTACGGTTACCCGGGCACGGTCTCCGGCCACATAACGCAGAAGCAGGTGCTGGATCTCGTTGGTGTCCTGGTATTCGTCCACCAGGATCAGATCCATTTTATTGCCCACCAGACGCTGCAACGGCGGGTTCTGGTGGATGGCCATCACCGGCTCATACAGCATGTCGGCATAGCTGATGCGGCTTTCGCTTTTGCGCCACTGCTCGAAGGAATGGAACAGGTCGATCAGGTAGCGGTGTTTGTCGGAGTAGCCCAGCTCCTCGAACACCACCTCCGCGGGTGCCAGCCCGGTTTTGACCCGGTCGATAAAGCCGGTGGCGGTTTCGACAAAATCCTTCTTGTTGCGGCGGATTTCATCGGCCAGTTCCTCCGGTGCCAGCCGCCGGGTCAGCAACCAGGCCTGGAAGCCGATCTCCTGTTCGGTCAGGATCTTTTCCGAAAAGCCCGGCAGATAGCCTTCCCGGACAAACCGACGATACAGCCGCAGGCCCATGGCGTGGTAGGTACGGATTTCCGGCAGCGCCAGCCCGCTCTGCTCGCAGACGGACTGCAGCTTGCGTTCGAAGTCTACCTTGGCGCTGCGGTTGAACATCAGCACCAGCATCCGGTCCGGGTCGTGGCCCTGGGTCAGCAGGTAGCGGATGCGCCAGGCCAGCGTGGAGGTTTTACCACTGCCCGCCACGGCCGTAATCACCGCATGCTCGTAACCGGCCGTGATGATGGCGCGCTGCTCGTCGGTCAGGTAATCCGGTAAGGACAGGTGGTCGGGGGCTTGGGTTTCGCTCGGCATGGTCGCTATTGTACTGGGCAACTGGTAGTGCGGATAGCGCTGCCGCATAATCCCGGCATAACTCAGGCGCAAATACCTTCTTATCGCCAGCAGGTCCGAATTGACGTGAATGATAAAACCGAGACAATCGCCTCAGGCTGGCGCGCGTTCCAGCACATCCTGGCAGCTCGCGGCCATCGCCGGCTGGTATTGGTTGAGGGTGATCGGCAGGCGGCGATCGCCTGGGTAGCCGGGATCTTGCCGGAATTGTCGGCTGCGCAGGGGCTATGGGTCGGTCGTGAACAGGATGCGATCATGGCCGGGGTTGGCCATATACGTGTCAAAGATTACCAGCGCGTACTGGGGCAGGAGTTGCCAGTTCTGGTCTGGGATGGCTGGGAGGGAACGTCTCCGGACGCGTTTGCGGCACTGTCCGGCACATTGCGGGCCGGTGGGTTGCTGTTCTGGCTGATGCCGCCGTTGGCGCAGTGGTCGGATTTTGATGACCCGGACTATAGCCGAACCGGGCTGGATCGGACGAGTGCTCATCCCTTTGCTGCCCGGTTGGCGGCGATACTGGCCGAAGATCCCGATGTCATTCGGCTTGTGGCGGAAGATGCCAGCGTGCCTGATCTTAACCGGCCGGAACCGGTCAGGACGGGCTTTCAACCCGGGCAGACGGCCGAGCAGCAGACGCTGGTTGCCGACGTTGTGCGCGCTGGCCAGGGCCGCCGCCGACGGCCGCTGGTGATTACTGCCGATCGCGGCCGAGGCAAATCTTCGGCCCTTGGCATGGCTGCTGCCCGCTTGCTCGAAACCGGCCGGAAACGGGTGCTGGTAACGGCACCTTCGGCTGATAACGTGGCTACCCTGTTCGCTCACGCCCGGCAGGCACTGGGTGATGCTCTGGCACTGGATACGGCGACCCATCTGACCACCCGGTCCGGTCACGAACTTTGCTTTCTGCCGCCACAGGAACTGCTGTCACAGCGGCCGGAGGCGGAAGTGGTCATGGTCGATGAAGCGGCGGGTTTGCCGGCCCAGTGGTTGAAAGCCGTGTTGCTGGGCTGGCCGAGGGTGGTGTTTGCCAGTACGGTGCATGGCTATGAAGGTACCGGCCGGGGCTTTGCCTTGCGTTTTCGACAGATTCTGGAGCAGGAAACTCCGAACTGGCGCGCCGTCAGCGTTCGCGAGCCCATTCGCTGGGCGCAGGGCGACCCGCTGGAGCGACTGGTTTTCCAGCTGTATCTGTTATCGGCAGACGCGCCGGAGCCGCAACCGTTCGTCGCCGGCGACGTACACATTGAACGCTGGCAACCTGCCGCGGCCAGCGAACAGACCCTGGCGGAGGCCTTTGGTCTGCTGGTCAATGCCCATTACCGGACCACGCCCGCCGATCTTCGGCAATGGCTGGATGACCCCGCCGCGATGACCTGGCGGGCCAGCGCAGAGGGGCGGACCATCGGCTTGCTCTGGGCATCCACCGAAGGTGGCCTGGCACCTGATCTGGCTGAAGAGGTGGTCGCTGGAAAACGACGGCTCAGGGGCCATATGCTGGCCCAGTCACTGGCCAATCATGGCGGCGCCCCCGCCGCTGCTACCCTGAAAACCCTTCGAGTGGTCCGCGTAGCGGTGGCGGAATCGGCACGCAGGCTTGGGGTCGGCCAACGGTTGGTGGCGGCTGCCCGTGAGGCCTGTGTTCAGGATGGAATGGATGCATTGGGTACCAGCTTTGGCGGCGAACCGGGTTTGTTGGCGTTCTGGCACCGATGCGGCCTGCGCGTCGTGCGTATGGGGCTGAGCCAGGAGGCGTCCACCGGAGAGTTTCCCCTGCAAATGCTGATGGGCACCTCTGAGCCGGGGCGGCAGCTTCAGCAACAGCTGAACAGCCGGTTCGCCCGACACTGGCAACATCTGGTGCCCCGCCATTGGTGCCAACTGGACCATGAGCTATTGCTGGCCATCTGTGACGCCCTGCCATCATCGGCGTGGCTGGACGACGATGATCGCCGGGATCTGACTAACTTCGCGTATGGCTTTCGCGGCTTTGAACTAACCTTGCCGGTTTTGCAGGAGCTCTCTGCCTGCAAGGGTATGGCTCATCGAATTCAAAGCCATCCGGAGGCAAAGCTCTGGTGTCGTGCGGTATTGCAGGGCTGGTCCTGGGTGCAGTTGCAGGAGGCCGGCCTGTGCCGGGGTCAGCGCGATGCAGAGGCGCAGCTGCGGTTGCTGGCTCGAGAACTTCTGCAAAACGAGACGGAGTTGTGACCGGTTCGATTTAATTCCGGTGACTGGCTGAGCAGAATAGCTGCAAAACGCAAACAAGAGACTTCCGACATGGGCAGGGACGCGAGCAGCTATTTCCACCTGGTATTTTTCCTGGCACTGACGCTGCTGGCCGGATGCAGTACAACCGGGTCAGCACCTGAACCCGGAGAGGCCGGTGCCGGCCCGGAGGAACTGATGGCTGCGGTGCGCGCCAATGAGGATCGGGCGGTACTTGAGCTGCTGTCCAGGGGGGTAAGGCCGGATGCCCAGGCCAGAGCGGAGCAAACTCCGCTTATGGTGGCTGCCACCAACGGTAACCGCCGCATTGTCCGGTTGTTACTGGCTGCGGGCGCAGAGGTGAATGCACGCAGTGCCGACGGCAATACCGCGGTTATCCAGGCTGCTGAAAATGGTCATCTTGCGGTGGTCCGGGCCTTGCTGGCGGCGGGCGCCAACGTGAACGTCAGCCAGGGTGGCGAATCCCTGTTGATGAAAGTGGTGGCCAGCGGTGACCTTCTGACCGCCGAGATGCTGCTAGCGGCCGGTGCCGATGTGCACTATCGCCGGGCGGATGGCACCACCGCTCTGGATCTTGCCCGCGCCAGCAAAAATCAGGATCTTGAAATGCTGCTGGTGCAGGCGGGCGCCGCCCGCTGATTCAGAGGCTGTCCAGCATCATTGGGTCGGTCGTGTCATCCCACACCGGCTGAAAATGCCGTTCAACCACCTCTTGCGGCACTTCGGCAACCGAGGCGTAAGACCACTCTGGGGAGCGGTCCTTGTCTACCAGCAGGGCGCGAATGCCCTCGGCCAGATCGGGTCTCCGGGTGCACTCTTCGGCCATGGCCAGTTCCATACGGAACACATCTTTCAACGACATCTGCTGGCCTTTCTGTATCTGGTGCCAGATCAGCCAGGCGGTGACCGGGCAGCCGGTCTTCAGGGTATGGATGCACGCCTGCCACCAGGGGTCGGTACTCTCCGAATTCCCCAGTTTTTCAACGATGGCTGGTAGCTCATCGCCTGCACTCAGGCGTGCGATGGTCTGTTCGTGCTGTTCCAGGTGCCCCGGAGCCAGCGTGCGGTAATCCAGCGCTTCCAGCTGGTTCAGCAGGCGGAACAGGCGGTTGTCGTCGGCGGCGGTTTCACCGCTCCAGCGTTCCTCCTGCAGCCGCTCAAGCAGGGCGCTGCTCTGGTCTGCTTCGATCACCATATCAGCCAGGCCCACTCGCAAGGCGTCGGCGACATTCAGTCGAGCGCCAGTCAGACCCATAAACAATCCGAGCCGGCCCGGGAGACGGTTCAGGAACCAGCTCGCGCCCACATCGGGGAACAGACCGATGCTGATCTCGGGCATTGCCATGGTGACATTCGGGTAGATTAACCGGTAACGGCAGGCCGCCAGCAAGCCCAGGCCCCCGCCCATGACAATGCCGCCGGCCATGCCCACCACCGGCTTGGGGAACCGGTGCAGGGTAAAGTCGAGACGGTATTCCGCCGCAAAGAACCGCGCGGGTGCGGCTTTATCGCCATCGCCGGTCAGTGCCGGGTACAGGGCCCGGATGTTGCCTCCGGCACAGAACGCCCGGTCTCCCGCCCCCTGCAGAACCACCAGGCAGATACGGGAATCCTCGGCCCATTGCGCCAGCGCCTGCTGCGCCTGGTTGACCATTTCCTCGGTCAGGGCATTGAGTGTGCCCGGCTCGTTCAGGGTGAGCAGGCCGATGTGTCCTTCCCGGCAGGGGAGCTCCTGTACCTCAACTGGCATGGCTTGGTTCTCCGGTGGTATCTCTGATTGGGTATTTGTGGTTTGTTCGTACTGTCGTTCACTACGCTCAGGCGTAAAAGAGGACTATGGTCGCACGAAAGTCCTTGATCTATCACATTTGAGCTCACGGGCGGGTGTGCTATAAGTGAAACCTGAGTTACTGACCGGTTTTATGCCGGAATGTGAACGTTAAAACGATGAGAGGGTTAACACAATGAATCTGAAGCATCTTGCAGTAGCGGGCCTGTTCGCAGCTGGCGCGATGGTACCGGTCGCTTCCATGGCCGCGGGTGACATCGAAGCTGGTAAGGCCAAGGCCGCCGTTTGTGCCGCGTGCCATGGCCAGAACGGTATCTCTCAGGTGCCCATCTATCCGAACCTGGCTGGCCAGAAAGAGCAGTACCTGGTTGCAGCTCTGAAGGCGTACAAGGCAGGCCAGCGTCAGGGTGGACAGGCTCCGGTGATGCAGGGTCAGGCCACAGCCCTGAGCGATGCTGACATTGCCAACCTGGCAGCTTACTACGCCAGCCTGCCGGCCGACGGCGGCAAGTAAGACGTTGTGTTTGTCAGTGTTGCGGCTCAGGCCGCACCACTGACAATGCGATAGCTCGGACGGTAGGCTGAGGATCCGGGTAGCTTCATCCGGTTCTGCGCCACGAACTGCTCCAGCATGGCCTCCAGAGGCTTGATCAGCGTCGGGTCGCCGGCAATTTCAAACGGCCCTTTCTCCTGCACCTGCCGGATTCCGCTTTCCTTCACGTTACCCGCCACAATCCCGCTGAACGCTTTGCGCAGATTCGCCGCAATCAGGTGAACCGGTTGATCGCGATGCAGTTCCAGGGCCCGCATGTTGTCATGGTTCGGCTCGAACGGTAGCTGGAATACCGGATCTATCTTCAGCATCCAGTTGAAGTAGTAGGCATCCTGCATGGCGCGGCGGAAGGTCTCCACGTCTTTCATGCCCTGCTTCATGGTCTGGGCGACCCGTATCGGATCATCGATGATGATCTCGTATTTGCTGGCAGCCTCATCGCCCAGGGCGTTGCGGATAAACTTGTCGATCATTTCGAAGTATTCGGCATTTTCCTGGCGGCCGGTAAACACCACCGGGAAAGGCAGGTCAACGTTGTCCGGGTGCAGCAGAATGCCGAGCAGGTACAGAATCTCCTCTGCGGTGCCCACGCCGCCCGGGAATACAATCACACCATGGCCACAGCGAACAAAGGCCTCGAGACGCTTCTCGATATCCGGCATGATCACCAGCTCGTTTACAATCGGGTTCGGCGCCTCGGCACCGATAATGCCCGGCTCAGTAATGCCGATGTAACGGCCATTCTTCACCCGTTGCTTGGCGTGGCCGATGGTGGCGCCTTTCATTGGGCCTTTCATGGCGCCCGGGCCGCAACCGGTGCAGATGCTCAGGCCGCGCAGCCCCAACTGGTGCCCCACATCCTTGCTGTACTGGTATTCGTCGTGGCTGATGGAATGGCCGCCCCAGCACACCACCAGGTCTGGCTGACGCCCCGCCTCCAGTACCCTGGCGTTGCGCAGAATGTGGAACACCAGGTTGGTGAGGTCTTCGGGGTTGTCTTTGCGGAAACCGGCCACGCTGTTGGGCAGGGAATGGCTGTAAACGATATCGCGCAGTACAGAAAACAGGTGCTCCCGGATGGCACGTAGCATTTCGCCGTCCACAAAGGCGTGGCCGGGCGCATTGATCAGCTCCAGTTTCAGCCCCCGGGGCTGGGGCACCAGCCGTACATCGAAATCGGCGTGGGCTTCCATCAATTCCTTACAGTCGTCGGTTTCGACGCCCGTATTCAGCACGGCCAGCGCACACTGACGGAACAGGCGATACAGACCACCCTCGCTCTTGTCCTTGAGCCGGTTTACCTCGTAGTTGGAAAGGATCTCGAGGCTGCCCTCGGGGGAGACCAGGGCATTCATGGTGGTTTCAGTCATCGTTGGTGAAGCTCCTGATGGTTTCGGCAATGACGGATTTTGAGCCAGTCTGGCGAAAGGGTACACTAAGGCCTTTCTGGCTTTTACGCCACCCGACGTTATTCCGATCAAAGTCTTTTTTATGAAATTGCTGATTCGTCCCGCCCCGGAAGTGGCTATCAAGAGTAAACCCGTTCGCCAGCAGCAGATGCGCCAGTTGCGGCAGAATATCCGTAAATTACTGGCCCGGCTGGATCAGGAGATCCGTGTGGATGGCAGCTGGGACCGGGTGGATGTGGATGTGCCCGATGGCCGCAGCCTTGCCGGCCCGGTCATTGATGAGCTGGTGCGCATTCCCGGCATCTCGACCATTCAGGAGATCGGGGTGTTTCCGTTTGTCGATCTTGACGATGTGGGCGAAAAGGCGGTGCAGGCCTATGCCGAACGCCTGAAAGGCAAGACGTTTGCCGTTCGCGCCCGCCGCCATGGCGATCATGATTTCCGTTCCATTGACCTGGAGCGTTTGGTGGGTGCGGCGTTGTTGCAGGGCTCCGGCGCCAAAGGCGTAGATCTGAAATCACCGGATTTGGAAGTTCGTATTGAGGTAAAGGACGACAGCTACCATATTGCCCATCGTCGCCACGAGGGTCTTGGCGGTTATCCGCTGGGGACGGTAGAAACGGTGATGACGCTGATTTCCGGCGGCTACGACTCGTCGGTGGCTGCCTACCTGATGATGCGCCGTGGTATTCGCAGTCATTATCTGTTCTTTAACCTGGGCGGTGCGGCCCATGAAGTGGGCGTGCGCCAGGTGGCTCACTACCTGTGGGAGCGTTATGGTTCGTCCCACAACGTCAAGTTTATTTCTGTGCCATTTGAGGGTGTGGTCGCCGAGATCATGCGCTCGGTCAACCATCGCCACTGGGGCGTGGTGCTCAAGCGGATGATGCTCAAGGCGGCTGCCGAGATCGCCCGGGATTACAACGCTTCGGGTCTGGTCATGGGCGATGCGGTGGCTCAGGTCTCCAGCCAGACCCTGACCAACCTGAATGTGGTGGACCGTGCCAGTGACGAGGTGGTGCTGCGCCCGCTGATTGCCATGGACAAGCAGGAAATCATTCGAATTGCCAAGGACATCGGTACCGAGCCCTTTGCCCGCAGCATGCCGGAGTATTGCGGCGTGATTTCCAGCAAGCCGGTCACCCGCGCCAGGTTGCATCGGGTGGAGGAAGAAGAGGCGAACATGGACCCGGCCGCCCTGGCCGATGCCATCGCTAACCGTACCGACACCATGGTCAGCCAGCTCCTGGACAGCACCCAGACGCCGGAAGAGGTGGAGTTGATCCAGACGCCGTCGGTAGACGACGTGATTATCGACGTTCGCCACCCGTCTGAAGAAGAGCGCTCGCCACTGACCCTGACAAACAACGATGTGCTCAAAATTCCTTTCTACGAGCTGAATCAGCAGGTGGCGGAACTGCCGGGCAACCGCCAGTACCTGCTGTACTGTGACCGGGGCACCATGAGCCGCATGCACGCCGGCCACCTGAAGGCTGAGGGGCATGGCAATATCAAGGTGTATGCCCCGGCGGTCTGATCAGCCCTCCAACCCCTTGAAAAACTGCTGGACGTTCTCGCTGAGGGCGTCCAGATCATACCCGCCTTCCTGCACCACCAGCGTGGGTAAGCCCAGCTGACGAAGGTGCGTGCTCAGCCGGCAGAAGCCTTCGGAAGTCACCGATACTTTCGCCTGCGGGTCGTTCTTGTAGATATCGAAGCCCAGGGTCAGGATCAGCACATCCGGCTGGTACAGGCGAATGGCGGCCACGGCTTCATCCAGTTTGGCGAAGAAATCCTCCTCGCTGGAGCCGTGGGGCATGGGCAGGTTGATGTTGTAGCCATAGCCTTCGCCTTCCCCACGTTCGTCCTCGAAGCCGCTGACCACCGGATAAAAGTTGGTGGGGTCGCCGTGGATGGAGATGTACAGCACGTCGCTGCGGTCGTAGAAGATCTCCTGAATGCCCTGGCCATGATGCATGTCGGTGTCCAGGATCACCGTTCGCGGGAACCGGCTCTTCAGGTGCTCGGCCGCGATGGCGGCGTTGTTCAGGTAGCAGAATCCACCGGCGGCGTCCTTGCGGGCGTGATGGCCTGGTGGCCTGCACACAGCGTAGGCGTTGCGCTCTCCGGCGATCAGCGCGTCGGCGGCACCCAGGGCGGTCTGGGCCGACCAGTAGGCCGCTTTCCAGGTATTCTCGCCAATGGGGCAGCTGCCGTCTGCCAGGTAACAGGCGGCTTCTGCCAGGATGCCCCGCATGGCGTTGGGGGAACGTACGAAAATATTCGACATTACCTCGTCGCCCCAGTCTTCCATTTCCATCCAGCGCCGGTGGGCGGATTCGAGGAATCGCAGGTAACCCAGGTCGTGCACCTTGGAGATCGGGCCGGCGCCCTGGTCGGCCGGCTGCAGTACCGGGATGCCCATGGCTTTCAGGCCTTCAAGCATCTGGCCGGTGCGATCAGGCACCTCCTGAGGCTGGCGCATCTGGCCTCGGGTGAAATACGTCTTCGGGATGTGCAGGTCCTGCGTCGGATGAAAAAATGCTTTCATGAATCCGTCTCCTTGGGGTGTCAGGGAGAGCCTGTAAAAACTCTCCTTCGAGTATAGGCAGTCACCCGCCCGGGTCAAAAATGACGGCCAGGAAATCTCCCCCTGACTTTACAGGCCGCTACTCAGGATCCACTATGAAAGGCACGCGTTGCTTATGAACTCCGCCCCGGTCCGGGGCGTCACCAGTCATGCAAGAGGAGCCGAGATGATCGAGTCACCACTACTGGAAAACCTCACAGGCTACATTGGCGGGCGCTGGAAAGACTCTGCCGGCGGTGCCACGTTCGACGTTTACAACCCGGCCACCGGCTCGGTGATTGCCAAAGTGCCGTCGATGCCGGAGGAAGATGTTGTGGCAGCGGTGGAGGCTGGACAATCAGCGCTCCGGCTCACCAATCCCTGGCCGATTGAAACCCGCCGCAAGTGGCTGGAGGATATTCGTGACGGCCTGAAAGAAAACCGCGAAGAGATTGGCCGCATCCTGTGTATGGAGCATGGCAAGCCCTGGAAGGAAGCCCAGGGCGAGGTGGATTACGCCGCCGGTTTCTTCGATTACTGTGCCAAGCACATCAGCGCTCTTGATTCCCACACGATTCCGGAAAAGCCCAAGGATTGCACCTGGACGGTTCACTATCGGCCTGTGGGCGTAACCGGGCTGATTGTGCCCTGGAACTTTCCCATTGGCATGATCGCCAAGAAGTTGTCGGCGGCCCTGGCGGCGGGTTGCCCCTCGGTCATCAAGCCGGCCAGCGAGACGCCGCTGACCATGATCGCCTTTTTCAGCGTGATGGATAAACTCGACCTGCCGGATGGCATGGTCAACCTGGTGATGGGTAAGGCCAGCGTGATCGGCAAGGTGCTGTGTGAACATAAAGATGTACCCATGCTCAGTTTCACGGGCTCTACCGAAGTGGGCCGAAAACTGATCGTGGACACCGCCGAGCAGGTTAAGAAGCTGGCACTGGAGCTGGGTGGTAATGCCCCGTTCATCGTCTTTGACGATGCCGACCTGGAGGCCGCCGCCGATAACCTGATTGCCAACAAATTCCGCGGTGGCGGCCAGACCTGTGTCTGCGCCAACCGGATTTTTGTGCACGAGAAGGTGGCGGATGCCTTTGGTCAGAAGCTGGCCGAACGTGTGAACAAGATGACCGTCGGCGACGGCATGAACGATGGCATCGACATTGGGCCCTTGATCAACAAGCAGGGCTTCGACAAGGTGAAGCGGCACCTGCAGGACGCCCTCGACAAGGGCGCCAGCCTGGTGGCTGGCAAACAGCCAGCGGAACTGGGTGATGGCCTGTTTTTCCCACCCACGGTGGTGCAGGGCGTGGACCGGGAGATGTGCTGTTACCAGGAGGAGACCTTCGGTCCGTTGGTGCCCATGGCGCTGTTCCGGACTGAGGAAGAAGTCATTGATGCCGGTAACGACACGGAGTTTGGCCTGGCCTCGTACGTGTTCACTGCCGATGCCGAACGTGCCCAGCGGGTGGCTGCCGGCCTGCGGTTTGGTCACGTGGGCTGGAACACCGGCACCGGGCCGACACCGGAGGCGCCGTTTGGCGGTATGAAAGCCTCGGGTATTGGCCGGGAAGGTGGTCTGGAAGGGCTGTTTGAATTCGTGGAAGCCCAAACCGTGCCGAGAGGTTTCTAGGCAGCCGGCCTTCAAACAGCAAAAAGGCGAGCTTCGGCTCGCCTTTTTTGCGTTCTGCACGGCTGTGATCAGGGCGTCAGGATAACCTTGACACTGTCGTCCACATCCGCGGAATCGATGTAGCCGATGGCGCCTGGTGTGGAGGCGACCTGGGCCTTCATGCCCGAAGCACTGCCGGCTTCCGCCGGAGGCTGACCACGACCGGTGAACACCTGCTGGGACCAGAAGGCCTTCAGTTGGGCGTCGTTACGGCCGGTCACCTTGTCATGGAATTCGGCACGGGTGGCGTTGCCTTCCGGGAGTTCAAACGGCTTCGCGCTCTGGCCATTTGGCAGGGCTTTGCTGCGGTTCAGATACAGATCCCGTACTTCGTTGGCGCTGATGCTGTCCGGGCCGGACGGGTTGCCGATCACCACGACTTCAGCCAGGGCCAGGGGGCTTGCCAGCAAGCTGGCCGCAAACAACAGGCTAAGCTTTTTCATGGGGCCTCCTTAGAATGCCGAGTCGATTTTGACAGTGTAAACGTTGGTGCTGTCCGGGTCTTCCGCCAGCATGTAGGCCGTGTTCAGATTGCCATAACCTTTCTCAAGCCCGCGCACATGAGTGATGTCCGCCTTGATGGCCACGCCCGGAGTAATGTCCCAGCGGGTACCGATGCTGTATTCGTTGCGCTGATAGTTCAGGATGGACTCGGGGACGGCGCCGGGGATGAAGAAACCGGTGCGCTCGTCGTCATCCTTGCTCTCGGTCCAGCCGGCTGCAACGTAAGGTGTCCAGCTGCCAAACCGATGGCCCACAGACAGGTAAGCAGAATCGGTATCGGCAAACTTGCCATCCACTTCAACGCGGGTGACTTCACCGATGATCTGCCAGCTGCCGTCGTCGTAGCTGGCGCCTAGGCCGAAGAAGTTACCGCGATCACCGTCGGCAAGTTGAGTAATGCCGGGCGGAAGGGTAATGCCGCTTTGGGCTGCCAGTGCGCCAAGCCGGGTCGCATCAATATCCGCCTCGGCGGTCGCCGCCACACCACGCAGGGTCCAAACGTAGTCGGTCCAGGTCAGGTTCACGCCAGCGACATTGCGCAACTGCACATCGCCGGAGTTGCCATCTTCATCGGTAAAGCCGGTGAAGCCGGTCGCGGTCAGCGAGGAGTTGTCGAAATTCAGGTTGTAGCTGGCATCCGCACCGACATAGCTGGTCACGGCAATCGGGCCATACACACTCTGGGGCGGGCGGGCCCACGGCTGGGCGTAGCCGACTTCCAGGGAGTCGGAGTACATGAAGAACGGAATCCGCATCTTGCCGGCCCGAATCTGCAGGTTGTTGGTGGGGCGGTGGCTCAGGTAGGCCCACTCCACCTGGGGTTCCCAGTCATCTTCACCCCGGCCGACCAGTTGCATCACGATCTGGCTTTTCTGTGTGACGTCAAAGGTGCCCTGCAGGGCGAACAGGCTCAGATCCGCCACTTCGGATTCGTCGGTGATTCCGGCGTAACCGGCATCGTTGCTGGCCCGGGCGAAACCGGTGCTGAAAAAGCCGTTGAAGCGAATGCCGGTGTCTTTCGCGGAGTTCAGCTGTTGTTGCATGGCATTCAGCTGCTGCTGCATGCGCTCGAGGGTGTCCTCGGTACTCTGTGCCAGAGCCGGGGTCGCGGCAATGGCGAGCGCCAGGGGCGCTGCAGTAAACAGTTTTTTCATCAGGAGTTTCCTTTTTCTGGGGTTTTACTTAAACGCGGAACTGCCCGGCCACGCTCTGCAAGCCATTACTGACGTCCTGGATCTTGCGGCTGACCGTATCCAGCTCATCGGTGCTTTCCATCACGGCCTCGGCGTTGCGATGCATGTCGCCCATATGGCCAGTGACTTCGCTGAAGGTGGTGCTCTGCTCATAGGTGGCCGCGGCAATCTGCTCGTTCAGCTCGCTGATCTGCTGAACGTTCTCGAGAATCTTGCGCAGGACCTCGCCAGACTCGGTGGTCGCATCCACGCCCTGCCTGGCCATGTCTACGCTGCCTTGCATGGAATGCACGGCGGCGCCGGAGGCTTTGGAGAGTTCTGAAATCACCTGCTGGATTTCTTCGGTGGCCTTGTGGGTGCGCACCGCCAGGCCGCGTACTTCATCTGCGACCACGGCAAAGCCACGGCCGTGTTCACCGGCGCGGGCGGCTTCAATGGCGGCATTCAGGGCCAGCAGGTTGGTCTGCTCGGCCACGGTCTGAATGGTTTCCAGCAGACCGCCCACCTTCACGGAGAACTCGTCGAACTGGTTGACCAGGCTGGCAGTGTTCTCGATTTCTGCCATCAGTCGCTGGATGGTCTGTATGTTGCCCTCGACCTTCTGTTGCCCGGTGGTCGCAAACTTGGATGCGTCCTGGGTCTGGTCAGAGGCGCTGGAGGCAAAGCCCGCCACTTCCTCAACGCTTTTTACCAGCTCTTCCACGGAATTGCGGGTGGAGGAGATGGCCTGGGCCTGCTGGCTGATGCGTTCAAGATTGGTGCGGCTGGTGCTGCCCAGATGAGTGGCGACGCCGTTAAGCTCACCGATGTCCTGCTGGATGGTGGCAAAGGATTTATGCAGTTTTTCAACAAAGCGGTTGAACTGGTCCACCAGATCCCGGAGTTCATCCTTGCCGGTGTACTCGATGCGGGAGGTCAGATCGCCTTCGCCAGAAGCCATGTTCCGCAGGGAACTGATGATTTGCTGCAGGCTGCCGGAGACCGATCGACCGATAATCAGGCTCAGTGCAATCAGGACAACCAGGGCGACCACCACGATCGTCACGGAGACGGTAGCGGCTTCGCTGCTGGCCGCCGTGGTGTCGTCGATGGCCTGGGTCAGGCGGCTCTCCATGGCATTACGCATCTGGTCGAGATCCGAGCGCAAGCCCGCCAGGCGCTCGGCGTTGGCGGATGCTTCCTGGCCTATGCGACTGAAATCGGCGGTGCCCTCGATAATCGCGGTGGCGATGCGCGTGGCGGTGCTGTAGTAGCCGTTCAGCTCGGATTTCAGCGCTTTTACGTCGCTCTGCTGGCTCGGGTTAAGCTGGGCAATGCGGTCAAGATTCTCAATAATCTCGGCGAGTTGCTCTCGGGTAGCCGCGATCTGCTGATCGTCGCCCGTGGTCACGGCGCTGTTGATCTGGTTTTCGATGAGTTGCAGCAGACCCCGGTTGATGGTGGAGAGTTCCAGGGACGGATAGAGCTGGTTGCGCACCTCACCCAGTCGTTCCGAGTTGTTTCGTTCCGTGATGATGGAAAAGGCCTGGCTCACTACGAAAGCCACCACGGCTACAATCACCAGCAGCGCGAGTTTGTGTGAGATTTTGAGAGATGAAAGCATGTATGAAATCCCTGTATGCGTGGCCCACAACTCTGAACGGCGCGAGTGTAGGTTGTTTTTTGAACGCATGACACAGAATTAATGTGTCAGTGTGTTAAGTGCTGTATCGGCCACACTGGCTGTCTCTTTAAGCCTAGAGCCTTGAATTGGCCTGTATATACTCTTGAGGGGGTAGTTTGTGCCAGGGGAGGCAGCCGGGCTCTTGGCTGGTATACTGGGCTGTAAATTTAACCAGTAATGAAGCCTTGCTCCATGGATGTCTCTCATATTATTGATTCCCTGAACGACGCCCAGCGCGAAGCGGTGACGGCGCAGAACGACCATTTGCTGGTGCTGGCCGGTGCCGGCAGTGGCAAAACCCGAGTGCTGGTGCACCGGATGGCATGGTTGATGTCGGTTGACCGGGTGCCGCCCACGTCCATTCTGGCGGTGACTTTCACCAACAAGGCCGCCAAGGAAATGCGTTATCGCGTGGAGCAGATGATGCAGATTCCCACCCGTGGTCTGTGGATCGGCACCTTCCACGGAATTGCCCATCGTTTGCTTCGTTCCCACTGGAAAGACGCCGGCTTGCCGGAAAACTTCCAGGTGTTGGACAGCGACGATCAGTTGCGGCTGATCAAGCGGGTGATGCGGGAAAACCGCATTGATGAAAGCCAGTGGCCGCCGAAACAGGCCCAGTGGTTTATCAACAGCCAGAAAGATGAGGGCTTGCGGGCGGATCATATTCAGGAGAATCCGGGCGATCACTTCACCAATACCATGCTGAAGATCTACCGCCAGTACGAGAAGCTCTGCCAGCAGGGCGGCCTGGTGGATTTTGGCGAACTGTTGCTGCGGTCCCACGAACTCTGGCTGCATCGTCCGGAATTGCTGAGTCACTACCAGCAGCGCTTCCAGCACATACTGGTGGACGAGTTCCAGGACACCAACACCATTCAATACGCCTGGCTGCAGGTGCTGGCCAGCAACCGGGTGCCGCTGACGGTGGTGGGCGATGACGACCAGTCCATCTACGGCTGGCGGGGCGCGAAGATCGAGAATATCCAGCAGTACCAGCGGGATTTCCCCAATTCCCGGCTGGTCCGGCTGGAGCAGAACTACCGCTCCACCAAGACCATTCTGAAAGCCGCCAACTCGGTGATTGCCAACAACCAGGGGCGTTTGGGCAAGGAACTCTGGACTGACGGGGTGGAAGGTGAGCCGATCAGCCTGTACGCCGCGTTCAACGAGCAGGATGAAGCCAATTATATTGCCGATTCCATCTCGGCCTGGGTCAGCGAGGGCAATCTGCGCAGCGAGTGCGCCATTCTCTATCGTTCCAATGCCCAGTCCCGGGTGCTCGAAGAAGCCCTGATGCGCCAGGGTATTCCTTATCGAGTTTACGGCGGGTTGCGGTTCTACGACCGTCAGGAAATCCGAAACGCGCTGGCTTACCTGCGCCTGGTGCATTACCACCGGGACGATGCCGCCTTTGAGCGGGTAGTGAATATTCCCACCCGCGGCATTGGTGCCAAGAGCCTGCAGGAAATTCGTGAATACGCCACCGGCCAGGGTATTTCCCTGTGGGAATCGTCCGAGCGGTTGCTGGCCGCAGGCCAGGTGAAGGGACGGGCGAAAACCGGCCTGCAGCAGTTTATGGAGATCATCAACACGCTATCCGATATGGCTGGCCACGCGTCCCTGCAGGGGCTGATGAAGCAGGCGATTGAGTCCAGTGGCCTGAAGGATTATCACGCCAGTGAGAAGGGCGAGAAGGGTCAGGCCCGGGTGGAAAACCTGGAGGAACTGGTCAGCGCGCTCGCGGATTATGATGTAGAAGAAGGCGTAGATCCGCTGGCGGAGTTTATTGCCCAGGCGGCGCTGGATGCCGGCGAATCACAGGCCGATGCCCATGAGGACAGTGTGCAGTTGATGACGCTGCATTCGGCCAAGGGGTTGGAGTTTCCGATGGTGTTCCTGGCAGGTGTTGAGGAGGGTTTGTTCCCGCACAGTATGTCGCTGGAGGAGCCCGGGCGCATGGAGGAAGAGCGCCGCCTGGCTTATGTGGGCATTACCCGGGCCATGAAGAAGCTGGTACTTACTTACGCGGAATCCCGTCGGTTGTATGGTCAGGAGAAGTTTCACGCACTGTCCCGGTTTGTGCGGGAGATCCCGGGGGACTGCCTGCAGGAGGTGCGGTTGCGTAATACGGTGACGCGGCCGGCGATGGTGGAGCGACCGAATGAGAGTCTGTTTGCCCAGGATTCGGCCCAGCAGTCCGGTTTCAGCCTGGGGCAGCGGGTGCGCCATCCCAAGTTTGGCGAGGGTATCGTGATGAACTCCGAGGGTACGGGGCATCATACGCGGGTGCAGGTGAATTTCGATGAGGGCGCCAAGTGGCTTGTTTTGGCTTATGCGCCTTTGGAGGCCTGCTGATTTAGAAGCCTGCCAAGTGTGGAGTCGGTGCCGAGTTGGGGTTGGCTTTCCAAAAAGCGCTCCTTCGGCACATCCCTGTGGCGCTTGTGTTCCGCCATCCCTGGCTCCACAAATTTTTTGGAAAGCCAACCCCAACCCGGCACTCTTGGTGCTGTGCAGGCCGCCAAGTATTTAAAGAAAACGGTTTACATCAGAACCGCGTAAATCACCCCAGCCAGAATGATCCGGTAGATCACATACGGCCACATGCCCACCTTGTTCAGCCACTTCAGGAAAAAGTGGATGGCGGTAATGGCCATCAGGAACGAGGTGACGCCGCCAATCAGGAAACCATTCCAGTCCACGATTACGTCGGATGTGGCCACTTCCAGCAGCTTTACCGCCGACGCCAGCACGATAATCGGAATCGCCAGCAGGAAGGAAAACCGCGAGGCGGTTTCCCGGGTCATGCCCAGGAACAGGCCGGCGGTGATGGTGACGCCCGAGCGGGAGGTGCCGGGGACCAGAGCCATGGCCTGGGCGACGCCAACGATAACAGCGTCTTTCCAGTTCAGGGAATCCATGGTGCGCTGGCGTTTGGGGAGCCAGTCGGCAATGCCAAGAAGGATGCCGAACACCAGGGTGGTGAAGAAGATCACCGAGGCGCCCCGCAGTTCGTTGTCGATCATGTCGAGCAGGGCTAGGCCCGCGAGGCCCGCCGGGATGGTGCCGATCACCAGGTACCAGGCCAGGGCGCCCTGGCCGACGATTTTGCGCTGGCCCATGGAAATCAGGCCGTCCCGGGCGATGCCGAAGACATCCCGGCGGAAGTAGAGCACCACGGCCAATAGCGTGCCCACGTGCACCGACAAGTCGAAGCCGACGCCCTGGTCTTCCCAGCCAAAGAAGGCCGGTGTCAGGATCAGGTGGGCGGAGCTGGATATGGGCAGGAATTCGGTCAGTCCCTGGAGGAGGCCAAGGAAAAGGGCCTGGAAAATATCCATTCTTTTAATTCCGGTCGGTGGTGCTGATTAACGGGTTCGGCGCGCTCAAAAAACGAGCGCGATATTAGCAGGGTGGCTGCCGGCTGAACAGGCGCGGCAGGTTACGCACCGAGCAGCACGCCGCCGGTGGCCATCACAATCACCACGGCCCAGGCCGGGAGCTTCCATATGCTTAGCAGCATAAAACCGGTCAGGCCCAGGGCAAACTCGCCGGGGCCGACGATGGCACTGGTGAATACCGGCTGGTAAAGCGCGGCACCGAGAATGCCCACTACGGCGGCGTTGGCGCCGCGCATCAGGGCTTGCGCCCGGTGCCAGCGGCGAAAGTTGTTCCAGTGGGGTAGTACCGCCAACAGAATCAGCATACCGGGCAGGAAAATGGCCAGCAGGGCCAGCAGGGCCCAGATAATGGGTGCTGAGGGCCCCATGACCGCCCCCAGATAGGCAGCAAAGGTAAACAGCGGGCCGGGAATGGCCTGGGCGGCGCCGTAGC
Organism: Marinobacter nauticus; assembly: GCF_003634635.1. Taxonomy (GTDB): domain Bacteria; phylum Pseudomonadota; class Gammaproteobacteria; order Pseudomonadales; family Oleiphilaceae; genus Marinobacter; species Marinobacter nauticus. Next base: position 1,100,932 of record NZ_RBJB01000003.1, on the reverse strand, counting down.
CGGCGAGGAATTCGTCGGCGGTTACCCAGCCGGTTTGCACAACTTCCGCTTCCAGCAGGGGCAGCATTACATGGCCGCCGCCAAACACCAGGGCACCGGTTCGGTAGAAGCCGTCCAGCATTTCCAGCAGGGTAGAGGGTGTCAGCCACACCAGGAGGGGGAGTCCGGCCAGCAGCAAAACATACAGAAAGGCCGTAAGCTTGCCGGTAGCCGCAGACACAGACAGGCCGGAATGCCCGGCCGTGCCATCATCGGCAGACTGGCACAGAGCCAGCCCGGCCAGGGCGCCAAGGGTGATCGCAGAAATCTGCCCTGCCGTGCCGCCCACAAACACCACCAGTAGAACCGCCGCCAGCGCAATGCCTGCCCTTTGCTGGTCCGGGCACAGGGTACGAGCCATGCCCAGCACCGCATGAGCCACCACCGCGACGGCTGCCACTTTCAGACCATGAATAATGCCCTGGCTGACCGGGCCATCCAGCAGGCTGGCACTGAGGGCAAAGGCCACCAGAATGATCGCCGAGGGCAGGGTGAAGGCGGTCCAGGCCGCCGCGGCCCCCCAGCCTCCACCGTGCTGCAGGCCAATGGCAAAGCCCACCTGGCTGCTCGCGGGGCCAGGCAGGAACTGGCACAGGGCGACCAGGTCCGCATAGTCCTGCTCGGACAGCCAGCGGCGCCGGGCGACAAATTCATTGCGGAAATAACCCAGGTGCGCGGCCGGGCCGCCAAAAGAGGTCAGGCCCAGGGCCAGGAAGGCCAGGAAGATTTCGCGAATTCGTCCTGTTGTCGAACCGGGGGGCATGCTTGCTCCTGAAAGTCCTTGTGATCAGGCCGGGAACTTGTCCCGGGTATTATTGGCAATGCGCACCAGTGCGAGCATTAACGGCACTTCCACCAGTACGCCCACCACCGTGGCCAGGGCCGCGCCCGATTGCAGGCCGAACAGGGCGATGGCCGCCGCCACCGCCAGTTCAAAGAAGTTGCTGGCACCGATCATGGCCCCAGGGGCGGCAATGCAATGGCGTACTTTCCACAGCCTGGCCCAGCCGTAGGCCAGCAGGAAGATAAGCACCGTCTGGATAACCAGTGGCACGGCAATCAGCAGTATATGCAACGGATTTTGCAGAATGACTTCACCCTGAAAGGCGAACAGCAACACCAGGGTGATGATCAGCGCCGCCGGTGTCACCGGGCCAATGCGCTTCATGAACACGTCGTCGTACCACTGCTCGCCGTGGCGGTCGATCAGGGCCCGGCGGGTCAGGTAACCGGCGGTAAGCGGGATCACGATGTATAAGACCACCGACAGAATCACCGTATCCCAGGGTACCTGGATGTCGGAAATCCCCAGCAGGAGAACCACAATCGGCGCAAAGGCGAACAGCATGATGATGTCGTTCAGGGACACCTGCACCAGGGTGTAGGCGGCATCGCCTTTGGTCAGGTAACTCCAGACAAATACCATGGCGGTGCAGGGCGCAGCCCCCAGCAGAATGGCACCGGCCAGGTACTCGCTGGCCAGTTGCGGGGCGATCCAGGGCTCGAACGCCACCATCAGGAAAAACCAGGCAATGGCGAACATGGTGAAGGGTTTGATCAGCCAGTTCACGATAGTGGTGATGGCGAGGCCCTTCGGCTCTTTTCGCACCCCGACCACGGCGCTGAAATCGATTTGTGCCATCATCGGGAAAATCATCGCCCAGATCAGGATGGCGATAGGGATGGACACCTGGGCGTATTCAAAGCGGGACAGGGTCTCGGGAATCGAGGGGGCAAGCTGCCCGATAGCTACACCGGCGACAATGGCCAGTGCCACCCACACGGAAAGGTAGCGCCCGAACAGGTCCAGGCCGCCGTCAGTGGTTTCAACCGTGTTCACATCGCTGTTACTGCTCATGGCACACCCTTAAATGGAACGTTGGTTCACACGTTTCGACAGTTCTTCGGCGCTTTCCTTGCGTTCGGAGTAGCGGTCAGTGAGGTAATCACTGCGGTCCCGTACCAGCAAAGTGAATTTTATCAGCTCTTCCATGACATCCACGATGCGATCGTAGTAGGGCGAGGGCTTCATGCGATCGTTGCCATCAAATTCCATGTAGGCTTTGGGCACCGAGGACTGGTTCGGAATGGTGACCATGCGCATCCACCGGCCCAACACCCGCAGCTGATTAACGGCGTTGAATGACTGGGAGCCACCACATACCTGCATCACTGCCAGGGTTTTGCCCTGTGTCGGCCGAACCGCACCCAGGGACAGCGGTATCCAGTCGATCTGGGTTTTCATAATGCCGGTCATGGCGCCGTGGCGTTCAGGGGAGCACCACACCATACCCTCACTCCACTGCACCAGTTCCCGCAGCTCCTGAACCTCGGGGTGGGAGGCATCCTCGGCATCGGCCAGGGGCAGTCCTCGGGGGTTAAAAATGCGGGTTTCCGCGCCCATGGCTTCCAGCAACCGGGCGGCTTCTTCCACCGCCAGGCGGCTGAACGAGCGCTCGCGCAGGGAGCCATACAGCAGCAGAATTCTGGGTTTGTGGTCGGAAGGCACCGCGGCGAACAGATCCTCATTTGTAGGTGCTTTCATTAGTTCGGCGTCAATACTCGGTAGGTTGTCGATGTTCATGATGGGTCCGTTTGCCGTCTTTACTCTGTCACAGTTGACGGCTATTATCCCAAAAAATGAATATGTGGCAAATCGAATATACGGAATCTCGTATGAAAAGAAGAGTCTTGTTTGTCTGTACGGCCAACAGCGCCCGCTCCTTGATGGCAGAAGCGCTGCTTCGACACATGGCTGGCGACCGGTTCGAGGTGGCCAGTGCCGGCACCGAGCCCGGTGAACCGCACCCGCTGGCGCTACAGGTGCTGCAGGAAGCCGGCATTCCGGTGGATGGGCTTTATAGCAAGTCGCTGTCTGAACTGCAGGACCAGTACTGGGATTACGTGATTACCCTGTGTGAAAAAGCTGCCCGGGAGTGCGCCAGGGTATCGTCCGGTGCCCAGCAGATTGCCTGGGACTTTCCGGACCCGGCTGAGGCCAATCGGCACGCCACTTTTGCCTTGACGCTGAAAGAGATCAGGGAGCGTATTGGTTTGTTCACCCTGGTGCACCAGAAAGAGACCGGCCTGAAACCGGCCGACTACAACCCGGTGGCTGTGTTCAAGGCCATGGCCGACGACCTGCGCCTGGCAGCTCTGCTGCTGATCAAAGACCAGGGCAAGCTGTGTGTGTGTGAGCTTACCGAGGCGTTTGACGTCTCCCAACCAAAAGTCAGCCGTCACCTGGCCTCCCTGCGGGATGCCGGCCTTCTGGAAACAGAGCGCCGGGGCCAATGGGTCTATTATTACCTTCATCCGCACCTGCCAGACTGGATAGTGCGGGTTCTGGATGAAACTTCACGGAACAATACAGCATTGATCGCGCAGCCCCTGGCCAGGTTGCAGGCCATGGCCGACCGCCCGGCAGTTCAATGCTCCTGAACAGAACCATTACACGGATTGCGAATCGCGCAAGGAGAACACCATGAGCAAGATCAAGGTAGGAATTAACGGATTCGGCCGCATTGGCCGGCTGGCGCTGCGGGCCGCATGGGGTTGGCCGGAGCTGGAATTTGTTGCCATCAACGACCCGGGTGCACCCACCCATACTCTGGCACATCTGCTTAACTTCGACAGCGTGCATGGCCGCTGGAACTACGAAGCCACCGCCGATGGCGATGACATGGTGATTGACGGCCAGCGCATCCGCGTGACCCACAACAAAGCCATTGCCGATACCGACTGGTCCGGCTGCGACCTGGTGATCGAAGCCAGCGGTGTGAACAAGAAGGTGGCTGTTCTACAGGGCTACCTGGATCAGGGTGTAAAACGGGTGGTGGTGACTGCGCCGGTGAAAGAGTCGGGCGCGAAGAACATTGTCATGGGCGTAAACGAGCACATCTTCGACCCGGCCAATGACCGCATCATCACCGCGGCTTCCTGCACCACCAACTGCCTGGCACCGGTGGTGAAAGTAATCCACGAGAAACTCGGTATCAAACACGGTTCGTTGACCACCATCCACAGCCTGACCAACACCCAGACCAATATCGATGCGCCCCACAAGGACCTGCGCCGGGCCCGTGCCTGTGGTAGCTCGCTGATCCCCACCAGCACCGGTTCCGCCACGGCGATTATCGAGATCTTCCCGGAGCTGAAAGGCAAGCTGGATGGCCACGCGGTGCGGATTCCGCTGATCAATGCGTCACTGACCGATTGCGTGTTTGAAGTAGAGACGCCGACGGACCGGGATACCGTCAACCAACTGTTGAAAGAGGCGGCTGAGGGCCAGTTGAAAGACATTCTGGGCTACGAAGAGCGGCCGTTGGTGTCCATCGACTACAAAACCGACCCCCGGTCTTCCATCGTCGATGCCCTGTCCACCCTGGTGGTCAACGGCACCCATGTGAAAATCTACGCCTGGTATGACAACGAATGGGGCTACGCCAACCGCACCGTCGAACTGGCACGCAAGGTAGGCCAGGCCTGATATGAATGCCGCCATTCGCCAGTACCTGGTGATCACCGGCAACTACTGGGCCTTCACCCTGACCGATGGCGCCCTGCGAATGCTGGTGGTGTTGCACTTTCACCAGCTGGGCTATTCGCCCCTGGAAATCGCCCTGTTGTTCATCTTCTACGAGTTCTTCGGGGTGGTGACCAACCTGGTGGGCGGCTACCTGGGGGCCCGCATGGGCCTGAACCGCACCATGAACATCGGGCTGTTCCTGCAGATCGTCGCGCTGGCCATGCTGGCGGTGCCGGCGGCCATGCTCACGGTGCCCTGGGTGATGGCGGCGCAGGCGTTGTCGGGTATTGCCAAGGACCTGAACAAGATGTCCGCCAAGAGCGGCATCAAGTTATTGGTGCCGGATGAGCAGCAGGGCACCCTGTACAAGTGGGTGGCCATTCTCACCGGCTCCAAGAACACCCTGAAAGGGGTGGGCTTCTTCCTCGGTGGCGTGTTGCTGATGGCCGCCGGGTTTACCGGTGCGGTGATCCTCATGGCGGTAGCGCTGGGCCTGGTCTGGCTGGCCAGTCTGTTCCTGCTGGGGCAGGACCTGGGCAAGAGCAAGGCCAAGCCAAAGTTCAGCGAGATCCTGTCCAAGAGCCGGGCCATCAACGTGTTGTCGGCGGCCCGGATGTTCCTGTTCGGCGCCCGGGACGTGTGGTTTGTAGTGGCGTTGCCGGTGTACATGGCCACGGTGTTCGGCTGGGACCACTGGAAAGTTGGCGGCTTTATGGCCAGCTGGATTATCGGTTACGGTTTTATCCAGACCATTGCGCCCAGAATCACCGGCCACGCCAACGGTAAGTCCGGTGCCGTGCTTTGGGCGGCAGTGCTGGCGTTGGTTCCTGCCGCCATTGCCGGGGCTCTGTTGGCCGGTTGGCCGGCACAGGTGGTGGTGATTGGCGGTTTGCTGCTGTTCGGGGTGCTGTTTGCCATCAACTCCTCGCTGCACAGCTACCTGATTGTCAGCTACGCCCGGGGTGACGGTGTATCGCTGGATGTGGGGTTCTATTATATGTCTAACGCCGCCGGCCGGCTGCTGGGCACCATTCTCTCTGGCTGGGTGTACCAGGCCTACGGGCTGGAAGCCTGTTTATGGATTTCCGCTGCCCTGGTAGCCACAGCGGCAGCGTTGTCAGTATGGTTGCCGGAACGAGCGGAGAAACCAATAGGAGAAAAAGGCTATGTCTGATTCCAATGTGGTGGTCATTACCGGTGCCAATCGGGGTATTGGTCTGGAGCTGGCCCGGCATTATGCCGCTGAGGGCTGCGAGGTCATTGGCGTATGCCGACAGTCCTCGGAAGAGCTTGCCGGTGTGGCGGGTCAGGTGATCGATGGCGTGGATGTCACCACCGATGCCGGCATCGATAAGCTGAAATCCGGTCTGGCGGGCAAGCGTATCAGCTTGCTGATCAACAACGCCGGCCTGCTTCAGGACGAGCAGCTGGGCAGTATCGACTTCGACTCCATTCGCACCCAGATGGAAATCAACGCCTACGCGCCACTGCGCGTGGCCGAAGCCCTGGCGCCTCTGATGGGGCAGGGCAGCAAGATCGCCAATATAACCAGCCGGATGGGCTCTATCGCCGACAACGACTCCGGCGGCCGTTATGGCTATCGGGCATCGAAGGCTGCGCTGAACGCTTTCGGAAAATCCCTGGCGGTGGATCTCAAACCCAGGGGCATTGCCGTGGCGCAGCTGCACCCCGGTTATGTGAAAACGCGAATGGTGAACTTTGGCGGGCTGATCACGCCGGAGGAGTCTGCCAGGGGGCTGGCCGAGCGCATTGCCAATCTGACTCTGGAGAACACCGGGTCGTTCTGGCACAGCAACGGTGAGGAACTGCCCTGGTGAGCCGGCTTTGACAGGGTTGTTGCTTCAAGGTGTCAGCATTGGCGTGCTGAATGAGGTATCGCTAACTGTTCCCCGCGGACAGGTGGTGTGCCTGTCGGGCCCCTCTGGCAGTGGCAAGAGCCGGTTACTGCGCGCGGTGGCCGATCTGGAACCCCACGGCGGTCAGATTTCTCTGGATAACCTCAATCAACAGAGCGTACCGGCACATCAGTGGAGGCGCCAGGTGGTGATGGTGCCGGCGGAAAGCCAGTGGTGGTTTGATGAGGTAAGCGCCCACTTTCCCGAGGGGGCTGGTGAGCGTTTGCCTGCCGCTCTGGGTTTCCCTGCCGAGGTGATGGACTGGTCGGTCAGCCGGTTGTCCTCCGGTGAGCGACAAAGACTCGCGTTGTGGCGGGCCCTGGTTCAGGAACCAGACGCGCTGCTGCTGGATGAACCGACCGCCAATCTGGATAACGAATCGACAGAGGCGATCGAACGCTGGCTGTTGCAGGAGATTGAACAGCGGCAGATCGCCACTCTGTGGGTCGCCCATGATTCCGCCCAGATTCATCGGGTAGCCAACGTTCACTATCGGATTCGAGGATCCGCACTGGAGCCTGTCCATGGAAGTGATTGACCTGGCCTGGTGGAAACTGGGCCTGGCGGCCTTGCTGGTACTGGCGTTGGCAGCGACAGCCTACCTGGGGCGGCTGGGCATCACCCGCAGCCTGTTGGTGGCGGCCATACGAACGGTTATTCAGCTGGCATTGATTGGCCTGGTACTGGAAGCCCTGTTTGCCTCTTCCGCCTTCTACTGGATTGCGCTGCTGGCGGCGGTCATGCTGCTGGTGGCTGGTCGGGAAGTGGTGGCGCGCCAGGGCCGACGCCTGAAAGACGGGTGGGCGTTCGGGATCGGCACCGGCGCGATGTTCGTGTCGTCGTTTACCGTGACCGTGCTGGCACTGGCGGTGGTGATTGGTCCGGAGCCCTGGTATACCCCACAGTACGCGATTCCTTTGCTGGGTATGATGCTGGGCAACACCATGACCGGGGTCAGCCTGGCCCTGGATCGTCTGAATGATTCGGTCTGGCGCCAGCGGGCGGTAATCGAGAACCGGCTGATGCTGGGCCAGACCTGGCAACAGGCACTGGAAGACATCCGTCGGGAAGCCATGCGCAGTGGCATGATGCCCTCCATTAACGCCATGGCAGCAGCCGGCATTGTCAGCCTGCCCGGCATGATGACCGGTCAGATACTGGCGGGCAGCCCGCCCGCGGTCGCCGTTAAGTACCAGATATTGGTTATGCTGATTATTACCGTCGGCACGGGGTTTGGCGCGATGATGGCGGTCAGTTGGGGAGGCCGGCGGCTGTTTGATGACCGGGAGCGCCTGCGGCTGGATCGTTTAACCAAACCGTGACCGGGCACCAAAGTCGCATGGGGTCTCAGTCGGGTTTCGAGCTAGGCTTGGCTTTCCGGTAACCACAAAGACAATAATATGACCAGCCTACTGCAACGTTATCCTTTGCCAGTCATTGTGCTCGCACAATTGTTCGGCACCTCCCTCTGGTTCAGTATCAACGGGGTCTGGCTATCCCTGTCAGCCGAACTCGGGTTAGCGGAATCGGATCTGGGCCGGCTTACGCTGTCTGTTCAGGCGGGTTTTATTGCCGGTACGCTTGCTCTGGCGGTGACCGGCCTGGCGGATCGCTTCGGCGCCAGCCGCATCTTCCTTATTTCGAGCCTGATGGGCGCACTGGCGAACGCCGGCTTTGTAGTGGTGGCCGGGGTGTTTCCGTTGGACAGCCTGTTCCGGTTCGCTACCGGCCTGTGTCTGGCCGGAATTTATCCCCTGGGTATGAAACTGGTGATTGCCTGGACACCCAAATACGCCGGCGCCGCCCTGGCCTGGCTGGTGGGTATGCTGACTCTGGGTACCGCTCTGCCACATCTGATGCGAGGGGCAACATCAGGTATGCCCTGGGAGTGGCCACTGTTTGCATCGTCCTGTCTGGCGCTACTGGGCGGGCTGTTGGTGTTTCTGTTGGGTGACGGGCCGCACCTGCCCAAAGCCAGTGGGCGGCTTCCCCTGAGACAGGGACTGTCTGCTTTGCGCCTGCCCCGGTTCCGGGCCGTGGCCGGTGGTTATTTTGGCCACATGTGGGAGCTATACGCCTTCTGGACGCTGGTGCCGCTGTTGATCGGGCGAGAACTGCAGCGGCTGGGACAGGGTGATGCCTTGATCCCCTGGTTGTCGTTTGCGGTGATCGGTATGGGTGCGGCTGGATGTATTGGCGGCGGCCGGATCAGTCGGACTCGGGGTAGTGAGTGGGTTGCCCGGCGGGCGTTGATGGTGTCCGGGGTATTGTGCCTGCTCTATCCCTGGATGAACGGGCTGCCCCCGGAGTTGTTGATGGCGGCGTTACTGGTTTGGGGCGTCGCTGTGGTGGCCGATTCCCCGCAATTCTCCGCGCTGGCTGCAGTCACGGCCCCGAAAGAAACCGTTGGCTCATCTCTGGCGGTCATGAACGCGGTCGGCTTTGGCCTGACCCTGCCCGCCATCTGGCTCACCAGTGGGCTCTGGAATGCCTGGGGGGGCTGGGTAGCGTTGCTGCTTTTGCCGGGACCGGTGTTCGGCCTGTGGTCACTGAGCCGGGGAAAGCCCGAGGCCTGATATACTTGCCGATTACGTCGACCTCCTGCTTTGGACCGTCATGACCCAACGCATTCTGTTATTGTCCGCTTATGATGCTGCCAGTCATCAGCGCTGGCGCGAGCAATTGGTCACCATGCTGCCCGATTATCATTGGCAGACGCTGGCGCTTCCGCCCAGATTCTTTCAGTGGCGGATTCGAGGTAATCCGGTGAGCTGGCTGCATCAGCCCGGCCTGGACGAATCCTGGGATCTGGTCATTGCCACTTCCATGGTTGATCTGGCCACCTTGCGCGGGCTGCACCCTCGAATCGCGAACACCCCCTGCCTGCTTTATATGCATGAGAACCAGTTTGCCTTTCCGGTCAGCGATCAGCAGCGAGGCCGGGTAGAGCCGCAGATGGTCAATCTCTACAGCGCTCTGGCCGCCGATGCAGTGGTCTTTAACAGTGCCTGGAACCGGGACAGCTTTCTGCAGGGTGTCGAAGACTTTCTCAACAAAATGCCGGATGCGGTGCCCGACGGTGTGATGGAAACGCTCAGGGAAAGGTCTTCGGTGCTGCCGGTGCCGATTGAAGACAGGTTGTTTATCGAGCAGCCACGGTCCGTGAACCGGGAACGGCCGCATCTGTTATGGAATCATCGCTGGGAATACGACAAGGGGCCCGACCGGTTGTTCGGCCTGCTGGAACAGCTGGAGCAGCGCAAGCTGGGCTATCGCATCAGTGTGGTGGGTGAAGGCTTTCGCAGCCGCCCGCAAGCCTTTGACCGGATTTACCAGCAATTTGCCCGCCGCATTGAACACTGGGGCTTTCTGGAACACCGGCAAGATTACGATCAGCTGTTGCGCAGTGCCGATATCGTGGTGTCGACCGCCCTGCACGATTTCCAGGGTCTGGCGATGCTGGAGGCGATGGCATCGGGATGCTTGCCGCTGGCACCGGACCGGCTGGCCTACCGGGAATATGTGCCGGCAGACTGCCGATACCGGAGCCTGGAATCCGATCCCGGCGGGGAAGCCCTGGCGGCCGCTGAACGGCTGGTGCTGCTGTTAAAGCAACCTCCCGAGCTTAACCCGCCACAAGCCTGGCGGGCTTCAGAACTGGCCCCGAAGTACCAGGCGCTGATTCAGCAGCTGATGGCGCGGGCTTAGTGATTCTGCTCCGGGACTTCCCGGATGCGCCCATGCTCATCAATCGCCACGTACACGAACAGACCTTCAGTCACCTTGCGGGGTGTCTTGGAGGCGCGGTCCAGTGTCCAGACTTCCACGTTGATTTTCATGGAGCTGCGGCCGATGTCCACCAATTCACAGTAGCAGCCCACCTGGGAGCCCACACGCAAGGGTGACAGAAACTCCATTCTGTCCATCGCGACGGTGGCATTACGGCCCTGGGAAATGCGACCGGCCATGGTCGCTGCCGCAATATCCATCTGTTTGACCAGCCAGCCGGCGAAGACGTCGCCGTTGGCATTGGTGTCTGACGGCAGTGGCACCACCTGCAGCATCATCTCGCCCCGGGGGGCCGGTTTGTCATCATCGTACGCAGTCATCAGGATCGCCTGTACAGCTTGTGAGTTGTTTTCTGTGCATGGTAACGGGCTGGCGCGGGGCTGCAAGAAAATTTGAACAATGACAGCTATATTTCAAAAGCTGTAACAAAGTTGTCACAGAGTGCCCCTAGGATGCAGTCATCGGTAAAGCACATCCGACACAACGTCCAAAGTAAATAATGGAGACTCGACGTGATGAAACTGAACAAAGCACTTGCAACCGTTGCGCTGGCCGGCTCTGTTGCCGCCCTGTCTGCACCGGCCATGGCCCGCGACACCATCAGCATCGTGGGCTCTTCCACCGTGTATCCGTTCGCTACTGTGGTAGCCGAGCGTTTTGGTGCCAACACCGATTTCCCGACACCCAAGCTGGAATCCACCGGCTCCGGTGGCGGCCTGAAGCTGTTCTGTCAGGGCGTAGGCACCCAGCACCCGGACATCACCAACGCTTCCCGTCGTATGAAGCCGTCCGAGTTTGATCTGTGCCAGAGCAACGGCGTGAAGGACATCACCGAGTTCCGCATTGGTTCTGACGGCATCGTGATCGCCAGCTCCAAAGAAGCCGAAAATCTTGAAGTAACCCTGGAGCAGCTGTTCCTGGCGCTGGGTAAAGAAGTACCCAACCCGAAAAACGAGAATGAGCTGATCGCCAACCCGTACAAGAACTGGAGCGACATCGATTCCAGTCTGCCGAACAAGCCGATCCGTGTGATGGGGCCGCCTCCGACTTCCGGTACCCGTGACTCCTTCAACGAGCTGGCTCTGCAGGGCGGCTGTGAAGACCTGCCTGCGGTTGCCAACATGAGTGAAGATGACATGGAAGGTGTGTGTCAGAGCATTCGCGAAGACGGCGCTTTCATCGAAGCGGGTGAGAATGACAACCTGATCGTCCAGAAACTGATTGGTGATACCGGCATGTACGGCGTCTTCGGTTACAGCTTCCTGGAAGAGAATGCTGATCGTCTGCAGGCCGCTACTCTGAACGGCAAGGTTCCGACTGCCGAAGGTATCGCTGCCGATGACTACCCGGTTGCCCGTTCACTGTTCTTCTACGTGAAGAAAGCCCACGTGGGCGTGGTTCCCGGTATCCAGGAATACGCTCAGGAGTTCACCGGCATGGGCGCCATGGGCCCGAATGGCTACCTGAAAAGCGTTGGTCTGATCGTTCCGCCGCGCGATGCGCTGATGGATCTGCAGGAGAAGGCTGAAAAGATGCCTAACCTGACCAAAGACGAGCTGATGTAAGCGCGGACTACCGCGAGTAGTGAGCGAAAGGGTGCGTCTCTGAAGGGCCGCACCCTTTCGCACGTAAGATAGTTGAAAGTGCGAATTGGTTTTTTACGCTTTACACTTGTGACCTGCTAAACGTGTCAAACAGGAATTTTCATGCAACCGGCTAACCTCATGCTATTGGTCATTGCCTTCGTGGTGGTGGCTTATGGTCTTGGATATGCCCGCTCCCGCTCATTGGCCATGCCTATGGGTGGTATCCGGCATCTCAAATCCCTGCCGTTCTATTACGGTGCCCGTGCTGCGCTCTGGTGCGGCATTCCGGCATTGATTGTGCTGGCACTGTGGGCGGCATTTCAGGGTAAAGTCATTCAGTTGCTGGTGATCGGCTCCCTGCCACCAGACCTGGTGCCGGAAGGGGCAGGGCAGGCCAGTCTGCTGCTCAGCAAAATCAGCAATGTGGCCAGTGGCGCCCTGCCTCCGGGCTTTGTCGAGGCTCCGATTGCCGAGGCAGCCGAGCGGTTGCAGGCGTTGCGTGCTCAAAGTCGGCTCTACATGTCGGTTCTGGTTGTGGCCGTTGCAGTGCTGGCCGGCTTTCTGGGCTGGATCCGGATCAGCCCGAAGCTGAATGCCCGGAGCCAGGTTGAAACCACCCTGAAGTGGATCTTTTTCGCCTGTGCTGCGCTGGCGATCCTCACCACGGTTGGCATTGTCTTTTCGGTTGCCTTTGAGACCTTCCGTTTCTTCCAGAAGATTTCCTTCTTTGAGTTTTTCTTCGGCACCCAGTGGAGCCCCCAGACGGCGTTGCGCGCCGATCAGGTGGCAGCCGAGGGCGCCTTCGGGATGGTGCCCCTGTTTACAGGCACGCTGCTGATCTCTGCCATTGCCATGGTGGTTGCGGTCCCGGTAGGGCTGTTATCGGCCATCTATCTGTCTGAGTATGCCAACAAGCGGGTACGGGGTATTTTCAAGCCGCTGCTGGAAATGCTGGCGGGTATCCCGACTGTGGTTTACGGCTTTTTTGCCGCCCTGACGGTGGCGCCGTTTATCAGTGATTTTGCCGCTTCCCTGGGTATCAATGCGTCTTCCCAAAGTGCCCTGGCAGCCGGTGGGGTGATGGGCATCATGATTATTCCTTTCGTTTCTTCTCTTTCCGACGACGTTATCAACGCCGTGCCGCAAACGCTCCGGGATGGTTCGCTGGCGCTCGGCGCCACCCAGTCCGAGACCATGAAAAAGGTTATCTTTCCTGCGGCGTTGCCCGGGATCATGGGCGGGATACTGCTGGCGGTATCCCGGGCCATTGGTGAAACGATGATCGTGGTGATGGCTGCAGGCCTGGCGGCGAATCTGACCGCTAACCCGCTGGAATCGGTGACCACCGTAACCGTGCAGATTGTCACCCTGCTGACCGGTGACCAGGAGTTCGACAGCGCCAAAACTCTGGCCGCCTTCGCCCTGGGTGCGATGCTGTTCCTGGCCACGCTCCTGCTTAACGTTATTGCTCTGAAAATTGTCCGCAAATATCGGGAACAGTATGACTGATCAACGTTCACAGGCGGAACTTGTCCGCCAGTCGCTCAAGCGCCGTTACCGCAAGGAACGCCGCTTCCGTGCCTATGGTATCGCTGCCATCGCCATTGCCCTGTCGGCTCTGGTGATCCTGTTTGCCGATATTATTGGCAAGGGCCATACCGCCTTTATCAAAACCACCGTTACCCTGGAGGTGGATATCGACGGTGAGGCCATGTATCTGGACGACGCGTCCGACGAACGCCAGATGAAAATGGCCGACTTTGTCGAGCCCTTGATCCGCGCCTTGATGAAAGAAATCCCTGAGGCCGGGGAGTCGGACAGGGACGATGTCCGTGATCTGATCAACCCCTATGCCTCCAATCAGTTACGGGATGCGCTTCGGGAAAACCCCGAGTTGCTCAACACCACCCAGACCATGACCTTCCTGTCCCATACCGATGTGGATGTGTACGTCAAACATGCCGGGGATGCGAGTTACTCCATCAAGCTCAATGAAAAGCAGCGCGGCTGGGTGGATGCTCTGTATGAGCGCGGCGTGGTGGATACCGGTTTCAACGATGTGTTTTTCAGCCGTGGCGACTCCCGGGATCCGTCCCGTGCCGGCATTCTCGGGGCGATTGTTGGCTCTTTGCTGACCATGGTTGTGACTCTGGCGCTGTCGTTCCCGATCGGGGTGGCTGCGGCCATCTATCTGGAGGAGTTTGCGCCCCAGAACAAACTGACCGACTTCATTGAGGTCAACATCAACAACCTGGCGGCGGTACCCTCAATCATCTTCGGTCTGCTGGGTCTGGCCGTGTTCATCAACCTGTTCGGCATGCCGCGTTCGGTGCCGGTGGTGGGTGGTCTGGTACTGACCCTGATGACCCTGCCCACTATCATTATTTCCAGCCGTGCGGCGATCAAGAGTGTGCCGCCTTCCATCCGTGAGGCGGCCGAGGGCATCGGTGCCTCCAAAATGCAGGTGGTGTTGCACCATGTGCTGCCGCTGGCCATGCCGGGTATGCTGACCGGTTCCATCATCGGCATGGCCCAGGCGCTGGGAGAAACTGCACCCTTGCTGTTGATTGGCATGGTGGCCTTTATCGTGGATGTGCCCGATGGTTTCTTCGATTCCGCCACGGTATTGCCTGTACAGGTGTTCCTGTGGGCCGGCAGCCCGGAGCTTGCCTTTATCGAACGAGCGTCAGCAGCCATCATGGTGCTGCTGACTTTCCTGATTGGAATGAATGCATTGGCCATCTGGCTTCGTAAGCGTCTTGAGCGCCGGTGGTGAGGAGGAGTTTTATGAATACCCTGAATACAACGGTAACCAGTGAGGCTGATGTGCCTGAAGAGAAGGCCATTCCGGTGCAGGATGAACGACCGGCAGAGACAGTGATTGAAGAGGGTAAAACGGTCGGAACGCCGTTTGCCGACGATCCCAAGTTCAAGTTGCGCAACGTCGAGGTCTTCTACGGTGAAGACCGGGCCATCAAGAACATCAGCCTGGATATTGCCCGTAACGAGGTGATTGCGTTTATCGGGCCGTCGGGCTGTGGCAAGTCCACCTTCCTGCGTTGCCTGAACCGCATGAACGACAGCATCGACATCTGTCGGGTCAAGGGCTCGCTGCAGCTGGACGAGCAGGACATCTACGATTCCAAGCGGGATGTGGTGGAGTTGCGTGCTCGAGTGGGCATGGTGTTCCAGAAGCCGAACCCGTTTCCCAAGTCGATCTACGATAACGTGGCGTATGGCCCACGCATCCACGGCCTGGCCAATCGCAAGTCCGATCTGGATGACATTGTGGAGAACAGCCTGCGCAAGGCGGGGCTCTGGAACGAAGTAAAAGACCGTCTGGATGCCACCGCCACCGGGATGTCCGGTGGCCAGCAGCAGCGGCTGTGTATTGCCCGCGCGATTGCCGTGAGCCCGGAGGTGGTGTTGATGGACGAACCCTGTTCCGCACTCGACCCGATTGCCACGGCCAAGGTTGAGGAGCTGATTGCGGAGCTGTCCGAGAGCTATACCATTGTCATTGTGACCCACTCCATGCAGCAGGCGGCCCGGGTGTCCCATCGCACCGCCTACTTCCACCTTGGCCACCTGGTGGAAGTGAACGAAACCGACAAAGTATTCACCTCTCCGGAACATGAGCTGACGGAGTCATACATTACCGGCCGTTTCGGCTGATGCATGTTCGGGGATAACGGAGACAGACACTATGCCTAATAAAAAGGACGACGTTTACGGGGATCACATTTCCCACAAGTTCAATGATGAACTGATGGAGCTGAAGACCCAGTTCCTCAAGATGGGTGGAATGGTGGAAACCCAGGTCGAAAGGGCAGTGCAGGCCCTGGTTGATGGCGATAGCCACCTGGCGGAGGAAGTGCGCGCCAACGACAAGAAAGTCGATAAAATGGAAGTGGACCTGGACGAAGAGGCCACTCTGATCATCGCCCGTCGTCAGCCCACTGCCCGGGACCTGCGCCTGGTGATTTCTGTGATCAAGATGGTGGCGGATCTGGAGCGGGTTGGAGACGAAGCCAAAAAGATTGCCAAAATGGCCATCAAGCTGGTGGAGGAAGGTCAGGCGCCCCGCGGTTACGTCGAAATCCGTCACATTGGCAACCATGTGCTGACCATGCTGCATGATGCACTGGATGCCTTTGCCCGGCTGGATTCCGAGCAGGCACTGCGGATCATGAAAGAGGACAAGCGAGTGGATGAAGAGTACCAGGCTGCTGCCCGCACCCTGCTGACCTTCATGATGGAAGATACCCGCAATATTTCCCGCTGCATGTCAGTGATGTGGGTGCTTCGTGCTCTGGAAAGGGTGGGCGATCATGCCTGCAACATTGCCGAGAACGTGATCTTCATGGTCAAGGGCGAAGACGTTCGCCATACCCCGATGGAGGAAGCAGAACGGGTGGTTGGCCGCTAATCCCAGGTGGCTGGAAACGGCTGCTTTTGGTGGCCGTTTCCGCTCTTGTCCCTGCCCGCAGTTGCGCTATCATGGCGGGGACAAATCCATTTCTGAGGCCCTATGATTCTCCTTGTCGCATTCGCGATTATCTCCATCGGCTTTTCATTTCTCTGTTCTATTCTCGAAGCAGCCCTGCTGTCTATCACGCCCAGTTACATCGCGTCCCTGAAAAATGATCGGCCGCAACTGTTTGCACGCTTGCGCCGGCTCAAGGATGAAATCGACGATCCGCTTTCCGCGATCCTGACCCTCAATACCATTGCCCATACGGCCGGCGCTACCGGCGTTGGAGCCCAGGTGGCGGTTGTCTTCGGTGAGGTCTGGCTGGGTGCGGCGTCAGCGGCGATGACCCTGGCGATCCTGATCTTTTCGGAAATCATCCCGAAAACCATCGGCGCCAAGTACTGGCGTGTGATCGCCCCTTCGCTGCCGGCGGTGCTGGGATTCATGATGAAAGCCCTGCTGCCGTTTGTCTGGCTGTCGAAGCAGGTTACGCGCAGGATTGCCCCGGGTGACGGCGATACCGACATCCGGGCCGAAATCAGTGCGCTGGTAGAGATCGGCCGTGATCAGCAGGCTCTGGATGAGGAAGAGCGCCGGATTATCCACAACGTACTTCGTTTCCACGAGATCAAGGTCAGTTCCATCATGACCCCCCGCACGGTGTGCAAATTTATTGATCCGGACACCACCGTGCCGGAATTCCGGGATAAAGTGATGAAGTCGCCGTTTTCACGCTACCCGATGATTGACGAAGACGGGGAGACTTTGGGGTACGTGCATCGGGCAGACCTGATCAGCATGAGCGACGATGACGACCTGCAAAGCCGGCTGCGCCAGATCAAGCAGGTAAAAGCCAACACCAACATCGAATTTCTGTTTTCGGAAATGCTGCGGGAGCGCCAGCACATTGCGGTGGTGTACGACGAACTGGGGACCTGGCTTGGGGTGGTGACTCTGGAGGATATTCTGGAAACCCTGCTGGGTACGGAGATCATGGATGAGACCGATAATGTCTCCAACCTGCGCCGCTATGCCAAACAGCGTTGGAGCCGACGATTGAAGCGGTCGGCCGTACAGTAACCAAAAAGGGCAGCCTCGGTGCTGCCCTTTGTCATTCTGTGAGACAAGTCTGTGAGAAGGATGCTCAGGCCTGTTTCATCTTGTCGGTGTATGGCGGCCAGCCCAGGGGCTTGCCGGCGAGCAGATGCAGGTGAATGTGGAACACGGTCTGGCCGGAATTCTCACCGCAGTTCATCACTACCCGGTAGCCATCGTCGGCAAAGCCCATGTCTTTGGCCAGCTTTGCCGCCACCCAGTAAAGATGGCCGACCAGCTCACGGTCGTCTTCCTCAATGTCATTGATGGTGGCAATGGCTTTCTTCGGAATGATCAGCAGATGCACCGGGGCCTGTGGATTGATGTCCTTGAAGGCCAGGCTGATGTCGTCTTCGTACACGATGTCGGCGGGAATTTCCCGGTTGATGATCTTGGTGAAGATGGTTTCAGACATAACGGCTCCTTGTGTCGAGTAAATGCGCGTACGCCACTATAGGCCACCCAGGCCGGGCAGGCGATTAACGATTTGTTGAATCGGCGCGGGCAACTGTTCATCCAGGCCCATGGCGTAGCGAGCGACGCGATTGCGTGCGAACGGCAGTACCCGGGCCGCGCCAAGCCCGAGATTGCGGGCCAGGTGCACCGGCGGAATGGCATTGCTGAACAGGTGGTAGAACAGATCCATGGTCAGCATCATCCGCTGGTTGGCGGGCCGGCGGCGATGTTCATAGAGTTTGAGCCAGTGCGCACTGGCCAGGTCTTCGCCCCCGCGCCGGGCTTCTTTCAGCACGCCCTGCAGGCACTGGGCGTCCTGGAAGCCCAGATTGACGCCCTGGCCCGCCAGCGGATTGATGGTGTGGGCGGCGTCGCCTGCCAGCACCACCCGGTTCTGGTAATAGTGCTTGGCATGCTGGCGGGCGATGGGAAAGCTGGCCCTGGCGTCAATGTGGGTCAGTTCCGGTAGTCGTTCGGGGAAATGCTGCTGGATCTCGGTCATCAGTTGCTGTTCGTCCATGGCCTTGAGTTCGTCCAGTCGGGCCGGGTGGTCGTACCACACGAGGGAGCCCCAGCTCTCTCCGGGGTGTTGCTCGCCGGCGCTGTGCAGGGGCAGGAAGGCCCTGGGGCCGCTGGGGTAAAAGCCCTGCCAGGTAATGTCTTCCACGCCGCCCCGATAGCGCACCGAAATCACCATGGCCTGCTGCTCATACTGATCCCGGGTAACGCCGATACCTGCCAATTCCCGCACCCGGGACATAGCGCCATCGGCGCCGACCACCAGCTGGGCCTGCAACTGGCGGCCATCATCCAGGGTCACCGTGGCGTACTCTGCGCTCTGGACCAGATCCCGAACGCTGTGGCCTGTGATCAGGGTGACGTCAGGTTCCGTTTCGGCAGTTTGCCACAGGGCCAGTTGGGTAATGCTGTTTTCAACGATATGGCCAAGATGCGGCGCGCCCAGGCTGTTGGCGTCGAATGCCACCTCGGTCAGGCTTCGGGGCACCAGTCGTTTGAGCGGATTTGGTGTCTCGTCCCAGACCGCCAGGCGGCAATATGGGGTAGCGCGCATGGCCAGTATTCGCGGCCAGGCACCCAGGCTGGCCAGATAGCGTTCGCTGCCGGCGCTGAGGGCAGATACCCGGATATCCGGGTGGCTGTCTGGCTGATAGGGGGCGGGGGAAGCCTGGTCGATCAGGGCCACGCGGATGCCCTGCTGGCCCAGCCCGGTGGCAAGTGCGGCGCCGACCATGCCGGCGCCTACGATGATGGTGTCAAAGGTCTGTGTCATATCCGGTTCCTGTCTGCTGGCCTCAGTTTACGCGATGCCGTGCTGCAGACAAGCGACCGGGGTCAATCCCGGGTGGATCAGTAGCCTGCCATGGAGGTGGCCGCTGTCTCCTCCCGGTTGCCGGAGCGGCGGGGGTTGCGGACCAGCCAGGCCGGTTTGCGGGCGCCCGGCCGGGTGAAGCCCTGGTTGATGACCATGGGTTGAACCAGACTCAGGAAGTCCCGGGTGTTCATGTGAATGGATTCGCTGTGGCTGCCGGCGGCAAAGGCCAGTTCCGGTTGTTCGGTCAGAGCCTCGGCACAGTAAACGCTCATGCCAAAGAGGTTGCCAAACGGCGGCATGGCGCCCACTTCGCAATCGGGGAAGCGATCCTGAAAGGCCTGTTCGTCGGCCAGGTCGACAAAATCGGTGTCCAGAATCTTGCTCAGTCTGTCCCAGCGAATACGCCAGGTGGCCGGCATGACCAGCATGGCCATTTTGCCATCGAGTTCGATAATGACGGTTTTTACTACCCGGTCTCCGGCAATCCTGACGTGATGGGCCAGTTCTTGGGCGGTAAAGGCTGGGGGGTGAGAGAGGCACATGTAGTCCACACCTGCCTCATCCAGAAATGTTTTCAGCTGCTTTGCCGGCATGTTCACAACCTCCTGACAGCATCGACAGTGTTGTGGAGCCATCCGCCTTTCCCGGGCCGGGCCCCGATGGCAGGCGAGGTTTTTAACCCCGCCTTGTCGTCAGCTTAGTTCAGGATACGCACTTTGCGAGTTACCGGATGTTTCCATGTGAAACGGTTCCGTTTAATCAGCCTTGTACATGTGCACGTCCCGTTGCGGGAAAGGAATCGAAATACCCTCGGCGTCGAAGGCCTTTTTCACCCGCTCCTGCATATCCCAGTAGAACGGCCACAGATCGGCGCCCTTGGTCCAGGCGCGCACCGTCAGATCTACCGAGCTCTCGCCGAGGGCGCCAACAACGATCAGCGGCGCCGGGTCTTTCAGGGCGCGCTCATCCTCTTCGATCAGGCGTTTGCAGATGGCCTTGGCCTTGTCGATGTCATCGCCATAGCCAATGCCGAAGCTCATGTCGCAGCGGCGGGTTTCGTAGGCGCTCAGGTTGGTCAGGCTGGCGTTGGAAAGCTGGCCGTTGGGGATCACGATCCGGCGATTGTCGAAGGTGTCGACGATGGTGTAGAGGATGGTGATTTCCCGCACCGAGCCCAGAAAGCCTTGGGCATCAATAACATCGCCGACCTTGAAGGGTTTAAAGATAAGGATCAGCACGCCACCGGCAAAGTTGGCCAGGCTGCCCTGCAGGGCCAGGCCCACCGCCAGGCCGGCGGCACCGATGATGGCGACAAACGAAGTGGTAGCGATGCCCACCATGGAGGCGACGGAGATCAGCAGCAGAATCTTCAGAATGGCGCTGATCAGGCCACAGAGAAACTTGTTCAGGGTCGGATCTTTTTTGCCAAGGCGGTTGTCCAGCACCCTGACGAACCGGTTGATCAGCCAGAGGCCGATAATCAGCGTAACAATCGCCAGCAGAACCTTTGGGGCATAAGCCATGATCAGGGCAATGGCCTGATCCGCCCATTCAGAGGCCTGCCCGTTAGCACCGAATAACTCTTCCATAGGGAAAACTCCTTGATCGTTAATATTTTCTGAGTGAGTTCTTATCGACAAATGACGTGGTTCAGCGGGATTTGTCTGAACCAACTATATAGCAGAGAAAGCTGTACACGGCATTACTGCCAACGCCCAGGATTACGTGCTGGTGCGGGATCTGGCCCACTCGGTGATGACTTCGGGGCCGCTCCGTACCAGTATTTCGCCATGTTTCTGGGTAAGCTGGTAGTCGTACATGGGGTCGTAGTAGTCGGTCAGCAGGGCCTCAATCCAGCCATGATGCCCTTCCAGGGAGCCATTGGCTTCCTGTTGATCCAGAGCCTGCAGCATCAGGTTACGGAGTTTCTGGTAACGCTCGCCGCCCAGGCGTTTGCGAATGCGGTCGATGGCGCTCAACAGGTAGTCCCGGAAATTCAGCCAGCCGGCGTCTTCACCGTCCCTGGCCCGGTAACTGGCCAGCATGCCTTCAACGTAGTCGGCCCGGATGATGGCAATACGCTCTTCCATGGCCTGTTCCAGAATCAGCAGGGGTGATTCAGACATCCGGGCCCGAAGGGTTTCCGGCAGGGCGCAGCGGCCAATCAGGCGGCTTTCGTCTTCAAGGTAGATTGGCCCTCCCACCTGGTGCCTGGCCTTGAGCATGGCCACCGCCAGCCGGTTCTCGAAGTCGATCTGGGAGGGTTGGGGAGTTACCTGCCGGCCAAAGCTGGAGCCCCGGTGATTCGCCAGGCCCTCCAGATCGACCGGATTGGGCAGTTGCATCAGTACCCGGGTCTTGCCAGTACCGGTGCGGCCGCTGAGAATCCGGAACTGACCTGATTCGATCTGTGCTTCCAGGCTGTCAATGAGGAAGCGACGCAGGGCCTTGTAGCCGCCTTTCACCAGCGGGTAGTCGATGCCGGAGTCCCTGATCCACTGCTGGGTCAGGCGCGAGCGCAATCCGCCCCGGAAACAGAACAGATACCCCTCCGGGTGTTGTGCCACAAAGCGCTTCCAGGCTTCAATTCGCTGGGCCTTGATGTCGCCGGAGACCAACTGGTGCCCCAGTTCAATGGCCTTGTCCTGGCCCTTTTCCTTATAACAGATGCCCACCCGGTGCCGTTCTTCGTCGTTCATCAGCGGGGCGTTTTCTGCAGACGGGAAGCTACCTTTGGCAAATTCCACCGGCGCCCGGACGTCCATCAGCGGCACATCGTTCAGGAACAGGTTGAGGTAGTCGTCGGTATCGGGTCTGCTGGCCATATCAACGGATCACTGTGATTCAGGGTGAGGCGGCAGTATACCGAACCGGCGATATCCCGGCATCCCGGACAAGGGTACAATCCCACGTCCTTTCAGCACTGGCGAGGGAAAATTATGAGCCCGGATGTTCTCAATCGGCATCTTCAGAAAACACTGAGTCGAGGTCGGGTGGCGGTTTCGGCGCCTGCGGGCTGCCCGGATATCCAGCTGTATCTGTTTGACCCGGGGGTGCTGGATGGACCGTTGAGCCATGATGAAGCCCAGGCTGTGGTGGCCGAGCCGGCGTACTGGTCGTTCTGCTGGGCCAGCGGGCAGGTGCTGGCCCGGTGGATTCTGCAGCATCCGGACGTGGTGGCTGGCAAGACCGTGCTGGATTTTGGCTCCGGTTCAGGGGTCGTGGCTGTCGCCTCCGCACTGGCCGGTGCTGCCCGGTCCATAGCCTGCGACATCGACGCGGCAGCGCTGGATGCCGCGGCTGCCAATGCCCGCCTGAACAATGTGGAGATTGATCTGTGTGACGACTGGGCAAACCGGCCCGGGAGCGTCGACCTGATTACCGCTGCGGATGTTCTGTACGACCCTGAAAATCGCCCGTTACTGGCGGCCTTCGAAGCAGCCGCGCCCCAAGTGCTGCTGGCGGATTCGCGAGTGAAGGATCTTGGTCATTCCGGTTATGTGCAGCAGGCTGTGATCGAAGCCAGAACCTGGCCGGATCTGAATGAGTTTGAGGAATTCAACAAGGTGAGGATCTATCTGGCCGGCGGTGACTGAATTTCTCTGACCAGAAAAAACAAAGGGCAGCCATCAAGCTGCCCTTGAACAGGTACTGAACCGCCGTCCGGGGCAGTTCAGATTCGGAACAGGTTGGCGCCTCCGTGCGCGATGGGCAACTGCCGTGTTGCCATTCCTTGCTGCCGTTCCCTGGTGCCAGCATCCGAGCCGGCGATCCGATTCGTTATCCCTTAAGCGAAGCGTCCCTGTGTCCCTGCTTCTCCCCGCAGTCCGTGCCGGGGTGCATCCAGTGCGTCGTCCTTTCCCTGTCATCCTTGACGGTGTTCATATTACCAATGCCAGCTTTACAAACGTGTGAACTATGCACGCAGAACGCGTTGCCGAACTCGTCAAACATGGGAAAGTTGTTACAAATCATTCATGTAGACTTTGGTTTGTAACTGGAATTACAGACTGCGTACGAGATGTCACAGGGAGTTCCTACAGGTATGTAGGAAATGTCTCACAAGGATTCGGGCGATTTTCGCAAATCCGTTTCTTGAGCCAGTCGAAGTCCCGGCCAAGGCAGCAGGCCAAGCCCGATGCCAACGGCATCCGCTGTCAGATCTGCGAGGGAGAAATCCCGGTACGGCAGGTTGGCTTGCACCACCTCCAGTATCAGGCCGAAAACCAGCAAGGCGGGGGCATACCAAAGCACAGAAAGCCGTGGCCATGCCAGGCGGGTCACCAGGGTGAGCTCCAGAAAGGCAATCAGATGATTGATCTTGTCATTGGGCGCCGCAGGGATGGGGTAACTGTTACTGGTGGTTGCCAGGTAAAGGATGGCTGCAATGGAAACAAACAGCGCTGCCTGCCATAGCCGTCGCATGGCCAGAATGGAGACGATAATGGAACGGATGCGGGGCATAGTGGAA
Organism: Marinobacter nauticus; assembly: GCF_003634635.1. GTDB lineage: Bacteria > Pseudomonadota > Gammaproteobacteria > Pseudomonadales > Oleiphilaceae > Marinobacter > Marinobacter nauticus. Next base: position 1,077,245 of record NZ_RBJB01000003.1, on the reverse strand, counting down.
TCCGAGAGTCCTCGCGGGCTGTGGGAATGGTTCCGACATGATATGCTTTGCGCCCCGTTATTGTCATGGCAGCGGAGGAACACCAGTAATGCTCAAGGGTAACTTTTTTCGTGGACTGGGCTATCTGGGGGAAGGCTTCGGGCTGATTCGCCAGCCGGGCCTCCGGTTGTTTGTTGTCATCCCGCTGATCATCAACATCCTGCTTTTCGGTCTGCTGTTCTATTTTCTGGCCGAACTGTTCACCGCCATGATCGCTGCGGCCATGGCCTGGTTGCCGGACTGGGCCTGGTTGCAGGCACTCGATTGGCTTTTCTGGCTGCTGTACGGCGTGGTGATTCTGCTGATGCTGGCCTATGGCTTCGTGATCGTGGCCAACCTGATCGGCTCTCCCTTCTATGGTTACCTGGCGGAACTCACCGAGAAACAGCTGACCGGCCAGGAGGTATCTACTGACGATAGCTGGTCCGCCATTATCAAGGACATTCCCCGCGCGCTCTGGCGGGAGGTTCAGAAGATTGCCTATTACCTGCCCAGGGCTTTGGGCTTATTCATTATTGGCCTGATTCCCGTGGTCAACCTGGTGGCCGCTGTACTCTGGTTTCTGTTCAACAGCTGGATGATGGCGCTGCAATATGTGGATTATCCGGCCGACAACCACAAGGTCAGTTTTCCGGCTCTGCGCAAGCTGTTGGGAGATACCCGGCTGTCGGCTCTCGGGTTCGGCCTGCCGGTCGCCCTGGCGGCGATGGTGCCGGTGCTCAACCTGTTTGTGGTGCCAGCGGCGGTGTGTGGTGCAACGGCCTATTGGGTTCGGGAAAACGGTTCAAACACTCAGTAATCAGTCATCGGAGGTTTCTTGGAAACATCGGAATTTGTCATCGGCCAGCGTTGGGTCAGCCACAGCGATACTGCCCTGGGTCTGGGTATCGTAACGGACATCTCGGGGCGCAGAGTCACCCTGGGGTTCCCCGCTGCCGATGAAGAGCGCACCTATGCCATCGATAATGCGCCCTTGTCACGGATCGTGTATCAACAGGGCGAGGAAATAGAGACCTTTGACGGTGAGTGCTATACCGTGCGCGCAGTGGAAGATCTCGATGGCGTTCTGGTGTATCACGCCGATGACGGTGAGAATCTTCAGCCGATTTCCGAGGTTAAGCTGGCGGGCTCTGTGAATTTTTCCGCGCCTCATCAGCGCCTCTTTGCCGGCCAGTTTGATCGCAACGGTGCCTTCCGGCTTCGAGTCGCCACCCTGCAGCACATGGACCGTCTGCGGGCGTCGCCGGCCCAGGGGCTGATTGGGGCACGCACCCAGCACCTGCCGCACCAGCTTTATATTGCCCACGAAGTGGCCCGCCGGCATGCTCCCAGGGTTCTGCTGGCCGATGAGGTCGGTCTGGGTAAAACCATTGAGGCAGGTCTGATTCTTCATTATCAGCTGCAGACCGGTCGAGCCCGCCGGGCGCTGTTTGTGGTGCCCGATTCACTGATCCACCAGTGGCTGGTGGAAATGCTGCGGCGTTTCAATCTGCGCTTTTCCATTATTGATCAGGCCCGGTACGACGACCTCAAGGCCGAAGAAGATGATGTCGACGCTTTGGTTAACCATATTTTTGGTGATGACGATGCGGTTAACCCGTTTGAATCTGACCAGTTAGTGCTGTGTAGCCTCGACTTCCTGGTGCGCAGCGAGAAGGCCCGCAAAGACGCGGTGGCGGCGGGCTGGGATTTGATGGTGGTGGACGAAGCTCATCACCTGGCCTGGTCGCCGGAACAGTCCAGCCCGGAATACGATGTGGTTGAGCAGTTGTCCGGTGCCAGCCAGGGCTTGCTGCTGCTGACCGCAACACCCGAACAGATCGGCGTGGCCAGCCACTTTGCCCGCCTGCGCTTGCTCGACCCGGCCCGGTTCCACAATCTGGAGACCTTCCGGGAAGAAGAACAGCACTATGAAGTGATCAATCAGGTGGTCCGGCGCCTGCAGCAGGCGCCGGATACTATCTCAAAAGACGATCGGCAGGCCCTCGCCGGTTGGCTGGGAGATGAGCTGGACGAATTGCTGGCCCGGGATGATGCCCACCAGGCGGTGATCGATGCGTTGCTGGATCGTCACGGCACCGGGCGAGTGTTGTTCCGGAATACCCGGGCCGCCATTCAGGGCTTCCCGGAGCGACAGCCGTTACCGGAACCCCTGCCGTGCCCGGACCTGTATGAACACCATCAATACGGTGTCACCGGGCTGGCGCCTGAGCAGGCAGTGGATGAAGAAGACTGGCTGGCCCAGGATCCCCGGGTGAGCTGGCTGGAGAAGAAACTGGCCAGCCTGCGCCCGGCCAAGGTGGTGGTGATCTGTGCCAAAGCCAGCACGGCCATGGCGCTTGAGCATTATCTGCAGTTACGGGCCGGTATTCGCAGTGCAGCCTTCCACGAACACCTTAGTCTGATTGAGCGCGACCGGGCCGCGGCCTATTTTGCTGATACGGAGCAGGGGGCGCAGGCGCTGATCTGTTCGGAAATCGGCAGCGAAGGGCGCAACTTCCAGTTTGCCCACCACCTGGTGCTGTTTGATCTGCCGGCCAATCCGGATCTGCTGGAACAGCGCATTGGTCGCCTGGATCGGATCGGCCAGACCGAAGCGATCCGTATTCACATCCCCTATCTTCAGGGCACCAGTCAGGAGGTACAGTACCGCTGGTTCCAGGAAGGGCTGAATGCGTTTGCCGAGAGCTGCGCCGTGGGTGTTGCTGTTCAGGAACATGTTCAGGGCCAGTGGCAGCAGGCCCTGGACGGAGACGAAAGCCAGTTGGAGCCACTGGTGGCGGCCAGTGCGTCTGAGACGGCGCGTCTGAAAGACATATTGCACAACGGCCGGGATGCGCTGATTGAACTGAACTCCTGTCGTGTTGATGAGGCTGAGGCTTTGATCGCCGGGATCGAGGAAGAGGAGAATGCCGCTGAAGTCCGTGACTACATGATTCAGGCTTTCGATATCCTCGGCGTTGACCTGGAAGACCACAGTGAGCATGCGGATATCCTGAAGCCGGGCGAGCAGTTCCAGGCCGGCCTGGTGGCGGAGCTTCCGGAAGACGGGCTGACCGTTACCTGGGATCGTCAGCAGGCGTTGCAGCGCGAAGATATGGCGTTCATGAGCTGGGAGCACCCGATGGTTACCGGGGTGATGGATTCGGTGAATAGTTCCGGGCTGGGCAAGGCTGCCCTGGCCAATCTCTCGGTCAAGGCTCTGCCCCCGGGAACGCTCCTGCTGGAAGCCGTATTCGCGGTGCATTGTCCGGCGCCCGAATCGCTGCAGTTGACTCGGTATCTGCCGGTTTCGCCCCTGCGCCTGGTGGTGGATGTGAATGGCCGGGATCTGTCCAAGGCTCTGCCCCATGAACGGCTGAATGAGCTTTGCTCCAATATCCGGCGGCGCACGGCCCAGGCCATCGTGCCGAAAATCCGGGCCGAGGTGGAAACCATGGTCGACCACGTCGAGACGCTGGCGGAGCCGCATCTGTCACCGCTTCGCGAACAGGCGCTGGCGAGGGTAGAAGACAGCTTCATGCCGGAGATTCGGCGTCTGGAAGCACTGAAGAAAGTGAATCCGGCCATCCGCAACGAAGAAATCGACTTCCTGCGTAGCCAGCTGGATGCCGCCCGCAGTGCTGTAGAGCATGCGTCCCTGGCCCTGGAGGGTATCCGTGTGATTGTCACATCGTAATGGTGCTAACCGACTGAACACTGGTCATTATCTGGCGAACAGACATCTGTTAGGGTAAGTTGAACGTAACGAAGTGTAGTCAAAGGGCTCCGGCACTGGCCGGAGACTCCAATCCATGGAAGACAGAGAGATCCTGAGATGACTTTGATTCTTTTTCTGGTGGCTCTGGCCGGCCTGCTGTACGTGATGCGCCGGGAATCCGGTGCCAAACCCGCCATTGGCGTGATGGTTGTGGTAGGTGTGCTGTCCCTGTTTCTGGCCTCTGGCTGGCTTGCTTTTGTCCTTCTGGCGGGCGCGGCCGTTACCGCTGTTGCGGGTTTGCCCCAGTTCCGGCAGAGCTGGCTCACCCCCCGGGTGTTTGCCATGTTCAAGAAGGTGGCGCCCAAGGTGTCAGACACTGAGAAAGTGGCTCTGGAAGCGGGTACCGTTGGTTGGGATGGCGAACTGTTCACCGGTCGCCCGGATTGGCACAACCTGCTGATTAACCGCCACACCGGTCTGAGTGAGGAAGAGCAGGCCTTCGTCGACGACCAGTGCACCCAGGCCATTTCCATGTGTAACGCCTGGGATCTGGCGGTTGAGCGTGCCGATCTGCCCAAGGAACTCTGGGATTTCCTGAAGAAAGAGAAGTTCTTCGGCATGATCATTCCGAAGGAATACGGTGGCCTCGGGTTTTCCGCCAAGGCCCAGACTGCAGTGCTGCAGAAGCTTGCCGCCAACGAAATGCTGATGGTCACGGTCGGCGTGCCCAACTCCCTCGGCCCGGGCGAGCTGCTGGTGAAGTACGGTACCGAAGAGCAGAAAGACTATTATCTGCCGAGACTGGCCGATGGCCGGGAAGTCCCCTGTTTTGGCCTGACCGGGCCTCGCGCAGGCTCTGATGCCACTTCGCTGCCAGACACCGGCATCGTCTGCAAGCAGGAAGTGGATGGTAAAGAAGTGGTGGGTATCCGCCTGAACTTTGAAAAGCGCTGGATTACGCTGGCGCCAGTCGCCACGGTGGTCGGGCTGGCCTTCCGGATGTTTGACCCGGACGGGCTGCTGGGGGACACCAAAGATTACGGCATTACCTGTGCGCTGATCCCCCGGGATACCGAGGGCATGGAAATCGGCCGGCGCCATTGCCCCATCGGGTCCCCGTTCATGAACGGCCCGATCAAGGGCAAGGATGTGTTCATTCCGCTGGACTATATTATTGGTGGCCAGGAAATGGCGGGCCAGGGCTGGCGTATGCTGGTTGAATGTCTGTCGGTGGGTCGCTGTATCACCCTGCCGTCCGGTGCTGCCGGTGCCGCTGCCTATGCTGTGGGCACGGCCGGTGGCTTTACCCGAATTCGCCGCCAGTTCAATACGCCGGTGGCGGAGATGGAGGGGGTACAAGCCCCGCTGGCCCGCATTGCGGCTAAAACCTACATTGCCCAGGCGGCTGTTAATCACACCGCTAACATGATCGACCGGGGCGAGAAGCCGGCGGTGCCGTCCGCTATCCTCAAGTATCACCTGACCGAATTTCAGCGTGAAATCCTCACCGATGCCATGGATGTGCACGGTGGTAAAACTGTAACCCTTGGACCCCGCAACTACCTGGGCATTGGCTATAGCGGTGCGGCGGTGTCGATCACCGTTGAAGGCGCCAATATCATGACCCGCAGCCTGATGATCTTCGGTCAGGGTGCCATCCGTTGTCATCCGTATGTGCTGAAAGAGCTTGCCGCGAAGGACAATGACGATATCAAGGCGTTTGATGAGGCGTTCTTTGGTCATGCCGGGCTAATCTTTGGCAATGCCGCCCGCGCCTTTACGCAGGCGCTGGGCCTGGGCAAGGCTGATGTGCCATTCGACAGTGCCTCCCGCAAGTATGCCCAGGCCCTGGCGCGGTTCAGCTCTGCCTTCGGCCTGTGTGCCGATGCGGCCATGACAACCCTGGGCGGCGAGCTGAAAATGCGCGAGCTGATTTCGGCACGCCTGGGTGACATGCTGGCGAATCTGTACCTGGCTTCCATGGTGCTGAAGAACTGGCACGAAACCCAGCCGGTGGATGGCGAGAAAGAACTGATGCAGTACAGCCTGGCCTATCTGCTGCACCGTACCGAGCTGGCACTGGACGAGTTCCTCCAGAACCTGCCGAACCGACCGGTGGCACTGGCTCTGCGAGCTATTACCCTGCCGTTGGGATGCCGTTGGGATGCGCCCCATGATGATCTGGCGCGTAAGCTGGCCCGTTCCATCACCACCGATACGCCGGTTCGCAACAAGCTGATGGCTGGTGCCTGGACTACAGACGGGGAAGGCACGGTGGAAAATCCCGTCGCCCGCTATAACGGTCTGTTGAAAGACTACGACAAGGCCGAGCAGCTGTATCGGAAGGCCACCAAGGCTTACGCCAAGGGCGAACTGCCGATGACCGCACTGCATCCCGAGGAGCGTTTTGAGGCCGCCCTGGAGGCCGGTGTATTCAGCAAGGAAGAAGCCGACTTCATGCGCCAGTATGAAGAGGTGGTGCTGGAAATGCTCACCGTGGATGATTTCCCGTTTGACGAGTTTGCCCGAAACCGGGAAACCCTGATCGACCACAACCCGGCCTGAGGCGGCCGGGTAGCATGTGGTGGTCGGTTCTTGCAGTCAGCGTTGGTGCCGTTATAGGCGCCAACCTGCGCTGGGGGCTTGGGCTCTGGCTTAACGCCAGTTATCACGCCGTTCCCTGGGGCACACTGGTTGCCAACCTTAGTGGTGGCTGGCTGATTGGCCTGTTGATGGCTTTTTTCAGCCAGAGCAGTGTGCTTTCGCCGGAATGGCGTCTGTTTGCGGTGACAGGTTTGTGTGGCGCCCTGACGACTTTCTCGACCTTCTCGCTGGAGATGTTCGCCGCGCTTCAGGAAGGCAAGTGGGGCATGGCCCTGGTCGGAATTCTGGCCCATGTTGCTGGCTCTATCCTGATGACAGCACTCGGATTTCTGACTTTTTCCCTGGTGCGTGGGTAAGCCTGCGGGCCAGTCAGAATCTGTGGGTATCACTACCTACACAAATTATTGAAATTACGCTTGGCAAGCCCGAAATTCCAGAGTAGAGTGGGTTCGTAGGAAAGAATCAGCAAAGCAGTTCATGAATAAGACGTACCTCCGCAGTTAGTAGTGACCGTCCTGTTTTTGATCCCGCGAGTTCTGTTTTTCCGTAACACGCTGACCAGCACCCTATGAGTGTGTGGCAGCAGATAATATGATTGATTTCAGGAAGTTTAAGTATGTCTACTACTACCGGTACTGTTAAGTTCTTCAACGAAGCAAAAGGCTTTGGCTTTATCACTCGTGAAGGCGGCCCGGACGTATTCGTTCACTACAGCGCCATTCAGGGCTCTGGTTTCAAGACCCTGGCCGAAGGCCAGCAGGTCGAGTTCACCGTAACTCAGGGCCAGAAAGGTCCTCAGGCGGAGAACGTTGTTGCTCTGTAATCCCCTGAGGATTCAGCAATAACCCAAAAAAGGCAGCCGAGGCTGCCTTTTTTGTTGCCTGTTTATTCCCCGAAGATTTCCTCATAAAAGCGCATGGTGCCCTGCCATGAGCGCCGCGCAGCCGCTTCATCATAGGCGATTGGCATGCCGAACTCTGCCGCCACCTTATCGGCATTGGGATTGGTAAAGGAATGCTTCACGCCAGGGAAGCTGACCAGCGTCAGATCCACTTCGGCATTCTGCATTTCCCGAACCAGCCCGGCTACCTGTTCCGAGGGAACCATGTCATCTGCGCCGCCTGTGTAAACCTGCACTTTTGCTTTCACAGCGCCAGCTTCGGCCTGCAGCGGGCTGCCCAAGGCACCGTGGTAGCTGACTACGCCATCCAGATCCACGCCCATACGAGCCATGTTCAGGACCACGGCACCACCGAAGCAATAGCCCTGGGCAGCAATACGGTCTGGGTCAACGCTGTCATGGTTCTGCAGAAGTTCCTTGGCTTTCAGGAAGCGGGCTTTAACCTGCTCCATGTTGCTTGTGGCTTCTTGCATGAACTTCTGGGCGGTATCCGGATGGTCGGCCTGTTTGCCGGAGCCATACATATCCAGTGCGAAGGCGGTATAGCCGGAGGCTGCCAACTTTTCCGCCTGCTCCCGGGCAAACTCATTGTGGCCCCACCATTCGTGTACCACCAGCACGCCGGGGCGTTTCTGGTCGAACTCGTCGTCCCAGGCCAGGTAGCCGGTGAAGGTTTGGCCGTCTACGGTGTATTCAATGGTTTCGGTCTGCATTTCTGCAAGCGCCTGTGTGCTGGTCATAAAAAGGGAGAGGATTGCTGTGGGTACTGCGGTTCTGATACGGATCATCGCGTTTGTTACTCCTTGCCAGGGTTGGTGACACTTCCATGATTACGTTGGCAGCCAGAAAATCGATCCAGACTCACTGGCGCGCCCTGTTCTCAGAACAAAACGGTCTTATAGGCCAGATCTGATAAGTAAAGAGAATCAATGCCGGCTTTCCCGAATCTGATTCTTGACTATAGTTAAGAACAGGAACGGTTTTAAGTCCGAAATGGTTCGGGCACCGTATCCACCCATACCAACAACAGCAATAAAGGGGGTGGTTTATGCTTCTGTCCCATGCGTTTGGTCTCTTCACCCACCCGGACGACGAGTGGGTATCCATTAAGAAAGAACACGAACATCCAACTCGTCTTTATGTGGCGTACGTCGTCATTCTGGCGGCCATAGCGCCAATCTGCGCCTACATCTCGACGGCCCATTTTGGTTGGTCTATCGGTAGCGAAAGGCTGATCAAGCTCACCGAAATCAGTGCGCTCCAGATGAGCGTTCTGACCTACCTCGCCATGCTGGTGGGGGTCTTCGCCCTCGGGTACGCCATTAACTGGATGGCGAAAACCTATGGCGCCAAGGAAGAGCACGTGCCGTCTAACGGTATTGCCCTGGCAGCCTATTCCTGCACGCCACTGTTCCTGGCCGGTTTCGCGCTGCTGTACCCGGTGCCTTGGTTCAATGCTGTGGTGTTCCTGGCGGCGGCCTGTTACGGCGCCTGGCTGATGTACGACGGCTTACCGATCGTCATGGGCATCGAAAAGGAGCGGGCAGTCATGTACGGAGGGGCACTGCTCACGGTGGCACTGGTGATCCTGGTATCCACCCGTGTCGGTTCGGTCATTCTCTGGAATCTGGGGCTCGGGCCGGTGTTCGTCAGCGGCTAGCCAGACACGTTATTCACTCGGTCAAAACGGGAGCTTCGGCTCCCGTTTTTTGTGACTGCCGTCTGCTTGCGATGCACCTGTCGGAATTTGCCACAGCCTTGTCGCAATCCGGCAACGCGTTCTTCATATCTCTGGTCTAGCTTTTCAGGCCAACCGGTTTTGGTTTCCGGGCACGATAAAAAGCATATGACGAACATGACAGGGGTGGACAATGGCTAGACTGACGAGACGGGATTTTCTGAAAGCATCGGCACTGGGTATGGGGGCGGTGGCGATTTCCACCGGCCTGGCGGGGTGTGTGCTGGATAGCGACGACAAACGGCGGGTTGATTTTACCCATGGTGTGGCCAGTGGTGATCCGCTACAGGACAGCGTTATCCTCTGGACCCGGGCCGTGCCCGAGCGTGGCAGCAAGGTGAAAGTCGGTTGGGAAATCGCCACCGATGCGGAGTTTGCCTCGGTGGTGCGCTCAGGAACCGCCGAAACCACCGAAGCCCATGATTTCACCATCAAGGTGGATGCCCAGGGGCTGATGCCGGGCCAGCGTTACTATTACCGTTTCCGCTCCTCGGGTGCCACTTCTCCCGTAGGTGCCGCGACTACCTTGCCGGAAGGATCGGTAGAGCAGGTGCGACTGGCTGTGGTGTCCTGCTCCAACTACCCGGCCGGTTACTTTCACGTATACCGGGAAGTGGCAAAACAGGCGGACCTGGATGCTGTGGTGCACCTTGGTGACTATATCTATGAGTACAGCAGTGACCCGGACAGCTATGCCTCGGAAGAGGCTCAGGCTTTGGGCCGTACCTTCCCGGAGAACAATAACCGGGAGTTGCTGACACTGGTCGATTACCGCCGCCGGTATGCCATTTACCGGGAGGACCCGGACCTGCAGCTGGCCCATCAGCGGCTACCGTTTATTGTGGTGTGGGACGACCATGAAGTGGCCAACGACACCTGGCGTAATGGTGCTGAAAATCACGATGACTCTGAAGGCGATTTTGAACAGCGCAAGCTGGCGGCGCTGCAAGCCTTCTTCGAATGGATGCCAATCCGGCCGGTGATCGAAGGTAATGACGAGGCCATCTATCGCAGCTTCCGCTTTGGTGATCTGGTGGATCTGCACATGCTGGACACCCGTGTTATCGGGCGCGATCAGCAACTGGATTACCTGAACTATCTTAGCGAAGCCGGACTGAACGTGGATCAATTCACGGCCGATGTGACGGATCCAAACCGGACATTGCTGGGAGCAGAGCAGCGTCTGTGGTTGCAGAACAAGCTGGCCACGTCGACCGGGCGATGGCAGGTGCTGGGGCAGCAGGTGTTGATGGGGCGTATGGATCTGCCTGCTGAGTTGCTGCTGGCGATTGCCACTGAAACGTTTGACGATTTGCCGGTAACACTTCAAGAACTCGCGACACTAAAAGGAATGCAGCTGCAGGGTATGCCACTGACGGAAGAGCAGGAAGCCCGAATCAGCACAGCCGCACCCTACAATCTCGACGCCTGGGACGGCTATCAGGCAGAAAGAGAAGTCGTTCTGGGCATGGCGCGGCAATTGGACAAAAACCTGGTGGTGCTGGCCGGAGATACCCATAACGCCTGGGCCAATAATCTGAAGGATATGAATGGCAACCAGGTGGGTGTGGAATTTGCCACCGCCTCGGTGTCTTCTCCCGGACTGGAGGACTATCTGGGACTGCCTGATGCCCTAATTGCCGATGCGGAGCAGGGCATTGGCCTGCTGGTGGATGGCCTGGACTACCTGAACATCAATCAACGTGGTTATATGGTGGTTACTTTCACTCAGGACGAAGCCCTGGCTAACTGGTATTTCGTGGATACCGTCAAGAGCCGGGAATACACGGTTGATAACAGTCGGTCTGCGGCGCGGAAGACCTTGCCGGGTGCCGGGAACCGAACGGTCGATCCGGTATAGCCAACCGGGCGCGGCTATACCAGCCTTCGGTTTGACCTGGCGCATTGGCGGTATCGGCAGAATCCTGTGTAGTTGACCCAGACCTTAGGCAGGGAGCAGGGATATGTCCGAAGTCAGTACGTCGGGTTCAAAGGGTTCGTCGGCCAGGGGGGAGCACTCTCTGGCCTGGCATGCCATAGCCTCAGAACAGGCGCGGGTTCTTCTGGATGCATCGGCTCCTTTGACCGATGAAAGCGCGCAGGTCAGGTTGGAGACGTTTGGCCCCAACCAGTTGCCAGAGGGGCGCACGTCCGGCCCCCTGGCCCGGCTCGGTCGCCAGTTACGGAATTTCCTGATTTATGTACTGCTGACCGCAGCGGCCATCACCGGTGCTCTCGGACACTGGGTCGACGCCGGGGTGATTCTGGCGGTGGTGATTGTCCAGACCCTGGTCGGCTTCATCCAGGAAGGTCGGGCCGAGCAGGCATTGTCCGCTATCCGTCATATGCTGGCTCCCCGCGCCCGCATTGTCAGGGCCGGCGGCCAGCATCAGGTGGATGCCGGCGAGCTGGTACCTGGTGATACCGTGATGTTGGAGGCTGGTGACCGTGTGCCCGCCGATCTTCGCCTGGAAAAAACCAACAACCTCAAGATTGAGGAAGCTATCCTGACGGGCGAATCCGAGGCGGTGGACAAGTTCCCCGATCCGGTGGACGAGCAGTCGGCCCTCGGCGACCAGACTGGCATGGCGTTCTCCGGCACCATGGTGGCCACGGGCACCGCCCGGGGCGTTGTCGTACGTACCGGTATACATACCGAAATCGGCCGCATTTCCGGCCTGCTGGCTGATACCACCAGTCTTAAAACTCCGCTGCTGGAACAGATGGACCGGTTTGCGCGGGGGCTTTCTCTGATTGTCATCGCGACCGGCATTCTCATCTTCTTTGGCGGACTGGTGTTCAGTGGCCTGGAATTCCGGGAGTTGTTCATGGCGGTGGTGGGCCTGACGGTGGCAGCCATTCCTGAAGGCTTGCCTGCCATTCTCACCATTACCCTTGCCATTGGTGTGCGCCAGATGGCGCGTCGCAAGGCGGTGGTACGCCGGATGCCGGTGATCGAAACCCTGGGCGCGGTTTCAGTCATTTGCTCTGACAAAACCGGCACGCTCACCCGTAACGAAATGATGGTGACCACAGCTGTGACCTCCGGTGAGCGCTATGAGATTACCGGCGAAGGTTATGGTAGCGATGGCATGGTCTGCCGGGGGGGGAAGCCGGTCACCGGCGATGGGGTGCTGGCTGAGCTTGCCCGGGCGGCGGCACTGTGTAACGACGCCAGCATTATTGGCAAAAACGGGCAGCCTTCTATTCATGGTGACCCCATGGAAGCCGCGCTGAAAGTGTTTGCCGGCAAGGCGGAATTTGATCATGTGAACAGTGCCTCCGGCTGGCCACGGGTTGATGAGGTTCCCTTCGATACCCGCATACGGTTCATGGCCACATTGCATCACGACCACCACGGTCACGGTATTGCCTATCTCAAAGGCGCTCCGGAACGGATTCTGGCCATGTGTGCGCACCAGGTATCCACCGACGGTGGAACGGAGCCGCTGAGCACGGAGCACTGGGAACGGATCATTACGGAAATGGCTTCCGAAGGCCTGAGGGTGCTGGCACTGGCGCGCAGGCCAATGGCGAAAGGCAGCCGGGAACTGGTGCTGGAAGAGCTGGAACAGGGCGCTGAATTGCTGGGGGTGGTGGGCTTGCTGGATCCGCCCCGGCAGGAGGCTATCCGCGCTATCAAAGAGTGCCACGATGCCGGTATTCGGGTGAAGATGATTACCGGCGACCACGCCCTGACGGCCGGTGCCATTGCCCGAAAACTCGGGCTGCGTAATGCCGACCGGGTACTGACCGGCAAAGAGCTTGATGACCTGGATGAAGATCAGCTCCGGAGTCTGGCCGGAGAGGTGGATGTGTTTGCCCGCACCAGCCCCGAGCACAAACTCAGGTTAGTGAAAGCCCTGCAGGCACTGCATGGTGTGGTGGCCATGACCGGTGATGGCGTCAACGATGCCCCGGCACTGAAGCGGGCGGATGTTGGCATTGCCATGGGTGTAAAGGGCTCGGAAGCGGCCCGGCAGGCGTCATCGGTGGTGCTGCTGGATGATAACTTCGCCAGCATTGCTGCGGCTGTCCGGGAAGGGCGCACGGTTTACACCAACCTGCGTAAGGGCATTGCCTTTATGCTTCCGATTAACGGGGGGGAATCCGTCAGCCTGATCACCGCCTTGTTGCTGGGGCTCACGCTGCCCATTTCCGCCTTGCAGATTCTCTGGGTGAATATGGTCAGCTCGGTGCTGCTGGCCATGACCCTGGCATTTGAGCCGCCCGAGCCCGGAGTCATGCGGCAACCTCCCAGACCACGGGACGAGTCCTTGCTGCAGGGATTTGTGGTCTGGCGGGTGGCGTTTGTATCCCTGCTGTTTCTGGTGGGTATCTTCGCGGCCTGGTTCTGGGTCATGCATCGTCATCAGGACCCGGTGCTGGCCAGCACTCTGGCGGTCAACACCCTGGTGGCGATGGAGGTCTTCTACCTGTTTGCGGTGCGTTATCTCGACAGTGCCTCGATTACCCTGCGGGGGGTGCTCGGCACCCCCGTTGTGCTGGCAGCGATCGCAGCGGTCGTGGTATTGCAGCTGTTGTTCACCTACCTGCCGTGGTTCCAGCACACCTTTACCACTGCGGCCCTGAGCTTGGAGCAACTGGCGTTTTCCGTGGTGGCTGGTGTTGTGGTTCTGCTGGTGTTGGAACTGGAAACTGCGATACGTAACCGGGTCAAGGCAGTCCGCGGGTAATCACTCCCGGATCGCCTCGGCCCTCCACCGCGGCCAGTTCGGCGCTGGAGAGCCATTCTCCGGGAGGTTTGTCCATCACCTCGGCGCAGGCCGCCAGGGCATGGCCCCATGAGCAGCGGTTGGCGAACAGCATGCCCGCTTCATTCAGGGTACCACCCCGATTGATGTAGCCCAGTACCCGGGAATGGCCGGGCTGCGGGAACAGCGTGTGCAGGTGTCCGCGAAACACTTCCGGCCGCATATGGGTCAGGGCAACCCGTCGGTGCATGCGATGGGGGAACAGACGCTCCCGCTCAAACTCGGTCAGGCACGAGGTGGCTTCCATCGGATCCCGGGGTTGACGGAAGCGCCCGGGTTCCTGCAGATAGACCAGCCGGAACGGTGTGCCGGTCTCGCGCAGACGCTCGCAAGCCCGTATGGCCTCGGAAAGCTGATAGGCGCCATTGGCAATCAGCAGCAGTGGTTCTTCGCCAGCCGAGGTATCCTCGTCCACCACCAGTGCGCCGTGTCTTGCCAGTGCTTCGGCTTCGCTGCCGTTGAAGACGCACGGGCGCTCCCGTTTCGGGATAACGAGGCAACTGATGCGGCCCCGCTCCCGGTAAACCGATGGCAGAATCGCCAGGGCGCTGTTGTAGTCAGCCGGGAAAATCACCCGGGAGACATCACTCATTTCTCCCAGTAAAGCCTCACAGAAGCTGGTGTCCTGGTGGGATTGCTCGTTCTTGCCGTTTTCCCATGTGTGCGAGGTGGCAATCACTGGCAGTCCCAGCCATTGGGGTGGCCGGCCCACTTCTTTCTGATGTCGGGCGAAGATCAACTCCTGGCGGATGGCACCGAGCATTTTCACGCAGAAGGCTTCGTAGCTGGCCACCAGATTCAATCCCGCTTTGTTGGCCAGGCAGGCAGAGACGACCGCCTCTTCATTCAGTGCCGTAATGATCTTGCCGTGTACTGACTCGGCCTCGTTCTCCGGGTCGTTTACGCGGTGCTTGAGGCTGTCGAGCACGCCTTTGAGTCGGTTGCTGGCGAGCTCGTCCGGGTTGCCGATCCTGGGCCGGAGCTCCGGGTTGTCCGCGACCAGAGCCTTGAAGAATTCATCAACGGCAGTCATGGGTGAGCATTTGTTCTGAGCCCAGGGCAAAACCGGAATGGCAGGTTCCGAGGGACGGCGAAGCGCCAGCGGGTGATCCCGCTCCAGTGGCCGGCCCTGTTGGCTGTGTTCATTCAGCTCGGATACCGCCAGGTTCAGCTCCTGCGGTTTTACCCAGAGCGGTGTTGCGTATTCATTGAACAGCTCCCGGGATATGGCATCCATACGAGGATTGCCGGGCAGAGGCAGATTGTGAGCTGCGTTTTCTCCGGCGCCATAGAAACCATAGCCTTTCACGGTCTCTGCGATACCGTAGGGTATGCGAACCGGGTAGCCGGTCTCACCTTGTTGCGCAGCGGTGCCATGGGCTGCAAGTGCCTGCTCCATGTCGTACATGGCACAGACGAAGGCCGCGGGATCACGGCCGTCAAATCGTACCGGATCAAAGCCCCGGTGTTGCAGGTGCTGCTCAAACCGTTCCAGACCCTCACGGGTACCAAGCTCGGTTCGTTGTTCAATGCGCCGCCCATTGGCAATCATCACCGGCAAGACCAGTCCGCAGTCCTCCGCACGCCACCATCGGGGTATCCAGTCACTTCCGCGCTGTTCTTCGGCGGCGCCGTCGGAAAGGAAGGCCACCAGAGACTCACCGGGCAGAGGCATATGTGCGTACTGCAGCTCTGCAAATCCAAGGTAGCCGCCTTCGATAATGCCCCCGGCGGTATGGGGGTTTACGTGGCTGCCCAGGGGGGCGGCCATCGTGCCATCCGGTTTCTGGCGATAGCTGTAGAAGTCGGAGGCCAGTCGAGATAGTCCCTCAGGCGCCAGGTAACGGGCGCGTTGCTCGGGATGCAGATTGCCGGTCAGAACGTTGAGTGCATCCACGGCGGCCACACAATGCCCTTGTCCCATCAGCCAGCTGCGGGTTTTTCCGGTCAGGTTGTTGAGGGCCAGGTAGGCCGCGTAGGCAGGCACCATGTTCAGGGCGCCTCCGGTATGGCCTTCCGGCGAAGCCTTGAAATCCTGGGCGACCAGGGGGGCGCCGGCAATGTCCACCCGGTTGCAATAGGTCATGTGCACCACCAGCCACAGGCCGGCGCTGGTGAGCCGGTCCAGGGCGATCAGCTTCCGGTACACCGTATCTTCATCCGGTTGGTGCCCGGCACTAACCAGTTTTCCAGCGAGTTCCCGGACTCTGGCGGAGGTCTGTTCGGAGTGCCGGATAACGCCATAGCCCTGCTGCCAGCAATGGAAGGCTGAGCCTGGTGTTGCCTCGTTGGGCGCCTGAACGGGTTCAGTGGGCGATGACATGACGGCCTCCATGGCTGATGAGTGTGAAGGAAGTGTAAAACGGACCGCCGTCAGCCCCCTTGATGCAGGTCAGTCGTATCTGCATCTTTTAGCATGCACTGAGCTGGTGCGGGACTTGGGTCCGTGCGGATTTCGGTATAGGATGGTGGCTCAGGACTCAATGATGAAAGGAATCAATCCATGAGTAAGGCAATAGTATTGCTGGGCGATCTCGGTATGGACCATCAGGGATTCCCGCCCACACCGGTGATTGCCGGTTCCCCCGATGTTCTCGTGGACGGTAAACCCGTTGCCCGGGTAGGCGATCCGCTGCAACCCCATTCAAAGCCCAAGCATCCGCCCCATCCCCGGGCCATTGCGGCCGGTTCCGGAACCGTGATGATCAATGGCACACCGGCTGCGGTTACCGGCGGTGCTGTATCCTGCGGGGGCGTTACCGTTGGCAGTGGAACGGTGATTATCGGCAGCTAACGGGTTTTGTGTTCCAGGCTGAACGGGCGGCCCCAGTAATAACCCTGCCCCTGCAAGCCCGGAAACTGATGCAGCCAGAGTGCGATGGTTTCGTCTTCCACGCCTTCGACCACCACATCCAGGTCCAGGGCTGTGCCCAGCTCAAGAGCGGCACGAAGTATTTTCTGTCTTGAGGGGTAATCCAGTACCCCCTCCAGAAAACTGCGGTCGATTTTCAGCTCATCCAGCTCGAATTGTGCCAGGGCGCCAAGTGATGAGTGGCCGGATCCGAAGTCATCCAGTGCAATCCGGAAGCCCATCGCGCTCAGGGTCCGGATGGTGCTGCGGGCCGTTTCCGGATCGGTCATCATGGCGGTTTCGGTAATTTCCAGGCTGACGTTGGCCGGCTCCAGTTTGTGTCGTCGGACGATGGCGCCGGCTTCCTCGTGGAACAGACTGTGGGCCAGATCCTTGGCGGAAATGTTCACCGCGACCGTAATATCACGCCCATACTGTTCACGAAGCTGATGGCTGTCCCTGCAGGCTCGGTCCAGAACCCAGAGTGTGACCGTGTGAATGATCCCCACTTCTTCGGCCAGGGGAATCCACTGGCTGGGCGCAATCCTGCCGAATTCCGGGTGCTGCCAGCGAATCAGGGCTTCCAGTGAGCCAATCCGGCCATCGCGGATGTTGATCTTGGGCTGGTACTCCAGCCACATTTCGCCGGAACGCAGCGCTTGTTCCACATCCAGCATCAGCATTTGCTGGCGGTATTGCCACTCGGCAATGGCAGGATCATAAACCACCAGCGGCAGGCTTTCGTCCAGCGAGGCAAAGCCGGCACAGGCGAGTACGCCGGCCGGTTCTGCAGCATGTTCCGGGGCGTGGGCGACGCCAACCGAGGCGGCCCAGGAAAAGGAAAAACGGCCCTCACGGAAGTTCTCGGACAACCAGCGGCTGATGGCCTGCAGGCGTTGGCTCTCCAGCGCCTCGTCGGGATGGCGCAACAGGGCAAAAGCATGGTTGACGGTGTCCAGGGTGGCCACGCTGTAACCGTTGATCATCACCAGTTGATCGCCCACGGTTTGCTTCAGATACCGGTTGAGTTGCCGCAGATACTGCTTCAGGAGTTCTTCGGCCGCTCGGTAGCCCAGGGCCTGTTCCAGTTCATTGAACCGGGCCAGGCGAATCATGCACAGGGTGTAGGGCGTTTTGTGGCAGTCCAGCGCGCCCAGGGTTTCCTCCAGCATGGGCCTGTTTGGCTTTCCGGTTACCCTGTGGGTTTTCAGCAAACGGTCATAATCACGCTCGATGCTGGCCCGGAGTTTCTGTTCCTCCTGCACACGTATGTCCGAGCTCAGACGTTTCTTGCGCTCTTCCAGCAGCAGTTTACCCACACCACTGGTCAGGATCAGGGAGCCGGTGGCTGCGCCCAGGAAAAAGGCGGAGTCGGTCACCGCATTCACGGGTAGCCAGCCAACGGTACGAAGTGATGACGTGACAGCCCCGATCACGATTGCCAGTACCGACAGGGCATAGTAGCGGGCGTAAACGTGGCTGTTCAGTTGGCGCAGACTCAGGGCAAAGATGAACAGCCCGCCGACGGCACTGCTCATCAGGAAGGCATGTTGCCCCAGGAAATGAAACCCCAGAGGCGCAGCCAGCAGGTGCGCTCCGGCAAGAAGACTGAAGGCCCGGAGTATCCGGGCTTCAGTGCGGGCCAGTTGGAGGAAGTGTGGGGTGAACTCGCATAGCGCGATCAGGCACAGCGGCAGACTGATGCTGAGCAGGGCATTGAGCTCTGGCAGTGCCGGCCAGATCAGCCACAGGCCCAGGCCGTCCATCACCAGCTGGCTGTAGATAACACTGATCATCAGCACGCTCAGCCAGGCCAGGCCTGGTCGGCGGAGCTTGGCCACAATACTCAGGTTGAGTAAGAGTGCAAACACCAGCAGACCGGTGACAAACGACTTCCAGGCGGTGATGGCGGTGCCGGCACCGAGAGCCTCGGCGCTGTCTGACAGAATGACCGGCAACAGTACCGGGCCGTGATTCTGCACTTCCATCAGCAGGGTGGTGGTGCCCGGTTGCAGCGTGACCGGCCAGACCCACTGCGGTAGCGCCAGGAATCGTTGATCGAAGGGGTATCGGTCGCCCATGGCGGGTAGGTGTTCGATGCTTCCGTCCGGGTGAATCAGGGCAGGTTGCAGGTGGTCCAGGTAAGGTGCAGGTACTGTCACCTGGCTGTTCGCAGGTTCTGACGTCGGGTTTTCGAGTGTCAGCCGGAAAGTTGCGGGTTTGTAGGGATAGCCGATTCCGGAATAGCGGGTATCCGTCCGGCTCCAGACTTCGGATTGCCAGAGTCTGTCTTGCAGTACCTTGCCCAGGGGGTGGATCAGATATTCGATCTGGCCAGCGATGCGAGGGCCGTTTGTGGCGCTGTCGGTCTGCACCGAAGGACTGACCGAAAGAGTCGGCGGATCCTGCCAGAAGGTCGTCGCAAGTCCGTAGGTAATGGCCAGGAGAAGGATGACAAACGGGAACGACTGGTGCAGCCACGCCGGTAATCTGTCCGAGCGGGTTTCCCTGGAGAGAGTCTGGCCGAGCGACGGAGAGTCCATCCTGAACGCATCCTGAAACTGGAAAGCGGCACCGTTACACTCTGGTTACAATGATTAACAAGATGTAACGAATTGATTTGATTAATATTTTACAGGAATTTAAGATTTTTTGCATTTGCTGTTTAAAACGCATGATTGAAAATGAGACCTGCGTTCGGCCCGTCTGCGCTGATATAGTTCGCGCTATTGACCCATTCCTTGTTAAGGCCTGAGAGGCAGGTAGTTCACCATGCGTTATTCCGTGTTTGTCACTGTTGTCGTCTTTTTCCTGGCGGTGTCCGGCCAGAGCCTCGCCAGTCCGGAGCGGGCGCCGAACCTGGCGTCGGTGCAGGCAGCGGCGGCCGAAGTTGGCAAAGAGGGCCTGCTGTTCGGTAAGCACGCCGATCGCCCGGTACCGGTGGCGTCGATCACCAAGCTGATGACGGCACTCGTGGTGGTGGAATCGGGACAGGATATGGACGAGTGGCTGACGTTCGAGGAGCGTCATGTCGAGGCTGCCGCGAACGCCTGGAGCCGCATTCGGGTGGGCTCTCAGCTTCGGCGCCGGGATGTGCTGCGGATTGCCCTGATGTCATCCGAGAACTTTGCTGCCTACACTCTGGCGCGTGTCTATCCGGGTGGCTTCGACGGTTTTGTTGCCGCGATGAATGCCAAGGCAAAAGCTCTGGGGATGCTCCAGACCCGATTTGTTGACCCGACCGGTCTCTCTACCGACAACGTGTCCACAGCCGCCGATCTGGTGATCCTGGCACGTGCTGCGCTCAAGCATCCTGAGATTCGTGAGGCCTCTACCACCGGATACTACCGGGCCGAATTCCGGAAACCCCGGTACAGCCTGTCGTTTGGCAATACCAATGCGTTGGTGCACCGGGACAGCTGGGGCGTGAGCCTGAGTAAAACCGGATACCTCACAGAGGCGGGGCGTTGTCTGGTGATGGTCTCTGAGATGAACGGAACACCGGTAATCACGGTTTTGCTGGACTCCCTGGGTACCCGGTCTCCGATGGGCGATGCCGGCCGAATCAAACGCTGGCTTGCCACCGGCCAGCCAGGCTCGGTGGCATCGGCCGCGAAGCGTTATGCACAGGAAAAGAATGCAGTTCTGATGGCGGCAGAGGCGAAGCAGTCTCGGGCCACCACAGCGTCCTCACAATAAAGGAACAGTTCAGACCATGATTGAGATACTGACCACCGGTGGCACCATCGATAAGGTCTATTTTGATGCCAACAGCAAGTTTGAAATCGGTGACAGCCTGTTACCGGAACTGTTGACGGAATCCAACATCCACGACGGCTACGAGATTCGTCCCCTGATGCGGAAGGACAGCCTGGAACTGACCGATGAGGACCGTCAGGCCATTATGGAAGCGGTCAAGGCTTCGGCCTGCCAGCGTATCCTGATTACCCATGGCACCGATACCATGGCGCAGACCGCCGAGGCACTGAAATCGGTAGCCGATCGCACGATTGTGTTGACCGGTGCCATGCAGCCCGCGCGGATGCGGCGCACCGACGCTATCTTCAACATCGGCTTTGCCTGGGCCGCGGTGTCGCTGTTACCGGCGGGGGTCTACATCGCCATGAACGGCGAGGTGTTTGAAGCAGGTTCAGTGCGGAAAAATCTGGCAGCCCAGCGGTTCGAGCGTGCCTAGGCCGAGGCCTTCACTCTGTTACTGAGCGGATTTCCTGAGAGGTCAGTGCCCGGAATTCTCCGGGCGCCAGCTTATCATCCAGTTCAATGCTGCCGATACGGAAACGGTGCAGGGCCTCAACACGATTGCCAACCGCCGCCAGCATCCGTTTGACCTGGTGGTAACGGCCCTCGCCGATGGTCAGGTCGATCAGCTGGTTGTTGTGTACACGAACTTCGGCGGGTCTGGTCTCTGTGGTTTCACCGTTCAGCATGACTCCCTTCTCAAGTGCCCGGCAGGCCTGTTCCGGGATAGCCTCAGCCAGCCAGACCCGATAGCTTTTGCGGCATTCCCGCCGGGGGGATGTGACCGCGTGGGACCATTGGCCATCACTGGTCAGCAACAGCAAGCCAGTGGTGTCCTTGTCCAGCCGCCCGGCGATATGAACCCGACTGGCCAGGCCGCGGGGCAGCAGGTCGAGTGCCGTTGGCTGGCTGCTGTCGGTGGTGGCACTGAGCACTCCGGCGGGTTTATGCATCATCAGGTAGATATCGCCGGGTGGGTTAACCGGTTTTCCATCAAGATGAACGGACTGTTCGGCCTCCACCTGGCGATTGGCCTGCCGGCAGGTTTCGCCATCCACCTTCACTCGTCCCGCTGACACGACCTTTTTTGCCTCTTTGCGGGAAAGCTCTGTACCGTTGCTCAGATATTGATCCAGCCGCATCAGCAGGAGCTCCCGTGGTTGGGAGCAGACAGCGTGGCCAGGCACAATACCGGTACCTGGCCGGTCATTCGATTCCACAACAGGGGCAGTGTGGCCCGGTTCAGCGCCGGGCGGGGCAGGCGATCACTGGCGAGTGGTTGTAGTCCGCCTTCGGCGGTTTCAGCCAGGATGAAGGTGAAGGGGTGAGCGCCGGGTATGCCCAGCCGGATATCCGTTGCGGTTATCTGAGTGCCGTTCTGTTGGTAGTCCAGAAAACCGCCGGTAAACCATTCCAGCCGCCGGGCTTCCGGAAGCTCGGCGACAAGGCGGGCAAGCTCCGGCTGCCGTGGGAAGCGTTCAAGCACCAGCTCATCGCTGGCATCAAGAAAACCGGTTACAACTTCGATTCTTTGCTCGGCATTGACTGCCGTGGCACGCCACAGAACAGTGTTGAATGGCATGGGCTGAACCATCAGGGCTGCCTGCTCCATACCGGCATTCGCCAGGGCCGGTCGCACGCGCTCGGTGATGATCTGCTGTGCAACCAGGGTCCAGCCGAGATAGAGACTGGATAGAAGCAGTCCGGCTGCAACGGTTCTCGAAGCCGGTGGTCGATACAGAAAAGCCAGGCAACCCGCCAGCAGTGGCAACGTATAGAGCGGATCAATGATAAAGATACTGTTGATCGCCACGGGCCGGCCAATGGGCCAGAACAGCTGGGTACCGTAGGTGGTAAAGGCATCCAGCAACGGATGCGTGAGCAGGATCAGGCCAACCAGAGCCAGCCATCGCTGATAGGAGATGAGCGGTTTCCAGCGCCACAGGACCCAGGCGATGAGCAGAGACAGTGGCGCCAGAATAAATAGGGAATGGCTGAACCCCCGGTGCTGGGTAAAGTTGGCAACGGCTGTGCCATAGTCAATGACCACGTCCAGGTCGGGTAATGTGCCGAGCAGGGCGCCGGTCAGAAGGGCCGATCGTCCCAGGGTTTTGCCGGCAACCGCGCCCGCAATGGAAGCGCCAAGGGCAGCCTGTGTGATGGAGTCCATAATGTCCCGATTCGTGATGACTGGGTGATACCAGTATTATGCGCGGATTCGGGATTCAGATCACGGGAGGGTAGCAGAATCGCCGGCAGCACAAGGTACTGCCGGCGAAGCAGATATTGCTCAGAGCTTGCGGCGGCGCGCCAGGCCCAGACCAGCCAGACCGAGTCCCAGCAGCGCGAGAGTGCCGGGTTCCGGTACGGAGCGAACATTCAGCTTGGCCAGCAGGTTCACTGACGTGGCATTACCTTCAGCGGTTCTGATGACATTCTCGCCATTTGCAAAACCCAGTAATGATAGAGAGTAAATGCTCGAGCCAAATTGAAACTCGGAACTTTCAATGACGTTATCCAGGCGAACTACGTCGTCGACATCTTTCTGTGAACAGCCAAAGATGAATGAAAGCGGTCCGCAATGAACGTTCGGCGTTTCAACGTGCGAAAACTCGAACGTGTAGGGTCCTGTCACGGTGCCGTTGCTGGCATTGGTAGAAAATGTCGCAAATACATCCAGGTCAACGCCGGTGATGCTGTCACCAGTGATGCGGTTATTAAAGTGTGTAAAGTTTCCCAGCACAAACTCAGCATCAGAGGTGATGGTTTGTGGCAGGCTGGCGGGTCCCTGGAAAGTGAAGCCGCTTTGAGGGCCGTTGGAGCACGTCTTCCACCACCAGGCACCAGAACAGGTCTCCTCTCCAGTGCCCCATCGCAGCGTATCGGTTCCAACGCCTTGAATGTTGCTGCCATTGGTCGGTGTTCCCCAGGCGCCCGATACAGAGTCAAGGTTTACCGGGAAGGCCCAAGAAGTCGCGGCGAACCCAAGCGTTGCCGCGGCTACGATTCCTTTCATCATTTTAAGCATTGTCCACACCTTACTACACACAGTTTTAGGATAGCCGGGAGTTTTCCAGGCACTGTGAAGATGTGTAGCTAAATACGTGCCAATATTTTAATTATTTAAATACAATCAGTTAGAGTGATTGGTTTTGGTGACTGTAAAAAAACTGGACGCTTTCACGAGCCGCTGTAAACTCCGAGAGCCGCTAATACCTGTTCTGATGGAAAGCCGTCAGCCACCAGGCCCTCCGCCTTCTGGTACGCGCGAATGGCCTTGCGGGTATTGGAGCCCAGTATGCCGTCGGGTTCCCCGCTCGGGTAGCCTTTGTCATTCAGAGCCTGTTGGAGCTCCAGCACCTGATTTCTTGACAGCGCGGGCTGGTCTTCCGGGGGAGGGTTCTGAAGCTTTCCGGCGCCGGCAATCCGGTCGGCCAGGTGGCCAACGGCAATGGCGTAGAACTCGGATCGGTTCCAGCCCATGATCACCCGGAAATTACTGTATACCAGAAAGGCCGGGCCCTGATGGCCGCTGGGCACGATCAGGGCCGCCTCAATGGGCTCGTTGGCCAGGCGGTTACCGAAGGCATCGGTGATCCCCATCTTGCGCCAGTCTGCCAGAGGCAGACGACGACCATCGGCCAGACTGAAATCAAAGTTGTCGGGTAACAGCACCTCCCGCCCCCATCGATAGTCGCCATCCCAACCCATGGACTCAAGAAAGCGACCGGCAGACATCATGGCATCGGGCAGGCTGTTCCAGAGATCCCGGCGCCCATCACCATCGGCGTCGACCGCGTGTTTCAGGAATACCGTCGGCATGAACTGCACATGGCCCATGGCACCGGCCCAGGAGCCTTCCATCTGGTCAGCCGGAATGGCGCCTTCGTCGATAATGCGCAGGGCGGCAATCAACTGTTCGGTGAAAAAGCTGCTGCGCCGGGCATCGCAAGCCAGGGTGGCGAGGGCGCTGGGCACCTGCATCTTGCCGAAGTAACTGCCATAGTTGGTTTCCAGGCCCCAGAACGCCGCCAGGTAGGGGGCCGGAACGCCGGTTTCCGCGGTCACGCGGTTCAGGAGTTCACGGTGTTCGGCCAGCAATTCCCGGCCTTTGCCGACCCGGGTGTCGTTAACCCGTCGGTTCAGGTAATCGGCAAAAGTGGTGGTAAATTCGGGCTGTCTGCGGTCCAGCTCAATCACTCTGTCGAGGTGCACCACGCCGGCCATCACTGACTGCACCGTGGATTCGCGCACACCGGCAGCGACGGCTTTCTCTCCGAGCGCCTGTTTGCACTGCTCAAACTCCGGTGCGGTGGTTGTTTCGGTTTCTGCCCTGGCAACCAGCGCCAGCGTGCTCAGGGAAATCGCCACCAGGGTACGGCGAATGGCAGTCCGGGAGATCAGGTCAGGCACGGGAATCCTCGCAATAGGGTCGTTAAGGCATTGGTTGCCATGTTAGCGCGTTTTCCGCGTTGGAAAATACCGCCTTAGCCTACAGTGCCGCGTGTTTTTTCGGTTGGGAATCTTCTTGTCGCGCTCCGGTTTTGTCGTCTTTTTGTAGCACTCCGGTCACGTCAAGACCGGGATGTTCTATAGTTGGAGCATGAGAGGAATCCGGAGCAGATGTCGTTATGGCAACACTGAAGGCGCTGGTGGTTGATGACGCCAGTTTTGTGAGAGATCTGGTGAAACGGACAGTGCGCCAGCGCTTTCCCGTCATTGAAACTACCGATGCCCAGAATGGTCGGCGGGCCCAATCCCTGATGTCGAGAACCAGTTTTGACCTGGTGCTGTGCGATTGGGAAATGCCGGAGATGTCCGGGCTGGAACTGCTGCAGTGGATGCGCCAGCAACCGCATTACCAGAAGGTGCCATTCATCATGATCACCAGTCGCGGCGACAAGGATCATGTCATTGAGGCGGTCAAGGAAGGGGTGTCTGAATACCTGGGCAAGCCTTTTAGCCCGGAGGGGTTGAGCAAGAAAATCATCAAGGTGATGGGCCGCCGCCTGAAGGACGCCATGGATCGCAGCGGCAAATCACTGGAAGGGCCGGCGGATGCGTTCAAGGAATCCGCCACCCTGCTCACCCAGAAGCGGGAGGCGCCGGCGCCAAGGCCGGAAGCCTCAAAGCCTGAACCCGCGGCTGATAACCCGCTGCTGAATGCTGGTAGCGCAAAAGCGGCTGCAGGCAAGCCTCAGGTCCGTGGTGCCATGAGTATGGCATCTGTAAGGTTTTCCGACAGTACCCTGAAGTCGGTGGTCAAGGACATTAACCTGACGGAAGTACGGGTGATCGCCAAGCGGGATCAGGAATTCCCGGGGATTCTCGATCAGGCGGTGGTCGATATTGACATGGGGGATGGCCAGATGGCTCGCCTGAACGGTTACGTGCATCAGCTGCAGGCGGTGGATAAGCGCCAGGATACCGACTTTGTCAGTGTCACTATCCGTTTCGTGGATGAAGACCCGAAGAAGCTGGAGGACCTGTCACGGTTCGTGGCTAGGTTCCGGGCCTCAAACCGTTAACCGAGGGTGTCTCAGTCCTCCGGGACTTGCTCGGGAATCCGTTCGACCAGGCGCTCCCTTGGAAAATGGCAGATAAACTCGCTGCCTTCGCCGACTTTGCTGCGAATTTCCAGGTTGCCGTCGTGATTGATCAGCACATGCTTGACGATAGCCAGGCCGAGGCCGGTTCCGCCGGTGTCCTTGTGGCGGCTGGGGTCGGCGCGATAGAACCGTTCGGTCAGTCTGGGGATATGGATCGGATCAATGCCGATGCCGGTATCCTTGACGGACAGATGGGCGCCTTCGCGATTGGTGCTCCAGGCAACTGTGATGGCTCCGCCGGCCGGCGTGTATTTCACCGCATTAAACACCAGATTGGAAAACGCACTGCGTAGCTGGCTTTCATCGCCCTGCAGCAGGCGGTGGTCACTGATCTGAACACTGATCTGGTGGCCCTTGTCGCCGCTTAGAGCCCTTGCGTCATGACAGATCTGGTTCAGCAGGGCATCGACATCGGTCAGGGTGTCGTCCACCGTATGTTCGCCGGTCTCGATGCGGGACAGCAGAATCAGGTCTGTAATCAGGGCTTCCATCCGTGAAGCCTGAGCCGCCATGGTATTGATGGCCCGGCGCCACTTGGGTGGCAGCTCTTCGCCATGATCCACCAGGGTTTCAAGGTAGCCACTGATCACGGTCAGCGGTGTGCGCATTTCATGGGAGACGTTGCCGACAAAGTCCCGCCGCATTTGTTCAAGCTGATACAGCCGGGTGACATCCTTGGCCACGATCAGGCGATCGTCGTCGCCGAACAGGCTGATCTGGATCTGCAGATGGATGTGAGGCTTGGCAGGAGAATTGATTTCCAGAGGCTCGCGGTAATCCCGGGCGTCGAAATAGGCCTTGAACGCCGGGTTGCGAATCAGGTTATGAATGTACTGGCCCTGATCGGTGCTGCGACGGAAGCCCAGCAGGTATTCGGCCGAACCGTTCCACCATTCCATGGCGCCCCGGGCATCGGTCATGATCACACCGTCGCGCATGGCGTTGGTGGATTCCTGCACCCGGTTGATGCGGGCCCGGAGTCGATCCTGGGTCAACAGATGGTTCTGGTTCAGCTTGTGCAGGTTGTCGAAGATATCACCCCACAAGCCGATGCTCTGGGGAGCCTCATCGGAAGCGCTGGGATTGCCCAACCACTGGTACAGGCGCCGGGCCTGGATCAGGGTCCACCAAAGATAGGCAACAAGTCCCACCAGCAGCCCGTAGAGCGGTTCGCCGAAATAGAACCCCACCAAGGTGGTGCCTGCGAGTGCGGTGATGATCAGTCTCAGGTAACGGGACCAGTTGTGTTGCATCCACTACTGCCTTGTCGTATTGCCGGCGCTGATGCCGTGATCGCCGGACGAGGATGGGCGGCCCGGGCTGTCTTCAGGGAGAAAATCAGGCCACTTTGGTGGAAAACCGGTAGCCCGTTCCCCGCACGGTCTGAATCAGATGATCGTACCTGTCTCCCAGCGCCTTGCGCAGGCGACGGATATGAACATCGACGGTGCGTTCCTCGACATACACGTTGCCGCCCCAGACCTGATCCAGCAGTTGAGACCGAGTATAGACCCGTTCCTGGTGAGTCATAAAGAACTGCAGCAGCCGGTACTCGGTCGGGCCCATATTGATGGCACCTTCAGCCGTGGTTACACGATGTCCAACCGGGTCCAGGGTCAGACCGTCCACTTCGATGGGGCTGTCGACACCCGGAGGTGTGGCACGACGCAGGACCGCCTTCAGGCGGGCCACCAGCTCACGAGGGCTGAACGGCTTGGTGATGTAATCGTCGGCACCGACTTCCAGGCCCTGAATCTTGTTATCCTCTTCCACCTTGGCGGTCAGCATGATGATAGGGATATCGGCGGTGGCCTCTTCTTTCTTCAGCCGGCGCGCAAGTTCGACACCGCTGGTGCCCGGCAGCATCCAGTCCAGCAGGATCAGGTCTGGTTGCTTGTCGATAATCAGGGCATGGGCTTCACGGGCATCCGCTGCCTCCAGGTAGTCGTAATCCGCCATTTCGAGCGCGACCGCAATCATTTCACGGATAGGCGCTTCGTCATCGACGATCAGGACAGTTTTTCCACTCATATGCATCAACCTGTGTCAGACCTCGGGAGTTCTCTGATCAGAGGTGCGAACACACTCCCTTGTAATGTTGCCGAGTCATTACAACGCGTCTTTGTTACAAGTATATGACATGGGCGGGTAGTCAGAACGCCAGATCGAGCGCCAGACCCAGAAACACTGCAAAGCCGGCCCAGTTGTTATTGAGAAATGCCTTGAAGCATCCTTCCCGGTTCCGCTCCCTGGCCAGGTACTGGTGGTAGACGAAGAGCGTGGCCATGGCCACAACGCCGAGATAATAGAAGGAGCCCAGTTCCGCCCGCTGGCCCACCATCACCAGAATTACCACCACCATGGTCTGCAGCAGAGCAATGATCGCCCGATCTGCGTCACCAAACAGGATGGCGGTGGATTTGATACCGACCTTCAGGTCGTCATCCCGGTCGACCATGGCATAGAGGGTGTCATAGGCGACCGTCCAGAGCACGTTGGCGGTAAACAGCAACCAGGTGAGCTGGCTAAGCTGATTTGCCTCAGCTGCCCAGGCCATGGGAATGGCCCAGGAAAAGGCGGCGCCCAGAAACAGCTGGGGCAAATGGGTGTAACGCTTCATAAACGGGTAGATAAAGGCCAGCAGTGCACCACCGAATGACAGATACAGGGTCAGGGTGTTGGTGAACAGCACCACCATCAGAAACGACACCAGGCATAGCCCGGCAAACAGGGCGACGGCTTCCGAGGCACGGACCCGGCCGGCGGTGAGCGGGCGGTCTTTGGTGCGTTTGACGTGGCGATCCCAGTCCCGGTCGGCAAAATCGTTGATGGCGCAGCCCGCGGCCCGCATGAAAAATACGCCCAGGGTAAAGATCAGCAGGTTGGCAAATGACGGGGTCCCCTCGGCCGCCAGCCAGAGTGCCCAGTAAGTTGGCCACAGCAGCAACAAAGTGCCGATCGGGCGGTCGATGCGCAGCAGTCGTGCGTAATCCGCCAGGCGGGCATGAACATGGGTGGGCAGGGCGTTCTGCAACATAGGAGCTGGTATCCGCTTGTCGATGCGTGAGAGTGCACCCGATTATAGCCAGCGGCAGCGGTAGGGTTAAACCTGGTTGTGAGACTGGTATAGCCGGGGTAACAGGTATTCCCCCACCAACAGGGCGCAGGAACCCCGGTGGAACAGGGATCTGCGGGCAAGGCGAGGGTGGCCGTTGCTGCGGACTTTGCAGAGCCCTGTTTCCAGTGGCCCCCGCTGCCACTCGGGGCTGCTGAACAGATAGGCGCCCAGTGGCTTGTTGCCAAGATTGCGCAGGCGGCGGCCGTGGCCGTGCAGGCAGTTCTGTGGAATAACCGTTCGAGCCAGCACCCACGGGCGGCCGTCACCGCACAGGCGAACTTCCCGTACCCAGGCGAGCTGGCGCGGTGCCAGGTTCAGGCGCTTCGCTTCTTCAGGGGTTGGCGCCGAGAAGCCTTCCCTGAGAATTTCAACGTGAAAGCGTTCCTGGCATTTTTGCTGCAGTGCCCGGGTAAAGGAACCTTCTACCGTCAGCCAGTAGCGGGCCGGGCCATGAACCTCAGGACAGTACAGGCCGGCCGCCGCCAGCGACCGGTACCAGAACGTGGGAGGTATGCTCAGCTCGGAGGGCTGGTCACAGTCCTTTAACGGCATAGATTCCCGGAGCGTTGCGCCAATAGCCTTTGTAGTCCATGCCATAGCCGAACAGGAATCGATCCTCAACGTAAAGGCCGGTAAAGTCTGCCTTCAGGCCGGGACGCGCCTTGCGATCGTGCTCCTTGTCTACCAGCACCGCAGTCAGAACCTCGCTGGCGCCATGGGCCAGGCAGTAATCTGCGATGGCGCACAGCGTCGTACCTTCGTCGAGAATGTCGTCGACGATCAGAACCGTGCGGCCTTTCATGTCGGCTTCCGGCTGCAGTTTCCACTCCAGAATGCCACCGGTGGTCTCCTGGCGGTAACGGGTGGCGTGCAGATATTCAGCCTGAACCGGAAACTTCAGTCGTGGCAGGAGCTGACCGGTCAGGATCAGGCCGCCGTTCATGACGCAGAACAACAATGGGTTGCTGTCTTTGAGGCGATCGGTGATGGCGCTGGCCATGGTGTCGATGGCGGCATGCACCTGCTCTTCGGGAACCAGGCAGTCAGCGTCTGCCTTGACCTGGTTCATTTCAGCGACGGTATCGGTCATAACGATCGGGTCCTGTCCAAAACGGCGGATTATACCGAAGTGGGGCGATCGAAGGGAGGGGCGCGGCGGTATTGCCAGGTCTGTAATTGTGGCTATTGGCAGAAAACCCCGATCCGGGCTGTCGGTGGTGGCATTGGTCAACGCCGGTGTCGCGGTTATGATGGCAGCCGATCGGGTGAGTGGTGGTCGGCTGGAACTCGGTCGCATTTTGTGACCTTTGTGCTTGATTGCTTTATTGTTCGACAATAATATCCTCGCAGACAAATCGGTGGGAGTTGGTTATGAAGAAGTGGCAGTGTGTGGTGTGTGGTCTGATTTACGATGAAGCCGAGGGTTGGCCGGAGGACGGTATTGAGCCTGGCACCAAATGGGAAGATGTGCCCGAGGATTGGGTTTGCCCGGACTGCGGTGTGGGCAAGGAAGATTTTGAAATGATCGAAATCGGCTAAAGGCAGGACAGAGTCATGACCGAGCAGACACCTATTGTGATCGTTGGTACCGGTTTGTCGGGTTACTCACTGGTACGGGAATTTCGCAAACTGGATAAGGAAACCCCGGTCATCATGGTGACTGCCGACGACGGCGTCAGCTATTCCAAGCCTATGTTGTCGACCGGCTTTACCAAAGACAAGGACGCGGATGGTCTGGCCCAGGCCAACCCTGAGGCTATGGCCGAGCAACTGGGGGTGGAGATTCGTCCCTGGTCCACGGTTACGGGCATTGATACCGATGCCCATGAGCTCAAGCTGGGCGACCAGTCCATACGCTATGCCAAGCTGGTTCTGGCCTGGGGCGCCGACGTCATCCGCCTGAGTCTGGATGGTAACGCGCAGGACCGGGTTCATTCCATCAACGACCTGATGGATTACCGTGCCTTCCGTAAGGCCCTCGCCGAGGGCAAGCGGGTCGCGATTATGGGGGCAGGCCTGATCGGGTGTGAGTTTGCCAATGATCTGCGCAATGGTGGCTACGAAGTGGATGTTATCGCCCCGGACTCATCTCTGATGCCCAGTCTGCTGCCGGAGGCAGCCGCTGGTGCCGTGCAGGCCGAGCTGGAGAGGCTTGGGGTTCGGTTTCATTTGGGGACGGTGGTTGAGCGGGTAGAGACGCAGGGTAGTGGCGTCGAGCTGATGCTCGGTAATGGTGAGCAACTCCAGGCCGACCTTGTTGTGTCTGCAGTGGGGCTGCGCCCCCGCACTGAACTGGCCCGCGAAGCCGGGATCCGTTCCGGCCGGGGTATTCAGGTGAACCGGGCTCTGGAAACCTCCGCACCGGATGTCTTTGCCCTGGGTGATTGCGCCGAAGTGGACGGGCGCGTTCTGCTTTATGTGCTGCCGTTGATGGCCTGTGCCCGGGCGCTGGCGAAAACACTGGCCGGTGCGCGCACGGAAGTCAGCTATGGCACCATGCCGGTGATGGTAAAAACACCCTGTTGCCCGACCGCAGTCTGCCCACCGCCGATGGATGCCGAGGGCGAATGGCAGGTGGAACAGGACGGGGCTGACGTCAAAGCCCTGTTCCGGAGCCCGGACGGCGACACGCTTGGCTTCGCGGTGACCGGCCGGTTTGCTCTGGAAAAGCAGACACTGGCGAAGGAAGTCCCTCCTATTCACCGGGACTGAAGCCTGCGGCTACCAGTGAGGTTGGCTGGTAGCCGATTGCCGTCTTTGGCAGTTTCAGCCGTTGCGAAATTTTCCTGTCTGGGGTAGAAAACCCGTTCGTGAGCTAACAAAAGACAGGAGCGCGCATGCTGGATGTAACCCGAAAACTGGTGGAGTTGCTGGATCTTTCCCCGATCGGAGACGATCATTTTCAGGGCGACAGTGAGGATCTGGGCTTTCCGCATGTATTCGGGGGGCAGGTTCTGGGGCAGGCCCTGATGGCGGCCAGCCGGACCGTCGAAAATCGCCTGTGCCATTCCCTGCACGCCTATTTTCTGCGCCCTGGCAATCACAGCATGCCGATCGATTATGAAGTCCAGCGGGTTCGGGATGGCGGCACGTTCTCGGTGCGCCGGGTGATTGCCCGTCAGGACGGCAAGGAAATCCTGACCGGTTCCATGTCGTTCCAGATCGCAGAAGACGGATTGGACCATCAGGTTGCCATGCCGGCAGCGCCGGACCCCGATACGCTCAAGTCGGAGCAGGACTGGGGCAAGCTGATCGCAGATAAAGTGCCGGAGAAAATGCGGGACATGCTGATCCGTGACCGGCCCATAGAGATCCGTCCGGTAGACCCGATGAATCCATTCAAGCCGGAAAAGCGCCCGCCCCATCGCCAGAACTGGTTTCGGGCCCTCGGACCTTTACCGGATGACCCGGTACTGCATCGGTGTCTGCTGACTTATGCTTCTGACTTCTCCTTTCTGGGAACGTCCCTGACTCCTCACGGGCGCACCTTCATGAGCAAGAATATGCAGGTTGCCAGCCTGGACCATGCCATCTGGTTTCATCGGGATTTCCGTATGGATGACTGGCTGCTTTATGACAAGGACAGTCCGAGTGCATCGGCGGGCAGGGGCTTCAATCGGGGCAATTTCTTTACCCGGGATGGTGTTTTGGTGGCCTCCACCACTCAGGAAGCACTGATCCGGGAACGTAAGGCCTGAGGATTGTAGTTGCCGAGCCAGTCAACCATTTCGTTAAAGGGTAGCGGTCGGGTTAGGAAGTAGCCTTGTACCAGATCGCACCCCATGTCGTGCAGCAGTGACAGGGTTTCCTCATCCTCCACCCCCTCGGCCACCACGGTGTAGCCGAGGCTGTGGCACATATCGATGGTGGTGCGCACGATCACTCTGTCCTGCTCCCGTTCCGCGATATCGGTAATCAGCGAACGGTCGATCTTGATTTCTCCAGCCGGCAACTGCTTGATGTAGGACAGGGACGAATAGCCGGAACCGAAGTCGTCAATGGAGAGCGGAATGCCTGCGGCATCAAGCGCATTCAGCGCCCGCAGGGAATTGGTGGGGTCCTGCATCATGGAGGTTTCCGTGACCTCGAAGGTGATGGCCCCGGAGTGGATCTGGTAGCTTTGCATCAACCGTTGCACGAACACGGCAAAATCCGGTTCCCGTAAATTGTTGGGCGAGATGTTGACGGCGATTCCGGCATCCCAGCCGATCTCCAGCAGCCGCCCGCGCATTTCCAGCGCCTCTTTCAGTACCCATCGGGTCAGGGGTTTGATCAGCCCGGTCTGTTCGGCCACTGCGATGATTTCATCGGGCCGAACCGGCTGTTCCCGCCCTGGCCAGCGAATCAGTGCCTCAAATCCGGTAATGGCTCGGGTTCGCAGGCACAGCTTGGGTTGCAGGAACAGCGTCAGTTCGTCGTGATCAATGGCGTGCCGCAGGTCGGAGACCAGGGTCAGTCGGTCGGCGCTGTAGGAATCCCGGGAGGATTTGTAGTAGGCAATTCCGCGGTCTCGGGCGCGGTCAGAACCTTCGGCAATCACCGCACGGCGAATCAGGGTGTTGGCATCGTTTCCATGAGTCGGGTAGAAAGCCACGCCCAGTTGCGGGTTCAGAGGAACCTGCATGCCAAGGAAATCTACCGGGTAGCGGATCTCTTCAATGCTGCGCAGCACGATTCTGGGTACCGACAGCGCCTGGTCAGCATCCACCACAAAGGCAAAGGTTTGCGGGTCGAGGCTGGCCAGGTAGAAGGTTCGGTTGTCGGTCTGCTCCAGAGAGATGGCCCCAGGTACATCCTTGATCACCGCGTTGTAGTGTTTGGAGGCCAGCTCCAGTATGCGGTCGGTGTTGCGGTGGCCCAGGGTCTTGGTGACCGCATACAGGTTGTCCAGATGGATGATGACCACGCCGAAGCGTTTGCCGCGCTGGCTCCGGATCAATTCGTTCAGGCGCATTTCATAGCTGCTGCGGTTAGGCAGACCGGTGAGCGGATGATGCAGGGCCTGGTCCATCAGCCGTAGTTCGGCCGCGCGTCGGGCTTCAAGCGCCTTCAGTTCGGCCTCCTGGGCCAGCACTTTCTCCTGGCGTTCGTGATATATCCGGATAGCAAGGGCGAGGCTGAGGAGTATGGCCTGGAAGGCCGAGCCCAGCTGCATGCCATACACAGAGAAGAAGCTGGTGGCAATCAGACCGTACTTATTGGCGGCGGTAATGGCACTGCCCAGAGTGACGGCCCCCCAGGCCAGCGTGTAGTAAACCGCCTGTGGATTGCCTCTGGCCCACTGTATCGGTCCGACAACCGTTAACAGCAGGCAACTCGGCATGGCCAGAGCGACCGCCAGACGGATACCCGTGCCATAGTCAATCACAGTTGTGGCAAGAGCAAGAGCCAGGGCGCCGTTTAGCAGGATAGTGCCGAGTATGAGTCGATCGAGTTGGGGGCTGCATTGCTCCAGTTTCAGAAAGGATCTGGCGAACATGAGTGTGAAAAGCAAGGCCAGTGGTATGGACAGGACCATGGCGTTGCTTTGCAGGCCAGGGAGCGCGGGCCAGATAAACTGGTAGGTAATACCGTTCAGAGTGCCGATCAGGATCAGGTAGCCCAGAGTCGAGAGTACATAATAGAGGTAGATAGACTCCCTGAGCGCCAGGAATACAAACAGGTTGAAGCAGATGGCGGTGATCAATATGCCGTAGTACAGGGCGTGAACCTGGCTTTCTACGGAGGTCTTCTCGAAAAAGCTGCGATTGTTCCACAGCCGTAGCGGCACCTGCATGGCACCGTCGGTGTCGATTCTCAGCAAGATGCGGTAGTCGTGACCGGCTTCAAGCTGGAACGGAAACAGGAAATGCGGATGCTCCACCGGGCGCTCCGAGAACAGCATGCGGTCACCGGTCTGGTAGTTCAGCTGGATTTCGCCGTCCCGTAACAGATAGAAATCGATCCGGTCGAGGTGCGGGTAGGTGATTTCCAGGAGATTGGTGGTTTGGGGCCGGGTGATGGGGAATTTCAGCCAGACCTGGTCACGGGTGTAACCAAAATTAGGCGTTTGTTCGTTCAGGATCTGCCAGTCGCCGGATTCCAGGGCCTGTTGCGGGCTGCGTTGGTCGTCCGGTGCCAGTCTCAGGTACTCAATGACTGGGATATAGCCATCACTGGCAGCCATGGCCGGAAGCGAAAGCGCCAGAAGAATCAGCAGGGCTGCCAGGAGTCGGGCCAGTTGCATCAGAATCACAGGTTACCGTTCTTGTCGTTATGGCCTGAGTATGGCCTGTCGTCTGGGGCGGCTCAAGCTGTAACCGGCAGACTTTTGGTAACTTGTGTAATTATTGGTCAAATACCGTTAATCCAGTTCCGTACCCAGGGCAGGGCCTCGGCTTCCGGCTCCAGAGTTTCCAGCGCATCAATCCGCAGGGTGTCGCCGACCTTGCGGGCGCCGGTTTCGTAAAGCGCTTCCTCCATCAGGTCTCCGGCACCGCAAAAGGTATCGCCATAGGAGCTGTCGCCCAGCACGATCACGCCAAAGGGGCGGCCGGGTTGTTGGGGGAGTTGTTCGCGCAAATCCAGATAAAACGGTAACAGGTTGGCAGGGACTTCTCCCTGGCCGGTGGTGGAGGTGCATACCAGCAAGGCATCGTGGTTGTCGCTGATATCGGCCAGAGTTGGATTCTCCAGAACCGTGACGGTATGCCCTTCGGGTTCCAGTTCCTGCTTGATACGGCGCGCTGTCAGCAGGGCGCCCCCGTAAACGCTGCCGGTTAGAATGCGGATTGCTGCCATGACCACTGCCTGTGTTGGTGGGGTGGGAATATTCGGGAGCAGATAGTAATGGCGTGGCGGGTTCGGCTCAAGCCGGCGTCTGTGGGCTGGGGCCGGCGTCCTGGCTCCTTACCCGGGGTGAAATTCGATTCCGGCCGCTCTCCTTGGCGTTGTATAGCTGCACATCTGCTTGCTTGAGTAGTTCGTTGATCGATCCGGATTTGGAAATCGAGCATACCCCGGCACTGATGGTGACCGGCAGGGCCTGTTCCCGATGGTGAAAACGGGTGGCCGCCACTTCGGCGCGCAGGCGCTCAGCCAGTGTGAGGGCCTGCAACAAGGTGGTGTCGGGCAGTAGCAGCAGAAACTCTTCGCCGCCCCAGCGGGCAGCCACATCCGACTGGCGAACCATTTGCCGGACCAGATCGGCGAACTGGCGCAAGACCTCGTCGCCGGCATCATGGCCGAATTCATCGTTAATGCGTTTGAACAGATCCAGATCGATCAGCACAACAGAAAAATGATGGCCGGAGCGCTCGAACCGCGAGAATTCGGTGTTCAGCCGGCTCTGCATGTCCCGCCGGTTGGCCAGCCCGGTCAGTTCGTCAGTGCGGGCGGCGTGTTCGTGGGCCTGGGCCAGTGCCACCAGTTTGTTGCGGGCCCGTAAACGTCCGGCTTCCAGCACGAAACAGAAGATTGACTCAAAGGTAAGCGTGGCGAAGAAACGGATCTTGAAGTCGGTACTGTATTCGGCACTGACGCCGGGCATATCGGGAAACTGAAAAACCAGGACGGCAAGCAGATAGCAGAACAGCAGGATGGCGGTGCCACCCTTGAGGCTGGTCAGGTAGAACAGCAACGGTGGGAACACATAGAACCAGAGTGGGCCCGTGTTGCCCTCGCCGCCGGAGGCAATCAGGTAGGTAAACAGCAGGCCGACAATGACCAGCAGGCCCCTTTTCTGTACCGTTCGATCCCGGCGCCAGGCGTACCAACCTATATTGGCGACAATTGGAACAACAAATGCCCAGAGCACCCATGCGTGCAGATGATGCTCGGCATACCACGCCTTGGCCCCGATGCCGGCCAGGAACAGGACCGCCATGGCTGACAGGCCATTGAGCAGCCGGGAGATCTGAAGCTCTTCATGCTCGCTGGACTGGATTTGGCTGGTATTCGTCATTAACTGTTGTTCTTTTTGACATATTTTCCGGAATTATGCGTCAAAAACCATCTGAATTGCAGCATTAACTATCAGGATTGTGAAGGGGGCCATCAACCGGGATTTGTTTCAATTTGATGGCAAAAAATTTATAGTTTGCCCCCGGCGAATACTGCCGCAACCCCTTCTGTCCACAAGACAAGAGAATCAATTGGTATGGCCCGTTCCAGCAGCTTTCTGGATAACCTTCTCACCAGCCCCTCCACGGAACGGTACAGGGTCGGACTTAGCGTACTTTTCCTTCTTTGTGTCTGGCTTGTGGTTGGCTCCTTCAGCCAGGGCCTGCCTAACGCCATGTTATTGATGGCCGCCGCCGTTATCGGGGGCTACATGGCGATCAATATCGGGGCCAACGATGTGGCCAACAATGTCGGTCCGGCGGTGGGCTCCGGCGCCTTGTCACTGGGGGCAGCCGTTCTTCTTGCCGCGGTATTCGAGGCGGCCGGCGCGCTGATCGCCGGTGGCGATGTAGTGTCGACCATCAAGGGTGGAATAATTGATCCGACTAGCCTGGAAGATCCGCGCGCCTTTGTCTGGTTAATGACGGCGGCCCTGCTGGCTGGCGCCCTGTGGCTGAACCTGGCCACCTGGATGGGTGCGCCGGTTTCAACCACCCACTCAATCGTTGGCGGTGTCCTGGGGGCTGGTATTGCGGCCGGGGGCTGGGCCATTGCCGATTGGGCGGTGATGGGCAAAATTGCTGCAAGCTGGGTGATCTCGCCGGTGCTCGGCGGTGCCCTGGCGGCGTTGTTCCTGTTCGCAATCAAGAAAACCGTACTGTACCGCCAGAACCTGGTGTCTTCTGCCCGTACCTTTGTGCCTTGGCTGGTGGCGATTATGGCCTGGGCCTTTGCCACCTATCTGATGATCAAGGGCGTCAAGAAGATCGTCAAAGTGGATATGGTGGAAGCCTCGGTGATCGGCCTGATTGTGGCGGGTGTGGTGTTTTTCGTGATGCGCACCCTCGTGGGCCGCAAAGCCTCGACCATGGAAAACAGTGCGCAGGGAGTGAATGCCCTGTTCACCTGGCCGTTGATCTTCGCCGCGGCCCTGCTGAGCTTTGCCCACGGCGCCAACGACGTGGCTAACGCCATTGGCCCATTGGCGGCCATCAATGATGCCATTCAGGCCGGTGGTGGTGTGGTTACCTCAGCGAAGATCCCGCTTTGGGTGATGCTGGTAGGTGCTCTGGGGCTGGCGGTCGGGCTGATGCTGTTCGGCCCGCGCCTGATTAAAACCGTGGGTTCCGAGATTACTGAGCTTGATAAGACCCGGGCTTTCTGTATTGCACTGTCTGCGGCACTGACGGTGATTCTGGCTTCCCAGCTTGGCCTGCCGGTCAGTTCCACCCACATTGCCATTGGCGGCGTTTTCGGTGTCGGCTTCCTGCGTGAGTACCTGAAATCCAACTACGCGACCCAGTTGCACAAAATCATCGAACAGCATGACCCGACCGATCAGGAGCGCCTCAAGCCGTTCCTGGATGATTTCCGTAATGCCTCTGTGGAGGAAATGGAGAAGCTGCTGAAGCAGGCGAAGAAGAAAAAGCAGCAGGTGCCTTTGTCCAAGTCGGAGCGCAAGCGCCTGAAGAAGATTTACCGCGAGGAGATGGTCAAGCGCTCCCATCTGGTAAAGATTGCCGCGGCCTGGATCATTACCGTGCCGGCGTCAGCGATTATGGCGGCGTTCCTGTTCTTTACCCTGCGTGGCCTGATGGTCTGACTGTTGTGCGGGGCTGGTGATGGCCCCGCGCTTTGTCCATACTATAGGCAATGCATCCGGCAGGCGTGGCCTGTCGCTATCCATATTCGGGGAGTACAACATGAGTTCATCTGTCGAGAGCCGTCAGGCGCGGATGATTGAAGAGTTGCGGGTGTTCATCAAGAAAGTGATGAGCGATCCGACGATTGCCGTGAAGTCCATGGAGATTGCCCGCAAGTACAAGGGCGAGGCCAATGCCGATGAGCTGATGGCACGTGAGATCAGTGCCAATACCACGATCCGGATTCCGGAGAGCTGGAGTGAGGCCGACAAGATGTTTCTGGAAATCCTGCACGAGGTGCTGGATGACGAAGAGGCGCTTTACTGATTCTGGCTTTGGAGTAGGTTGGGGCTCCCACAAGCCCCGCCCCACGCCGCGGAGCTGTATTCCGGAAGCACTAGGCCTGCCTGGCCTCTTTCTGGTTCTGCTTCAAAACCGCCGCAGCCATCTGGTGCAGGATGGCCATTTCATCGGCAATCCCATCTTCCTTCGACAGTTCCCTCTGCTCCCTGAGAATATCTTCCAGAATATCCGGCGTTGTTAACGGGTTGGCCAGAACCACCCGGAACACAATGCACGGGAAGTGATAGTAACGGGCCGGCTCCAGCCGGGTTCGGGAGACGAAGGCTTTGCCGCGTTCCCGCTGGGTTTTCTGGATGAATTTGGTGATGCGGTTCAGGCAGGTATTCATCTTTTCTGCCTGCAGCTCATCGGCCATGGCCAGTGCCTGGCGTACATCTTCCGGGCAATAGCGGTAGGTCAGGATGTTCAGTTCCGGGCGGGTGACCAGTTCGAAATCCGGTTGTTCATCGATCATGTTGGCAAAGGTTTTGGCTTTGTCGATGCCCTGGTCGATCAGGATTTCGTAGCCTTCCCGGGCGAGGATTTTCAGGCCTGAGTGGATCAGCATGGCCATGCCCGGGCGGGAGCCTTCCAGGGTGGTGCTGCCGAGGTCCCGGGAACCTTTCCGGATGATGTACTGGGCGTGGTGCTCTACCGCGCTGGCGAGGCTGGGGTCTTTGAAGACCACCAGGCCGGCACCCATGGGTACGTAAAGCTGTTTGTGGGCGTCGAAGGTGACCGAGTCGGCCTTTTCGATGCCGCGCAGCAGGTGCCGGTGTGTGCGTGAGAACAGGGTTGGCCCGCCCCAGGCGGCGTCGACGTGGAAGTGGGCGCCGAATTCCCGGGCGATGTCGGCCATGGCGTCCAGTGGGTCGACGTTGCCGGTTTCGGTGGTGCCGGCCACGCCGCAGATGGCCATGATCTTGATCTTCTGCTTCTGCAGCTCCAGGCATTTGTCGCGCAGGGCGTCCGTCTGGATGCGGTTGAACTCGTCGGTTTCCACTGGCACCAGGGCGTCCCGGCCAAGACCGAGTACGTCGGCGGCTTTGCGCAGGGAGTAGTGGCCGCGTTTGGAAACGACGATGGCGGCGCCTTCATGGCCGTAGTATTTCAGGGCGCGGAACAGGCCTTCTTCGTGCAGACCGCGGAAGCTGCCTTCAGCGGGGAAGGCACGGTTACGAGCCACCCACAGGGCGGTGAGGTTGGCGACCGTCCCGCCGGAACACATGGCGCCCAGGGCGTGCCGGGGATCGTGCATCCATTTACGATAGAAAGAACCGTCTTCCTGGTACACCAGCCGGTGTATCTGGCCCAGTACCTGGCGTTCCATGGGCGTGAACGCTTTGGAGGTTTCGGTTTTCACCAGGTTCTGGTTCAGGGCGATCATGATCTTCGACAGCGGCAGCATGAAGTAGGGCAGTGCCGAGGTCATGTGGCCGATGAACGCGGGTGACGCGGTATGAACGGAGTTGGCCACCAGTTTGTCGAGCAGGAACTGGGTCTGCTCGGAGACAAAAACAGGTTTCTCCGGGATGACGTAGTCGGAGAAGTCTTTCTCGACTTCGGACAGGTCCCGTTCGATGGCGACGATGTGCTCCTGGAGGAATCCGGCCAGGTTACGGGAGATGTCCTGGTCGATCCGGCTCAGGGTCGACTCCGGCGCTTCGGGCACCGTGAACACGCGATACATTGCCTCTAATGAGGCCTGGGCGGATTTTTTCTTTCCGGTCATAGCACCACACACATTCAGTGGTATCCGATGGGTTGGTTCCGGAAACCCGTCGGATGGAGCCGGGCGTGGCCCGGTTGCGAAAAATGTCTGCCAGCCGCCAAGCGGGGCATTGGTTCCCTGAGGCTGCGTAGTATAAGACCTGTCAGGCAATGACGCCATGCCTGGCGGGCCACTGGTCCGGGTTAGAGGATTTCCCGGTGTACATCCAGGATGGCGGCGTCGATGCGGTCCTGGATGTCTTTTTCCACCTGGTCAAGG
Organism: Marinobacter nauticus; assembly: GCF_003634635.1. Classification (GTDB taxonomy): domain Bacteria; phylum Pseudomonadota; class Gammaproteobacteria; order Pseudomonadales; family Oleiphilaceae; genus Marinobacter; species Marinobacter nauticus. The sequence goes on along the minus strand of NZ_RBJB01000003.1, from coordinate 1,036,076 downwards.
CGCTGGGTGATCTGCTGGGCGCTGGCGCCCAGGGCGGCGATGGTCCAGGTGGCACAGTCGAGGGCTTCCTGGTCGGCGGTTTCGGCGACGGCGAGGTCGGGTTCTCTGCCCCAGATGGCCTTCATGGCGGTGAAGGCTTTGCGTTTGGCTTTCAGGTCTTCGCAGCCGTAGAGCTGGAAGTGCAGGGTGAGGACGCCTACGTGGGGGGTAATATCCTGGTGCTGTTGTGGGGTTTTGCCTTCTTTCAGCAGTTTTCTAAGGGCGTCTGACATCGTGGCCTTAACCTTGGAGTTGGAACATGCGGGGGATGCCTTTCCAAAACACGCTGTGAATACTTCCCTGTACGCTCTGTTCCGCCATCCATGGCTCCACAAGGTTTTGGAAAGGCATCCCCCGCATGTTCATGAACCTTATAGGGGGAGTCCGGTTTGCATAACCGTTTTGCCTCCGGGAATGTCTTCAGCCTACTACAGGCGTCCCCCGTTTGATAATCGCCGCCGGGTTGGTGCCGGAGGGCAGGTTGCCGTAGTTCATGCCACCGCCGCTTTGCAGGCGTGAGGCGCAGAATGCGTCGGCGACGTCTTTGTCGCCAAAGCGCAGCAGCAGGGAGCCCTGCATGGCCAGGGCCATGCGATCGACCAGGTTGCGGGCCCGGTACTGGAAATCGCTGATGTCGGCGAAGTCGTGTTGCAGTTGTGCCAGGTACTGGTCGAAGCGGCGGTCGGTGCCATGGGCTTCGGCCGTTTCTTTGAAGAAGGCGTCGAGGGTTTCGGGTTCTTTCTGCAGGGCGCGCAGGGTGTCCAGGCACTGGACGTTGCCGCTGCCTTCCCAGATGGCGTTGACCGGCGATTCCCGGAACAGGCGGGGCATGATGCAGTCTTCCATCACGCCGCTGCCGCCGATGCATTCCATGGCTTCGTAGGCGTGGTTGGGGGTGCGTTTGCAGATCCAGTATTTGCCGACGGGGGTGGCCAGGCGGGCCAGCAGGCGTTCGTGTTCGTTGTTCTGGTTGTCCATGGCCCGTGCGACGCGCATGGTGTAGGCGAGGGCGGCTTCGTTTTCGATGATCAGGTCGGCCAGGACGTTCTGCATCAGAGGCTGGTCGCTGAGGGTTGCGCCGAAGGCGCTGCGGTTGTGGCAGTGGTGCGTCGCCTGTGCCACGGCCTGGCGCATGCCGGCGGCGCTGCCGATCATGCAGTCGAAGCGGGTCATGGCGACCATTTCGATGATGGTTCTGACGCCGCGGCCCTCCTCGCCGACCATCCATGCCAATGCACCGCGGATTTCCACTTCGCTGGAGGCGTTGGCAACGTTACCCATTTTGTTCTTGAGTTGCTGTACCTGCCAGGGGTTCTTGCTGCCATCCGGGCGCCATCTGGGCATCAGGAAGCAGGACAGGCCATTGGTGGTCTGGGCCAGTACCAGGAAGGCGTCGCACATGGGGGCGGAAACGAACCATTTGTGGCCGACCAGTTCGTAGGCCTGTCCGGGACCTTCCTGGCCTGTCGGGTAGGCCACGGTGGTGTTGGCGCGCACGTCGCTGCCACCCTGTTTTTCGGTCATGGCCATGCCGATGGTGACGGAGGTTTTGTCGCCGTCCGGCACGTTGCGGCTGTCGTATTCGTTGGCCAGGATTTTCGGGGCCCAGAGTTTGGCCAGGTCTGGCTGGTTCTGGATTGAAGGGATGGCCGCGAAGGTCATGGTGACCGGGCAACAGTGAGCGGCTTCCACCTGGGAGTGCAGGTAGTACTTGGCGGCCCGGGTCACGTGGGCGCCTTTGCCCGGGTTGGTCCAGGGGGAGCTGTGCAGGCCGTTTTCCAAGGCCACGCGCATGAGTTCGTGGTAGGCCGGGTGGAAGGTGACTTCGTCTACCCGGTGGCCGTAGCGGTCGTGGGTACGAAAGCTGGGTTTGTTGGCGTTCGCCAGGTTGCCCAGCTCGATGGTGTCGGCCTTGCCGGCCCAGGCGCCGAAGCGGCTGAGGTCTTCGCTGGCGTGGCCGGCGCCTTCTCGAAATACGGCTTCCCGGAGCGCGCTGTCCTGTTCATAGAGGTTATAGTTTTCCAGCGGTCGGGGCTGGTTGATGACCTCGTGTGTGGCTGACAGATAGCGGCTGTCGGCGTTGGGCTCGGTCTTGCGCTGCGGGCTGTTCATGGTTAGCTCCTGGTGCCGGTTAACCCCCGTAGGCAGAAGCAAACGATGGTGTCGACCAGCTCATCTTCGTTGTTGTCGTGTCCCGGTGGTGTTTCTGTCTGGGTCGGTGACAGCGGCCCCACCAGGGATTCCGAGATGGCGCCAACCAGGCAGGTGCTGGTAAGGCGGGCATCCTGATCCGGTATGCAGCCCTCGGTTATGCCGCTCCGGATCGCTTGTTCAAACAGGTTGGCGTAGGCTTTTCGGTACACTAGTCGCTCTTCTTCGACTTTCGGGTCTACCGGCTCGGCAATCAGTGCCCAGGCTTTCATCGGGCCTTTCAGGGCCCGGCGGGCGAACTGACGCAGAGCGTTGTCCAGGCGTTCAACCGCACTACCGTCTACCGCGAGTGCTTCGGCGACCTTGTCGACTTCACGTTGGGTGGCCAGGCGAAAGATTTCCGCAAACAGGTCCTCCCGTGACTCGAAGTGGCGGTAGATGGTGCCTGTGGCAACGCCGGCCAACCCCGCGATGCGGGTCATGCGTGCGCTGCGGAACCCGCCTTCGGATACGCACTCCCAGGTGCATTCAATGATCTTTTTCCGCGCTTCGGCTTTGCGCTGGCGCATTTTTTCAGTTTCGCGGTAGGCCATGCCGGCTCCTTGCAAGCATTGAATCAATATTCATTCTTTGTGTCAATTCTGTGTGCCGTTAAAGGGCTGTTATATGGTGTTTTAAAACAATGAGTTATCTGCGATTACAAAAAATTACAAAAAAGTGGTTGTCAGGAAATAGCGTCGGTCGTGAAAGCAGATTATAAAGACGCCAAGACGGGCCGTCAGATGGCCGGCAGTCGAGACGGGGTGCGTCTTCCAGAGCATCTGGCCACCCGTAAAGCTGTTTTCGTTGATGGAGATAAGCCATGAGTGAATTCGACGAAAGCAATCTGGAGCAGTCCAGCAACTGGACCAGCGACAGCGACGATAACCATTCCATTGCCGGCCGTGCCCGGGTTCGGGCCCAGTTGCAGGCAGATATTGAGGCCTTCCTGCAAGGCGGCGGAAAGATACAGGAGGTGGACACCACCTTCCGTTCTGATACCCCGCGCAAGGTGGAGATCGGGTTCAACAACCGTTCCCTCTGATGGCGTTTCCTCGCCGGGCAGCGGCTTCCGTTGCCCCGGCAACTCCGTTTTTCTGTCATCTCTTTGTCATCTGTCAACGGCACACTCGGCTCAGGCCTGCAACGGGCGGCTTCTGGGGTGTATGATGTCATCACTTTCCAAGGCCATCCATGTTCAGGAGGTTATCCGTGTCGAAGCCGCGTCTTGCGCACTCCAGTCGAGCCTATCCGTTCACCCGTTTGCGTCGCAATCGTGCCAGTGATTTTTCCCGTCGTCTGGTTCGGGAGAACCAGTTGTCACCCGATAACCTGATTTTCCCGGTGTTTGTGCTTGAAGGCGAGAATCAGCGTGAATCCGTACCCTCCATGCCGGGTGTCGAACGCCTGAGCGTTGATCTGCTGGTGGAGCAGGCGGCGGAACTGGTAGAGCTGGGTATTCCCGCCGTGGCGCTGTTCCCGGTAGTGCCGGCGGAGAAAAAGAACCTGTCCGGCTCCGGCGCGTGGGATTCTGATGGCCTGGCCCAACGGGCGGTTCGTGCCCTGAAAAAGGCGCATCCGGAGCTGGGGGTGATTACCGATGTGGCGCTGGATCCGTTCACCACCCATGGGCAGGACGGCATTATCGACAACGATGGCTATGTGCTGAACGATGTCACGGTTGAAGCGCTGGTCAATCAGGCACTGTCCCACGCGGATGCCGGTGCCGATGTGGTGGCACCCTCTGACATGATGGATGGTCGGGTGGCGGCTATTCGAGAAGCCCTGGAAGGGGCAGGCTATGTGAATACCCGGATTCTGGCCTACTCTGCCAAGTATGCGTCCAGTTATTACGGTCCGTTCCGGGATGCGGTCGGCTCGGCTGCCAACCTTGGCAAGGGTAACAAAGCCACCTATCAGATGGATCCGGCCAACAGTGATGAGGCCATTCATGAGGTGGCCATGGATCTGGCTGAAGGCGCCGATATGGTGATGATCAAGCCGGGCATGCCCTATCTGGATATCGTGCGCCGGGTGAAAACCGAACTGCAGGTGCCAACGTTTGTGTACCAGGTCAGTGGCGAATACGCCATGCATATGGCCGCAGCTCAAAACGGCTGGCTGGATGGCGACGCGGTCATGATGGAGAGCCTGATGGCCATGCGCCGTGCCGGTGCCGATGGCATTCTGACCTATTTCGCCGTGCGCGCCGCCAGACTGATGCGGGAACGACAGCGATCATAAGCGGGCAGCGGCTGGTGGCCGAAGCTCGCCTCAACGATGGATATAAAGAGCAATGACAAGCGAAACCGTGACAGAGACAGGCAGTGAACAGAGCGTCCCGGCGCCGGTGGATCTTCCTCCCGTTGGTGAGGAAGTGAATCTGGATGCCAGCGAGAACTACTTCAACCGCGAACTGAGCCAGCTGCAGTTCAATTACCGGGTGTTGAAGCAGGCGTTGGATACCACGCATCCTCTGATCAATCGTCTGATCTTCTGCTGCATTTTCAGCAGCAACATGGATGAGTTCTTTGAAATCCGGGTGGCGGGCCTGCGCCAGCAGATGAAGTATGGCCGCGAAACGGTGGGTGTCGACGGCATGTTGCCGGAACAGGTGCTGGCGGAGATCAGCCGCGTTGCCCACGACTATATCCACGAACAGTACGATATTCTCAATAATGTCCTGATTCCGGAGCTGGAGCAGGAGAACATCCACTTTGTCCGGCGCCGCGAGTGGACACCGGCCCAGGCCGAGTGGGTGCGCAATTACTTTGACGAGGAAATTCTGCCGGTGGTCAGCCCGATCGGGCTGGACCCATCACACCCGTTCCCCCGCCTGGTGAACAAGAGCCTGAACTTCATCGTTGAGCTGGACGGCAAGGATGCCTTTGGTCGTGAGACCGGGATGGCGATTGTGCCCGCGCCCCGCTCCCTGCCGCGCCTGGTGCGCTTGCCGGATGAGGTGTGCGAGGGTGGTGACAACCTGGTGTTTCTGTCGTCCATGATTCACGCCCATGCTGATGAGCTGTTTCCGGGTATGGAGGTGAAGGGCTGTTATCAGTTCCGGCTGACCCGGAACGCGGACCTTGAGCTTGAAGACGATCTGGAAGACCTGGCCTCGGCCCTGCGCGGCGAGCTGCTAAGCCGTCGGTTTGGCGATGGCGTTCGCCTTGAGGTGGCGGATAACTGCCCAGAAGAGCTGGTGCAGTTCCTGCTTCGGGAATTCGGTCTGACAGAGCGGGATCTCTACCAGGTCCACGGCCCGGTAAACCTGACTCGATTGATGGCGGTGGGTGGCCTGGTGGACCGGCCAGACCTGACCTATTCCAGCTTCTCGCCGTCGATTCCTCGCCAGATTCGCAGCAAGGAATCCATGTTCGATGCCATTCGCAAACGGCCCCTGCTGCTGTTACATCCCTATGAAAACTTCAGCCCGGTGGTGGATCTGCTGCGCCAGGCAGCCAAGGATCCACAGGTGCTGGCCATTCGCCAGACGCTTTATCGCACCGGTGCCGACTCGGAAATTGTTGAGGCCCTGGCCGATGCCGCGCGTCGAGGCAAGGAAGTGACGGCGGTTATCGAACTGAGAGCCCGTTTCAGCGAGGCCGAGAACCTGGAGCTGGCCAGTCGGCTGCAGGAAGCTGGCGTGATCGTGGTTTACGGTGTGGTCGGGTACAAAACCCACGCCAAGATGATCCTGATTGTCCGTCGGGAAGAAGGCCGCCTGCGGCGCTACGTGCATTTGGGCACCGGTAACTACCACGCCGGGAACGCACGCCTGTACACCGACTACAGTTTCATGACCTGCGACGAGTCCATTGGCGACGACGTCAACAAGCTGTTCCAGCAGTTGACCGGCATGGGCAAGGCGTTGAAGATCAAAAAGCTGTTTCATGCGCCGTTTACCTTACACAACCGTCTGATCAGTCTGATCGAACGAGAGGCCAGCTATGGTGAGCAGGGGCGGATTATCTTCAAGTTCAATGCCCTGACCGAGCCGCAGATGATCAAGGCCCTGTATCGGGCCTCCCAGGCCGGGGTCAAGATTGATCTGGTCATCCGTGGCATCTGCTGCCTGCGTCCGGAAGTGCCGGGACTCTCGGACAATATCCGGGTGCGTTCGGTGATCGGCCGCTTCCTGGAGCACACGCGGGTGTACTATTTCGGTAATAGTGGCCGGCCGGAGGTGTATTGTTCCAGTGCTGATGGCATGGAGCGCAATCTGCTGCACCGGGTCGAAACCGCGTTCCCGGTTGAGGAGCCCGCGCTGATTGCACGCCTGCGGGAAGATCTGGATACCTATCTGGCGGACAATTGCCAGGCCTGGGTGTTGCAGCCCGATGGCAGTTACATTCAGAATCAGCCCGGGGAAGGCGAAGAGCGACTGGCATCACAGCTGGTCCTGCTGGAGCGTCTGACCGGCAAACCCAACTGAGGCCGGTGGGCCGGCACCGAAATAATCACAGGACGGATACCTTGAAACTGAAAAAATGGACGCTGGCCGGTCTGGCCGTACTGCTGGTGGCTGGCGGTGCTCCCTGGGGTGTGGGCTATGTCACCGAGCAGCACTGGCGTGAAGCAACACTGGAAGTAAACCGGGCCCAGCCCTTTCTGAATCTTGAGACCGAGCAGTATCGTCGTGGTGTGCTTGGTTCCGAGGTATCCGCTACCGTGACCCTGAGAGATCCTGAGACCGGTGATTCTCACACCATAGCCATCGAAATCCAGGTGTCCCATGGCGTCACCGGCAGCCTGATGGATTTTCGCCCGCGCCAGGGGTGGCAGCCAGAGGGTGCTGACTGGTTTCCGGACGATGAGCCCAGTCTGACGCTGGAAACCCGGCTCTGGGGCAGCGCCACGCTTGAGCTGACAGCACCGGTGATGGACATTGATAACCCGGAGCGGGAAACCTCCCTCAAGAGCAGTGGCGGTCTGGTGCGGATTGATGTTGGGCGTCTTGGTGAAGCGGCAGACTTGCTGGTGGTCTGGCCGGCTATCCGCCTCAGCGATCCGGAAATGGATGTGACGATCGATAACGTCCATATGGAACAGAGCATGGAATGGCTGGTGGGGGATATCTGGACCGGCGCTGGCGTGATGACCGTGGATAACCTGACCTTGCAGGGGGCTCAGGCTCCCGCAATGACCTTGGCCGGGATGTCGCTTGAAAGCGCCAGTGATGCCCGCCAGAACGGCGAGCGCCTGGACTCGCAGGTTACCCTGTCGCTGGAATCGGCCGCTCTGGCGGATCAGGCCTTTGGGCCGCATCGGCTGGAGGTGGCGCTGGAGAACCTGGATGTGGCCAGCTGGAATGACTTCAGTGGCGCCATGGCGGATATGCAGGCACTGGCTTTGACCGCCGGAGACGACCCGAGGGCCGCGTTTGAACAACAGATGGCGGTGATGCAGCGTTTTAACGAAGCCCTCCGCAGTCTTGCTGCCGAAGGATTTTCCATGGGGATCCGGGAGCTCAGTCTGGCAACGCCTGAAGGGGAAGTTACCGGCTCACTGGACATCAGCCATCCGGAGCTCTCCGATCAACAGCGTGACAACATGTTGATGGTCATGCAGGCGCTGACCGGGAGTGTGAATTTCAGCATGCCGGTTGCCCTTGCGGAAGACTATCCCGCCGTGCGTATGCAGGTGGCGCCATTGATCAAACAGGGCCTGCTGGTTCAGAACGGTGAGCGCCTGGTAATGGATGGCCGGATGGAGGATCTGGTACTCACCGTCAACGACGTGGAAATCCCCCTGCCTCCGCTGCTCTGAATCTCAACGACCCGCCAGCTGCTGGTACTTCGCCATCAGCTGCGCTTCGGTGATCATCAACGCCCTTCGGATTTTCCTCAGGATTCGCTGAACTTCTGTTGCAGGGCTTCTGCCACAGCCGGGTCTACAAACTCGGAAATGTCCCCGCCCAGCGAGGCAATTTCGCGAATCAGGGTGGAGGAGATGTAAGAGAGGTGGTTGGCGGGTGTCAGGAACACGCTCTCAACTTCCGGCGCCAGTCGGCGGTTCATGTCGGCAAGCTGGAATTCATATTCAAAGTCAGAAACCGCGCGCAGTCCCCGCAGGATAACGGAGGCGTTTTGCTCGCGCACGAAGTCGGCGAGCAGGTTGCTGAAACCGGTGACGCTGACGTTGGGGAGGTGTGCGGTGGCCTTGCGGACCAGTTCGCAGCGTTCTTCAAGATTGAGAAGTGGCTGCTTTTTCGGGTTGTAGGCGACGGCGACGACAATTTCATCGAACATGCGGCCGGCCCGTTCGATGAGGTCGGTGTGGCCGTTGGTGATGGGGTCGAAGGTGCCGGGATATATGACTTTGGGCATGCACAGCTCCTTTTGTTGGTGAGCCGTAGGATAGCAGCATTGCCTTTGGGGCTGTAGTCCAGAGCGCCGACAATCTGTTTTATGACTCTGGTGCTGGCGCAGGTCGGGGGCGGGTTTCCGGGAGACGCTACAAGCACATCCATGTGCGCTTCTTTCGGGCCGTCCATGGCCCTCAAGACTCCCGGAAACCCGCCCCCGACCTGCGCGATCAACTGGAGTGCTGGCCGCCCCGGCCTCCTACTTCAGACTCCTTATTGCCTCTCTGGAAGGGGGCCTCTTAATCGCGGTTCAGGCAGAGTTGGCAAGCCTCTGCGCCAGTCTCGAGCTGTTCCTCGCTGCCAACGCATACACCGACAACTGCGGGTTTGCACCGATGCTGGTGGGAAAGATGGAGGCATCGTGGATGTTCAGGTTGGCGATGTGGTGATGCTCACCGAAGCCGTTCACCACCGAGGTTTTCGGGTCTGTACCCATGCTGCAGCCGCCCATCTGGTGCGCGGTGAACAGGCGGGCGCGGTGGGGTTTCATGGGCAGGTTGTTGATGGCGTCTCTGGCCTGGTTCCAGGTGGTGTACCAGTCAGAGTCCAGGTGCATGGCCTGGACGGCTTCGGCGCCGGCGGCGAACTGAATTTCGGCCATGGTGAGGTAGGCTTTGCGCAAGCCTTGCCAGAGGTAGTCGGTAATCGGATAGTCCAGTACCGGGCTGCCGTCGTCTCTGAGTGATACTGTGCCGCCGGGGCTGTCCGGGTGGAAGCCGTCGCGCAGCAGGGCGATGACTGATTGCATCCAGGGCAGTTGGCCCAGGTTGTCTCGCTGTGGCTGGCCGTGGCCGGGTACCACGCCGGCTGCCATGGCCGGGTGCAGGGGCGGTACTTCCAGTTTGTAGCCTGCCGGGCCGTCGGTGCCCGCTTTGAAATTGAATTCGTCCGAGTAGATGGACTGGGGAGCGCCGTAGAACGGGTCGATTTTCGCCGGCATGCGGGCGACGGTGGCGTTGACCGGATGGATGAACGATCGCTTGCCCACGCGCTGGTAAGGGTCGGGCAACTGCGAGCGAAGCAGCAGGCCGGGGGAGCCAATGGCGCTGGCGGCGACCACGAATTGTCGGGCTTTCAGGGTGACCATAATGCCGGATGGGGTGACGCCATCCGGGCCCATGGCGGAGGCGAGCAGGTGGTCGATCCGGTCCTGACTCATCACCAGGCGTTCTGCCCGCAGACCGTGGAAGAGCTGTGCTTTGTGATCCAGTGCGCCCGGGATGGTGGTGAGTAGTGCCCCCTGTTTGGCGTTGGTAGGGCAGCCCACGCCGCAGTAACCGCTGTTCCAGCAGCCTTTGACGTTTCTTGGGATTACCTGCCAGGAGTAGCCGAGTTTTTCGCAGCCCTGGCGCAGGATGTCGTTGTTCAGGTTGGGTGGGGTTTCCCAGGGCGCCATGTTGTGGCGCTGCTCACGGCCCTCAAACCAGGGGGCCATGGCGTCCGGTGCCAGTCCTTCGAGGCCGAGCTCCTGGCTCCAGTAGGTGAGCGTTTCGTCCGGGGTGCGGAAGCTACTGGTCCAGTTTACCGTGGTGGAGCCGCCGACACAGCGGCCCTGCAAAATCGCGATGGCGCCATCGGCGGTGACCCGGCTCATGCCTTCCTGGTAAAGATTGGCGTAGGACGTCAGCTCGTCCATCTTGAAGTCTTTCTGATAATACAGTCGACCCTCTTCCACCAGAATAACCGACAGCCCCTGACGGGCCAGGATCTCCGCGGTTGTGCCGCCCCCGGCACCGGTGCCGATAACCACAACATCCGCCTCTACCGTGCGGTTTTCGCTCAGTTTGCTGGCGTCGGTCACATTCCAGCCGGCAGCCAGTCCCCGGGCAATGGGATCGTTCATGGACATACTTCGCTCCTTAATACGATGGGTATCCGGGGTTTTATCAAGCGGCAGGATTGAACTGTGGCAAGGCATCCACCATCCAGGCGGGAGGCCCCGGGTAACCAGACAGGTGCCAGTGGTCTTCATGCCCATAGAAGGCGACGTTGCTGATCTTGGTCAGGGCAATGTAGCCGTTATTCAAAAGTCCGATCCGACTGTCGCGCCAGCGCCGCAGAAACGCGTCGGCATCGGCGGTACTGACTGAAGGCCAGTCTGACCATACCCGCGCCAGGGCGATCCGGGTGGGGGCAAAGTTAAGCAGATCAAAGAGCTTGCGCAGCTCCTGCTGATTCGCCGGGCCGAACTTCACAATGCCCTGGTCGATCCGTTCAATCGTTCCGGCAATGGCAAAGCGACGCTGGTTGGGTTCCTCCGGCAGAGCTCCGGCAAACATGGCGGGCAACAGGGCCTCGAACAGGGCGATGTCATCCCGGCTCAGAAACTGGAACTGGTAGCGGGTGTCCATGCGGCTGTCGACCGCACTGACCCGGCCTGCGGGGGCCGTAGCGCAGCCGGTTAGCCCGGCAGAGAGGCTGACGGTGCTCAGGAACACCGCGCCGCCTAAACCGGTTTTGAGGAAACTGCGACGGCTAACATCCGGCTGACAGGAATTCTTCGTATCGTGTTGGCTTGTCATTGTAGAAGCTTCTTTGTCTTTTATTATTCTGTTCAGGCTTGCTAGAACGTCTGGTGGCCAGGGTGCAGGGTGTCTCTCCAGGACTGTGCAAAACAGGGATGTTTTGCTCAAGCCTACATGGATGTATTAACGGCGTGTCCTGGAGAGACACCCTGCACCTTGGCCTTGCTCCCAGCCAAGCGGGCAGGCGTGTTTTGTCAGCGAATAAACAGCTTATACACCAACCGATGCGCCGCCGTACCATGGGGCGCATACACGTATTTGCCGCTGTTGAACTTCTGCTTGGTGAAAATCGCCCGGTGATGGGAGAAGGTCAGGAAGCCTTCCTTACCGTGATAGTGCCCCATACCGGAATCACCAATCCCGCCGAACGGCAGGTCGTCCTGGGCCACGTGCATCAGGGCATCATTGATGCACATGCCGCCGGAATGGGTGTTGTCCACCACATGCTGCTGGTGCGACTTGTCGTAGCCAAAGAAATACAGCGCCAGCGGCCGTGGCCGGTCATTGATGTAATGGATCGCCTCGTCCAGACTGCCGTAACTGATGATCGGCAGGATCGGGCCGAAAATCTCGTCCTGCATCACCTTCATGTCCGGCGTGGTCTTCAGCACCAGTGTCAGCGGAATCTTCCGGGTACCGTCCTTCATGTTCTCGTTGGCGGGATTGATCTCCACCAGTTCCGCGCCTTTGGCCCGGGCATCCTCAAGATAGCCCTGCAAGCGATGGTATTGGCGCTCATTGATGATGGCCGTGTAGTCGTCGTTATCCCGCAGGCTGGGGTACATCTCGGCGAACCGTGCCCGGAATTCATCTACGAACGCCTGCACCCGGTCGGCGGGGCAGAGCACATAGTCCGGTGCCACACAGGTCTGGCCGGCATTGAAGGCTTTGCCGAAGGCGATACGCTGGGCCGCATCTTCCATCGGCACATCCGGCGAAACAATGGCCGGGGATTTGCCACCGAGCTCAAGGGTTACCGGGGTCAGGTTTTCGGCTGCCGCGCGCATCACCAGCTTGCCCACCGAAGTAGAACCGGTAAACAGCAGGTGATCGAAAGGCCGTTGGGAGAAATCAGCAGCCACATCGGCCTCGCCAGTGATCACCGACACCAGATCCTCCGGGAACATCGACTCGATGATCTCCTTGAACAGGGCCGACGTGTGCGGAGTGAATTCCGACATCTTGATCATGGTGCGGTTGCCAGCCGCCAGGGAAGCGACCAGTGGACCGACCGCCAGATACAGAGGGTAATTCCAGGGCACGATGACGCCTACAACCCCTTTGGGCTGGTAGTAAACCTTGTTGCTGGCGGGCTGGAACAGAACCGAAACATGGCGTTTAGAGGGCTTCATCCAGTCGCCGAGATTCTTCAGCGTGTAATTGATGCCCTGAATGGACGGCATGACTTCGGCAATCAGGGATTCGTCTTTGGAGCGACAGCTGAAATCCCGATCGATGGCCTCGACCAGGCGATCCTGATGGGCCAGTAGCGCCCGTTTCAGACGCTTGAGGTTCTCTTTGCGCTCGGTCAGGGACGGCATCGGGTTGTTGCGGAACGCCTTCTTCTGGTCCTCAAAGACGCGATGCGTGTGCTGGATCTGCTTTTTGCTCTCGGTGAGCTGGACGACGGTGGCACCCATGGTTTTCTCCCCCTGACTGCCCGGAGCGACAGGCGCTGGCAGTCGGTTATTGTCGTTGGCCAAAATCTGTGCGATTTGCGCTTGAAGCTATTATTAGAGTATATACTCTAGGCAGTCAAGAAAGCCGGATGGCTCTTTAGGCCATCCGTGACACTGATAACAACAAACACCGGCATGACGATGAAAACCAGAGACAAGATACTGTTATCCAGCCTGGAGCTGTTTAATGACAAGGGTGAGCGCAATATCACCACCAATCACATTGCCGCGCACCTGGCGATATCGCCGGGTAATCTGTATTACCACTTCCGCAACAAGTCCGACATCATCTACGAGATTTTCCAGGAATATGAAAAGCTGGTGGACTACTACCTGGATATTCCGGAAGACCGACCGATCACCCTGGAGGATATGACCTTCTATCTGGAGTCGGTGTTTGACGGCCTCTGGAGCTATCGCTTCTTCCACCGGGATCTGGAATACCTGCTCGACAGTGACCCGCGGCTGCGCCAGGACTACCGGGAGTTTACCAATCGCTGTCTGGCGGCCATTAACCGGATTTTCGCAAAGCTGGCGGATGCCGGCATTATCCAGCCTCAGCCGGAGGATCTGCGTTCGGCCATGTCACTGAATGTCTGGCTGGTGATTACCAACTGGATGGCGTTTCTGAAGACGGCTCATGCGGCCGAGGAGCCTGCCAGTCTGTCCCTGACCGAGTTAAAACAGGGGATCTATCAGGTGCTGACACTGGAAGTGCCCTATCTCACGCCGGAGTATCGTGAGCGGGTGCTGGCATTGCGAGAAAAATACCGTCCTACCTTGCCTGAAGCCCAGGGTGTTTCTGGCGTTGAGGCATGAGCCTGACTGGCCTGGTCAAAGTTTGATCTGAAATTGAACTTTTTGAATGCGGCGCAGTCACAGCTAATGACGCTGGGAACCGGACACTCCCTGCGTCTCCTGAGTGAGTTCTCAGGTTTTCGGCCTCTGTGGTTGCAGAGGCACATAGCACGTCGCAAACCCTGACGTTTTCACCGGCCTGTCTTCTTCAGGCCGGCTTTTTATGCCTCAACCGGCGCCTGTTCCGAGGCTTCCAGCCAGTGGGTCAGCGCTTCCCGGCACTCGTCGACTCCGCGCTTGGAGGTGGCAGAGAACATGATGAGGTGCTCCACACATTGATATTCCTTCAGCTTTTTCGCGATACCCAGCATGGCGGTTTTTGCCTGACCAAACTTCAGTTTGTCGGCCTTCGTGGCCAGAATCATGAGCGGAAGGTGGTTATGTTCACACCATTCCACCATCATCTGGTCGAAATCGGTGAGCGGGTGCCGGATGTCCATCACCAGAACCAGGCCACGCAGGCAGCGGCGATCATTCAGGTAATGGCCGAGATGCTGTTGCCAGTCGTCTTTCATGTCCCGGGACACTTTCGCATAGCCGTAACCGGGCAGGTCGACCAGACGGGCATGTTCCCGGTTCAGGCTGAAAAAGTTGATCAGCCGGGTCCGGCCGGGCGTTTTACTGGTGCGGGCCAGTTTGCCGTTGGCGGTGATAGCGTTCAGGGCGCTGGATTTGCCCGCATTGGAGCGGCCGGCAAAGGCAACTTCAGCGCCATGGTCGGGGGGGCATTCGTCCAGTTTGGAGGCGCTGATGAGAAAACGGGCGCTGTTGAACGAGAGGCTTTTTTGAGTCAGATCAGGGTCCACGACGGTTGGTGTTCCTTTGGATTTCAGTTATCGGCGATTAATGTATAATGCTACACCAATTTCCGGCGGGACGCCTCGCGTTGCCGCTGTATGCCCCGGTTTTGCACCTGACGACCCAGTGCCTGCCGGCTGCACAACGAAGAATACTTTCAAGATGCAAAGATGAGAGAAGCGGAGCGAGCATGAAAAGACTGATCGCAGGAGTTGTTCTCGGAGTTGGCCTTACAGCGATGGCTCACGGGGCAGGAGATCCGGCAGCGGGTGAACAGAACGCAGCAGTGTGTGCGGGCTGTCATGGTCAGGGCGGAGCCAAGCCGGTAATGGCTGTGTATCCGAAACTGTCCGGTCTGGGCGAGAAATACCTGTACAACCAGCTGGTTGACATCAAATCCGGGGATCGTGCCATTCCTGAAATGACGGGCCTGCTCAACGCCATGTCTGATCAGGATTTGCAGGATCTGGCTGCCTACTTCAACAGCCAGGAAATGGTTGTTGGTCAGGCCAATCCGGATCTGGTTGAGCAGGGTCAGGCACTGTACCGCGGCGGCAATATGGCCTCTGGTGTACCGGCCTGTTCCGGTTGCCATAACCCCTCCGGCATTGGCAACGAGCCGGCAGGTTACCCTGCGTTGGGCGGGCAGACTGCAGAATATGTTATCAAGCAGTTGAAGGCTTACCGGGCGGGTGAGCGTGCTGGAGGCGCGAATGCCGGCATCATGATGGATGTTGCCTCCAAGCTGACAGACGCTGAGATTGAGGCGGTCGCCAGCTACGTATCCGGCCTGAACTGATCGACAGCCGTCAGTTACGACTGAAAACCCCGCCTCGGCGGGGTTTTTGGTATCCGGTATTCATAATACCTAACCGTTCGGTAACGCATTCCTTTGGCCCTCCGGTGGAACTTTTCCGCATCCCTGGGTCATAATCCCCGTTAAAATTCATTGATGGCTCGGAGATTCCCGATGATCAGAACCCTGACGTCTTCCGCCGTTCTGGCACTTTCACTGTTGTCTGCCGCTTCCCTGGTCAATGCCCAGCCCTGGGTGGCCGGAGAGCATTACCGGGTACTGGATAATCCGGTAAGAACGGCATCGGATAACGGTGTCGAAGTGGCGGAAGTCTTCTGGTACGGCTGTCCGCACTGTTACAACTTCAAGCCGCTGGCTGAAGCCTGGGAAGCGGAGGCTCCGGACTACATCAACTATGTGAAGCTGCCAGCGGCACTGGGTCGCAGCTGGGAGCCGCATGCCTACGCATTCTATGCCCTTGAGGCGATGGGCGAGCTGGACAAGGTGCATGACGCGCTGTTCGATGCCCTGGCCGGAGAGCGCCGTCCCCTCAATACCCCGGAAGCTCTGGCTGACTTTGTTGCCGGGTATGGCGTGAACGCCGAGAAGTTTCTGGAAAACTACAACAGTTTCGGGGTGCGTGCCAGAGTGCAGCAAGCCCAGGCCAAGATTCGTGGCGCGCGCATTACCGGTACACCGACTATGCTGGTTGATGGCAAGTACGTGGTAAGTGCCTCCATGGCGGGTAGTCACGAAAACACCCTGAAGGTGGTCGAGTATCTGGCGGAAAAAGAGCGCAGCGGGTCTGAGTAAGGCGCCATGCGGTTCGCCGGGCGCTGGATGGGCTGACCGGAGAAGCGGCTGATAATGTACAAGCGAATCCGTAACCAGCTGAACGGTATACTCAGAAACCAGGAAAGCTCCCGGGGCACTTGTTCCGGGAGCGAGCATGTGCCGGAGTTTGAAGCTCACAGGCACATCCGGCTACTGACTTTCAATATTCAGGTTGGTATCAACACTTCGTCCTATCACCATTACCTGACCCGCAGCTGGCAGCATTTTCTGCCCAATCGCCGGCGCTACGAAAACCTGGATCGGATTGCCACCCTGCTCAGCCAGTATGATGTGGTTGCCCTGCAGGAGTGTGATGGCGGCAGTCTCCGCAGTGGTTACATCAATCAGGTGCAATACCTGGCCGAGGCGGCCGGGATTCCTTACTGGTATCAGCAATTAAATCGTAACCTCGGCCAGATTGCCCAGCACAGTAATGGTCTGTTGAGCCGTTTCCGCCCGCTGGATGTCACTGAACACAAGTTGCCGGGACTGATTCCCGGACGTGGCGCCATCATTGCGCGCTACGGGGATGAGGAAGACCCGCTGGTACTGGTGCTGATGCATCTTTCTCTCAGCAAGTCGGCCCAGCAGAAGCAGCTTGGATTTATCCGCGAGCAGATTGCGAGCTATCGGCATGTGGTGCTGATGGGGGACATGAATGCCCATGCAGAGCAGTTGCTGACACGAACACCGCTGAAAGAAACCGATCTGATTCCGCTGCCCGATACCGCGCACAGCTTCCCGAGCTGGCGCCCGGAAAAGGCGCTTGACCATATTCTTGTCAGTCCCTCTCTGGAAATCCGGCGCTCTGAAGTGGTGAGCTATCCGGTTTCCGACCACCTTCCCATTGCCATGGATGTGGCGCTGCCCAAAGGCTATCTGGAAACATTCTGAGTCTTGTCTGATGCGTCCAGGCAATAAAAAACCCGGCAGATGCCGGGTTTTTAGTAGAGGCAGGATCAATTACTTGATCTTGGCTTCCTTGTACGCAACGTGCTTACGGACAACCGGATCGTACTTTTTGATCTCGATTTTTTCCGGGGTGTTACGCTTGTTCTTTTTGGTCGTGTAGAAGTGACCAGTGCCTGCTGAAGATACCAGCTTGATTTTCTCGCGCATGATGCGGCTCCTTAAACTTTCTCGCCGCGGGCACGAAGATCGGCCAGCACAGCGTCAATGCCTTTTTTGTCGATGATGCGCATGCCCTTGGTGGAAACGCGCAGCTTCACGAAACGCTTCTCGGACTCAACCCAGAAACGGTGGTTCTGCAGATTCGGCAGAAAACGACGACGAGTGTGGTTCATCGCGTGGGAAACGTTGTTACCGGTAACCGGACGCTTACCGGTAACCTGACAAACTCTGGACATACTTGCCTCCGACCTGAGCAATGGTCTCTATCAATACGAATTCGTTTTTAATGCGTCTCTGGTTGCTCCGGAGCCATACCTGCTGCCGGTTTGCGCTTCTGAAACAGAACGCTGCTCGCCAGACGCCGCCAGAAAGGGACGCTTTTATACCAGAACTGGCCGACCAACGCAAAAAATTGTTGGGAATTTGGCCAGTTTCGGGGCGGCATCCTTCACGGGGCTACATCAATCCTCGTTCAGCAAGGGATATTACCTCACCGTGGCCGATAACCATATGGTCAAGAACCCTGATATCGACCAGTCCCAGGGCCTCTTTCAGCCGGCGGGTCAGGGAAATGTCAGCCTGGCTTGGCTCGGCCACGCCTGACGGATGGTTGTGGGCAAAGATGACTGCGGCGGCATTGTCCTCCAGAGCCTGGCGCACCACCTCCCGGGGGTAAACCGCTGCGCCGTCTATCGTTCCCCGGAACAGCTCCCGGTACTGGATGACCCGGTGACGGTTGTCCAGGAACAGGCCGGCGAACACTTCATGAGGATAAGTGCCCAGGCGGCTGGTGAGAAAGCGCCGGGTATCTTCCGGTGAGCGCAGCGGGTCGCCCTGGCGCAGCGGCTCGTCCATCACTCGCCTCGCCATTTCCATGGCAGCCTGCACCTGGGCATATTTGGCGGTGCCCAGGCCTTTGACCTCGCAGAATTGTCGGCGGGAAGCGGTCATCAGGCCGCGCAGTCCGGAAAATTCGGTGATCAGGTGTCGGGCCAGGGCCATCACCGGCATGCCGGTGGTACCGGTACGCAGGAAAATGGCCAGGAGTTCGGCATCTGACAATGATTCAGGGCCGTGAGTGAGCAATCGCTCACGGGGCCGCTCATCGGCGGGCCAATGGCTGGGTGGCATGTTTGCTTCCTTGCTGGTTTCGGGGAGTGCGTCCTGCACCGGGTTCTCGAAATTACAAAGGTTACTCCAAAAGGTAACATTTGGTAAACGAACAGGGGTTCTAGCAGGCTGCCCGTCTGCGCTCGGCATGCTATCTTATAACTCTTTCATTTTACGGGATTACGGAGCCCGCATGACCGCCAAGCGAATATTGTTGGGAATAACCGGTGGTATCGCCGCCTATAAAAGTGCGGAGCTGGTTCGACTGCTGAAAAAAGCGGGGCACGAAGTCCGGGTTGTTATGACCCGGGGGGCGGAGGCATTTGTTGCGCCGCTGACCTATCAGGCTCTGAGCGGCGAACCGGTGCGCTCCTCGCTGCTTGACCCGGAAGCCGAGGCTGGCATGGGGCACATCGAGCTGGCCAAGTGGGCCGATCAGGTTGTGGTAGCGCCGGCGTCTGCGGATTTTATGGCCCGTCTGGCCCATGGGCTGGCCGATGACCTGTTGACCACGGTCTGTTGCGCCACCGAAGCGCCGATAGCGTTGGCCCCCGCAATGAACCAGGCCATGTGGAAGAACTTCCGTACCCAGCGGAATCTGGCGCTGTTGACGGAAGACCCGCAGATTACCGTCTGGGGACCGGGCCAGGGCGAACAGGCCTGCGGTGATACCGGTCCTGGGCGCATGCTTGAGCCGGAACGTCTGGCTCGTCTGGTAAACGGAGAGGGTGTGGTTGAAACTACCGGGCCGCTGTCTGGCAAACGGTTGGTGATCACGGCCGGGCCAACCCGGGAGCCGATCGATCCGGTGCGCTACATTACCAATCACAGCTCGGGCAAGATGGGCTATGCCCTGGCCGGTGCAGCCGTTGCCGCCGGAGCCGAGGTGGTGCTTGTCAGTGGACCTGTCAGTCTGTCGGCCCCAGCGGGGGTTGATGTCCGGCCTGTCAGCACCGCTCAGGAGATGCTGGAAGCCGCCAGCAAGGCGGTCGATGAAGGCTGCGATATCTTTATCGCCACGGCCGCGGTGGCAGATTACCGGCCCGAGGTGTTCGCCAGCGAGAAAATCAAGAAAACCAACGACAACATGAGCCTGGCGCTGGTCCGTAACCCCGATACCCTGGCGACCATCGCGGCCCGGGCCGATGCGCCGTTTACGGTTGGCTTTGCCGCTGAGACCACGGACGTGGCGCGCTATGCGACCGACAAGATGCAGCGCAAGAAACTCAACATGATTATCGCCAACGATGTGTCCGTGCCCGGGCTCGGCTTCAGCAGCGATCGAAATGCGGTTACGGTGTTCTGGCCTGCGGGTTCGGAATCCATCGGGCCGGACAGCAAACAGGCGATCGCTGCCCGTCTGGTGGCGTTGATTGCAGACCACAGCAACAGGATTGAACAGGCATGAGTAAAAGAAAGTTTGAGGTACGGGTTCTGGATGATCGCATTGGTACCGCGATTCCGTTTCCCGAATACGCTACGGAAGGCTCTGCAGGCCTTGATCTCCGGGCGGCATTAAAGGAAGCCAAGACCGTTATGCCGGGTGAGACCCACCTGATTCCCACCGGCCTGTCTGTGCATATTGCTGACCGGGGGTTGGCTGCCATGATCCTGCCCCGGAGCGGACTCGGACACAAGCATGGGATCGTGCTCGGAAATCTGGTGGGGTTGATCGATTCTGACTACCAGGGCGAGTTGATGGTGTCCTGCTGGAACCGGGGCCAGACGCCATTCACCATCGAGGTGGGCGAACGTATTGCCCAGATGGTGCTGGTGCCTGTGGTACAGGCGGATTTCGATATTGTGACCGAATTTGATGCCAGTGACCGGGGTGAGGGTGGCTTTGGCTCCACTGGGAGCCACTGAGTCGGGCATCTTTACCTGGCAGCGAGATAACTGGCCGGCGTCTATACTCAGCGGATACAGACCTATCCGGGAAAGAAAATAACTGCGGGATGCATTATGAAATTCGCCAAGAAAAAAACCAACGCGTCTTCCGGTGATGAGCAGCCGGACAAGAAACCCGGAAAGAAACAGAAACCGTCCAAAACGTCAAAAGAAGCGGCTGGCTCCGGTTTAAAGAAACTCGGATCGGTTGGGTTGAATCAATCGCTGGTGGTACTGGTGGCCGGCGTGGTCGCGGTGGTGCTGGCCCATTTTCTGGTGGTGGTGCCCGCGGGGGAGGCCCGCTATGAGGCGGCCAGCGCCATGGAAGTGGACAGTGCGCAACGGCGCCTGAATCAGTCACTGACGGCGCTGCAGGAACAGGTTCGGGCGGTGGCGAACCAGCGTTACGCTGCCCTTGCTCTGGCCGAGCGGTCTGATCTGGCCAATCTCGCCGGACAATTGCAAACGGCGCTGCCCGGTTCCGCTCAGGTGTTTGTCTTCCCTTACCGGGAAGTGCCCCGGACCGGTAACGGCGATACCCTGCTGGGATTTGCGGGCCTGGAACTGGCCCGGCGGGCAGAAAATGGACAGAACCTGTTGCCGGACGCCTTTCCCCGCGACAATCAGTGGTATCTGCAATTTGCCGCGGCAGTGCGTCATCCCACAAGCAATGCCGTGGTTGGTAGCGTGCTGGCGGTTTTTGAAGCCTCCCACATACGGCCAATGCTGGCCGTGAGCAACCCGCAACTCGGGGGCCAGCTGTCACTGGTCCAATCCGTGTCCGGCGCTTCACGAACGGTGGCCAGCGCCGGTAACGGCAGCGGCCCTGAGCTGTCTCGCACCCTGATCAACCCGGACTGGTCCGTCCGTTACCAACCGGCCTCGGCACCGGTGGCGCCGGTAAGCACCATTCTCCTGGCGATTCTGGTGGGGGTGCCTGCGCTGGTGGCGGCTGTTCTGGTCTGGATGCTTCTTGGCAACGCTCAGCGTGGAATACGTCAGGATGTGACCGCGCTCATTCAGTGGGCCCACAAGGTGTTCGGAGGCGAGCGGATGAAACTGCCGGCTCTGCGCTGGGATATGGTGGCGTCCACCGGAGAAGTGCTGTTCCGTCTGTCCCAGATGGTTGAGAAGCGGGTGGCCAAGGCCGCGGAGTCGGCTGCGCCCAAAGCGACTCCTGCCCGCCGCAAGGCAGCGACGGCGGAGGATGAACCACTCTTTCAGGACAAGGACATGCCGGACATTGACATGCTCGATGGTGACGAGGATGTGCTCGGCTTTGGTGGCTCCGAGGATTCCCTGTTCGACGAGGACATTCCTGAAGTGGCTGAGGCCGAGGTGCCTGCGGTTCAGGTCAACCCGGAAATCTTCCGCGCCTATGACATCCGGGGCATCGTTGGTCAGACCCTTTCGGCAGAGGTGGTTGAAGTCATTGGTCGCGCGATCGGCTCGGAAGCGACCGAGCGTGGTGTCACAGATATCTGTATTGGCTACGATGGCCGGCACTCCAGTCCGGAACTGGCTGATGCCTTGGGGCGCGGCATCATGGCGACTGGTTGTAACATCATTCACCTGGGGGCCATACCTACGCCGGTGCTGTACTTTGCAACCCATCACCTGCAGACCGGTTCTGGCGTTATGGTGACCGGTAGCCATAATCCAGCCAACTATAACGGCCTGAAGATCATGCTGGGCGGAGAGACCCTGTCTGGTGAAGCTATCCAGAAGCTGTACCAGCGCATCCAGACCGCCGACCTTGCCAGAGGGCAGGGTGAGCAATCCCGGGACGACGTGCGCCGCGCCTATCTGGACCGTATCGTCGGTGATATTGCTGTGGCGGCGCCGTTGAAAGTGGTGGTGGATGCCGGTAACGGCATTGCCGGAGAGCTGGGCCCCATGCTGGTTGAGGAACTGGGCTGTGAAGTCACACCACTGTATTGTGAAGTGGACGGTGATTTCCCTAATCATCACCCGGACCCCGGCAAACCCGCGAACCTGCAGGACCTGATTGCCAAGGTTAAGGAGACCGGCGCCGATATCGGGCTGGCCTTTGATGGCGATGGTGATCGTCTGGGCGTGGTTACCAATACCGGCAAGATCATCTGGCCGGATCGCCTGCTGATGCTCTTTGCCAGGGATGTGGTGTCCCGCAACCCCGGCGCGGATGTGCTCTATGACGTGAAGTGCAGCCGCCGGCTGGCCAGCGTGATCTCGGAAGCTGGAGGGCGCCCGATCATGTGGAAAACCGGCCATTCCCTGATGAAAGCGAAAATGAAGGAAACCGGCGCCCTGCTGGCGGGCGAAATGAGCGGACACATTTTCTTCGGCGAACGCTGGTACGGCTTTGACGATGGCCTTTACTCGGCTGCCCGGCTGCTGGAAATCCTGGGTATTGAGGATCGTCACTCCGATGAAGTCTTTGAAGACTTCCCCGAGGATATCAGTACCCCTGAGCTGAATGTCGAGGTGACCGAGAGCGACAAGTTCGCCATCATTGAACGGCTAGGTCAGCAGGCGGATTTTGGTGACGGCAATATCAGTACCATTGATGGCATTCGGGTAGATTATGCCGATGGCTGGGGGCTATGCCGTGCGTCCAATACCACGCCGGTTCTGGTTCTGCGCTTCGAAGCCGAAACCGAACAGGCACTGGAGCGGATCAAATCCGTGTTCCGGGAGCAACTGCAGAAAGCGGCACCAGACCTGGTGGCGGAATTCTGAAACCCATTACTGTCGTAAGGATTAACACAACATCATGGCGCTGGATCGTGAAACAGCAATGCAGGTGGCCTCGGTACTGAGCCGGGGCCTGCCCTATATCCAACGGTTTACCGGCAAGACGGTCGTGATCAAATACGGCGGCAACGCCATGGAGAACGAAGACCTGAAAAGCAGTTTCGCCCGGGACGTGGTGCTGATGAAGCTGGTGGGGATCAACCCTATCGTGGTTCACGGCGGCGGCCCCCAGATCGGAGAGCTGCTGGAACGCCTGAATATCCAGTCCCGCTTTGTTAACGGCATGCGGGTTACCGATGCGGAGACCATGGACGTGGTCGAAATGGTGCTCGGCGGCCAGGTGAACAAAGAAATCGTTTCCCTGATCAATGCCCACGGGGGCACCGCGGTGGGCCTGACCGGTAAGGATGCCAATCTGATCCGGGCCCGGAAGCTGGAAGTGGTCAATCGCTCGCCGGAGCTGGAGCGGCCTGAAATCATCGATATTGGCCATGTTGGCGAGGTGGCAAGCGTCAACGTGGATGTTATCGACATGCTGACCCGCAGCAACGTGATCCCGGTTATCGCGCCCATCGGTGTCGGGCCGGATGGCGCTTCCTACAACATCAATGCGGACCTGGTAGCCGGCAAGGTGGCAGAAGCCATGAAGGCGGAAAAGCTGATCCTGCTGACCAATGTCTCCGGCCTCAAGAGCAAGGAAGACAAAGTGCTGACCGGCCTGACCGCCCAGCAGGTGAACGATCTGATTGAAGACGGCACCATCCATGGCGGTATGTTGCCAAAAATCCGCTGTGCCCTGAGTGCGGTGGAAAACGGCGTGCGCACCTCCCACATCATCGACGGACGTGTGGCCCACGCCTGCCTGCTGGAAATCTTCACCGACGAGGGTGTCGGTACGCTGATTTCCCGTAACTGATACTTCTGGCCGGGAGTTACCGGATGAAACGCCTGCTGTCATTTCTCGTTATCACAGGAATAGTGGCCTTCGCCGGCTTTAAAGCTGGCGTCTGGTGGCTGACGGACCAGCGTCTGGCAGAGGCGCGCACGGTACTATCGGAATCCGGTGTACTCGAGCGGGGGAGCATCAGCTCCTCTGTGGATGGCCGGGTCATCCTCCGGCAGGCGCACTGGGAGGACTTCCAGCTTACTCAGCCATTGCAGATGGACCTGATTGAACTGGAAACCGGCTCTCCAATCGCTCTGTTGACCACACTGATGAGCCCGGACAGCTTGCCGGCCAGTTGGCGGCTGTCCGTTGAGCGCGCCAGCATCACGCTGGAACCTACCATGTTCCGGAACTGGGTGACGGCGGCGCCGGATGAAACTGCCCAGGCCCCGCTAGCCAATCTGTCCTGTGCGCCGGACCCAAGGCAGCAACTGGGCAGTGGGGATTTGATGCGTATGGGGATTCCTGATATCCGGGGCGACATGTTGCTGGAGCAGACCCCCGATGCCCTGCGTTTTGAACTGAATACCCGTGAAACCGGAAGCCTGGAGCTGGTTTGGCCAGACGCCAGACTGACCCTGGGCAATCTGGCCGACCCGGCCTCCATGGGGGCCGGGCCACTGCAACTGACCGTTCGTGACGCGGGTCTGATGCGCCGCCTCTCTGCCTATTGTGCCCGCGAGACCGGGCTGGAGGTCAGCGACTGGGCTGGGCGGGGTGTCGCCGCATTGGAGAAGGGGCTGCAGGCTCGTGGCCTGGAAGCCAGCCCGCAATTGCTGGCACTGTATCGGCAATGGCTGACCGAAGGGGGCGAGGTGACCATGATGCTTGCACCTGGCTCGGAAACCTTCGGGCTGCCCGTACGTACCGATTCGGAAAACACCGTCAGCCTGCGCGTATCCTATAACGGTGCCACCGTGCCGGATGTGTACCTGACCGAAATGCAACGGGTGGACCCAGCATTGCCTGCGCAGGCAATGGAGCCTGTGGTACCACCGGAAGACCCGGATTCCGAGCAGTGGTACCCTGACAGTGTTGAGAACGCCAATATCTGGCTTGGCCGGCGCGTAAGGGTTACGCTCTCGAATGAAAATCAGGTTGAGGGGCGGCTGGTCAGCGTTGGCGAGCGGGATATGGAAATCGCCCGCACTGTGGCCGGGGGTGAAGTGGCGTACCCCATTCTGATTCGTGCCATTACACAATTTGAAGTCTGGCGCCGGGGCCGCCCGGAATAGCGCCGGGACGGGAGGCAATAAGTGACCGCAAGCGCAAGCACAGGGGTGCCGGGTATCAGGGAAATGCTGGCCCGGCTGATTTCATTGCCATCCATCAGCAGTGCCTCGCCGGAGTGGGATCACAGTAACGAAGGTGTGGTCCGCCTGCTGGCAGAGTGGCTCGAACCCCTGGGGTTTACCGTCGAGATCATGGAAGTGCCGGGCATGCCCGGCAAGTTCAATCTGATCGCCACTCTGGGTAGCGGTCCGGGTGGACTGGTACTCTCAGGCCATACCGACACCGTACCGTTTGACGACAAACGCTGGCAAAGTGATCCGTTCAGTCTCACGGAAAAGGACAACCGCTGGTACGGTCTGGGCACCTGCGACATGAAGGGCTTTTTCCCGCTGGCCATTGAAGCCGCCAGAGCCTTTGCCGGCGAGCCCTTGCAGCAGCCGCTGATTATCCTGGCTACTGCTGACGAAGAAAGCTCGATGAATGGCGCCCGGGCACTGGCAGAAGCCGGCAAACCGAAAGCCCGTTACGCGGTGATCGGCGAGCCCACCAATCTCAAACCAGTGCGCATGCACAAGGGCATCATGATGGAACGGTTGCGGTTTGACGGGCAATCGGGCCATTCCTCCAACCCGGCCCTGGGCCGCAACGCGCTGGAAGGCATGCACGAGGCGCTCGGCGAACTTCTGGCCCTGCGCAGCGAATGGCAGGAAAAGTACCGCAATCCCAACTTCGAGGTACAGGTGCCCACCCTGAACCTGGGCTGTATCCACGGTGGTGACAATCCCAATCGCATCTGCGCCCAATGCGAATTGCACTTCGACCTGCGTCCGCTGCCGGGCATGAACATGGAGACCCTGCGCCAGGCGATTCTTGACCGGATGCAGCCTCTGGCCGAGCGGCGGGAACTCAAACTCACGTTTGCCCCCCTGTTTGACGGCGTACCGCCGTTTGAAACCCCGGCCGACGCCGCTCTGGTCAAAGCCTGTGAGAAACTCACGGGCCACACGGCACACGCCGTTGCTTTTGCCACGGAGGCACCCTGGCTGCAGCAGCTGGGGTTGGAGACCCTGGTGATGGGGCCAGGGTCGATCGACCAGGCGCACCAGCCGGACGAGTTTCTTGAACTGTCCCAGTTGCAGCCGACGGTGGATATCCTCAAGGGATTGATCAAAAGGTTCTGTCTTTGAGTAGACTAACGGTAAGGCGGGCGGAAAACCGTCCCGGCATTCTCCATTCTTGGCAAGCATTATCAGGGTATAAGGAATAAAGGTTTGAAATCAAACGACTGGCTGCACGGATTCCGCCATTCCTCTCCGTACATCAACGCCCATCGCGGCCGAACCGTCGTCCTGACCATGCCCGGGGATGCCATCGAGCACCGCAATTTTATCAACATCATCCACGACATCGCTTTGCTCGGCAGCCTTGGCGTCAAGTTGGTGGTGGCGTTCGGTGGCCGCCCCCAGATTCAGTCGCGACTGGATGATGCCGGCCTGGAATCCTCCTTCGCACGGGGCTTGCGCATCACCCCCGATAACCATCTGCCGATGGTTATGGAAGCCATTGGCGGGCTCAGGGCCTACCTGGAAAGCCAGCTCTCCATGGGGTTGGTGAACTCACCCATGCATAACGCCCGGATTCGGGTCAGCAGCGGCAACTACGTCACCGCCAAACCCGTTGGCGTGCTGGATGGCATTGATTTTGGCTATACCGGCCGCGTCCGCCGTGTTGATACCCGAGGCATCGAGCAATTGCTGGAGCTGGGGCATATTGTTTTGCTGCCGCCAATGGGCTATTCGCCCACAGGTGATGCCTTCAACCTTTCCTATGAGGATGTTGGCAGCCAGGTGGCCGCGGCGCTGCAGGCGGAGAAGCTGATTGTCTTCATCGACGACGAAGGCCTGCTTGAAGAAGATGGCAGCCTGATACGTGAGTTGTCCGCCCGTCAGGCGTCCGAACGCCTGAACGACAATGCCGTCACCGGTCACGACGCGGCCCTGCTCAAGGCCGCCTGCGATGCCTGTGTCAAAGGCGTTCGGCGTGCCCACATCATCAGTTATGTCGAAGACGGCGCCCTGCTGGAGGAGCTGTTTACCCGCGATGGTTCCGGCACCCTTGTCAGCGGTGATAACTACGAACAGATTCGCCAGGCGCGGGTAGAAGATATCGGGGGCATTCTGGAGCTGATTCAGCCGCTGGAAGAGCAGGGCGTGCTGGTTCGCCGCTCCCGGGAAATGCTGGAAACCGAAATTGACCGGTTTGTGGTGGCGGAGCGGGACGGCACCATTGTCGGCTGCGCCGCGCTATACCATTATCCGGAGGAGGGCTCCGGAGAGTTGTCCTGTTTTGCGGTCGACCCCTCCTACCGACGCGCCGGCCGTGGTGACGAGATTCTCGCCATGGTTGAAAAGCTGGCCCGGGGCCAGGGTGTCCACAAACTGTTTGTGCTGACTACCCAAACCGAACACTGGTTCCGGGAACGCGGTTTCGTACCCACCGCCGTGCAGGATCTGCCGGGGCCAAAGCTGGCCTCATACAACACCCAGCGCAATTCAAAGGTTTTCTACAAACCGCTCTGACAGCAATTTCAACTGCGCAGATCGACTGTCCGCCGGCTGTCGGGAAAGCTCCTCGACAGCCCGGTAAAAATCGTGGAAGCGGTAGTTCAGCTCTTTCAGCATCTGTCGGAAGGCGGGAACATGCTGATTATATTGCCGGAACAATGCCAGCTGTGCGTTGTTAAGCTGCACCGGCGGCGGGCCAAACGGCCCCGGATCTTCGTATTGCCCGGCCAGGTTGGCGTAATTCCGGGCCAGCTCATCGAGCAGTTGGGCCTTGTGCGCACGCAGCATGGATTTGTCCATCTGGTTCTGGCTGGCATAAAGCTGCTGCAGCTGTTCGCTGGTGGCGTCGACCAGTGCCAGCGTCTGTTGCCGGTGCTGCAGTCGCGCCAGGGCACGCTCAAAACCCTCCGGTGCCCCTTGCTGCTGAAGCCAGAGCCGAAGCCCCTCCAGCTCCACGGCGGTGGCAAAACTTTCGTTAAAGGCGGTATCACCGTTGATATAGAGAACTCGGTGGGCCAGCTCGTGGAACATCAGGGCGACCATGCGGTCATCCGCCAGGGAGGTGAACCCGGTATGCAGTGGATCATCGAACCAGCCCAGGGTGGAGTAGGCGGTAACAGCGCCGATAAAGGTATCGTAATCGCGCTCATGGAAGGCCGTCTGTTCCTGCCGGGCATCGGCCAGGCGGAAGTACCCGCGATAGGACTGGCAGCCCACAAACGGATAACACCACTGGTGGGGGGTAAGGGAAAACTCCGGCACGGCGACCAGATTCACTACCACCCATGGGCGGCCCAGCGCTACGTATTCACTGAAGACGTCGTCCACGGGCAAGGCCAGTTCCTGAGCCGCAAACGCCCGCGCCTGCGCTGCCAGCTCAAGCTGTCGACGAAGTTCCGGGTCGGTTTCCGGTGCCGTGATCACCTGGTGGATGGGCCTGGCCTTCATCATCAGGGACACATGGCCGCCGATGGCCTGGCTATAGTAGCCAATGGTCGTACAGCCACTCAGGGGTGTTACCAGTAGCAAAAAGAGATAGATCTGACTAAGCTGTCTCATGAATCATCATATTATGATGTTGTGGGTATGAGGCTGTACAATTCCTTATTCGCCGACGGCTGTTACAGATTTTTAACCGACCGCCATAGGCCTTATCATAACAGCTCGAACCTACACCCACTCAGGGACGTTGGCCGGATTTTCGCATCCGGCAACATGCCGGCTTTGCAACTGGTCAGGTAGTTCATGGATCCGAGAGAGCGTCGCAGCAGCCCCCGACAGCCGATAAAACTTGCCGCTCAGATAGATGCCGGCAATGGTGAGGCGTGGCCCTGCCAGATTGCAGATTTCTGTGCCGAAGGCATGTTCATTCGTTATTCGGGTGAAACCTCCGGCAAAATCGAGCGGGCCTTTGCCGGCGGCAGCGTTACCGAGCTGGTGGTTCGGTTCCGCGGTCTTGAGGGCAATCGTCGATACGAGCTTCATGTCAGCCCGGTGCGGCGTATTGACGGTGCCATGGGCGTGCATTTTACCCGCCCCGATTCCGATGCCTTCAACGCCATGCTGCAGTTGTGTGGCAGCTCCGGTGATCAGTCCCGGTCATCCCTTCGCGCCCCCAGTGAGCGGGTTCAGTTTGTGCTTCATCAGTGTGCCAAAACGGTTACGCGGTTTATTGAACCACTGATGGATGCCTGTTTTGTGCAGACGGTGGATGCCCTGCGTGTTACAGCCCAGAAAGCCCCCAATGATCAGCTTGCCAATGAGTTGATGGATGCATCCGGCCAGATTCAGGGGCGCCAGCGGGTGCTCTGGCATTACATGAGCCGCAGTCTGGAGTCGCCCTTAAAACCGGAGCCCAAAGGCGCGCCCGGTTCAGTGTTGTCGGTGGTAGACAAAAACGAGTTTGAGGACTGGCTGGCAATTCGGGTGATGGTTACCCGTGCTGATACCCAATACCGTGGCGACCTGCTGCAGCTCAAGCTGAGGCTGGACAAGTTAGGTATCGCCAATCGCACCGGCCATCATAATCCCCTCGGTCCCGCCCTCGTGTGCGAAGCCTTCCATAACGCGCTTGCCCAACTGAAAGTCAGCCGGGACGTTGAAAAGGTCTGCCTGAAGACGTTTGAGCAGACGGTGATCAAACAGCTGGAGCCGTTGTATCGGGAGTTGAACAATATCCTGATCCGGCATGGTGTGTTGCCGGATCTGGACCTGTCCCGTTATCTGAGCGAACAGGCGCCGGCCAGGAAGGAGCCGCCGGCCGAGGTGCTGAAGCCGGAGCCTGAAACACCTCTGGAAAAGCCGCAGCCTGAGGCGCCGGAAAGCAAACCCGGGCAAACGGCCCGCGGGCTGAAAAACCGGGTAGCTGGAGAGTTCCGGGGGTATGCCAGGGCAGCCCAGACTGCTTTTGCTACGGTGAGGAATCTGCTGACAACACTGCAGGCCAGTCGTGTGGAGAATGGAGAGGCGACGCCAGAGCCGTTTCCGGCCAATGCTCGTCCGCTGTCTCAGGGTGAACTGCACCGGGAATTGCAGGAGCTGCAGCTACGCGCTGCGGCTCCGGAAGAGCCGGCCGTGCCCTTGCGGGACCGGGTGGTTGAAAAGATACGTGAAACCGGTGACACCCGGCTCAATACTGAGCAGCAGGACACTCTGGACGTTGTCGATCGGTTTTTCCGGAGCGTGGTCGATAGCCCCAAACTCAGTGACTACGCCCAGAGCCGAATGCGTCAGCTGGAAGTGCCGGTGCTGAAAGTTGTGATGCGTGATCCCGAATTCTTTGAGGACCAGGACAGCCCGGTTCGTGGTGTGATGAATCGCCTGGCACAACTGGGCGTGAAGGGTGGCCGGCTGAACCCGGTGGTGCAGCGCCGGGTGGATGAGCTGATTCACCGCATTGCTACCGAGTTTGAACAGGATACCGGTGTGTTTGAGCAAACCGTAGGTGAGCTGGACACGCTGATTGACCGGCAGAACCTCGTGTATCGCCGCAACGTTGAGCGTGTGACGGCTGCCGCAGAGGGTGCCCAGAAGGTTGCCGAATCCAAAACTGCCGTAGCCAGCGCGCTGGAAAGCAAACTGGCTGGCCGCAAGGTTCCCAGGGCCCTGGTCAGCCTGCTCGACGGTGGCTGGCGGGATTTATTGTCGCTGACCTGGATTCGCCAGGGACCAGACAGTCAGTTATGGCAGGACTACCTGGCAGTGATCGATTCGCTGATGGCCTTTGCCGAGGACCCGGACAGCAGCATTAACCTGCCCGAACTGTTGCGGCTGATTCAGGATGGTCTGGCGTCGATCTCCAGCAACCATATGCCGTCCTCCCAGATCCGGGATGAGTTGAAGCAGTTCCTGGTGCGTCGGCCCGACAAGGCGCCGGAAATGGTTGAAATGCCTGCGGTCAGTGGTGTCCGCCCGGACAAACAGGTGCTCAGTGAGCGGGAACAGCGCAGCCTGCAACGCTGGATCAACCGGGCCCAGCAATTGCGCACCGGTGACTGGCTGCGGGATCAAACCAAGGCGGAAGATCCCCAGTATATCCGCCTGGTGTGGATTGCCCGTGGTTTCAGCCGGTTTGTATTCGTTAATCACCAGGGTATGCGGGTGGTTGAGCTGGAGCTGGAAGCTCTGGCCAGACAAATGCGCAAAGGCATCATCGTACCGGATAATCAGTATGATCGACCGCTGGTAGATGAGAGCATCGACCGCATGGTTCGCAACGTCTATGACCAGCTGTCCTGGGCATCCACCCATGATGAACTGACCCGGCTGCTTAACCGTCGGGAATTCGAGCGTATGCTGGAACAGCAACTTGCCCGCCGGGAAGATAGCCGGACTTTATTGCAACTGGATCTGCGCGGGTTCCGATTGCTGAATGATACGGCGGGCTACCAGGCCGGAGATGAAACCCTGAAACGGGTGGCGGAGGTCATCTGTCGGCATGTGGGCGATGGCATGCCGGTGGCTCGTCCCGGAGGCAATGAATTTGCCATGCTGGTGCCTGAAGAACAGGGGCCGGAAATTGCCAAGGCGCTCCTGGAAGCCATTGCAGATGAGCCCTTCGAGTATGGCGGACGGTGTTACACGTTAAATGCCAATGTTGGTCTAGCGCCGGAACTGCCCGCGTTGATCAGCGCCGAAAAATGGCTGAAAGCCGCCGAACAGGCGCTCAATTCTGCCCGTGACAAGGGCCCTGGCCGTTTCTCTATATACACTCTCGACGCAGACGACCAGGCCCGGCAAGAGCAGATTGCAGCCCGTGTGGCTGGCCTGAGCAACCCGGATGAAGAACGCATGCTGCTGCGTTGCCAGAAGATCATCCCTCTGCACGGCAGCACCCGCATGGGGGCGCAGTATGAAATTCTGATCAGTATGTACGACGACAGCGGGCAGCTGATTACCGGCCAGGATTTCGTTCGCATGGCCGAGCGCTATGACCGTATGCAGGCGGTGGATCGCTGGGTCGTGGGGCACATGCTGGATTGGCTGAGGGATCAGTCACCGGATCCGCGCCATGTAGGCGGTGTGTGCATAAATCTCTCCGGCTATTCGTTGAACGACCAGTCACTGCTGGAATTCATTTACGAAAAGCTCAGTGAGAAGGATGCGCCTATTGAGCGTCTCTGGTTCGAGCTGACGGAAGCCTCTGCCATTCATGACCTGCAATCGGTGGCGGATTTCATGCTGGAAATGAAAGAGCTCGGCTGCCGGTTCTGCCTGGGTAACTTTGGTAGTGGCCCCAGTTCCTTCCAGTTCATGCGATCGTTGCCGGTAGATCTGATCAAGATCGACAGTGCCTTTACCGGTCAGTTGGCAGTCAACCAGACGGACCAGGCCATGGTCAGGTCCATGGTTGATATGGCTCACTACATGGAGCGGGAAGTGATTGCCTCTCAGGTTGAATCCCGTGAGGTTCTGGATATGCTGAGACAACTGGGCGTGGATTACGCTCAAGGGTTTGTGGTCGAGAAGCCCCGACTGCTGACCAGCCTTGTCTGACGCACATCCGGGAACCTGAGCTTTTTATGTCCAGACGCCATCCGATTATCGCCGTTACCGGGTCTTCCGGGGCGGGCACCACCACAACCGGGCAGATCTTCAACCGCATGTTTGCCAGTGAGGGTATTGCTGCCGCTATGGTCAGTGGCGACAGCTTTCATCGGTATACCCGGGAGCAAATGGCACGACTCGCCGCTAAAGGGCAGTTTGGTGAACGCAACCATTTTGCCCTGGCAGCCAATCATATTGATAGGCTGGAAGCTCTGTTCTATGACTACAGCCATACCGGCAATGGCCGTTACCGGCAGTACGTTCATGACGAAGACCGCGACCTGGTGGCCGAAGGCCACAAACCTGGCACCTTCACCCCCTGGGGCCCGTTACCTGCGGATACCGATGCCCTGTTCTACGAGGGGCTCCATGGCGGGGTGGTGAGCGACAACTACAACATTGCCCAGTACGTTGACTTGCTGATTGGTGTGGTACCCATTGTCAATCTGGAGTGGATCCAGAAAATCCATCGGGATACTCATCAGCGCGGCTACAGCCAGGATGCCGTGGTTCAGACGATCATCAATCGGATGGACGATTACGTGCACGACATCGTGCCGCAGTTCTCTCATACCCACATCAACTTCCAGCGAATTCCGCTGGTGGACACGTCCAACCCGTTCGTTGCCCGGGATGTGCCCAGTGAGGACGAAAGCATGGTGGTCATTCATTTCAGGGAAACGGCGGAAGTGGATTTTCCCTGGTTACTGCAGGCCATCCCCCAAAGCAGTCTGTCCCGCCACGACACTCTGGTGATCCCTGGGCCGAAAATGGCCCTGGCCATGGATCTGATTATCCGGCCCATGGTCCAGAGCCTGATGGCTGGTAGAACTTTTGCCTGATCAGGCTGTCAGGGTGCCATCGCGGTAGTCGGCCAGCGCCTGCTCAATCTCGGCCGTTGTGTTCATCACAAAGGGACCATACTGGACAACTGGCTCGCCGATGGGGCGGCCGGCAATCAGCAGCAGTTTTGCGCCGGCCTCTCCGCCTTCAATCAGAACTTCATCCCCCTGGTCCAGAATGTTTGCCGAGGATGGTACCAGAGTCTGGTTCCGGTCTTCGCTCACCAGACTTGCGACGCCTTCGTACAGGTAGACCAGAGCATTGAGCGCCTGAGGTACCGGTAAGGAGACTCTCGCTCCGGGCTCCAGATGGACGTCGGCATACACGGGCTCCGTGCTGCCGCCGGTGACTGCGCCGGTGACGGCACCGCCACCGATTTCCAGTTCACCGGCAATTACCCGGACGGAAACACCCGGCTGACGTGCTATCGGAATCTCTTCAGGCTGAATGTCCCGGTAGCCGGCGGGCTTCATTTTTTCAGCGGCCGGCAGGTTGAGCCAGAGTTGGAATCCCCGCATGCCCCCGGATTCCTGTTGCGGCATCTCCGAGTGCACGATGCCCCGGCCTGCGGTCATCCATTGCACCCCACCGTTGCGGAGGTTGCCGCGATTCCCCAGGTGGTCCTCATGCAGCATGTGGCCTTCAATCATATAGGTGATGGTTTCAAAGCCCCGGTGCGGATGGGCCGGAAAGCCGGCAATATAGTCCTGGGGCTGGTCAGAACCGAATTCATCCAGCATCAGGAATGGATCCATGCGCACGGATTGGCGCTGACCCAATGAGCGTTTGATGCGAACCCCGGCGCCATCGGATGTGGCCAGTGCGGGAATGGTTTGTTTCAGGGAGCGAAGCATGATCCCGTCCTCCTCTCGGTTAGTCATGGGGCTATTTAACCGGGATGGTGGAAGGGATGAAAACGCAGAATTCTGGCGGGGGAAGTCAAAAAAACTGACGAAGGCATCAAAAGGTGACGACGGGAACCCCGTCGTCACCTCCGGAGCGATTATTCCACGTTGCGGGAGTAGAAGATTTCCAGCATTTCCCGGCGCAGGCGATCCTCGATGGACTGGGCTTCTGCCGGGTCCAGATCGCCGGCGTTCACTCCGAACACATAGTTGTCCAGATTGAACTCCTTGAGCATCATCTTGGTGTGGAACAGGTTTTCCTGATACACGTTGACGTCGATCATCTGATACGCGTTCTGGGTATCCTCGGTCAGGTAGTTCTGGATCGAGTTGATGTCGTGATCGATGTAATGCTTGGTACCGTCCACGTCACGGGTGAAACCGCGTACACGGTAGTCAACGGTAACCACATCCGAGTCGAAGCTGTGAATCAGGTAGTTCAGTACCTTCAGCGGTGAAATCAGACCGCAGGTGGACACGTCGATATCGGCCCGGAAGGTGCTCACGCCGTCATGGGGATGGCTTTCCGGATAGGTGTGCACCGTCACGTGGCTCTTGTCCAGATGCGCCACAATGGTATCCGGCAGCGGACCAGGGGACTCTTCGTTATTGGCTTCGCTGTCGGACAGTTCGTGCTCGGCGATCAGCATGGTGACGGACGCACCATGAGGCTCGTAATCCTGGCGGGCAATGTTGAGAACATTGGCACCGATGATCTTGACCACGTCGGTCAGAATCTGGGTCAGACGCTCGGCGTTGTACATCTCGTCGATGTAATCAATATAGGCTTCGCGTTGTTCTTCGGTCTGCGCGTAACAGATGTCGTAGATGTTGAAGCTCAGGGATTTGGTCAGGTTGTTGAAACCGTGCAGCTGGAGTTTGGTTTCCATGCTCAGCCCCTCCGGGAAATGGAGATGAATGATCACAGGGAGAGGAACTCTCCCTGCCGAGGCCGCCACCGACTACTGACCGGGTGAATGGAACTGTTCACCTTTTGCGCAGACCGGCGGAGAAAGTTGCGTATTATGCATACCGCAGGTGTCATTGAATAGTATTTGCAATGACATTTTTTATAACGAAAAGCCGCGGTTGCAGGGCGCTGGCCGGAATCTGCCCTGCCGTTCTAGCTGGCGGCCTGGATTTCGAAGCTGTGCGTGATCTCGACACCGGCTTTGCCCAGCATGATCGAGGCTGAACAGTACTTGTCGGCAGACAGGCTGACTGCGCGCTCCACCTGCTTTTCCTTCAGGTTGTTTCCGCTAACCACAAAATGAAGATGAATGCGGGTGAACACAGCCGGCACCTCATCAGCGCGCTCCGCATCAAGCTCACAGTGACAGGCGGTCACGTCCTGGCGGCTTTTCTTCAGGATGCTCATCACATCGAAGGAGGAGCAGCCGCCCACGCCCATCAGCAGCAACTCCATTGGGCGCGGACCCAGATTCTCGCCACCGTGATCCGGGGGGCCGTCCAGTTGAACACTGTGGCCACTGCCACTGGTTGCTTTGAAGCTGGCATTGCCGGTCCAGTCGACGGTTGCTTTCATCGGAGTTACCCCTGGTGCCTGAATGAATGGGCAGGATGCTAGCACAGTTAGCTCCCTGCGGCATGATGTGGTTGCGACCAAAGCGGTATTGCCTTCAGATACATCCTGTATCCGCTTTTGAGTTGCCCAGAAGTTACCTTCTTGTTATAAGTTGCGTGGCATATCAGTAAAACCCCTAACCCGCACGGACAGGCGGGGATATAAAAACGATCAGGAATCGCCAGACTCTGAGGAGGCATGTCTCGCATTATGGCTACCATTGTCAAGCCGGTTGAGCAGAAGACCAAACACCTGGATTACTTCCTTTCCCAATGCCATCGCCGGCGTTACCCAGCCAAAAGCACCATCATCTATGCGGGTGATAAAAGCGATTCCCTGTTCTACATCGTCAAGGGCTCGGTCACTGTCATTATTGAAGACGACGATGGTCGTGAAATGATCATGGCGTACCTTAATGCCGGTGATTTCTTCGGCGAGATGGGGCTGTTCGACAACATGGATTCCCGGAGTGCCTGGGTCAAGGCCAAGACTGAGTGCGAAGTGGCAGAAATCAGCTACACCAAGTTCCGGGAAATCGCTCAGCAGGATCCGCGGGTGTTGTACTTTATTGGTGAACAGATGGCCTCGCGCCTGCGCCAGACTACCCGCAAGGTAGGGGACCTGGCGTTCCTTGATGTCACTGGCCGGGTTGCCAGAACACTGCTGGATCTGTGCAAAGAGCCGGATGCCATGACTCACCCGGACGGCATGCAGATCAAGATTACCCGTCAGGAAATTGGACGCATTGTTGGTTGCTCCCGGGAGATGGTCGGTCGGGTTCTGAAAACTCTTGAAGATCAAGGTCTGGTGCGGGTCAAGGGTAAGACCATGGTGGTTTACGGTACCCGTTGATTGCTCTCTCCCTCCCTGTAATCGCTGCATAAAACGGTGCTCTGCTTTTGACGGGCACCGGTCTTTCTCGGTATCTCCGTCGGTATATTCGCCATTTCCCGCTCCGTTACCTTCTCAGCTTTGATGGTGTCGAAGCACTTTACAGTTGTGTTCAGGCACATTAACTGAGTGTTTTATAACAAACTGAAAATTAAAGATCTTTTCAATTCTGGCAGGAATCGCGCAGGGAAGGTTGAGTCACACATTGACTCACAAAAAGGAGTTTAACCATGAAAAGAAAATGGATTGCCGGCACTGCTGGCCTGGCCGCAGCCGCCCTGATGAGTTCCGCTTCTGTTGCCGCGCCGATTACGGCAGATGTTGTGTTTCTGGTCGATGAATCCGGCTCCATGGGTGGAGAGCACGCCTGGCTCAGCAATATGATTGCAAGCCTTGAGAGTGGTCTGGTCGGTGAGGGCGTTGGCTCTTCGGTAAGCAACCGGTATTCGCTGGTTGGTTTCGGTGGTTCGTCATTCAGCAACCATCTCGATCCCCATGCCCATGATATGGATGCCGTTACTGCGGGCACTCAGGAGTGGGGTAGTTCCACCGATTTTGCTGCTGCAACGTCGACGCTGGTTACCAACGGTGGCACGGAAGACGGCTGGAGTGCGCTGGACTGGGCACTGAATAATCTGAGCTATCGCGCGGATGCCGCGGTTAACTTTGTGCTGGTTACCGACGAGGATCGTGACAACACGAATGCTGCCCTGAACAAGGAGAGCCTGTTGTCAGGATTGTTCGGGAAGAACGCGCTGCTGAACGTGGTAGTAAACAACAGCTTTGGTTGTGATGCGTCCTCTACCAATGCCATTGGTATCGACAGCGATGATAACGGTTTCCAGGCCGATGGTTCCGGTGGTTTCACCAAGTGTGAAGGCGCTGGCAACATCGGTAGTGGTTACGGAACCACTGGCAGCGACTACGTCGATCTGGCCCTGAATTCCGGCGGTGCCGCCTGGAACCTGAACATTCTCCGTTCCGGTGGTACTAACGCAGATTCGTTCACCGCATCGTTTGTTGACACCAAGGTACAGGAAATTACCGAGCAGCCTCCGGTTTCTGTGCCGGAGCCCGGTACCCTGGCCCTGCTGGGTCTGGGTCTGACTGGCCTGGCATTCCGCCGCAAGAAAGCCTGATCGTTCGATCGAGGCTTGCAGTAACAAGGGCGCCTTCGGGGCGCCCTTGTTGTTTTTGTGACCGTTGTCATCAGGGGCTTTGAGGTCCGCTAAGCGTTATTTCCAACAAAGGTTGATACAGACTGACAGATGGCGTCGGGCTCGGTCAGTGGCGCCCAGTGCGGGGCATCCAGTTCCTGCAGCGTGAGTTTACCGGTCCATTGCACCAGGCATTCGGTGAGTTGACGGCCAACGTAGGCATCCCGGGTAGGAATGATCACCTGAACGGGGCAGCGGGTGTGCCGTGGCCTGGGGCGTAGCAGTCTGGGCAGAAAGTTTGCCCGGTAGAGTTTTACGCCATATTGCCCGTCTGCCTTCTGCAAGGGGCTGAAGCGGGCGTCAGCGACCTGTTCCTGTTTCTTGAGGTAGTCGGGCCAGATTCTGTCCAGCCCGGCTTTCCAGATTATTTCCGGAAGTAGCGGCAGCTGGAACAGAAATACGTACCAGGAACTCGCCAGCTGCCGCAGTACCTTGGTAGTACCGCCGTTTGCTGGTGAGCCGATCTGATTGCGAATCCAGAAGCCGACATGATCCAGGCAGGGGCCGGAAATGGACGTGTAGGACCGAATACGCTGCTGGAGGTCGGGGTCGGTGACCGATTCCCAGCTCTGAATGGAGCCCCAGTCGTGGGCAACCAGATGAAATGGCCGGTCGGGGATAATGGCGTTGACGACTGCTTGCAGATCTTTTGCCAGCAACGACAGGCGATAGTCCCAGGTCCGGGCTGGCTTGTCGGAGCGGCCAGCACCGCGGACATCGTAACGAATCACCAGATACTCCTGGCTGAGTGTGGCCGTGACCTTGTCCCAGACACTGTGGTTGTCGGGGTAGCCGTGTACCAGAACAATGGGCGTTGCTTCCGGGTTGCCCTCCGCAACGGCGTAGAGAAGAAGGTCTCCACTGGTCACCCAGTGTTCATGTTTGGTCGGCATCAGTCCGCTCCCGGCATAGTGTGTTTAAACGCCAGAGTAGCGATATCACTGGTCACACTCTGTGGCCAAAGGGGCCAGAAGTCGTTCAGTCCACCAGGGCAACCGATTTGATCTGGAGCCACACCGGCTGGCCAGGTGTGAGTGCCAGCTGGGCCGCGGAGCGGCTGGTGAGCCGGGACAGAAACGGAGTATTGCCAGCCAGCAGGCGCACCAGGGTGGTGCCGGGGGTGACGTCAGTCTCGACGTGGTCCACCCGCGCCGGCAGCAAATTCTGGATACTCTGGTCGCGATGCTCCGTCAACGCGATACTCACATCTCTTGCCAGTACCTGTATGCGGGCCTGGTCACCGTGCCGGAAGCGCGGATCCTGTCGTAGCCACAAGCTGCCACCATCAAAGCTGAAACGGGCGAGATGCCATGGCTCATCCAGCGCATCCAGTGTTGCCTGAACCAGTACGCCTGCGTCTTCCTCCAGCCGAAACGGCTGGTCCACACGGGCCAGAGTCTCTTGCAGCGGTCCCTGTGCGATAACATGCCCGTTGTCCATCATTACAATGTGGTTGGCCAGGCGCGCCACTTCGCTGGTGGAGTGGGAAACGTAGATCATCGGAATGGCCAGATGGTCGCGCAGCCGCTCAAGGTAGGGCAGTATCTCCTGCTTTGAGCTCTGATCCAGTGCCGACAGAGGTTCATCCATCAGCAGCAGTCGCGGGCTGGTGAGAATGGCCCGGGCAATGGCAACCCGTTGTCGTTCGCCCCCGGACAGTCTGGCAGGCATACGCTCCAGAAGGTGGGCCAGCCCGAGCCAGGAGACGGCATCGTCAAATCGGATCTGGCGGTCCTGTGCCGGAACCCGGCGCTGCCCGAACGTCAGGTTTCGGCGTACTGACAGGTGGGGAAAAAGATGCGTTTCCTGGAACACATAGGCCAGAGGCCTCTGATGAACCGGTCTGAACAGGTTGTCTTTCTGCCAGGGCGTGCCCAATACGGAAAGCTGTCCGTGAGCCTGCTGCAGCCCGGCGATGCAGCGGAGCAGCGTGGTTTTGCCGCATCCGGAGTGACCGAATAAAGCGGTAATCCCGTTGCCGGGTAGCTTCAGGTCGACATCCAGTTCAAATCCGGGAAAGCGGCAGATAAAACGTGCCTCGATGGCTGTGGGATTCATCGCAGTGCCCCTGCCCGGGCCCTGCCATTGAGGACGTACAGGGTCACCAGGACGATGAAGGAAAACGCCACCATGCCCGCAGCCAACCAGTGGGCCTGGGTGTACTCCAGGGATTCCACGTGATCGTAGATGGCCACCGACAGCACTTTGGTCTCGCCCGGGATATTGCCGCCAATCATCAGGATGACGCCGAACTCGCCGATTGTATGGGCGAAGGTCAACACGCTGGCGGTGATGAAGCCGTTGCGGGCCAGCGGAATCACCACAAAGAAAAACCGGTCCCAGGGCCCGGCCCGGAGGGTGGCGGCGGTCTCCAGAAAGCCTTCACGGATACTTTCGAAAGCATTCTGCAGGGGTTGCACGGTAAAGGGCAGGGAATAGATAACCGAGGCCACTACCAGGCCCTCAAAGGTGAACGGTAGTAAACCAAGGCCAAGACGTTCTGTCAGTTGGCCGACCCAGCCATTCGGGCCAAGCAGTAGGAGAAGATAGAATCCGAGCACCGTGGGCGGCAGGACCAGTGGCAAGGCGACGACAGCAGCGATGGGCTGGCGCAGCCAGTGCCGGGATCGCGCCAGCCACCAGGCGATGGGGGTTCCCACCAGCAGCAGTACCAGGGTTGTCAGTGAGGCCAGCTTCAGGGTCAGCCAGACCGGCTGCCAATAGGTTTCCAGCATCAGTCCGCCGTGTCGTATCCGTAGCCCTGAATAATCGCAACAGCGTCAGGGGATTGCAGGAAGGCAAGCCAATCTCTGGCGGCAGTATTGTCGGCACCACGCTTCAACAGAATCGCCTGCTGGTTGATGGGGGCGTAATAGCTTTGAGGAATTCGCCAGAGTGTTCCGTCCTGATCTGGCCAGGCTTTGACCTGAGCCAGCGCCACCAGCCCGGCCTGGGCATTGCCGCTGGCAATGAACTGGAAGGTCTGGGCGATGGAGTCGCCACGGACCAGTTTGGGTTGCAGAGGTGACCAGAGTTCCAGGTGTTCCAGGACCTGCTGTGCGGCCAGGCCATAAGGGGCAGTTTTGGGATTCGCGATCGCCAGCCGCGAGAACGGCTGTTCATTCAGGTAGGCGATGGGAGAGATAAAGGCCGCGGTCTCAGGGCTCCAGAGCACCAGCTTGCCTCTGGCATAGGTGAAACGCGAACCGGGAACGGCCATCCCCTCGGATTCCAGCAACTGGGGGCGTTGGGCATCGGCAGCCATGAACACATCAAACGGAGCACCGTTGCGAATCTGGGCGTAGAGTTTGCCCGTGGAGCCGAAGCTGGCGGTGACCTGGTGACCGGTTGAGGCCTCGAATGTCTCCACCAGACTGGCGGTGGTATCGGTGAAATTGGCAGCGACGGCGAGGGTCAGATTCCCCGCATGGGCGTTGCTCAGGGGCAGAAGCAGCCAGATTGCCAGCAAACGGAAAAAACGCCAGCAGGTACGGCGGCTCATAGCGATTCCTTATGGTAGTGACTGGGCCAGTAGCAGATCGCCGGCCTCCGACCGAGCGGGCGACTGAATACGGCATAAGGTTAGCACGTATTGCCACACTTCCATGCGATTGGTTTCATTGAGCATCTCATGGCGCCCGCCGTCGAACAACCGCAGCGTTACCTGCTCGATGCCCGACTCCCGGATGGTCTGAAAATGCTGGCGGACGCCTTTCCCCATCTCGCCCACGGCATCGGCGGTGCCGGACAGCAAATGCACCGGCAGATCCCGGTTCCAGGTTGCCGGCCGGATGCTCAGCATACCGCCAATGAAGTCCTGCCAGAGCCCCACGGTGCAATCGAAACCACAGGAAGGATCAGCTTCGTAGTGATCTACCTGGTCGGGGTCACGGCTCAGCCAGTCGCTGCCGGTACGGTTGGGCCGGAAAGCACGATTGAACTGGCCAAAGGTCATCTTGCCGATGAGCCGGCTGCGATGGCGCCGGCCACGGACGCCGGCAATCAGGTTAACCAGTAGCCGCGAGGCCAGCAGTTGGGGCCGGTGGATGCGGTTGGTGGCACTGAGGATCAGGGCGTTGATACGGTCGCCGTATTGCTGGGCATAACTCTGAGCGATGAACGAGCCCATGCTGTGGCCGAGCAGATTTACTGGCAGGCCTGGATGCTGCTTGCGGGCAGTCTCTACCACTTGCGCCAGATCGCCCACCACCCGTTGCCATCCGTCCTGGTCTGCATAATGCCCCTGGTGTTCAGCCGGGCAGTGGGGGCCATGACCCCGGTGGTGATAGGTGATGACAAGAATGTTGTGAGCCCCGAGCCAGCGGGCCAGCTCCTGGTAGCGATCACCGTGCTCCGCCATGCCATGGCTGATCACCAGAATGGCAACTGGCTGTGCCGGCAGGTATTGCCGTCCGGCAATGGTGTGGCCATCAGGGGTATTCAGCGTCAGAGGGTGTTCGGTCATGGTTTCGGCCCGCATCCTTGTTGTTGTTCTGAGGTGCCGGGCGCTGCCACTCCGGCGGATTCCATAAATGCTGAAGACGGGACAATAAGCTGCCGGGGCGGGCCATGTCGCGGAACATGTCCACATATTCGTGGGTCCAGAGCACAATCAGGTTATTGGAATGAATCTGCCGGGTAATGCCGTATTCCGGTGGGTTGCTGTCGCTCTCCGGGACAAAGGTTCCGAACAGGCGATCCCAGATAATCAGTGTGCCACCGTAATTGCGGTCGATGTATTCCGGATTGCGGCCATGGTGTACCCGGTGATGGCTCGGGGTGTTGAAAAGGAATTCGACCCAGGCCGGCAGGTGCCCCACCAGCGTGGTATGCACGAAAAACTGGTACACCAGGGAGAAAGCATAGGCGATGCCGATCCACACCGGGTTGAAACCGATCAGCGCCATGGGCAAATAGAAAATCCACATGCCGTTGAAAATGTTGGTGGCATTCTGGCGCATGGCGGTGGAGAAATTCATGCGTTCGGACGAATGATGGACTACATGGGCGGCCCAGAACCAGCGCATGCGGTGGCTGGCACGGTGCATCCAGTAGAAACAGAAATCCACGCCGAGAAAGGTCAGAAATCCGGTCGCCCAGTTCAGCTCCAGTTCCAGCAAGCGATAGTGATAGCAGAGCGCGTAGACGGGAAAGGCGATCAGGCCGGCAAAAAGTAGCTCCGTAACCTGGTAGCCGGCACCGAGGGCGAAGTTGCGAATAGCCTCCGGCACGTTCATCAACCGTGGGTCATGCCGTATCTTCAGGTATTCCCACAAGGTAACTGCAATGAACACGGGGGTGGCGATGACGAAAATCAGCTGTCGTTCGTCAAGAGCCAGCCAGGGGGCCAGGAACTGCCAGAGGCTGATCAGCCCGCTGTCTTCCAGCACTGTCCGCATCATGTCGATCAACACCATGGCTGCTCCCCGAATTATTTTTGTTGGGAGTCATCATCGCACAGCGTCGGGTAAAGGCGATGTCCTATTGCGCCAGGGTTGCTGGCCTATTCCGCCACCGCCTGGCCAGCGTCACCGGTTCTGGCGATACACCGCGGCGATGGGATCGATGGCAGTCTGCCATTCGGATAGCCAGGCCTGCACAGGCTTCGGAACCCTGCCCGGCTTTGGCCATGGCACCGGGTACTCGGGCGGCTGGAACAACGGCGCCAGCAGCGAGCAGGCAGTGAGATCGGCGCGGGTAAACTGATCGCCTACCAGGAACGGACGTTGCTGATAGATCTCGGCCAGTTCTTTAACCAGAGCCTCGAGGGTTGCCTGTGAGGTATCGGCGGTTTTCTGATTGATCTTCATCCACTTGCGCATGATCTCATCAACCCGGCTGAAGGCCAGGCTGAGCAGGATACGATTATAGAATGGTGTGCCCGCTGCCAGCATGGGTACCACTATTTTCGGGCGTTGCAGAAAATAGTGGTACACCCAGGTGCGCAGAGCGGGGCCGGCCTGTTCGTCCAGCTTCTGTTCCCATTCAAGAACCCTGGCCTGA
Organism: Marinobacter nauticus; assembly: GCF_003634635.1. Lineage (GTDB taxonomy): Bacteria > Pseudomonadota > Gammaproteobacteria > Pseudomonadales > Oleiphilaceae > Marinobacter > Marinobacter nauticus. The sequence continues at coordinate 991,893 of NZ_RBJB01000003.1, read as the reverse complement.
AGGTCTGGATCCGCCGGCAACAGGGGCTTGTCTGGAAAGACCTTGTCGAGGTAATCCAGGATATGTCCGGAGCCCTGGATGATCTGGCCGTCGTGTTCGAGTACCGGTACAGACGACTCGGCCCCGGTCAGTTTGCGAATGGTGTTTACATGCTGGCCCGGGAGCAGGTTGACGGTCTGATAGTTGATGCCCTTGTAGTCCAGGGCCCAACGCGCCTTTTCGCAGTAGTGCGAAATGCAGAACTGATAGAGTTTGATCGCCATGGTGTTGCTCCGGATGTCTGGTAACTCAAGATTAACCTTTCTGTATGCGAATTCCCAAGACGGCAGGCGTAGAATGTAATGGTTATCTCACTATCTATCAGGGGGTTATATGAGTCTTGCAAAGAATGTCATGGCGATGTTGCTGATTACCGGGTCGCTCTGGGGCTGCTCCCTCAATGCCGAGAAAGAGGGTGGAAAGCCCGGGTCGCTGGCCGGTAGCGAGTGGTTGGTGGAAGAGATTGATGGTGAGCCGGTGCTTGAGGGTAGTGAGGTTACCATCGGGTTCACCGATGAAGGGCGGGTGTTTGGCTCATCGTCCTGCAACCGTTACAACGGAGGCTGGCACATTCAGGGTCAAGAACTGGTGTTTTCCCAGATGGCCGCGACGCGAATGGCCTGCCCCGAGACCCTGATGCAGCAGGAAAACCGGTTTCTGAAACTGCTGGGCGACGTTCACGGGTATCAGTTCGCCGCAGATGGCCGTCTGGTGCTTGAGACCGGGCAGGGCGTTACCATCCTGGCCTCGCCAGCCGCTGAACAGGAGTAGTTCCGGTCGCCTTGGCGATGACGTGACACAGATACGCTTCTGCCTCAGCGCTTTGCCTCGATCGTGGTGAATCCAGGATGGAATCTCTACAATGGCGACTTGTAGTCTGGAACAACAGAGGATGTGTTCATGTTTTTGCGACAAGGTGTATCGCTGTCTGTCGTGGTTCTTGCGGGTGCACTGATCAGTGCCTGTGTCTCCAACCCGACGAAAACGGGCCTGTCGGAGTTTGGCCGTTACCAGTGTGGCCAGCTCGAAGTTACGGTCACCAGCTCCGGTGACGACGAACTGGTAGGGCTGGAATACCTGAATCGCCGGGTTCTGCTCAAGCCGGCCGAGAGCGCCTCCGGCGCCTTGTTTGTCGCGCCCGGCGACCCGGATACCCGGTTCTGGAGCAAGGGGGAGCGGGCAACGCTGAGCCTGCGTGGCGAGACGCTTCCCGAGTGCCTGGAGCCGGGCGCCATTGAATCCTCGTTTCGTGGGATAGGCACGGAACCGTTCTGGTCTGTTGTCATCGAGAATGGCCAGATGCGGCTGACCCGTCCTTACGACCAGCAAGTCACCGAAGATATCCGCCTGAACGAGATTCTTGCCAATCGTCATGGTCGCGCCTATGAAGCCACGCTGGGTGACGAGCGGATGGAAGTGCGGATCGCTCATCAGTTGTGTGAAGACCAGATGGCCGGTGCTCAGTATCCGGCTCAGGTGCGTCTGACACTCGGCGATGAGACGTTTGAGGGTTGTGGCGGGGATCGTCAGCGACTGTTCCGGGGTGCCGAATGGGTGGTGGAAGACCTTGCCGGTGCCGGCATTATTGACCGCTCCAGAATGACCCTGAGGTTTCTGGCGGACAACCGGGTAGCTGGCCGGGCTTCCTGTAATCGCTATATGGGAAGTTATAACCTGACGGGAGAAGGGCTGTCCTTCAGTCTCCAGGCCACCACCATTATGGCCTGTGCGCCGGCGTTGATGAATCAGGAAAGGCGTTTCCTGGAGCTGCTGGAAGAGGTAACGGATGGCCGGATCGGCCGGCATGGTGAATTGCTGCTGCAAACACCCGCTGGCGATACCATAAAGGCTTTTCAGTCTGAGGTGGAAAGCCCGTAGGACGCCTTGATCACGTCCAGACGGCCAGTTTCAGCCAGCCTGGCCAGACCTGCATCCAGTAGTCTGGCCAGTTCCTCCGATCTTGAGTTGCCAGCCGAGAAGGCGATGTAGACGGGGGCCTGGTGGGCGATCCCGGCCAGTCTTGGAGGTGGATATCCTGAATGCTCCCGCAAAAACCAGCTCATGACCGCCTGGTCTTCGGCGAAGGTATCGGTACGTTCCTGTGCCAGTAGTCTGAGGGCTCGCCCGAGGGGCGCTGCTCCGGAGAGGACCCACACTCGTTCGGGATCATCGGTATAGTCTGTAATATAACGATCCAGCTCCGGAGAGTAGGAGTAACCGTTGATCACCAGCAGGGTTTTTCCGTTAAGCGACTCCAGCCCCCGGTATTGCCATTGACTCTCCGGATGCGTGTACAAGCCGATACGGGCGGTGCCCATGGGGCGCTCCGGAAAGACAAAGTCCGGGGCGTCGCCTTTCAGGGCGCCGATAACGCCATCAATCCGGTTCTCCCGGGCCAGGCTCAGGGAACGGGCCCAGCCATAGTTTCTGTACTCAACGTCAAAGCCGGATGCGGCAAAAATCTCCCGCGCAATATCCACCATATAACCTTCCTCCGGCGCACCAGCCCGGCAGTTATGGGGGCACCAGGGGTCGGCGGCGAGAATGATCCGGTGTTGATCAGGGTGGGGGGCAGGTTGCTGACGCGTGGCGCTTTCCGTGGCTTCATGCCGCCCTGGTTCTGTAGCCTCATCGGGTGAGCAGGCGGCCATCAACAGGGCCAGGATGAGCAACGGGAATCTGGGCATGAGCGGACTGGGTCACGGTAATCTGCGAAGGTGCATTTTCATAGTATACCCTTGCGTACTATTTGCAATAACAGGTTCGGCACTGTCAACGGACTGAAGCATTTCTGGCGCACACTGTCAGCAGCCGTTGCCAGAGAGCCTGAAATGACCGAACTGAAAGCATTGACGCCCCACGCTGTGATACCAGCGGAGCAAGCCCGCCGGGACAGAGGCCAGAAACGAAGGCTTCGCACTTTCCTGCCGGAGCTGATCCAGCTCGAGCGGCTGCTGGCGGAGGCGCCGGAAGGTGTCTCCAGTTCGGTACTGTCCCGGGTGAACGTTCGCGACCTTGAACTGCCGGTCTATCGGGTCGACCTGGGCACCGACCGCAAGGATGCGCCCGTTGTTATGCTGATTGGCGGAGTTCATGGGCTTGAGCGTATCGGCACGCAGGTGGTGATGGCGTGGCTGTCTTCTTTTTTGGCCCGCCTGGCCTGGGATGACAGCGTACAGGCGCTTCTGGAGCGGGTGCACATCACGCTTCTGCCCATGCTGAACCCGGGCGGCATGTACCTGAACCAGCGCAGCAATCCGAACGGGGTTGATCTGATGCGTAATGCGCCGATCACGGCCCAGGATCGCAGTGCCTTCCTGTTGGGAGGGCAGCGGCTTTCACCACGCTTGCCCTGGTATACCGGTGATCCCGAACAGGGGATGGAAGCCGAGAACCTGGCCCTCGAGTCGGTGATCCGGGAACTGCTCCCGGGTCGTCCATTCAGTCTGGCGCTGGATTGCCACTCCGGGTTTGGCTGGCAGGATCAGATCTGGTTTCCCTACGCCTATCGCCGCCGGCCCATGCGCCGCATTGGCTCGGTCATGGCGCTCAAACTGATCTGGGAACAGGCTTACCCCAATCACACGTACCGGTTTGAGCCGCAATCTGCCCACTATCTGACCCATGGTGATCTATGGGACTACTTTTACAAACAGGTTAACCGAACCAGCGACGGTGTTTTTCTGCCGCTCACCCTGGAAATGGGATCCTGGCGCTGGATTCGTAAACGCCCGCGTCAGCTGTTTCGGCTGGAAGGCTTCTTCAACCCACTGGTTCCGCACCGACACCAAAGGGTGTTGCGCAGTCACATGCCGTGGATTGATTTCCTGTTGAACGCCGCTGCCAGTCATGAGAACTGGTTGCCGGGGGCGGATGAAGAGTCCATGCTGAGGGAAGCTGCCATTATGCACTGGTACAGGGATAGCCGATGACATGCACTGGATCCTTCTGAGAGGCCTTACCCGGGAGCAGGGCCACTGGGGCGACTTCCCGGCACAGCTTCGTTCGGCCTTTCCGGAACACCGGTTCCACACCATTGATCTGCCGGGCACCGGCACACTGTTCCGCGAGGATTCTCCTGACACTATCCCTGAGATTCGCAGGCGCGTCTGTGAGCAGGTCAATCATATACCCAGGCCGTTCAGCCTGTTGGCGCTGTCCATGGGCGGTATGGTGGCCCTTGACTGGGCCCAGCATGCCGAACCCGGGGAGCTGCAGCACCTGGTTCTGGTCAACACCAGTTCCGGTTTCAGCCCGTTCTGGAAACGCTTGCGCCCGCTGGCCTGGCCGCGCGTGACTCAGCTACTGGCCCGTCGAGAGCTGTTTCACCGGGAGCGGGATATTCTGCGCCTGACGTCCAATCGAGAGATTCCACTGTCTTTGTGCAAAGCCTGGTACAGCATCCAGCGCCAGCGTCCTGTCAACTATCGTACGGCGTTCAATCAGTTGCGGGCGGCAGCCCGGTTTCAGCCCTTGCCGCAGCGGCCCATGGCAGACGCCCTGCTGCTGGCGAGCAAGGGTGACCGTATTGTGCACTGGCATTGCAGCGCCGAACTGGAACGGCGCTGGTGCTGGACGCTTCGGCTGCATCCGGATGCCGGGCACGACTTGCCGCTGGATGAACCCGGATGGATCATCCAGCAGATGGAACATTGGTTGCCTGGTCAATAGCGGTTGCTTGACGCAACTGTTTTTTGCGGTCACGCTCATTGGCGTCAATTCAACGAGTGAACGGAGCCAATAACAAGATGCAACTCTTCGAAACCCGAACCGCCCCCAACCCACGCCGAGTGCGCATGTTCCTGGCCGAGAAAGGCTTGCTGGACCAGGTTGAACTGGTGCAGGTGGATATTGAAAAAGGGGAGAACCTGAGCCCGGACTTTGTTGCCCGCAATCCGATGAAGAAAGTGCCGGTGCTGGAACTGGATGACGGCACCTCCATTGCCGAAACCATGGCCATCTGCCGCTATTTTGAGGAAAGCTATCCGGACACGCCCAGTCTGTTGGGTGAATCACCGCTGGAGAAAGCCCTGGTGGAGCAGTGGCTGCGCTGGATCGAATTCTATTTCATGATGCCCACCGGCATGTGCTTTCAGCACACCACCGGCTATTTCAAGGACCGGATGAACCCCATCAAGGAGTGGGGGGAGGAGTGCGGCCAGGGCGTCGAGAAATTCATGCATTTCCTGAACAAGCAGCTCGAGGGCAAGGAATACCTGTGCTGTGACCGGTTTACCGCCGCCGACATCAACGCTTTCACCACTGTGGCCTTTGCCCGGGTGGTCAATATCCGTATCAAGCCGGAACAGGAACACCTGCAGGCCTGGTTCGACCGGATCAAGGCGCGGCCTTCGGCGCAGGTCTGAAGTTTGCCGGTGACCTGAAGTCCGGCCGGCTGATAGTATCGCCTGATGGAACGGCGCGCCCTGTTCACACGGGGGCGCCAGGAGCGAGCCGTGCGACTTGAAGGATTGAATGATGAGCAACAGTGCCAATCTGGAATGTGCGATTAATGCCATCGACCAGGCAAACCAGCAGGATCCCAACCGTGAGGAAATAGGCGGTGAATCCCTTCCCAGGGAATACGCCTACAGCCTGCACATGACCCGCTGGCTGTTTGAACTGGAGCCGGAACCTTCCGAGCGCATGCAGATCGCCTGTCGGGCCCAACATATCGAGCGCTGGACCATGCCCCGCAGTGACTATGGTGAGGGCCGCAAGAATTACTATCAATGGCGTCAGGCCTGCGGCCGCATGCATGGTCGCCGGGCAGCGGAGATCATGGCGGCTTGCGGTTACCCGAAAGCGGAGTGCGAACGGGTCGAAACCATTCTGACCAAGCGTAAACTGCGGGAAGACGAAGACACCCAGTTGCTGGAAGATGTGGCGTGTATGGTGTTTCTGGAGCGCTATTTTGCGCAATTCTTTGAAGACAACCCGGATTACGACAAAGAAAAATGGCTGCGCATTGTGCGCCGGACCTGGGGAAAAATGACACCCCGTGGCCACAGTGCCGCTCTGAAGCTGGCCGAGGGCATGCCCGCTCACCTGTTGGCTTTGCTGCAGGAGGCGCTTGCCGCACCCGCTGAGTGAATCCTGCACTTGAGCTACCGTCATCCGTTGCATATGATATGCATTATCATTTGGCAATGGGTGGCAAACCATGGCGACACTGGCCGACCGAAATCCGAAAATCCTGATTGTCGAAGACGATCAGTCCCTCAGTGATCAGCTGTCCGGATTGCTGGCGTCCCGAGGCTACCAGGTGGTGCAGAGCTACGAGGGCGATCAGGCACTGATCACCGCTATGGGGCAGCGGCTGGATCTGATTCTTCTGGATGTGCTGCTGCCGCGCATGAACGGCTTCGAATTCCTGGAGAAGCTCCGTAAAACCCGCCAGACCCCGGTCATGATGCTGACCGCCTGTGGTGCCGAGCAAGAGCGCATTATGGGGTATCAGCAGGGGGCTGATGACTATGTGCCAAAACCTTTCAGTTTCACCGAATTGCTGTTGCGAATTGAGGCGTTGCTGCGACGCACCCTGGGCGAAACCGATCAGCGCGCAGACCCTGCCACACTGGCTGCCGGTGAGTTAAAGCTTGATCGTCATGCCATGACCGTCAGCTTTCAGGGTAATCCGGTCTCGCTGACTCCCATCCAGTTTCGCCTGCTCTGGACTCTGGTGTTGCATCAGAGCGAAGCGTTGAGCAAACCCTATCTCTACCAGGTGGTGCTGGAGAAAGAGTTCAGTCGCTACGATCGGAGCCTGGACATGCACCTGAGCCGGGTGCGTCGCAAGTTGGTGGAGGCCGGCGTTGCCGGTGACCGACTGCAGACAGTGCACGGCAAGGGGTATTGCTTCCAGTGAATCGTCGTTTGTGGTGGAAGCTGTCAGGCACCCTGGCGCTGGGAACGCTGGTGTTGTTCTGGGTAATCTCCTTTCTGGGGGCCACTACTGAACAGCAGATGAGTTTTATTGCCCGCAAGCATCAGGAGACCCTGAAAGACTGGGGGCACACAGCAGAGCGTCTGTACCTGGCCGGCGACGAACAGGCCCTTGCCCGTTGGCTGGAGCAACTGCAACAGGACGAAAACACCTGGGCGGCGGTGGTTCGGTCCGAGATACAGCCGCTGGCTGGCAGTGAACTGTCATCACAGTTTCAGGAGGGTTTTCGGCTTGGACGCAACGTGGAATGGAAGATCCATCTGTATTTCACCGAAAACCCGATCATGGATCTTACCTTCGCCGATGGCCATACCCATTTCCTGATTACCCTGCCTCAGCGTATGCGGCCGGGCGCTTACCTGCCGGAGGCGCGGCTATTCCTGAAAGCTGCCCTGCCACTGACGGTGCTGCTGGCATTGTGTCTGGTGATTTACCGGCACCTGATGAATCCCGTTCGCCAGCTGGAACTGGCAACCCGTCAGTTCAGTGAGGGTAATCTGGGCGCCAGAGCCAGGGCTCTGCTAGGTAACAGAAATGACGAACTGACGGCGCTGGCAGAGACCTTTGACCAGATGGCTGAGCGGATCGGCGATCTGATCCAGTCCCAGCGCCGGTTGATCTCCGATCTCTCCCATGAGCTGCGAACGCCCCTGACCCGGATTGATATGGCCATCAGTTGCGTAGAGGAAGGGATCGATACCCAGCATTTCCTGCCCCGGATACGGCGGGAGTGCGATCTGATGCGCGCCCTGGTGGAGGACACCCTGACCCTGGCCTGGCTGGAGAACGAGCAGCCGGAGCTCAACCAGGAGGATCTGGATCTGACCGATCTGGTGGATACCATTGCGGAAGACGCCCGCTACGAGTACCCGGAGCATAATATCAGGACCGAGCTTCCGGAACAGGCGGAGATTCGGGGTACCAGTCATCGGGCGTTGGCACAGGCCATTGAAAATGTGGTCCGTAATGCCTGCAAGTATACGCCGGCCGGTGGCACGGTAATGATACGGCTGCAGGAGGAAGCCGGTGGGTACCGGCTGTCGGTGGAGGACGACGGGCCGGGTGTTCCGGCCGAGCAACTGGAGGCGATCTTCCGGCCGTTTTTCCGTGCCACACGGATCCGGGAAAGTGTGCCGTCTGGCCATGGCCTGGGGTTAGCGCTGGCAAGCCGGCATCTGGATGCCATAGGGGGGCGAATCCGGGCCTGTAATCTCGCGGGGAACGGTGGTCTGGCGATGCATTTGTGGTTGCCTGCAGTCCGGATGTAACAAATGTAAAACTGGTTCACTTCGCGACACAAGTTATCGAGAATGCACTCCAAATACGAATCATTTGCATAATGGAGTGCGGTCGTGATGGCAAATTCCTCACCGATGAAACAACCCCGGCGCTTTCGTCGCAACACCCTCTGGCTGGCGCTGATGGCAGCACCTCTGGCTCATGCACAGCCGGTTTCCCTGGATCCTATTCAGGTAACCGCAGACCGTGAGGCGGACGCCGATACTGTGATCGATGCAGAGACCATAGAGCGTTTCCAGGCGGACGATCTGGAAGACGTCTTTGCGGGCCAGCCAGACGTGAGCGTTGGTGGGTCCAACAGCATCGCCCAGAAAGTTTATGTCCGAGGCTTTGAAGACCCGCTCTTGAACGTATCCGTGGATGGTGCCACCCAGGCTGGGGCACTGTTCCATCACTCCGGTCGACTGTCGGTGGAGCCGGAGTTGCTCAAGCAGGTTGCAGTCAATGCCGGGGCTGGCCGGGCCACCGAAGGAGCAGGCGCCCTGGGCGGATCAATCCGCTTTGTTACCAAGGATCCGGACGATTTGTTGCGGCCAGGCGAAAGCGCCGGGGCCGTGGTTAAATTCGGCTCTTTCTCCAACACCGATGGCTACAAGGCCAGTGGCACGGCCTTTGGTCGGCTGAGTGATAACTGGAGCACTCTGGTGTCTGTCAGCCAGAGTGACCACGAGCCGTTCAAGGATGGCAGTGGCGACCGTATTGCCGGCAGTGATGCCCGTCAGCAGCTGGGGTTTGCGAAACTGGTGGGCCAGTTGCCGGCCGATCAGACTATCAAGCTCAGTCATGAAGTACGTACCGATGAGGGGGAACGGCCCCAGCGTCCACAATGGGTTGTCAGTAGTTTCAATCGCCTTTACGAACTGGATGGCCGACGGGACACCACTACCCTCAACTACGGATACGCTCCTGCAGGCAATGCCCTGGTGGATCTTGAGGCAACCGTATACCACACCGAGTCTGACATCGAACAGAACGTTGAGGATCGCTGGGGCCGTTACTTCGGGTTTAGCCGGAACATCGGCGGCGACCTTCGTAATACCAGTCGTTTTGGCGAGCACAGCCTGACCTACGGTGTTGATTATCGTGAGGACAAGGTGAACGCGGGGTATCAGGAGGACAAGCGGGCCGAGCAACAGACCGGTGAAGTGCTGGGCGTTTACCTGCAGGGCGATCTATGGCTCACCAGCCGTCTGCTGTTCAGTGCCGGCGCCCGTTATGACGACTACCGGCTCAAGGACAATGATGATCAGCGCTTCAGTGAAGACGAGGTCAGCCCGAATGCCAACCTGGCCTGGGAGGTGGTGGACGGTCTCACCCTGAAAGCTGGTTATGCCGAAGCCTTCCGGGGGCCAACCACTCAGGACGCCTTCAAGCTGGAAGGTTCTGAAAACGATCCGGATCTGGAAGGCGAAAAAGCCCGGAATACCGAGGTCGGTTTCGATTACCGCTACGAGACTTTCCGGCTGTCGGCCGAGGTGTACCGTTCTGAAATCAAGGACGCCATTGCTGATCCGTTGCTGCCGTTCCGGGAATCCATCTACAAGAACATCGGTGATCTCGAGTCTGACGGCTACCTGATCTCGGCCGGTTACCAATGGCAGGCACTTTCCGCCGGACTGAGCTTCCACAGTAACGATGCCGAAGTGGATGGCCAGCCGTTGACGGTGTACGAGCACAATCTGCTGGGTAACACCATGGGAGATACCTGGATTGCCGACCTGGCGTACCGCTGGGATCGAAACCTGGAGTTTGGCTGGCAGGGCCGGTTTGTTGAGGGTATCGATAATCTGGACACCTCTGTTGGCACCATCGACAAGCCCGGATACGGTGTGCACGACCTGTTTCTGCACTGGTTACCCACCGGCAATGAGGATCTGCGCCTGAGTCTGACCATCAAGAACGTCGGCGACAAGCAGTACCTGGCTCATGCCAGCAATGCCGATTACCAGCATATTGAGGACTATGAGGGAATCGTTGGCATGCCGGAGCCGGGGCGGGACATCCGTGTTGGCCTGGCCATGCGGTTCTGAGGCCCGTGATGTTGCGTTACCAAATCATAGCCGCCCTGATGGGCGGCGTTTTCTGTTTACTGGCTGAGCTCTCCCTGGCGGCGGACACGGTTACCGATCTGGCAGGGCGGACGGTAAAGCTGCCGGACCGTGTCGAGCGAGTGATCCTGGGAGAGAGTCGCTACATTCCCGCGCTTGCCATACTGGAGGGAGAGCACCTGCCCGACCGTCTTGCGGGGCTGTTACCGGATTTCGAAATGACGGATCCGGGCGGCTATGCGCAGTATCTGAAAGCTTTCCCGTCACTGGCGGATATTCCCCGGGTGGGGCACACCTCGGCTGACAGTTTCAGTCTGGAAAGTGTGCTTGCCATGGGGGCTGACCTGGCCATCTTCAGTCTCGAGGGCCACGGTCCCGGCGCCCATAACCGGGCACTGATTGATAGCCTTCAGCGAGCGGGCGTGGCAGTGGTGTTTATCGATTTTCGGCAGGATCCTCTGGTCAATACACCCAGGAGCATGGCTGTTCTGGGCGAAGTTCTCGGGCGTCAGGATGAGGCCGAGGTCTTCAACCGGTTCTACCAGCAACAGCTTGCCCGGGTCACCGGCGTGGTGGCCGAGATTCCGCGAAGCGACTGGCCCAGCGTGTTCCTGCACAGTCGTCTGGGTCGGCATGACAACTGCTGTGAGACCATGGTGGCGGGGATGATGGGGCACTTCATCGAGGCTGCTGGCGGTAAGAATGTGGCGCAAGGCCGGGTTCCCGGGGTCAGTGGTGTGCTCAATCTGGAATATCTGATCAGTGAGCCACCCCGGCGTTACGTAGCCACTGCTATTGGCTCCCGACGCTATCAGGCGTCCGAAACCGACCATGCTTACGTGATGCTAGGGGCCGGTATTGATGAGCAGACGGCCAGGGCATCCCTTCTCCGGGCCACTGATCGTCCGGGGCTGCGAGCGGTAAAACCCATTCGAGAGGGGCGGGCCATGGCTATCTGGCACCACTTCTACAACACGCCCATGAACGTGGTGGCGGTCCAGGCTCTGGCCCGGTGGTTCCATCCGGCAGCGTTTGGTGAGCTGGATCCAGGTGCGACCCTGGCGGAATTCTACCGGCGATTCCAGCCAGTGCCGCTTGACGGAGTCTATTGGGTGACAGCCGGGGAGGCGCAGAAATGACGCCCGTGCAGTATAGGCAAGATGCGGGACTGAAATCGTCTGACACCAGGGCGTCCTCGCTGGCCGATGACTATCGGCGTTTTGTCTGGCGCCGGGTGTTATGCCTGGGAGGGTTGACCCTCGCGGCGATGACAGCACTGCTGGTGGATATTGCCAGCGGGCCGTCGATGTTGGGATTGCTGGATGTGTTCAGAGGACTACTCAACCCTGAGGGTATCGATGCCGGCACCCGCGTAATCATTGAAGATATCCGGCTGCCCTACGCGTTGATGGCGGTGGTGGTCGGCGCTTGCCTTGGCCTTGCCGGGGCGGAGATGCAGACGGTATTGAATAATCCGCTGGCCAGCCCGTTTACCCTGGGCGTCGGTGCGGCTGCCACCCTGGGGGCGTCGCTGGTGATTGCTTTCAATATCTCGGTATTGGGGGTGGCGGCCCATGTATTGTTGCCTCTTTCCGCGTTTGTATTTGCCGCAGCTGCCTCGCTGCTGATTCTGGTACTGTCACGCACCCTGGGGGCCTCGGTGCATGCGGTGGTGCTGTTTGGTATTGCCCTGTTATTCGGCATCAACGCAGTGGTGGGCCTGATCCAGTTCATGGCCGATGCCGAGTCGGTTCAGCAGATTGTGTTCTGGACCATGGGTAGCCTGGCTCGGGCCAGTCTGGACAAAGTGGCCATTGTCGCCTTGGTGCTTGCGCTGTGCCTGCCGTTTTCCCTTCGTAATGCCTGGGCCATGACCCTGTTGCGCAGTGGTGAGGAGCAGGCCCGAAGTCTGGGTATCCGCGTGGAGCGCATGCGCCTGGTGGTGCTGATGCGGGTGAGCCTGTTGACCGCGGCGGCCATGTGTTTCGTTGGCGAAATCGGGTTTATTGGCCTGGTGGCGCCCCACATCGCTCGTTTGATGCTGGGTGAAGATCATCGCTTTCTGTTGCCGGGCAGCGCCCTGGCCGGGGCCGTCCTGCTGTCGTTGTCATCTATCGCCAGCAAGTTACTGGTACCGGGAGTGGTATTACCGGTGGGGATTGTGACCGCCCTGGTGGGTATCCCGCTGTTCATCACCCTGATCATCGGCCGTAGCAGGAGGGCCGCATTGTGACCCTGAAGCTGCAATCCGTCACCGCCGGTTACCGGAATCGATCCGTGTTCACAGGGCTTACTCTGCCGGAGATACCCGCGGGCGCACTGGTCGCCGTGGTTGGCCCTAACGCCGTGGGCAAGTCCACGCTGCTGAAATCCATTGCTGGCCTGCTGCCGATTGCCGGCACCATGACCTTTGCCGGGGAAAACCTTGCGGCGATGACGGCCCACCATCGTATTCGTCGTGTCGGTTACCTGCCGCAACCACTGCCCCAGGCCATTCCGTTGGTGGCCTATGAGACCGTATTCAGCGCCTGTCGCTCCGCCCGCGGTGACTGGTCCCGGGAAGAGACCGAGCTGGCGATTGAAGAGGTTTTCGACACCCTGGGTATCCGGCAACTGGCGCTTCGGCGGCTATCGGAAATGTCTGGTGGTCAGCGCCAGATGGTGGGGCTGGCTCAGGTACTGGTACGTCAGACGCCATTGATGCTGCTGGATGAGCCCACCAGCGCTCTGGATCTGCACTGGCAGCTCAACGTGCTCAACGCGGTGCGTGACGCCACCAGCCGGACCGGCTCGATTGCCCTGGTGGCCAGCCATGATCTCAATCTGGCCCTGCGCTATTGCGACCAGGTTCTGGTGTTGTCTCCCGGCGGCCAGGCTGTGCTCGGCACGCCGGCACAGGTGCTGACGCCAGAACTGTTGGCCCGAACCTATGGTATCGAGGCCCGCATTGAACAATGCTCCCGGGGGCACCCCATTGTGCTGGCGGATCGTCCGTTATCTGCCAGTGTTAACTGACCCACTGAGGTAAGGAGTCTGCCATGCCAACCATGAATGCCCGAGTCGCCACCACCGATCCCGGTCGCCTGATCAATCGCCTTTGCAAACACTTTCGCCACAAGATTGAGGCTGAGTGGACCGCAACCGACGGCAGGCTGGCTTTCTCCATCGGTGAATGCCGGCTCGAAGCCGCAAACCGGGAGCTGCTGATGCGCTGCCAGTCACCCACCGGAACGGAGCTGGAGGAGTTGGGCCAGGTGGTGGCTTCCCACCTCATCCGCTTTGCCGGCGATGAGGTGGATAAGGTTCACTGGCAGACGGCCAGCGCCTGAGATTGCGCGTGGTTCTGGCGAACGTTTTGCCGCAACTGGTGAAGATCGCTGCATAGCACCCGGTAGCTGTCCGGGCCGAACCACTCCAGGGAAATGTCCAGTGGGGCCGGATGGGTTTGCGACTGTTGCCAGCCGGCCAGGGTGTCCAGTAGCGGCCGGTAGTCACAGGCACCGTCCAGCACAGGCACCATTCCCTGCCGGGAACCGGCCGGTGAGTAGACATTAGCCGGAGCAAATACGCCGAGCTGATCCCGATGACGGATATTCTTGAAGTGAAAATGTCTGACCCAGGGCGCCATTTGTTGCAGCGCCAGCTTTGGGTCTGCTCCGGCTTCCCAGACATGCAAGACGTCGAAGTTGATACCCAGGGCCGGGTGATCCACGTCGGTTAGCAACGTCAGCGTGGAGTCGACCGTATCGGCCAGGGTGCCGGGGTGTGTTTCCACCACCAGGGTCAGGCCTTCATCTGCGACGCAACGGGTCAGCGTCTGCAGACGTCGGGTCTGGGCCTGGCGCTGTCTCTGGTCGAGCTCGGCGCTGCCCTGATGGCCGGCAAACGTTCGCAGTTTGGGGGCCTGCCAGTGTCGGGCCAGCCGGCAGAGTTCGCGGGTGTAGTGGATAGCCTCCTGCTCGCTACCGTCTAGCGGCAGGTAGTCGCTGACCATGGGAATGGCCAGTCCCTGGCTTTGCAGCCAGCGGCCATCCAGTCCGGGCTGCTGTAACAGGTGCCAGGCATGCACGCCCCAGAGTTCAATACCGTCAAAGCCGGTGGCGCCAGCCCAGGTAGCGAGTTCCGGTAACGACACCAACTGGTGGCGGAACGAGATGGTGCACAGGTGGAAGCGAATCATGGTGATACCTCCAGGGCGGACGTGCGAATGTTGACCGTGAGGTCGGGGTGTTGCTGCTGCCATTCTGCAAACAGGCCCTGCAGGCTGTCCTTGATGGCGAACTCTCGCTGATCCTGCTCGTCCAGCAACTGCTCGACCCCGGACAGCAGGGCAGCGTTACCGGACATCACCAGTTTCAGCGCCCGGTACTGGATCTGGGTGTAGGTTTTCACCAGCCGGTCAATGTCCTCGCACAGCGCTTCGAACCACGGATCGCCCTCGGCGGTGCGGCCCTGATCCTCCAGCAGCCAGGCAAAGGCGTGCTCGTAGGCGTACTTGCGAATCGCCATCACTGGAATCTCCCGGAATGCCCGGGGCAGGTTTGCCAGTGGTTGCCTGGCATCAGGACCGATATGGGCGTGCAGAATCTGCCGCAAGGCATCGGTAAACGGATTGGTCTCCGCTTTCATGCACTGGGCGAAATACGCGGCTACTGTCTCCGCGGGCGTATGCCGGATGTCCAGGCCATCGAAACAGAAGCCACCGGCAGCGGCCGGGGAGCGAACCGATTCCAGAATCCGGTCTTTGGGCAGCACACCCTCCCAGCGAAAATCCGGGTCCGACATGAACCACTGCTCCGGATCTTCCGTGGCTTCCAACATCACGTAGTGGGGAAACGGGTTCTGGTGGAATTTGTTTTCCCGTTCTGGAAGTCGGTAAAGGTCCAGCATGACCATGACCTGACGATCGGAAGGGCGCGTTTCCACCAGTTCAATCAGCCGGTCGATGTTGGCCTCTTTCGATTGCTGGTGGTTATACCAGGATTCAATGGTGACGCCGTACAGTAGCCGGTACCACTCCCGGAACTGGTCGTGGCGGGTATGGGGCGAGTGGTAGGACAGAACCTGCTCTTCACTGACCGAGAAGTCCGCATCCCACACGCCAAAGTAGAAGGGGCGGTGGTCCACACCGGGGGTGCGTTTGATGATCTCGCAGACACAGCTGACAAAACAGTGCACTTTGATCACAGGGAAACCTCCGGGTTGCCTGCGGCGACCAATAGCGCTTCCAGGTCCTCAACGGTCTCGAGCTGATGGGTCAGCAGCGCTTCTTCGGGTATATGCAGGCCGTGCTCCAGTTCCAGGTGTACGATTAGTTGCAACAGCATAATCGAGTCAATTGCCAGATCGGCGTTGAGGCGGGCAGTCGCTGAGAACGCCGAAAGCCGGGCGTTGGGCAGATGGCTTCGAATCACCGTTTCAATGGCGTCTCGGGTGGCAGCGGCTGAACTCATGCCGGCACCTCCCGCAGGTCTTTGGGGTTGAGGGATTCAGTTAACAGCCGGCGACTGACCTTGCCGTTCGGGAGCCGGCAGATGCTTTCCACCTGTTCGATCAGTGACGGCACCTGGTGCGGTGACAGTTGGCCCCGGCTCCATTGCCGCAGTTGGTCGGTGTCTATTTCTGAGTCTGCTACAAAGCGCAGGCAAACCCGCTCACCGGCAAAGGCATCCGGTTGCTTGAAGGCCACCGCCTCTCGAATCCCGGGATAGCCAAGGAACACGTCTTCTACGGCCCCCGGATAGACGTTGATGCCGGCGACGTTGATGGTGTCATCGGAGCGGGCCAGGAAATGCAGCTGGCCCTGCTGGTCGAAATAGCCCAGATCCCTGCTGTGAATGCGCTGCCCGGTGGCCTTAACCGTGATCAGGATTTCATCCGGTTGCCCAGGGGAGCCCCCGGCCTGCACTGACACATGCGGTAACGGCAGGCCGAGTTGGCCAGGCTCGGTCACGTCCGGGCTCAGCGCAACGCAGCCGGCTTCTGAACAGCCATATTGCTGGCAAACGCGCAGGCAGCGGTTTCGAAGCTGGTCCAGTACGGGGGCGGGCAGGGGCGCCCCGGACAGCATGACGCTGTGCAGTCTCTGCTTTTCAGGCAGCATTCGTATCAGCAAGCTGACCAGGGTCGGGGAGGCATAGAGCAGATGCTCGGGTACTGCGCGCAGCCGCGCAAGAATAGAGCGTGGATTGAGGTTGGTGACCACCTGGGGGGCGATGCCCCGTTGCAGGGCTGCCAGCACACCACAGATCAGACCATAGGAGTGCGTCACCGGGCAGGCTACCACCGGTGTCAAGGTCTGGGCCTCAGTGAACTGGGCAACATAGGCGGCCAGCTCCCGTTCTATGTCGTGCCAGGGCCGTGTGATGGTTTTGGGGTTGCCCGTGGTGCCGGAGCTGAGCTGAATCAGCTCTCCGCCTTCGGCGCAGGTCGTCTTCGCTTTCCCGCGAATGACTTCGGGCGTGACTTCCTGGAGTTGCTCGCCAAACAGCAGGTAGGTGCAGCCCGTGCTCTCGGCCAGGGTTCGGGCCGCAGCATAGGGGGTGCCGGAATGAATGGGCAGCACACTGGCGCCAAGGGGTTTCAGCCAGAGGCACAGGGCCAGCCAGTGGGCGGTGTCCTGCAGGCAGACCGCAAATCGGCAACCGGCCGGCTCCTGAAATTCAGGGCGCTCCTCCAGGCACTGGACTATCTGGTCGCAGTCCGGTTGCGTGTAAGGCATGTTGTCGACATAGAACAAAGGTGCAGTCACGGTAACCTCTTGTGATGGTGATCAATGAAGGGCATCAGGGTGTCGTTGGGGCCCGGGGCCAGGGGATTTGGCACCCGGTGGCGAGGCTGCTCGCTGTCTGGCTGAAGTTTGCTGCGCAGCAGCGACTCGGTGAGCGGGTGTGGTTGATCCCATCCCAGGCGATCCAGGCGGGACCTCTGCTCCGGGTGTTGTCGTGCGTAGTTGGTCAGGATTGTCCGGACCCGATCCCAGAACCGCGCCTCGTTAAATCCGTAGGCCTCTTCCAGGACCAGCGCGAGCTCACTGAGATTGAAGATAAACAGGGTATCCATCACCAGCTCGCGCAGGGCCTCCGGGTTGCTCATGCGGTAATACTGGTTGTCCGGTGCCTGATCGTAGAATGCCTGCCGGGGGCCGAAGTTCGGTTCGGGGGTAGTCTGGGGCAGATAGTCCCGGGCGTACTCGACGCTGTCGTGGAAATCCCGAAGCATCAGTGCTCTGGGCCAGCCGCTGCGCGCCACCAGAAGGCTGTTCTGGGCATGAGCCTCAAGACCGACGCCGTGGGCAGCGAGCATATGCCAGACTGGCAGAATGACAGCCTTGAGCGTGGCCTCCAGCCAGGGGACCAGACCATAATGCTCCACCCAGGGGTGAATAAAGGGCATGTCGTCAGGTTGCCACTGGAACAGGGCGTTTAAGGGAATGGCCTGCTCACCCTCATGAAGCCGGGAGCCGATGCTGGCGCGCCAGATGGCGGCCAGCTCCCCCGCAAGCTCCGAATTATTTGCTCCCTGCTCTTCGCGCGCGGCAACGCCCAGGCTGGCATATTCGGGCAGCAGACGTAGCGGGTAGTTGGTATCAAACAGTGGATCGCCGGCGACAATGGACTCGAGCCAACGGCTGATGACAGGAGCCGATGGCACGGAATGGGGCTCCAGATGCCGGCGTGACGAGGTATTGTGAATGCCCAAAGGCAGTTTGACGCAGGCTTTCGCTGGCCGGCTGGCATTGAATAGAGACCTGAGCGACTGTCCTGGATGGTAACGGTCTCCCAGAGGCCCCAGGCATTTGATGCCCAGTGCCTCAAGCCGGGCGGACTCGGGACCCTGGCTGAGTTTCTGCCAGTGCCATGGGTGGGTTGGCAGCGCGCCATATTGTTGCCAGTCAACGCCCGCCCGGTGGAATGCTGCCCGTAGCAGATAAGCCTGTTCCTGGCCCAGTTCTGATTGCCAGAAAGCCATGTCTGAAGACGGTAACTGGGAATCCAGATTGTGTCGGGGAATTGCCACCCAATGAAGCCTGAATCCGGTGCTGGTTTCCGGGCTATAGTGCACCAGATCATCGCCCTGGAATCCGAGTCGGCTCTTGAAACAGGGATGGTAGGGGTGGCCTTCGTGCAGGGCGCTGTCCAGAGCTTCGCCATGCAGGTTCCGGCGGTCTCCGGAATGACGAGCCTTGCGCAGGGCGTCCAGCCGTTCACTGTTGCTGATCGTGGCCAGCAGCTCCGTTAACAGAGATTGCTGGTGTGAGTTCGTTGCCGGAAGCTGTGCAACCAGCGTGGTCACCGAGAGCGACACCGGTTTCTGGTTCCGCTCCAAGGTCAGGGAACTGGTGTCCAGTCTCAGTCGGCCAAAGCCCCGAATGCGGGCTCGGCAACGTCCGTGCAGATTGCCAGCCTGGAAGCTCAGCCATTGCCATCCGGTGCGGTTGCGATCGCCCGGATGGTACGCAATCAGGCCTTCAAACATCAGGGCTTCAAGCAGCTGCCGCAGCACCCGTTGGGCCGGTAACTCGCTCAGGGCGGTCACCGGTTGCAGTCCTGCCATGGGGGCTTTGGATAAGGCTCTCGGTTCAGGCAACACCATGGCTTACCTCGACTGCCAGGGCGGCGGTGCTGCCTTTCGGTGTTGCCCGGGTATCGCCGCGGAGTGGATTGGCAATACTGGTGTAGACTGCCATCTCCAGCTCTGCATTCAGCTCGTCAACATCGTTGACCCGGGTCAGCAGATTGCCTTTGTAGGGTAGACGGCTGTCTTCCAGTAACGACTTGACGAGCGCCTGTGCCGGGCCATCAAGCCGGCTGTGCTCGGCATGTAGAAAATGTCGGAATTGCTGGATCAACAGGGTTTCCGGTATCAGGTCGTCAATGCCAAAGCGGGCAATTACCGAAAACAGCTGATTTACGATCAGGTAGTAGCAGAACCTGTCGCGGATCATGGCGTCCCGGTAGAACAACTCCGGGGTTTCTTTCAGGTCGGTGCATTGCTCTGAGAGTGGCCCGCGCAAGCTCTCCGAGAGGTAGTAACCCTGATTGTCCCGGTAGTAGTAACAGCGTGGATAGCCCCCGCTGACATCCAGCAGACTGTTCTGCTGATGGGCTTCCAGGGCAATGCCGTGCTCATCATAAAGCCGCAGTGCCGGGCCAATCGCGCATGATAGATACTGCTGGAACCAGTCCCGGCTGACGGCTGCCAGGCTGCGGTTCTCGTTCAAGGCCAGGCCCTCGATCAGATCCAGTAACCGGGAATTCCGGCCCGGCAGGGGATCCTGGGTCAGGGCGGCAATGCTGATCACCCCCTGGTCCTGCCCCGGCGGGAAAGGGTTGTTCCGGAAAATCACTTCAAAGCCGCTTTCGGTCAGCCCGGGTAGCATAACGGTCAGATAGGCCGGGTCCTTAAGGATCCGGAAGCCGGGCTCGGCCTCACCAAAACCGGTTTGCCGGAGCAGCCGGGACATAACCACCCCCGCTTTCAGCTCGTGGGCCTTGTTGACCCGCAGCGAGTTGGTCACCTTGACTGGAATGGAGAACTTCAGCATCCATTCAGCTTGCTCGCAGTAAACAGTGCGTACCGATGACGTCGCAGAAAACTCCGGACCAAGCGCACCCAGGGGGTGAATCAACCCCTGGGCGATGGCGTCCAGCACCCCGGGCTGCGTCATCAACCACTGAGCCTGCAGAGGATGGGCCGGGATCAGGGCATGGTTGTCCGGCAGGTTCAGGGAGGCTTGACTGTCCTGCAACAGAGATTCGGCCATGGCACTGGCTGGTAAAGGACCATCAGAATCCTCCAGGACGCAATCCCGATGAACCAGAAAGTAGTGCAGCTGAAAGCGCCCGGTCAGCTCCGGCGCGTAGGCATGCTGCTGCCATTCCGACATCCCCTGGCGGCTCTTGGGAGTGGGATGGGCGGTGTGTCCGAACAACAGAGACTGCTCTGAATCGATAAACCGGTTGGCCAGAAGGCGTGAATCGTTGCGCCTGTGTTCGACGTAACGGGTCATGACGCCGTAGCTGTCGGTGAGCCGATGCAGGAACTCCAGTTCCCGGAGTTTTCGGAGTTCGGGCACCATGCCGCCGGATAACGCATAGAGTTCACGGGCCAAGAGACACATTGCCTGAAAAGGGTCGATGTCGGCCCAGCAATGACGACCGCTGAGCCACTGTCGTACCTTGCCGTAGCGGTGTCGGCCCAGAGCGGAGCGGTAGACAATATCGATGGCCAGGCGGGAGCGCTGGCTGTTCAGAGTCAGTTCGCATACCCAAGGCCCCGAGAACCGGCCTGTCGGATCCTGGGTGCGCTGGCTGGCGGACTGCCAGTCGCCGGGATCAACTTCCTGAAGGTAACCATGCAGGAAAGCCTGAAAACTTGCCTGTTCGGCAATTGCCCGGGCAGACGGTCCCATGTCGACGCTCCAAATTCCTGAATTTGGAGTAAATCTAAATGAGAATCTGTTGCAGGTGAAATGGTTTTACATTTTTTACAATTAGCCGGGAACGGTGATCACCCGCTGCGGCCGGAAGCGTAAAAACAGGGCTATTGCGAGGCCGAAGGTGAGCCATTCCGCCAGTGGCAGTGCCAGCAGTAGCGGCCATTCCGGCGCAAAGCGGGCAATGCCAACCAGCAGCAGTGCGGGCAGCACCAGGCTTCTGGAAAAGGCGACAAGGGCTGAAGGCAGGGCTTTGTGCATGGCCGTCAGGTAGACCGACAGCAACACGTTGATGCCGTTGACCAGAAACAGCGGCCACAGGATGGTCAGAAAACGGTCTGCCAGGGCCGCGGTGGCCGGGTCTGCCGTGGTGTCCAGAAACAGGCGGACCACCTGATTTCCAAACAGCCACACCGTGACCACCAGCGTCAGTGCCAGGCTCAGAATGACGGTGGCCCCGCAGCCCATGAAGCGCCGGATACGTTCGGCATTGCCGGCCCCGAGGTTGTGGCTGATCAGCACGTGCATGGCGTCTGAAATGCCATAGAACACCATCAGGCTCAGGAAGATCAGATAGTTCACCACGGTAAAGGCGGCTACCCCCGCCACGCCCTGAGTGGTCATCAACAGCCAGTTGATCAACAGCATAACCAGCCCCACGGAGAGTTCGTTGATCCACTCCGAAACGCCATTGGCGAACGCCTGGGGAATCTCCTGCCAGTGTTTTTGCTGAAGCTGGAAGTGAAGCTTGCGTTCCGGCTTGAGAAAGTAACAGGCCAGAACCGCGAACTGCAGCACCTGGGCCAGGCCGGTGGCGATGGCTGCGCCGCGCAAACCGTAATCCAGGTAGCCCACCAGCAGGGCGTCCAGCAGGATATTGGCGGCGGCTCCTGTTACCAGAGCCGTGGTTGCCAGCCCAGGGAAGCCGTCTACTCGCACGAAGTAATACAACACCATGGTGACCAACTGGGCCACCAGCACCCAGATGATCACCAGAAAATACTCGGACATCAGCGGGTAAATGTCCGGGGAGGCGCCGAGCACACGATAGATCGAATCATGGAACAACAGCCCCGCCAGTGCTCCGGTCAGAGCCAGGGCCAGAGTAGCCATCAGGCACTTGCTGAAGATGGCAGATGCGGCGTCGGTCCTGCCTTCGCCCAGATAGCGGCCAGCCCGAACGGTACCACCAATGGCCAGGGCGAGCGCCATGCCGAATAGCAGGGTAAACCAGGGAATCAGCAGGTTCAGAGCCGCCAGGGCATCTGCGCCGGCGAAGTTGCCAATGAAAATGCCGTCAACGATGTTGGCGGTGGTCAGTGCCAGCAACCCCGCCACTGAGGGTAGGGCATAGCGGAAGAAAACCGGCCAGAAGGGGCCGGTCAGTATCGGGTTGTCGGAATCCTTGCCGGTCTCTGCGTCCATACTTGCCTCACCCGTTTACCCTGTGAATCAGCCGAACAGCTCCTGCAGTTTCTCACCCGGATCTGGCGCGCGCATGAACGACTCACCCACCAGAAACCCGTAAATGCCCCGGCTGGTCATGGCCTCAACATCTGAACGGGTCATGATCCCGCTCTCGGTAATGGTCAGTCGGTTTTCGGCAATCCGGTGGTGCAGTTCAAAGGTGGTGTCCAGCGACACCTCAAAGTTGTGCAGATTGCGGTTGTTGATGCCTACCAGCGGCGTGCTCAGGGTAAGCGCATCGTCCAATTCCTCGCCATCATGCACCTCCACCAGCACATCCAGGCCAATCTCGTGGGCGATGCCCTCCAGTTCCTGCATCTGGTCTTTGGTCAGGCAGGCGGCAATCAGCAGAATGCAGTCGGCGCCAATGGCCCGGCTTTCATACACCTGATAGGGCGCCACCATGAAGTCCTTGCGGATCACCGGCAGGCTGCAGGCCGCGCGGGCGGCTTTCAGGTAGTCTTCGTGGCCCTGGAAGAAATCTTGGTCGGTGAGCACTGACAAGCAAGCCGCACCGCCTTGTTCGTAGCTTTCGGCGATGCGTTCCGGTTCAAAGGGATCTCGCAGGATGCCTTTGCTGGGTGAAGCCTTCTTGATCTCGGCGATGACCGCTGGCCGCTGAGCTTCGATGCGGGTGCGCAGGGCATTGGCGAATCCACGCGCTGGAGCTTGATCGCCGGCCATGGCTTTCAGGTCTGCAATCGAAACCTTGGGCTTACGTTCATCAATTTCCCCCCATTTCCGATCAACGATTTTACGCAGGATGGTGGGAGTCTTATCCAAATGTCTGTCAGTCATAGCTGGCCCGTATAAAGTTTGCGAGAGCTGGTGAGGGAGCCTTTCCAAAACTGTCTTCAGCCATGGATGGCTGAAGTCAAGCCCTACAGGGACGTACTCGTGGGCGTGTTTTGGAAAGGCTCCCTCACCAGCTCGTCCGGCTCCATCAAAAATAGGCCGGAATTAGAAACACTGAGAAAAATCAGCCAGCTCCGACATCTTGCCAGCCGCTAAACCGGAACCCATGGCATCCAGTGCCATGTCGACGCCTTCTTTGGCGGTCTTGGCCAGGCCGGCGACATAAATGGCCGCGCCGGCGTTCAGCGCGATCATGTCGCGGGCTTTTTCGGTGGTCTCGTCGTGGTTGCGACCGAAAGCGGCCTTGATCAGCTTCAGGGATTCGTCGGAGGAATCCACCGTCAGGCCCACCAGCGACTGGCTCTTGATGCCCAGGTCTTCCGGCGTCAGGTCGTATTCGGTGATTTCGCCATCCTTCAGTTCGGCAACATGGGTGACCGTGGCCAGACTGATTTCATCCAGGCCATCCTTCGAGCAGACCACCATGATGTGTTTTGCGCCCAGGCGCTGCATGACTTCTGCCATCGGGCGGCACAGTTCCCTGGTGAACACGCCGATCAGCTGGCGAGTGACGCCGGCCGGATTGGTCATCGGGCCAAGAATATTAAAGATCGTCCGGCAACCCAGCTCCCGGCGCGGGCCGATGGCGTGTTTCATGGCGCCGTGGTGGGCCGGCGCAAACATGAAACCGACGCCGATCTGTTCGACGCAACGGGCCACTTCCTCCGGCTTCATGTCCAGGTTGATGCCGGCCTTTTCGATCAGGTCGGCGCTGCCGCTCTTGGACGATACGCCCCGGTTGCCGTGCTTGGCGACGAAGCCGCCGGCTGCGGCCACCACAAAGGAAGAGGCAGAGGAGACGTTGAACAGATTGGCACCATCGCCACCGGTGCCGACGATATCCACCAGCGGGCTGGCGTTGATGCTGACCTTGGTGGCCAATTCACGCATCACTTCGGTGGCGCCGGTGATTTCGTCGATGGTTTCGCTCTTCAGGCGCAGGCCCATCAGGAAGGCGCCGATCTGGGCGTCGGTGGCTTCGCCGTTCATCACAATACGCATCACATCCTTCATTTCGTCCCGGGACAGGTCCAGGTTGGAGGCAATGCGGTTCAGTGCTTGTTTCATGTCCATGGGGTCGTCGGCCTCTTGTTATGTTCTCAGGAAGTTGCGCAGCAGTTCATGGCCCTGTTCGGTCATGATCGACTCGGGGTGGAACTGCACGCCTTCGATGGGCAGGGTCTTGTGGCGTACGCCCATGATTTCTTCAACGGAGCCGTCGTCGTTGCGGGTCCAGGCGGTCACTTCCAGGCAATCGGGCAGAGTGTTCTTGTCGATCACCAGGCTGTGGTAACGGGTAGCCTGCAAGGGATTGTTCAGGCCGCGAAACACACCTGCATCCTTGTGGTACACCGCTGACACTTTGCCATGCATTACCTTGCCTGCCCGGATGACGTCGCCGCCGTATACCTGGCCGATGGACTGGTGGCCCAGGCAGATACCCAGGATAGGCAGTTTTCCGGCGAAATGACGAATGGCGTCCATGGAGATCCCCGCCTCGTTCGGCGTGCAGGGGCCCGGGGAAATCACCAGTCGCTCGGGGTTCAGAGCTTCGATTTGTTCAATGGTGATTTCGTCGTTCCGGTATACCTGTACGTCGGCACCCAGCTCAGCCAGGTACTGCACCACGTTGTAGGTGAAGGAATCGTAGTTATCGATCATCAGCAACATAATCTGTTCCTCCGCCTCAATGGTCGTAGTCGTTGTAGGTCATGGCCACGGCACGGAAAATGGCGCGGCCCTTGTTCATGGTTTCTTTCCATTCGAGGCGGGGAATGGAGTCTGCCACCACGCCGGCGCCGGCCTGGATGTGCAGGGTGTTGTCCTTGATGACCGCGGTGCGGATGGCGATGGCGGTGTCCATGTTGCCGTTGAACGACAGGTAACCGACCGCACCGCCGTATACGCCGCGCTTTACCGGTTCCAGCTCGTCGATAATCTCCATGGCGCGGATTTTCGGCGCGCCGCTGAGGGTGCCTGCGGGCAGGGTGGCGCGCAGCACGTCCAGGCAGCTGGTGTTTTCTTTCAGTCGACCGGTCACGTTAGAGACAATGTGCATCACGTGGGAATAGCGCTCCACGATCATCTTGTCGGTCAGCTTCACTGTGCCGGTTTCCGACACCCGGCCGGCGTCGTTGCGGCCCAGGTCGATCAACATCAGGTGCTCGGCGATCTCTTTCGGGTCGGCCAAGAGTTCCTTTTCCAGGGCTTTGTCCTCGGCATCGGTGGCGCCACGCTTGCGGGTGCCGGCGATGGGCCGGACGGTGACTTCCTCATCTTCCACACGCGCCAGGATTTCCGGAGATGAGCCGACAATGTGGAAGTCTTCCAGATCCAGGAAGTACATATACGGTGACGGGTTGAGCACGCGCAGCGAACGGTAGAGGTTCAGGGGTGGTGCCTCGAAAGGAATCGACATGCGCTGGGAAATGACGGTTTGCATGACATCGCCATCCAGCACGTAGCCTTTGATCTTGTCCACCGCCGCTTCGAATCTGTCCTGGGTAAAGCCGGAAATAAAGTCGCTCTCGTCCACCACCTTGCCGCGTAGATGTTCCGGTGTGCGGGGGGCGTTGGCGGTCTGGCGGTGCAGTTGGCTTTCCAGCTCGTCGATGCGGCGTTGTGCCGCTTCGTAGGCGCCTTCAATAGACGGGTCCACGTGCACAATCAGATGCAACTTGCCGCGCAGGTTGTCGAACACCACGATTTCATTGGACACCATCAACAGAATATCCGGCGTGCCGATCTGGTCGGGCGGGCAGCTGTGGCGCAGGCGCTTTTCGATGTAGCGCACGGTGTCGTAGCCGAAATAGCCCACCAGGCCACCGTTGAACCGGGGCAGTTCGGGCAGGTCCGGGGCGTTAAAGCGCTTCTGGTAGTCGTCCACGAAAGCCAGAGGGTCATCGACCTCTGCATGTTCGACCACTTCGCCGTTGCGGCTGACTTCGATGCGGTGGTCGAAGACTTTCAGCACTTCCTGGCTGGGTAAGCCAATGATTGAATATCGGCCCCATTTCTCGCCACCCTGTACCGATTCGAACAGGTAGGAGTATGGCCCGCTGGCCAGTTTCAGATAGGTGCTGAGGGGAGTGTCGAGATCCGCCAGAACTTCGCGGTACACAGGGATACGGTTATAGCCGGCTTCAGCGAGCTCGTGGAATTGCTCGGGTGTCATGGTTCGGTTTCCTGAAATCTGATCTGCGTTTTGTCAGAACGGTGTTACACCGCTGTGACCGGTGGTGCGGGCAAGCAGGCATGCGCCATCAGCCCCGGGGCTTGCTCAGCCGGTGCGCCATCGCCACCATCGTGTTGCGCGGGTTGTCAGGATGCCTCGCGCTGCAGTCAGATTCAGTCCCTGCACGGCAGGAATCTCCCGAATTGATGTGTTCAAAATAAAACGTCCTTGCGAGATTACAAAAGCTCGGCCAGCGAATCAACAACAGCATCTGCACCGAGACTGTCAACGGAGCCGCCAAAGTTATAGCCATACCTGACGGCGACGCAGGGGATGCCTGCTGCCAGGGCTGCATTGACGTCAGCTTTGGAGTCCCCGATCATCACCGTGGTGCCCCGTGTGCCGCCCAGTTTTTCCATGGCGTGCAGCAAGGGCGCCGGGTCCGGTTTTTTCACTGGCAGGGTATCGCCACCGACCGAGAGGTCGAACCACTGATCCAGACCGGTTTTTTCCAGCAGGGGCTGAACAAACTGGTCAGGTTTGTTAGTGACCACGGCCATCCGGCAGCCCAGTTGCCTCAGGTGGTCCAGGCAGTCATGGACGCCGGGAAATACCTCGGAATGCCGGCCATTCAGCTGGCCGTAGGCATGATAGAAAATGGTCAGGGCGTCGTTGAACAGCGCCTCATCTTTAGCGGTGGCGGGTTCCCAATCGGTTTTTCCGGCCAGGGCCCGGCGCACCAGAACCTGGGCGCCGTTGCCAACCCAGGTGCGCACCTTGTCCAGGCCTGCCGGGCTACGCCCCAGGTGCTCCAGCATCTGATCCACGGCGGCGGCCAGATCCGGTGCGCTGTCTACCAGCGTGCCGTCCAGATCAAACAGGGCGACTCCCGGCCAGCGGGCGTTGAACAGGCCTTTCAGGCTCATCCGCCGATCACCTTGCGGGCCTGCTCAAGTTCCTCTCGCATGGCGTCGATGGTGGCCTTGTAATCGGGAGTGTTGAATATGGCAGAGCCGGCCACGAAGGTGTCGGCGCCGGCCTCGGCAATTTCCCGGATGTTGTCGGTTTTCACGCCACCATCGATTTCCAGGCGAATGTTGTAGTTGCTGGCATCAATCTTCTTGCGGGCTTCCTTGAGCTTGTCGAGGGTGCCGGGGATAAACTTCTGGCCACCGAAGCCCGGGTTCACTGACATCAGCAGCACCATGTCGAGCTTGTCCATGACGTAGTCCATGTAGCTCAGCGGGGTGGCGGGGTTAAACACCAGCCCGGCCTTGCAGCCGCCGTCGCGGATCAGTTGCAGGGAACGGTCGATGTGGTTGCTGGCCTCCGGGTGGAAGGTGATGTAGCTGGCGCCGGCGTCAATAAACATGCGGATCAGGTCATCCACCGGAGACACCATCAGGTGCACGTCGATGGGGGCGGTAACGCCGTGCTTGCGCAGGGCCTCGCACACCATGGGCCCGATGGTGAGATTGGGGACATAATGATTGTCCATCACATCGAAGTGCACCACGTCGGCACCAGCAGCCAGAACGTTATCGACTTCTTCTCCCAGACGGGCGAAATCGGCGGAGAGGATGGATGGGGCAATCAGATATGAATTCATCGGGGCTCTCTCGGGGTAGTGAATTATCGGCCTCTGGGCAACCCTGCTAGTCTATCAGTTTGCCGGTGATTTTCGCAGCGGGATAGGTGCATTGGCTCATGGTGTTGAAAGCAATCAGATTACTTTGTCTGTTCTTGATCAGCGGCTGGCTGAACGCCGCTGTGGCCCAGGATGAGGCGAAGGGGGGTGAGGAAGCGGAACCCGCGACCAAGGCTAATCCAGCGTCAAGATCCGGCTTTTCAACGGGTTTGGGCGAATGGGCGCTGGTACGGCGTTACCCGGAGCAGGCTGTCTGGCTCGATCTGGACGACGAAGGCCGGGCGTTGGGGTTGTTCCTGCCCGAATACGTTACGCCGGCAACCGGGGCTTTGCTGATACTGGCCGACGAAGGCCAGACGGCCGACGAGGGTGTGCTGGGATCGTTGCGGGTGGCGCTGGCGGAGCGGGGTCTTGCGGTGATGACGGTTGGCCTCGGGCTGCCGCCGGAGGCGATACGCCGACATCGCATGGATGTCATGGCGCCTGGCCTGGATGATGACGCCGGACAGAACCCGGATCAGGGCGGGAATACACCGGATTCGGTCATGATTGATGTGGCTGAGGAACCGCCTCTTGATGACCTGACCGCAGATTTTCGAAATTCGGTTCGTACAATTCTGTCCGCCGGGGTAGCGGTATTGCAGCAGCGTGGCTATGAACGTGTGGGCGTGCTGGGCATTGGCTGGTCTGCCGACTATGTCACGGACTGGGCGGCGGACGCCGCTGCCGTGTCTGCGGTGGTCTGGCTGGCCCCCCGGTTTCCGGCCCGGCAGGCCGTTACCTTGCCCTCGTTGTTGAAGGAGCGAAACGGAGGACAGGGATGGCCGGTGCTGGATCTGCATGATTCCGCTGGGCCTTCCGGCGCAGAGGGCCAGGCGCGGGCGGCGGCGTTTGCTCGCGCGGACGTGGCCGGTTACGACCGTCAGCCCGTGGCCCTCAATCGACCACTCCGGGCTGAAGATGCGATGCGGGTTGCCAGCCGGGTCAGTGCCTGGCTGAAAAACCGGTCGGCCAGCGGGGATTAAAGTGCCCGATGTCTCTGGCGAATCAGTTCCCAGGCCTGTTGATAGCGTAACAACCGGTCTTTTGCTACCGCCACTTCCGAGGGCGTCAGCTTCTGCTGCGCCAGTTTGTCCGGGTGGCAGGCGGAAACCTGTTTGCGGTAAGCGCGTTTGATGGTCTCCAGCGAATCTCGCCGGGTTACGCCCAGAATCTGGCAGGCCTGCTCGTACGTCGCCGGCTTTTGCGGTGGCGCCGCAGTGCGGATCCAGACCTTGCTGGCGTAGCTTTCGAAAATGTCATCGCTGATGACCACGGGCAACCCCATATGGCTGATGGCGTCTTCGCAGCGGTAGCGCCGGGCCTTGCCGGGCTGGCCGAGGATTTGTGCGCCATGGCACAGGCAGATAGCGGTTTTCAGGGCTGGTGCCGGCCAGAGCAGCAAGGCTAGGCGCAGCATCAGGCCCTGGCGCAGGGGCAGGTGGTCAGTGTCCTTGCCCTTGCGAAACTGGTCGATGGCTTTGCGGCGTTGCCTGGCCGACAGGGCCAGGGCTTTCATCAGGGCTTCGGCATAATGAATGTCCGGTTCCCGGACCCGGCCATCGGCCTTGGCAATGTAACCCAGAAAAAAGAACAGTGGCTTGCGGCACCAGCGCGGCAGGCGCGCGCGCTCCATCAGGGTGCTGGCCTGATGTCCGCAACTGGACAGTTCCTGCAGCAGTTCCTGGAATGACGACTCCATTCTCGCCGGCAGGGCGGGTGGATTGCTCTGGCTCATGATGTCCGGGCCCTTTCGTGCAGCCACTGGTCCAGGCTCTGCAATCGTTCTGGTGTGCCGACGTCCACCCACTGGCCGTTATGATGCAGGCCGGTGACCCGGTTGCGGGCCATGGCCCTGCGCAGCACAAGGCCAAGTTTGCCGGCGGAATCGTCCAGTTCATCAAACAGGCGCCGGTGCAGCACGCTGATACCGGAGAAGGTGAGTTTTTCGGTCCCGTCAGGGTTCAGAAAGCCGTTGTCCTGAAGATGAAAATCCCCCTCAAGGTGGTGGGGTGGATTAGAAACCATCACCAGCAGGGCATCGGCATTGGTCGGGGCCTGGAGCTGGCTGAAATCGAAATCGCTCCAGATGTCACCGTTGACCACCAGGAACCAGTCGTCGCCCGCGTCGGTCAGCAGAGGCAGGGCCCGGATGATGCCACCGGCGGTTTCCAGCGGTTCACCCTCTGCAGAGTAGCGAATGCTGACACCAAAGGCCTCGCCATCCCCCAGCCGGGCTTCAATCTGTTCCCCCAGCCAGGCATGGTTGATCACAATGTCGCTGAAACCGGCGTCGCGCAGGCGCTCGATATGATGAACGATCAGGGGCTGCCCCCCGGCTGACAGCAACGGCTTGGGGGTGGTCAGGGTCAGCGGGCGCATACGCTCGCCTTTGCCGGCGGCGAGAATCATAGCCTTCATGGTCAGCGAACTCCCGGCTCCGGCAGCGGGCCAATGCGCTGTTCGATGGCCGGAATCACGGTGCTGCAGAGCCACTCGTGAAAATGCCGGAAGGCTGGTTGCCGGGCGCTGGCATCTCGCAGATAACTGACGGTGCGGGGAATGTCAGCCAGGTAGCCGGTCTTGCCGTCGCGAATGGCGAGGCGGGCAAAAATGCCGGCGGCTTTCAGATGGCGCTGCATGCCCATGAGCTCAAACCACTGCCGGAAAGTATCTGCATCAGCGCGGTGCAAACCGGCCTGCTGGCTGGCGTTACGAAAATGCTCCAGCCAGCTTGCCAGGCGGTCTTCCGGCCAGCGCACGTAGCAGTCTTTAAGCAGGGAGACGGCGTCATAGGTGATGGGGCCGCGAACGGCATCCTGAAAATCGATCACGCCGGGAACCGTCTGGCTATCACGGACCAGAAGATTGCGGGAGTGGTAGTCACGGTGCACGGTGACTTCCGGCTGCGCCAGAGCACTTTCACGGAGCAGACCGAAGGCGGTGTCCAGCAGCGCACGTTCCTGGTTGTCGAGTTCCAGGCCCAGGTGTTTTTCCAGCAGCCAGTCCGGGAATAGCGCCATCTCCCGGTCGAGCAGGGCTTGATCATAGGCGGGTAGTGGATAGTCTGCCGGGTCGTCCAGCCCGGCAATACTCGCCAGTTCGTCCAGCGCGGCCCGATACAGGGTGTCCGCATCGCCCTGTTCCAGGGCCGTTAACATCAGCAGATCGCCCAGGTCTTCCAATAACAGAAAACCCTGCTCAAGATCCTCGTCAGCAATGGCGGGCACGGCGATACCGTGTTGATGCCAGTGTCGGGCGATAGCCACAAACGGAACGCAGTCTTCGTGCTCCGGTGGAGCATCCATCACAATGAAGGGGGCGGGTTGCCCGCCCGGCACGTCTTTCCAGACCCGGAAGTACCGTCGAAAACTGGCGTCGCCGGAAACCGGTGTCGGGCTGGCGGCCGAGAAGCCGGGAATTTGCCTGACCCAGCGGGTCAGCAACTGCAAACGGTTATCCATGGTCAGATCAGCATTCCTGGATCGGTGGATGATGGCCGGCGCGTTAACCGGGCACTCTCTGCACCGGAGTATAAAGAGGGTAAAACGGAATTGCAGCGGGCTTTCCGTTAACAAGCCTTGAGGGCGCGTGTAAACTAGGTGCCCTTACGCCCAGCCATCATTCAAATGGAACAGGAATTTCGTCAACGTGCCCAGCCATTGCTCCTCCCTGTTGTGCGCCAGGTTCCGGCTTTCAAGCCTGGCCGTCATCGTGGCATTGGCAGCGAGTGGCGTACGTGCCGAGGGGGCGGGTAGCAGCCCCAGCGCCGCTGAGATTGACTGGCGCCCGCGCAATGAATTGCCGCCAGAAGTGGCCGAACGGCTGCCGGTGTTCTGCGAGGGCGGTTATCTGCCGGGCACGGTTGGCGGCGATGGCGCTGTGGTGCCGGGCGTGGGTATCGATGGTTCAGCGCCACTGGAAGCCAGTGCCCTGAACGCCCGCTATGAACTGAATAGCGAACTTTACCTGCAGGGAGATGTGCGCCTGCGCCAGGGTCCGTTCCAGGCGACCGGCGCGGAGGCAAGGTACAACCAGCAGTCCGGTGAATTGCGGCTGAAAGGGCCGCTGGTCAGCCGAGGTGAGGGCTTTCTGCTGACCGGGCAGGAAGCGAACTACTCTACCCAGTCCGGGCAACTGGATATCAACACGGCCACGTTTCTCCTGCACGAGTCGGAACTCAGGGGCGAGGCCTCATCCCTGTCCAGGGTCAGTGAAAGCCAGGTGGTTATCTCCGATGGCATGATCACTACCTGTGGTCCGGGCCAGAATGATTGGTCGATTGTCGCATCGGACATCGAGCTGGATCAGGCGGAAGGTTTTGGTACTGCACGGCACGTGCGGCTGGAAGTGCTGGATGCGCCGGTATTCTACTGGCCTTACATTACCTTCCCGATTGATGACCGCCGCAAGACCGGTTTCCTGTATCCCCAGTTTGGCTCGTCCAGCGCTGGTAGCGGGGCTTATCTGGCCTTGCCGTACTATCTGAATCTGGCACCCCATTATGATGCCACCCTCACACCGCAGTATATTCACGGTCGCGGCCTGTTCACGGAAGTGGAGGGGCGCTACCTCAGTCGGTATGGCGAATCGGTGCTGCAGCTGGGGTATATCGACAATGATTCTGCTTTTCGGGATGAAAATCCGGGTGAAAATGGCGAGCGCTGGGCCCTGGATTTTTCCACCCGGGCGGCGTTTGGCGGAGGCTGGAGCGGCTACGGCGATTACTCGGTGATATCAGATGAGGACTACCTGAGCGATCTGAACCGCAGTCTCGAGATTGATCAGGCGACGCATCTTCAGCGACGGGGTGGCGTCCGTTACTACGGCGCCAATCAGTACTTTGAGGCCTACCTGAACGGCTACCAGACCATCCGCGACCGCATTGCCGATGTCAACAAACCCTACGCTCAGTTGCCGGAAGTGATCTACGGCGGCTCGCTGGAAGCCGGCTGGCTGGAGGCAAACCTGGAAAGCCAGTACACCTGGTTTTACCGGGACAATGAGACCCTTACCGGCCTGGACAAGGCCAACGGCCAGCGGTTACGGGCGATTCCCGAACTGGCGTTGCCCATGCGCGCGCTCTGGGGCTTCAGTCGTCCTTCGGTCAGCCTCGACTACACCCGCTATGAACTGGACGACTACACCCAGGGCGAGGCCAGTTTCGACCGCACCGTGCCGGTGTTCGAGTGGGACAATGGTCTGTATTTTGATCGTCGATCCAGCCTGTTTGACGTACCTTACAACCAGACCCTGGAGCCCCGGCTGTATTACGCCTGGGCCGATGCCGAGGCCGATCAGAACCACATCCCGGATTTTGATACCGGCATCCGCAGTTTCCGCTTTGATCAGCTGTTCCGGCGGGACCGGTTTACCGGCGGGGATCGGGTCGGTGACGCCAACCAGTTGACGGTGGCGCTCACCAGTCGTTTCAATGACCTCCTGACCGGGGCGGAGCGGGCCAGGGTGAGTGTTGGCCAGGTGCGCTATTTCGAAGATCGTGAAGTGGATCTGTTTGGCGAGGGCGCATCCGACCGGAGCCGCTCACCGCTGGCGGGCGAGTTGGTGCTGAACCCCATCGACAATCTGGAGCTTCGTTCTTCCCTGTTGTGGGATCACGAAACCCGGAAAACCGAAGAGGGCCGCAGCCAGCTGATTTTCCACTCCGAGGATTATCGTTACCTGGCGACACTCGGACATACCTACAGCCGGCCGGATGAGCTGGAACAAACCGACATTGGAACGGTCTTTCCGGTAACGGACCAGGTCAGTGCCATTGGTCGCTGGGTCTGGGATTCTCAGCTCGACCGAACCGTGGGCACCCTTGCCGGTCTGGAATATAACAACTGCTGCTGGAGTTTTCAGGTGGTGCACCAGAACTACCTGACTGATGACGAAGAACTGGACACCCGCTTGCTGTTCCGGATTGAACTGAAAGGTCTGGGCGGCAGTGGCGGTGCATCCGACAACATCGCGGACGCCATCTACGGCTACGACGAGCGCGAGCGCCGGAGGTTCGGAAACCCGCGCCGTTGAACGAACCCGAATCTGCAGGCCGACCCGGCTGCGATCACGATTTTACAAACCAAGAGGTGATTATGAAGGCGACTGTCCGCCACGGACTGACAATTCTGCTGACACTGGCCATGGTGGTGCTGTCAGTGACTGCTCAGGCCGAACGAAAACTGCTGGACCGTGTAGTTGCGATCGTGGATGACGAGGTGATCCTGCAGAGTGAACTGGATGCCCGTATCAATACCATTGTCGGTCGCCTGAGCGCGCAGGGCACAGGCCTGCCGCCCCGGGAGCTGCTTGAGCAGCGGGTACTGGACCAACTGATTCAGGAATCCCTGCAGCTGCAAATGGCCGACCAGATGGGCATGCGCATCAGCGACAACGAGCTGAACGAGACCCTGGCCAATATTGCCCGCAGCAACGGCATGACCCTGGCCGAATTCGAAGGCCAGCTGGCGGAAGAAGGGGTGACCTATCAGCAGGCCCGGGAGCAGATCCGCAATGAAATGCTGACCAGCCGGGTGCAGCAGCGTCGCGTAGGTAACCGGGTGCGCGTTACCGACCGGGAAGTGGAAAATTATCTCCAGGCCCAGCAAGCCAACGGCAGTACCGATGCCGAATACCGTCTGGCCTATATCTTTATCGAAGTTGACGACCCGGCCAGCGAAGCGTCGGTGGATGAGGCCCGGGAGACAGCACGGGCTTTGCGCCAGCAGATTGCCAATGGTCGGGACTTCCGGGAAGTAGCGGTTGCCGAATCCGATGCCAGCAACGCTCTGGAAGGGGGCGACATGGGCTGGCGATCTGAAAGCCAGTTGCCCTCACTGGTCGCGCCGGTGGTACCGGATCTGGAAGTTGGTGAGCCTTCGCAGGTGCTGGAAAACAACAGTGGTTTTCATCTGGTGATGGTGATGGACAAGCGCGGAGGTGAGCAGCAGCAATTTATCCAGCAGCACCGGGTCCGGCATATCTTGGTACGGCCTTCCGAAGCGGTGACCGATGTGCAGGCGGAGCAGCGCATTCGCGAGATCTACCAGCAGTTGCAGGATGGCGCCGACTTTGCCGATCTGGCCCGTGAACGCTCGGACGATCCGGTCTCCGGCTCGGACGGCGGTAATCTGGGCTGGGTAAGCCCGGGCCAGATGGTGCCCGCTTTTGAAGAAGCCATGAATCAGGCGCAGGTGGGCGAATATTTCGGGCCTTTCCGGTCCCAGTTTGGCTGGCACATCCTGCAGGTGGAGGAGCGCCGGCGCCAGGACGTGACCGAACAGAATCGCGAGTCCCAGGCTCGTCAGGCCATCTATATGCGGAAATTCGAGCTGGAATTGCAGAACTGGCTGCGTGAGATTCGGGACGAAGCCTTTGTTGAGTTCAAGGGTGAATATGCCGATATGAACCCGGAGAGCGAGGAAGCAAACCCGTCATGAGCACACCGGTGATCCTGGCACTCACTGCCGGCGAACCGGCCGGCATCGGCCCGGAACTGTGCCTGCAACTGGCAACCGGGAGCCGGGACGCCGGCCTGGTGGTGATTGCCAGCCGCGAACTGCTACGAGACAGGGCCAGCCAGCTCGGGCTCCAGATTGAGCTGCATGACTGGCAGCCAGGTGTAGCGGCAGCAACCCGGGCGGGTCATTTATCGGTACGACATGTTGAAGGTTGTGGTTCCACGGTGGCCGGCCGGCTTGATAAGGGTAACAGTCAGTACGTGCTGGACACCCTGACCATCGCCGCCCGGGGTTGCCTGAATGGCGATTTCGACGGCATGGTGACCGCGCCTGTGCACAAGGGCGTTATTAACGAAGCCGGCATCGTCTTCAGTGGCCATACCGAATTCCTGCAGGAGCTGTGTGGCGTGGAACGGGTGGTGATGATGCTGGCCACGGAAGAACTCCGGGTGGCATTGGTAACCACCCACTTACCCCTGAAAGACGTTTCTGCGGCCATTACACCGGACCGGCTGATTCAGGTGACGCGCATTCTGAATGCGGACCTGAAAGCCTTTTTTGGTATTGATCAGCCGCGCATTCTGGTGGCTGGCCTGAATCCCCACGCCGGTGAAGGGGGCCATCTGGGGCGGGAAGAAATTGAGGTGATTGAGCCTACCCTCGAACAGCTGCGGGCCGAGGGAATTCAACTGACCGGGCCGTTGCCGGCGGACACCCTGTTCACCCCGCACTGGCTCGACAATGCCGATGCGGTATTGGCCATGTATCACGATCAGGGCCTGCCGGTACTGAAATTCCAGGGCTTTGGCCGGGCCGTTAATATCACCCTGGGCTTGCCCATTGTCCGTACCTCGGTTGACCATGGCACTGCCCTGGATCTGGCTGGCACGGGCAAGGCCGATGCGGGCAGCCTGCATACCGCTATCCGTGTGGGCGAGCAGATGGCCCAGTGCCGTAAAGCCACAGGGGCCGGAGAACTCTCATGAGCAACAAACACGGGCACCAGGCCCGTAAACGGTTTGGCCAGAACTTCCTGCATGATCCCGGTGTGATAGAACGCATCGTGCGCGCGATCAATCCCAAGCCGAAAGACTCGATTGTTGAAATCGGCCCCGGTCTGGGGGCTATTACCGAAGAAATCCTTGCCATCAATCCCCGTTTGCAGGTGGTGGAATTGGACCGGGACCTGATTCCGGTGCTGCGCACCAAGTTCTTCAACTACCCGGAATTCCGGATTCACGAGGCCGATGCCCTCAGTTTCGATTTCAGCCAGTTGGTGAGTGACCGGCCTTTGCGCATTGTCGGCAACCTGCCTTACAACATCTCCACCCCGCTGATCTTTCATCTGCTGTCCCAGAGCGGTGTGGTGCAGGACATGCACTTCATGTTGCAGAAGGAGGTGGTGCAGCGGCTGGCGGCGGTACCGGGCGACAACAATTACGGCCGCCTGGGTATCATGGCCCAGTATTTCTGCAAGGTGCAGCCGCTGTTCGAAGTAGGCCCTGGCGCCTTCCGCCCGGCCCCGAAAGTGGACTCCGCCATTGTCCGCCTGGTGCCCCACAAGGAACTGCCGTACCCCGCGAAAGACCTGAAAACGCTGCAGGCAGTGGTACGCACCGCGTTCAATGCCCGCCGAAAAACCCTGCGCAAGGCGCTGGCGGCCATGGTTACCGTAGAACAGCTGCAGTCCCTCGGAATCAACGATGGCCTGCGCCCGGAAAACCTGGGCCTGGCCGACTATGTCAGGATCGCGGATTTGCTGGCAGACACTGGTAAGCTGCAGGCAGACGACAACGAGGTAAGTGATGACTGACTACGCCATCGGCGATATTCAGGGTTGCTACGATCGCCTGCGGGATGTGCTGGCGAAAGTCGATTTTTCGCCGTCCCGTGACCGGCTCTGGGTGGCCGGTGATCTGATTAACCGCGGCCCGTCATCACTGGAAACCTTGCGCTACATCGAAAGCCTGGGCGATGCCGCCGTCGTGGTACTGGGCAACCACGACCTGCATCTGCTGGCGGTCGCGCTTGGCGGCCACAGCCCGAAGCGCAAGGATACGTTGCATGACATTCTGGACGCACCGGATCACGACCGGCTGATCCAGTGGCTGCGCCAGCAGCATCTGTGCGTGCACGACGCCGGCCGAAACCTGGTGATGGCCCATGCCGGCCTGCCGCACATCTGGAGTGTGGAGCAGGCCGTGGCCTGTGCCCGGGAAGTGGAAGCCGTGATCCGGGACGACCAGGCGGGCGAATATTTCAGCCAAATGTATGGCAATCAGCCTGAAGCCTGGTGTGATACCCTCACCGGTATGGATCGCTGGCGAGTGATTACCAATTATTTTACCCGCATGCGTTTTATTGCCAGCGACGGCCGCTTGGAACTGGCTACCAAAGAGTCGGCCGATCAGGCGCCTGAGGGCTATGCCCCCTGGTTTACCTATCCCCGTCAGGACGATGTGAAAGTGGTGTTTGGCCACTGGGCTGCGCTGGAAGGCAACACCGGCAGCGACCGGTTTATCGGGCTGGACACCGGGTGTGTATGGGGCGGCGCCCTGACCATGATGAATCTCGATACCGGAGAGAAAATCCACTGTGACTGCGGCTGACCCCGGAACCCGGATTGTACGCTGGGCACTTGTCGCCGGCGCCGTCGCCGGCCTGCTGGCCGTTATGGCTGGCGCTTTCGGTGCTCATGGCCTGCGCCATGTGGTGTCTGAACGCGGCCTTGAGGTGTTCCAGACGGCTGTCAGCTACCAGATGTACCATGCCCTGGCTTTGGTGGCCGTGAGCCTGATGCCGGCGCTTGGCATGTCGGGGAACCTGCTGACCCTGGCCTGTGGATTCTGGCTTGCCGGCATGATGTTGTTCAGTGGCAGTCTCTACCTGCTGGTTCTGACAGGAATCCATTGGCTGGGCCCGGTGACACCGGTGGGCGGCGTCTGCTTTATGGTGGGCTGGGTGTTGCTGATTGTCGCAGCCCTGAAGAAGTAACGGAGGCAATGGTAACCATGTTGGTACAGGTGAATGGCGAGGCGATGGAACTCCCGAGCGGAGCGACCATTGCCGCCCTGATAGAACAACTCACCCTGACCGGGAAACGCCTGGCGGTGGAGGTCAACGAAGACATTGTGCCCCGCAGCCAGCACCCGCAGTTCACCCTGAATGAAGGTGACCGGGTGGAAGTGGTCCACGCCATCGGTGGTGGTTGATACCTCATCAGAGCCAGGCGGTTCCCGCTCTTACTTTATCCAGATAACTCAGGCAGGTTATGACAGAGACACCAGAGATTCAGCTCCCCGAAGACAAACCCCTGGAAATCGCCGGCAAGGTGTACCAGTCCCGCTTGTTGGTGGGCACTGGCAAATACCACGACCTGATGGAAACCGGCCATGCTATCGAGGCCAGTGGTGCCGAGATCGTGACTGTGGCCGTACGCCGTACCAACCTGGGCCAGAACCCGGATGAACCCAATCTGCTGGACGTGATTTCCCCGGAAAGCTACACCATCCTGCCCAATACTGCCGGCTGCTACACCGCCAAAGATGCGGTCCGCACCTGCAAGCTGGCCCGGGAACTGCTGGATGGCCACGATCTGGTCAAACTGGAAGTGCTGGGCGAACATAAAACCCTGTACCCCAACATGCCGGAAACCCTGATCGCGGCTGAAGAGCTGATCAAGGATGGCTTCAAGGTGATGGTGTACTGCTCGGACGACCCTCTCCTGGCCATGCGCCTGGAAGAAATGGGCTGCGTGGCCATCATGCCTCTGGGGGCGCCGATTGGCTCCGGCCTGGGTATCCAGAACCGCTACAACATCCGGCTGATTGTCGAGAACGCCAAGGTGCCGGTGTTGGTGGATGCGGGTGTTGGTACGGCCTCGGACGCTACCATTGCCATGGAGCTGGGCTGTGACGGCGTGCTGATGAACACCGCGATCGCCCAGGCCAAAGACCCGATCAGAATGGCCAATGCCATGCGCCTGGCCATCGAATCCGGCCGTGAAGCCTACCTCGCCGGCCGTATGCCCAAGAAACTGTATGCCAGTGCCTCGTCACCGATCGACGGCACTTTTTTCTGAAAAGTCCCTCCCTCGCCGGGGAGGGCATATAAAACCAAAACCAGAATTTCAGAGCGCTGTAGTCCTGTCATGACCAACCAGAAACCCAGTCGCCGGGAGTCTATTCTCCAGGCGCTAGTCGAGCTGTTGCAAAGCGATCCCGGTGCCCGAATCACCACGGCCGGCCTGGCCAAAACCGTGGGCGTTACCGAAGCGGCCCTGTACCGGCATTTTCCCAGCAAGCGCAAAATGTTTGAGGCGCTGATCGAATTTGCCGAGGAGGCGGTTTTTTCCCGTTGCCAGGTGATTCTGCAGGAACAGGAGGATGTGCGCGTGCGCCTGCAGCAGCTGTCGCATCTGGTGCTGGTGTTTGCCGAGCGTAATCCGGGCTTGTGTTGCGTGCTGACTGGCGATGCGCTGATGGGGGAGGATGAATCGCTGAGAAAGCGGGCATCCCAGTTCTTTGAACGGCTGGAAACCCAGATTCGCCAGACCCTGAAAGAAGGCGAAATCCGCCAGGGACTGCGGCCCAGAACCACGGCTGCCCGTGGTGCGGACTTTGTCATGGTGTTCGTGGAAGGCCGGATTCAGCGCTTTGTACGGTCTTCGTTTTCGCGCTTGCCGACGAGTGATTTCGACGAGGCCTGGGGGCTGGTGTCCGAAGCGGTCTGGGGATAAAGGTTGGGAGGTGGTGTACCCCTAGCCTGATGGTTTTGGAGAATGGCACTGGCTGGAAGCCCTTTCCCGAAACCGCTACAAGCACATCCCTGTGCGCTTCTCTCCGGCCATCCATGGCCTCCGAAATTTCGGGAAAGGGCTTCCAGCCAGTGCCGATCGTGCCTCGGTGAAATGTCGATAAAACTCAGTCGTAACCCGAAGCAGTCCGCAGAATTGAGCGCACTGGCGCCCACACGGCCGGCGCCGAGATGAGAATATCCCGCCCATAGAGATCCGCCGGATAGCCCTCCGGAACTTCCCCGAAATGGCCTACCGTAGCGCCAGCTTCTTTTGCGATCAGACGGGCGGCGGCGAAGTCCCAGGGGCTGACGTTTTCGTAGTAGATGTCCAGCCGGCCACAGGCCACCCAGCAGATGTCCAGAGCGGCGGAGCCGATCCGGCGCAGGTCGCGGCACTGGTGAATCATGGCGTCCAGGCGGCGTACCAGCGGTTCCAGGTTGTCCTTGGTGTACGGAAAACCGGTGGCGAACAGCGATTGTCTGGGATTGGTCGCGCCGCTGTGGCGGATAGGTTGGTTGTTCAGGGTTGCGCCTTCGCTCTCGGTGGCCCGGAAGGTTTCGCCGGGAAACGGCGCGTGCACAACGCCCACCCGCACTTTGCCCTTCTCGGCGTAGGCGATGGACACCGCAACCTGCGGATGGCCGTAAGCGTAGTTCACCGTGCCGTCGATGGGGTCGACTATCCACAATGGCGTTTCCAGCTCTTCCGCCTGGGACAGATCCGGCATGGTTTCCTCAGAGAGGATGCGGTGGTGGGGGAAGCGTTCGCGGATGGTGCCGGTGATGAATTCGTCGGCCATCACGTCGGCGTGGGTGACCAGTTCGGTCTGGTGTTTGTAGTCGGTGCGCAGGGTGTTTTCTTCCCGCTCGTGGCGGATCAATTCGCCGGCTTCGCGGGCCAGGGCTTCGGTGAAATCGGTGATTTCCTGGAGAGAAACTGAGTCAGACATGGCACCCCCGCGGTTTTTGAAACTGTGAGGGTGCCAGTCTAGCACGGCAGGTTTACAGGCTGTTCAGCCACTTCTCCATTTTATCCATGGCCAGCACCAGTTTTGGGCAGGCCTGCTGGACAAAGCTGTCATCCAGTTCCTGATCGGCGTAATCGCCACCGGCCAGGTTCAGGGCCGCGGTACCGTCGAAATCGACAAATGCCAAACGGGCGCCGAGGTGGTCCGGTACAAAGCCGAAATCACTGGAGGGCAGGATCGCGACGCCGGTATTCTCCAGCAGGGCGGTGCAGAAGGCCTGGGAAGTCTTGATGTCCTTGCGGGCCAATTGGTCGCGGAAACCGGAGAAGTCCGGGAACAGGTAGAACGCACCTTCGGGCTTCTGAACCACCGCGCCCATGTCGGTCAGACGGCGATGCATGTATTCACCCACCACTTTCAGCACCCGGCGCGACTGAACCAGATATTCCTCAATATCCTCACCACCATTGAAAGCAGCAATGGCCGCGTGCTGGATGGGGGCGCTGGTCGCCGTGTAGGTTTCGCTGGCGATGATCGCCATGGCGTCCTGCAGTGGCCTCAGCTCGGGCGGGAAGATAAAGGTGCCCAGGCGCCAGCCGCCGGCGCCGGCCCACTTGGACAGGCCTGTGCTGATGATGGTGCCTTCCGGGTAGTAGCGGGCAATGGACTTGTGCTTGCCCTCAAAGTGTACTTCCCCGTAAATCTCGTCCGACAGCAGAATCAGTTTGTACTTGCGGGCCACGTTGGCGATGGCCAGCAGCTGATCGTCGGTGTAGGTGCATCCGGTGGGGTTGGACGGGTAGTTGAGAATCAGGATTCGCGGGCGCGACGGGTCGTCCCGGCAGATGATGTCCAGTTCCTCGGCGGTCAGCTGCCAATTGTTCTCGGCGTGGGTCGGCAGCCAGTGTACCGAACGGCCGATGATACGGGCCTGGGGCGCATAAGACACCCAGCTCGGGCGCGGTATCAGCAGGTCGCCGTAGTAGGCCAGCTGCAGCATGAACAGCAGCTCTTTGGAGCCCGGGCCGATCAGCACGTCTTCCCAGGTACAGCGCATGCGCTCGCTGCGGTTGATGTAGCCGGCGATGGCTTCACGCAGGCCCTTCAGACCTTTGACCGGCAGATAATCTTTTTCGTGGGCGTGCTCCTTGAGGGCGTCGACCACGCGATCCGGTACCGGGAACGGCGACTGCCCCAGCCCCAGTTTGATGATGTCCTTGCCTTCGGAACGGAGCTGGTTACTGAGCTCGTTGATGCGCAGGGTGGCGGAGGGCTGGATGCCCCGTACGTTCAGGTTAATCGCGTAACGGTGGTCGTTTTTGATGTCCATTGTCCCGGTCTGTTGGTTGGAGGGTGACAACGGCAGTATAGGAAACCCAAACATATCTGTGACGGGGGTGCGGATAGGGGATTGCCGAAGTCTGCAGGCAGAC
Organism: Marinobacter nauticus; assembly: GCF_003634635.1. Classification (GTDB taxonomy): domain Bacteria; phylum Pseudomonadota; class Gammaproteobacteria; order Pseudomonadales; family Oleiphilaceae; genus Marinobacter; species Marinobacter nauticus. Next base: position 949,218 of record NZ_RBJB01000003.1, on the reverse strand, counting down.
TTTGGTCGAATCCCCGGCTGGTCAGGGGTTCTTGATCCAGACTTCTACCCGGCCATTGCGCTGGTTTCCCTTGCCGCCAACGGGCATATAGTGGCCATAACCCGTGTAGGCGACGTTCGCCACACCTGCCTGGCCCAGTGCCTTGCGCACCGACAACGCTCTCAGCTCGGAAATCATCTGGGCCCGAAGTTCGTGGCTCTGGGCGTCTGCAAAACCGATCAACAGCAGATCATTGGCGTCGCGATTGTGCTGTTGCAGGTAATGCTTTACCCGTAACAGATCCCGCTGGGCCTTGTTGTCGAGTTTGGTGCGGCCTTCGGTGAACCGGAAGTTGACGGTCAGGCGTTGATAGCTGCTGGTCAGCCGACGGAAGCTCTCCGGCACGGAGGTGTCGAGTTCCGGTTTTACCGCGATCGGATTCTGGGAAATAAAGCCGGATTCGGCCACCAGGTTCTGGCCATCCTCATCCAGGGCATAGTCGATCAGGCCTTTGGCGAAAGCCGGTGTTTTATCCCCCATGGTATACATGAACAGTCGGCGGGAGAGCGGGTAGTCTTCGCTGGCGACCGTCAACTGGTTCGGTTTCAGGGCCGGGGCATTGCCCTCGGAAATCGCCAGTAGTTTGCTGTTGCGAACCGAGGCCAGACCGGAGAAGCCGATACCGCCGGGATCCAGGGACACGTCATCGGACAGCTGGTCGTTGGATTCGTAGCGTTTGGCGGATTCGTCCAGGCGGTAGCCTTTACCCAGAACCAGGGATTTAAAGGTATCCCAGGTGCCAGAACGATCATCCCGGGCGTAGAGCCGTATTGGCCGGTCCGGCCCGCCAAGTTCCGACCAGTTACGAATCTGGCCAGCGAAAATGCGCCCGAGCGTATCGATACTCATGGCATTGACCGGGTTGTCGGGGTGCACCAGTACGGCAAGGCCATCAATAGCGATGACATGTTCACTCTCCAGGGCTGTCAGGTCGGCCTTCTGGCGAACCTGTTCCGCCTCAGCGGCTTTGACCGGCCGGGAGGATGCCCAGATCTGCGCCTGACCGCTGGCCAGGGTGCGGAAGCCGGTGCTGGAGCCGTGGGCGGCCACCAGAACACTGACGGGGCCCTGTTCGGTCTCGGTCAGCAGAATCTGCTCGTTCTCGGTGCCCGTGGCCCGGCGGCTGACCGGACCATTGTTTTGCTGTTCCAGATAGCCACTCACCAGCATGGGCGCCAGCGTGGCGCCGACGGTGTTGGAACCATGGATTTCCAGCTCATGGGCGTTGGCGCCGGCGCAGAGACTGGCGCTTGCAAGCAGTGCCAGCCAGTGGCCGGCGGTCTTCCTTGTGAAATCAGGCATCGTGTTGAAAACCTTTTCAGATCAGATGGTTGTGATGCCGGAAGGATGCTTCAGAAATATGACAGTTATGTTTCAGGCAAGGTCAGGCGGGGCGAAAGGGCCCAATACTTTTGTAAGAAAGTGTTAAGCAGGCCGCTGAGGCGCCGGGCTGGCTGCCTTATAGTGGGGTGTCCGCAGTAACAAAAACAAACACAGCGGGGCACTATCATGCATGTGACATCGCTCCGGCATGGCTCGTCTTCGGCAGAGCATCGAACCGCGGCCTTTGAAAAGGTTCTGCTGGTCGATGACCACGCCCTGTTTGCACAGGCGCTGGCGGGCCTTATCCGGCAGGAGGAACTGGCGCTCTCGGTGGTCACAGTTGGCACACTGGAGGCCGCGGCCGAGCAACTGGTCCATGGCACCGGGGTCGATCTGGTATTGCTTGACCTGGCACTTAACGGAGAAGCCGGACTTTCGCTGTTGCCGCGTCTGGCTGGCTTGCGGAACACCCCGCCGGTGGTGATTATCTCCAGCAGTGAGGACGAAAGCACCGTCAGGGCCGTGCGAACGGCCGGGGCGGCCGGGTTTCTGGCCAAATCGGCCGGCCGGGCGGCACTGGTTCGTATGATGCAATCGGTACGGCGGGGGCAGGGCTATTTCCCCGGGGGTATGGCGCCTCTGGTGTCGGAGACCCCGTTAACACCACGTCAGCTCGAAGTGCTGACGCTCCTCGCCCAGGGGTTTCCCAACAAACGCATCTGCCAGAGCCTGGGCCTGACTGAACACACGGTCAAAACCCACCTGAAAGCGATCTTTACCCAACTGGGGGTGCACAATCGGACTGAATGCGTGAACCGGGCCCGGGCCCTGGGCTGGTTGTAACAGCAACCGGCAGTGCCACCCAGAATACCGCGCCCCGGCCCGAAGATGATTCGGTTCCACATTGCCCGCCCATGAGCCGGGAGAATTCGCGCACGATGGTCAGGCCCAGCCCGAGCCCCGCCTGGTGGCTGGCACCGGCACGGATGTAGGGGTCGAAGACCTGTGTGTGCAGGCTTTCCGGCAGCCCACGCCCGTCATCGCACACCCGGATGCGGGCCCAGTTCCCGGTGGTGACCGTGTTGACCTGAATGCGCTGGCCACCACTGTGGTCGGCGGCATTGATGACGAGGTTCTGCAATACTCGCAACAGCAAGCTGGGATCCGCGGTCAAGGCCAGCCCGGGCTCGGCCGGGGCAATGTCCAGGCGGATGTCGCGACGGGACAAGGTGTCTGACAGCAGATCTTCAAGCTCCTGCAACGTATGGTTCAGTTGCACAGGCTGGAGCTCCGGCTGAATCATGCCCTCGTTCAGTCGGGCGCTGTCGAACACCGTTCCCAGCAGATTACGGAGCTGACCCACGGTATCACGAAGCTGATTCATCACCTCGGAGTGTTCGCGTTCAGGTTGCAGCGTTTCCAGCGTCAGGTCGATGACATTCAGGGGTTGGCGCAGATCATGGCTGGCCGCAGTGATCAGCTCGGTTTTCCGACGGCTCTCGTCCCTGGCGGACTGGTGCAACAGATCCAGGAGCTGGCGGTCGAGAAAGTGGGCACGGTGACGGTACTCGCTGATCCAGGCGCCGACCATACCAATGACATTTGCGGTCATCAGAAAGAACAGATTGGTGAGGGTGGCGGTGGCAGGGTTGCCGGCCCAGAGCTCTGCCAGCAGGTAGGCCCACACCAGAACAAAGGAGGCCACCGAGGCGGAAAAAAAAGGCAGTCCCATGGCAAAGTATCCGAACATCAGCATGAGTATCATGCCCTCATAAGGCAGAGGGTAGCTGTGCCAGCGGGCGGCCAGGATAATGGCAATGACGCTCAGGCCTCCGGCGATATAGGCAAACACGTACAGCCGCTCGAAGTGGTGGTCGTCGGGGGTTTTCCGGTGGGCCAGCCAGAGAACCAGGGCGATGATCGGGCAGGTAATGGCCAGTCTTATTCCAGCCGTGAGACGGGCCAGCTCGGCTGGCAGGGTCATCAGGTCTACCAGGGCGTACACCAGAAAGAGCAGCAGACCAGCGATAGATGCCAGTCTCGCCCGTTGGCGAATTAACGCGGAACGCGCTTTGCGGTAGTCGGCTTCCAGTGCCGGCAAAAAACGCAGGGTCAGGAATCCTCTGGCCTGTTGCTGTTGGATTTGTTCGGCCGTCATGGTGGGGATATCCACGGAACACAAGCTTCGATTCTAGAACGCTCTGGCTCCGGATTTCGGGAGCCAGAGCACAGAGTGGTCAGCTTTGGTTCAGCATTCTGAGCCGGGCCCAGGTTCGGCTCTGTTCATCGGGGAAGTATTGCTCCAGCAGGGCATCCTTGTGTTTCTGACGATCTGCTCCGGCCAGGCCTTCCAGATCCTCGGCGTCAACAGCCTGTTCGAACTCGGAAAACTGCTGATCAAAACTTTCACGTTGTTTGAGGTAACTGACGACCCCTTCGGCACTTTCCGGGTCCATGCCCAGCTCCACCAGCTTCCGGCCGGCGGCTTCCGGTGATTCGGTATTCTCCAGGGCAGACAGTCGGGCCTGATGCTCGCGGGTTTCGCTCTGCAGTCGTTGCTCGGTTGCCCGAAGCGACTCCGGCAGCTGTTTGCGGTGCCATTCAATCAGCGCCTGTTTGCCTTGATCGGAAAGATCTTCCCGCTGCTGGATACTCATGGCCGCCAGGGTGTACTCGCTGTAGGCCTCTTCCTCGCCGAAAAACGCCTGATGTGCGTCCGGGCTGAAGGTCGAACGGCGCAGTTGTTTCAGACTGCTCAGGGCATCGCCGAGGGCGGTTAGCTGGTAGCCAGGGTCGTGTTGTCGGCTCGGATCCAGTTCCGTCTGCATCAGCTGTAACGCAGCCTGCTTGTAAGCCAGGTACTGGTCGAGCAGAACCATGGCATCGCTGGCGGCCGGTTCCGGCAGATAGTTGCGGGCCACGGACTGGATCTGTCCGATGGCGGCCTCTGGTGAGACTTCACCCACGGCGCTCAGGAAGTAATCGAAGAAGTCGCGAACGCCAAGGTCCAGAATCAACTCGCCGTTGCGGTCTGCCTTGAGGGCGCCGTCGATATCCGTGCCGGCCAGGGAACGGGCAAAGTTCTGGTCGGGAAGGCTGGCGGGTGTCTTGTGTGGCGGTTCTTTATTGGAAGGAACCGGGGCCGATGCCTGGGTGACCGCCGGTGGCGTGACAGCAGGCGCACTGGCAAAGGTTTTTGCCGGGTCTGGCCTGGGTTCTGAATCCGGTGCCTGCCAGTACCAGAGGCCGCTGCTGGCCATAATGGCCAGCAGGGCAACGGGAAGCAGCCACCGCAGTTTCCGGGTGGACTGGTGCTTCATAACCACCTCACAGACCGCGGTTTTTCAGACGGTTGGCCTGGCTGCGGTAGAGTGAGACCGGGTTGGTCCAGAGAGAACGGGCGCCCAGCAGATGGTTGATGGCATCAACGTGGTTCATGTCGTAGTGGGTGCCGATGACATTGCCCATCATGGTGGCGCAGACGCCGACCAGACCATCATTGGGCTCGCTGCCAAAGGCCAGGGAGGTCACGCCCAGGAACGGATCGGTAATGTCGAACACGTTGGTCCATACGGCGCGTCCGGTCCAGGAGAAAAACTTGATCTTCTGGCCACTGATCCAGACATCTTCGCTGGTACCCGCGCAGGCATTACGATTAACCCCTTTCCAACCCAGGGCGTCGTTCAGGCTGGTGGTGCCCGGAGTGGTCAGGGTTTCCAGGGCGGCAATACCATCCTGGGGGTTGCTGGCTCCGGACAGGGCATTGATCAGTCCGCCCAGGGCGTTGGCAATGGCGTCGGCGCCCCCTTCAACATAGCTGCCGGGAGGGATGATGCCCCGGATAACGTCAGCAACTTTGGAGCCCTTGTTTACGCCGTCAATCGACGTGACCGAGGCAATCTTGTGGGGAATCAGAGCCGCTGCCACCCGGGAGGTGGGGGCACCCTGACTGTGCGCCATCAGATTGACCTTGCTGTGGCCCAGGCTGTTGACGTAATTGGCCAGTTGCTGGCCACGCTGTTCGCTGCTGTTCACGAAGGACACGCTGGCGGTATAGACCTTTGCGCCACTGCGTTCAAGGTTCCAGGGAATGGTGTGGAAGTAGTTGATCAGACCGCCAAGGGTATTGAAGCCGGTTACACCGTGCACCAGCACAATCGGATGACGGGTCTGGGTGTAGCTGGCGTGGCTCAGTACCGAGAACACCAGCATGAGAATTCCGGCCACAAGCCGGATGGGCATGGCAAAACGCATAGATGACTCCTGTTGTTTTTGTTGGTTGTCGACATGCAACAGGGAGTATCACGGACGAACACAGGTGCCGGTAATCGCCCATTTGGGTGAGGCGGCTCCGGTGACAGTCGGTCAGAATCGGTGCGGTTCAAGTTCGGTGTGAATGATGCTCTGGCCAAGCATGATGATACGGCCGGTGTAACGCTCTTCGCCGGTGGTGGTGAAGTCGAACAGGAAACGCCGCCACACTCGCAGTTTTCCGTTCTGATCGCGCTTGAACCAGAGTCCGCGCAGATAAACGGCGTCGTCCAGCAGCATTACGTCCATGGATTTGCAGTACCTGTGAGCAGCCTGCAAGACAAAATCCTTGATGGCTTTGGCCCGCCACCAGTACCAGATGGCGAAACCGGCGACAAACAGCCAGAAGAGGGTTGCTAGGGTCAAGGCACGGGGAATCCTGTGGGTGATTGCAAAGGGGGCGAAGCCTCCACCCCCCCACGAATCGCCAGACTACCCTATTGTGCCGGTTCAGGAAATTGCCGGGTCGATGCCTGAGCGCCCTTGTTCAGCAGTTTATCGCACAGCATTTGCAGGAAATGACTGGTCAGCAACTGCGCCTGGTCAACATTGGATCCCAGTTGCTCGGACTCCTGGCGGGCGCTTTCGCTACTCTGAACCGATTGATTGCCCAGGTGCAGCAGATGTTCGGCCTGACGTTCCACCTGAGCTGCCAGTGCGGATTGCTGTTCGGTTGCCCCAGCCACTTCACGGGCGCAGTCATCAATAATGTTCATGTCTTTCAGGGTCGTGGTGAGGGCCTGACGGGCTTCGTCGGCCATGGTGGCAGTCTGCTCACAGGCAGCGCTGCCCTGGCCGATGACGTCGACCACCATCCGGGTTTCCGATTGCAATTCCTCAATCATAGTGTCGATACGGCGTGTGGAATCGTGAGTGCGCTGGGCCAGGCCCCGGATCTCGTCCGCCACTACCGCAAAGCCACGGCCCGACTCGCCGGCCCGTGCGGCTTCAATCGCAGCATTCAGGGCCAGAAGGTTGGTCTGCTCGGCAATGTCGCTGATCACCTCCAGCACCATGCTGATGGCATTGCTGCGTTCGGTCAGTCGATCCATCTCGTCGTTAGCGCTGGTTAGCTGCTGCCGTAACCGTGATAGTGAATGATTGACGCTATCCATCTGGTGCTGGCACTGACTGGCAGATTGGCGGGCGTCGGCACTGGCCTGCTGGGTTCGAACGGTCATCTCGTTGACACGACGGACGCTCTGGGCCAGTTCTTCGAAGGCCCGGGTGATTTGCTCAATATCGCCTTGCTGGCTGCGGATACTCGCCACCGAACTGGAAACCCACTCCATGGTGCGCTGCTTGCGGCCATGCAGTTTGCCGATGTTGGCGTGCATGCGTGCCGAGACCGCGCGCAAGGTGGCATCGCGCTTTTGCCGATCGTATTCGATCCAGCCGCCCTCGTCGCGCCGTCCGGTATAGATCCAGGGCATCACGGGGTGGGCGTCACAACAGGCTTCCCGTGCGGTGCGCATCATGGGTAGGGTAAGCCAGAACAGAACACCGAAAACAGACAGGACCAGGGCTTGCAGCACGGCCATTTCCGGTATCGACAGGGAGGTCAGTCCAAACACCAGAAGACTGCCTGCGAGCAGCCCGTACAGGCAGGCGAGTTTGGAAATCAGTGGGGGTGACACCGCCAGGAAACGCCGGGGCAGGGAGCCACGGTTCCAGGCGGCGTAGGCCTTTTCCGCACGCCGGACCTGGCTGCGGCGGGGCTGGCAGCGTACCGACTGGAACTCCACCAGTTCGCCGTTTTTCATGATTGGCGTGACATAGGCGTCCACCCAGTAATGGTCGCCGTTCTTGCAGCGGTTCTTCACCATACCGCGCCAGGAGTCGCCCTTGCGGATAGTCTCCCAGAGATTGGCAAAGGCTTGGGGTGGCATATCCGGGTGCCGGATCAGGTTGTGGGGCTGCCCTACCAGTTCATCAATACTGTAGCCGGCGACGTCCGCGAATTCTTCATTGGCAGCGGTAATCTTTCCCTTCAGATCTGTGGTGGTAATCAGGTGATAGTGCGCGGGGTATTCGCGCTCGTGACCGGTAACCGGTTCGTTCCTGCGCATGGGGCGCTCCTGCGGGGCGTTTGTTTCGTTTTGCACCTACTATCGACCTGTATTCGTTGGCGGGGTATCCGAATATTGCAAATGTTGAAATTGTGTTCACATTTTTCTCCGCCTTTGGTCATAGGCGAGAGGTTTTTGCAAAATATGGATAGGTTTACGACATTTTCTGCTTATGCTGGGACAAAAGAGCCTGCCTGTAGCAGGCCGGACACGGAAGGTACTTGGCGTATGCAGGCGTTGACAGAACAGGACTTCAAAGCCCTGGTGGATAATCATCCGCGAGCCATCATGCTTTCAACTCCGGATGCAGTCATTACCTATGTGAACCGGATGTTCCAGGCCGTGACCGGCTACCGCCCAGAAGAAGTCCTGGGTCGGGCACCGTCGGTGCTCAGTTCCGGGCTGCACTCGCCTGAGTTCTATCAGGCCATGTGGGAAAGCCTGAATGAGAGCGGTCGATGGGAAGGCCTGATCTGGAACCGGCGCAAGAGCGGCGAGAACTATCCCCAGTGGCTGACTATCTACCCCGTGGACTATCAGGGCAAGCGCCTGTATGCCGGGGTGTTCATGGATGTGGGTGAGCTGGCTGCCAGCGATGAACGGCTGGCAACTCTGGCCTACTACGACCCCCTCACCGAACTACCCAACCGCTCGCTGTTTCAGGAATTCCTGAAGGCCCGGGTGAACCAGCGTAAAGATACCGCCGACCTGTTTGCGGTGCTTTATATCGATCTGGACTTTTTCAAGTCTGTGAACGACTTGCATGGCCACGATTGTGGCGACCGGGTGCTGCAACAGGCTGCGGCCTGTATCCAGGCCGTGGTTCGTAACGGCGATGTGATTGCCCGGCTATCGGGGGATGAGTTTGCCGCCATCATCGAACTGGATACCGAAGATCAACTGAATGCGGTGTGTGAGCGCATGACCCATGTGTTCCGGGCACCCGTGATGGTGGAGCACCGGGAATATTTTCTCTCCGCCTCGGTGGGCGCCGCTATCTATCCGAATCACGGCGAGACCGCGGGTGAATTGCTGCAGAATGCCGACCGGGCCATGTATACCGCCAAACTGGCCGGGCGGGCCTGCTATCGGATCTACAGTGCGAGCGAAATCCAGCATGGCCAGCAGCAACAACGGCTGTCCGAAGCCCTCGTGGCTTCCCTGAAAGTGGCGCCGGAGGAATTCTCGGTGGTGTACCAGCCCCAGTACGATCTTGCCACCGGCGCCATGGCCGGCATGGAGGCTCTTTTGCGCTGGCAACATCCTGAGCTGGGGGCGGTGTCTCCGGGGGACTTTGTCCCGGTGGCCGAGCAGCGCGGGCACATCCACGAACTGACCGAGCAACTGATCCGGTGCATCCGTCGGGATCTGGAGGCCTGCGCTGTCGATCATGGCCGAGGCCGACGCCTGGCCATTAACATTTCCGCCCGCCAGATTGCTGATGGCCGGCTGGATGGATTGTTGGAGCCTTTCTTCGAACGGGTTCGACAGGTTGGCTGGCAGCCGGAAATCGAGATTACTGAAACCCACCTGATGAACCTGTCACGCCGTTGCCTGGACAAACTCCGGGAATTCGGTGACAAGGGAGTGGTGGTTGCCATTGACGACTTCGGTACCGGGTATTCCTCGCTGGCGTATCTGCATGCGCTACCTGTGAATGTGCTCAAGATCGATCAGCAGTTTGTTCAGCGGCTGGGGCAGGATGGCAGGGATTCGCGGATTGTCTCCGCCATTCTGGCCATCGCCGAGGCGCTGAGTCTGGAGGTGGTAGCGGAGGGCATCGAGACCGAGATTCAGAAACGCAAGCTCCAGGAATTGAACTGTCACCGTGGCCAGGGCTACCTGATGGCCCGGCCGTCCCCCCTGAGTGAGCTGCCACTGGATTGATAAGAATCAATTAACAGGCAAACTCCGTCCCGTTTCTTGCCGTTTTGCAAGATTTGGCTAGGGGTTTGCGGCACGCTGGCTTAAAACAGCAAGCTCACTCACTGCCTGTTCACGCTGTATGCGCAATCTCACTGCCAAACCGGATCTGGATGCCTACCTTCGACTCAATCGCGCTGCAGCCGGCGAATGGCAGGCGGCTATCCGTGAGTTGCTGGCCTGTGATGACGTTGGTCTCACTCTTGAGCGGCCGCAAACGGTTGCTGGCTCGCTGTCTTCCCTGAGTGTTGACCGTGGGGTCGTGTGTGCCCTGGATCTGGCCCAGGATGCCGAGGTGCATCTGTGCGGACTGCCTGGGACATTGCTGGTGGTGCCGGTATCGGGGCAGTGCGATGTATTGGTGAATGGCGATTGCAGACAGCCGGCTTTCCCGATGGCCGCCATCACCTCCAGCCAGGCAATTTCCGTGCGCGCCTGCGGGCAGTCCCGGCTGATTCTGTTAAACCCGGAACAGTGGCGCAGCAACGTCACCCCGGGGCAGGGGGTGTTAGCCTGGATGGCGGAACGGGTGCATCACTTTCTGTTGCGCTCCAACTTCTTCCAGGATCACAACGATGCCTGCGCTGCGGCCGATAGCCTGTTTGACGAACTGGACAGCATCGCCCGAGAGGGTGGTTGTGAACCTAACGAAACGCCCCCGGAGCTCGATCGCCGGCTTCTCCGGGTTATCGACAAAATCCGCATGGAGCCCGCCTGGGAGTTTGATTTGCAGGAGCTGGCAAACCATTCCGGGGTCAGCGAGCGCAATCTGTATTATCTGATGAAGCGGGAAACCGGAATGACCCCCTACCGTTTCTACCAGCGCTGTCGGTTGATCCGGGTACGGCGCAGGCTGGTGGATTGCCAGTGTGATGTGCCCCATATTTCCTGGTACGCCGCCGATGAGGGATTTTCACATCTGGGGCGGTTTGCTGCGCTGTACCGGGAACATTTCGGTGAGTTGCCCAGCGAGACCGTCCAGTGGCGCCGCCGTCTGCAGACGGGAGAGGCAGCGTTGGAAGCGCCGGACAGGATCGTTGCTTCCTGACAAAAAAAGCCCGACATGACGCCATGCCGGGCTTTTTTGTGTTGCTGTGCGGGGTTAGTGGTTGCCCGCCGGCACCTGTGATGACTCTTCGTCGTTGCCGTATTCATCGGCTGCCGAGCCATGGTGGTCACGGGCCAGCAGAATGTAGAACGCCGGCAGCACAAACACCGTGAACAGGGTACCAATGCCCAGACCAGCACTGATGGTCAGGCCGATAGCAAACCGGCTTTCTGCACCCGGGCCGATGGCAATCAGCAGAGGCACCATGGCGAAGATCAATGCCAGAGAGGTCATGATAATCGGGCGCAAGCGGATAGCCGCCGCCTCGATGACCGCATCGACCTTGTTCAAGCCCCGCTCTTTCTGCAACTGATTGGCGAATTCCACAATCAGGATGCCGTTCTTGGAGACCACCCCGATCAGCGTAATCAGCCCCACCTGTGTGTAGATGTTCATGGTGGCAAAGCCCAGTACGATGAACGCCATGGCCCCGGCTACCGACATGGGAACCGATACCAGAATGATGATCGGGTCGCGCCAGCTTTCAAACTGCGCGGCCAGGACCAGATAGATCACCAGCAATGACAGGAAGAAGGTCACCATCAGTGCGCTGCCCTGGGTGGCCAGCTGGCGGGTTTCCCCGGTGTAGTCGTAGCTGAAGCCCTGAGGGAAGACGTCGCTGGCGGTTTGCTCCATAAACTCCATGGCGGTGCCTGCCGCCACGCCCGGCATCACCACGCCCTCCAGGGTCAGCGAGTTTTGCTGGTTGAACTGAGTGCGGTTCGACGGCTCCACTTCCTCGGTAAAGCTCACGACGCTGGACAGCGGCACCAGTTCGCCGTTGCCGGCACGGATGTAGTAGTCCTGCAGGGCTTCCTTGCTCGGGCGGAACTGGTCATCCACCTGTGGAATCACCTGGTATGAACGGCCTTCCATGTTGAAGCGGTTGATGTAGCCGCCACTGAGCATGCTGGCCAGGGACTGCCCAACATCCTGCATTGACAGGCCCAGATCGGCCACGCGATCACGATCGACATTAATGCGGGTAACCGGCTTGTCGAAGTTGATGGACTTCTTCAGGAACATGAAGTTACCGCTCTGCATGGCCTTGCCCAGCATTTCATCCGCCACCTGGTCCAGCTGTTCATAGCTGCCGCCGGTGGTGATGACAAACTGGAACGGCAGGCCGCCGCCGGAGCCGGGCAGGGACGGCCGGGGGAATACCGCGGTCTGCAGCCCGGTGACCTTTTTCAGTTCAGCATCCAGCTTGGGCTGAACCTCGAACTGGGTAATCTCCCGCTCGCTCCAGGGCGCCAGCTTGAAGCCACCGAAGACGGCGTTGGGGCTGGTGATGCCCAGAATCATGAAGTCTTCGCTGTAACCCGGCACCTCAGACATCCGGTTCTGAACTTCCTGACCGTGGTCGTACAGGTAGTCCAGGGTGGAGGTCTCGGGCCCCAGGCCTTGATAGAACAGGATGCCCTGGTCTTCGGTGGGGGCCAGTTCGTTCTGACTCATCATCAACATGAAGTAGATGGATCCAAGTACCACAAAGGCGAAGAACACCACGACGGACTTGGTTTGCATCAATGACGCCAGCGCTGCCTTGTAACCGTTTGCCAGACCGTTGAAGCTCTTTTCGACAACCTTTTCAAAGCGGCCCGGGTCGCCGTGGGGTTTGAGTACCTTGGCAGACAGCATGGGTGACAGGGTCAGTGCAACAATACCGGAAATGACCACGGTGCCGGCCAGGGTGAAGGCAAACTCGGTAAACAGTGAGCCTACGAGACCTCCCATAAAGCCGATGGGCGCATAAACCGCAACCAGGGTGGTGGTCATGGCGATGATTGGGGTGGCCATTTCCCGGGCACCGTTGATGGCAGCATCGAACCGGGATTCGCCCTGTTCAATATGCCGATGCACGTTTTCCACCATGATGATGGCGTCATCCACCACTAGGCCGATGGCCAGCACCATAGACAGGAGCGTCAGCAGGTTCAGGGAGAAGCCGAACATCAGCATGACAAAGGCGCCACCGATCAGGGACAGCGGAACCGCTACAGATGGCACCACCGAGGCTCGAACCGAACCCAGGCACAGGAAAACCACCACCAGTACGATGATCATGGCTTCCAGCAAGGTCTGGATAACCTCGTTGATGGAATCGTCGATAAAGTCGGAAGCGTCGTAGGCCAGGCGCACATTCAGGCCGCTGGGCAACTGACTCTCGATATCCGGCAGTTCTGCCTTGACCAATTCAGCCACCGTCAGCGGGTTGGCTCCTGGTGCCAGCTCAATGGCCACATAGGTGGCCGGTTGGCCCTTGTACAGAGCCAGGCTGTCGTAGGTCTGGGAGCCCAGTTCCACCCGGGCAATGTCCTGCAGGCGGATCAGAGTGCCGTTTGACTGTTTAACCACCAGGTTCCGGAAGGCGTCCGGGTCGGCGATGTCGGTGTCACTGGTCAGGCTGACCTCGGTGTACTTGCCGCGGGTCTTACCCACCGCGGCCTGATAGTTGTTGGCCCGCAATTTGGCAGCCACCTCGACCGGGGTCATATCCACGGCGGCGAGACGCTCCGGGTCCAGCCAGATACGCAGGGCAAACGTCCGGCCCAGCAGTTCAGCCTTGCCCACGCCGGCCAGCGCCTGCAGCTTGGGCTGCACCACCCGGGTCAGATAATCGGTAATCTGGGGGACATCCAGCTCGGTGCTGTAAAAGGCAATGTACATCAGTGCCGTGCTGTCGCCGGTTGTAGAGGTAATCACCGGGTCCTCGGCTTCCGCCGGTAACACGTTGCGCTGACTGGCCACCTTGGCCTGGATCTCTGCCAGGGCATCGTTGGCGTCGTAGTTCAGGATCATCTTGGCCTGAATGGTCGATACGCTCTGGGAACTGGTGGACGTCAGGTAATCAATGCCGCTGGCTTCCGCAATGGCCTGCTGCAGCGGAGTCGTGATAAAGCCCTTGATCAGGTCCGAACTGGCGCCGGGGTAAGCCGTGGAGACGGTCACCGTGGTGCTTTCCAGCTCCGGATACTGCCGGATTTCCATCTCCATGGCGGCCCGCGCGCCGATCAACAGGATCAGCAGGCTGACCACCGTGGCGAGAACCGGCCGGTGGACAAAAATGTCGGTGAATTTCATTACTCAGACGCCTCCTGGCCGGACTCGTCCTGGATTTCAACACGCTGGCCCGCGCGCAGCCTCAGCAGGCCCTTGGCGACGACCGTTTCGCCTTCTTCCAGACCGGAAAGCACGGCTGAGCGGCCATCACGGACTTCGCCCGTGGTGACGGTGCGGCGGCTGACAATCAGTTCACCGTTGTCGTTTTCTTCAACCACATACACGAAATTGCCGTAGGTGTTGTAGGAAATGGCGGTGCGCGGCAGGGTAACCACTTCATTGTCCCGGGGCTGACCGGTCTGAATGGTGGCAAACATGCCGGGGCGCAGCAGGTTTTCTTTATTATCCAGGGTGGCGCGTATACGCACGGTACGGGTTTCCGGGTTTACCGAGGTGTTGATAGCGCTCACCTCACCCTCGAAGGACTGGTCCGGCACAGCAGCGACCGTCACGGATACCGGGTAGCCCTGATCCACGTCCGGCAGAAATTTCTCGGACAGGGTGTAGTCCACATAGATAGGGTTCAGCATGTTGATCTCGACGATCGGTGTGCCGGTGGCAACGTACTGACCCTGATCCACCATGCGGATACCCAGCTTGCCGTCGAAGGGCGCGCGAATCACCTTCTTGTTGAGCTGAGCTTCGGCCTCGTTGACACGGGCTCGGGCGGCATCGAAATTGGCCTTGGCCTCATCATACTGGGACTGGGACACGGCCCGCTTCGGCAGCAGATCCGAAACCCGCTTGAATTCCTGCTCGGCCAGCTGGGCTTCTGCCCGCCGTGTGCGCAGCGCTGCCTCGTCGATGGCGGCATCCAGGCGCACCAGGACGTCGCCCTTGCTGACGGTATCACCGGACTCAAAGCCAATGTTCTCAATCACACCGGGCACTTCGTTGGCCACTTCGATGCCATTGATGGCTTTGATGCTGCCGACAGCCTTGATGGCCGGCTGCCAGTTTTCGGTAGTCGCTTTGGTCACGGAGATGATGGCGGCCGGCTGCGGCTGGGACATCATTTCTTTCATCTGGCCGAACTGGTAGAACTTGTAACCGAAGATTCCACCCAGCACGACGCCGAGAAAAATGAGAACGATGACGAAACGGGAAGCAGTGCGCATAAGTCTGTTCCTGGGAGTGAATTTCCTGAATCTGATAAAGTCGCCCGGAAGGGAAGGCTGACAGCTGTCCTTGCAAATCAGGGCTCGGGGACAATGTAATAGAACGTCAGTTCAATTTAACGAATAGGATGCTACAAAAGCTGTTTCTATTTGTCACCCGTTTGCATTCAACAAACAGTATAAATACTGCGGACAGTTTACGCTGGTGTGTCCGGGGTGGATTATAGTATCCGGGCGTATTTCGGACTCCCGTTTTTCGACAGCAAGAATACAGGACTAACATCGATGCAACTGATTCTCGGCCTGGCCCTGGCGGCTGCCGTGTTTGTCATCCTGAAAAAATGGGGCGCGCTTTCGCCGGAAGGCCAGAAAGCGGCCATCTGGAAAGTCATTCTGGTGGCTGGCGGCGCGTTGTTGCTGTTTATGGTGCTGACCGGCCGGGTGCATGTGATCACGGCCGGTATTGCCGCTCTCATTCCCCTGTTGAGAAAGCTGCCGGCGTTACTGCGTTATGCACCGATGTTTCGCAAGGCCATGGGAGATTCATCCGGTAATGATTCGGCGCACCAGGCGGGCGCCGGGGGCAGGAGCGCTGCCGCACAGGGGCCCATGAGCACGCAGGAAGCCTGCGATATTCTGGGAGTAAAACCCGGTTGTTCCCGTGAGGAGGTGACCGCTGCCCACCGCAAACTGATGTTGAAGGTGCACCCGGACCGCGGCGGCAACGATTACCTGGCCGCCAAGCTCAATGAGGCCCGTGACGTCTTGCTGGGCAGGCGTAATCAGGCCTGATCAGGGCAGAATCTCCACTTTCACGTCGATAGACTGGTTTTCAGAGCGCTTGCCGTTCACCCGGTAGTTGATGCCTTGCTGCTCCTGATTCATGGACGTGCGGGTCCCCCCCAGGCTGACCCATTGCCCCGGCTCCACCCGCCGGATGGTCATCAGAGCTTCGGTTTCATAGCCGGGCAGAGCGGCGGGGTCTTCCTCAAAGGACACGATACTCAGTTCTACCGCCTGGTTCGAGATGGCCTGGGGGCTCACCACAAAGCCGCTTCGGGTTTCGACCTGCTGCAGTATGGCGGCGGGGTTGCGCCCACCCTTAACGGCAAATGGCAAGGTTCGCACATTGCCGGAGGTAATGTGGGCTGACTGGTCATCCTGCACGATCAACTGACGTTCACGGGTGGAATTGGTGCTGATGGTGCGGCGTTCGACGCTGGCGCCGGCCGAGCCGTTCGAGAGGCTGACGCCGCCTCCGGATTGTTTGCCGCCGATGTCCTGACGGTAGCGTACGCTGATCCTCATCTGTACCGGCGGCACATCCATCGATTGCACCAGTGTTCCGATTTCGTCCAGCAGTGCGGGTTCGCCACGGACCACCAGTTGTTGTCCGCGTGCCGTCACCGTAACCGGCGACTGTTGGTAAAGTTCGCGAATCTGTAGCGCAATGTCGTCGGCCGTTCGGTTGTTCAGCTCATAGACCCTGGCTTCTGATTGTGCCCAGACGACGGTGGAAGCCGTTAACATCGCAAGAAGCAGGGCAGTCATCAGCCAGAGAACGGAGCGGTGCTCGGTGTTTCGCATGCAGGCCTCCAGAGCCATGACGGCCATGCCCGCATTAAATAATCCGTTTTGCGGGTTGCCATCGTTAAAACCGTAGGTATATAGTGAAAAGCATGAAGACCTTACACGCAGCCTGTCAATTGAATGTTCTGAAAGCTTTCGGTGAAAAACTGAAGGCCGCAGGCTCTGCTGTGTATTTTTGGTGGTTTGGTTATGGCTTTTATTTTAGCCAGAGCCCGGGCCGCCCATAAGATCTTCATCGACCGAATACAACGAGGAAGGCAGCCCGGCAAGCAACCCAGGCTGCCACCGGACTCCGAAAAGCCCCGACTGGTAGCCCAGCCGGGGCTTTTTTGATTCTGACACAGGGAAACGGGAACACAGACATGAACATGCCGCTGAAATCTGAAACACTGGATGCGCAAGCCTCAAGCGCCTGCCAGCACCGCCAGGAAGCGAGACTGCCCACCGCCGCCGAGTTGCGCCAGCAGTTTCCTGCCGATGAGCAACAGGTGCGGGCCATTGCCGGTTACCGTGATCAGATCCGCGCCGTGCTGCACGGTCAGGACGACCGCACCCTGATCGTGATGGGCCCCTGCTCCATTCACGACGAGCAGGCTGCCCTGGATTACGCCACCCGCCTGAAAGCACTGTCAGACGAAGTCAGTGACCGTTTCCTGATTGTCATGCGCGCCTACCTGGAGAAACCCCGTACCACGGTGGGCTGGAAAGGCCTTCTGTACGATCCGGAACGCACCGGTCAGGGCGATCTGAAACAGGGCCTGGAGCGTTCTCGCAAGTTGTTGCTGGCGTTGTCCGAGCTCGGCCTGCCGCTCGCCACCGAAGCCCTGAGCCCGTTCATGATGGATTACCTGGGGGACCTGGTAAGCTGGACCGCGATCGGCGCCCGTACCACCGAATCCCAGATTCACCGGGAAATGGTCAGCGGCCTGCCCATGCCGACCGGGTTCAAGAACGGCACCGATGGTGGCATTACCGTGGCCAGCCACGCCATGAAGTCGGCCTCGCACCCGCACCACCACATGGGGATCTCCCATAGCGGCGCACCGGTGATGATTTCCACCGCCGGCAATCCGGATACTCATCTGGTTCTGCGCGGTGGCCGGGGTGTGACCAACTACGATGAACTGAGCATTGCCAAAGCGGTGGCAGAGCTGGAAAAAGCCGGCGTATCAACGGCGGTGATGGTGGACTGCAGCCATGATAACGCCTGCAAGCAGGCTGAGCGGCAGGTGGACATCGCCCGGGAAGTGATGGCGCAGAAGCGTAACGGCAATCGGCACATCAAGGGCCTGATGCTGGAAAGCTTCCTGGAATTCGGCCGCCAGGACGACGGCAAAGAGCTGGTCTACGGGTGCTCGATTACCGATCCATGCCTGGGCTGGGAACAGACGGAGACTCTGATCCGCTCACTGTAGACAGCAGCAGTTGCCCGGCCAGCAATACCAGAATGCCCCCCATGGTCCGGTCGAGCCAGTGTCCGAACCGGTTGAACCCCCGGCGGACACGGGGGTGGGTAAAGAACACCGCTACCATGGCAAACCACAGGCCGGTGGCCAGGGCCATATAGATGCCGTATCCGGCCTGCAGCAGAACCGGCGTGCCTGGATTGATGATGACGGAGAACAGGGATACGAAAAACAGGGTGGCCTTGGGATTGAGGGCGTTGGTTAAAAACCCGAGCCGGAACGCCGCCCAGCCAGTCTGGGCCTGCCCGCCGTTCGCTTGCACGTGAATGGCTCCGGGTTTGGCCCGCAGGCAGTGCCAGGCGATATAGAGCAGATACACGGCCCCAATCACTTTCAGCACGGTAAACAGCATTACCGATTGCTGGATGATCAGCCCGATACCCAGCAGCGAATAGCCCACATGCAGCAGAATGCCGATGCCAATGCCCATGGCGGTCAGCAGGGCATTGCGCCGGGCCTGGGTCAGTGCCTGGCGCAGCATGACTGCAAAATCCGGCCCGGGGCTGGCCACCGCCAAAAGGTGCACCAGGGCAACGGTCAGAAACTCCAGCCAGTAATTCTGCACATTCATTCTCCCGCGTGTTTGCAATTGTGCTTGGGTTGTTGCGCCTGCAGCCAGTAACCACAGGGATTTTTTCTGTGATTCCCCTGTCAGCGGATAATAAGCTTTCTATACTTTACCGAAAGGCTCCTTAAGTTTAATAGCCCAAACCACCTGAAATTTCAGTCAGTCTCCAGGAGGCAGGATGGACAAGCGAGAAGTGGATGTAGCGGTTATCGGTGCGGGTACGGCGGGAATGGTCGCCTATCAGCGCGCCCGCAGGGCCACCGACCGGATTGTGTTGATTGAGGGTGATCAATACGGCACCACCTGTGCCCGGGTAGGGTGCATGCCCAGCAAGTTGCTGATTGCCGCCGCGGAAAGGGCCCATCAGGTGAGGCAGGCGGAAGCGTTCGGTGTGCTTCCGGGCGATGTGCGCATTGATGGTCCGGCTGTGATGGCGCGAGTGCGTGAAGAGCGCGATCGCTTTGTGGCACCGGTGGTGCGGTCCATGGAATCGCTGCCGCAGGAACACCGGTTGATGGGGCATGCCCGATTTGTTGACAGTCATCGTCTTGTCGTGGGTGATCATACCGAGGTCACCGCGGGCCGGATTGTTATTGCCACCGGCTCCCGCCCCAACATCCCGGGCATTCTGAAAGAAGCGAAAGGCCGACTGGTGGTCAACGATGACGTGTTCGACTGGCGGGATCTGCCGTCTTCGGTGGCGGTGTTCGGCCCGGGAGTGATTGGGGTCGAATTAGGTCAGGCATTGAGCCGGCTGGGCGTAAAGGTCCGCATGTTTGGCGTCAGCGGCGGCATTGGCGGTATTCAGGATGAGAAGGTGAGGGAGTATGCGCTGGACACCTTCCGTGAAGAGTTTGCCATCAGCCCGAAAGCCGATACCCGGCGTGTTGAACGCATCGAGGAGGGGGTTCGCATCAGCTGGAGCGAGGGCGGCAAGGAGCATCAGCAAACCTTTGATTATCTGTTGGCAGCCACTGGGCGGAGACCCAACATTGATCACCTGGATATCCAGAATGCCGGCATCGAACTGGATGAACGGGGCATGCCGGAGTTTGACCCCTTCACCCTGCGCTGCGGTGACAGCCATATCTTCATTGCCGGTGATGTGAACAACGACCGCCCCCTGCTGCACGAGGCGGCAGACGAAGGCCGGATTGCCGGCGACAATGCAGGGGCCTGGCCGGAAGTCCGAACCGGCCGCAGAAAAACTCCCATGGCGGTGGTGTTCACCGAGCCCCAGATTGCCTCGGTGGGGCTGAACATTCATCAGGTGGATGAGCGTTGCCAGGGCTGCTTTGCGGTTGGTGAGGTGTCGTTTGAGGATCAGGGGCGCAGCAAGGTTATTGGCAAGAATCGGGGGCTGCTCCGGGTCTACGGCGAGCACGGCAGCGGCCTGTTCATGGGGGCCCAGATGTTCGGGCCTGCTGCAGAGCACCTTGCCCACTTGCTGGCGTGGTGCGTGCAAAAGCGAATGACCGTGAGCGAAATGCTGGAGATGCCGTTCTACCATCCGGTGATTGAGGAGGGGCTGCGAACCGCAATAAAAGACCTGAGCAAGAAACTCCGGATAGGCTCTGAGCCAGGGGAGGGTTGCATGGATTGCGGGCCGGGTGTGTAGCTTTACCCTCCGTCTTTGACAGAGGGCAAGTCATTAAAGCGTGTTTTGCCCTAGATTCATGGCATTGGCGGTTGTATTCCGCTGATGCCGTGCCCATATCTTCTCATGAAAGAAGTAAGCAACGGTGTTAATGGCCGGTTCGACCATCGCGATCAGGCTGCCGATCAGAATGTCCCCGGTCAGCAGGAACGCGACGGTAAAAGCCACCGTAAAGTGGGTAATCGCGAAGGTGATCGTTTTCAGAAACGACGGGTCGCCCTTCGAGCTGTGATTGTGAACAAACAGTTTCAGGGTACTCATGGAATCAACTCCGCGTGATGAATGCCTATAACCCCATTTAAGGACAAACGAGAATTGTTTCCAAATAGAAAGTGACATTTTTCTCGATAGGGTTCAGCTATGATTTTAGGGTTGGTGGTATAAGTTTCTGCTATGAGCGATATTGAATACCCAAACTTTCGTTCTGACACTGAGCTGTCTTACAGTAGCTGTTAGATGACACCCCAAAACGAATCAGGAGGTTCAACATGGGCAAGAATTTTATTGGTCTCGACACAGACAAAACCCAGAAGCTGGCAGATGCACTGAACGAACTGCTCTCCAACTACCAGATTTTCTACATGAATGTGCGTGGCTATCACTGGAACATCAAGGGTGACAATTTCTTTGAGCTGCATGCCAAATTTGAAGAACTCTACGATGACCTGCTGCTCAAGATTGATGAAATTGCCGAGCGGGTTCTCACCCTGGGCCATCGTCCTGCACACGCCTACAGCACCTACATTGAAAAGTCCGAAGTGCCGGAGCGCAAGGACGTATCTGATGGCAAAGAAGCGGTGGGTAACATCGTCGAGAGTTTCGGTAAGCTCATCGCCAAGCAGCGTGGCCTGCTGAACCTGGCCGGTGAAGCAGAAGATGAAGGTACCGTGGCACTGATGAGTGACTACATCTCTCAGCAGGAAAAAACGGTATGGATGTACCGGAGCTACCTGGGCCAGTAAGTTCCGGCTGATGCTCCGACTTTTCCCCGGCCCGGCATCGGGCCGGGGAGTTGTCACAGAAACGTCACGGCACTGTCACTTTCCTTTCCCGCGTTCGTCACGTCTGTCGCCTAGCCTTCTTTGCTCTTGCATCATTAAATAAGCAAAGGAGCCCGCTGTGCCCAAGACATCGCACCCATTTCAACTGTCATTGCTCGTTCTCGCTGTGAGCGCCGTGCTGGTATCCGGCTGTAATTCCTCGGACAACGATGATGATCTGGCGCCGGAAGCTCAGGTCACTGGCCTGACGCTCGAATTCGCCGGTCGATACAGCACCGGACAGTTTGATGAGTCTGCTGCGGAAATCACGGCGTTTGACCCTGCCAGTCGCAGGGCGTTTGTGGTTAATGCCTTGTCCGGGGCTGTGGATGTGCTGGATATGAGCGACCCGGTCAATCCAGCCAAAATCGACACGCTGACAGTTGCTGACATTGCCGCTGATGCGGTGGTTAACAGTGTGGCGGTGGCAAACGGGCTCGTTGCGGTTGCTGTTGAATCGAATCCGAAAACTGACCCCGGTTATGTTGCGGTATTTGGAGCTGCAGACCTGCAGCTGCGTGACAGTATCCAGGTAGGTGCGCAGCCGGATATGGTGACCTTTACGCCGGATGGGCAATATGTCCTGGCAGCAAACGAAGGCGAGCCAAGCGATGACTACCAGATCGATCCGGAAGGGTCGATCAGTGTGGTTGATGTTTCCAATCCGGGGAATCTCACGGTACGGACAGCCGATTTTCTGGCCTTCAACAGCCAGGATGGCGCCCTGAAGGCATCGGGTGTTCGCATATACGGCCCGGGGGCCACCGTAGCCCAGGATCTGGAACCGGAATATATCACCGTCAGTGCCGACAGCCGCACTGCCTGGGTCTCTTTGCAGGAAAACAACGCCTTGGCGAAGCTGGATATCGGCGCGGCAACGGTCACCGGTATTTTACCCCTGGGGTTCAAGGATTACGGTGTTGAGGGGCAGGGTATTGATGCCTCGGACGATGACGGCGTCATCAATATCCAGAGATGGCCGGGTGTGGTGGGTATCTACCATCCCGATGCCATCGACAGTTACCGGGCAAATGGTGAAACCTTTATCGTGACGGCCAATGAGGGTGATGTCAGGGCCTGGGGTGAAGATGACGCCGACTACTGGAATGGCGATAGTTCCAGGGGTTTTGTCGAAGAGTTGCGGGTGAAACACTTGGTACATCCGGATGGTTTTGCCCGCCGGATTGGTGACGACATGCCACCGCAACTGAATGCGCTGGCCGAAGGTGCGCTGTTGAATCCATCCGTCTTCGATTACTGCGGTGCCACAGCCGGTGCAGCCAATGACTGTCGCGATGATGACCAGTTGGGAAGACTCAACATCAGTTGGGTGCAGGGTTACCGGGTTGATGAAAATGGTGCCCCTGTCATGTTCAACGCGTCGGGTGCAGAAGACCCGGACGGCACGCTTCTGATGTACGACCAGCTGTACTCCTACGGCACGCGTTCTCTGGCGATCTGGAATGAGGACGGTGAGCTGGTATGGGACTCCGGCGATGCGATCGAGCAGTTCCTGGCCAGTGAGGACTGTCGTCTGGGTACGGCTCGTTCTATTCCCTGCTCAGACCACTTCAACTCCGCCCATGACGAGGGCATGGCGTTCGATTCCCGGTCGGACGCCAAAGGTCCGGAACCTGAAGCCGTGACTGTGGCGACGTTCGGCAATAAAACCTTTGCTTTTCTGGGCCTTGAGCGCATGGGCGGTATTCTGGTCTACGACGTAACGGACCCTGCCAGTCCGGTTCAGGTGGATTACCTGAATACCCGTGACGACTGGACCACTGTCGACACGGCTTCAGTACTCGAAACCGCAGGGGATCTGGGCGCGGAGAGCATCACTGTGGTGGCCGCCGATGACTCACCTACTGGTGAGCCGTTACTCATCACCGGCAACGAAGTCAGCGGCACCACGGCGATCTACCGTGTGAAACTCGAACTGACTGATTAATTCAGTTTCCGGAATAAAAAAGCCCCGTCTTCATGGCGGGGCTTTTTTGTGTCCGGGCCAAAAAAGTGTCCACAGGATCGTGTCATATAACCGAAACATATTATTAACAGTCCGTTAATAAATTCCCGCCATAGTGTCGTCTCAAGATTGCTGCCAACCACCGATTGGAAATAAAGCGTGACGAGACTTGCCTGGACGACCTGTTTACTTGCCGCCTTGATGCCGTTGCCGGCTCTGGCAGAGGTTCAGCTCACTTTGGGGGCCTGTGTGAACGTGCAGGCTGTTCAGGATAGCGAGCAGACCGCCGGCTCTGGCCAGTCACTGACTCTTGCTGATGGTACCCAGCAGTTGGTGGTGGAGTGCACCACCGAAATTGGTCGTGAAGAAGTGCTGGAAACCAGCGACGCCTTCGTTGTCCGTTTCGAGGCTGCTGATACCGCGCTGGCCCTGAGCGCTCCGGAAATCGAGTCGCGGAATCAAATGGACGCTTTCAATCAACAGGGTAACTGGCAGTTGACTGATCGCCAGGGCAGTGAGGTGGCGTTTACCGCCGATGTGCTCGAGAAAGAGGGCTTTCAGCTGGTGCGGGACTATGCCCGTGAGCTGGCGGCCTATAACCGTTCCGGCGCCAAAGCGGCAGTAGCTGCTCCGGGGCTGATAACCAACCAGGACGGGTTGTTGCTGGATTCGCACGTCGATCCGGATCAGGAAATGGTCAGCAGGATGCTGCGCTACTGGTATCTGAAAGCTGACGAACAAACTCGAAAAGAGTGGGACAGCTGGGTTGATTCCAGCAACCAATAAACACCAAACCAAACTGAACGTGGAGTTCCAAAAATGAAGAAGCTTCTTCTGGCTGTTGCTGTGTCTACTGTTGCCGCAGGTTCTGTGAATGCTGCGACTGTTTACGAGAAAGATGGTTTTACCTACAAACTGAACGGTGACTTCCAGATTCAGTTCCGTCAGGCCACTGGCTTTGATGAGCGTGCCGAGGTTGAGTACGACGATATGGAGCTGAAAAACTACGTAGCCTACGATCTGGGCAATGACCTGACTGCGTTTGGTCGTCTGGATGTGGGTTACAAAAAAGCGGCGGAAGGCAGTCAGGACGCCAGCAACCTGGAAGAGGCTTATGTCGGTCTCAAGTACGGCGTTGCCTCCTTCTCTTTCGGTAAGCAGGACTTCGCCGGTGACGAATTCGGTATTGAAGAAGCCTACGAAGTCGAGACCATTGATGAAGACCGGTTTGATGGCGTAGAAACAGCAGGTGACGATACGATTCGTGTCGACATCGAGCTGGAAAACGTCTATATCGCCGCTTCCCACGAAATGGATGCTGCGGATCAGGACGGTGAATACTACGATCTCTTCGTTGCTACTGAACTGGCAGGTCTGGAACTGGCAGCGGCTTACCAGCAGTCCCGAGCGGCTGGCGCGGCTGAATCTGCGGACACCTGGGGTGTGAGCGCTTCCTACGATTTCGGCTTCATGAACCTGGCCGCTGATTACAGCTCCACCGACGAAGACGACTTCGAAACCACCCAGTACAACCTGGCGGCTGTGTTTGCTGTTGCTGCCACCACCGACGTCGCACTCGGTATGGGCAACAAGGAAGAAGATGACGCGGACGACATTACCGAATGGTACGCCAACGTAACCTACAAGTTCCCGGCTGCCAAGAACGTCAGCGTGTTCGCCGAAATCGCCCAGAGCGACCTTGAAGATGCGTCTGGCGACGACGCCGACATGGGCTTCCTGGCCGGTATGCGCGTGAAGTTCTAAGCTCGCTCGTTACATGCGCCAGCCTGGTATCGAGCTACAGGTCAGTGCAGACGTGAAATCAAGGCCGGGCCTCAGCGCCCGGCCTTGGTGTATCTAAACCGCGACCTCCAGTGGCGGCACCTCCTGATGCAAGAACCACTTCTCCGTGACCACCTTGCGGGTAAACCAGTGTGAGCGCATCAAGGTGCTGGCGATGGGCTGTTTCAGCCAGTCCGGCACCTCAAAGCCGGGCTCCTGGTCCGTGGCCCGGGTTCCGAAGCGTTCGGCAATGCGTTCACCATAGCTTTGCAGCGAGAGCGCGGAATAATCCGTGGCGGACTTGATAACCTTGGACGCCATCAGTGCCGATTCGATGGCGGGACGAATGCCCTCGCCACTCTGGGTATAGGCCAGGCCGGCCGCATCGCCAATCAGCAACACGCCGTCATCCACCAGTGGTCGGTTGGCATGGGCATACAGCAGATAGGCGTGACCTTTGAAGCGGCCTGGCAGGTCTGAAGGAATGCGGCCCGACTGTTTCATTTCCTCGAAAAAAGCTTCCAGATGATCAGATAACCGGTGGTTGTCCTCACGGCCCAGGCCGATGTTCAGATAGCTGCCTTTCCGGAAAACCCAGGCGTAGCCCTTGAGATCCCGGCAGAACCAGAGCTCTGGCGTGTCGCCGCGGGCTTCGCAGGCGCGGGCCTGCTCTGGCGTCATCTCGAACTCAACTTCCTTGGCGGCCACCACGGTTTCATGCTTGCCCGGGCCGTCGCCCAACAGCCGTGCCACTGGGCAGAAATGGCCCCCGGCACCCACCAGCAGCGGCGCCTGCCATTGATCGTTGATCACCCAGTTGCCGTTGTTCCGGTTGATGGACTTTACCGCGGTTGCCAGTTGCTTTTCACACTCGGCACGGTCCAGCAGGTAGTCGTCGAATTCGCAGCGACGAATACCGTAGCTGACAATATCCCCGTGGTCGTTCTCCACCGCACTTTGCCCCATCATGCCGATCCGGAACCGGCGAATGGGTTGCAGTGTCCGGCCGACGGAATACTTCCCCGGATCAATGTCCAGGCTGGCCATCACTGCCGGCGTAACCCAGCCGGCGCAGGTCTTGTCCCGGGGGAAGGCTTGCTTGTCGATGATCAGTACCCGTTTGCCGGAGTCCTCCAGAGCCCGGGCCAGGGTTGAGCCGGCAGGGCCGGCCCCCACGATAATGATGTCGTAGTATTCCATCAGACCCCCTCTGGCGTGGCTGGAAACGTGTAGAGTTCCTGCCGGCTCTGGGGCAGCTGGTTATTGTCGCCGTGGGTGAACACCACCTGGAACAACTGCAAAGAACCGGCCCGGAACGCGGCGATGGAACCGGCCAGATACAGTCGCCAGGCCCGGGTGAAATGTTCGTCGTACATCTTGGTGACCTGGTCCTGGTTGGCGGTGAAATTGTCCATCCAGTGGGTCAGGGTCTGAGCGTAATGCAGCCGCAGGTTTTCCACATCCAGTACCGAGAAATCGCTGTGCTCGCAGATTTCCATGAACTCGCCAATGCTGGGCGGATAGGCGCCGGGGAAAATCCGCTTCTCGATCCAGGCGTTCATCAGCATGGGCCGGTTGCGGCCGATGCTGTGGAGCAAGGCAATACCATTCGGCTTCAGGGAGCGTTTGATCAGTTCCGACAGAGCGGGGTAATTGTCCTTGCCCACGTGTTCGAGCATGCCAATAGAAACGAACGCGTCATACTGGCCCTCAATATTGCGGTAGTCGTCTTCGACATAGGTAACCAGGTTGTCCAGGCCTTGTCGCTCTGCTTCAGCTCGGGCGTAGGCCAGCTGTTCCCGTGAGATATTGTAGGAATGAACCTTCACCCCGTAATTGCGGGCCATATATCGGGCCAGTCCGCCCCAGCCGCAGCCGGCTTCGACCACGGTCATCCCCGGTTTCAGTCGAAGTTTGCGGCAGACGTGTTCCAGTTTTGCCAGTTGCGCCTGTTCCAGGGTGTTGTCTGCCTGCTCGTAATAGGCGCAGGTGTACTGCATTTCGGCCTCATCCAGCCACAGTTGGTAAAACTCGTTGCCCAGGTCGTAGTGGTGGTGAATGTTCTCCTTGGCCTCTGAGATGCCGGTGGCACGCGGGTTGTGGTTGCGCCACAGAGCATCCAGCCAGCGTGGCCATTTCTGGCGAGCGGCATGGACGGCCCGGTACAGGCTCTCCATCAGATCTGGAAGATCGCCGTCGATTTCCAGTCGACCGGCGGCATACAGGTCACCAAAGGCCAGATTGGGGTTGGCCACCAGGGAGTAGAGAGCCTTGTGGTCGGTCAGGTGCAGGGTGAAGCGGGCGTCCTGAACTTCCGGTTCTATGACATCGCCGTTCCAGAGCCGGAAACGAATGGGGGGAGAGCCGGCCATACGCATCAGTTTATGGATCAGCCAGCGTTCATAACTGTGGGGTTCGCGATCGGATTGACCGCGCTCCAGGGGCAGGCTGAGGACGTGGGCCCGGTGTTCCTCCTTGTCCGGTAACTCCGGTTTATGAGCGGTACTCTGTGCCATGGAATGCTCTCTCCTCTGATTCGTTATGGTCCGTGCAATCCCGAAAACTGAACTGAGAGTCGCGGCTTTTTGACTCAGTATAGAAAATGATCAGGTTTTGTCAGGTCGGCGGACTGAAGACTGAGGGGCAGAGCGGGTGGATGGGCGGAGCCGGCATTGGCCGGCTCCGCCAGAGTTGCAGGGTTATTCGGGGGTCAGTAGGTGGCGCTCATGCCGAACCATTCCGGGAAGATGACGATCAGCGCCAGCACCAGAATCTGGATCAGAATGAACGGAATAATACCCTTGTAGATATCCGTGGTTCGGACTTCCGGTGGTGCCACCCCTTTGAGGTAGAACAGCGAAAACCCGAATGGTGGTGTCAGGAAGCTGGTTTGCAGGTTCATGGCAATCAGGATGGCGAACCAGAGCATGTTGATGCCCATGGCCTCGGCCACCGGTGCCAGAATGGGCACGATGATGAAGGAAATCTCCACGAAATCGATGAAGAAGCCCAGCACCAGAATGACCACCATGGCCAGGATAATGAAGCCCCATTGTTCGCCGGGCAGCATCATCAGCCACTCCTCCAGCAGATAATCGCCGCCGGTATAGCTGAACACCATGGAGAAGGCAGTCGCGCCGATCAGGATTGCGAACACCATGGCGGTCACGCTGACGGTGTCTTTGGCGGCATCCCAGACCATTTTGAACGAGAACTGGCGGTAGATGATCGCGAGAACCACGGCACCAACACCGCCCAGTGCGGAGGATTCCGTGGGAGTGGCGATGCCGGTGAAGATGGAGCCCAGCACAATCACGATCAACGCCAGTGGCGGAATAATCGCAAGCAGGGCATCCCGGATTTCCTTGCCCCGGCTGACCGATTCATCCTGGGCCGGCATGGCCGGTGCGGTTTCCGGCTTGAAACGGGTCAGGATCAGAATGTAGACAATGTACAGGCCAATCAGTACCACGCCGGGCATGACCGCAGCCTTGAACAGATCGCCCACGGGCAGGCCAAGGACGTCACCCAGAATGATCAGGATGATCGATGGCGGCACAATCTGGCCCAGGGTGCCCGAGGCGCAGATGGTACCGGTGGCCAGGCGCTTGTCGTACTTGTGCGCGAGCATGACCGGAAGCGAAATCAGGCCCATGGCAACCACGCTGGCGCCGACAACGCCGGTGGAGGCAGCCAGCAGAGCACCGACCAGAATGGTGGAAATAGCAAGGCCGCCGGGCAACCCGCCAAACAGCCGTCCCATGGAGGTCAGCAATTGTTCAGCCAGTCTGGTGCGCTGCAGTACCACACCCATGAAGATGAACAGAGGCACTGCCATCAACACGGTGTTCTGCATCACGCTCATGATCCGGAAGGGCATGAAGGCAAACAGATCCATGCCTTCGGCGTAGATACCGAAAAACAGTGCGACGCCGCCGAAGGTGAAGGCTACCGGGAAACCGAACATCAGCATGACCAGCGCCACGCCGAACATAATCATACCGATCATGCCAGACCTCCTGCGCTGTGCTCGCCTTCGTACCGCTTGTCACCGGCCATCACACGGATGGCGTAGGTCACCATGTTCAAACCGGCCGTTCCCATAAAGAAAGCGCTGACCGGAATCACGGATTTGATCACCCAGCGGTGCGGTAAGCCGCCGGGGTCGCCGCTGCCTTCGCCCATCTGGTAGGCATCCATGGCGTAGCTGTAGCCATAGGTGGCAATCAGGTAGGCGAACGGAATAACAAAAAGAACGGCGCCAATCAGGTTAATCCAGGCTTTGCGCTTCTGGCTCCAGTTGGTATAGAAAACGTCCACACGTACATGACCATCAGTGCGCAGGGCATAGGGAATGCCAAGCAGGAAGACGACTGAATAAAGGTGCCATTCCATTTCCTGCATGGCGATGGGACACATCGTTGAAAGCATAGCGTGCGACGACGTCATAGAAGACGTTGGCAGCCATCAGGATCATGGCCACACAGGCGATCCAGCCGCAAAGTTTGGAGAGCCAGGCCAGGCTCTCGTCCAGTCGGATAATCCAGCGCATCGAACTTCTTCCTCCGCATCGCGGAATTTCTGAATGTTGGAAATGAAAAAGCCGGGATCACTTGGAAGAGCGATCCCGGCTCTGATTCGTCATAAACGAATAGTTTACTCGACTTCGGCCATGGTGTTGAGGTAAGCCCGCTCCGAAATGTCGGTGTA
This sequence comes from Marinobacter nauticus, assembly GCF_003634635.1. Taxonomy (GTDB): domain Bacteria; phylum Pseudomonadota; class Gammaproteobacteria; order Pseudomonadales; family Oleiphilaceae; genus Marinobacter; species Marinobacter nauticus. The sequence continues at coordinate 919,485 of NZ_RBJB01000003.1, read as the reverse complement.
AGCGCGGCTCTGCTCAAGATAATTGTGCTGGGATTCAATGATCTTCGCAGCCATCTCACTTTCTGCCGCGGCTTCTTTCAACAGCTTCTCGTTGGCCTCGTACATGGCCTGGAAAATGTCATCCGGGAAACGCTTGATCTGTACGTTCGGATACTCTTCCTTGATGTTTGCCCAGGCTTCGGCGTTGGCGTGCTGGGAGTGAACCAGCATGTCATAGGAAGCGGTGCGCATGGCTACCCGCATGATTTCCTGAAGGTCTGCCGGCAGGCGATCCCAAACGCGCTTGTTGATCAGGAACTGCAGCTCGGTTGCCGGTTCGTGCCAGCCGGTGTAGTAGTAGTCAGCAATCTGCTGGAAACCAAGACGCAAATCCAGCGCCGGGCCTACCCACTCAACGGCATCAATCGTATTACGCTCCAGAGCGGTGTAGAGCTCGCCCGGGGCGATGTTGGTGGGGTTAACACCCACTTCTGCGAAGACTTCGCCGGCAAAGCCGGGAATACGCATTTTCAGACCCTTGAGGTCATCCAGGGATTTGATTTCCTTGCGGAACCAGCCGCCCATCTGTACGCCGGTGTTGCCGCCAGGGAACGACAGCATGTTGTGGGGCTCATACACTTCCTGCATCAGCTCCATACCGCCACCGTGGTAGAACCACGCATACTGTTCCATGGCATTCATGCCAAATGGCATGCTGGTGAAGAACAGGGTTTCCGGCACCTTGCCCTTCCAGTAATAGGAGGCGGAGTGGCCCATGTCGTACTGACCGGCCTTGACCATGTCGAATACGCCCAGCGGGGCCTTGTGCTTGTTGGCTGAGTCGATGCGGACGGTCAGTCGGCCATCAGACATCTTGTTAACGGTTTCAGCGAAGCGTTTGGTGGTGTCACCAAAAATGGGGAAGTTCGGACCCCAGGTTTCTGCCAGTCGCAGGGTGAACTTGTCTTGGGCAAGCGCCTGGGTGGCGGCAACGGTAGTTGCCACAGCCAGCACAGCCGCGGAAAGAACAGAACGGATCTTCATTGCTCTTCTAACCTCTTGTCATTGTTGTAGTAGAGCCCGGCCCCTCGTGGGGTCCGGAACTCAAGAGTGTAGTTCAGATTAGCAACTATGGCGGGTGGGCTGCAGCAAAAAATTGCCGGACTACGACATTGGTCTAACGTTAAACGTCGTTCATTCGACCGATCTGGCTGGCCAGGCGCATGGCCTCATGCTCCTCCAGGGATTTCAGATCCTCCAGCAGGGATTTGGCCTCGGGAATCTCGGCTTTGCCGATGAGGGAGTCGTACAGGTCCATCACTTGGTCGTGGAAATCAAAGATCTCCCGGGCGATACCGTCAAAGTCCAGATCGTTATAGCGGGTATCGCAGGTGCGGTTTTTCTCGATGGGTTTATGCACGCCATAATCGTACAGGCGGGTGGTCATGGCTTTCGGATCGGCCTGTTTCTCGTACTCGGCAACAGCCTTTTCCAGCAGTGCCTCGTGGGAACTGATGTAGTCGAGCAAGGCGCTGGCGCGTTCGCTCTGATTTTTCTGGGCGGATTCGTGCAGGCACCGGGCAAGGTGGGCGTGGAGCTGGCGTGTCCAGTCAATCAGGTCTGCGAAGGTTTTGATTTCCATGGCGTCTTACTCTTGTCAGGCAATGGGTTTCAGGTTTTTTGTTGTGTTCAGTCTAGTCAAGATTTTCCGCTTTTTTCGGTACCGGGGCGTTGATCAACGTCAGACCGGTATCCGGTACGGCACGTTTGCGCCACTGCCGGAACCAGCGCAGAGCGGGTTTTTCGATACCGTAATGCAGGGCTGCCGCCAGACCAATCGCGACGGCCAGGGCCATCATCACACCAAGTTGGCCGGGTAGACCGGATTTGTAAGCCAGATCAATCACGCCATAACCAATGTTCTGGTGCACCAGGTACAGGGTGTATGAAATGCTGCCCAGCCAGAGCATTCCCGGCCGTGCCAGAACGTTGAGATAGCCGGCTACGGCCAGCCCGAAAACGCCATAACAGCCGAGCACAAAGAGGTTGAACGGTGCCTTGTAAGCGAGCAGGCAGTGGCTGATGGTTAGTGTCAATAGCGCAAGATCCGCGACCGGCAAACGATTGTGGCGGTGCCAGCGGTAGATCAGCATGCCGCTGATGAACAGGGGCGCGTAGCGGGTAAACAACAGGTCCTTGATCAGGAACTCCAGCCCGTCGGGAATGGCTTTCCACCAGATCACTGCCGCATAGCTGGCCAGAGTCCAGGCCCAGAGCATTGGCTGCATGCGCTGCCAGCTTCCCAGCCCGTAGAACAACAAGGCAATCCAGACGTAGAACGTGGCTTCAATCACCAGGCTCCAGTAGGCGCCATCGACATGGGGGTGGCCCAGGTATTCGTGCAGCAGGGTGATGTTCAGTAGCGCCGAGCCCGGGCTCACCATGCGGTCAGCTGGCCCCATCAGTTGAACGGCAATCCAGGTCAATACAATGCCGGCCCAGAGTGCCGGCAGCAGGCGGAAGGCCCGGGCCAGTCCGAACCAGCTGGCGCTGCGGGTGCGCTCCAGGGTCATGAAGATGACAAAGCCGCTGAGGATGAAAAACAGGTGAACCCCGTAGCGCCCGAAACCGAGGGTGTCCGGCGTGCTGAAACTGTGGCCGTAGAGTTTGTCGTAATAGGGGAGGTAGTGGAACAGCACCACACCCAGGGCCGCGATGCCTCGAAGCGCGTCCAGTGCGGGCAGTCGGTCTTGACCTTTGGGCATGAAAGCTGTGCTCCTGAAAACTCAACATTTTACCGGATCGTTTATTCTAGGCAGGTTGTGACAGTAGCGGCTAGGATCTAATCATACGGTATGCTTGCTGAGATCTGACGATCCCGTCATCAAGGCAGCTGGTCCGGTATAGTACTCGCTTGGGTGGCAGACAGGGAGCGACAGGTTTATGACGGTGGAACTGGGAATTATTGAAGGATTTTACGGGCCTCTGTGGACCTGGTCCGAACGGCGCCAACTGGTCAATGCCCTGCTTGCCCATGGTTACGGCTTCTATCTGTATGCCCCCAAGGCTGACCCTTACCTGCGTCGTCGCTGGCAGGAACCGCACCCTCCGGAGCAGGCTGAGGCACTGGCGGACTTTGCCAGATTCTGCCGGCGTGAAGGTGTGCGGTTTGGTGTCGGGCTGAGCCCGTTCGAAATCTTCAATAACTTCGATGAGGCGGCCCGGGAGGCCCTGGCGAAGAAACTGACAATGCTGGATCGCCTAGGTATCCAGGAGCTGGCTATCCTGTTTGATGATATGCACCCGGACACTCCGGACCTGGCCCGCACCCAGGCTCAGATCGTGGACTGGGTAAAAGCCAATACCAGTGCCGGCAAACTTAGCGTATGCCCCACCTACTACTCCGATGACCCGGTGCTGGACCGGGTCTTCGGGCAGCGGCCGGCGGACTATCTGGAAACCCTGGGGGCGGAGCTGGACCGTGAAGTGAGAGTTTTCTGGACCGGGGAAGAGGTCTGTTCCCGTGAAGTTTCTCCGGGCCATCTCAAACGTGTCAGCAAGTTGCTGGGGCGCAAGCCACTGCTCTGGGATAATTACCCGGTGAATGATGGCGATCGCATGTCCCGGCATCTGCATCTTCGTGGCTTTACCGGCCGCCCTGCCGGGAATGCCGCCTACCTTTCCGGCCACGCCATCAATCCGGCACTGCAGCCGGTGCTGACCACGATCCCGGCGATCACACTGGCGGAATGCTACCGCCAGGGGCCGGACTACCAGTATGGCCAGGCGTTTTTGCATGCAGCGCGGGAAGTGCTGGGGTTGGAGCTTGCGGGGCAGTTGCACAGGGATTTGCTGACCCTGCAGGACACCGGGCTGGCAGGAATCAGCGATGAGAGAAAGCAGGCATTGATGCACACCTACGACGCCTTTGATCACCCCGCGGCTCACGAGATCCTGCGCTGGCTGGCCGGCGACTATCAGGTGACCGACGAAATGGTGGCCACCCAGTAGGCACCTGTTTTCGGTTACTCCAGGTAGTAATCGAAGGTGGAGACCACCCGCACGGTTTTCACCGGCTGTTGTTGCTCCGACACGCCTGGTGCCTGATCCCTTGCCAGAATCTGGAACACACCCTGATTGGCCCGGCGCAGGCTGCCGAGTTTGGCCTCGGCATCCCGAGCGAACTGTTGGGCGGATTCACGGGCCGCCGCGGTGGCCTCGGCGATCATGGCCGGTTTGATATCGTTCAGGCCGTTGAACAGGTAAGTGGGGCCGCTCGGGCCGTAGTCTGAGGACAACACTACGCCGGAATCCACCAGCTCGCTGACGTTCTGGGCCGCCTGCCGGATGCGCTCGATATCGGTGCTGCGCACCATCAGGGTCTGGTTGATGATGTACTGTTGCTCGTTGTTATTGCCGGCGTAGGGATTGGCGCGGGTGTCGGTTACATCCAGGCGCTGGAGTTCAACCGCAGACTGGTCAATGGCCTGCAGTTTCAGGAACGCCATGATGGCTTCCCGGCTGCTTCGGGCTTTGTTCTGTGCTTCGTCCAGCGTGCTACCGGTGGCAACAAAGCGGATGGGCCAGAGCGCCAGGTCTGCCTGCACTTCCCGTTCGGCCATGCCCTTGACCGTTACGTAGCGATCGGCCGTGCGCAGCCCCATCAAGCCCTGGCTCAACAGGGAAGCGGCAACAATGGCGCACAGGCCGATAATCAGGGCAGAGACAACTTTCATGGCTTACTCCTTGCGGTTCGGAAAACGTCCTGATGACTGCGCAGGTTAACGGGAACCGGGGCTGCTGGGAAGGCGCGCCTTACGCGCCACTTTGATCACTCGCAGCGGGTGTCTGAATGGCGGCTGAAGCGTTTCTGCATGGCGCTGCGCTGGCGTTCCGCGTCCCGGTATTCCGGAGGCAGAGGCAGAATAAAGTAAAGGTAGTCACCCTTGTGGCGGTTTTCTGCCACCGGCATCGCCTGTTCCGGGGGCGACCATTCAACCGGTGAGAGCACTGCAATGCTCAGTTCTGGTGCCCGTTGCTCAAGGACCGCAACGGTACCGAGCCGCTGTTCGCTGTGGAAGGTGCCGGTGGTGTGCAAAACCTGATGTCCGGGATGTTCATTCAGTGCAGTCAGTATCCGATCGGCCATGGTGTTGTCCCGCAACAGCTGGGCCTGATAGGTACTTAGCAGGCGCCCGGTCAGTTCTGTCTGTTCCGCACCGTGGCTGCCGGCAATGGCATCGACGAATTTGTCACGGTAGTCCGGGGTATCCAGGAAGGCCTGTTCGGGCAGGGCGGCGCGTTGCGCGTCTGGCAGGCGTTGCAGATAGTCCATCCCCTCACGGCCGACACAGCGCACGATATCTGCCGGGGCGTTGGCCGCGACAACCGGCAACTGGTGTTCGCGGGCAAATTCCACCAGGGGCCGGTAGGAGCCTTTGTAGTTCTCCCAGGCGTCCGCGTCTTCGATCATTTCCGTTTCACCGGTTTGTCCGGCCAGGTAGGCATCCAGGGCGCCCTGGTGGTTCAGGTTGAACTGCTCCATGGTCAGGATCTGCCGGGGGTTGTGCCGGTACAGCGCCTGTTGAAGGCGGGCCTGTAACAGGTGCGAGGCATGGTGGCCGTGGTATTCCCCCGTCACCACCACATCGGTGTTTGCCAGTTGCCGGGCCAGCTCTGCGACCGTGAGGATATCACCGGTGTCGGCGTCGACGATCACGGCATCGTACTGACTGACGGGTGCAGGCCGGTTTTCTGTGCGCATGACCGTGCACCCTGTGAAGGCGACAACGGTTACAAGCGTCAGGACAAGGCGGGTGGCGTAAGCTTTCATATCCGATTGTACGTTGCCGGAGTCAGTCGGTTTTCTGGGCGCTGCTCTCGCGCCAGTCTGGCCCGAGCCGCTCTTCCACATATTCACGAATGAACTGACGCACCTTCTGGGAGGGAGTCACGTCCTCCTGCTTGCAAAGGGCCTCGAAAATTTTCTTCTTTTCAGGGTCAATCAACAGGGTCAGCCGGGCAGTTCGGTTTTCCATGGTGTTTCTGGTTCTCAACAGGTTCAGCGAAGATGGTTACAGATGGTATGTTAATCATATTAACATTGAGTGTACAGATGATGAGCATATAATGTAACCAAATGCCTGGCCTGAGAGAGTCTGTTCATGCCCCATCGCGCCCATCTCTTTTCTCTTCGTACCGCTCACGCCGTTCGCGAGGCCTGCGTTGATGAACCCTACAGCAGCGGGCGCTTTTTCAAGGACCTGATGGCTGGCGCCACGGTTGGCATCATTGCCATTCCGCTGGCGATGGCGCTGGCGATTGCCTCCGGGGTTGCGCCGCAGTATGGCCTGTATACCGCTATCATAGCCGGTTTTCTGATTGCCCTGTTTGGCGGCAGCCGCTACAGCATTTCCGGACCAACGGCCGCGTTTGTCGTGATTCTCTATCCGATCGCCCAGAGCTATGGCCTGGGTGGCTTGCTGCTGGCCACGCTGATGTCCGGTGTGTTGCTGGTGATTATGGCGGTGATGCGCCTGGGCCGCTTTATTGAGTATATCCCCGAATCCGTCACTCTGGGATTCACCGGTGGCATTGCCGTGGTGATTGCCACCTTGCAGGTAAAAGACTTCTTCGGGCTCTCCATTGACGCTATGCCAGAGCATTACTGGGACAAGCTGGCGGTCCTGGGTCAGCAACTGCCGGCGCTGGATGGACTGAGCACTCTGGTGGCGGTGGTTACCCTGGCGGTGATGCTGCTCTGGCCAAGGCTGAGAACCCCGGTGCCGCCTCATCTGCCAGCAGTGATTGTTGGCAGTCTTCTGGCATTGTGGTTGAACGCTGGTGGCGCGGCGATTGAGACCGTGGGGTCACGCTTCAGCTACCTGCTTCCCGATGGCAGTACCGGCGCCGGCATACCGCCGTTTTTACCGGAATTCGCCTGGCCCTGGCAGCAGGCCGGGGCCGACGGACGCCCCCCCGGCCTGTCCTGGGACCTGTTCCGGGAGCTGATTCCGGCCGCCTTCGCGATCGCCATGCTGGGGGCCATCGAATCCCTCCTCTGTGCGGTGGTGCTGGATGGCATGACCGGTAAACGCCACAGTGCCAACAGTGAGCTGATGGGGCAGGGCATTGGCAATATTGTGGTGCCGTTCTTTGGCGGTATCACGGCCACCGCCGCTATTGCCCGGTCGGCCGCCAATTACCGGGCCGGCGCTGAATCGCCGGTGGCTGCGATGATTCATGCGCTGGTGGTGCTGCTGGCGCTGGTCTCCCTGGCCGGCATCCTTGCCTATCTGCCCATGCCGGCCATGGCCGCGTTGCTGATGATGGTGGCCTGGAACATGAGTGAGGCGCCGAAAGCCGTGCACCTGCTGAGAACCGCGCCTCGCAGCGACATCCTGGTTTTCCTGACCTGCTTCGGCCTGACCGTGGCCCTGGACATGGTAATTGCCATCACCACCGGGGTGTTACTGGCCGCTGTGCTGTTCATGCGTGAAATGGCACAAATGACCAGGGTGACTGACATTACCGGCAACAAACGGGTGCAGCAGGTTGGAGTGCCGGAGGGCTGGCAGGTGTTCAAGATCAATGGTCCGCTTTTTTTCGCGGCTGCTGACCGCATCTTCGGCGAGCTGGCAGACTTGTCCCAGCAGGCTGAGGGTCTGGTGTTGTACATGGACGGAGTGACCATCCTCGACGCTGGCGGCCTGGCGGCGTTGAACAAACTGATCGCCAGTTGCCGGAAAACCGGTACCCGCATTGTAATTGCCGACTTGCAGTTCCAGCCATTGAGAACCCTGGCCCGGGCCGGCGTAAAACCGGAGCCCGGCGTGAGCTATTTCTACCCGACTCTGGAGGCGGCGCTGGTTGAGCTGTCGGGCCTCGACCGGCCGGCCTGAATTACATTGGCCAGTGAAACTGCAGGTTGCCACCGCCAAAGGCTGCTTTGTGCAGGTAGAACGTAGGATTCAGGGTGAGGCTTGCGCGATCCGTGGCGGAGAGCCGGAATTGCAGGGGCAGGGCCAGTTTGCCCATGAACTCGCTGTGGTTGTCCTCCTGCGTTGCGTCGAAAGACTGCCGGATATCGGGCGCGCCCAGATAAAGGGCAGGGCTGAGGGTGGTGGCGGCACTGGCCTGGAGGGTAATGTCAGCAAACACGACCGGCTCACGCCGGCGAATATCTCCGGTGTCGTCGATCGCCCGGCCAAAAAAGCCTCGCTCGTCCAGATGGATGTAGGCCAAGCCGAACCGGGGTTTTAACCGATGCTCGTTCAGCCGGGCTGACGTCGTTACTTTCAGGTAGTCGCGGGAAAAGTCCCGGCGCTGACCCTCTTGCGGGCCTTGCAGCTGGTATTGGCGACGGCTCCGTTCCCCCCCGATGGCGATGCTCAGTGCCCAGGGGCCGGATTGCTGGCGGTGATCGAAGGCGGCGCGCACATTGTCGCTGGCAACCGTCAGATTTTCCTGCCGGCTGACAAACTCCGACTCCGGCGACCAGTTGATAGAAATCGTGGTGCTTTGCCGCAGCTCCGTTTGCTGGTGCCATTGCAGAAACAGGCTCTGGGGTTCACGGGTAAATCTGTCCGGGGTGCTGGTCTTGTCGTTGAAGTAGGCATCCGGGATGATCCAGCTGGCGTGAAGCCAGCTTGTCTCATTCGACCCTTTCCGCCCGTTCAGATAGTGCCGGCCACTGAAATAGACGTCGGATTGGGCCTTGTCCGAGAACACATCACCCTGAAGCCAGAGCTCCGAGCGTTCGCCCAGATTCTGGCGGAAACCCACCAGTTGCCGGTCGTAGGCACCGTCCAGATCTTCGCTACGCTGAATGTCCAGCAGAAAACCATTGCGCCCCTCCCGGAAGCCGAAATCCTGGCGGAAACGAAAGTCGTAGTAGAGCTCGTCGCTGCTGACACTGCCCCCGGTGCCCCGGATACCGTTTTCCACTGCAGAGGGGGCCTCGGCCTGATGGGCAAACGTCAGTTCATGCAGAAAGCGCTCGGCATCGTAAGCTTCATCCCGGCCCTGAACCACGGCCTCTGCGCGCCAGGGTTGGGGAATATGGGGAGAGCCTGCCAGGGCCTTTTGCCAGGGCAGCTGGCATACTACGCCAGTGATCAACACAAGAATGCCTGAAGGCCGCATCATGTCAGGGCTCACCTTCCGGGACTGTTTGAACTATCCTAGGCGACAGAATCAGAAACCGGCAAACCGTTTGCCGCGGGAACGACGCTATAAGGGACCGAATGCTGCCATTTCGAATTGTTGATCGGATCAAGTTCATCGTGGAGCGCCAGCTGGTCAAGGGGGCTGGCTTTCAGTTGCTGGTGGTCGGTTGCTTTATTGCGCTGATCTCGCTGATTGGCGGTCTGCTGGTGGTGCTGCCCCAGGCCGGCGAGTTTGAAAGTGCCGGGCACGCCATCTGGTGGGCGTTTTTGCGCTTGACCGATCCGGGTTACCTGGGAGATGACGTGGGCACCTGGCAACGCATTGTCTCCACCCTGCTGACGATAATGGGCTACGTGGTGTTCATGGGTACCCTGGTGGCCATTCTCACCCGTTGGCTGATTGCCAAGATGGAAGATCTGGAGCGTGGCCTCACCCCGGTGACGTTGAAGAACCATATCGTCGTGCTGGGCTGGACCGCCCAGACGCCGCCGCTGGTAGCGGAGTTATTTGGTTCGGCTGGGCGTATGGCCCGGTTTCTGGAGAAGCATGATGCCCAGAAACTGCGGCTGGTTCTTTTGGCGGAAGAGGCCAGTGTCGAGCATTTGCACGAACTGATCAGGGAGCCTGGTATTGGCCGGCGAGCCCGGGAAGTGATTCTGCGCAGCGGCTCTGCCATTCAGCCGGAAGCGTTGCATCGGGTTGCCTGTCTGGATGCGGCGGCGGTGATTGTGCCCAGCCAGGTACACGAGGGCGGCTCGCTGATAACCTCCGATGTTGAAACCGTGAAGGCGCTGTTGTCCATCGCCGCCCAGGCCAGGCACTACAACGCCCGGCTGCCCTTTGTGGTGGCTGAAATTCAGGACATGCGTAAACTGCCCGTTATCGAGCGGGCCTACTCCGGGGCCGTGGAAGTGGTGGCCGGTGATGCCACCATCAGCAGGTTGATGGTTCAGAACGTCATCCACCCAAACCTTTCCGAGGTCTACAACGAGTTGCTGACCGCCGGTGAAGGCAACGAGATTTTCGTGCGTGGGGGAGAAACCGCTGAAGGCCTGACCTTGGCAGAGCTGGCAAGCCAGCGGCCCAATGCGATTGTCCTGGGTTTGTTGCATCCAAACCCGAGTGGGGGCTGGCAGGTCAATCTGTTGGCAGATTCCGGCACGGTCATCCGCAACGAAGACCGGGTTGTGCTTCTGGCCCGGGATTACCAGCATACCGTGGCCGTGCCAAAGGCAGCGACGTTGCCGAAGCTGGAGCGAAGACAAAATCAGGCCCTGCCAGAGCCGGTTCCAGGTGTCCACCGGGTGCTGGTACTGGGCTGGAACCGCAGGGTGCCGACCATGGCGGCCGAGTTTGCCAGCTATGGCAGTCGGGTTTTTGAACTCGATCTGGTGTCGGCGATTCCGTTGGATGACCGGAATCGGGAAATGCAGCGTTACGGCGTTGACCTGTCGAAAGTAAACGGTCGCCTGCTGGAAGCTGACTACATGGTGGAAGAGGACCTTCGGCGCCTTGATCCAGCCGGATACGACACAGTGATGTTGCTCAGCAGTGATCGAGTTGGCTCCGGAGAGGAAGCCGATGCCCGTGCCATGGTGGGCTATCTCCAGTTGGAAGATGTTCTGTCGGCCGCCCCCAGGCGACCGCAGATTATTATGGAACTGAGTGACCCGGATAACCGCCATCTGTTGTACGGCCACAAGAGCGAGATGCTGATCAGCCCGATGATCCTCAGTCATGTACTGGCTCAGGTGGCCCTGCGGCGAGAACTGCGGGTGGTGCTGGATGAATTGTTCACGGAGGGTGGGGCAGAAATCCAGTTCCGGAACCCCCACGACTACCCGTTGCCGGCCAGCGCGGATTTCCAGGTGTTAGAAAAGATTGTGGCGGAGCGCGGTGAAATTGCCCTGGGCGTTTTTCGGGACGAAGCGGATGAACGCGGGCGGCATTTGCAGCTAAACCTGCCCCGGAGCCAGTATCTGGATCTCCGGGCAGAGGATCGCTTGGTGATCCTTTGTAGAACGGCCTGACAAGTCCGCGCCGGTGCATTGGCACCGGCGCGGTGGTTTCCGTTTACTCGATTTTGATCTGGTTGCTTGCCAGCAGGCTATCAATAAACTGCTCGGACGACTGCCCGTCCATGCTGACGCCACTCAGAACAATGGATTGGTTTGCGTTGTCTGTGTTGTTATCGAGAGTGCCTCCGGTATTTACGTAGATGACCGTGTCGCCGTCCTCTTCCTGGGCCATCAAATAATTGCTGATAGACGCTGCGTCTGCGTCATGAAGCAAGTCGGTAAAATTCAACTGATCGCCGTCTCCAGCTCCTGTATATCCCTGATTATCCAGTGCGAAATCGGTAATGACGTCTTGAGTCGGGTCAGCATCGGAGGCGTCCCCCAGCTCCCACTGGAAGACATCGGCACCCATGCCTCCAGTGAGTACATCGCTGCCCGTACCACCGATCAGGGTATCATTGCCGGCGCCGCCAAATAGATAATCGTTCCCATCGCCACCAGATAGCGAATCGTTGCCAGTGTAACCCCGCATAAGGTCGTCGGACGCCGCCCCCTGCAGGGTGTCATTCCCTTCTGTACCCGAAGTGGTATTGTTTGTTTGGGTAATGGTGACCGACAGGGTATCCGTAACCGATGCGGAATCATCGTTGGCGGATTCTGTTGCTGTTGCGGTAATCGTAAGCTGGACGTCACCGTTGTAATCAACCGGAGGCAGTAGTTGCAGGTTTTCCAGGTCGCCGCTGACGAGGCTCCATGATCCATCCGCGTTCAGCGTGCCCGCAGACAACGCACCTCCAGCCGGAACACCCGCAATAGTGATCAACAGGGTTTCGGATCCGTCCGGGTCTGCCAATTCAGCGTTGATGGCCAGGTCAACGGGTACACCAAAACTGCCGGCTACATTCGGGAGGGCGAAACTCGGAGCACTCAGTGTCAGAGACGAATCTTTGTTCTTATCGCCACCATTGAGGACAATCCACTGAAACTGATGATGTCCGCTTTCGGTTGCCGTGAAGCTCTGAATGCCAGTTGCACTCTGGTCCGGATATTTGTTTTCGGAGGAGTCGACCAGAATGGTTTCTCGCGCCCCTGATGGCGAGATCACCACTAGTGCAACAATGTCATTGAAGCCTCGTGATACTTCCCAGAAATCATCTTCGCCATTGATAAACGTATAGTCCCAACGAATTTCGGTGCCGGCTGAAAGCTTGTAAGTGGCTTCTGTCAGTTTGCCATCCTGGATGTTAACGGTTCCGGAATCATTGACACCCGTTCCTGAGGGATCAAACCGGTTGTTCAGGTAGTTCTGGGCGACATTCAATTCGCTCTCCAGAGCTTCCCTTGAAATGCCATCACCTGAATTGAAAGCAACGGGGTCAACAACAGTGTCCGATGAGCCTGTGGAAATTGTTGTTGCGCCAACCTGGGCGCTGACCGCATCCTGTAAGCTGAGTGTTGGTGCGCTCGCTACAGGCTTTACATCCAGAGTGACGGTTGCGGTGTCGGTGCCGCCACGGCCATCACTGGCGGTGTAAGTGAACGAGGCGTTACCGGAGTAGTGTTCATCCGGGGTGAATACTATGTTGCCGTCGCCATTAATAGAGACTGTTCCGTTGGTGGCACTCTGAACACTTTGGATCGTCAGGATGTCTCCATTGCTGTCGCTATCGTTGCCCAACAGGACGGCTGGATCAATTTCGAGGGTCTGGTTTTCGTTTACTACCAAAGCCGGATTCTCGCTACCATGGCTGGCATGCTGAGAGCCGAATATTTCGTAGGCGCCACCTTGCTCCCGGAGCTCGATACGCAACTGTGCTGCGCCACCCTGATCCCAGTAAACGATTTCCACTGAATGAGGGCCATCTCCCGTCAGTGTGAACTCGCTGCCCGTGCGGGTGTTCGCGCCCTGATTACCATTGTACTCGGCAACCGTCTGGCCATTAACCTCAATTCGATAGCCATCATCTGCACGAACTCGGAACTGGTAGGTTCCAGCCTGCAGTTCCAGATTGCCGGTGAGCTTCACGATGGCATCTGAACTGTTTTCGGGATCTGTGCTTAGCGAGCCGGCATCGTCTTTGAGGAACGACTGAACTTTACCGTTGCCACCAAGATCTCCGCTCACAGAGCCATAGTCGATATTTCTACCGATAAAGGTGGCATCGGCCTCATTGGCGGCAATGAAGGCTTTGACCTGGGCAACATTGGAGAGGTTGCCTCCGTCACTACCTTGAGCGTACGCATAGTACTCCCCGAACAGTCCTTGAACGGCTACACCATCGAAGCTATCTGCTTGTGCGTCGGGTGCAAAGTTCTTGTCCAGCAGATCGCTGTCAGAATCCGATACCGATTGACCGTTGCGATCGATCGCATTGGCGCTGACAGAAATCTGGCCGTTTTCAAAGCTGCTGATATCCAGACCATTCAGTGTATACGAACCGTCTGCTCCTACCGTCGCGGTGGTATTTACCACGTTGCCGGAGGAATCCGTAATCGTGATGCTGACCTGCTCGTTTGGAGCAACGTCCGTTGTGGTACCCGACAGATTGATCGTCTGGTTACCGTTATCGATGGTGGCAATAGACACGGTGAGATCACCGGCGATGGCATCCAGAGAGCCGTTGGCCGAGTCAGTGACGGCGTTACCGTTACGATCCTGAGCCGTGGCTTCGACCGTCAGGCTGCCATCGACCAGGCTGGAGATGTCTACGCCGGTCAGGGTGTAGGAACCATCGGCGTTGACCGTGGTGGTGGTATTAACGACGTTGCCGGCGGAATCGGTGACGGTTAGGTCAACCTGGCTGTTCAGGGCCACGTCGGTGGTGGTACCCGACAGATCGATAGTCTGGGCATCATTATCGACGTTGCTAATGGTCACGGCGAGATCGCCAGCAGTGGCATCAAAGCTGCCGGTCGCCGAGTCGGTGACGGCATTGCCGTTGCGATCCTGAGCCGTGGCTTCGACCGTCAGGCTGCCATCGACCAGGCTGGAGATGTCCACACCGGTCAGGGTGTAGGCACCGTCGGCGTCGACGGTGGTGGTGGCATTGACGGCATTACCAGCAGAGTCGGTGATGGTAATCGCAATTTGTCCATTTGGCGCCACGTCCGTGGTGGTGCCGGACAGGTTCACGGTCTGCGCGGTGTTGTCGACGGTGTCGACAGAGACGGTCAGATCACCGGCGGTGGCATCG
>NZ_RBJB01000003.1:902728-905029 GCF_003634635.1 Marinobacter nauticus | reverse complement strand
TTGGCGCCACGTCCGTGGTGGTGCCGGACAGGTTCACGGTCTGCGCGGTGTTGTCGACGGTGTCGACAGAGACGGTCAGATCACCGGCGGTGGCATCGAAGGTGCCGTTGGCCGAGTCGGTGACGGCATTGCCGTTGCGATCCTGTGCTAACGCTTCCACGGTCAGGTCGCCGTCGACCAGGCTGGAGATGTCGACGCCGGACAGGCTGTAGGAGCCATCGGCGCCGACAGTCGTGGTGGTGTTGACGAGATTGCCAGCGGAATCGGTGATGGTCACGTTAACCTGGCTGTTTGGTGCCACGTCCGTGGTCGAGCCGGACAGATCGGCGGTCTGGTTACCGTTATCGACATTGGCAATGGCCACGGTCAGAGTACCGGCGGTGGCATCCAGGGAGCCGTTGGCGGAGTCAGTGACGGCGTTGCCGTTACGATCCTGAGCTGTGGCTTCGATCGTCAGGTTGCCATCGACCAGGCTGGCGATATCCACGCCGGTCAGGGTGTAAGAACCATCAGTGTCGACAGTAGCGGTGGTACTAACAACGTTGCCGGCGGAGTCGGTGATGGCAATGTCGACCTGTTCATTCGGCGTCACGTCGGTGGTGGTGCCGGACAGGTTCACGGTCTGCGCGGTGTTGTCGACGGTGTCGACAGAGACGGTCAGATCACCGGCGGTGGCATCGAAGGTGCCGGTTGCCGAGTCAGTGACAGCATTGCCGTTACGATCCTGCGCGGACGCTTCCACGGTCAGGTTGCCATCGACCAGGCTAGCGATATCCACGCCGGTCAGGGTGTAGGAACCATCGGCGTCGACCGTGGCGGTGGTATTAACGACGTTGCCGGCGGAATCGGTGACGGTTAGGTCAACCTGGCTGTTCAGGGCCACGTCCGTGGTCGAGCCGGACAGATCGATGGTCTGGGTACCGTTATCGACATTGGCAATGGCCACGGTCAGATCACCGGTAGTCGCATCAAGTGAGCCTGCCGCCGAGTCGGAGACAGCGTTGCCGTTACGGTCCTGAGCCGTGGCTTCCACGGAAAGGTCGCCATCGACCAGGCTGGAAATGTCTACGCCGGTCAGAGTGTAAGAGCTATCGGTTCCAACAGTGGCGGAGGCGTTGACGACATTGCCTGCGGAGTCAGTAATTGTGACGCTGACCTCCTCATTCAGCGCCACATCGGTGGTCGTGCCGGACAGATTCACGGTTTGCGCGGTGTTATCGACGGTGTCCACGGAGACGGTCAGGGCACCGGTGGTGGCATCAAGGGCACCGTTGGCCGCGTCAGTCAGGGCGTTGCCGTTACGATCCTGCGCGGATGCTTCCACAGTCAAGTTGCCATCGACCAGGCTGGAGATGTCGACGCCGGTCAGGCTGTAGGAGCCATCCGCACCGACGGTGGCGGTCGCGTTAACGACGTTGCCAGCGGAATCGGTGATGGTGATATCGACTTGTTCATTCGGGGCCACGTCGGTAGTGGTACCCGACAGATCAATGGTCTGGGTACCGTTATCGAGATTAGCAATGGTCACGGAGAGATCGCCAGCAGTGGCATCAAAGCTGCCGGTGGCCGAGTCGGTGACGGCATTGCCGTTGCGATCCTGTGCGGAAGCGTCCACGGTCAGGTCGCCGTCGACCAGGCTGGAGATGTCCATGCCTGTCAAGGTGTAGGCACCGTCAGCGTCGACCGTGGCGGTGGTACTAACAACGTTGCCGGCGGAGTCGGTGATGGTAATCGCAACTTGCTCATTCGGCGCCACGTCCGTGGTGGTGCCGGACAGGTTCACGGTCTGCGCGGTGTTGTCGACGGTGTCGACAGAGACGGTCAGATCACCGGCGGTGGCATCGAAGGTGCCGTTGGCCGAGTCACTCACAGCATTGCCGTTGCGATCCTGGGCCGTGGCTTCGACCGTCAGGTTGCCATCGACCAGGCTGGCAATATCCACGCCGGTCAGGGTGTAGGAACCGTCAGCGTCGACCGTGGCGGTGGTATTAACGACGTTGCCGGCGGAGTCGGTGATTGTCACCTCAACTTCGCTGTTCGGGGCCACGTCGGTGGTGGTACCCGACAGATCGATAGTCTGGGCATCATTATCGACGTTGCTAATGGTCACGGCGAGATCGCCAGCAGTGGCATCAAAGCTGCCGGTCGCCGAGTCGGTGACGGCATTGCCGTTGCGATCCTGTGCGGAAGCGTCCACGGTCAGGCTGCCATCGACCAGGCTGGAGATGTCGACGCCGGTCAGACTGTAGGAGCCATCCGCACCGACGGTGGTGGTCGCGTTAACGACAATGCCAGTGGAAT